>JBKAGE010000070.1:0-314630 GCA_046290225.1 Bradymonadia bacterium | reverse complement strand
CACTACGCCCGCCAGCGGTTGCGCCGCGTAGTAGAAGTCTACGACTACCCCGAGGGCTGGGCTGCGCTGTTCCGCCTGGAAGCCATGAGCGCGCTGAGCGAAGGGGAGATCGAGGCGGCACACCGGGCCTATCTCGAAGCCGCTCGAGTCTACGAGCGGATTGGAGATCTCGCTGGGGCCACCCGGGCGCTGCGCGGTGAAGGCTGGACGCTCATGGCCCAAGGGCTGCACGAGGTGGCCCGTGGTCGCTTCACTGCCGGTCGCAAGATGGTGGAAGGGATCCCCGAGCTGGCGGTGGAGTGGGCCTGGTGCCTGCATGGTGAGGCCGCCGCCTGGATCTGGGGCGAGTCTCCAGAGGGCGAAGAGGGCGCTCGCAAAGCCATGGATGCTTTCAAGGCGATCGGCGCCATCAACGGCGTGGCGTCGACCCGACTGCTCCAAGGCAACATCGCCTGGCTGGAGGGTGATCTCAACGAGGCGGCCACATGCCTCGAAGGCGCTGTGGGTCTATGGTCGGAGACCAGCACCCAACATCTGTCAGCGGGGCTCCTGCACTTGGCGATGATTCGCTGTGATGCCGAAGAGGTCGAGCGCTGTCACGCATTGCTTCGCCGGCTCACGGAGCATCACCTCGACGGGCTGGCCTACCGGTGGCGCCCCGTGGCGTGGGTGCTCCTCTCGGGGGCAAGCATGCGCATGGGCGATCTCGCTGGGGCGTCGATGTGCATGGAGCGTGCGTGGCGGGTGTTCAGTGCATGTGGTGTGTATCCACATCCATGTGCGCGTCGACTGCTGGAGCGATCCAGCCGGCAATTGATCGCCGAAGGCATGCTGGCAGAGGGCGCACGAGGTCTGCAGATCGCCGCGGCGTGCTGGCGGCCCTACGATCCGTCACATGCCTCGTCGCTGGTCTCCGAGGCGATCCACTTTCAAGGGATGACGCGGTACTGAAGTGGGAGGCTGGATGCGGCGGGAGAGCGCTCAGGGATCGAGGTGGTCTCAGAGCCCGAACTGCTGCACGTTCACGGGGAACAGGGAGCGGGTGATGTGGCCGATGGGCTGGCTGCTGGAGCCGAGGCCCATGACCTCTTCGTGATCGAGGCTGCTGGAGCCAAGACCGTTGCCCTGCATGCCGTAGCTGCTGGAGCCCAGGCCCATCACAGCGGAGAAGTCGAGGCTGCTGGAGCCGAGACCCATCACGGCCGAGAAATCGAGGCTGCTGGAGCCGAGGCCGTTGCCCTGCATGTCGTGGCTGCTGGAGCCCAGGCCCATCACCGAAGACAGATCCACCACGTTGCTGCTGCTGCCGAGGCCGGCGAAGATGGTCCAGTCGATGCTGCTGGAGCCGAGGCCGTTGCCCTGCATGTTGTTGCTGCTGGAGCCCAGGCCCATGACCTCAGCGAAGTTGAGGATGTGGCTGCTGGAGCCGAGGCCCATGTACATCGAGAAGTCGAGGCTGCTGGAGCCGAGGCCATTGCCCTGCATGACGTTGCTGCTGGAGCCGAGGCCCATGGCCGCGGAGAGGTCAGCGAAGTTGCTGCCGCTGTCGAGGCCGGCAAAGAAGGACCAGTTGATGCTGCTGGAGCCGAGGCCGTTGCCCTGCATGACGTTGCTGCTGGAGCCGAGGCCCATGAAGATCAGGCCCGGGGTCATGTCGGGGCCGCTCTCGGGGCTCACCAGGGACCAGTTGATGCTGCTGGAGCCGAGGCCGTTGCCCTCAGCCTGAACCGAGAGGGTGAGCATCATCAGCTTGAAGATGTTGCTGCTGGAGCCGAGGCCCATGACCGCCTCGAAGTCGCGGCTGCTGGAGCCGAGGCCGTTCCCGGTGGCCTGCTGGGGGGCGAACACGCGACGGAACAGGCGCTCGAAGTGCGTGCTGGGGCCGAGACCCATGAAGTTGTCGGCGTCGTGGCTGCTGGAGCCGAGGCCGTTGCCCTGAGCGTTGAAGCTGTTGAAGCCGGCGTAGAGGTTGTAAATGATCGCGGAGAGGCTGCTGGAGCCGAGGCCCATGACCTCTTCATGATCGAGGCTGCTGGAGCCGAGGCCGTTGCCCTGGGCGATGGCGGTCACCGAGCCGTAGAACTTGGAGAGCCCACCCATCTGATCGAGCACGTTGGAGTGCGCACCGGTGAGGAAGTTGTCCTCGCCGATGTAGCTGCTGGAGCCGAGACCGTTCCCGTAGGCCACCTGCACAGTGTAGAGGCCGAGGTACTGGTTGAAGACATTGCTGCTGGAGCCGAGGCCCATGACGGACTCGAAGTCGAGGCTGCTGGAGCCGAGACCGTTCCCGTAAGCGAGCAGGTGCCCCATGGTGTTGGCGCCGGTGAAGATCAGGCTGCTGGAGCCGAGGCCCATGACGGACTCGAAGTCGAGGCTGCTTGAGCCGAGGCCGTTGCCCTCGATCACTGCGAGCTGGGGGCTGAGCAGGGTGGAGTTGAACTGGAACACCAGGCTGCTGGAGCCGAGACCCATGATGTGGCTGCTGGAGCCGAGGCCGTCGCCAGTGGCTTCACCCTCGCCCACGTGCAGCGCGTTGAAGAAGCCGCCGTCGAGCAACCAGGCCGAAGGAGGCATCACACCGGAAGCACCCAAGGGGCGGTAGAGCATGCTGGAGATGATGGTGGCGTCGCCGAAGGTCTCTCCGGCGTTCTCCTGGTTCATCTCGAAGAAGACGTGGTGCGTGTCGTGGTTCACGAGGGTGTCGGCCCACTCGCCCTTGAGCCCGTAGAAGCTCTCGGCGGGGCGGCCCCAGTCGTCGAGGATGCCGGAGCCGTCGCCCATGGCGGTGACGGTGTCGACCTCGAAGCCCACGAGGGTGCCTGCGACGGTCTTGCCGAGGCCGAGGGTGAACTCGCAGCTGGACTCACCGGGCTGCACCTCGCAGCTGTCGGTGCCGGAGACGGCGCCGGACCAGTGACCGCTCACCTTCACGGCGGAGTCGATGCCGGCGTCGGCGAGGGTGATGGAGCCCTTCTCGGGGTGACTCATGCGCACCGCCACCTTCACGGTGGCCTCGGGACCCTCGGCGCCCTCGGTGAGGGCCATGACGGTGTTCACCTGGAACCGGGCCTCGAGGGCCTCGTTGCCGGGGAAGTCGGCGCGATCAGCGAAGGCCAGGGCGTGACCGGGGCTCAGCAGGCCGGAGCCCGCCTCGTGATCGTGACCCTCGGGGCGCTCGGCGCTGGCGGAGATGATAGAGGGCACCACCGCGGGATCGTGACCCTGAGCCACGAGGTGCGCGGCGAGACCTGTCACCGCAGCGGCGGCCTGTGAGGTGCCGGCGGAGAGGTAGAACTGGAACTCGCCGTCAGAGCCGAGAACGGGGGCCTCGCCGAGCATGGCGTCGGGCAGGCCGTCTTCGTTGCGATCCTTGAGGGTGCCACCAGGGGCGAGCACGTCGACGGCGGCGCCGAAGTTGGAGTAGTCGGTGCGGGCTGAAGCCTCACCGGACATGCCCTGAGCGTCGTAGGCGCCCACGGCGATGACCCGGGGGGAGGCGGCGGGCCAGCCCACGAACTCGATGCCGGCGTTGCCGGTGGAGCCGATCATGACCACGCCAGCATCGGCGGCCTTCTGAATGGCGGCCTGGAGCATGGCCCCAGGCTGGTAGCCCTTGCTGAACGACAGGCTCATGTTGATGACGTCGGCCCCGTGCTCCACAGCGTGCAGGATGCCGGAGGCGAGGGCGTACTCGGTGCCGGCGAGCTGCTTGTCGAGCACCTTCACGGGCATGAGGGTCACGTTGGGCGCGTAGCCCTGGAACACCGCACCACACTCGGGGTTGGCGGCCACGAGGGTGGCGATGTGGGTGCCGTGGCCGTGATCATCAGAAGGATCAGCATCGTCGTTGACGAAGTCGTAGGGGGCCACCGTCTCGGCGCACTCGATGGAGGGGGCGATGCTGACCCCACTGTCGAGGATGGCCACGGTGACGCCGTCGCTGGAGCTGCGGGCGAGGGTGCTGCGCCAGCTGCCAGGACCGAAGGCGCTGTCGTCCATCTGCCACTGCAGCGGGGCAAGCGCGGCGGCGGCGATGGGGTCGATGGGGGCGTAGTCCAGCTGGGCTTGGATCTGGGCATCGCGGGAGCTGGAGCCGAGGCCAGTGGCCCGCATGATGGCGTTGTACGAGGGGCTCACGCCGTCGAGGGCGTTGATGAAGGTCATGGCCTCGGCGAGATCCTGACCTTCGGGGAGCTTGACATGGGCGAAGTGGGCCATGGGCGAGGCCACCACTTGGGCACCAAAGCGCTCGGCGATGCGGGCCGCAGCATCTTCATCGAACTTTTTTTCAGTCCGAATGATGATTTCGCTCAAGGCCACTTCACCCCGTGCCGTAATGGCGATATGAGGGGCTGCAGCATCGACCTGCAAATGCGACGCATAAGAAACAGGCACGTTGGTGTGGTTGCCCACGACGGCCGAACCCTGATGCAGAGTGGGCGCGGCGACGACGTGCCGGGCCACCTGAGGTGCATTCTGCTGAGGGGTTGAAGAGTTTTTCTCAAGGGGCACGTTGTCCGTGCCGTTGACCAGAGCTGTGACCGACAGTGCAGCCACAACGCCCAAACCCTTGATGAACTTGCGGTTCTTCTGAATCTTCTGATCGTGCATCTTGCCCATGCCCGTTCTCCTCAAATTCCGAATTACCCTGCCGGAAGTAGCCCACTTCCGTCCCACTATCACCCATTCATTTCTACGCAAATCGGCACCCGTGCATAGGTGAGCGTTTGTTCAGTGTAGCCCGTTTCGGGCCTTGCAACGGCAACATTCAAGCGGGCCTTTGCACATATTTATGTTCCGGAATGGAAAGGTGCGATATGGGTGCTCAAACACCCACCCCTCAAAACTTAAGCGCTTTTCCTAAAAAAGCTGCTTGAGCGGGCCAAAACGACGCCCAAGTCGATAAGCGAGAGACCAGACGGGCCACCCCCAAAAAAATCTCATCGCCTGATAAAAAAAATTCTTCCGAGGATTGGATCACCCCTTTTTTGCCTCTCGAAACCCGCCGCTTCACCCAGCTGCGGATCGGATCGAAGCCGGAGATACGCTCGACGACTTCTGGCCGAGGTAATTCGAAGCGACCTCCACAAAGAAAAATCGCGTTGTCTCTGAGGGCATAGCTCGGGGGGGCTTCAGGCTGAGGTGGAGAGGACCAGCAGAGCGTTCGGTCCGGAGGTGAATTCTTAAAGACTTCAAAGAGTTGCTGGCCCAGTTGTATCACCTCGACGGCAAGGGGGCCGTCCGCAGTGAGGGGCACACGCGGCCCCGGATCTACAAGCGCGCCATCGAGCACGCGGCCATGACTGGGGTGAGCGAGCAGCGCCAGGGTGTAGTTGTAGAGATCCTCTGGGGTGACCGCCCTGTTCCATGTAGCCGATAGAGTGTTTAGAAGATCGGGGGCGATGTTGGGGGCTTGGCCCCCTTCGCCATCATCTCGCCAGAGAGGCACGATGTCTCGGCCGCCTCGATTGCAGAAATGATCCATGTCGGGGACCAGCATGCCAGGCAGGACCGAGGGTCCACGGCCCAAGGGTTTGGTCAGCAGAGAGACGAGGTAGCGCTGCTGCGGGGTGTGCTGTCTCCAGAGCGGTCGACGAGGGCAGTCACAGAGCCGATCGTCGAGGAAACACCACTGATCATCGAAGGCACGCCAGCCATAAGGCACGATGGGCGGGTGGGGCGCATCGGGGTTCAAGCTGCCGAGCGGCGCCTCAGGATCCCAACCCTGCGCCAGGGCTGCGCGTATCGGCTCGGCGATGTCGGGGTGAAGTGCATCGAGTCGGGCGTGGTCCACGATTCGCCGGCCAGGGCGCGTCGGGTTGCGGTCCCGGGTCAACTTCAGCGCCGCGCCGAGATCAGGGTGGCTCAACAACATGCGCCAGCGCTCGACCAGGAGCGAGGGTCGGTGAGCGACAGGCCAGGTACGCTTGAATTGCACCCCTGAGGTCTGCCACGTGAAAATGTCTGTGAGCAGGGGCGCCTTCAGCTCAGTTGAGCCACGGGAAGTCTCGTGGACGGGGGCTTCGAGGGGCGATGACATCGATCGCCAGGGGATGTCTCCGATCGAGGGCTGACCTTCGAGCCATTGTAGTCGGGCGTCGAGATCGCTCGGCAGCGTGAAGAGTCGAGCCGATGTGGCCTGAGCACCTTCTCTTCGATGGCTGAGGCCAATGGCGATGGGGGGACGCACTTTGAGCAGGTTGGCGGTGCGCCGGCCTCCGAATTGATCACCGCGCAGGTCGAGGGCGTAGAGGTCGCCCGATGGGGTGGAGAGGGTCGTCCGCATGCCGATGAAGCCAGGGCCGTTGAGCCAGGCCGAAGGGGTCACGAGACAGATCTGACCCTGAGTCACTGCGGCGTGTGCGCGGCCCCAGAACGCGACATAAAGGTTGTAGAGGCTCTTGACGTGGCCTCCAGCACCCTGGGCGCGGCTGTCCTGGGCAAAGGGGGTGATCCAGCGCCGTCGAGGATCACCCGTGGGCAAACGCGCGTAGGGCGGGTTGCCCATCACGAGCTGAAGGGCTTCAGGCCATGGGGCTGTGAGGCCGTCACCGCGCTCGAGAGGAAGCCTGAGCGTGGGCGTGACAGAGACGCCGTGGTTGTGCAGCCAGATCGCCACTCTGACGTGCCCCACCAACCACATCACCCAGTCGAGTTCGAGGCCATGTATCCGGGTCACCAGATGGGGGGCCTGGGTAGACCAGCGCGAGCCCAGCCGTTGGCGGGCGACTTCGAGCAAGGCGATGGGGAACGCGCCGGTGCCCGAGGCAGGGTCGAGAAAGGGCCGATCTCCCTCGAGGCCGCCGAGATCGGCTACGAGGGACATCATGGCTCGGGCCACAGGTGCTGGGGTGGTAAAGAGGCCGAGGGCCGAGGCTCGATCCGGATTGCGTCTGCGGATGCACAGCGGCAGCAAGTGGGTGGTCTCTTCGAAAGAGAGCGCGGGCCATTTGGGGTGTCGGGCCAGGGTGTGTCTCAAGGCTCGGAGCTGAGACGCCACAGGGCCGTGGTCGGCGAGCATGCTCAGCGCGTCGCACATGTCGCTGACTGCGGGGTGGGCGCAGGGCAACGTGGCGAGCGTCGTGCCTTCTGATGCAAATCGGCAGAGGACAGTGAGATGGATCAGAGCCCGGGCGATGGCCTCCGGAGACTGATCATCGACGAGCGTGATCCCCTGCAAGGCCTCGACGAGGGGCTGCTCGGCGTCGGCGAGGCAGGTGACGAGGGCAGGGGCCGCGAGGCTCATCAAGCAGTGCGCTCAGTCGAAGACGACGGTTTTGTTGCCGTAGATCAGCACCCGGTCGTCGAGATGCCAGCGCACAGCCCGAGCGAGAACCACCTTTTCGAGATCTCGCCCCTTTCGAATCAGATCGCTCACCTGATCCCGGTGATTACATCGCACCACGTCCTGCTCGATGATCGGCCCCTCGTCGAGATCAGCGGTGGCGTAGTGGGCGGTGGCGCCGATGAGCTTCACGCCACGGCTGCGGGCCTGATGATAGGGGCGCCCACCCATGAAGGCCGGCAGGAACGAGTGGTGGATGTTGATGATCCGGTGCTTGAACCGCTCGATGAAGCCCTCGGTGAGGATCTGCATGTAGCGCGCCATGACGATGAGGTCGACGCCGGCGGCCTCAAGGAGCTCGATCTCCTTCGCTTCTTGAGCGGCCTTGGTTTCTTTGGTGATGGGCAGCACGTGGAACGGGATGCCGAACTGCTGAGCCAGGGGTTCGAGATCCGGGTGATTGCTGATGATCAGAGGGATCTCGCAGCACAGCTCACCGGCCTTGTGGCGCCAGAGCAGGTCTTGAAGGCAGTGATCGTACTTGGAGACCATGATGGCCACGCGCTTGCGCACGCTGCCTTCACGGATGTGCAGTTGCATCTGGAACCGCTCGGCCACCTCGCCGAGGGCTTGCCGTAGAGTGTGACGATCGGTGTTGAGGGTGCTGACATCTACCCGCAGGCGCTGGAAGAACTGCCCATGTTGGGGATCAGAGTGCTGATCTGCGTCGAGGATGTTGGCGCCGTGTCCGTAGAGCACCTGGGCCATGGCCGCGACGAGGCCCTGACGATCAGGGCACGTGACGGTGATTGTGAGCAGATCGTGGTCAGGCTGCATGAGGCGCTCCATCTCTCTCGGCGCGACGGATGGAGTCTGATCGAGGGCACATTGTCAAGGTAGACGACTCTACCTGTTTCACCACATCGGCCATTCCCTGTACCCTCCCCCAATCGAGAAGACCGCCGATGGTCATCCGTGGCGCGACCTGCACAGAGTCGCGGTGGTCAGATGCGTGGAGATGAGGTGAGCATGAACACGAGGTTTTGGATGGTGGGCTGCGCAGCGGTCCTGGCTGCGGCGATCTCTGGCTGTGACGACGGAGGTGGCGGTGACAGCGTCGACGCTGATGTGCCCGACATGGCGCCAGCCCCGGAGTGTACCGCTGGCGAGGAGCAAGCGTGCACCTGCCCTGATCCCGACTCACCCGACATGGTGGCCGACGGTACTCAGGTGTGCAGCAACGCTGGGCAGTTCGGTGAGTGCGTGTGTGAAGAAGAGGGCCCTGAAGAGTGTGATCCAGGCTCCCGACAGCTGTGCGCCTGCCGTGACGCCGAGGGCAACCTGCCCCGCTTCGACACCCCGGGCTTCCGGACCTGCCTGCCGGGGAACAGCTACACAGCCTGTGAGTGTCTGAGCCGGGTCTCGGAGTCTGAGTTCCGCCAGTTCTATCCCATCGACGGGCCAGTGGTGAACAACAACTACCCGTTGCCTTGTGTGGTGGAGACCGACGGCTTCCGCCCCCAGCGGACGATCTACACCTTCGACGAGACCAGCCGCCTCACCCAGCGCACCCAGTCGTACTGGACCGGTGATCGTGATGGGGAGCTCATCTCCGACAGCGTCTACAGCTACAACGATTTCGGGAACATCACCCGCATCGAGCTCAACCGTCTCGACATCGGCGAGTACACCGCGTCGACCTACACCGCCCGGTACACCAACGGGAACCTGCGGTTGCGGGTGGAAGGCTTCGAGGACGGCATCGACGGAGCCACCTTCGAGACCTTCACCTACGAGCTTGATCCTGGGGGCCAGCGTCTCACGGTGAACGGCACCTCGTTTAACAAGGGCGAGACCCGGGACTACGAATTCGACAGCGCGGGCCGTATGACCCGGCGTCAGGTGGTCCGCGGTGACGATCAGTGGACGACGTCGTTCGTCTACGACGCCAACAGCCGACTCACCGAGATGACCGTCGACGCCCTCGACCCGCTCGACACCGACGAGATCTGGCGATTCTCCTTCGACGCCAAGGGCCGTCGCAGCCGGACCAACCGCATCTTGCGCCGTCGCCTCACCGGTGAGGGGGAGCAGCAGGATCTGCTCGATGCCTACTGGATCTTCAACTATGTCGAGGGGGAGGCGCCGCTGGTCCAGAGCCTGGAGCGGTACAGCGTGGTCTACGGTGGCGAGATGCCCGAAGAGCTGCTCGACTTCACCTTGTCGTACACCTACGACGAGTTCGGCAACATCAGCAAGGTGGTCCGCACGCCTCGAGAGGGCGCCGGCGAGGTCCTGACCACCACCTACGATTACAGCTGCTACGAGTGAGCTGACCTCTACTTCTTTCGCCGAGCCCTCTCCGGCCGCTGCCCCTTGAACATGGCGTTGAGCTCTGCCGCAGCCCCTCCGGCGTCACGCCAGGGCTGCGCCGACAGCACGACCTGATTCTTGCCCGGGACTTTGACGGCCACCACGAGGGTCTGCACAGCCTGGGCGCCGCTGTCGGGCCAGCGCCCGGTGTGATCGAGAGCCACCAGATCGCCCTCGCCCATCTTTTGACAGGCTTCGGTGATGAGATCGCGGGCGACATGCGGTCCGAGAGGGTGATCGATGAGGCTGTGGGTGGCGCAGTCCACCACCCCCGTCGCCGGGGCCACGCGCTCCGTGGGGTTCCAGCGGGTGCCGGGGGTGCCTACGGCATGCGGATCTGCCTCGGTGGCGAGGGCCTCTGCGGCAGCGTCGGCATGTACGGCCTGGCTGTACGGGCTATTCGAAGCGGCGTACCGGGCGTACACCTGAGCCGGGCTGCCAGCAAAGGCTGCTGAGGCGCTGAGGCCCGCTGTGACGAAGCCGAGGGCGATGAGTCCGACGTGGCGCATGGGGTTCTCCTCTGATGTCTGCACGCCCTACAGAAATCGGCGCATATGGAGGATATATAAGCGTTGGGTCATGACGGACGCCCTTGAAGAGGGGCCAGAGCAGGCCAGAAACGGGCCCAGGGGAAAAATGAAGCTCGTCACAGTGGAGCAGGCTATAGTCTCAACGTGCAGCCTTGAGCTCGACTGGAGAGATCGTTGTCGTTGATCCTCAATCCGGAATTTGCCGAGAACCCGGAGCCCCGGTGCCCCTGCCTGCTGTTGCTCGACACCTCCCACTCCATGGAGGGGGCGCCCATCGAGCAGCTCAACGCCGGCCTCAAGACCTTTCAACAGTCTCTTCAGGCAGATCGCCTCGCCACCAAGCGGGTGGAGGTGGCCATGGTCACCTTTGGCCCTGTGCAGCAGATCGCCGACTTCGTGCCCGCCTATGACTTCGACCCGCCGCCTCTGGTGACCACCGGGGGCACCCCCATGGGCAAGGCGATCACCGTGGGCCTCGAGATGCTCCGCTTGCGCAAGGAGGCGTACCGGGCCAACGGCATCGCCTACTACCGGCCCTGGGTCTTCTTGATCACCGACGGCGCCCCCACCGACGAGTGGGCCGAGGCTGCTGATCTGGTGAAGCGCGGCGAGGCCGAGCGGGCCTTCATGTTCTTCTCCGTCGGGGTAGAGGGCGCTGACGTGTCGATCTTGAAGAGCCTCTCGGTGCGAGAGCCGGTGGCTCTCAAGGGGCTGGCCTTCGAACGCCTGTTCACCTGGCTGTCGAGTTCTCTGTCTTCAGTGTCGAGATCTCGCCCGGGTGATCAGCTGGCCCTCGAAAACCCGGCGGCCCCGGACGGCTGGGCCACGGTGGTGGTGTGAGCCCGAGCCCGTGGACACATGTCGCGGCATCGGCACCGGGGACGGCCCACCTCAAAGATGACACCCCTTGCCAGGACGCCTGTGAAGTGCGGGTGGTGGAGGGCCCTCATGGCCCCTGCCTCCTGTGCGCCATGGCCGACGGTGCTGGCACCGCGGAGCTGGGTGCAGAGGGTGCCCGCCTCGCGTGCGACATGGCCCTCGACGCCATGGGCGCGCTGGTCGAGGGCGGCGGAGGTGCTGCCGAGCTCGATCGCGCCTGGGCTCTGAACTGGCTCAGTGCGTTTCAGACCGCCATTCAGTCACGGGCCGATGCCGCAGGTGCGGTGCCCAGAGCGTATGCCTGCACGGTGATGGTGGCCCTCATCGACGATCGATATGGGGTGTTCTTCCAGATCGGAGATGGGGCCATGGTGATCCCCAGCGCGGGCCACCGAGGTGGGTACGACTGGGTGTTCTGGCCAGCCCGCGGCGAGTTTGCCAACGAGACCTGGTTCGCCACGGCCTCAGATGCCGAGCTACATCTGGAATGGGCCCTGGTGCAGGGGCCCATCGAGGCCTTCGCCGCCTTCACGGATGGCCTGCAGCATCTGGTGCTGCACTATGAAACCCGCACCGCCCACGGCCCGTTCTTCGACCAGATGTTCGGCTTTGTGGAGCAAGCGGAGCCCGGGAGCGATCTCGAGGCGCCGCTGTTGAGCTTCCTGTCTTCTGCATCGGTGAACGAGCGCACAGATGACGACAAGAGCCTGATCCTGGCCTCTCGAAGGGGCACGCAGGCATGAGTCCTCCGGCACCTGCCGGCCACCGAGGGCCGCTCCTCAGCAGCACCGGCGCCCGGGTGATCCTGGGCCCTCGCCTGGGCCAGGGGGGCGAGGGCAGCGTTTACAGCGTGCGGGATCACGAGACCCTGGCGGCGAAGCTCTATCACCGCCCGCCTGCGGAAGAGCAGATCGGCAAACTCAGGGCCATGCTCAGCCTGCGAGATGCAGGGCTGATGTCGGTGAGCGCCTGGCCGCTCGACGTGTTGAGCACGCCGAGTGGTGTGGTGGTGGGCTTGCTGATGCCCCGAGTGGAGGGCCTCAAGCCGGTACACCTGCTCTACAGCCCGAAGGATCGACGCAGGGAGTTCCCCCAAGCCACCTGGGCGTCTCTGGTGCACGTCTCCGCAGCCCTGGCAGAGGCCTTCGACGTGCTCCATCAACGGGGCCACTGCGTCGGCGACGTAAACCCGAACAATGTATTGGTGGGCATCCACGACGGTGAGGTGAAGCTCAAACTCATCGACACCGACAGCTTTCAAATCACCTCAGAGGGGCAGCGGTGGCTGTGTCGAGTGGGGGCGCCGGAGTTTCTCCCTCCCGAGCTTTCGGGCAAGTCACTCGTGGATCAGCTGAGGACCCCCGACACAGATGCCTTCGGGTTGGCGGTGCTCATTTTTCACGTGTTGTTCCTCGGCCGCCATCCCCATGCAGGGGTGGCTCTCGATGGTGGTACGGCACCGTCTATCCCCGAGGCGATCAAGGCTGCGCTCTTCGCTTATGGATCTCAGGCGCGCGCGCGAGGGATAGATCGGCCACCCCATACACCAGCACTGAGCCTCGTCCCCCAGGAGATCGCCAGGTGCTTCGAGCAGGCCTTTGCGGCTCAGTCCGCCGGGCGCCCGTCAGCACAACAGTGGAGGATGCACCTCAGCCACCTGCATCAGGAGGGTCTGCGCAGTTGCAGTCGAGATGAGAGCCACATCTACCCTCAAGCCGCCTGGGGTTGTCCGTGGTGCACGCTCCAAGATCAGCTGGGTCACGACCTGTTCACCCCCAGCCTGACCCAGGCGCCCTTTGATGCGGCGAGCATCAAGCGCCAGCTCGAGGCTTTGCCAGCGCTGCCAGAGCGCCCGGTGTTCGATTCACCCTCGCACTCTGCCTCGACGGGTGGAGGCGTCCTCCTTGGTCCGCTTCTCTGTGCTGGAGTATCAGCAGGGGCGGTGGCCGCCGGCCTGGGCACTGAACGCCTGGCCCTCGCCCTCGGCGGCGGGATCGGAGGCCTCGTGGCGATGGGGTGGTGGTGGCAGGCAGTCCGAGCGCGACGAAGCCTTGTCACCGAGCTCAGTACCGAGGCGCTTCAACTTCACAAACACATCCAGATCTTCAAGAAACAGTGGGTCGACATCCTCCAGCAGTGGTTTGGAGTCAGACAGAGGTTGTTGGCCGATCTTGAGGGTGGGTTTGCAGGGATTCAGGTCGATCCACAGGCCATCAAAGATGAAGTGATGGCCGCACGGCAGCAGGCCCTCGAGCAACATCTGAGTACATTCCGCCTCGACCAGCTCAAATTGCCTGCCCTGAATCAGCGCCGCCTCAAACGTCTGCGTCATGCAGGTGTGGAGACCGCCGCCGACGTACGTCGCGACACCCTTGAAGGTGTCGGCAACATCGGTGAGCAGCTGATCGGCCGCCTGCTCCAGTGGAGAAAGACGCAAGAGAAGGGCGTCCGTTTCGATCGCCGAGCGGTGACCGAGACGCTCACCGAGCGGGCGAGAGCCGTGGCGCGATCACGCCTCGAGGGTCGGTTGAGAGATGGACCTCATCACCTCGCTCGTCTCAGAGAAGAGGCTGAGGCCCAACTGAATGCTCTGGCAGAAAAGTGGAGGGTGGCTCAGGGGCGGCTCGACGAGATCAAGCACCAGCTCAGGGCGCTCAAGGTGGATCGGATCTCAGCGGCTGATGAGGCGCGGTGAGATGTTGAGCATGAGGGAGATGCCCACGCCCATCTGGTTGCGAGTGGGTGCGTCGGCACCTTCTGGCAGGGGATCGCCATCCTCGACGCCATTGCGCAGCGTGGACATCTGGCGGAACGAGAAGGCGAGGGTGAGGGCCGTGCCCGGATCCAGGGCGAGGATGTCGAGCCCCGCGTGCACGGCGCGGAAGGGGTTGTTGCCTTCCTGGGTCGACAGCAACGTCAGCCCGGCGTAGATGCCGCGGCCCCACACGAAGCGATCGTCTTCGGTGAGATCGTCGATGAACCAGCTGTACCCCGCCGTAAGCTCGGTGTGGTGCTCGTCGGATTCCACGTGAACGGTGTTCTCGCCACCGATCTGCCGGTTGGAATATCGCGCGCCGGTGGGCACGTAGCTGTAATTCACCCCGAGGCGAAGGGCACCAGAGTAGACTTCCTTCGCTGCCGCGGGAGATGGACCAGTGGTGTAGGCCATGGCAGGCGCCATCGGGGGGATGGGCTCCGCGAGCTTGGGGGCCAGGGGCTTCACGGTCTTGGCGAGGATCTCCGAGGTGTCAGGCCCTTTGACTGAGGGAGCCGGAGCCCTCTGCGCCACAGGGACCGAGCCAGGAGGCAGGTACTTGATGGTCACTGAGCGCCACTGGCCCCCAGGGAACAGCGGCGCCTTGACGCGGACGATGGCGCGGCCCGGGCGACCAGCAAAGAAGGTGCGGCTCGCCTGTGTGGGCAGGAACAGCCGGGGATCCTCCATCGGGCAACCGCCCAGGGTGATCTTCTCCAGGGCGGCGCCGTGGCCGACCCATGCCTCTTGAGACTGACAGACCTGCAGATCGACGGTGAGACGGGGGCGGCGTCCCTCAACACCGCCCCAGTACATGCCACCGTCAGGTCGCAGGTGGATCGACAATGCATCGCCGGGGATCGTCGGTGGCAGGGCGCGCACCAGCCGGGTGAGTACGCGGCCGTCGGTGGTCTGTACCGACCAGCTGCGATCGCTCTGTGGTTCGAAGAGTGATTGACACTGTGGCCGGGTCGACAAGTCGGACCAGCGGATCATCACCCGGCCACCTTGGCCTGCGGGCAAAGTACACGAGGCCGAATACTGACCTTCTCCTTGAGGCTCGAGGACAACCGCGCCAGAGCTCCCCAAAGCCAGCGGTGGTACCTTGAAAACGATCCGTCTGTTCACGGCCCAGTCCTCGAAGGGCACCATCAGCATGGGCGATCCATCTGTGTGCTCAAATGTCGAGGACGGGCCTGCCAGGGCTGTAGAACCCCAGAGACTCAAGGCGAGGCCCAGAACATGTGTTGGTGTGTTCATGGCTGCTCTCATATGGGACAGGGAGGGTAAAGATGCCACATTTCAGGTATTTGCGCAACATGGGAGACAAACGGTGAAAAGAGAGATATTGTCCCAATCTTGTTCAGTGTTTTGTTCAGGTTTTAGGCCGTGCCCCGAATCACCCTCAAGGGCGTCGAGATCGAGCTGCTCGGAGATCCCCACCTCGGCCGCCGGTTCGTCACCGGGGTGCCCTTGCATCGCCGCTGGGATCGAGAGCGCACTGTATGGGCTGATTTCCACCGCAGCCTGAAGGCAGCCGGGGGCGTTGGGGCCCATATCTGCCTCGGTGATCTCTTCGACCGATCCGTGGTGCCCTTCAACGTCATTCTCAAGACCGCCGACGCCTATCGACGGGCCGCCCGTCGTCACCCCGAGACACGCTTCTTGATCCTCAAGGGCAACCACGACGACACCCGCGATGCCGACTTCCGCTCGGCCCTCGACGTGCTCAGCCGGTTGCTGCAGCCCTTCGACAATGTGCTGGTGGTGCAGGGAGAAGGGCAATGGGTAGAGCTGCCGACACCTGAGGGCGATCCTTTGCGTCTAGCATTGTTGCCCTGGCACCCGTTCACCTCAGCCACGGCGATGGTGCAGACCCTCATCGACGAGATGTCCGAAGAGGGCATCACCGCCATCGACGCTGCCTTTGGCCACTGGGATCTCGATGCCTATGGCCAAGACGCCCACAACGTGATCCCACATGGCGTGCTGCACAGCATCACCACCGTGGCCTACAGCGGCCACGTACACCTGCCGAGCGTGCGCACCATGGGTGATCTCGAGGTCAACGTGGTGGGATCGATGCAGCCATATGCCCACGGGGAAGATCCCACAGGCACCCTGTACCAGACCCACCCGCTCGACGCTGTAGAGCAGGCGCTGAGCGAAGATCCCAAACGGTTCCAGGATGTCTGCCTGCGCATCGAGGTCCCGCCAGGCGAGGCGATCCCCGACGGCATCGAGTGTCTGCAGTTGCTGGTGAAGCGTCTCGATGACGCTGAAGATGACGAGCCCATGGTGGAATTCGAGCGCTTTGACGTCGACGCCCTCTTTGACGAGACCTTCGCCGCTCACGGGGTGCCCGAGGCCATCGTCGATCAGATCAGGGCCCGCCTCGCCGAGGCTCGGGCCGAGGCCGCAGAGGGCGCTCAGTGATCACCGCCATCACCCTGAAGAACTGCTTTACCCACCACGAGCGCACCTTCGAGTTCAAGCAGGGGCTCACGGTGATCACCGGCCCCAACGAGAGCGGCAAGTCGCTCATCTTGGAGATGATCCGGTTCGCCCTCTTCGGCTCGGCGGCCCTCAGGGGCACCGCCGACGACTACCGGAAGCTCGAAGTGATCCTCGACTTCATGGTGCAGGGGGCCCCCCATCAGGTGCGCCGCAAGGGCAATCGCGCCTGGCTGTTTCGAGACGGAGAGCCCCTCGCAGAGGGCATCCGCCCGGTGAACGCCGCCATCCGGCGTACCCTGGGCTACGACATGACGGTCTTCGACACCGCCAACGCCTGTAACCAGGGACAGATTGAGGCTCTGGGCTCGATGACGCCGAGCCAGCGCAAACACATGGTGGATCAGACCGTGGGTTTGTCCCTCCTCGAGGGGGTGGGTCAGTGGGTGAGCGAGCAGGCCAGGGCCTTCGATCGCGAGGCCGAGGCCATGGCCCGGGTGATCGAGAAGCCCGTGGCGCCCGAGGAACCCTCGGGGTATGCCCCCTCGGCGCAGCTGAAGCTCAAGGTGCACACTCTGCAGAGCAAAGAGACGGCTCGGGCGGCCCTCGTAGGTTGGTTGGCGCACACTCTCGAGGCGCCAGTGGAGCCTGTGTGCCCCACAGAAGAGACCGTAGAGATCTTGCGGGCGAAGTCAGAGGCGCGCAGGGCTGTGGTGAGCGCGCTCCAGGCGGCCTCTGTGGAGTTGCAGGGCCTGCCACCCATCTCGCTCACGGCGCAAGAGGTCGACGCCGTCGAGGCTCAGTGGGCGCTCTGGCATCAACACATCGAAAAGCGTCGGGCCCTCGCAGGCCTCGAGCCCCCCGAGCTGACCCTCGAATCCATCGAAGTCATGGAGCAGACCTGGGCTCAACACGATCGCTGGCTGGCGAAGTCAGAGCTGCTGGCCCACGGTGAGCTGGAATGCCCCTCGTGTGGCCATCAGTGGCCCCAGGCCGCGGAGGCTCTCGAAGCATATGCCGACGTAGATCCCGTTGAGCCCCCAGCCACAGGCCGAGCCGCACTGCGTCGCGCCCGCGCCGTCGTGGAGCAGTGGCAACAGACCGCGGAGCTGAGAGCACACTACGCCGACGTCCCTGATGACATGGAGCGACCCAATCTCACCGAAGAGGCGCTGCGTCAGGCACGGCTGGCGTTGTCTTCTGTTGCTCGACGGGAAGCCCTGAACACTCAGGTCGCAGAGTTGCAGAGTCAGCTCGCCGATTATCCTGACGTGGATCATCTGCTTCAGGCGCGACAGCGCTACGATCTGGCCCGATCTGCCTGGTCAGAAGCGCAAGGGCGATACACCACCTGGCTGGCAGAGCGCACGAAGAAAGAGGCCGAGCTCGAGACTCTGGTCGAGGTCCCCGAGCAGCTCTCTCAGGCCCGAGAGTCTCTGACACGTGCGGTGGTCTACGAGGGCGCTCGACAGAGATACACGCACGATCTCGAGCGCTACGAAGCGGCCCAGGCCGATCTGCAGGCACGTCAGGCAGAGGCAGAGCACTGGCGATCGGCGAAGAGAGCCCTTGTCGATCTCCGTGGTCGCATCAAGGGGTTCTTGTTGCCGAGTCTCAACACGGTGGCCTCACGGCTGTTGTCGCAGATGACGGGTGGGGTGCGCGGCGACGTGAAGGTGGACGAGCAGTTCAACATCGCCGTCGACGGCCAACCGCTGGCCACGCTGTCGGGCAGCGGGAAGGCGGTGGCGAACCTGGCGCTGCGCCTAGCCCTCGGGCAGGTGCTCACCCATCGGGTGTTCCCAGTGTTCCTCGCCGACGAGGTCGACGCGGCCATGGATCGGGATCGAGCGGGCTTTACGGTCGACGCGTTGCGGGGGCTGACGCGCTCGGTGGCTCAGGTGATCCTGGTGTCGCACAAAGAGATCGACAGCGAGCACGTGATCAGACTTTAGAGCACCATCGAGGGCGCACAGCCATGCACTGACGTAACGACACGATCAGAAGTTGTGGGAGAGCACGTCGAACTTCGAGACATGAGCGAGCACGCCCTCGTCCCACCCACCCTTCAACAATTGATCCGCACCACCATCCTTCAACGCTGCAGCCACATCACCAGCAAAGTGAGCATCGGCACCTGAGGCGTCAGCGAAGGTGTCGAAGATGACATACGCGCCCTCGGCGACTTTGAGAGAGACCCAGAACAGGGTGCCAGGCTCAGTGGCTTCTACAGTCCGAGCCGCATTGACCAGGAACTCTTCGACGAGATGAGCCTTCCCGGGGAGTGCTTCGAAGGCGATGGCCACTGCGAGGGTGGATTCACCGACGTTGCCGCGACGCACATGAGAGAGGACGGTACTGTTTTCGACATTGGCGAGCACCCCTTCAGTCCAGCCACCCCGGACCATCGCAGGGGCGTTTTGCTTCAGAACGCCCGCAACCTTGCCGGAGAAGTGGGCCGCTCGGCCGCTCTCGTCGGTGAAGAAGTCTACGATGGCCACTTGATCCTGAGCGTGTGGGCCATGGGCTCGAAGGCCGAACCAGGCCGTGGTCTTGGGCTCTGTCTCCTTGACGAGAGGCCCTGCCTGAGTCAGGAGAGCCGCAAGCTCACCATTTGCTGCGTTCATCTGAATTCGAGTGGCCTGTGTCGGGCTGCCGGCCTGGGCCAGGGTGATGCCAGTGACGCTGCTGAAAGACAGACTCGAGATGCTCATGGGAAACCTCCATCATCAATCAGATATGTGATGCACTGATGGCATCACGACAGTGTGTTTGGTGGGTCCGCCGCTTGCTCGCCGAACCGTGAAGACACTCTGACCGATTCGGCCCAAGGGCGACAGGTGGGTTGACGACTTGTTTGGTAGTGTTTCCGACAAGTGGGTGTCGGCAGTTGAAGGTGGCTCAGGCCTTCGGAGAGAGGGGAGTGGTGGGTGTCATCGCCGAACGAGCAGGATGCCTGTCGAGTCATCTGAGCCAGCACGGACCAGGGTCGGCAGTGCTGTGCTCGCATCCCCTTCGAGAGCTTGGGAGAGTGCTGCAGCCACAGCCTGCGTCAGCTCGCCACCGAGAGGTCCCCAGGCGCCAGCTGAGAGCAGCAACACAGCGTCGATGTGCCCGGAGAGCGAGAGTGGTGCCGGCAGACAGAGCTTGGTGCCCAGTCGTGGGATCTTGCGATCAGTCACATCAAGGCGTGTCACCTGCCCATTGGCCATCGCCCAGGCCGCTACGTTGCCCGCCTGAGCCCCGCGGACCCCTTGCTCGTCCACCACCAGGGTGATCGCTGCGGCCTCGCCCGCTTTTTTGTCTTTGACCAGGGCATTGTCCACCGTCTCCATCCAGCGAGCGATGCCTGTGGCGGTGTTGGCCGGATCATCCTCGAGTTGCCCGATGAGGGTGTCCACCGTGCGCGCAGCCGCCCGCCACCCACCAGAGAGGCCACCGGCGCCGTCGGCGAGCACCACCCCCCAGCGGTTCGGTGAGAGTTTGAGCCCGTGGGCGACGTCTTCCCCTTTATGGGGCCTGCTGAAGTGTGTGATCTGCCACATGGCTGCGGAGCATGTCAGAGACCTGTGCAGAGAGGCAAATACCCATGATGACAACGGTGATTCATCGGGGGGTGGCGATGTGCCGACTCTCAGAGGGCACCATCCATCATGGGAGTTGGAGATGAAACGCAATCACCTCGTCACCGTGCTCGGCGCCATGCTGAGCATGTGCATGCTCGCTGGTGTGGCCGGCGCGAAGTCGAAGGCCAGCGACAACCTGAGCACCGCCCGGAGCTACGGCGCCGATCTGTTGCGGACGGCCATCGCCATGCAGCGTCACACCGAGTGGGTGTCGAGCGCCAAGGACGTCGACATCAAACGCAAGCTCGAGCGCAAGGGTTACCGCCTCGTGGGTGATGTGATCCACGGGAAGGGCGGCAGCGGCCTGCAGGCCTACGTTGCCGTGGGTGGAGACAACGTGGTGGTGGCGTTCAGAGGTACGAAGTCCGACAAGCTCGGGGAGTTCCTCAAGAACGTGAAAACCGATCTGAAGTTCCTGCGGATGGTGAAGCTGAAGTTCTCCAAGAAGCACGGCAAGGTGAAGGTGCACAAAGGCTTCTACGACGACTATGTGGCGGTGCGGAAGCAGATCATCAAACGGGTCAAGAAGCACAAGGGCAAGCGCATCTACGTGACGGGCTTCAGCCTCGGTGGCGCCCTGGCCAGTCTGTGCGCCCTCGATCTCAAAGAGAACGTTGGCGGGAAGGTTTTCGCCTACTTCCTGGGCAATCCCCGGGCGGGGGGCGAGGATTTCCGACAGGCGCTGCTCAAGACGGTGGGGCAGACACTGCGCATCGCTTTGAACAGGGACATCGTGCCCAAGGTGCCAGGCATCAGCACGCAGATCAGCGAGAGCCGCTACCAGCACAACAGCCAGCAGCTGTTGCAGCTCTACCCGAACGGGGTGCGGGTGCCTGATGGCAAGCTCGACCCGCGCATCCGAACGGGATCATTCGATTTCCACGACCGGGACAAGTACCGTGACGCCCTCAAGGCGCACTACGAGACCTGCAAGAAAGACAAGAAGACGTGCAGTGGCAATGCCCTCAAGAGCGCGGCGAAGGCAGAGCGGGCGAAGGCGTTGAAGAAGTGATGGTGGATTCCGATGGTGGATTCCGCTGCCGGGTAGCTGGTTTGCATGCTTGATTCATAAAGTTAATGACGTTAACTTTGTGGGCATGAGGCAGCCCACCACCGAAAACAGTCCCCGAGCTCGACGTCGAGCTGCGGCCATCAGCCGGATCCTCGACGTCGCCCTGCACATCATCACTGAGCAGGGCTTCGCCGCCTGCACCCTCAAGCGGGTCGCCGACGCCGCGGACTACACACCGGCGGCGCTCTATCGATACTTCCCCGACAAAGATGCGCTCATCGGGGCGCTCACGGTGCAGCTCATCGAGGCGCTTGCTGCCCAGGTGGCCGCTTCCACTGCGCGTTTCGAAGCGCCCATCACCCAGTTGCTCGCTGGCTTGGGTGTGTATCGCCGCTTCGCTCACGAGCAGCCCCACGCCTTCGCCATGCTCACATTGATGATGGCTCACCCCACATCGCTCTTCACCCGGCTTGAGCAGGCGGAGGAGGCGATGGTGGCCATGGCGACCGCCCTGGGCCCGATACACGATGCCCTCACGGAGGCCACAGAGTCAGGGTTGCTCGAGCCAGGTCCGGTGGCGGAGCGTGCGGTGGCGCTCTTTGCGGCGACGCAGGGGGCGCTGCAACTGCACAAGCAGGCGTCGCTGGCTCCGGAGCTGGTGCCCATGGAGCGGGTGGCGGCTCGGATCGGGGTGGATTTGTTGAGAGGGTGGGGGTGTGATTCTTCTTTGCTTGATGAGGCGTTGGGTGAGGTGGGGGGATGAAGGGGGACTCGGCATTTGGGGCGTTGAAGATGGCTTGGGGGTCGCTCCGCTGGCAAGAGAGTTTCGGGCACGGGCACGGGCACGGGCACGGGCACGAGTTGATACATATCTGGACCCGTGGCCCAGCCTGGGCACCAGGGCGAAGATCGCCATCGAAGTTGAGATGGCGCGCTTCAGAACAGCCTGAGAGTTCAGATCTTGGGGCTCTGAAGCTCACAGCCTCCACTGAGGAAAACGCGGGGCCGAGTAGAGCCTCCACCATCACAGCACTACGAGCGGAGCCATGCAGGGCTACGGGTCCACATATGTATCAACTCGTGCCCGTGCCCGTGCCCGTGCCCGTGCCCGAAACTCTCTTGCCAGCGGAGCGACCCCCGAAACGCAAAACCACAGCTCACCTCAGAACAAAGGTGCAGAGATGATGATCTGGACAGGCCTCATCGCCGGCATCGCCGGCTGGACGCTGATGGAATACGCCTTTCACCGCTGGCTCGGCCATGATCCGCGCTTCCGGCCGAACTTCTTCTCCAAAGAGCACATTCGCCATCACAGCAAGGGTAACTATTTCAGCGCAGTGAGCTTCAAACTGCGCACAGCCTTGATGGTGTTGGCCGTGCTCACCCCCTTGGCAGTGTGGGTGGCGGGCGTCGCCGGCGCGGCCTTCTCGGTGGGCCTCACGGGTATGTATCTCGTGTACGAGTGGTTCCACTGGCAGGCTCATGCATCAGAAGGTGCCACGGCGTATGGGCGTCGTATGCGCCGCCATCACTTCTTCCATCACTTCGAGGATCCGAAGAGCAACCACGGAGTGACCACGCCGATTTGGGATTGGGTGTTCGGCACCTACCGCTCGCCCTCACAAATTCGGGTGCCAGCGAAGTTGAAGATGCGTTGGCTGGTTGATCCGGAGACTGGGGGCGTCAGGGCGACGGCTGCTCAGTGGTATGCGCTGAGGGGTCGGGGGTGAAACAAATCGTGTGTCAACCATGCCAGACAAGTTTTGTCTTGCGGATAAACAGGGTGGAGGGAGGACGATAGATGCGAACTGAGCCAGTGTATGAGGTTGGCGATCGTGTGAAGCATCTCTGTGGCAACGACAAAGATGGCTACAGAATGGAGTATGGCATCATTGTTGGTCGATGGTGGGAGGACAATTGGGGGTGGGACTATTACATCGCTTTCTATCGAGAAGACGAGCCCCCAATTGATACTCGGCCTGACTCTCCATTCATCTTGAAATACTCAGAGGAAAGTCTGAAACCGGGGTGGTGCAAGGACTGACGGGCTACCCTAGACGCACCAAACGCCCCGGCAATACCCCCGTTCGGGCCCCATCGCGCGATACCACCTGTCCCGCCACCACCGTCGCGCGATAACCCTGGGCCGACTGAAGTAGCCGTCGGCCACCGCCGGGCAGGTCCTGCACCATCTCCGGCCGTGACAGCGACAGCTCGGTCATGTCGATCACGTTGACATCTGCCCGCTGGCCCACAGCGATGCGGCCGCGATCGCTCAGCCCGAGGTAATCCGCGTTCGCCGCGGTCATCATCTGCACCACACGGGGCAAGGGCAGCTGAGGCCCGCGGGTGCGATCTCGGGTCCAGTGGGTGAGCATGAAGGTGGGGAAACTCGCGTCGCACACCGTGCCCACGTGGGCTCCGCCGTCGCTCAGGCCCGCGAGGGCCAGTGGGTGCTGCAACATCGTGTGCACATCGCTCAGATCGAAGGGGGCGTAGTTGAACAGCGGGAAATAGAGCAGCGCCTTGCCCTCGTCTTCGAGCAGGGCGTCGTAGAGGGCTTCCAGAGCCGAGACACCACGGGCCTGGGCGTCCATGTAGAGCGAGGTCTCCAGGGCAGGCTCGTAGTCCGGCGTGGTGCCCAGGCGGAACACTCGGGTGGACAAAAACTCCAGCTTCGACAGGAACATATCCGCCATGGGGGGGATGGAGCTGCCGTCCCCCGCCACTTTCTCCGAGGACTCCGTGAGCATCTGGGCCTTGAAGTTGGGATCCCGCATGCGGGCCACTTGCTCGCTCAGGGGCAGATGGCAGATCGACTTGTAGCTCGGGAAGCCCATGAAGGGGTGGAAGGTGGCCTCGAGGCCCAGCATCACCCCGATGCCCCGGGCCGCTACCTGCACCCTGAAGGGCACCCCCCGGGCGTCGAGGGCCTCGGCGCGTTGCAGAATCTTCTCCCACTGCCCTGGGGCCATGTCGCGTTGCAGGAGCGACACCGACATCGGCCGGCCCGAGGCCTCGGCCATGGCCTCAAGCACGTCGAACTCGGCGTCGAAGCGCTCGGGGCCCACCTCCATGTCGAAGTCGCTCACTGCTTGGAGCACCCCGCGGTCGAGGCCCTCGAAGGCCTTGGCGAGGCCCACCAGCTCGCGGCGGGTGGCCTCGGAGGCCGGTGTCGGATCACCGTCGGCGGTGCGGTGGTTGTCGGTGCGCCCCGTGCTCACGCCTACGGCCCCCGCCTCGAGGGCCTCCCGGGCGAGGCGGGCCATGGCCTCGATGTCCTCTTCAGTGGCCGCTTGTCCCGCCACGGCGCGATCCCCCATCACGTAGACCCGCAGGGCGTCGTGGGGCACCTGCACACAGACATCCATGGTGCGCGGGAAGTCCAGGGCTTGCATGTACTCGGGGAAGCTCTCCCACGACCACTTGATGCCCTCGGCGAGGGCCGAGCCGGGGATGTCTTCGACGCCCTCCATCAGGCGGATCAGACGCTCCCGATCCGTCTCTCGCACCGGGGCGAAGCCCACCCCGCAGTTCCCCATCACGCAGGTGGTCACCCCGTGATCGCACGAAGGGGCCATGTCGGCATCCCAGGTGGCCTGGCCATCGTAGTGGGTGTGGATGTCGATGAAGCCCGGGGTGACGATGGCCCCGGCGGCGTCGATCTCTTCTCGAGCGTCGCCCTCCACCTCACCCACGGCCACGATGCGCCCGCCGGAGATGGCGACGTCGCCCGGTCGAGGCTCGGCGCCGGTGCCGTCGACGATCAGGCCGCCGCGGATGATCAGATCATGGGTCATGGATCTCTCCTGAGGATCAGTGGGTGGAGTCAATGGTGAAGATCTCGTGGGCGGGCAACGCGATGACGGCCTTGCCCGCGGCTTCGAGCCCGTCTGGCTGTATGGGGCCGAAGCGCTCGATGAAGGCCGGCGTGAGTCGATAGATCAGCGATGGCCCGTTCTCGACACGCACCTCAGTGCGCAGATCGGCGAGGTTGGCCTTGGACCACCTCAAGCTCAATCGCCCCACGCTGGTGCCCGTGGCGGCCTGCACGCCGTCGACGACGCAGCTCCAACGCACCGCCTTGGGGCTGTGGTGCACCACCTGCAGCGTCCGATCGCCCCGACCGACGCCGAGCCGCATCAGGGCATCTTCGCCAATGCGGTGCCCCGCGACGGCGAATGGCCCAGGGCCACCGTGCAGCAGGGTGACTCGGGCGAGGGCGGTCTCGGGGGAGACACGTGTGGGCTGGCTGTGAGGTTGACTGTGGGGCTGGCTGTGAGCGTGCCCATGAGGTTGAGTGTGGGGCTGGCTCGTGGGCGCAGAGGGTTTGGTCCAACGCGCTACGACAGCGTCGAAGTGGCCGTGGCGGCGTTGTTGCTGCAGCCAGGCGTCGAGGTAGGCCTTCCAGCGTGGATCATCGGGCAGCAACCAGCCCACGTGCTCGTCTGTGATGGGGGCATCAGGGCGCAGCGCACACAGTGACGCGTGATGTCGGGCTTGATGCAGCGCCTCGGGGCGATCCGTGATCACTGCGTCGGCGGCACCGGAGACCACCTGATCGAAGAGGGTGAGGTTGTCGGGCCACGTCTGCAGGTCGGCCTTGGGCAGGCGCGCGCGGGCGAAGGCCTCATTGGTGCCCCCAGCGAGAAAACGCAGCCTCACACCTGATGTGTTGAAGGCGTCGAGGTCAGGGTACTTCGCCTGATCGGCGCAGCGGACCACGGGCACTTTGCCCGAGGCCATGAGCGGCGCGGTGAAGGCGCCCTTTTGACGGCGGGCTTCGGTGATGGTGATGCCGCCCACTGCGAGATCGAAGCGATCAGCCTCGAAATCAGTCATCAAATCGGACCAGCGGGTCTTCACCCACTGCACCTCGACGCCGAGGGCCTGTGCTAGGTCTTGCACGAGATCTACGTCGATACCGCGCCACTGACCGTCGTCGTGTGCTGTGGCAAAGGGCGGGTAGTCGCCGGGGCTGCCTACCCGGAGCACCCCTCGACGCTCGACCGTGTCGAGGGTGTTCGCTGCCTTGGGGCCTGCACCGCATGCAGTGCACAGCAGCGTGATCGTGAGAAGGAGAAGGTCACGACAGCGCCGGCTTGAGGACCGCCTCGTAGACCTCGGAGATCGCGTTTTGGGGTGCATCATGGCCCCAGTACAGATCCTGATGGGCAAAGCTGGCCAGCACTTTTTTGTGAAAACGAGTTCGGTGGTTGTCGGGGCCCTTGGGAGGGGCATTGAGCAGCCACTCGTACATGCGATCGATGCTGTCCCGGCTCCAGAGGTGATTCTGGTGCCCTGTGAGCAGCGTGAGCCGATCCAAGTCGGTGAAGCGCGCTCTCGACGCAGCGCCGAGGTAATCCCACTCAGGGGTCTCCTCCAGAATGTCAGTGTGCTCACCCTGGATCAGGGCGGGGTGAGGCCGGATGACACCCGAGCGTGTGCAGTGCACGGCGTGATGAAACAGCTGAATCTGCGCCGGGCCGAAGTACATCGGCAGCGCCTCGGCAGTGTGGATGTCGCCGAGGTGATCTTGAAGTTTCTCGTGGTGACGATGCAGGTAGGGCTCGCCGTACATGAAGCTCACCCGCTTGCAATATTCGAGGCCACAGCGAGGGCTCAGCTGTATCCCGTCGATGTGGAAATCACGCCAGAGCGCATAGAGCGACGCGAGCTGGCGCTCGGACCAGTAGTCGTAATAGTCGATGCCGTTGGGCGACTTGCCCCTGGGCGGCTGTGGGTGCATCCAGTCCCTGCCGTCGAGCGGACCACAGGCCTGGGGCTGCAGTGGGCGGGTGATGGCGTCGAGGATGTGATCTTGAGCGAGGATCAGCCGGTGGGGGGCCACGGTATAGAACAGGCCAAGGGCCGAGAGGACCACCTTGCCACATTGAGTGGCATGACCTCTGGCGACGCTCATGGCGAACGTCGCTGCGCCGACGCAGTGGGCGATGACGTCGATCTTGGACTCTTTGAGGTTGTCGGCGTGCCGCTTTTGGATGATGTGGCTCAGCGCTGCGGGGTGATCATGCTCTGCCACGGCGTCGAGGGTGAAGCTGCTGCGGGGCACCTTGAGATCACACATCTGGCGTTGCTGATCCCATTGTCCGGTGCCCCGCCACTCCTCGATCCACACGTCGTAGCCCTGGCGGGCGAGCCAGGGGGCCAGGGCGGGCACGCCGCGGTGTTGAGGCAAGAAGGTGAACCGGTTGGCGCTCAGGCCATGAATCAAGAGGATCGGCCCTCGAGTCAGTTGCTCGTCGTTGGGGAGCCGTACGCGGGTCATCCACACAGGGTTGCCCGGTAGATCTGGAGGCTTACAGCTGGTCTCCCCTGTGTAGATGCGGACAGGAGGCTCGATGCGCAGGTCCGGATAGAGTTCGCTCATCATGCCTCCGGCAGTCGCTGTCGTGCGACGCTGGGGCCATAGACGTCCCACAGCTCGCCGAAGACCAGGCGACCAAAGCGCGTCATGGCCGCCAATGCTTGTTGTGGGTCTTTCTTCACATGGCCCGTGACTTCGAAGTGGCTCACCGCCTGATCCAGAAAGTCGATCAGATGCACGCGGAAGATGCCCCGCCATGGTCCCTTCGCCGGAGAAGGGATTGTCTTTTGTCCTCTGGGAGGCACCTCCTCGAGAGAGGCATAGAGCGTGGAGAAGTCGGAGATCAGGTCGAGCCCTGGGGTGCTGTAGAGCGTCTTGAGGCCTCTCAAAATGACCGAGCGCCCGGCGAAGTCGGGGTGAGCGCCTTTGGGGAAGGTCCAGCGGAGGGTGTACTCCATCGTCCGGCGACCCCCCGTGGGCTCGGGGATCAAGCTCAGGGGCAGACTCGTGCGCTTTGGAGGTGGATCTACAGGATCGAGGGCCCGCATGAGGAAGGTGCCTTCGACCTTTGATTGCAGAGCGGTTTGCGTGCCTTCGGTCGTTTTACACGACAGAAGCTCTACATGACCGTTGGCGATCCCTTGAAGGGCGACGCGCTCGTTGATCTTGCTCGCCGAGATGCGAGGCCGCGGATCGATGAAGAGATCGATGTCGGGGATCTCGAGCGTCAGGTTCAGGGTGAGCCGATGCGTGAAATCGCTCTCGCCTTGCCCCTCCTGCTCGCCGATGCGGAAAGGGTCAGGGTTGAACTTCGCCAACCGCGTCGGTGTCATGGGTTTGGTGTGATCGAAGCCGCTGCCTCCTTGGGCGATGAAGCCCGTGAGTACGTCGGGGTACTTCACCCCGGTGGAGGCTTCTGGCGAGAGCAGGGGATAGGGTTTGGGGATCGTCCAATCCTCAGGGCGGGACTTCGCTGGATCTGGACGTGTTGTAGAGAGCGGCTTGGAGCCCAGCGGCGCCTCTGGTCGTTGTGCCGTGCCGATGCCACGGATGATGTGCTCGATGTGGTGCTCAGCAATGGCGGCGATGGTGTGGGAGGGGTTCACGCCCACAGGCCCGGGGAAAATCGCGCCATCGAGCACATAGAGATCCTCGTGACCATGAACCTGACCGTTGAGATCCACCACGCCATCCTTGGGTGAGGCCGCCATGACGCACCCTCCTTGAGCGTGCACCGTGATCGGTGTGCGCAGGGTGGACCACATCGGGTTCACCCGCAGCTGACCGCCCATGGCTTCGGCGGTGTCTCGCATCAACCGCTCTTGCGTGTGATAGACCACGCGGTTGTGGTTGAGATCTGTGGTCAGCTGCAGACGCGGTGTGGCTCGCCAGGCGCCTTTGGCCGGTGGGGACGAAGGGTTTTCAGGGTGGAGCCAGAGGCGTCCGAGTGCGAGATCCCGGCCCATGGCGAGGAACACTGCTCGGTCGGCGCGGTCCTGCTCGGGGTCGAGGCAGAAGTGGGCGAGATCGGCAGCCCACTGGCTCAAAGCCGCTGGAGAAAGCTGACGGGTGAGGGCGCTTCGTGCGAAGCCCAGAGGCAGTAAATCTTCAATGCCTGTGTGGCTGAGGACCTGGGCCACGAAGAGGCGCACGATCTGATCGCGCACCTGAGCGGGGAACTGCTTGAGGTGGTCCGAGAGCTCGAAGCCGAGATCGGGACCAGCAGGGCCCCCGGCAAAGTCCGTGAGGGCGCCGAGACGGATCGGCCCCCGGGGTGACTCTGGCCGTGGACGGCGTCGCACGACGCTCTCGGTCCACGCCTTGAGGTGCTCGAACCGTCGGCCCAGACGCTCGCTCACCCCCTCCTGCCAGATGCTCACCTCCTTGCCTTCTTCTACCCACCACGCCTGAGCGAGCAGTTCGAAGAAGGCGCCGTATCCTTGGAGAAAGCCCCCATCTTGGAGCAGTGACCACACAGGCTCGATCGGATCACCTGGCTGCGCTTCGCCCAAGTTGGGTGGCTCGCCTGCGGGCTTGCCCGCCTGGTGTCGCTCGAGCGCTTCTGGAGACAGGTAGTCCTCAAAGGCGTCAGGCGCCTTCTTCGGGAGATACTCCTGGGGGGTGCGGCTGTGCACGCGACCGTCGTAGACCGTCGTGGCCGTGATCACAGGGCCGAAGTTCGGATCGGCAGCCTTCTCTGTCTGTACCACCAGACCCAGAGCGTCGGCGTTACCGGCGAAGTTGTGTCCGAGGCGATCGCTGAGGCCCGTGAGCTGTCGGTGAGGCAGGCGGCCTGCCTGAGCACGCTGTGATCTCAGGAGCAGCTCCGTGCTGCCCACAGCGCCTGCACAGATAAACACACGTTGTGCTGACAGCGTGCGCATCTCCCCGCCTGCAAGGTGATCGACGTACACCACGAGGTATCGAGCGCGGGCGTCGAGGTGAGCGTCCTCTGGTCGATTCTTCGGATCGACCTGCTCGATCCGGTGGACCTCGGCGAGGGTGCGTACCTCGAGGTGACCGCTGTCTTCTGCTGCGGCGAGGTAGTTGAGGTCGAGTGTGTTCTTGGCGTGATACTGGCAGCCAAAGTTGCACCCACCACACCCGACACAGGTGCCCTGTGATCGGTTGAAGTCATTGGACGCGGTGGGCTCGCCGAAGCGGACGGCGAGGTTGGGCTTGAAGGCGGTGCGCCCCTTCACTGCACTGAGAAACACATCGGTCTTGTCGATCGTGCGCCGACCGCCGCCTTCTGTAGGCAGGTCTTCAGGGGCCGGTTGGACGTCGAGGATACGCTCCACACGGTCGAAGTAGGGGGCGAGCACTGTGGGGTTGAGCCCTGTGGGCTTCCACGCATCTGTCTTGAAGAGATCGGCCGGTGGGCGCATGTGCACATTGGCATAGATGAGAGAGCCCCCCCCATATCCGGCGCCGACCAACGTGGACATGTCACCGAGCATACGGCTGTCGAGCAGGCCGTGATCGATCTGCCAGAGCATTCGATCAAGTCGGAACTTCTGTCTGAGGCCCTCGTTGTCTCTTTGGAATGGGCGGGGGAAGTCGCCCTTTTCGTACCGGCGGCCCCGCTCGAGCAAACACACATCGAGCAGTGCCTCAGTGAGGCGGAGCGCTGTGACTGCCCCACCAAACCCAGAGCCAATGACGATGTTTTCTTTGTGTTCGACGGGGACATGAGCATCTGCCGACACGCCAGCCTGTTCGCCGTTCATACCACCCCCATGTCATGCACATGATGGAGTGTTTCATAGGGACACACTGAGTGACAACCCCCAACACCACCATACCGTGTGAACGCACTGCGCGATGCGTCATCAGATGGTCAGGGAGGGGTTATCAGGGTCAGATGGCGCATCTCGGGGGGTTGGCCTGAAATACATGCCTTGAGCCACTTCGCCTCCTGCTGCATACCCATCTGAAGGGCGAAACGGTGGCCCCGGCGCCAGTGGCGCTCGGCTTTGCGTGGACGCCCGCTCTGATGAGCATGAGCGCCCTGCAGCAGGCACCATCTGCTCCGGCCGATGGGGAACGCCCTGGCATAACTCTTCATCAGCGCGTGGGCCCTGCTGGTGAGCGTGTCGAGGCCTGTGCCCGACCACCCTTCGGCCCTGGCCACCAGGGTGACCTGGACCACCGCTGCGCATCCCTCGAGCAGCGCATGAGAGGTGGGGCGACGGCCCTGCGCCGCAGCGATGGCGGCCCGAGCGTGCTCGAGAGCCTGGGGGCGCTCACCCTGCATCATATGGGCGAGGGCGAGTGCACCCAGAGTGGGCACACGCTCTGCGCGGTGGGGGCTCTCCATGAGCCCCAGCGCCACTTCGAGATCGGCGAGGGCCTCGGCAGAGTCGCCGCGGCGCAGTTTGGTGATGGCCGTGCTGCGCAGGGCCCACATTTCGTGCTGACGGTTGCCGGTGCGCCGGGCCCCTTTGAGCAGGGCCTTGATGGCGGTCTCGGCCTGCTTGAATTCACCCTGGTACAGGTGGCACCAGAAGCGGACCACCTGGCAGTTGCACCACCCATACAGATCGCCCACAGGCTCGTAGATCGACTGGGCGCGTTCGATGTGGGCCTGGGCGTCGGGCCACTCACCTAGGCCTGTGCGATAGATGCCCTCGAACATATGACCGTACGCCACCGAAAGCGGCCCGCCATAGGCGGCGGCTTGCTGACGACCGCGTTTGAGCAGCCACGGCCCGATCCGATGAAATCCGCTGAAGCTCAGCCCCGCTCCGAGCTCTGCGCAGGCGGCGGCCTGCTCTTTCGAGCCGCCGAGAGGCTCAGCGGTCTCCAGTGCTCTGATCAGCGCGTGCAGGGTGGGCAACCCACGGTTGTTGAACCAGTACACCCCACCGAGGTGGGACCAGGCGCGAGTGCGGGCGAGCTGTTTGCGAGTCGTCGCCGCTTGAGCGGGCATCTGCCGGGCTGGATGTCGCAGCCGCCAGTAGAGCTGCGCCCCTTTCACCAACACAGAGAGCACCCGGGAGACAGGCCCCTCGGGCTCCGGGCGATCGAGGATCTGGCGGGCGTGCAGCTCCACCGTGGGCAGATCGCCGAGGCCATAGGCTGCGGCACACAGACGCTCGTGACACTCTGCGCGCTGTGCTGCGTAGTGGGTGCCGTCGGGCATCAGCTCCAGCGCCCGTGTGAAGAAGCGCTGCGCTTCGGCCCAGGCACCCTCTTTGAGGGCACGCTGCCCAGCTGCATCGGCGTACTTGAGTGCCCGGGCTTCATCGCCCGCCTGATCCCAGTGATGGGCCAGCTGTGCCCACCTCTGCTCGGGCTCCATCTCGAGCTTCAGGCCTACGGCCCGGTGGGCCATGGCGCGCTCTTGAGGGCCCAGGAGGGCGTAAGCGGCCTCTCGGGTGATGGCGTGATAGAACGCCAGCTCGTCGCCTGAGGTGGGTACCAGGAGGCGGTTCTTGATCAGGGCCTCGAGGCCCGGCGCCAGCTCTCCGGGCGTGTGATACACCGCCGCGAGGAACAGGCGAGAGAAACGGTGTCCGATGACGCTGGCCTGCTTGAGTACCCGCTCGGCCACCGGTGGCAGTCCCCTGATGTGGGTACGGATCGCCTGACTGACCGTGTGGGGGTCTTCCGAGAGATTGCGTGATGGATGCACAACGTCGATGAGGGCCTCGGCGAACAAAGGGTTGCCGTCGGCCCGCTCCACCACGCGATCGGCCACGAGATCAGCCCCAGGGCCATTGCCCATGCGGGTGGCCACCAGTTGGCGGATGATCTCTGGCGAGAGAGGGGGCAGAGAGATGATCTCCATGTGCTCGAGGCGCTTGAGCGCCTCCATCTCCTCAGGCGCGGGCAACATGGGTCGGGTGAACAACACCAGCATCAGGTGAGGCAGCTGCTCTGCCACATGCCGAATGAGCCGCCAGGAGGAAGAGTCCATCCAGTGGCAGTCGTCGAGCACGATGATCACCGGCTCCGGGCAGAGGGCGTCGAGCAGGTCGACGAGGAACCGGTGCGTGATCTCGCCTTGGGTCGATGCCCGTTTGGCTCCGAGATCAGGGCCTTCGTCAAGCCCGAGGGGGATCACGGCGTTGAAGAGGGCGAGCTGATGTTGGAGCCCCTGAGGGGCCCGGCTCTGCAGACCCTGTTTGAGCTCTTCTACGGTGGGCATGTGGGTGTCGCAGAGCAGCGATGAGATCACCCGCCGCCATGGCAGATAGGGGGTGCCCTGGGACAACACCTCGGCGACACCTGTGAGCACACGGTGCCCTCTCCCCTGGGCCCACGCGACGAAATCTGTGAGCAAGAGGCTCTTGCCCAGGCCGGCGTTGCCTTCGATGACAGTCACCGAGCCAACACCGAGCGTCATGCGTTCGACGGCACGGCGCAGCTTTGCCTGCTCCGGGCCGCGACCGAGGATCTGCCCTTTCTCTTGCAGAACCGATTGCAGGTGACGCTCGGCGAGCAGGCCGTCGAGGGTGGCCTCGAAGACACGGGCGTCTGGCCGATGGCTGATCTCGACGCTGAGGCCTTCTTCGATGAGATCCATGAGCGCCGGAGGGATGTCGGGGTGTGGGTCCACCGGCGGCAGGGGGATCAAGTCCGCCCGCTCATATGGCCGATGTCCAGCAAACATCTCGTAGAGCAGAACAGACAGGGCCCAGACATCTGAGGCGGGCATCAGCGACTCTTGTCGCCATTGCTCTGGCGACATATAGGCCGGCGTGCCCACGAGGCGGCGACGCACTGGATCACCGATGGCGGCGGTAAGCCCGAAGTCCACCACTTTGGCCACGCCGTCACCGGAGAACACGATGTTCTCCGGCTTGAGATCGCAGTGCAGGATCCCTCGCTCGTGGGCTGCGCCGAGCACGCTGGCGATGGCGAGGCCGATGGACATGGCCTCGGCCACGGGCAGGGGGCCGTCGCGCAGACGATCCCGCAGCGAGCCGCCGTCGAGGTACTCAAGCACCAGATAGGGGGTGTTCTGATAGAGTTGCGCGCTGTGCACCATCACCACGTGGGGGTGATGGAATCGCGCTGTGGTGCGGGCTTCGTTCAGGAACACCTGCACACGGGTGATGTCGATCAGATCACGCCGAAGCAGTTTGAGGGCCACCTGGCGCTCGAGCACGGTGTCGAGGGCGAGGTAGACCCGGCCGCCACCGCCATGGCCTATCTCTTGCTTTACCTCGAAGTCACCAAGGCGTGTGCCGGGCTGAAGACGAACCGATGCTTGGCGATGCTCGTCACTGGCTTCTGCAGAGTCGATGGAGGGCGTCAAGGTCTCGGTGCTGACGCTGTGCGCGGCAGAGGAGCGCTTGATGGATGCAGAATCGGACGAATTGCGTGTCACACTGAGCCTGTTGACGTCGTTTCAGCTGCAGAAGGTTAGAGAAAGTGTGCCGAAAAGGCACGTGAAGCCATGCACGTCATTCACAATGTAAGAAACGGTGTGATAGTTTCAGAAGCTTGAGCGTTGCGGGGAGCATATGAGTAGTCAGCACAAAGCCACAGAAACTCAGGAGACGATCGAGCATTATGACTCGCTCGTCGAGCAGATGACGCCAGAGGGCCCTTCTGTGGGGCATCTGCGAGTGGTCCATCGGGCAGATGGCGTCGACGAGGGCGTAGCGTTCACTCTTCGCTACGGTGAATACGTGCTTGGCCGGTCTTCCGGACACTCACTCGAGCATCAGACGATTGTTCTCCCCGATCGGGGGATCTCGCGGAAGCACCTGCACATCAACCGCCGCCTGAGCGGGACCACGATCCGTGATCTCGAGTCTCGAAACGGGAGCTTCCTCAACGGCCGCCCGGTGCCCAAGCAGTGGGTGAGTCTGCGAGACGGTGATGTGATTCGCGTGGGTGACAGTCTGCTCATCTATCGGGACTCTGACCCCCACGAAGGGCCGTGGTCTGATCCGTTCCTCCCAGGGCATGCTCCGAAGATCGTGTATGCCCGCAAACGCATTCACCAGATCGCGCGTCACAGGGTGCCGTTGTTGATTCTCGGCGAGACGGGGACGGGCAAGGAATTCGCTGCGCGGGCGGTACACGAGATGGCCGGTAAACCCGGCGGCGCTTTTGTGCCGGTGAACTGTGGAGAGCTCACCCGAGGGGTGAGCCGAGCGGAGCTCTTCGGCCGGGAGGCAGGCGCTTACACCGATGCAAAGACACGACAGCACGGCCTCGTCACCCAAGCGCATCAAGGCACCTTGTTCCTCGACGAGATCGGTGATCTCGACGCCGAGGTGCAAGTAGAGCTCATCCGGTTCCTTCAAGATGGTGGCTACCGCAGGGTGGGCGGTGAGGGCCAGTTGCATGCCGATGTGCGGGTGGTGGCCGCCACCAATGTGCCTCTCGAGCAGGCTGTGGCGGACGGGCAGTTCAGACAAGATCTGCTCGCCCGGCTGCGGGCCCCCGTGGCACCCGTGCGCTTGCCTCCATTGCGCGAGCGGCGGGAAGACATCCTGTCGTGGGCCCGGACCTTCATCCACGAAGAGGCCCAGCGTTTCGAGTTGCAGGCACCACGTTGGAACGCAGGGTTTGCCGAGTGTCTCTTGATCCACAACTGGTCCGACAACCTGCGCGGGCTGCGCATGGCCATCGGCACTGCGCTGCTGGAGTGCGAGGGCGCATATACCCTGGAGGCCAAGCATCTCAGCGAAGAGCTCAGCAGCGGCCGGCGCACGGCCCGCCGCAACCCTCTGCATTCACGGGTGCCCATGGTCTCGGTGCCTCCGAGCGTCGGCAAGCCCGACGCAGACACTGTGATCGCGGTGCTCAAGGAGACTCAGGGGGTGATGAAGGCCGCCGCGGCGGTGATGGGGATCGATCGCCGAAAGCTCTATCGACTGTGTGAAGAGTACGACATCGACTACGGGGGCTACCGAGGGGATCCTGAGGTGATGACTCAGCACCCGAGCGGTGAGTTCCACGAGTCGCAGACGTAGCCCTCTGGATAGGCTGACGCGTCAGCTGTAGAAGCGCTCGCCGGACTCAGCCATCTGCACCAGAGAAGCTGGCGGCGCAAAGCGTGGCCCACAGGTCTCGGCGAGGGCGTTGCACTCCCCCACGAGGGTCCGTACACCCACCGTGTCGATGTAGCGAATCACGCCGCCGTGGAATGGGCAGAAGCCCCAGCCCAGGATCGAGCCGATGTCGGCGTCGACCGGTGCACGGAGCACACCTTCTTCGAGGCAGCGGGTGGACTCGATGGCCTGAATGTGCAGCAGTCGGCGCTTCACCGTGTCGAGATCGGGCTGCACGTCTGCCAGCGGGAAGTGCTCCGCGAGGCCCGACCACAGGCGCTTGTTTTCGCCTGCGGGGTACTCATAGAAACCCGCCTTCGCCTTCTTGCCCACACGACCCAGGCCGTCTTCACCGGCGAGGCGATCTGCCACGGCGAGGGCCGGGTGACTCGGGGCGTCGTCCCCGAGATCAGCCCGGGTCTGCCGGGCGATGCGCAGCATCAGCTCCAGAGAGACCTCGTCAGCGAGGGCCAGCGGGCCCACAGGCATACCTGCGAGGCGGCCGCCGTGCTCGATCAACGCAGGGCTCACCCCCTCTGCCACCATGGCGATGCCTTCTTGCACATAGGTGGCGAAGACCCTGCTGGTAAAGAAGCCCCGGCTGTCGTTCACCACGATGGGGGTCTTTTTGAGGGCCTTCACGAAGTCCATGGATCGAGCCAGGGTGGCGTCGGAGGTTCGGGCGCCGACGATGATCTCCACCAGGGGCATCTTGTGCACCGGTGAGAAGAAGTGCAGCCCGATGAACTGCTCCGGGCGGATGCTCGCCTCCGCGAGGCCGGTGATGGGCAGCGTCGAGGTGTTGGAAGCGAAGATGGCCCCCTCGGGGATCACCGCCTCGGTCTTCGCGGTGACGTCGGCCTTGATGCCACGATCTTCGAAGACCGCCTCAACCACCAACGTGCAGCCTTCGAGATCTGCATAGCTCGCCGTGGCGGTGATGCGGCCCAGAGTGGCCTCTGCCGCCTCGGCGGTGGTCTTCTTGCGGTTCACCGCGCTCCGCAGCAGGTCTGCAGCGTGTTGTTTACCTTTCTCTGCCGACGCGAGGTCACGATCGAGCAACACCACCTGCATACCGTTGACGGCGGCCTGATAGGCGATGCCTGCCCCCATCATGCCGGCGCCGAGCACGCCGATCTTCTCGAAGGTCTCGCGGGGCACGTCAGCAGGGCGACCCTTGAGCTTGTTGGCATCGTTGAGGCCGAAGAACAGCGTGCTGATCATGTTCCTGGCCACTTTGCCCTTCACCAACGAGGTGAAGGCCCGTGCCTCGTGGCGCAGGGCGGTGTCGAGGGGCAGCTGCAGGCCGTGATACACCGTGCTCAAGATCGCCTTGGGGGCCGGGTAGTTGCCCCAAGTCTCCTTGCGCAGCATGGCGTTGGCGCCGACGAAGGTCTGTACCCCCTTCGGGGTCTGCACGCCTCCGCCAGGGATCTTGAAACGCTTCTCGTCCCAGGGCTGACTCGCCTGAGGGTTCGCCAGGGCCCAGGCCTTCGCAGCTGAGAGCAGCTCTTCTGCAGGTACCACGGCGTCGACGAGGCCCTTGGCGAGGGCTTTCTGAGGATTGAGCTGACGGCCCTGGGTCAGCAGGGTCATCGCCTCTTGAATGCCCACCAGCCGGGGCAGACGCTGGCAGCCTCCACCTCCAGGGAGCAGGCCCAACTTCACCTCGGGCAGCCCGATCTTGATCTTGGGGTGGTCGGCGGCGACGCGGTGGTGGCAGGCGAGGGCGATCTCGTAGCCCCCGCCGAGGGCGGTGCCGTTGATGGCCGCCACCACCGGCTTGCCCGTGGTCTCCATCTTGCGGGTCAGGGCGTGCATTTGCATCGTCTGCTCGAAGATGCTCGCGGCGTCGGCCTCGTGCATCGTCAGCAACATGCTCAGATCAGCCCCGGCGATGAAGTCGGCCTTCGATGAGGTGATGATCACCCCCTTCACCGCCTCGTCGTCGAGGGCGCTCTGCATGTGCGCCGCGAACTGCGACATCGAGGCTTCGGAGAGGGTGTTCACCGGCCCGGGGGTGGACCAGGTGATCGTGGCGATGCCGTCGGCGTCGACTGTGTACTCGATGATCGTGGACATCACGCCTCCTCAGACCCGCTCGATGATGGTTGCGATGCCCATCCCGGCACCGATGCAGAGAGTGACCAGCCCCGTAGAGAGGTCGCGGCGCTCCAGCTCGTCGAGCAGAGTGCCCAGGATCATGGCCCCCGTGGCCCCGAGGGGGTGGCCCATGGCGATGGCGCCCCCGTTCACGTTCATCACCGAGTGATCGACGTGCATGGCCTCCATGAAGCGCAGCACCACGGCGGCGAAGGCTTCGTTGAGCTCCCAGAGATCGATGTCGTTGGGGGTCATGCCCGCCCGCTTCAGGGCTTTCTCCGCTGCGAAGCTCGGCCCTGTGAGCATGATGGTGGGCTCGGTGCCCATCACTGCGGCGGCCTTCACCCGTGCTCGGGGCTTCAGGCCCGCGGCGACCCCGGCCTCGCGGGTGCCGATGAGCACACCTGCGGCGCCGTCGACGATGCCGCTGGAGTTCCCTGCGTGGTGGCGGTGCTCGATGGTCTCCAGCTCGGGATAGCGCTGCAGGGCGACGAAGTCGAAGCCCGGCATCATCTGGCCCATGCCCAGGAAGGACGGGTTCAGGCGGGCCAGATCGGCCACCGTGGTCCCCGGTCGCATGTGCTCGTCGCGGTCGAGGATCGTGAGCCCGTTCTGGTCTTTCACCGGCACCACGCTGCCCTCGAACCGGCCCTCCGACCATGCCCGAGCTGCGCGGTCTTGAGAGGCCACGGCGTATGCGTCCAGATCTTCGCGGCTGTAGCCGAACTTGGTGGCGATCAGATCGGCAGAGATGCCCTGAGGCACGAAGTAGGTGGGCAACGCCAGCTGAGGATCTGCAGGCCAGGCCCCTCCAGAAGACATCATGGGCACCCGGCTCATCGACTCTACGCCGCCGGCCACCACCAGATCGTGCATGCCCGAGGCCACCTGGGCTGCGGCGAGGTTGCACGCCTCGAGGCCCGAGCCGCAGTAGCGGTTCACCTGCACACCGGCCACGCGCTCGGCATAGCCCGCCGCGAGGGCCACAGTGCGGGCGATGTTGGCGCCCTGATCCATCACTGGCTCCACACAGCCGAGGATCACGTCGTCGACGAGGCCGGTGTCGAGATCGTGGCGATCCCGCAGCGCGGTGAGGGCCGTGGTGGCCAGCTGCGTCGGCGAGGCCTCTGCGAGAGATCCCGTCTTTTTCCCCCGACCTCGTGGGGTGCGGACGGCGTCGAAAATGAGCGCTTCGGTCATACTGCCTCCAAAACAGGGGCCCTCAGCGGACGATGCCTCGGGCCTTGAGTGTGTGCAGAGTGGGTGCGTCTATCCCTGCCGCCGTCAAGACAGCTTCGGTGTCCGCGCCGAGGGGCGGCGCCGAGCGGCGAACGCTGAAGACGTGATCAGCGAACTTCCAGGGGGTTGCGAACTGTTTGATCACCCCATCACGGGGATCAGTGTGCTCGATGAAGATGTGCCGGGCCGCCAGCTGAGGGTGCGTCATGGCCTCTTCGAGGGTGAGCACTGGCGTGACGCAGGCGTCGAGGGCTTCGAACACCTCGGCCCAGTGGGCCAGGGGTTGAGCGCCGATGATGCCTTGCACCGTGGCTTTGAGCTCCACCGCAGCGGGGCCCAGAGAGAGATGCAAATCGGCGAGATCCATTCGGCCCAAGCCTGCGCAGACCTGGTCCCAGAATTTGCGCTCCAGAGCGCCCACGGCGAGGTGTCGGTCATCGGCGGTGCGATAGATCGAGTAGCAGGCCAGCCCCCCAGTGAGGATGTCGAGGCCTCTGGGGGGTGTACCGCCGAAGAGCGACATCTGGGCCAGAGGCATCACCGCGTGGGCCAGCGCGCAGTCGGTCATGGACACATCGACGTAGCTGCCCTCGCCACTGCTCGAGCGGCGCAGCAGCGCGGCAAGCACCGCCACCGTGGCGCTCAGCGCGCCCCCGGCGAGATCGGCGATCTGAAAGTTGGGCAGTATGGGCGGCCCGCCGGCCTCGCCGAGCTGGTCTAGGATGCCTGCCGTGGCCACGTAGTTCACGTCGTGCCCTGCGCGATGCTTCCAGGGGCCGTCCTGGCCATAGCCCGTGAGAGACACGTACACAGTGTCGGCCCGTCGGGCCTTCACCGCTGCGTAGCCCACCCCCAATCGATCGACCACCCCAGGGCGGAACCCTTCGATGATGGCGTCCGCCTGCTCGGCGAGGGTGAGGAAGATCTCCACACCTTCTGCCGTGCGCAGATCGATGGCCACCGCGTGCTTGTTGCGATTGAGGCAGTGAAACAAGGTGGACATGGCCTGACGGCCTGTGATGTCGGCCCGAGTGGGATCACCTGTGGAGGGGTCTTCGATCTTGATGACCTCGGCGCCGAGATCGGCAAGGTGCAGGCTGCACAACGGCCCGGGCAACAATCGCGTGAGATCGAGGATCTTGAAGCCAGCGAGGGGGGCGGACATCGAGCCTCCATATCGGATGAGACTCACTTACGATACAGGCGTACTGTAAAATGTCCAGGGGGAAGCAGCGGATGCTCAGGCTGAGGGTTGGATGCGTGGAGAGGTCGTCAGATGCGCTCGGTGACCGGCGTGAGGTGGCGTTGGACCTCTGACTGAGTGAGGGCTGCGATGAAGTGGCCCTGGCGTTCGATGAGCTCGAGCAACATCTCGATGTCCGCGGGCCTCATCTCCCGCCACTGATGACGCAGCTCGATGGAGTAACCCGTGATCTCGAGCAGAGGCTTTTGGATCTCTTCAGTAAAGCGACCGGCAAAGGCCTGCAAGATCTGCTCGTAGTGGGCCTGCATCGCCCGCTGCCGACTGAGGCGCGTCTCGATGATCTTGAGCAGGGTCTCCACAGAGAATGGTTTGGTGAGGTAGTCGTCGGCGCCGAGGGAGAATCCCTCTTTGCGGGTCTCCTCACAGTCCGAGCCGGTGAGGAAGATGAAGGGGATGTGGCTCAGCTGAGGATCCTCCCGAATGATGCGCAACACGCTGTGCCCGTCGAGGCCACTCATGTCGATGTCGCACAGAATCAGGTGGGGGTTGATGCGTCGGGCGCGCTCGTACCCTTCCTGCCCGTCCACGGCTTCGTGCGTCTCGAACCCTGCGCGTTCGAGGACCTCGCCCAAGATGGCCCGCACATGAGGATCATCTTCGATGATGAGGACTTTGGTTTCATTTGAGTTGATCATATCGGTCCGCCTCCGATTTACATGTTCCCACAGAATTGGCTGCCCGCCCGGCAGCCTGGACCAGCAAGTGCACTGGTCACGCCCTGCATCATGAGACGGCGGAATGATGGTCGAGCTGAATCAGGCTGGTTCAAATTGATTCATCCTGGGTCAGCCATGGACCAGAAGGGGGTCGCGTATGGCCCAGCCCAGATGAGTCATGATCCCGGGGTCGAGATCACAGCGCGCCAATGGCCTCTTCTGCCTTGTCAGTCTTGGGCCGGGCGTCTGCGAGCTGCTCCACCTTGGCCTCGACCTGCTTGACGAGGGCGCTGGTGGCCTCGTCGAGCAGCCGCATCTTGAGGTCCCGCCGTTTGCGATCATTGCCCCAGACTGTCTCGTCGGCTTCGCCGTTCACCCGGGCATAGACGGTGAAGAGCAGGGTGCCGCTCTTGACGTCGAAGAGGGTGGCCTCCATCACGCCTGCGGCTTCGAGGGTGCGGGTGGGGGCGAGCAGGCCGCCGACGATCGTGACCCAGGTCCAGCCCCAGCCGTTGGTGTAGGTCCGATCGACGAACCGCTGGCGGTAGAGCAACAAGTATTCGGAGCGGTAACGGGCGGCGAGCTCTCTCAGGCCAGCAATGTTGCCGTGGGTGGGCCAGTCGGTGGAGATCTCGCTCACGATCTCGAAGAGCTCGGTGCGGTCGAGGGTCTTGGCGATGTCGGCGGTGATTTTGGCGAGAGGCAGGTCACGGTGAGGCGCATACCCGTTGGTCACGGGTACAACGCCGATGCGGGCCTTCTTCTCGAGGAAGACCGGCGCGTCGAGGACCACCCGCAGGTCGTCTTCGGTGAGAGCCCTCACCTTGTCTGCCTTGAAGACGTTGCGGGTGAGTGGTGCAGGCTTCTGCCGGGACGAGTCGATGTTCATCGGCTTCATGGCCATTTCGGCGTCCATGGCCTTGCGGGCGGCGCCGCATCCCAGCGAGAGGGGGGCGAGCAGGCTGAGGGCGATCAGGAGCTGGGCAAAGCGGAACATGTCTCTCTCCGTCGTGTCGTGGTGCATGCAGACTGACAGAGCCGGCGACGAGGGGGGTCATCCCGCCATCACTGTTGTGTCATGGGCCGGTCATGACGCCTCAGCGCCTTGATCTCGACGAGGTGGGCGCGTATCGGTGAGGGCAACTTGAGGTCTGTCCTCAAATGTTCAGCGGAGAAGACTGTGAGCAGTTCACTGAGCCGATCACGTATGCAGAGGGTGTCCTGGATGGCATCTTTGCTGGCCTGCGCAGCGCTGGGCTGTGACGAGGTGTCCAACATCGTCGATGACGGGGGAATCTCGGGCATCATCGGTGGCGACGGTGGCGCTGGCGGCGCACCTGCAGGCGGCGCCGGTGGTGTCGGCGGTGCGCCCATTGGAGGCGCTGGCGGCGCGTCAGGTGGTGATGGTGGCGCCGGTGGTGTGCCTGTGGGTGGCGCTGGTGGTGCCGCTGGGGATGGTGGCGCCGGCGGCGAGCCTGTTGGCGGGGCGTCGATGGGCGGCGTCGGCGGAGCCGGTGGCGAGCCGATGGGCGGGATGCCCATGGGCGGCGCAGGTGGTGAGGACGAGTGTGGCTTCTCCAAGCCCCTGATGCCCGACGCCCCACGGGTGATCCTCGTGGGTCACCCCTTTACTGGAGAGCCAGGCGTAGACGGGACCGAGGTACGCGCCCTCGTGGTGGATGGGGAGCCGACCCCTGTAGACACTGGCCGTCGCCTCGACGTGGGCACCCGCCCACGACGCATCGCTTTTGTGCCCTCTGGGGAGTTCGCCCTGGTGCTCGGAGAAGATGGCACTCTGGTCTCGGTGCAGGTGAGCCCCGATGGTGACATGCGCCTCATCGACGCCATCCAGTTGCCTGGGGTGAGCTATGTCGATCTGCACCTGTCCGACGAGGGTACGGTGGCCTGGGCGCTCAACGGGAACAACCAGGCCCAGGACAGTGGCATCGCTGCGGTTCAGGTGGCCTGTGACGGCACCCTCGAAGAGGACCGGAACGCATTTTTCGACGTGGTGCTCTCCAACTCCATGGTGAAGGTGCCTGGGACCGAGCTGGCCATCTTGCAGGGAGGGCAGGCCGCCTTCGAGCCCTTCGTCGACGACAACGATTTGCGGCTGCTCACCCGCCAGGGTCGCGGGTGGCGCGAGATCGGCGCCTTTGACATCTTCGGTGACTTTGTCTCCCACACCCGCATGGCCATCTCCCCCAACGGTGGCACCTTGCTGGTGCCCAACAGCTCCCCTTTCTCCGAAGAGGGGAACCAGGTGGCGGTGGTGGACTTCGACGGCGAGATGCTGGTGGAGACCGAACGGCTCATGGGTATAAACGAGGCCGGGGAGGCGCTGTTCTCCAGCGACGGTGAGACGGCTTTGATCACGTTGTTTCAGCCCGGGCAGGTGGTGGTCCTCGCCGAGAACCCTGCCGGGGTGATGGTGGAGGCGTATCGCATCGGTGGGATAGGCCTCGCCGATCAGATGACCTCCATCACCCGAGGTGCCCTCACCGACACGGTCTACCTGTCGTCGGTGGATCCGAACGATCCCCCCAACATCGCCATCCTGCGCATCGACGGCCCCGGTGACGTGGGTGAGATCGGCGAGGTCTCTCTCGGAGAGGGATCTCTCAATATCCCGGGACCCATTGCGATAGCGCCTTAGCGCCGAGTACGCCGAGGGCGCTCACCAGCACCAGACCGCCGTAGAACCATGAGAGCCGCCAGCGTTGGAGCGAGCCCGAAGGCTTCTCTGACTCTTCGGCAGTGGGCGTAGGCGCCTTCGCTTCGGCGTTCGAGCTGGGTGCCTGAGAGGGGACTGGCGCCCGCGCGGCGGTGGGCATCCGGGTGAGGGGAATGCGCGCCAGCGGGGTGCGGGCCATGGGGGCCGGATCGAGAGGCAGGCGCTGAGCTTCCATCAGGCCCACCCATCGGGAGACATCGTCAAGCTCGGTGACCAGCGTGGGCTCTTCTTCGAGATCGCTGTCAAAGGCGTCGGTCCAGGGGTGAGAGTGCCCGTTGATCGCCTCTGGGCTCGTCAGCTCACCATCTTCGCTGCCGTCGAGGCTGAGCGTGTCTTCTTCTGGGGCCTCGGCGAGCATGCGAGTGGGCTGATCGTCCAGGGGCATGCGGGCTGAATCCGTGTGAGCGAAGACGCCGGTCTCAGGCTCGTCGCCCATGGAGCTCATCGACATGTTGCTGTCGTCGCAGAGGGCCACGGCAGCCTCGAGGGCCATACGCAAGCTCTGGGTGGTGGCGAACCGATCCTCGGGGCGCTTGGCCAGGGCCTTGAAGATGGCGGCCTCGAGTGCTGGGTGCAGAGGCACGTTCAGGGCAGGTGGCGGCGTTTGGATCTGCCGCGCGAGAATCTCGGTGTTGTCGCGGCCGGTGAACGGCAGGCGGCCGGAGATCATGCGATACAACATCACGCCCAGGGCGTAGATGTCCGAACGCACCCCTGCCTGTCGGTCGAGCAGACGCTCAGGGGCGAGATAGCTGGGGGTGCCCAGCAGCGCCTGACCACCCTGAGCACCGGTGGTGCATTGCTCGAGGATCGACATGACGCCAAATGACTTGAGGAGCACTTTGAAGCCGTCGCCGTGGGGCGTCACCACCACATTCGACGGCTTGAGATCGCGGTGATCCACCCCGGCGAGGTGCCCTGGGCGCAACGCGTCGAGCACGCTGAGGGTGATGTCGATGGCCTGAGCAGGGGTCAACGGACCCAGTAGCTGCAGCCGCTCGAGGAGAGAGCGCCCCTCAGCCTGACCGTGTACGAGATAGGAGAGACCGTCGGTGGTCTCTCCGTAGTCCAGCAGGGGCTGCAATCCGTGGTGGCTCAACGCCGCGATCCGCCCTGCGAGGCGAAAGAACGGATCATCGATGGGGGTGGTGCCCCGAGCGATGATGCGGATCTCCACGGGGGTGCCCTCGGGCAGTTGCAAGCCGATGTAGCAGCGACCGGGCCCGCCGACACCGGGGCGCACGTCGATGAGGGCATATCGATCGGAGATCAGACGCCCCAACCAGGGGTCAGAGGGGTGTCGTTGTTTGATCTCAGGGGCGACGACGACTTGAGCACAGCCGCTCATGCATTTGAGCCCCGGGGTGATGCCCGGGGTGGACACGCTCACGGCATGTTGACATTCAGGGCAGCGCCACAACGCGTGCATCACAGGCTCCACGATCGAACTGATTGATGCCTGTGTGCAGAGCAAGGTCGATGCCAGTAGACCTCACCTGATTTGGGTGGTGATTTTAGAGAATGTGGATGATTTTGCTGCGTGTTTGTCGTGATGTGCACATGTGCACCCCGTGTGCACACGCAAAATCACTGCACACGATCAGCGGGTACCGAAGAGTCGATCGCCTGCGTCGCCGAGGCCCGGCACGATGTAGCTCTTCTCGTTGAGATATTCGTCCACGGCGGCGGTGAAGATGGGCACGTCGGGGTGAACTGCGTGGAACGCCTCGATGCCTTCGGGGGCAGCGAGCAGGCACACGAACTTCATCGAGCGGGGCAGGGTCTTCTTGATGCGCTCCACGGCGGCCACTGCGGAGTTCCCCGTGGCCAGCATCGGATCGAGCACGATCACGTCGCGGTTCTCCATCTCGTGGGGCACCTTGAAGTAGTACTCCACCGCCTCGAGGGTCTGGTGATCTCGATACAGGCCCACATGACCCACTCGGGCAGAGGGCAGGATGCGGAGCATGCCGTCGAGCAGCCCGTTCCCCGCCCGCAAGATCGAGATGAGCACGATCTTCTTCCCGTCGAGGACCGGGGCCTTCATCTTCGCCAGTGGGGTCTCGATCTCGTGCATGGTGGTGGGCAGATCGCGGGTCACCTCATAGGCGAGCAGGGTGCTGATCTCGGCGAGCAGGGCCCTGAAGTTGCTGGTGCTCGTGCCCTTGCGGCGCATCAGGGTCAGCTTGTGCTGAATCAGGGGGTGGTCGATGGTGTGGACTTCACTGGGCATAGAGGCTCCAACCGAGCGGAAGCGCTGCGGTGTCGTGTCTGAAAAATCGATGTGGTCGGCTCGACGCAGGGGCGCTGATGCCGATGAGGCCTACCTTATACGCTGACGCCGGCGATCCGACAGGCGATCCCCGCGAGCACGTGCACAGCGGCACCGTACATCCCGGCGTTCTCCGAGCTGGCGTTCCCCTGCAGGCTGCGGGCATAGACCCCTTGGAGGATCGAGGCGAGCCTGAACAAGGAGAAAGCCTTGTAGTAGGCCCAGTGGGCGATCTCGTCTCGCTCGGTGTGGGTACAATAGCGCGCCACATAGGTGTCTTCGTCGGGGATCCCCGTGGCGGCGTAGTCCACCCCCTCGAGGCCACCCACCCCAGGCATCACGATGTGGTAGAGCATGGCGCCATAGGCCAGATCGGAGATGGGGTGCCCCAGGGTGGAGAGCTCCCAGTCGATGACCGCGAGCACACGAGGCTCTGTGGGGTGAAAGATCAGGTTGTCGAGGCGGAAGTCGCCGTGCGTGAGCGTGGTCTCGTCGCCTTCGGCGTCAGGGACGTGCTCGGCGAGCCAGGCGCCGAGCGCGTTCATGGCGGGGATGTCGTCGGTGACCGAGGCCTCGTACTGCTTCGTCCAGCGGCGCACCTGCCGGGCCACATAGCCGCCGACCTTCCCATAATCTCCGAGACCGACAGCCTCGAAGTCCACGCTGTGCAGGGCGGCGAGCACCCGGAGCATCTCTGCGTAGATGGCCGTGCGCTCTTCTGGCGGCATGTCTGGCAGCTGTACGTTCCAGAAGATGCGCCCCTCGACGTGATCCATGACGAAGAAAGGGGTACCGATGAGGCTGCTGTCCTCGCACAGGCCGTGCACGCGGGCCACGGGCACGTCGGTGTCGGCGAGGGCGTGCATGATGCGGTACTCCCGCTCGATGGCGTGGGCCGAGGGCAGCAGCTTGCCCGGGGGCTTCTTGCGCATGACGTAACGCCCTGAGGGGCTGCCGAGCCAGAAAGTCGGGTTGCTCTGGCCCCCCTTGAACTGCCGAACGGTCAACGGGCCTTCGAAGTCCTCGACGTTTTCCGACATCCACCGGGCGAGGGCCGCCTCGTCGAATCGGTGGGCCTCCCGGACCGGGCCCGCTGCTGCGGGGGGCTGAATCTCACTCATTTCTACCTCTCACTCGTCTCTACCCCTCGACTTCGGGGTCCGGGATCGTGTATACCCCCCCGGCTATCGTGACAGACACTGCCCTTAGGGGGCTGGAGAATTATCATGGCACACCGTTGCGAGCTGACCGGCAAAGGCCCCATCGTCAAGAACCTGCTCAGCCACTCTCACATCAAGACCAAGCGGTGGGTCAAGCCCAACCTGCAGCGCCGCCGTCTTTACAGTGACACCCTGCAGACCTTCGTGACCCTGAGCGTGGCCGCCAACACCCTGCGGTCCATCGATCACGTCGGTGGCTTCGACCAGTTCATCATGAGGCAGCCCGTCGACGTGCTCTCGAAGCGCGCTCGGGCCATCCGCACCCGCATCCGCAAGGCCCGGGGCTGAGCGTCATCCCGCCTCTTCACGGGGCGGGTGATGTTCAGCGCTGACCTTCGAGCGGGGCCTCGTGGCCCTGCGGCTCTGCGGCTCAATTTGATGTCTGCCCTGTGTGGCCCGTGCGCTTGTCCCCGAGGACCAGCAGCGCGATGCCGATGATCAGACAGAGCACTGCGAGCCAGCCTCTGGGCTCTCCCTTGATGTAGATCCCCCCTTCACCCACGGCAGGTGCGACCTGCGGGCGGAGCGGGAGCCCTTCGAGACGGGCCAGCTCTTCCACCTGTGCAAGGTGGATGACCGGCACCTCTTCTGCGGCAAAGCGGGCCATCACCCCAGGGATCTCTTCTATCCCGAGGATCGGATCGGCGTTGAGTCCGGGCTTGAAGGCCCGCCGACCCTCTGTGCCGCCGAGGGAGACGGTGCTGCCGCCGACGTTGATGTACGCCTTGATGGGCTGGCCCGAAGCCGCTGCGCGGTATCGGGCGATACGATCGTCCACCGCGGGCTTCAGGTCGAGGGGCCGATCACTCGTGGTCTCGAGGCCGATGAAGGGCACGTTGTTGCGGGCCATGGCCTGTTTCAACAGCGCGCGCCCTTTGGCATCCATGCCCAGGGCTTGATCCTGAATGCCGCCGAGGCTGGCCCCCGACGCTCGGGTGGTGAGCACCTGTGCATCTGCGAGCACTCGCTCCATGTCGAGCCACATCAGCTCTGGCAGGTTGGCGCCGAACTGCGATGCAGAGGCGCTGGCGAGCACCAGCGGCCGGGCGCCGAGGGTCTCGAGGGCGGCATAGGTGCAGATGTTGAGTGCTGGGAACGAGCCCGAGACGCCCACAGCCACCAGATCACCCCGCTCTACGCCTGCCTGTTGCAGCTGGCCATAGATCACCGCGGCGAAGTTGGGGTTGATGCTGGTCTGCTTCGCCGGCAAGTGCCCGCTGTTGCTGGTCACCGGGCTCATGGGGGCGCCGATGAGCCCCGAGCCTTGCGGGTCGAGCCGTGCGTCGATGGCCACCCCGAGGTGCCCCCGCGCGCCCTTGATGTGCTCGAAGGCCGCCTTTGCTTTCTCCGCGGCGGCGATCTTCCCCGCGTGACCGGACTGCTCCACCTGCTCAGGCCAGCGCTCCACGAGCACTGTAGAGCCCACCATCCAGCACGTGGCCACGAGCAGCACCCAGAGAGACGGGTGGCGGCCACGCCAGTAGAGCGCTTTCATCCTGCCCCCTCGAGAATCGGCGCGCCGAGCAGAATCAGCAGCAGCCGCACCGCTGCAGAGACGAGGAGCACCGAGGCCACCGTCTCTCGATACCCCTGCCGCAAGCACCACAGGGCAACAAGGCCCGGCAGGATGAAGCCCACGACCGCATACAGATCAGAGGGGCCGCCGAGCTGTGGGGCGAGGGGGGCGAGCGAAAGCCCGATGAGGTAGCCGATGAGCAGGGTGAGGGCGGTCCGACGGCGACCGTACAGAATCATCACCGAGGACAACCCCTGCACGATGAGGGCGGCGATGACCCCTGCGCCGAGGGTGGAGACCACCATGAGAGGCCGGCTGAAGGCGATGGCGAGGTAGCCGGGTACCACGAGGCCCCCTGCGGCGAGGCCAAAGGCCTCGGAGAACAAGAGGCTGATGGCCAGCCCCAAGCCCACGGAGATCGGCAGCCAGCTGATCATGAGGCGGCCTCTCCAGGAGACTCGGGCTCAGAGGCGAGCAACGTGGGATCAAGTGCGCGAAAGGCGTCGACCACAGGCAGCCCGAGGCCGCCGATGTTGCCCATGCCGACGATGAGCAGGCCCCCTGTGTGCCGACCCAGCAGATGGGCCACCAGCTCTATGGCAGACAAATGCTCTACGTGAGTGACGTGCGCATCGGGCACCCCGACGTGGTGGGCCGCTCGGGCGAACAGGTCAGTGCCAGATCCCATGAGGGCCACCTCGTCGGCGAGGGGCCACCGTCCAATGGCCTCTCCCAGCTGGCGGCTGCGATCGTGTCGGTCGGCCCGGCAGTTGATCAGGGCCACAGAGGCGTCGAGGTCAGGGTGTCGTTCGAGGGCCATGCGCCACAGGGCTTCAGTGGATTCGGGATCATTGGCGGCGAAGCCGTTGTAGAACACCACCGGCCGCCCGTCGACCTCGAGGGTGTGTACCGTGGTGGCGCCGGGATCAGGCGTCACCCCCCACATGCCCTCCAAGGCCACCTGGGGATCAACGCCGAGATCGACGCAGATCTTGAGGGCGAGGGCCACGTTGTCGCCATGGGCGAGGTAGGGGAACCCCTCGAGGGGGGTGGTGATCTCGGGGGCGAGCTGTGGCAGCGCCGAGGCGTCGATGTCGACGAGGCGCGCCCCTCTGTCAGTGCACGCGTGGGCGATGACGTCGATGTGATCTCGCTCAGCGGTGTAGAGCGTGGCCCCTGCAGTGGTGGGCACCATGCCGGCGAGGGCTCTGGCCACGTCGATCTCCGAGGGGCCCATCACGTCGAGGTGGTCAGGCCTGGCGTTGGTGATCACGCCGTGGGTGGCCTTGATGAACCGGGACTCGCTGAGCCACTGCAGGTAGGGCTGCAGCGCCATGCACTCCACCACGAGGGCCTCGGCGCCGGCCTCTGCAGCTCGGGCCACGATGTGAATCTGCTCGATGACGTTGGCGCGGCCCGGGCGCTCGATGGGGCGCTCGGTGCCGTCGGGCCCGATGAGCCGCGGCAGCGTGCCGGTGGTCTTGGCCACAGTGCGTATGCCACCTGCTCTGAGCCCTGCGGCGATGAGGCGGGTGACGCTGCTCTTGCCCCGGGTGCCGTTCACATGAATGCGGATGGGGATCTGCCCCAAGGCCTTCAGGTGGCGCCGCTGCTCCAGAACCCCGAGGGTGATGAGGGCTGCGGCGGTGGTGGAGAGGATGGTCAGGCCCATCATGGGGGGTAGAGATAATCCTTCAGCACCCGGTGGTGCAACTGTCAGCGGGAGAGACTACAGTACACCGGAACGATCAGAATCAACCCAGGAGCCTCCATGCACCGTGCATCTGCTGCTCTCGTCGAGGCCTGCGCTCGACGTCGTCGCGCCTTCGCCGACCGGCTCGGCGGCCACTCGGCCCTCGTGCCCGCAGGGGCGGCGGCACCTCGGAACTATCCTGCGAACACGTGGCCGTACAGGCCCTCGAGCCACTTCTGGTACCTCATCGGCGAAGGCGTCGAGGGGGCATGGCTCATCGTTGATCCCAGTGGTGCCACGCTGTACGCCCGAGCTCCGGACGCCGACGACGCCCTCTGGCACGGCCCCACAGAGCCTCTGGACGCCCTCGCCGAGCGTCTGGGCCTGCCTGTGAGGCCTCTCGAGGCGCTGCCTGCTGCGGTGAGCGAGCGCACGTTGGGGGTGCTCGCTGCTCAAGATCCGGTCACCACGGCCCGCACCCTCGAGCTCGTGCCCACGGCAGAGCCCGAGGCCAACGCCGCTGTGGCTCAGGCCATGATCGACACGCGGCTGGTGCACGACGCCCAGGCCATCGCGGGCCTCACCGAGGCCGCAGAGGCCACCGTGGCGGCCCACGTGGCGGGCATGTCGGCAACACGGCCAGGCATGGGAGAGTGGGTGGTGACGGCGGAGATGGTGGCGGCCCTCGGACGCCGCCGCTGCACCACCTCATACGGGCCCATCGTGAGCGTGCACGGCGAGGTGCTGCACAACCACCACCACGACAACATCATGCAGGCAGGCGATCTGCTGCTCGTCGATGTTGGGGCTGAGACCGCCGACGGCTGGGCCGGCGACGTCACCCGGACCTGGCCGGTCTCGGGGCAGTTCTCACCGACCCAGAAGGCGATCTACGAGGTGGTCCTCGCCAGCCAGCTGGCGGCCATCGACACTGCGAGGGTGGGGGTGCGCTATCGCGACGTGCACCTCGAAGCCGCTCGGGTGCTCACCGCAGGCCTCGTCGATCTGGGCATCCTCAAGGGCGACGTCGACACGCTCGTGGCCGATGACGTGCATGCGCTGTTCTTCCCGCACGGTGTGGGGCATTTGCTGGGCCTCGACGTGCACGACATGGAAGATCTCGGTGACGCCGCGGGCTACGCAGCAGGCCGAGTGCGCAGCGACCGCTTTGGCCTGGGCTTCTTGCGCCTCGACCGGGACCTGCAGGCGGGGATGGCGGTGACCATCGAGCCGGGATTCTACCAGGTGCCGGCCATCCTGAACGATGCCGCGCGCACCGCCATAGCCGGTGATCGCCTCGATCGTACGGTGTTGGCGAAGTTTGCCGATGTCCGGGGGATTCGGATCGAGGACGACATCCTGATTCAGGCTGCGGGCGCGCCGAAGGTGCTCACAGCCGGGGCGCCCAAGACTGTGGGTGACGTAGAGACTGCCGTGGGGCAGTGATGCGGTGATTCTGATGCCGCTGCAGCGGCATCAGAGCCCGAGCGACCACAAATCGGCAAACACCCCCGCAGTGCTGTTGCCGAAGCCCATCAACATGCGGCTGCGAGCCCCATCGAAGACCATGGCACCAGAGGCCCGTGGTGGTGGCGCCTCGCCTTCTATCGGCACCCGGACCCAGCGCTCTTCGTTGCGCCCCAGGTGCAGTGCGAAGACCCCTTCTGATGCGTTCATACCATCTGGCGTGCCACCCCACACGAAGAGACGGTGACCTACGGGGTCGAGGGCGTAGGCCCCATTGCGGCGACCCTCGGGTGGATCGTCGAGCCGCAGCTTCACCCAGCGCATAGGCGTCTCGGCGAGCTCGAGGGCCCAGGTCTCTTGATCACAGTCGCAGTTTGGGGCGCCGCCTTGCTCACCGCTGAATACGAAGAGACGCTCTGTCTCCGGGTCATGGGCCCAGAAGAAGCCCGTGCGGCCAGTGGGTGCTTCGCCCTCTGCCACTTCAGCGGAGCCCCAGCTCATCTCCGGGAGGAAGAAGCGGCTGACGTCCATATGGGTGCCGTTCAGTCGCTGCCCGCCCACTGCAAGATATCGATCCCGAGGGGTATCGTAGAAGAAGGCGGGCTGGTAGCTGCCCGACTCTGGGAGCCCCAGGGGCTCGAGCGGCGTCCAGGTGTGTGGCTCGTCGGCGTAGTCGAGGCGATAGAGCGCCCCTGGGATCTGAGATCCGCCTGCCTCCGTGCGCAGGCCCCCAAAGTAGAGCGCCGAGGCCTCTCCGGGGATCAACGCCAAGCCCCCACCACCCGTGGCGGGGGTGAGCATTGGCGTTTCAGTCCGTTGCCAGCGGCCCGAGACCAGATCGCGTAGCCAGAGATCGTCGCCTACGGTGAATTGCTGCGGCACATAGTGGAACCCCCCGTACAGCAACAGCTCGTCGGTGTTGGTGGGGTTGATCCACATGGAGAAGTACTCGCGGGCGAGGGGGCCATCATCTCCTTCGAGCCACAAAAAGGTCCGAGACCATGTCAATGGGCGCAGCGTGAGGGGTTGCTCAAGCATGAACTCGGTGCCGTCGGGGCATCTGACGGGCCACCTCAGCACAGGGTCAGGTTCGACAGGCGTATAGGGTGCCACGAGGCCCCAGTTGGCTTCGGGGTGGCCCCCCAGGGACCAGCCTGGAGGCACCAGAGGGATGCCGCGCTCCACGCCGTCAGCAGACTCCACCTGTAAGGCGATGCGGCTGCCGGCGCCCACCTCCAGCGTGTCGAGGGGGGCAGCTTCGCCGTTGAACCATACTGCGCAGGGCAGGGCCATGGCGCCATCAGGTGCATCGGCATCCGGCGCGGCGTCAGACAGCGTGTCAGGGCCTGCATCTGACAGATCTGTGGCGCCGTCAGGTTGTTCTTCTGGATCTGCATCGGCGGTGTCGTCGCACGCGATCAGACTCAGCATGCAGAGCGCGTAGAGCATCGGGCGGAGCATGGACCCTCACTGTGGGGGAGTTTGCTGTGGTGGGGATTCAAATCTTCAAAGTGGCCCTTCGCGCGCCCGCGTTGCATCGGTGAGGCGACATATCGTGCGAATATGCACGCATCATGTGGCCCGGCCCTTGCGTGTGAGGCGTGCGCTTGTTCTGTCATTCCAGGAGATCTCCATGATCGATCGCCGGGCGCTCGCCTTGCTGCTCCTCACCTGGAGCGCTTGGGGGTGTGTCGAAGACGCCTCTTCCACTGATGATCCAGAGCCGCAGGCCGACGCCAGCGTGGGTGAAGGGGAGGGCGACGCCTCTCCAGGCGGCGCTGGAGGCACTGGCGGTGAAGTCACCGGTGGCATGGGGGGCGAGGTCGGAGGCGCAGGTGGTCTGGGTGGCATGCCTGCCCCTGACGCTGAAGTACCCGACGCAGAGCCACTTGTGGAGGCCAGCGGGCCCGGAGAGCCCTGCGTCGATGACGACGATTGTGCCGAAGGCACGTGTCTGACCGGGCCGGAGTGGCCCGAGGGCTACTGCGCCGTCGAGGGTTGCCTCGAGACCGGGTGCCCAGATGGCGCGGTGTGCATCGAAGAGGCCGAGGGCTCGTTCTGCGCCCAGAGTTGTGGTCCCGAGGACTGTCGCTTTGGTTACGCATGTGCCGACGCCGACGGTCGCCCGGTCTGCCTGCCCGGCGACGAGAACGACGGCCGCATCGACGGCCTGCCCTGCAATGACGACCGGCAGTGTGCCGGTGGTGCCTGCATCGAAGACTGGCCCGGGGGCTTCTGCACCACCGTGGGGTGCCAGAACCGCATGGACTGCGCTCGTGGTCCGGACGAGAGTGTCGACAACCGATGCTTCGTGAGCAATGACCCGCAGTTCTGCGTGCGCATCTGCGGGGCCCCCTCCGATTGCCGGCAGGGATACATCTGCCAGCCCTTCGGTCAGGGCATCGGGGTGTGCTTCCCCAACCCCAATGAGCCTTTGCTCTCGCCGGAAGAGATCGAAGATCAGCCTGTGGACATCACCTGCGTCGAGCCCGACGACGGTGTGCGTTTCGACCTGCCCTTCACCGTCGAGGACGACACCAGCGCCTACATGGTGGTGCCTTTCTCCGAAGACGGCACGCAGGTCGACCCCCGAGGCATCGCCCTGCCCAGCGGCGAGGTGATCAACTTCCGCGGCGGCAACGCCTTCCAGCGGGCCACGGCGCAGCTCTTCGGCACCGTGAGCCCTACGGTGGTCCCGGCAACTCGGGCCTACGCTGATCAGCTCGAGTCCGGCGAGCACACCTTCATCATCAACAGCAACTCCGCCCGCATGTGCTACTACACGCTGCAGGAGTCGAGCCCCGGTACCCGCATCGACTTCAACGTCTACCTCGTGGGCATCGGCCGCACCGCCGACAACGCGCCCAACGATCCCGATATGCAGGCGGTCTTCGCCCAGTTCGAGTCGGTGTATGCCCCAGCAGGCATCGAGATCGGCGAGATCAGGTACATCGACGTTGTGGGTGAAGACGCTCAGCGGTTCCAGGTGATCCGTAGCCAGGGTGACGTGGGCGAGGTGCTCAAGCTCACCGAGCTGCCCGGAGACACCCTCGACGACGCCCTCAGCCTCAACCTCGTCTTCATCCGATCCTTCGCCCTGCCCGGTGGCGGCGGGGTGCTGGGCATCTCTCAGGGCCTGCCGGGCCCCGCGGGCCTGCACGGCGCCCAGACGAGCGGGGTGGTCTTCACCGGCGAGTTCATCGGATCACGGTTCCAGGAGCGGGGCGGCCAAGTGGTGGACGGCAATGTCTTCACCGGGAATGTGCTGGCCCACGAGGTGGGGCACTACATCGGCCTGTTCCACACCACGGAGCAGAACCAGCAGACCACCGATCCCCTCGCCGACACCCCCGACTGTCGCAACGCCGGGTTCCCCAACGACTGCCCCGACCGCAACAACTTGATGTTCCCCCTCGCTGGCGCTGACAACAGCATCGTCACCGAAGACCAGGCCTCGGTGATCCAGGCCAACCCCCTGACGAAGGAGTAAGCTCGATGGGGATGATGAACCGTACCGGGGCGCCCCTGGCGCTGGCCTTCGCCCTCGCTCTGCCGCTGGCGTGCTCGGCGTCGCCCAAGGCCGACACGACCCCCAGAGGTCAGGTGATGTCTTTGCTGCTGGCCCGACACCAGCTGCCTGTGCAGAAGCAGTTCGAAGCGGCGAGCCCCGAGGCGCCGGCGATCTTGAAGCAGGTGGTCAAAGATGCTTCGGTCCCCGACTTTCAGCGCTACGCCGCCTATGAGGCATTGGGCTACTGGCCGGACGACGAGGTCTTCGACCTGTACTTGGCGGCCATCGCCAAAGAGCAGGCCGAGGGCCAGCGTCACCGCGTGATGCGTTATCTGGCTCAGAGCTTCGCTGAGCGGTCAGTGACGCCTTTGGCGGCAGCGCTGCGGGATCCTGATCCGCAGATTCGCATCACCGCGGCGACGGCCCTCGCCGATGTGCCGGGGGCGAAGGGGCAAGCGGCCATCAACGAGGCGCTGAAGTGGGAGTCGAACAAGGTGGTGCGCGAGAAGCTCGAGGCGCTGCAGAAGAACGGCGGCGTTCAGATTCAGTAGGGGCCGCCACTCTCTTGAAGTACTCAGGCGGCTGGTGCTCAGGCCACTGATGCCCGAGAGCGACCCCACCAGCGGCGTCCCAGCTGCACCCCCAAGCCGAGCAACCAGAGGCTTACCACCACTACGCCGCCAAGAAGCGTCTGCGACGCGCCTACGGGCAGCTCGTAGAGGTAGGCCAGCACATACCCGCCAAAGCCGCAGCCGGCGCCGAGTACACCGGCGATGACCAGGGCCCGCTGCACATTGCCCACACCTGCCATCGACATCAGGGCCAGGGCCCCCAGGGCCGGCAGCACGCTGAAGGCGAAGGTGGGCAGCGCACCGAGGATGCCCGTACACGTCGACACCGCCAGTGCCAAAGAGATGAAGAGCACCCACTCCAAGGCCCGAACCGGCAAGCCGCGGATGCGGGCCCCCTGCGGATCGAACGAGACCGCCGAGAAGCCACGCCAGCCCACGAGGTGTACGAGCAGCAATGTCGCGGTGAGCCAGAGCAGCAACGTGTAGTCTTCGGGCACGACCGCTACGGCGGTGCCAAAGAGCAGCGTCTGCACATCGTGCATCTCCTGCACGATGCGGGTGCCCAGAGACAACGTGCCTGCAGAGCCTACGAGCCAGATCACCCCCAGCATGCTGTCCTGTCGGGTGGAGTTCCGGCCTGTAGAGTGACCGTCAGCGCCAGCTCTGAGCACCAACACCACGGCGAGCAAGGTGAGCACCGCGGCCCCGATGGTCGGGGAAGCCAGCACGCCCGTGAGGCCAAAGACCCCCTGCAAGTAGAACGACAGCGTCACGCCCAGGCCGGCGGCCTGCCCCACTGCTGCGGTGAGGAACACGAGGCGCCTGAGCACGACATAGACCCCGAGCACACCCAACAGGGCGCCAGCAAGGGCGCCGGAGAGAGCCGACTCTCTGAACAGAGGCCAGGCTTCGAAGAACGAGCTGAGGGTGAGGAGTTCGTCGTGCATGGGGTCAGATCGCGTTGGCGATCAGTGAGCGTTTCGTGGCGCTGGTGTGTCGCAGTGATGGGCAGCGAGGCCGAGGGGATCATTGTCGACGGGGCTGCGAGGGATCAAGGTGCCATAGCGAGACTGGAAAATCTCGGAGGCCATCACCGTGGTGGTGTCCCCGGTGATGGCCACGCCGGTCTCTCGGTCGAGCAGGGCCACGTGGCTGGAGAACTCGGGCACAAAAGACAGCTGATGGCTGGCGATGAGCACGGCGAAGCGGTGGCGCTTCACCAGGTGGGCGATCAACTCGAAGATCGAGCGCTCGGCTTCGACATCCATGGCGCTGGTGGGCTCATCGAGCACAAGCAGAGAAGGCTCGGAGACGAGGGCCTGAGCCATGAGCACCCGCTGCTTCTGCCCCTCGCTCAGCTCGGAGAAAGACTGCCGGGCCACCTGGGGCAGACCGACCTCTTCCAGGGCATGGAGGGCTGCGCTCCGACCCCGACCCAGTCGAGGCCTGAGGAAGCTCCAGCGGCGATCCATGCCTGCCATCACCACGTCGATGGCTCGAGCAGGCACTGAAGTATCGAAAGTGCCGCGTTGGGAGACGTAGCTGACTGGACAGGCAGGGCATTGGAGCGTACCGGCGATTTTGGGCTGAAGGCCCAGGAGGGTACGCAAGAGAGTGCTTTTGCCACCGCCATTGCGGCCGATGAAGGCCCAAATCTGCCCCTGCTCGATGGAGAGATCCACCGAAGGCAGTATCGCCCGGCCTCGATACCCCACCTGTAACCCACTGCAGTGGATGAGAGGCTTCTCTCGTGTGGTGGAGGTGTTCAGGGGCACGGCGGCGGTGTTCATGGACTACTCGTGATCGTGACCATCGTGGTCGTCTTCGCCCTCGCCCTCGCCCTCATGGTCGTGCTCGCCTTCACCTTCGTGATCGTGCTCGCCCTCGCCTTCCCCCTCACCTTCGTGGTCATGGCCATGATCATGGTCATGGCCGCCGGCCTCCTCGAACAAGAAGCCGAGGGTGGTGGCGTCGGTGGGGCCGAAGAAGAAGGTGTACGTGCCCACATCGAGATCGAAGGTGTGCATCACGGCGATCTCACCGCAGGCGGCGATCTCGGTCACGGAGCTCTCCGGGCTCAGGGGCGCAGCGCTGGCGTCCACCACGGTCATGGGGACGTCGTTGGTGAGGAAGAAGCTGATCTCGGCAGCCTCGGCCGAGGCGAAGGTGACAAAGCCACCCTTGCCACCCTCGACGTCTACGAGGCTGATGTCCACGCGCGTGTGCTCGATGGCGACGTCAGGGGCGCCCTCGGCAGTGTCTGCGGCGGTGGTGTCGGAGAAGGGGCCGTTTTGAGCGTGGCCGCAGGCCTCTTCGAGGGCTCCGGACTCGCTGCCCATCTCACCGCCAGCGGCGCCAGCGCCTTCGTTGTTCGGTGAGCTTTCGGAATCATCGTCGCTGTCACAGCCGAAGGCGAAGAGCGCGATGCTGCTGGCGAGGGTCACGCGAGTGAGGTGCTTGAGGTTCATGGTGCAGTTCTTCCCATCGTTGAACGATTAATGCAATGCTGTTGCGTTTTACGGAAAATGCATCTCAGTTGCAACAGTGGGTGGGTCGCTTTAAGCACACAATGGCAAGAAGAAGAGGTCCTCACACAACGGCGGACCGAGGCAGGGTCGTGAGGCGCGAGCAAGGCGTCAGAAACACCCGCAGGCGATGCCGAAGCATCGTCGAGGACGGTTTCTGCCGCCTTACGAAGTGCATCGCGGCACTGGCGACGGGAGTCGTTTCGTGAGGACCTCTAAGGTGGTTCAGCGCACGACCTGAACCGTGAATGCACCATCTGCTTCGAGGTTGCGCTGAATCTGAGCATCAAGAGCGGTCTCATCGATGATTGCCCCCTCACCATCGAGGAGGCCCTGCCAGTCGATCCCGTCGAAGAGGGTCTCTGGCACCTCGAAGTTCGAGGACAAGCCCACACGCACTGCCTCGTTCTTCCCCACGTCACCAGAGATGGAGACAGGGAAGTTCATCACCACGTCTACGGTGAAGTCCACGGCTACGCCTTCATCAGGCAAGCGCTGAGCGTCTTCAGTGAGGCGGTCGAAGATCACCGCCGAGATACGCACCTGACCGATGGTGAGGGTTGCTGTGGCCAACCCGCCTCGAGGCAATTGGCAATCCGAGGCGCAGTCCCCCAGGGAGATCGATGTGGGCTCGACACTGAGGGCCACGGGGACTTGAGCGAAGGCCTGTGTGATGACCGGGCCTCCACCGCCGCTCTCGGCGAGCTCCAGGGCGATGTCCTCGTAATCGACCAGTCGACCATCTTCGTGGTGGCAGTGGCCGTTGTGGCACAGGCTGTACTGTGGGGGTGGGTTTGCCGGATCGAACCCGGCAGTACTGCCCTCAGCCCCCATGGCGATGGCGAGGGCGTTGAAGCGGATTTCGAGGGCGTCGACCTGCACCGCGTAATTGGTGGTGGTCTTTAAGCGCCCGCTCTCGAGACGTCCCTCACTGGGCGCAAAGCGCGCCTCGAGCTCCACCTCGGCTTGCCCCCACGGCTCACCGTCGTCCAGAGCACAGCCCGAGAAGGTGAGAGCCAGGGCGCAGGCGAGCCACTTACTTCGAGAGCGCCACATAGATCACCTCCGCCGTGCGACGAATCCGGTCGATGTACGACTCGCCCTTGGTCACCCCACCCGGCAGGAGCACCACGCGGCCCTTCACCAGGCGGGCGAGCGTGTCGCTGACCTTTCGAGGGTAGAACTCCTCTTGCAAGATCACCTCGAGCTTTGCCCCTTTCATGGTTTGAAGCACCTTGGCCGTGTGGCTCGGGGTCGGGGGGATCCCCGGGCGAGGCTCGACATTGATGATCTCTTGGATGCCGAGCCAGTCCGTCAGGTAGATGAGGCTCTGGTGATAACTCACCACCCGGCGCTTCTCTGGAGGCAGCTTGCTGAAGCGCTCTCTCTCGGCGGTGATGATCGCGTCGAGCTCTTTGACATAGGCGTTGCCCCGAGCGGCGTATTGAGCGGCGTTGGCCGGATCGAGACGGCTCAGGCGCTCGCCGATGCCCAGGGCCACCTGCCGCATCTGCCTCGGATCATATGAGTAGTGCGGGTTGCCCGCGGCGTGGATGTCGCCCATGGCGCGATCGAGGGCCACCGTGGGCACCTGCATGCGCTTCACGAAGATCGACGCGTCGAGCAGGCCCTGTGAGCCAGGCTGTAGTTCAGAGTTGCGGCTCGCGGTGATGAGCGGATCGAGCCAGGCCTTCTCAAGCTCCATGCCGTTGATGATGAGCAAATCAGCCCGGCTCAACGGCAACATCAAGCTCGGCCTGGGATCGACATAGTGTGGATCCTGGTTCGGCGCTGCCAGGGTGGTGATCTCTACGAGATCGCCACCGACGGCCTGAGCCACAGCGCCGATGTCGGGCATCGTGGCCACCACTTTGAGCTTCGCCAGGGCGCCGCTGGTGCCCAGGAGTACGAGCATCAGTGCGACGGAGGTGCTGCGTTTCAACATGAGGTGCCTCATTCTGCTCTAGAAACCGTGTGAGCCGTGGGCGCCGATGAGCACCTCGGTACCGAACATGACCGCGTAAATCGGCTCGTCCAGCCATTCAAGACGATCTTCGGAGGCCTGGAGTCGCAAGCGCGAAAAGTGAGAGGGATAGTACGTAATCTGGCCGGTGATACGCTGACGATCTTCAGTCCACTCTGGATCGAGGAAGTCGTCCAGCGCGCCGGTGACGTATTCGTAGCGAGCACCTGTCTCCCATCGCAGGTTGATGTTCCAGACCAACTGGGCATAGGCGCCCCAGTCTTCCAGACGGTCTCCAGGCGTTTGCCGACTGCGATACATGCTCTCGACCTGCAACGAGACCGCGCTGCGAACTGCCGAGGCCACCGGGCGGTATCGCAGATACAAATCAGTGCCCAGAATCATGCTGCGGTTGCCGTTTCCGGTGGGGTTCGGACCGAGCTGGCCTGAGAGACCCCAGGCGAGGGACCAGTCTTCATCGAAGGGGAAAAACTGCTTCAGAGCCGTCGTGGCCAGTAAATCGATGGGCTCTTCCACACCGAGGTCGTCCCCACCATAGAAGCTGCGGGCACAGCAGGCTCCGGCGGCATCAGTGGTCGAGAACACCAGCTCAGCGAACCAGGGCAGGGGGCTGAGCCACGAGATCTCGGCGCCGAGCCCGCGACTGCCCTCACCCCCGAAGAACTTCCCGTTCACGAGAGGCTGATCGAGGAAGTGCCAGCTGTGCGGGTGGGTATTGTTCAGGCGGCCGAAGCGGGTGAGGAGCTGGCCCATCCTCACCTGAAGTCCGTGGGGCAGAGCGAGGGTGGTGCCGTAGGCTTCCTCGACCTCGACCCCGAACTGGGAGAAGACGAGGTTGGCATCCATACGAAAGAACGGGTCGACGTTGCTGCCGATGCTCATCTCGAGCTGCTGCAGGGTGAACCCTGTGCGGTTCGGATCGTGGGCCCCGAGCTGTTGGGGTTCGTCGCTGAACCACGAGCCTGCGGTGTCGAGGATGAAGGCGATGTCGGGGTTGGCGCTCTGCAGAGGCACTGCACCGGTGGCGAAAGACGACGTCATCGGGTTGGCGTTGCCCAGAGAGGGCATGGCGGTGTTCAAGGCCGGCGCCTGATCTGCTGCGTCGATGGCCAGGGCTTCTTGAAGCGCTTTGAGCTCTTCAGGCGTCAACTCTGGGAGGTCCTGCGTCGCAGGCGCCGTCTGCACTGCGGTCTCGGGCGTCGCGGGCTGGCCTTGTGAGACGATGCGCTCTGGAATCTGCTCCGCCGGGCAGCTCCACGCAGCTGGGTGAGTTGCACAGAGAAGCAAGACACTGCACAGGCCCGATGGGGGTGAGAGAGAGAACATGAAAAGCACGCACCGCAGGTCGATGAAAATGCAACCTTGTTGCAAATGCGCCGACCCAGTGTCAATGGTAGAAATCTGTGGCAGCCTGTGCTGCTGCAAACCCATAGAACTCGAAACCACCTCATGACACTGCTCGCCGCCAGTTTGCTGGCCCTCATCGCTGGCCCCGCCATGGTGGCGCTCACCGGCCGGCGCCCCAGCGTCTTCGCCGCCCTCGATGGCTTTGTATTGGTGGCCCTTGGGGGTCTGATCCTGCTCGATGTGTTGCCCCATGCGGTGATGCAGGTGGGCTGGGGGGCGGTGGTGCTCGCCCTCGTGGGGCTGGCACTGCCCACCATGCTCGAGCGCCTCGCGCGTCGTGGTGGCCGCCCCACCTGGGGGGCACCAGCGGTGGCCACGGCGGCCCTCGTAGGTCTGGCATTGCACGCCCTCATGGATGGCGCCGCGCTGGTGGGTGCCGAGGGGCATTTGCACGGCTTGGGACACGACCTGCCCGATCCTGGGCTCCTCGAGCATGGCCATCACGATCATGACCATCACGATCACCACGCTCATCATGGTGCACACAGCGGTGGTGCCCTGCAGCTGGCCATCGGGGTCATTCTGCACCGGCTGCCCATGGGGCTGGCCATCTGGTGGGCGATTCGCGAGTCCTGGGGCACAAAGGGGCTCGTGAGTGTGCTGCTGGGCATCAGCGGTGCCACGGTGGCGGGGTTCCTGCTCGGCGAGCAAGGTGTGAAGATGCTCCCCGTAGACGCCCTGGCGTTGTTCCAGGCGCTGGTGGCGGGCTCACTGCTCCACGTGGTGTTTCATCATCCCCCGTCATCGGTGCCTGAGGGAGATGTGCACAATCACAACCATCCGGAGATCCCAGGTCTGTCGAACAGCGGGTGTGGTGTCGAAGGGTGCGGTCACGATCATCATCACCATCACGGCCATGGTCACGCACATCACGAGCATGGTCACGCACATCACGAGCATGGTCACGAACACCACGAGCATGGTCACGAACACCACGACCATGGCCACGAATATCATGACCATCATGACCATGCACACGATGAGGGTGAAGGGCACGACCACCACGGCCATGGGCATCATCACGATGCGCATCACCACGATGACCACAAGCATGGCCATCACCACGAGCATCACGATCATGCCCACCACGACCATGGGCATCATCACCATCATGAGGCGCTCTCGCCGCTCGTGAAGGCGGCGTCGGCCTTTGGCGCCATGGTGGGCCTGGTGACGGTGTACTTGCTCACCGATATACACCCCCACATGCACGAGGCTTCTGAAGAGCTCGGCGCAGGAGAGACCTTCTACACTCTGGCTCTGGAGAGCGCGCCGGTGCTGCTGCTGGCCTTTCTCGCCGCAGGGCTGATGCATGCCTTCTTCAATGCTGGGCAGGCGGGCTGGCTCAGTGGCGGCGCGGCGTTCAGCCGCGCCTCGAAGGGCATGCTCTTCGGACTGCCTCTGCCGATCTGTTCGTGTGGTGTGTTGCCGCTGTACCAGACCCTCATACGCGGTGGTGTTTCGGCCACGGCGGCGCTGGCGTTTCTGGTGGCAACCCCCGAGCTGGGCATCGACGCGTTCTTGTTGTCTCTGACCTTGCTCGGCGAGGAGCTGGCCATCGCCCGTCTCGTCGCCGCCGCCATCGTGGCGTTGGTGGTGGCGTTGGTGCTCGGGCGGTTCTTCGAAGTGCAGCGCCCTGCAGACATCGAGACCGTGGAGGTGCGCACCGAGCCCCTGTCGACGCGCCTCGTGGAAGGCTTGCGATATGGCCTGGGTGATCTCGTCGATCACACACTGCCCTGGGTGGTGGTGGGCCTCGGCGTCGCGGCCCTCATGGAGCCCCTCATGTCGGCGAGTTGGCTGTCGAGCCTGCCCTGGGGGGTTGATGTATTGCTCCTGACCCTCGTGGGGTTGCCTGGGTATGTGTGTGCCTCGGGGGCGACCCCCATGGTGGCGGTGTTGCTGCACAAGGGGCTGTCTCCTGGTGCGGCCATCGCATTTCTGCTCACGGGCCCGGCCACCAACCTCACCACCTTCGGGGTGCTGGCCTCGATGCACAGCAAGCGTCGCGCGCTGGCCTTTGGCGCCATGATGGCGCTCCTCTCTATCGCTGTGGGGCTGGTGGTGAATCTCGTGGCCACCGACGGTTGGGCGGTGCCTCCACTGCACGACATGGCCGAGCACGCCCATCAGCCGCTCAACATCGCCTGCTTTTGGATATTGGTGGCCCTCATGGGTCGGGCGTTGTTGAGGTGTGGGGTGCGTGGGCTGCTCTCTCAGGTCCTCGACGCCATTCATGTTCACGACGAGGCGCCTGCGGATGGCGCTTGATCTCATCACGGGGTAATCTGGTTTTCATGACCATGCAGATCACATCTCAGCGCTACGAAGAGCTCCGTGGCCTGATCCGAGACGCAGGCCTGCGTGCCACACGTGGCCGCATCATCGTCTATATGTGCTTGGAGCACGCGCAGACCCCTCTGAGCCACGGCGATCTCGTGGAGCAGCTGGTGCCTCAGGGCTTTGATCGCGCCACGATCTATCGCAACCTCACCGATCTCACGCAGTCGGGCCTGGTGCGACGCATCGACGTGGGTGATCACACCTGGCGCTTCGAACTGATGGGTGACGACGAGCACGATCATCACGACCACGCCGAGGGTCACCCGCACTTCGTGTGCGTGGACTGTGGTCAGGTGCAGTGCCTCGACGGGGTCAAGCTCACGGTCTCCAGCGCCGCTGCACCCCGGGCGGTACACAGCCAGCAGGTGCAGATTCACCTGCGTGGGGTGTGTGACGCCTGCATTTAGAGGTCCACTGTCGTGTGGATCTGAGCACGTCTTCGGATTTCATTGGCCGGTGAGATGCACAACCGCTCGGCGGTGTGCGTCAGGGCCAGCAGCTGTCATCAATGAGGGTGAATACGATGTCGTTCAGGCGACAGAGCAGCCATGGCTGGTGGGTGTTGTGGGCGTTTTGGGCGCTGTGGGCGGGCTCAGCCCAGGCCGCCGAGCCTGCCCCTGTGCTCGAAGATGACTTCGTAGAGAAGCTGTTTCAGCGGTGGCCTCAGAAGTTTCACCCCGCCGTAGATGACCTCGAGGGTCACCGTGTTCAGGTGCTCATCACCGAGGTCGAGCGGGTCAAGGGCCGCCTGAAGAAGGGCCAGAGCCGTTACCGGGTCGTGCGACACGGGTTTCGGGTCGATGCGGAGTATTTCTATCCTGCGAGCGCCGTGAAGACCCTGGCGGCGGTGGCCACCATGCGCCGTCTGCGCCGTGATCGCACCCTCAAGCGGGCGAAGATCACCCTCGACACGCCATTGGCGGTGCATCGGCTCTTTGTCGACCAGCCCGAGCTGGAGAGCACCGACGAGACTCACCTTGCCAACGGGCGCATCACCCTCGGCCACGAGATCAAGAAGATGTCGATCGTCTCCGACAATCGGGCCTTCGACCGTCTCTATGGCTTTGCCGGGCAAGATCGCATCGACGCGCTGGTCCAGAGGGTGGGTCTCGAGAAGACCCGCATCTTTCACCGCTTGTCCCGTCGCCGAACGGTAGAAGAGAACCGCTGGTCGGAGCCCCTCGACTTTCACGTAGATGGTGATTTCGAGACGCCCCCCACTGTGCAACAGAAGGTCAGGGTGAGCCCGGGTACACTGCAGCCTCTCCCCGAGACGCTGAAGGGGATTCAGGTGGGGCAGGGACACATGGTGGGTGGCGAGCTCGTCGAGACGCCGATGTCCTTCACCTACAAGAACCGGATGGGCCTCGTCGATTTACAGAACATGCTGATGAAGATCGTGCGCCCTGATCTCAAGGTGCCTGGAAAGGGCTTTGGATTGCGCAAGGCAGATCGCGCCTTCTTGAAAGAGACGATGCGTATGCGGCCTGGAGAGTCGACTGATCCGTTGCTCCCTGAAGAGACCTATGATCCTTTGCGCTTCAAGCCCGTCCTCGGCGGGTTGAGCCGGTTCGCACCTGTGGAGGACTGGACGGTCTGGAACAAGGCGGGCAAAGCGTATGGGTTTCGCATCGAGAATGCTTATTTCGAGCATCCCAAGCGCGGTCGCCGAAAGGCCCTCTTCATCACCGTGGCCCTCTACACCAACGCCAATGGCGTGCTCAACGACGACGAGTACGAGTACGACACGGTGGCTGATCCGTTCATCCACGATCTCACCGAAGCGGCAGTGCGCACTCTTTGGGGCCTGCGCCCCAAGCGATAGCCTCGAACGCAGGTGTGTGCCCATGACCCAAATGGGGCCCCCGGTGTCGTGACGACCCGCTGATCAAATCAAGGGCGCCCTGTTCCGATGATTCATTCAGGTTCGTTGTTTGAACGGGCCGGGGGTGTCATCGATGGGGTACAGCTGGTGAGCACGGACAACACCCAGAGTGAGAAGCATCGGATCCTGGTGATCGACGACAACCCGTCGATCCACGAGGACATCAGGAAGATCCTGGGCATGGGTCAGTCCTCTGACCCTGATCTCGACGCCCTGGAGGCAGAGCTCTTCGGTACGGAGACTCAGTCTGCGGTGAGCGGTCTGGAGAACCTGGAAATCGACTCGGCCTATCAGGGGCAGGAGGGCCTGCGCATGGTGAAGAAAGCCATCGCCGAGGGCCGACCCTACATGATGGCCTTCACCGACGTGCGCATGCCCCCGGGGTGGGATGGCATCGAGACCATCGGTCACATCTGGAAGGAGGATCCCTACCTGCAGGTGGTGCTGTGTACGGCGTATTCCGATTACGACTGGAACGACATCATTTCCCAGGTGGGTGAGCGGGACAACCTGCTGATCCTGAAGAAGCCCTTCGACAACATCGAGGTGATGCAGGCCACCCTGGCCCTCACTCGAAAGTGGACGCTTCATCGTGACCTGCTCGGTCAGTTGAGCGATCTCGAAGAGGCGGTGAGCGATCGCACGAACCAGCTCCAAGAGGCGAACGAGGCCCTCAAGCAGCAAATGGAGGAGCGGGCTCGGGTGGAGCGCGAGCTGCGCCTGGCCCAGAAGCTGGAAGCTGTGGGGCAACTCGCTGCAGGCATCGCCCACGAGATCAACACGCCGGTGCAGTACATCGGCGACAGCGTGCACTTCCTGCGGGGCGCTTTCGAAGATCTCTGGGAGATCCTCGCCGCATGGCGGGCGCTGAAGCCTTCGGTGACCCAGAACGCCAAATCTCAAGACGCCCTGGAGGAGATCGAAGAGCTGGAGGAGGACGCCGATTTGTCCTACCTCGACGAGCATGTGCCTCAGGCCTTCGATCGCAGCCTCGATGGCATCGAGCGGGTGGCGACGATCGTTCGGGCGATGAAAGAGTTCGCCCACCCCGACACCCGGGAGAAAGCCCCAGCGGATCTCAACAACGCCCTGGAGAGCGCGCTGACGGTGGCGCGCAACGAATACAAGTACGTCGCCGAGGTGGAGACGCGCTTTGGCGTGGTGCCTCAGGTGATGTGTCACCTGGGCGATCTCAATCAGGTGTTCCTCAATCTCATCGTGAACGCCGCCCATGCCATCGAGGGCAAACAGAAGAGCGCCGAGCAGGCGCACTCGGGCGAGATGGGCCGCATTACCCTCAGTACCACCCACGAAGGACACGAGGTGGTGGTGGCCATCACCGACACCGGCTCGGGGATCCCGCTTGAGGTACAGGAGCGCATCTTCGACCCGTTCTTCACCACGAAAGAGGTGGGCAAGGGCACCGGCCAGGGGCTGTCGCTGGCCCGGACCATCGTCACCGAGAAGCACAATGGCACGCTGAGCTTCGAGACCACGCCCGGCGAAGGCACCACGTTCTACGTGCGGCTCCCCGTGGGCCATGGTCCTGCCATGGGGGAGATGATCGGATGAGTCTCTCAGAGCGCAGACGTGCCCGAGGCCCCAAGCGCAAGCTGCTCTTCGTCGATGACGAGCAGCGGGTGCTCGACGGGCTACGAGATCGACTCCGGCGTCATCGCCGAAAGTGGAACATGACCTTCGTCACCAGCGGCGTGAACGCCCTGGAGCGTCTCGAAGAGGAGGGTGACTACGACGCCATCATCTCCGACATGAAGATGCCGGGGATGGACGGCGCCACCCTGCTCGAGAGGGTGAAGGAGGCCCACCCCCGCCTCGTGCGCATCGTGCTCTCAGGCTACAGCGAGATGAGCATGGCGGAGCGCGCCCTGGCGGTGGCTCACCAGTGCTTGAGCAAGCCCTGTGACGCCGAGCAGCTCGACAATGTGCTCGATCGGGCCTGCAATCTGTCGGAGCTCGCGTCGAACTCGACGATTCGCGACCTGGTCGGGCAAATCGACAGCCTGCCTTCTCCGCCATCGACCTATCAGCGATTGCAGCGGATCTTACAAGAGCCCACCTGCGACCAGCGCAAGGTGGGGGCGATCCTGGAACAGGACATGGCCATGGCGGCCAAGGTGCTCCAACTGGTGAACTCGGGCTTCTATCGCATGCCCCGGCGCATCACCAAGGTGAGCGAGGCCATCGGCTACCTGGGCTTCGACAATGTCAGGAGCCTGGTGCTCACCGTCGACGCCTTCAAGGGCAACGGCCGCATCAAGGCCAAGACCTTCTCCCTCGAAAGCTTGCAGCACCACGCCCTGCTCACGGCCCACATCGCCCGGCGGCTCGTGGACGATATGTCTACGGCAGAAGACGCCTTCATGGCGGGCATGCTGCACAACATCGGCAAGCTCATCGTGGCTCAGCAACAGCCGGACTATTTCGACGAGGTCTCTCACCGCGCTCAGAAAGAAGATCGGCCATTCCACGAGATCGAGCGGGAGATCTCCGGGGTGACCCACGCCGAGGTGGGGGCTTATCTCGTGGGTCTGTGGGGCCTGCCCTGGCCCATCGTCGAGGCTGTGGCCCACCACCACACCCCCGAAGCGGTGCCCCAGCGCGACTTCGACGTCCTCAGCGCCGTGCACGTCGCCGACGTGCTCATCTCCGAGCTGGGCCTGGCCAAGCCACCGGCGAGTGCGGTGGCCTTCAGCCCCGACTATCCGGAGACACAGGGCTTCGCCGCCGAGCTGCCCCGATGGCGTGAGATCGCACATCAGGAGGCCGTGAAGGTCGGCGCACTGGACAAGGGAGATCAGTGATGGGTCGTGCAGCCAAGGTGCCCATTCTGTGCGTTGATGATGAGCCCCAATTACTCGAGGGACTGAGGCAGGTCCTGCGTCGACACTACACCGTGACCACCACGAGTCAGCCCGAGGAGGCCATCGCCCTGCTCGATGAGCACGGGCCTTTCGCGGTGGTGGTGGCCGACATGCGCATGCCCACGATGACCGGCCTGCAGCTGCTCACCCACGCCCGCGAGTGTCATCCTGAGGTGACCCGGGTTCTACTCACCGGCCAGTCCGATCCAGAAGATCTGCTTCGGGTGATCGAAGAGGCTGGGGTGTTCCGCATTCTGAACAAGCCATGCCCGCCCAAGGTGTTGCTGGAGACCCTCGACGAGGCTGTCGTGCAACACAACGAGGCCATGGCCACCGGTCACTTCGAAGATGAGGAGGCCCTCGACATCAGTCCGCTGTGGGACGTGCTCGATGGCACCCACCCGGCGATCCACGGTGCCGGCGCCGAGGTGCAGCAACTGTTCCGGGCCATGTGCACCCATGCACAACACAAAGAGCACTGGGCCGGTGAGGTGGGGGCCTTGATCTCGCCCCTGCTCGATACGTTGACGCCTTCACTCCTCGCTCGACTGGTGCGACAGGCCCCCCTCACCGAGCGGGAGGAGCGGCAACTCGAGGAGGCGCCCACATGGGTGTTCGAGCTGCTCGGGCGGGTGCCCAATCTCAAGGCTCTGCTGTCGATCGTCGCCGGCTTGAAGCAGTGGGAGGGGGCCTCGGAGGCCGATGAGCCGAGTCAGATCTCGGTGGGTGCTGCGGTGGCGCTCGCCTCGCGTTTCGTACGCCTGCAAGAAGAGTCCAGCGCCGTGGATGCCCTGGCCAGTCTCTCGCAGCGAGGGGAGCTCATGGGCCCCTGGTATCCCGCCCTCGTGGAGGCCGTGGAGGCTCGGGGCTGAATCTCCGCTGGCTCGGCCTCAGGCCACTTGAGTCTCTACATCTGTGGCCGCTTCGAGGCCTTCTTCGAGCATGTCGGCCCAGACTTGCATGTATTTCACAACATGATCGCGATCGCGGTAGTCGAGGTGGCGCTCTCCGAGGGGGAGTCGCTTCAAGATCGCGCGATCGGTGAGCCGCTCCAGGTGGGCGATGTCTGCTCGGGTCATGCCCAGCTCCACCATCATCTGCAGAATCTGATCGATCTCGTATCCGCTGGTGGGGCAGAACTCCACCGCCTGCTGACCCCAGTCACCGGCTTTCTGCAGCGCAAAGGCCCTGATCTGGGCTCGGGTCAGGCGGGTGATGGTCTGGGCCACATGACCGCAATTGCACGCCCCCATGTGTGTCCACCGATACTGGGCGCCCTGATCGAGGCGCTCGGCGGTCTCTCGCAGCACACGGATCAACTCGCGGTTGGGGTAGGCCATCTCAGGGCTCCTCTGATGGTGGGCTGTGAAGAAGATACCCGAGATGGGCGGAGGTCGTCAGCTGGGATACTCTATCTTTGCTTCTGCAACGCTTTTTCGATGCTGGCCCATCGACGTTGAGCGGCGATGCCCAAGGCGGTCTCTTCGTGCTCGCTCACCAGGGTGGGATCAGCGCCGAACTTCATGAGCAGTTCCACATAGGCGAGACGCCCTGCCTCGCTGGTGACGATTTCACCCTTTCGCGGGTGCGGCGGGATGCCCAGGGCGATGTGCAAGCAGGTACGGCCGAGGGTGCCTTGTTGGTTCACGGGGGCGCCGGCCTCGAGGAGCATGTGCACGATCTCGAGGCGCGCGCCGCTGCAGGCGAGCAGCAAAGGTGTCCAGCCGCGGTTCTGAGTCGGTGCCTCGGCGGTGAGATCTGGAGGAGGACGCATTTCGAGCAGCGCCCGAGTCGCTGCGGGGCTGTCCCAGCGGATCGCCTGGAAGAGCATCTCGTCGCGGATCGGATCAGGCAGGTAGCCTGTATCTCGCAGCTGGTGGAGCACTTCGGGGCGATCGGTGGCGGCGGCCCACTCCGCTTCGCCGCCGTAGTTGATGTAGCGATCGAAGTAGGGTCCACCGACAACCACCGCCAGGGTGATGAACAACACGAGGGCGCCGCCGGGGATGCAGGCGCCCTTCCAGTCCCAGCGGGCCTTGAACCGCTCCGTCAGCCGTCCGATGAGGCCCATGACCCCGGCGAGCACGAGGATGCCAAAGGCATACCATCCGGGGACCTCGGGGACTTCAGAGCCTTCGAGCTCGAGCTCACAGCCGAACTGATGGTTGATGAAGCCAAAGACGGCGAGCATCACCAGGGCGATGACCGTGGACCAGTAGACGAGGGCAAAACCCACAACGAGGCAACCTGCCCCTTTGGGGGTACTGGCGGTAGATGTTTGGGGTGCTTTGGTCTGATCGGTGTCGGGCATGTCTGCCAGAACGGCAGGGGCGTCCGAGTAGATGAGTGTAGATGAGAGGGGGCAGGGAACGACGCAACGCGTCGGGGCGCATCAGGCGCGGCTGATGCGGGCCTTCATGTACTCGCGGGTGAGGCGCTGGATCCAGGAGGCGGAGATCTCCTTGGGACAGGCGGCTTCGCACTCGAGGGTGTTCGAGCAGCCACCGAAGCCTTCCTTCTCCATCTGCTCCACCATGCGCAGCACGCGACGGGCGCGCTCGGGCTTGCCCTGGGGCAGCATCGAGAGGTGGCCCACCTTCGCCGAGACGAAGAGCAGCGCAGAGCCGTTCTTGCAGGCAGCGACGCAGGCGCCGCAGCCGATGCAGGTGGCGGCGTCGAAGGCCTTCGACGCGTCTTCCTGACCCACGAGGATCGAGTTGGCGTCGGGGGCGTTGCCGCAGTTCACCGAGTTGTACCCACCGGCGGTGATGATGCGGTCGAAGGCCTCACGCATGACGTGCAGGTCCTTGACGATGGGGAAGCCTGCGGAGCGCCAGGGCTCAAGGACCAGCGTGGCGTTGTTGGGGAACACCCGCATGTGCAGCTGGCACACCGTAGTGCCCCGCTCCTTGCCGTGGGCCTGGCCGTTGATCACGAAGCCACAGGAGCCACAGATGCCCTCGCGGCAGTCGTGGTCGAAGGCCACGGGATCGCCACCCTCGGCGAGCAGCTTGAGGTTGAGCATGTCGAGCATCTCGAGGAACGAGCTCGACGTCGAGACCCCCTCCATGGGGTGGGTCTCGAACTTCCCCTGACCGGAGGCGCCACGCTGGCGCCAGATCTTGAGGGTGTAGTTCCGCTTCTCGTCGCTCACTTGTAGCTCCTCTGGGTCGGCTTCACGAACTCGAAGGTCAGCTCTTCCTTGTGGAGGGTGGGATCCTTGCCGACGCCGGTATGCTCCCACGCTGCAGCGTACATGTAGTTCTCGTCGTCGCGCTGAGCCTCGCCCTCGGGGGTCTGGTACTCCTCGCGGAAGTGACCACCGCACGACTCGTTGCGATCGTGGGCGTCGATCACCATCAGCTCGGCCTGCTCCATGAAGTCGGCCACACGGGCCGCGGCGGCGAGCTCGGGGTTGAAGCCCTTGATCTCACCGGGCACCACCACGTCTTCCCAGAACTGGTCTCGCAGATCGTGGATGAACTTCCGGGCGTACTCGAGGCCTTCCTTGGTGCGGGACATACCGCACTTGTCGAGCATCATCAGACCCAGCTCGCGGTGGAACGAGTCCGCAGAACGACCCTTCTTGCCGCTGTTCTTGAGCAGCATGCCCAGGCGCTCAGTGGTCTCGGCCACGGCGGCCTTGGCCTCGGGGCAATCGTTGCTCACGGGCTCGAGCTTCTCGGCTGCGAGGTAGGTGGGCAGCGTGTACGGGATCACGAAGTAGCCGTCGGCGAGGCCCTGCATGAGGGCGCTGGCCCCGAGGCGGTTGGCCCCGTGATCGGAGAAGTTGGCCTCGCCGAGCACGAAGAGCCCGGGGATGTTGCTCTGCAGGTTGTAGTCCACCCAGAGGCCACCCATGGTGTAGTGGGGCGCCGGGTAGATCTTCATCGGGGTCTTGTAGGGGTTGTCCCCGGTGATCTTCTCGTACATGTGGAACAGGTTGCCGTAGCGGCCCCTGATCGCATCTTCACCGTCGCGGGCGATGGCGTCTTTGAAGTCGAGGTACACGGCGTAGCCGGTGACCCCGACGCCCTTGCCGTCGTCGCAGGCGTACTTGGCGTTCCGAGAGGCCACGTCTCGGGGCACCATGTTGCCGAAGGTGGGGTACTTGCGCTCGAGGTAGTAGTCCCGCTCGTTCTCGGGGATCTGCTCGGGCTTGCGCTTGTCACCGGCCTTTGCCGGCACCCACACCCGGCCGTCGTTGCGCAGCGACTCGCTCATGAGGGTGAGCTTGGACTGCTGCTCGCCGTGCACGGGGATGCAGGTGGGGTGAATCTGCGTGTAGCAGGGGTTGGCGAAGAGGGCGCCCTTCTTGTGCGCCCGCCACGCCGCGGTGACGTTGGACTTGTAGGCGTTGGTCGACAGGAAGAAGGCGTTGGAGTAGCCCCCGGTGCACAGCAGCACCACGTCGGCCATGTAGGTCTCGAGCTCGCCGCTGAGCAGGTTGCGGCAGACGATGCCTCGGGCTTTGCCGCCGACAAGCACCAGATCGAGCATGTCGCGGCGGGTGTAGAGCTCGACGCCGCCGGTGTCCACCTGACGCATCAGGCTGGCGTAGGCGCCGTAGAGCAGCTGCTGGCCGGTCTGACCGCGGGCGTAGAAGGTCCGGGAGACCAGCACGCCGCCGAAGGTGCGGTTTGCCAGGGTGCCACCGTACTCACGGGCGAAAGGCACGCCCTGGGCCACGGCCTGGTCGATGATGTTCGCGCTCACCTCAGCGAGGCGGTACACGTTCGACTCCCGAGCCCGGAAGTCACCGCCCTTGATGGTGTCGTAGAACAGCCGGTGGGCGCTGTCGTTGTCGTTCTGGTAGTTCTTCGCCGCGTTGATGCCGCCCTGGGCGGCGACGCTGTGGGCACGGCGGGGGCTGTCGTGGAAGCAGAACGCCTGCACCTTGTAGCCCTGCTCCGCCAGTGTCGCCGCAGCGGAGGCTCCGGCGAGGCCTGTCCCCACCACGATCACCTTGAACTTGCGTCGGTTGATCGGGCCGACAAGCTTTGACTCACTCTTGTGCTTGGACCAGCGATCCTCGAGGGGACCGCTGGGGCACTTGCCGTCGAGCTCCATGAGCGATTGCCTCCTTACTGCGTGACCAGGATCCAAAGGGGGATCGAGGCGAAGCCCAACCCCACGATGACAGACAGCACCCGGCCGCCCTTGTGAATGAGCGGAGAGTATTTCTCGTGGTAGAAGCCCAGCGACCGGAACCCGCTCTGGATGCCCCGGAAGATGTGCCAGCCCACGAGCAGGCTGGCCACGGCGTACAGGATCGCCTTCCAGCCCACGGCGAGGGTGGTCTTGGTGTAGGCCTCGACCCCGCCGGAGACGCCCTCGATCTCTTCGCGCTGCAGGCGGAAGTCGAGGATGTGCACCACGAGGAAGGCGAGCACGATCATGCCGCTGATGGCCATGGCCTTGGCGGAGATCAGCTCGAAGATGCCGCCCTCTTTACGCTTCGAGGCGGTGACGGCGTACTTGCCACCGCCCTTGGCCTTGTTGCTCTGCATCACGAAGCCGATGACCAGGCCGATGTGCAGCACGAACATCACCATCAGCCCGATCTCGAGCAGGGGCAGGATCGAGAGATCGTGCAGCCCCTTGGCGTAGGCGTTCATGGCGCCCTCTTTGTAGATGAGGACGTTGCCGGTCATGTGGGCCACCAAGAAGCCCACCAGCCCGAGGCCTGTGAGCCCCACGATCCACTTGCGTACCACCGTTGACATCATCGCATTCCCTGGGGCGCTCACTGCCTCGGCCTCCGTGCCCGCCCGAGACGGCGGGCCTCAGGGCGGTTTGATTTGACGGCAGAGCCTCTGCCTCACACCTCAATGATGTTCGACGAGGTCTTCCGTTTCTGTTCGAGTAGCATCATCTGCCCCGCGCGCCTTCAACCGTCGGGTCGAGAGGTCGCAGGGCAGCCGCTGCCGGGTCGGGCTTTATACTCCCGACACCGGTGCGGTGCGCAAGCACAACATGTTTGACAAGCCTGTAAATTTACAGCTCGGGGGGCGTGGAGCTGTCAGTGGGGTCTCACTTCCCGTTGCGGAGCTTCTCTTCGGTGAGGGCTTTGATCTGGTCGCGGCTCATCTCCATCGTGGCGTGGAGGTCGGAGCGTTGATCCTGGGGCATGAGGCCTGGGCGGGCCCGCTCGAGGCGGATGCCGGCGCCGCTGATCTCGAAGGTCACCTGGCCACCGGCTTGCCAGCCGAGGGCGGTGAGCACCTCTGCGGGGATCACGAGGCTGCCGTCGGCGGCGATCTGAAGTTCGTTCCCGTTCACTGTCGTTCCCCGATCTGCGCACACCGCGCCCGAACAGGTGAGACGCCATAAAAGGCGCTCACCGCGATTTGAGAGAGATGGGTTTTCACTGCGTCATAGTATAAGCGTCGCAGACAAAACAGCGTCCTTCTCTTCGAGTGCGCCATTGAGCATCAAAAAACACGCTTCATCCTCCGATGGACCGACCCGCGACGACGACACCTTCGACTATGAAGATCGCATCCTGATCTCCATCAGGCGCATGATTCGAGCGGTCGATCTCTACAGCAAAGAGCTGGCTCAAAAGTACACGCTCACCGGCCCCCAGCTGGTGTGTCTGCGGATGATTCGCAAGGCGGGCACGATCACGCCGAGCGAGCTCGCGGGTCAGGTCTCGCTCAGCCAGGCCACCGTCACCGGCATCCTCGATCGTCTCGAGGCTCGAGGGTGCCTGAGCCGCACGCGTCACGCTCAGGACAGGCGCCGAGTGGTGGTGGCCCTCACCGAGACCGGTGTGAGCCTCGTGGAGTCGGTGCCCTCGCCGCTCCACGAGCGGTTTGCCCGGCGCTTGCGTGCGCTCTCCGAGGCAGAGCGGGCAGAGATCGACGAAATCTTGAGCCGCATCGTAGAAATGATGGAAGCTGAGGATCTCGATGCGGCGCCGCTTTTGTCCAGCGGACCCATCCTCGCGTCACCGGCGAAGGTCAAGGCCTTGATGGAAGAGGCCGTCACCGATGGGGAGCCGGGGGCAAAAACGCTCACGGATATACGCACCGAGCCCACGGGCTGAGACGAGAGCACGATGGACACTTTGTCCCAGGGCCTCATCGCCGATCGGTACCACCTGGAGGCCCTCGTGGGAGAGGGAGGCATGGGGGCGGTCTATCGTGCGGTGGACCAGCGCACCGCCCGGACCGTGGCGGTGAAGATCATCCGCGATGCCGGCGCGAGCGATCTGCGGATGGTTCGGCTCTTCAACCGCGAGATCAGAGCTGTGGCTCGCCTCGATCACCCTGGCGTGGTCCAGGTGCTCGATCATGGCGTTGATCACAACGGACGCCCTTTCTACGTGATGGAGTTCATCTCGGGGTGCAGCCTGGCTCAGCTGCCCGTGGAGGCTTTCAGCTGGGCCGACGTACGCTTTGTGATCGAGGCGTTGCTGCGCACGCTGGCGTATGCCCACGCCCGGGGGGTGGTGCACCGCGATCTCAAGCCGGAGAACATCCTCATCACCGCGGCGCCTCAGAAGGCGCTGAAGCTGGTGGACTTCGGCATCGCCAAGATCAGCGAAGAGGTCGAGAATGCTGGGCACGTCGCCGGGACCTCGGAGCTGGCGTCGCCCAAGAAGACCCACGGCACCCTGCTCGGGGATCGCACGGTGGGCACGCCGGCGTACATGGCGCCGGAGCAGGCCCAGGGGCGCAGTCGACAAATCGGCCCCGCTTCGGATCTCTATGCAGTGGGCTGTTTGCTCTTTCAGTTGCTCTCGGGGCGTACCCCGTTCCATGCGCCGACACCCATGGCCATGATCGTGCAACGCCTCACTCAAGAGGCGCCGCCGCTGACCCTGAAGGGTGGTGGAGAGCCGCCAGAGGCGTTGTCGAAGCTCGTGGCAGAGCTGCTCAGCCGTTCGCCCTGGCGCCGTCCGGCGTGTGCGGCCGACGTGCGCAGCCGCCTGCTCGAGATCCCTGATTTCGAGTTGGGTATGAGCTCGGTGAGAGGGCCACAATCACCTCTGCCCACGGTGGTGGACACAGGGCCCCCCCCTCTGGTCAGCCCGATTGGTCCTCGGGTGGTCCGGCGCAACTACATTCCGGATAACCGGTTCCGCCTGCTCACCATGAAGTCTCCACCCCTCACCGGTCGAGGCGAGCTGCAGCGACACCTGTTCGATACGGGGGTGTCGCACCTGGAAGATGGCCGTTCGGGGGCGTTGATCCTCCGTGGAGCTCGGGGGATCGGGAAGCGCCGCCTGGCGCGCTGGCTCAAAGAAGTGTTCTCCGAGCGAGGCCTGGCCACGCCTCTGGAGATCAGACCTCGGGCCACGGAAGGCCAGGAGATGCTCGAGGCGCTCAATGAGGCAATCGCCTTGAGCCTGGGCATCGATTTACGCGATCCGGCCACCTGGGACGAGGCAGCGCAGCTCATGGCAGAGGGCGAGGACGGTGTGATGGATTCGGCCCGTCACCGCACCTGCCGCAACCTGCTGTGGGGCTGGTTCGGCCCACACATGACATACGCCACCGGCGCGGCCGGAGAAGATGAAGATCGGCGCCGTTTACGTCTGGAATTGCTCATCGGGGTCTTGGAGCAGTTGCGCCGAGACAAGCCGTTACTGCTGTGCTTCGAAGGCATGCACTGGGCGGACAGCGACGCCCTGAGCCGGCTGATCTCCCACCTGTTGGAGACTGATCACTGGCGCAGCTGGCCGGTCTTCATCGTGGGTACGTGTGTCGCTGGGGCCGAGGATGGGTACACGGCGCTCTTTGCCCACGAGCGGGTGCAGGTGATCGATGTGCCCCGTCTCGATGCTGCAGATGCTGATGCACTGTTGCGCGCGATGTTGCCTCTGGAGCCAGGGGCCCGCACGGTGCTGTGCCGCCACGCTGGGGGCAACCCCTACTGGCTGGTGCGTCTGGTCCGAGAGATGAGCCAGGAAGGGATGATCTTCGAGAGCGGGGATCACTTCTGGCTCGCAGATGGTGGCGAGCGCTGGCTGTCTCATGGCCGGTGGGGAGACGATCTCCGTCATCGGGTCGCCCGGATGGCCGAGGGCACGCCAGAAGAGCGCTGGGACGCCCGGGTGTTGTATGTGGCCAGTGTGCTGGGTCAGGCCCCCGATGTAGACATGTTGGGGCAGGTCCTCGGGCTCGTCGATGCCCCCGAGCCGGGGGCGATGGAGCGCGCGCTGGAGCGTTGGATCGCCGATGGCGTGCTGGTGGAGACCGCTGGTGGGGGCATTCGCTTCGAGCATGGCCTGGCGTACAGCGCCCTGAGCCAGGCCACAGATCAACTCGAAGAGGCCCACGTCTGGCATCGCCTCGCTGCTGAATTGCTGATGTCGGGCCACCGAGCGCGGATGGGCCTCGCAGGTCAGATCGGGCGTCATCTTCAATCTGCGCGAGATCCTCGTGCTGCGGACTGGCTGCTCGATGGGGCGGAGTACGCCCTCGCCGGCGGGCGCTATCGAGCGGCGTTGGATCTGTTCCAGCGCGCCAGGGCGAGCCTCGACGACGCGGAGTCTCAACACGGAGGTATGCCCCGGCAGGTGCGGCTCGCCATCGGCCAGGGTCGTCTGGCCATCAGCCGTATGGATGCCGAGCTGTACGATGAGGCGGTGGAGGGCCTTGAGGGCCAGCCTGAGCCCCTCGCCTCCGCCTGGCTGGCATTTGTCCGTGGCCAATGGGCGGTGAGCCGAGGTGAGCTGGGTGCTGGTGAGGCTCTGTTGCTTCAGGCGGTGGAGGATTTCGAGGCGTTGAGTCTCACTGCAGAGTCTCTGAAGGCCCGGGAGCGCCTCGCAGACTGCTTACGTTGCCGAGGGGCATACACAGAAGCCCTGGAAGCTTTGGGCGACGCCCACGAGAAGGCGGCCATCGGAGGCTTCACCGAGCTCGCGGCGCAACTGACGCTGTTGGAAGCCTTCATCGAGCTGGAAACCAGTCGCTATGCAGAGGCGCTGGAGAAGGCCCAGGTGATTCATCAGAGCCCTGCCGCGGGCCGCAGCGCCTGGATCGAAGCACGGGCGCTGTTCATCAAATGTGGTGCGCTGTTGCGCCTCGATCGTCCGGAGCCGGCCATCGAGGCCGGTGAAGCGGCGCTGTCGCAGTACCGCCGTACAGGTGATCTCACGGGGGAGATGAAGCTGCTCAATGTGCTGGCGATGTGCGAGCAGGAGCGCGGCCGTCCAGGTCAGGCGCGGGCTCTGGGGCAAGAGGCTCTGGCGCTGAACGAACGCCTTCGAGCAGAGTCGCTCAAGGGTCGGATCCTCAACAACCTGGCCATCGCCTGTCAGAGCCTGGGACACGCTGGGGAGGCAGAGCGTCACTTCCGCGCAGCTCTGGTGGCTTCCCGGCGAGTGAACGACATGCAGAACGAGGCTCGGGTCTGTCACAACCTCGGTCACCATCTCGCTCAACGTGATGATGTCGAAGCCATCGTCTGTGTACGCCGATCGGTGGATCTGCTGACCCGCCTGGCGCTGCCCTATGTGGCAGATGCGCAGCGCATGTTGCGCCGTATGGAGGACCGCTTCGGCGAGGAGGGGGCGGCGACTCTGGCGACATACGCGCAACGCCTCGAGGTGCTGTACGAAGGGGCACTCGACGAGGAGAGTTGATCTCGGGCAAAGGTTGCCCTCAAATACGCCGCCACAGAACGGCGCATCGCGTTGTGGATGCAGGCCGGGGTAGCTCAATTGGTAGAGCAACTGTTTTGTAAGCAGTAGGTTGCAGGTTCGAGTCCTGTCCCCGGCAGTATTTTTTCAGAGCCTGCAGTGTTTCTAGGGAGCCTGCCCTTCGGGCGCTTCTCCGCTCCTCCGGCTTCGCCTCCGTCGGCAGTATTTTTTCAGAGCCTGCCCTTCGGGCGCTTCTCCGCTCCTCCGGCTTCGCCTCCGTCGGCTCCGAAGCGTTCGGCCGTAGGCCGAACAGGCTCGCTCGCTGGCGCTCGCTGTGCTCTCCTGGCGCGACTGCACACACGATGAGATGACAGGAGGACTTGATGGCGCGTCCGTGGCAATTCATCACCCACCGGGTACATGGCGTCTTGGATATGCTCGTAGATGTCTCGCTGGTGGCGCTGGCCGTCGTGGCGTGGCAACAGGGCGTCTCACTCGCTGCGGCGATCCTGCCGGGCATCATCGGCGTGGCCAATCTGCTCTACAGCATGCTCACCACCTATGCCCTCGGCCGGAAGCACCTGATCTCGTTTCCCATGCACCTTGGGCTCGATGCTGCGGCAGGGGTGGTGCTCCTCGCAGGCGGGGCGCTCTTCAGTGAGGCGATGCTCTATCGCGTCGCCTTGATGGTGATGGGCGGTGGGATTCTCGGCGCCGTAGCCCTGACGAACCCCGAAGTGTCCGAGGTCGAGCAGCGCTGAGATCCTGCCATTTTGGTCGAACTGCGAAAAAATCACCGAATCGTGTCGTCTGCGTCGAAGACGTGTCGCCTTGGGGAATGAGCAACCACACACAGCTCGTCAACACCCCAACCCAGAGGTGACACCATGTACAATCTCCTCGGCATCACCACCGCCCTTCTTCTCATCCTGTCGCCCTGGACTGCAGAGGCGAAGAAGATCAAGCGCAGTTGCGACGGGGGCTATCTCATCGTCGAGACCCTTGCCGATGGCGTGCCCCCCAAGACCCCTGCTCAATGGAGAGTGGGCGACTTCGTCGGCAGGGGCAGTTGTGGCGGCGCCGTGCCCAATCGGTGCCGTGAGCGCGCCCGTGATTCGCTCCGGCGCTGCTACTCAGATCACTGGAAAACGCGTTGGGACCGCCGCAAGCCCAAGAGCTGCTCCAGCGGCGTCGAGCGGTACGCCGTGCAGGATCTGAAGTTGATGATCGAGAAGACGGTGTGCTGCTCGAGCTTCGGCAAGAAGCACAAGAAAGCCAGTGTGGCAGTCTATGGCCAGACCGCTGGTGGCAGTGGCTGTGGAGACAAGCCCAAAAAGCTTAAGCCCTTCGATCCCCAGTCGCTGCGCAAGATGTTGTTGCTCACCAGTGACTACAAAGTGGACTGCAAGAAGTTGCGCCGAAAGATCTGCCGCTGAGGGTGTCCTCTCACGCAAATCCCCCCTCAAACCCGCCGTCAGGTGGGTTTTTTTATGCTGAACAGCAAAAAAACTGTGACGGAATCCTCGATATGCCGTCAATCAAGTACTGGGGGGCAATATGGGCGGTGACTCATTTTGAGTGGAGGACCTTGATGAGCAAGGCGGAGACGATTACCCGACTGAGAGATGAACTCACTCGAGTACGTGAAGTGGCTTCGAGGTTGCCCGACGACATGCCCATCACCAGGAGCTCGATGATGTGCAGGGCCAGAGAGCTCAAGAGCGAGATCGACGCCATGTACCAGGAAGAGCACATTTTGCTCGTCAGCGAGCCCGTGGCGGCCTTCGAGTTCTGTCAGTGAGGCGTGTCCTGGTTTGGCTCAACCGCGTGTCTGTGAAGAGTGTATGCTCGCTGGAGCAGGCCCTGAGCACACAACGCGATGAGAGATCGCTCTCTATCAACTCTCAACGTCTTTGATGTGGTGGCCAGTCACGTGTCATTGATTGACGGTAGGGGGTTTTTCGCCACGCCCCCCAGAGTGCGCGCACGTGGCTCAGGATGCGTTCGAGCTTCTCGGCATCCATCACACCTGGGTGCTGACCCTCTGCAATGTCGAGATAGGATCGCGCATCGAGTTTGCCTTGAAAGACCGCCTGAAGGGGACCCACCAGCTGCTCAATGACGAGCAGCTCGCCTTCCAAAGGCGTGAGGCTCGGATCACTCAGCGCCTTCAAATCGAGCCCACGCGACAGGCGGCCAAAGACACCATGGTCGGTGTCCAGCTCCGATTCCAACGCAAAGTGAACAAAGTCGTGAAGCAGCAAGCTGCGCGACTCCAGCTCGATGACGTCAGTTGTGCCGTCTGGGCGAGACAAAGAGAGTTGATGTCGCGCGTCAGAGATCTTCATCCATGCAATGCGCATGTACCTGTCTTTCCTCACATCTGGCCTTGTGGGCGAGTCGGTGCAGATGCATCAGAGCGGATATCGCGGAAGGGCCGCAAGTGGGCTGAGCTGGAATAAATCAGCGAGCTCATGTGTTCCGTCGTGCGGCACATTGCACGGGAGAGCTGAGCATGCATCGTCTGATCACATCTGTACTGGCACTCTGCATTGTGGCGTGCGCCGGGTGCGCCCAGGGGACTGCCGATCAGCTCGAGATCGAGGGCACGTGCAGCAAGGCACCACCCATCGCCTACACCGACGCGCATCGTCAGGTGCGGGCTGTGCCCGAGAAGCGAGTGTATCAGGGCCGCGTGAGGGTGCGCGAGAATGCCCTCGGCTTCGCCCGGCTGCGATCCAACCCTGTGTTCCCGGAGAGCGATGTCTCCAATGTGCTCGCCGAGGTGCCCATGGGCACGGAGGTGCTGACGCTGGGCCCGGCGAAGAACGGCGAGTTCAGCGCAGGCATTGGCTGGAGCGTGATCGTCGAAGGTGCCGATGGCCGCACGTGTATGGGCTATCTGTCCAGCAGCGTAGTGGACGTGACTGAACTCTGAGGTGACACCTCAATAAGAGGTGATGTCCTTGCCGCCGCGACGGATGTCTCGCAGGTGCAGCCCATCGAGGGTCACGTTGATCTTGGTCTTAGTTTTCTTCTTGTTCTGCTTGGTCTTGATCTTGGTCATGCGGCCGAAGGCACCGAGCTTGTCGCCCTTCTTGATGTCGACGCTGCCAGGGAGATCTTGGAAGTTCACCACTGCGGTGACATCGAAGGTGGTGGGGCGGCTCTTGCAATCGGCGTAGTAGAGCAGCTCGCCGTCCCAGGCGATGCGCTGCACGCGGTTGGTGGTCTTGCAGTCGTACTTTTGAGTGCCTGGGCGGGTGAAGCCCAGCTTCACTTGGGTCTTGCCCTTTTTGCGGGAGACGCTCTTGACCTCGAAGGCGGGGCTGAGGCGCTCGTACCCCACGAAGACGATGCCGCCGGGCTTGGCTTTGGCGTTGACGCTGGTGACGTGCATGATGCGATCGTTGCTGTGGGCGTCGGGGTCGACGGGCCGGGCGCTGTCGGCCCAGGCTTTGGCCTCTTTGGCCTCTTCTTTGGAGAAGACGTGACGGATGAAGGACTTGCCCTTGGTGTGGGCGTAGTCCCGGGCCTGTGAGAGCATCGGCAAAGTCGGGGTGCCGGCCTCGGCGGCGGACCAGCAGTAGACCATGCGGCGCGCGTTCACGTCGGTGGGGTTGATGCGCACACGCTCACGGGCCCATTGCGGCGAGATGTAGCGGCTCATGCTGCCTCGGCCGGTGCGCTTCACCAGCTCGTACTCCAGCGCCACGAGCTCGCCCCAGATGTAGGCGTTGTTGAGGATGTGGCCCCGGGTCAGATAGAGGTTCTCTTTCTTGAAGAGCTCCGCGGCCCGCTTCCACATCTGATGGAGTCGGTCGGCCCCTTCGTAGAACGAGGTCGTCTCGGCGCGCACAAAGGCGAAGTCGTCGTCGAAGCCCTTGCGGGCCACCTTCATCTTGGCTTCGTAGGCGTCGAAGTCTGCGTGGCACGCCTTGAGCCACGTGCGGTTGATGCCCGCCTGAATCACTGCGAGCTCGCGGTGGGGCGCCGGCACGCCATCCCACCCGGTGATCCAGTAGGTGTCCGGCGGCCCGGAGGTCTTCAGGATCTGCTGCTGCTCGGCGAAGTTGCCGAGCATGTTCAGCTCTTTGCGATCTCCACGGCTGAAGGTCTTCTTGTAGTCGTTGTAGAAGCCCGCTTCGTACATCTTGACCAGCTTGGGATCAGCATTGGCCGCGGCGGGACCCTTCTTGGGCTCGGTGTATTCCGCAGAGGCGAGGCTGGGGGCGAGCCAGCCGGCAGCGAGGAGCAGGTAGGGCAGGGGGGTGCGCATGTTGATGCTCATGGGTGTCCGTCTTGCGTCATATCGTATGATTGAGTTGTGCGAATGGACTACAGAGGGCCCAGCGACTCAAGGCCAATCGATCAAGGTGTCGCGTCCGCCGTGCTCTTCTGAGGTCCGCTCAGGGCATCGAGGGCGAGGGCGATCAGTTTCACCAGACGATCGTTGGCGTCGAAGTGGCTGCTATCATCCACCTTCAGTGTGTGCTCGATGCCCAAGGCGGAGAGTTGATCTGCGAATGTCTGAGTGGGGGCGTACAAATCGAACTCGTCCCCGCGGGCCACGCCGAGATAGATGCGCCCTTCGAGATCGCGCATGGCTTTTTGACCAGTGGGGGTCTGCACAATCCCGGTGGGGTTGTGGGCCATCCAGAGCGCCATCACCTCCGGGTTCACTGCACCGGTCTGCGGATCCACCGGCCAGCGGGGCTTGCCCTCGGCATCAGGGGACCAGGCCACAGCGTAGCTCACAAACTGACCTGGCCCCGTGAGCGCGGCTTCGAGACGGAGCCAGGCAAACCACTGCTCTTCAAAGGTGCCATCAGGTTTCAGCAGCCAGCTGCGCAGATCGAGCCCATCGGGACCAGATGCACCCACCGCGCCGAAGACGCCGGGCCAGATCAATGCCACGGAGATGGCGTTGAAGCCCCCCGTGGACTGCCCCATCAAGATGCGTCCCTTGCTGTGGGGCACGGTGCGGAAGGTGTCGTCCACAGTCTTGACCAGCGTGTCCAGGTAGGGGAGCGGTCCGCCAGGCTGGTTCGGGCGGGCATAGGCTGAGCCGGCAGCGCTGCGGGTGTTCACCCCCACCAGAATCACCTTCTGCCCGATCTTGGTGGTGAGGGCGTCCATCTGATCCGTGAAGCCAGATCCGTGGAAGCGGGTCATGTCATCACCGGTGAGCCCCGGGAGCAGATAGACCACCGGGTAGCGGGCCTCTTCTTCCGTATATCCCTTCGGCAGATGCACACAGGCCCGGGCACCTGGCTCGGGACCGAGCACGAGGGGCCGAAAGCGAGGACCCTCGCAGTGAGGGGTGGGCTTTCTGACCTTGGGGGCCCGAGCATGGAGCGTCAGGGTGGGCGCGCCTTCGGAGAGAGGGGCTTTCGACAAGGCCATCAACGGACCACCAGAGAGGAGCGTGCCCCAGAAGCCACCGCGCATCTCCAGGAGCGCCATCAAATGCGCATTTCGAGCATCCGAGGGCAGGCTGAGATGGGCGGTGTGCCCCTGTAGCAGCTTATCTGGAGCAACGGTGATGGTCTGCGTATGGGCGATGAGCGTCATGAGGCTCGCCGCTGGGGGTCTGCCCTGCGCCAACCAGACTTGGGCCATCTCCATCGGGATCCAGGCGAAGACGAGGCGACCCTGATCGGTGAGCGGTGCGCCTTCGTCCATGGTCAACTGCACATGGGCCTCGACATTCATCTCATCAGACGCCGCGGGCCTCGTCTGTGTCGCAGGCTGGCCACCGCACGCCGTCAGGGCGAGGGCAAGGGCCCAGATCATCCTCTTCATCGGGGTACCTCCAACACCACGCGAAAGCCGTCGGTGGGGTTGTGATCTTTTGCACGCTCCGGGCGCCGTGTGGTGGCCCGCAGGGCCTCGGGGCCGTCGCGCCAGCTGCCACCGCGCAAGATGCGGCTGCTGGCCTTGTGAACGGGCTGTGGTTTGCCTTGGGCCACACGGTGCCAGTAGATGTGGCCCTTCAGGCGGGCAGAGCCATCATTGGGGGCGTCGGTGTAGCTGTCGGCGAAGGCGTCGGCCACCCACTCCTGCACATTGCCGCCGAGATCACAGAACCACTGCCCGGGCGCAGAGATGCTGCACACAGGTCGAGTGCCCTCGGCGCCACAGCCAGCTTTGCCCTCTGGTGAGTGCATAACGGCTTGAGTACACGTCGGGGGCTCGGCGCCCCAGGGGTATGGCCGCCCCTCGGCGCCTCGGGCGGCATAGGCCCACTCTGCCTCGGTGGGCAGCCGCCCACCGGCCCATTGGGCGAAGGCCCTGGCCTGACGCCAGGAGACGCAGTTGATGGGGTGGTCGAGGCGGTCTCGCTTGCCCCAGTTGCACGCAGGATCTGCCGTGAGACCACCTGCGGAGCAAGCCCCTTCGGTGAAGCACTGCATGAACTGCTCGACGGTGATCTCACTCTTGGAGAGCCAGAAGCTCTTCACGGTGACAGTGTGGGCTGGGCGTTCGAGCTGTGGGCCGTCCGTACGGCCCATGGTGAAGGTTCCGCCAGGGACGTGCAGGTAGGTGATCTGGCCTTTGCCCGCCTGTGCGGCCTGAGCGGATGCGTCGGACAGACCAGCGACGAGACTCAAGACGATGAGGAAGAGGCCAGGGATGTGGTGGTGCATGGGCATCTGCCAGGGCGGACTGTGTGAACAGTGCAGAGACGCTCAGGCGAGCGCGGACTTCAGGGTCTCGATGACATCGTCGATCTTGTGCGGTCGACGATGACACGACTCCGTGAGCCTGATGAAGCGCATGAGCCGCCGCGGCCGTTGGGAGATGACACCGCCCGTTTTGATCGACACCGCGCGCAGCGCGTTGACCGCCATGGCTTTCTCGCTCTGATTTTGAGCGAGGGCGATGGCCTTGGTGCCGATCCAGGCGCCTTCCCGGGTGAGGGCCATGGCCTTTGAGGCTGCAAGCTCGTCCAGAGGGCCACCGACCCGGTCGATGAGGCCCAGAAGGGGTGCGTGGGGGGCGAGGCCGTCCTGTACGTCGTCGACGGTGGCGGCGAGCAGGTCGTTGATGCGCCCGAAGTCGAACTCGAGATCGTGCACAGCCTCACCAGGCGCGGTCTCAGCGGCGGCCTGGGCGAGGTCGAAGGCGATGTGAGCGTTCATGCCCAGCAACAAATGCTGCAAAATCAGATAGGGCTCGTCGTCGAGGCACTCGAAGGCCAGCTGCCAGGGCGCCGAGGGCACCCCGTGACCAAGCCATTGGTCGAGGGCCCGAAAGTAGTACTTGGCGAAGATGACGTCGAAGCGCTCCATCCGGGCGTCATCTTCGAAATAGCCCCCCTCTTCGATTTTTCGACGTACACGTACGGTGACGCCGTGATAGAGGGCCATGAAGTAGCCGCGACGCGAGCGCTCGGCCTGTGCGGCGTCGATGAGAGACTCGAGGTGTTTCACCACCCCGTCGATGTCGTGAATGTGGTCGTGACTCATGGCGCGTCCAGATCTTGCCTCGTGCATCTTGAACGATGGAGTATGCGGCGGTGACGCGCTTGTCGAGAAGAAGCGTGTCGAGAACACCCTGATCGTCCGAAGGAGCGTGAGTGTCCGACGAACGTGAGATCCCCCGAGGCCGCCTGGGCCGCCTGGCTCGCCTGGCGAAGGTGGGCGCCCGAGCGGGCGTGACTCAGCTGATGGGCCGGGCGAAAGATGGCCAGGGCAACGCCCGCAAGGCCGCCGAGGTCATGGGGCATCTGCGTGGCCTCGCGGCGAAGGTGGGCCAGATGGCCAGCTACATCGACGGGGTGGTGCCGCCCGATCAACGAGATGCCTACGAGCGCTGGATGCAGGGCCTGCAGGCGGCGGCGCCCACCTCTGATCCCACGGCGATCCGTCAACTCGTCGAGTCGCAACTGCAAGCCCCCATCGATCAGCTGTTCGCCGAATGGCACGACACACCCATCGCCAGCGCCTCCATCGGTCAGGTGCATCGCGCCGTCACCCTCGACGGGGTCGAGGTGGCGGTGAAGGTGCAGCACCCAGGGGTGGCCGAAGCTGTAGAGAGCGATCTCAAGAACGCCGGCCTGCTGGAGTCTGCCCTGTCGGTCATGGGCACCCGGAAGTTCAATTCGAAAGAGGTGCTCGAGGTGGTGCGTACCCGCTTCCGAGAGGAGCTGGACTACACCCACGAGGCGCGCCGTCAGCAGCAGTTCATCGACCTGCACGCCGGTGATCCCACGATCCGCATCCCGGCGCTGTTCCCCAAGCTGTGTGCCCACCGCGTGATGACGAGCGCCTTCGTCCGTGGAGACACCTTCACCGAGGCGTGCACCGCGGACGAGGCCGCCCGCAAAGCATGGGTGGAGACGCTCTGGCGCTTTGTCTACAAGGGCAACCTCGTCGGGGGCATGTTCAACGCTGATCCGCACCCGGGGAATTACATCTTCCACGATGATGGCCAGGTCACCTTCCTCGACTTCGGCTGCATTCAGGAGATCCCGGCGGATCGCAACCGCCTCGCCCGGCGCCTTCACCGCACGGCGGCTGCCGGTGACGAGGCCGCGTTCAGGGCCACGGGCGTGCAGCTGTTCAAGACACACGGTGGTGCATACGAAGACGCCGCTCTGGGATACGTGCGTCGCTGCTTCGAGCCCCACTTCAACCCGCCCTTTCGCATCAGCCGCGACTTCGTCACCGAGCTCGTGAAGGAGATGCGGCAGATGGTGTCCCACTTCCGCAAGGCGAAGGACGACAGCCTCGTGCCCCTGCCGGCGGACATGTTCTTCCTGAACCGTCTGCAGTTCGGCTTCTACTCGGTGGTGGCCCGCCTCGACGCAGAGGTCGACTATCCCGCAGTTGAGCGGGCCTTCCTCGAGGGTATAGACGACTAATCTTCTACTCAGCCTCCCCATGTCGGCCAGCCCCCTGGGCAAACCGCCCGGCGCCCGCGACCCCTTCCACAGCCAGCACCCCCACGCTGCCTTCGAACTCTGCTCGAATCGCATCCGGCACCGACTGCCCCCATTGCGCACGTGCCGAGGCGTGATCCGAGCGCATGCAAGCCTGGGGCAAGTCACTCAGCGTGTGGGCCAGCGCCTCTGCCGCACCGCGCGCTTCACCTGGGTCCACTAGGCGGTTCGCCAGCCCCATGGCGAAGGCCTCCTCGGCGCTCACCTGGCGGCCTGTGAGGATCATGTCCATGGCCCGGCTCTCACCGATGAGCCGTGGCAGGCGCACCGTGCCGCCGTCGATGAGGGGCACCCCCCAGCGTCGGCAGAGCACACCGAAGACCGCCTCCCGTGAGGCCACCCGCAGATCACACCAGCAGGCCAGCTCCAGGCCACCAGCGACCGCGTAGCCTTCCACCGCGGCGATGACCGGCTTGCTCAGTTGCATGCGGCTCGGGCCCATGGGGCCGTCGCCCTCGGGCTCGAGGCGATGCACATCGCCGGCGTGCACCGCCTTGAGATCTGCGCCAGCGCAGAAATGCCCGCCCTCACCCCAGAGGACCGCCACCCGAGCATCATCATCCGCCTCGAAGGCACGAAAGGCGGCGGCGAGCTCAGATGCGGTCGAGGGGTCCACGGCGTTGCGTACATGTGGGCGGCTCAGGACGACCGTGACCACGTGACCGCTTCGCTCCACGCGAATCGTAGACATGTGCAACTCCTGTTCGACATGCACTCCCCGCAGTTCTACCATCTGGCTGAACCAGCCCCACCGAGAAGGAGCCACATGTTCAACATCGCCCCTGAGCTTCAGGCCCTTCGGGCGCGCGTCCGTACGTTCGTCGACGAGCGCGTCATCCCCGAAGAGAACACCATCTACGCCGAGAACCGCGAGGAGCGATGGGACACGCTCCAGCGTCTGCGAGGTGAGGCCAAAGCTGCGGGGCTGTGGACCCCCCACCTGCCGGAAGCGTTCGGCGGTCTGGGCATGGGCATCATGGGCATGTGCGTCTTGTTCCGCGAGATGGGCCGCAGCCCCGCCGGGGCCTATGTGTTCAACTGCGACGCCCCCGATCAGGGCAACATGGATCTGCTGCTCAAGGCCGGCAGCGAGCCCCTCAAGGCCAGGTACCTCGCCCCGCTGTGCGATGGCGAGATCTCCTCGGCGTTCTGTATGACCGAGCCCAAGGGGGCCGGCGCTGATCCGACCAACCTCTACACCCGGGCGGTGAAGGACGGCGACGACTGGGTCATCAACGGCCACAAGTGGTACTCCACCGGGGGCCGCGATGCGGCGTTCCTCATCGTCATGGCCCGCACCAGCGACGATCCTCGGAGCGGGGCGTCGATGTTCGTCGTGGACCGCCACGCCGAGGGTGTGGAGTACGTGCGCGATCTGCCCACCCTGGCGGAGCCGTTCCTGGCCCACCGTGAGGGGGAGTTCAAGTTCCACGACGTGCGGGTGGGCCCCGAGGCGGTCATCGGCGAGATCGGCGCCGGCTTCGCTCTGGCCCAGACCCGTCTCGTGCCTGCGCGCCTGACCCACTGTATGCGCTGGCTGGGCCTCGCCGCCCGGACCATGGAGATCTGCCGGGGCAACTTCGAAGAGCCTGGATACGTGGCCACGCGGGAGAGCTTCGGCAAGCCCCTGGTGCGGCATCAGTTCATCCAGGGCATGATCGCCCGGGCCGTCGAAGGCATCCACGCCGGCAACCTCATGACTTTCCACTGCGCCACTTTGCTCGAGCAGGGGAAGCACAAAGAGGCCAAGCCCTACTCGAGCATGGCCAAGCACCACGTGGCCAACCTGCTGTGCCAGACCCTCGACGACGCGATTCAGATGCACGGCGGCCTGGGGTACAGCGACGATCTGCCCTTCGCACAGTGGTACCGTTTCTCCCGCGCCGCCCGCCTCGCTGATGGCCCCGACGAGGTGCACAAGATGGTGGTGGCCCGAGACTTCATGTTGGGCCGATTGGAGCTGCTGGTCTGATCGCGTTGAGCCGAGTTTGGTGGTGCCTGCTCTTATTGAGCCTCTGGGGGTGCGCCTCCGGGGAGCAGTGCGTCGGCGCTGAATGCGACGCCGAAGAGACTGAGCTGTCGTGTGAGCCGGGCACCTCGCGCTGTGTGGCCAACGCCGTACAACGCTGCGACGAGGGGGGCACCTATGGCCCCCGAGAGCCCTGCCTCGACGGGCTGATCTGCGCCGCCGGCGAGTGCGCGCCCGAAGGCGGTGAGGGGTGCACCTCCGAATGCAACACCGGCGAACAGCGATGCGAAGGCGAGCTGATCTCAGAGTGCGTGTTGGGCCCTCAGGGCTGCCTGGAGTGGGGCGCCGGACGGCCATGCTTCGGCGGTGAGATCTGCGAAGACGGCCGCTGTCTGGCTGAAGCGTGCCCCGCCGACTGCACCTTTGGTGAGCAGCGCTGTCTGTCGCTCAACAGCTTCGCCGAGTGCGCCGAGAAGAACGGCTGCCCCGCCTGGGGCGGCCCTCAACCCTGCGCTCAGGGAGAGACCTGCACCGCAGGGCAATGCCGCCCCACAGGCACTGATTGTGTCGACGCCTGCCCCGAATCCGGGGCCCGGGCCTGCCTCGACGAGGGCCGTCAGCAAGTCTGCGTTGAGACAGGAGGCTGCCTCAGCTGGTCCAATGCTCAACCCTGCCCCAACGGCCAGCGCTGTGTCGCCGGCGAGGGGTGTGTGGGCAGCTGCACGGATGCGTGCGTTGCCGGCGAGGTGGAGTGTGATGGTGACAGCCGACGTATCTGCGAGCAGGGCCCCGAGGGCTGCATGGTGCTGGGTGCCCCCCAGCCCTGTGGCGCTGGGCAGACCTGCAACGCTGGATCGTGCGTCGCCGCCTGCCCGGGCAGCTGCACGCTCGGCGAGCGTCGGTGCGGCATCCAGGATCCCGAGGTGTGCATCCGCAGCGATCCGTGCCCGCGCTTTGCCCTGGCCGAGCCTTGCCCTGCGGGCTCGACCTGTATGGGGGCTGGTGAGTGTGTCGGCGCCGGTGAGTGCACTCCGGGGCAGGTGGAGCGCGGCCCGTGCCCCAACGGCTGTGGCGAGCGCAGCCGGACCTGCGGCAATGATCAGCGCTGGGGCGACTGGAGCGCCTGCGCCGGGGCCGGCGTGTGCCGCCCGGGGCAGAGCGAGGCCTGTGGCAACTGCGGTACGCGCCGCTGCACCGACGCGTGCCAGTGGGGCGCCTGTGAAGGGCAGGGGGTGTGCGCCCCCGGATCCCAAGGCGACTGCGGCGAGTGTGGAGCGCGCACCTGCAGCAACCAGTGCACCTGGGGCAGCTGCGGCAACGGCGACGGCACCGAATGGCGCCGCTGCAACCAGTGCGGGTGGCAGTTCTGTTGCCCCGACGGTGACTGGTGCGAGTGCGCCGGCAACTTCCCTGCCTCATGTAACGGGGGCCAATGCACCGATACAGGCGCGTGTAGATGAGCCGGATAACTAAAACGATGAAGGCCCCCATGAACTTCGTACAGCAGACCCTCAAGTTCATCTGGCAGCACCCCCTGAGCAGCCAGCACCGCGTACGCGCTCTGGCAGACTACGCTCGCTGGCAGGTGGGCAGCCGCCTCGTGCCTGGGGCGGTGGCTGCGCCCTTCGTCGACGACACCCGGCTCCTGGTGCGCCCGGGCATGACCGGGGCCACGGGGAACATCTACACCGGCCTGCACGAGTTCGAGGACATGGCCTTCGTGCTCCACGCCATGCGGGCCACCGATCTGATGCTCGACGTGGGCGCCAACGTGGGCAGCTACACCGTGCTCGCCGCCGGCGCCGTGGGCGCCCGAGCGATCACCTTCGAGCCGGTGCCCCACACCTTCAAGGGGCTCACCGACAACATGCTGCTCAACGGCCTCACCGAGCGAGTGCGGCTGCACAACTGCGGTCTGGGCCGCGACGCGGGCCTGCTGCGGTTCACCGCCTCGAGCGACATGTCAAATCACGTGCTCTCCGACGGGGAAGACTACGCTGGCGATGTCATCGAGGTACCGATCCGGCCTCTGGACACGCTCGTCGAAGCCGACGAGAAGCCGTTCCTGATCAAGGTGGACGTCGAGGGCTTCGAGGCCGAGGTCATCGCTGGTGGAGAGCGGGTGTTCTCTTCAGACGCGACCCAGGCGGTGCTGCTGGAGCTCACGGGCCATGGCAGCCGGTACGGTCACGACGAGGGGGCGATCCACCAGCAAATGGTGGATTGGGGTTATCTGCCCTGCGCATATCACCCATACGACCGCCGGATCGAGCGTCTGTCTGATCGAGCGCCGAAGGGGAACACGCTGTATTTGCGTGATGTGGCCATGATTGAGGACCGAGTCCGCGAGGCGGATGTGTTCACGGTGAAGGGCGTGCGTTTGTAGAAGGGGGCGTGTAGCAAGCGCGCCCTTTTAAGGGATGAAGATACCGCTGTTCTTGTTGTTCTCCCGTACCTCGATACGTGTGCACCACACTCGACCGTTCTCGTGCCGAGCCAGAATCTCGGAGACCTTGCCGTAGACCATGAAGGCGGTGCCCTCCATGCCCACGTCATCCCAGGTCTTCAACACACACGCGCCTAATTGTTCGAGCTCCCTGAAGCGTGGAAGCAGGGGATCGTCGCTGTCGAGCAGGAGAGTGTGGTCGAAGGTCTCTTCGAGAAACCTGCGGATCTCCTTCGCCGCTGGGCCCCCAAAGTCCAGAACGAACCCGACCTCGTTCCGCTCTGACGCTTCGAAGGTGAGGTGGAACGAGCGGCTGTAGCCGTGCACGTGGGCGCAGTGGCCGTCATGCCGCCAGCGACGGTGGGAGCAGGGGAAGTTGTAGTAGTCTTTGGTTGATAGGAATTTCATGATTCACCCTGAGTCGCCGCGCCAGGAGCTACGATAGGGTTGCTCATAGGTTGGAGGCTCGCGTTGTATCGAGTATTGGCCTGTGGAATATGAATGAGTTGGCAGAACTGAACTGGACACTTCTCAGTGAAGACCATCGAAATATCCCGACGCGAGAGCCTCTGTGGCTTCGTTCAACATAGATGCAAGCCAGTCCAATACCGAACCCCAGCCTTGAGTTGGAACTGGTGTCTCTTCGTTGAAGTAGTACACCGCAGAATCTGAAGCTGCTTTGCACTGGATGAACTCGAAATGGTCTCCAAGTCGTCCGAGTATGATGAAGCTGTCCTCGCTCAGAGTCGGAGGGGGGCCCAATGTGAGCAGCTCTGCGTACACTTCGGGAGCATATTCGCTCTCATCTAGGCTGTGGTCGGCGTTGCGATAGTCCTCTGTGAGAGTCAGTACGTCCTTGTATTGGGCGTCAAAATGGTCGTACTGAAATAGATGGCCAGAGCCATGACCCATTGTTTGCAGAAATTGTCGGTACAGATTCGGCAATCTGACAGAGTATTTGGCTTCCAGCGCCAATATCTCCTCATCACTACAGCCCACCAGCTCATCAGGCACCAGGACGCCTTTTGTCGCGGCGTCCGAGATGAAGTCCTCCAGAGTCTCATAGTGTTGTGCCATCAGTGCCTTCTCCTGCTCTCAAAGCTGAATCAGCATCTGTGCGGTCAACCGTGAGAGCACTGAGGTAAGCTCCCTCAGCCCACCAGCTTCTGCAACCGCAAACGCGAGATCTTCGCCTGCTCTCCCGCGGCGATCTTCAGCTCTGCCTCTACATCATTGCCCATACGCTCTTGCAAGCGCGCCAGCATCTCTGCGGCTGTGAGTCCCGAAGCGCACACGATGAAGATGAAGCCATACCGCGCCTCGTATGCGCGGTTGCCTTCTGCCAGGGCCTCCAGCGTCGCCTCGTCGGCGCCAGCGACCCCCGCCTGCTCGCCCTCGGACCAGTTCGCAGTGGCGGCGAACTTCTGACGCAGCGCTTCGACATTGGCCCCGATGCGCGGGTGATGGCTGAAGGCCTCCAGCCAGTCCTCTCGGGTCAGCTCTGCCTCCACCTCAGCGGCTGCGGCGAAGACCGAGGCCTCGTCCGTGAACGGGCGGCGGGCCATCATTCCCGAGACCCAGCTCGAGCTGCCGCAGCAGCGGGTGAGCATGTCGCGGAGCATCAAACCCGAGGTGGCGTTGAGCAGCTGGCCCAGAGCATCTACAGGCACCGAGGCCGGGCGGCCGTACACCCGCAGGCGGGAGAGCCCGCCGTCGGGGTAGATGTTCAGGCGCACGTGGGTGATGGGCCCCAGGGGCAGGGCCTCGAAGTGATGATCGGCGTTGGCCCCAAGGGGCTGACGGTCGAGCAGGGGTTGCCAGCCTTCGTAGGCCATCAAGTCGGTCGTCTGCGCGTCGGGCCAGTACACCGCCTCGGCGTCGCAGCCTTGGGGGTGATTGCCCTTGAAGTGGCGGGTGCCCACCGAGAGCCGGCTGATCTCACCGGGCTGGGCCAGCTGCACGATGGTCCAGTCGTGGCCCGGGGCGCGGCGGCGGCGGGACTCCCAGCCACCGCCCATGTCTTCTGGCTCGCCGGGGTAGATGAGCTGCTCTTTGGGGCTGAAGAAGTTGTCGGAGCAGCAGAGCACCCGAGCGCCGGCGAGGGCCGCGGCGAGATCGGTCTCGCCTTCGATGGGTCGGGGGGCCACCACGCCATAGACCCGCAAGCGGGCGATGCCTCCGTCGGGGTAGTTGTTCAGGCGCACGTGGCTGTAGATCTCGTCGCTCTTCGAGAGCACGAAGACGTTGTGGGCGTCCGACTTCAGCGGCACCGGCGCCAGGATCTGCACCCACTCCGTGTCGGCGCCGGGATCACCCTCAGCGCAGAAGCAGGCCTCGAGGGATCCGAAGGGAGCGTGATTCCCGCGGAAGTGGCGGGTGTCGATGTCCACGGCTTTCAGGTTGCCTGGGGCGCCGAGGGCCACCACCGCCCAATCGTACCCCGGGGCGCGGTGGCGGCGGGACTCCCAGCCGTCCATCCACTTGCCGCGGTCGGTGAACTTGTCGGCGATCCAGATCGGATCGCTGGCCTTCACCAGGTTTTCGGATTCTGCAAAGAACTCATCGCTGGCGCCGAGGGCCCGGCCGCCGAAGCGCTCACAGGCGAGGTCGATGAGATCGGGGAACGGGATGAAACTCCCGGAAGCGTCGCTGCGTTGTTCACTCATGTGTGCCGTTATAACGCCAGCACATCCTCCAACTCACGGAAGATCTTCACGCGCCATTTCACGTGATCGCTTTCGCCACTGAGCAGTCGCTCGGTCTCCTTGAGCGCAGTGGCCAGATCGATCTGCCACACGTGCGGATCGTATGGGGAGCGCCCACCTGCCTCTGGGGGGATCCCTTCGGACATCCACCCGGTCATCACGCAGTTGCCACCATCGATGAGGCTGCGGGCAGCCACGTGGCCCATGCGGCTGGCGAGCAGGCGGTCGAAGGCTGAAGGTCGTCCACCGCGGACCACGTGGCCGAGGATGCTGTAGCGGGTTTCCATGGCCGATGACTCGTCGTCGCGGGCCTTGAGGCGCTCGTCGAGGCGGGCCTTCAGCCGGTCGGTCGGCACGCTCACCCCCTCGGCTTTGATGGCCAGGGCCCGCTTGGGGCGGTCGGTGCGCTGGCTCGCCCGGACCACGGCCTTCTCAAGCGTATCCACCACCTCATCTTCGCTCTGCTCGAACTCCCGGAAGAACACTGCGTTGGCGCCAGTGGCCACGGCAGAGGTCATGGCGAGGTAGCCACAGGCGCGGCCCATGACCTCGACGATGAAGGCCCGATGATGTGCCGAGGCGGTGTCGGCGAGCTTGTCGCAGGCCTCGACGATGGTGTTCATGGCGGTGTCGACGCCGATGGAGAGCTGCGTGCACCCCATGTCGTTGTCGATGGAGGCGGGGATGCCGGTGATGGTGGGCGCCGGCGCGCCGGGCTGGGCCTCGTCGGCGTTGGCCAGGGCGAGGGCGCCGGTGAGAGAGCCGTTGCCACCGATGATGACGAGGCCAGTGATGCCTGCCTCGTGCAGCTGCCGCCGCGCCGCCACCCTCACCTCGGGCTGGGCGAACTCCGGGGCCCGGGCAGAGCCGAGGATCGTGCCGCCATCGCGGATGATGCCAGCGACATCACCGGGCTGCAGCGCCCGGAACTGGCCGTCGATGAGGCCGCGATAACCCCGCTCGATGCCGGAGACGGTGCACCCCTGCGACAGGGCCACGAGGGTGGCGGTGCGGATCGCGGCGTTCATGCCTGGGGCGTCGCCCCCGCTGGTGAGGATGCCGATGTGCCGGTGACTCATGGGCGGGCTCCAATGTCGTGATGGGGGCTGTGGTGATGGATGATCACGTTGGCACAGGCGATGGCCGCAGGCCAGAGCGATGGCGCGGAACGCTGAAGGGGTATGCATCAACCGTAGTCATTGCTCTACCCTGGGAACGACTTTGAGGAGGAGAAGCACATGACCCACACAATCCTGAGGCTCAACTGCTTCTATAGCGCCTGCCTGATCGGCGGGCTGGTGCTGGGGTGTGACGACGGCACGAGCACATCTTCGATGCCGGTGGCGGTCGCTGGCTCTGGGGGTGAAGGCGCTGGTGGCGCCGAGCCCGAGGGAGGTGCTGGTGGGACACCCACAGGCGGCCTGCCCATGGGGGGCAGCGGTGGGGCCCCCGTCGGCGGTATGCCAGTGGGTGGAGCGCCCATGGGCGGCATGGTCGAAGGTGGATCAGGTGGTGCGCCCATGGGGGGTGAGCCGGTAGAGCCTGTGCCTCTGCCCGGGCCCGACGAGCTGCCGCGCTTCGCCATGCCCGTGGAGCAGCGTGAGCTGATCCGGGCGCAGTTCGTCATCGGGGTGGACCACCTGCCCATGGAGTCGAACATCCGCACTGAGTGCATCAATCATGAGGGCCGCGCGTTCCCTGGGTGCTACGCAGGTCACGACGGCACCGACTTCATCCTCGCCGGCGGTTTTCGGCAGATGGACGATGGCTCGGCCACGGTGGTCGCCGCTGCGGGCGGTGAGGTGATCCGTGTGGTCGATGGCAACTACGACCGCTGTCACGCTGATCTGGTGAACTTCGACGTGAGCTGCGACGGCAATCCGATCCGCCCCAACTTCGTGGGCCTGCGCCACGCCAACGGCTGGACGAGCTGGTACTTCCATCTGAAGAAGGACTCGATCCTGGTAGAGGAGGGGGACGAGGTGCCCTGTGGGGCGCCGCTGGGCCTGATCGGGTCAAGCGGCTACTCCTCAAGCCCGCACCTGCACTTCGAGGTGGACGATCCGGATGGCCAGGTGTGGGATCCGTATTCAGGGCCGGAGAGTCAGGTGGAGACGCTGTGGGCGGCGCAAGTCACTGATGATGAGTTGCCCGGGGGGGAGTGTGATGGTGGTTGGGGGCAGGTGCCGTAGACTCGCTCCGCTCGCAAAGAGAGTTTTTCGGGCACGGGCACGGGCACGGGCACGGGCACGAGTTGATTCGACCTTTGACCCGTGGCCCTGCATGACTCTGCTCATAGCGTTGTGATGGTGGAGGCTCTACTCAGCCCCATGTGTCTCTCATTGGAGGTTTTGACCTCCATACACCCCAAGACCTGAACTCTCAGGTCGTTCTGCAACACATCATCTCAGCTTCAATTTCAGCCAGTGTCCTGAATCCAGGAAGGACCACGAGTCAGAGTATGTATCAACTCGTGCCCGTGCCCGTGCCCGTGCCCGTGCCCGAAAAACTCTCTTACCCGCGGAGCGAGTATCAATCGAGCAACAACACCGACTATTCCACCATGCTCCGCTCCACCAGCTGCCGATAGAGCCCACCTTCATCCATCAGCGCCTCATGGCTGCCTTGCTGCACCACACGACCCCCATCGATCACCACCACCCGATCCGCTGAGCGGACCGTCGAGAGTCGGTGGGCGATCACCAGCGTCGTGCGTCCTTGCATCAGCACCTCGAGGGCCTTTTGCACCAAGTGCTCAGACTCGGCGTCGAGGGCGCTCGTCGCCTCGTCGAGGACCAGCACCTTCGGATCCTTCAGCAGGGCCCGGGCGATGGCCACCCGTTGCTTCTGGCCTCCTGAGAGCTGCACCCCGCGCTCGCCCACCTGAGTGTCGAAGCCTTCGGGGAAGTCGTCGATGAAGCTCTCGGCGTTTGCCGCCTGCGCCGCGGCGCGGACCTCGTCGTCCGTGGCCGTGAGGGCGCCGTAGCGGATGTTGTCAGCGATGCTCGCGGCGAAGAGCATCGGCTCCTGGGCCACGCCGCCGATCTGTTGGCGCAGCCAGTGCGGGTCGAGGGCGCGCAGATCGTGGCCGTCGAGGGTGAGGGCGCCGGCGGTGGGCTCGTAGAAGCGGGCCAGCAGCGTGGCCACCGTGCTCTTACCGCCACCGGAAGGGCCTACGAGAGCCACCACTTCACCAGGATCGAGATTCAGGCTGACATTGTGGAGGACCTGGCGATCCGGGCGAGTGGGGTAGGCGAAGTCCACGCTCGACAGGGCTACACGGCCGTCGACTTGCGCCAGCGTTTGACCGTCTGTTTGAGCTGGGGGCGCTGCGTCGATGAGTTCGAAGACCCGCTCGCTGGCGCCGATGGCCCGCATGAAATCTTGCCAGACCGTGCCCAGGGTGCCGATGGCCACCGCTACGGCGAAGGTGTAGATCATGAAGCTTGTGAGATCGCCTACCGTGAGGCCGCTGGTGGGGTCCGCGAGCAAGATGCCCCCGTACCAGAGCACCCCGCCCACGGCGCCGTAGCCCGCGAAGCCGGCGATGCCACCGAACCACGCCGCCACCCGGGCCCGCTCCCGGGCCAGCTCGAAGGCGTCGTTCACCCGGGCGCCGTAGCGATCCGCCTCTACGGGCTCTCGGGCGAAGGCCCGCACCGTGCGGATGCCTGCGAGGGTCTCCTCGGCGACCTCCGTCGACCGCGCCTGGGCGTCTTGTACTTGACGCGAGAGGCGCTTCACGATGCGGCCGTAAACCAGGGCGCCGCCCACGGCCACAGGTACGAGCGCCAACATCACCAGGGTCAGGCGCCACGAGATGGTGAGCATGATGCCCACCGAGCCGACGGCGGTGAGGCTGAAGCGCAGTAGCATCGACAAGTTCACTGTGGCGGCGTTCTGCACCACCGTGGTGTCTGCAGCGAGGCGATTGGTCAACTCGCCGGTGCGGTGGTGATCGAAGAAACCGATGTCCTGGCCGATGAGGCTCTCGTACAGGTGGCGACGCAGGCGCATCACCACGCGCTCACCGGCGACGGTGAACCAGTACGAGCGCAGGGCGGTGAAGACCGAGCCCACGGCAAAGAGCACCAGCAAAATCAGAGCGTAGCTGTCGAGAGCCGTACCGGCGCTCTGCTTCACCGAGTCTATGATGAGGCCCACGATGCGGGGATATGCGAGGTTGAGCCCGGCGCTGAAGAGCAAAGCTACGGTGGCCAGCGCCAACAGCCTCAGCTCTGGCCGGGCGAGGCGCATGATGCGCTTGAGCGAGGCCCAGGTGCTGGGCTCCACCACAGGCTCGGAGGCGAGCCCCGAAGTAGAGGGCGTTGCAGGGGAGGCGTTCACAAAAGCATGTCCGTTCGCCATGTGGCCTTGAGCGTGACGCGCCGATCTTCGGAGACGTCCTCCTCGTAGTCATAGCGCTCGCGGTACACGAGGAAGAGGTCGCTCCCGGCGAGGTAGCGCCACCTCAGCCGCACCTGAGCGATGAGCTCTTCGCTCACCGTGTTCACTTGGCCCACCGTGTCCAACGACAGGGTAGGCGAGGGGGTGAGGGTGAGCTGGCTGTTGAGGCCCAAGGTGGTGAACGGATCATGGTCTGGCAAGTCGATCCGCGAGTAGTTGATGCTGGCGTTGAGGCCTACGAGGTTGCTCAGGTAGAGCCGAGCGCCGCCGCTGAAGGTGTCCCGGGTACCGCCGAAGAAGCCATCTACGTGGCGGTAGCTGGCGTTGATGCCGGGGTTGCGGGTGGAGGGTGAGTAGAAGCCGAAGTAGGCCTGAGGGCCTGAGTAGGTCCCCGCCCGCACGGTGCGACCGGCGAGCTCGAAGTCAGTGAGCACCACGTCTTCCACGTAGTCCGCAGCGGCTTCTACGCCCCAGTTGCTCTGCCAGATGGCGTCGAACCAGAGGTTGGCGCTCTTGAGCAGCACCTGATCGAGCTCGTCGGTGTGCTGGGTCTGCCCCGAGGTGCTCACGGTGAAGCGCTGCAGACCGAGGGCCTCGGTCCAGTGCACCCAGGCCATCCGAGCCTCGTTCTGCACCACCCCTCGACGGAACACGAAGCCCACCTCCGGGTCGAAGGTGTCGGTGATGAGCAGGGTGCTCAGCCGGGGCCTGAAGTTGCGACCGCGCCAGCGCACCCCCCCTCGGGCCACGGCGCCGGGTGCGGGGCCCTCGTTGTCGGTGGTGGCGGTGACTGCGCCGAAGCCTTCCACCTCGAGGCGGGTGTCGAAGGCTCGCTGCCTGAAGTCGAGCCCGGCGCCCACGTGTGGCGCCGGTTGTCCTGAGGCGTCGGGGCCCTCGCCGAGGAACTGCCGTGAGACCGCCAACACCCCAATGTGGCCGTCGCCCACCTCTACTCGGGCTCGGCCCACGGACCAGTTCGCGGCGCCCACCTCTTCGGTCTCCGCGGTGACCGCGTTGAGCAGCCCGTAACGCACCTTGCCCTCTCGCCCGAAGAGTTTGAGGCCGCCGTAGAGCGGCACCTCGTCACCATTGGCGTCGAGGCCGATGCGTCGGGAGAAGAACAGCTGCGCGGTGCCCCTCAGACCAAAGTCGAAGACGTCGAGGCCGTTGATGAAGAAGGGCCGACGCTCGGGGAAGAACAGCGGGAACCGGTCGAGGTTGATGAGGGTGTCGTCGAGGTCGACCTGGGCGAAGTCGGTGAGGGCGGTGAGCTCGAGCCACGTCTGGTCCGACAAGCTCAAGCGGGCATCACCCCCCACACGGAAACGCCCTGGCAAGGGGTGATCTTCCACACCGGGATCAGTGACGAGCACATACGGCGTCACAGCGAGAGGCTGCCCGGCGCCGCTGCCAGGCACACCCTTGAGCTCGCCGAAGTGCAGAGCGGAGACCGCACCGAACTCCGGGGGCATGTGGGCCCAGTCGTCGGTGGCGTTGCGGGCGTTGTGATCTCGGGTGGCGTTGAAGCCGATGACTCGGGCGCTCTCAGGCACGCCGCCCAGGGCCACGTACGGGATGCGGAACTCCGCGGTCCAGGCATCCTTCTCTCGGGCGGTGGCCGAGTCCCAGACCATGTCGTACTCGGTGCGGAACGACTGCCCGTTGTCGAGGGCGATGTAGTCGAGCTGGGCCCCGCCGGGGTTCACGGCGAAGCCGAGCACGGTGCGAAAGTCCTGCCGCACGTCGAACTTCAGGGAGATGGCGTCGTCGCTGAAGATGCGCCCGGCGTCTCGCCGCAGCTCGTAGGCCCGTGGGGTATCGCCCGCCATGAGGTACATCCGAGCGCCGACGTAGAGCGCATCGTCGCCGTAGAGCACCCGAATCTCGGTGTCTGCTGGTGGGGCCCGTCGAGCGACGGGGACCCGCTCTTCGAAGTCCCGCAGTGGGGCGGCTTTTTGCCAGATGGCCTCGTCGAGCCGCCCGTCGAGGGTGATCTCGGCGTCGCCGAGTGGGATGGCCAGGCCCTGCTTGCGCGGACCCTCTGGCGGAATGGGCGGGCGATCCTGGCTGAGGGCCATGAGAGGCCAGCTACAGACCAGCAAGCTGAGCGCGGGCAGGCGCAGAGATCGAGTCATCACACAGAACTTCATGAGTGGCTCCAGGCCCTCTGTATCGGCAGGCAACGTCGGGGGAGTAATGCCAGAAAGCGCCCTCAGGGCGCGAGCCTGTTCGGCCTGTGGCCGAACGGGGCGGAGTCGACGGAGGCGAAGCCGAAGGAGCGGAGCCCCGCCCGAAGGGCAGGCTCTGAAGAAAAACTGAAACAAGCAACCCCCTTAGGGGGTTTTAAAAAAGAGAGATGCCGCTCTCTTGACGGCCCTCATTTGGATTTTAGCTTTCACTTACTCGCTTCACAGACACCACACATGGAGACGCACTCGATGGAAATCAAAGCACATCTGCCCCACGGCGACACCGCCTTCCCCGTTCTGCCCCTGCGCAGCGGCGCCCTGCTTCCCGGTCGTGTGATCACGGTCACTGCCGGCCGAAAACGATCTGCTGCGTTGGTCCGGGCGTTGCTCGAACAGCGCCGTCGAGATCCGGACGAGGCCACCCCGAGCATCATCGGGGTGGCCGTTCAGCGCGACCCGCACATCAACGCCCCGGGCCTCGCTGATTTGCACCCTGTGGGCACCTACGCTCACGTGCTCAAAATTCTGCAGGTGAGCGAGGGGGTCTTTCAGGTCACCCTCGTGGGCATCAAGCGCTTCGCCCTCAACCAGCTCGAGAGGGTGGAGCCCTACTGGCGTGCATTCGGCGAGCCCCTCGAGAGCCCCTCGGCGGGATCCAGCGAGGTCAGGCTCAAGGCCGAGGCGTTGCGGAGTGAGCTCGAGGCTCTGCGATTCGACGAAGATCACGCCATGAGCCAGGTCATCGAGAACAACCAGGGGGAGCTCGACCCGGACACCTTCTCCGACGCCGTCGCCGCAGCGCTCGACCTGACCCAGTCTCAGGCCGTGGCGTTGCTGCTCACCCTCGACGTGAACGATCGACTCGACAGGGTCTCTCGCCTCGCTGGAGAGATCCTGGCGTCGAGCGATGTGAAGAGCCGAATCGAGAAGAGCGTGCGCACAGCCTTCAACCGGCAGCAGCGCGAGGCGATCCTCCGTCAGCAGCTCAAGGCCATCAAGAAGGAGCTCGGCGAGGGCGGCGACGAAGACGGCTCGGAGGTCGACCGGCTGCGGGCGCGCATCGAAGAGGCTGATCCCCCTGCAGAGGTCATGAAGGCCGTGGAGCGGGAGCTCAAGCGCCTCGACTCGACTCAGGGGGCCGAGGCCAACGTGATCCGCACGTGGCTTGAGCTCGTCGCTGATCTCCCCTGGAACGCCCGGGCGGAGCTCAATGGTGATCTCAACGGTGTAGGTCAGCGTCTCGACGCCGATCACACCGGCCTCGACGATGTGAAGAAGCGCATCCTGGAGCACATGGCCGTGCTCAAGCTCTCCGGGAACCCTCGGGGCACGATTCTGTGTCTGGCGGGGCCTCCTGGGGTGGGCAAGACCAGCCTCGCCCGCTCGGTGGCAGAGGCCACAGGGCGTCCCTTTGTGCGCATCGCCCTCGGTGGCGTCCGAGACGAGGCCGAGATCCGGGGCCATCGGCGCACCTATGTCGGTGCGTTGCCCGGCCGTATTCTCAATGGCCTGCGCAAGGCTGAGGCCCGGAACCCCATCGTGCTGCTCGACGAGATCGACAAGATGGGCGTGAGCTTCGGCGGCGGATCACCTGAGTCGGCGCTGCTCGAGGTCCTCGACCCGGAGCAGAACGGCGTGTTCACCGATCACTACCTTGAGCAGCCCTTCGATCTCGGCGAGGTGCTCTTCATCTGCACCGCCAACGATCTCGGTCGACTCTCCGCGCCTCTGCGAGACCGCCTCGAGATCGTGGAGATCTCCGGCTACACCCAACAGGAGAAGGTACAGATCGCCCGCAAGCACCTGCTGCCCCGGCAGCTCGATGCGCACGGTGTGGGCCCTGAGGCTGATCTGGGCCCGGCACTGGAGATCACCGACGAGGCGCTGGCGGCCATCGTGGACGGCTACACCCGAGAAGCAGGCGTGCGTCAGCTCGAGCGAGAGCTGATTCGGATCTGCCGGGCGGCGGCCCTCACCGTGGCGCGCTCCGAGGTGGGCCCCGAGACGCCGCGGCCCGTCATCACGCTGGGTGCGGACGATCTCGCCGCGCATCTGGGCAAGCCCAAGTTCACCGCCGAGGTGGCCGAGCGTACGGCCATCCCCGGTGTGGCTACGGGGCTCGCCTGGACGCCGGTGGGCGGTGACATCTTGTTCATCGAGACCAGCAAGATGCCCGGGAAGGGGGGCATGCAGATCACCGGGCAGCTCGGTGACGTCATGAAGGAGTCTGCCCGGGCGGCGTTGACTTATGTGCGCAGCCACGCTGACGCCCTGGGCATTCCCGCGGGGGCCCTCGACGACTTTGATCTACACGTGCACGTGCCCGCAGGGGCTGTGCCCAAAGACGGGCCCTCTGCTGGGGTGACCATCTTCACGGCGCTGACCTCTCTGCTCACTGATCGCACCGTGCGGGCCGACACGGCCATGACCGGTGAGGTCACACTGCGCGGTCGGGTGTTGCCTGTGGGTGGCATCAAATCGAAGGTGCTCGCCGCCCACCGTGCTGGCATCAGCAGGGTGATCTTGCCGGTGCGCAATGGGCGTGATCTCGATGATGTGCCCGAGAGCGTGCGGGATCAGATGGAGTTCATCCTCGCCGAAGACATGAGTCAGGTCCTTGAGGCCGCCCTGGGCAAAGACACTGCGCTGCCCTCTCTCCCCGAGGTGCCCGGCATCGACGGCGCCGCCGAAGGCGAGATCATCGCTGCTGGTCGCTGAAGCGTGACTCGAGACTGAGCGAGAGCTCGAAGAGCATGCCCGTGAGCCCCGGCCGCACCACCGTCACCCGCTGACCTGCCCCCCGATATTGCTCGCTCACGGCGTGGGCGAGCATCGTCTGCCCCCAAATCACCACCAGGTCAGCCCCCTTGAGGTGCGGCCGGGCCCGGCGCTCCGGGTGACGGCGGGTGCCGTCGATCAGGCTCACCCGCGGTGCCCCCGCCATGACGCGCTCCAGGGCCTTGAGCTGAGCGTGGTAGCTCGGCGAGCCCCCGATGATCACCACCCGCTTCAGCGCGTGTCGTCGACACAGATCGACGAAGCCCTCATAGGCTGCGGTGAGATCTGAAGCGGGCCCCAGCTCACAGCGTTGCTGCGCGCTCACAGGGATCACCACCGCGGGCCGAGGCCCAGGGGGCAGATCTCGGGCGGTGAAGATCACCTCGGCGTCGAGGGCCGTGAGCAATGCCTCGGGTCGAGAGAGGCTTTGGTCCAACAGCACCTCGGGCCGAGACGCCAGCAGCCCTTCGACCACCAACATCATCTCGTCGTCGTCGGCGCACCCGCGGGCCCTGAGCAGATCACGCAGCGTACTCTCATTGGGTTTGGGCGCGTCGAGCCGACTGAGCTTGGCCTCGGCGATGCGCTGCTGCGCGCGCGCTTCACCTGCTGCCTGCTTGGCGGCCTCGAGCTGAACCTCCAGGGCCTTCACCCGATGTCGCAGAGCGGTGTTGTCTCGACGCAGCGCGTCGCGATCTTTCTGGAGGTCTACTGCTGTGGGCGGTGACGGTGAGTTGGCTGAGGCCGGCGTGGGGGAGGTCTCGACGTGCGGCTGACGATCACGACGCTGCCGATCTGGGCGCGGGGTGACCCCGATGCGCTTCATGTGGGCTTCGAAATCGATCGGATCGTCTGACGCCATGCCTCACCTCGTCAGGGCAGAAGATGCGGTTCTAGAGTACGCGTCGCGGCGAGCGGAGCCAGACTGGGCCTGGATGTCTCTCACACCCTTTCTGAAAAAACACGGCACAAAAACGCCCACCGGAAAAAAACGAAGCCTCGGAACGTGCACTGCACTGGTGAACACACACCACGAGGAGCATCGAGATGAAACTGTGGAACACCCTTCTGTTGGCGACCTGTGTCGCCGCTTTCGCTGGCTGTGACGACGACAGCTCGGACACCACCGACGAGCGCCCTGACGCTGGAGAGTCCATGGGGGGGGCTGGCGGAGCAGCCGGCGGTGAGGCCGGCGGCGCCGGTGGCGAAGCTGGCGCCGGTGGAGAAGCCGGTATGGGTGGCGAGGTGATGGGCGGGGCCGGCGGTGAGGCCGGCATGGGCGGAGAGATGATGGGTGGCGCCGGTGGAGAGCCCCCCTGCGAGCCCACGCCAGAGATCTGTGACGGTGAAGACAACGACTGCGATGGGGAGATCGACAACGTCGAGGGCCTCGGCGAGGCCTGCGAGGTCGGCGTGGGTGCCTGCGGTGTCGAGGGGGCGCTGGTGTGTGGCGACGGCGAGCTCGTCTGTGATGCCCAGCCCGGTGAGCCATCAGCCGAGACGTGTGACGGCGTCGACAATGACTGCGACGGGGAGATCGACAACGTCGAGGGCCTCGGCGAGGCGTGCAGCGTCGGCGAAGGGGCCTGCGGCGCCGAAGGCACCCTGGTGTGCAGCGACGACGCGCTGACCTGTGACGCCGTACCCGGGGATCCCGTGGAGGAGATCTGCAACGGCATCGACGACAACTGCGACGGTCAGATCGACGAGGGGCTGCGGTGCTTCGACTTCGCCGCGGCGCGCCCCACGATCATGCAGTGTGGCAACTCGGCGCGAGATCTCAGCACCTTCATCCCCGAAGGTGCCCCTCAGCAGCTCGCTCAGGGGTGCGCCCCCGATCAAGACACTCAGGCCTTGCTGATCACGCGCGGCGGCAGAGGGCGCATCGACGGCGCCCAGCTCAGGGGCTACTTGCGCAACGGTGGGCGAATCATCACCGAGTACAACGCCAGCGACGAGGTCTTCAACGCCATCTTCCTCGGGGCGGGCGTCGTTCAGGCCGGACAGCGCTCGGGCGGCTGCCAGGACAACATCAACCCCCCCGTGCGCTTCAACGAGGAAGACGAGTTCTGGCAGGTCAACGGCGATCTGCCGCTTCAAGAGGGCGATCTCAGCTGTGGCTTCAGCCTGAGCGGCTTCCCCGACATCACCCCCCTCGGTGGCTGGGACGAGAACACCGTCTCTCTCGCGTACCGCGACGTGCTCCAGGGTCGCCTGTGGCTCGTGGAAGGTGATTGGCAGGACAACGATCAGTTCAACGAAGCGTCGCTCACCCTGATGCAGTCCATGATCTTCGGCGACTGGATGATCGACGGCCCCGACACGCCCGACGAGATCGTCGAGCCCGGCGAGGGCGACGTGTTCATTCAGGGGGTGCGCACCAACGTGCCCGTGGCCGAGTTGGAGATGGAAGGCTTCGAAGTCTGCTTCGAGGGCACCTATGACCAGGGCTTCGACGAAGAGGACATGCTCATGAGCTGCGGTGGCGAAGAGGTGATCGTGGCCTGTCAGCCCGTCGAGAGCGACACCCTCACCGTGGCCGCCGGCGGTGATCCTGCAGAGATCTTCACCGTGGTGCCTGGCGAGATCAACACCGCCCACCTTTACAACGGGGTGCAGTGGTATCTCACCACCGACTTCTCCTTCGGTTTCGCCCCTGCCGGCGTGATGCTCAGCCGAAGCCAGTGCGACACCGCCAACGAGCGTGGCGAGGAGCGTTTGTGCTGGCACACCCTCGACAATGGCGTGGGCGGCTACCGCTGCGGTGCCACCGTGGGCCTCAACAACAACGCCGACTGGCGGCGGGTGGTCTACCGCCGTGTCGGCCGACGCCTCGGCCTCGGGGCCGCCCCGATGGAGTGAGCGCTCAGAAACTCAGCCAACCCGAGCCCGGGCCGATGATCCAGGGCTCGCAGATGTCTTCATAGGGCTCGAAGTCACTCTCCGGGTCGAGCAGCTGCAGATGCACGTCTTCATCAGCTGCGTCGTACTTGCTCAAGATGTCCTGAGCCCGGGTGAAGAAGTCATCGTAGTTCATCTCGTCGCGATGGATCTGCTGGCTGTAGCCCGCGTCATCATCCGCGGCGAAGATCCTCAGCAAACGCTTGAAGCCGATCTGCGTCACCTCGTCACAGGTCTGCGCCAGCCCGAAGCCCCGCTCGTCAATGCGGTACCCCGTCGAGCTGAAGTCGTAGTCGTCGAGGTGCTCCAGGGCGATGAGCAGGAACGTGCTCTCCCAGCCCGTGTCCTTGAACTGCATCATCTCCAAGGTGTCGAGGCCCTGACCTGCGAGGGTGGTGCGGCTCAGGGGCAGTGGGCGCTCGATGCCGAAGAGATCTTCCACCAGCACGTGCATGCTGTACTCCGCGAAGCCCTCGTGGAACGCCACGTACTCTTGATCGACGATGTCGTGGGTGCCTCGCTGCAGATGGGTGACCAGATAACCCGCCATGGCGTCTTCGCCGCGGCTGTGCTGGTACAGCCACATGTGCATGAGCTCGTGCAGCAGCGTGTCGGTGTCGTCTCCCGCGTCACTCCCCGAGTTCTTTACGATGTAGATGACGTTGTTGAGCGGGTTGGCATAGCTCGCCTCGGGCAGATCGGGGGCCACACCGTCATGGGGGTACTTCAGTTTGATCTTGTCTTCGAAGGGGTGGCCATAGTCCGCCATCTGGTCGAAGGCCATGTGATACAGCACCCAGATGTCGGCGTGGCGGCGCGGCTCGAACTCGCCGAGATCGTCGTTGCCGCCAGACTCGAAGGTCAGATCACCGAGGTTTACGGTGACTGAGTCGCGATAGACGTCACCGGAGTCGTCGTAGACTGTGTACCACTTCACCTTGGTGAGCGAAGAGGTCGAGGTTTCGTGACGCAGCTCCAGCTCGTCGTCGTCGAACTTCACCTTCACTCGAAAACGACGCTTGGCGCAGTTCTTCGTCTTGGTCACGGAGAAGGCGCCGTCCGCGTCGGTCCGCACGGTCTCCCATTCCGAGAACCAGCCCCAGACAAAGCCCACTTTTTTCTGGGCCGAGACCTTCACCTGGATGTTCTCCAGGGGGGACTCGGCCCCCAGTGTGCTCTGCAGCTCCGAGAGCTGATGCGCCACCTCGACGTTGCCTTTGATGGTGTATGTGCAGTCGGCTCTGGCGTGTTGAGCCGAGGCGAGAGAGAGCGCCCCGAAGATCATCGTGGCGACGAAAGCTGTGTGGTGAGCAGACATGATGCCCTCCTGGTGGTTGAACACTCAGAGGGGGCTTCGCGGGTCTGCCTGGAAACCTGACACAGAAATATCTGCTGATCCGAATGGGACGTGTCAACAGCAATGAGATGGGGGAGAGGCGGGCTCAGAGACGAGCTGCAGGAAGGAGGGGGGTGGAGGATTACTCCTCGTCGGCGAAGGTCTCGGCGACGCTGGCGGACCAGATGTCGGTCTTCACGTTGGCCTTGCGGGGGCCAGCGTCGGAGACCTTCTCGGGGTGGAAGCCGGAGAAGTCCACCTGACCGTTGCACTGGGTGTTCCAGCTGGTGCTCAGCTGAGGATCGCTGATGAAGCGCCAGTAGTTGTCGCTGATGTCCACGCGGCCGGTGCGGTGGAAGCTGCGGATCTGCATGGTGTTGTCAGTGGCCGTGGCGCGGTTGTTCTCGAAGATGTTGGTGTCGCGGACGTAGGACTCAGGGTTGAGCGTGCCGCCCTGGATGTCGATGGCGAAGCCGCGGTTCTTGATGATGTTGCTCTTCTCCACCTGGATCAGAATGTCGCTGCCCCAGATCTCGATGCCGGTCTGGTTGTCGTAGATGTCGGTGTGGATGAACTTGGGGTCGCGCCACACCTGGGGCTGGGCCACGTTCCGGCAGCCGTTGATACGGTTCTGACCGCTGACGCGCACACCGCTGTTGTTGCCGTGGATGATCGAGTCCTCGATGACCAAGTGCTCGGCGTTCTGGGCGTCGATGCCGATCTGGAAGCCCTTGACCTCGGCGCGGATGAAGTTGGCGTCGACGTCGGCGGTGGCCCGGATGCCGGCCTGACCCATGACGCTGGCGCCGCCCACCTCGAAGTTACCCTGGATGATGGAGTTGCTCACGGTGCCGGTGGCGCCGTTGCGCAGGGTGAGGGCCACGTTGGCCTTCTCGATGTAGATGTTGTCGAGGCTGCTGGACTCACCGGTGAGCACCAGGCCGCCCCAGCCGCGATCGGTGAAGGCGGTGAAGGCGATGGGGTGCTCGGGGGTGCCCACGGCCTGGATGGTCGAGGCGGTGAGGGTGACGTTGCCGAAGTTCTGACCGTTGGGGCTCAGATAGTTACCCTTCACCTCGACGCCGGGCTTGATGGTGAGGATCTTGCCCTCGGCGACCCGAGTGGGCTCGAGGAGGATGACCTCGCAGGTGTCCCAGGTGGTGTCCTCTTCGACGACGCCGCCCTGCACGTAGAGCTTGCCCTCTTCACAGGGCTTGTCGAAGTCGGGGCGCTGGCACTGGAAGTCGGTGCCGTCGCAGCCCACCTTCACGGTGTACTTGCCGGAGCCGGTGTCGTCGAAGGAGGTGAAGGCGATGAGGTACTTGCCGTCCTGCTCGACCTCGAACTGGATCGGAGCGGGGCTCAGGCTGCGACCGTTGTCGTCGTGCTCGATGAGCTTCTCACCGGGGTTCTCGCCGCTCTCGTAGGGGCCGTAGAGGGCCATGATGGTGTCGAGTTCGGCACCGGCCTCGATGCCGCGGGCGTCTTCGCCAGCGAAACCCTCGAGGGTGATCTGCAGCTTGGCGCCCTTCTTGGCCTCGATGATGTAGCCGTAGGTACGGACGGCGGGATCGAACTGGCCCTGAATCTCGCTGTCGAGGCCGATGTTGTCGATGAGCTTGGCCCGCTTGCCGATGTCGGTCTTTGCGCTGTCGAAGGCAGCGATGTCCACGCCGCTGTTGGACTCGGTGGTCTCTTCACCACCGCAGCCAAAGGTCAGGAGGGCGCAGGGGGCCATCATGGCAATCGCTCGACGAATCCGCATCATTCACCTCATTGGGTTGGCGTGTCTCAGTGTGCTGTCCCTTGCAGCAGTAACCGTGCCAATCACAAGTGCTTGAAAATGCGTATCGAGGGGGTGGCCAGTTCAGTTGCCGTATGGTGGATCGAGTGGTCAGTCGGTGGGGGACAATGAGCCCCACGTGCTCAACCGCCCTTGATCAGCGGGCGAGATCGATGCTCCACGATTCTTCGAGGAACACGCGGTGAGAGACCGAGCGGCCCTCGAGGTGGTGGTAGTCGAAGTTCTCCTGGCTGATGCGCCAGTGGGCACCCGTCAGTGTGATCTGCACCGGGCCCGACTTCGGCGCGGTGAAGCTCAGGGTGAGTGGGTGACCCTCGCCGGGCTTCAGCCGGTTGTCGGCGATCTTCTCCGCCCGGGGGTGCCAGCGGTACGTGGCGCCAATCTTCAGCGTGTTGCTGCCCAGGATCTGCCCTGTGGCGTCGTGGGCGCTGAGGTCCACTTTGAGGAACCGCTCCGGATCCCCCGTGGGCAGCAGGTGGGCGCTGCGGGCGTTGATGAGGTCGACGGTGAGGGTCACCTGCTCACCGGCAGAGACCGTGACGGGCCGGTGGTGCCAACGCGCTTCGAGGCCTGGAGGGTGATGTTGAGCCACAGGGGCGAGCTCCGCGGCGAACTTCGGGTGTTTGGGGATCAACGAGCCCCCGAAGAAGTGACGACGCCCCTTACGTGGGGGGGTGCCCAAGGCGGTGATGGGCCGGGTGATCTCGGGCATGTGGCAATGCTGGCAGGTTTGACCTGCCTTGCCCTGCGGGCTCTCGGCGAGCTCGTGGCCTGTATTGAAGGCGCACAATAGATTGAGGGCATCGAAGCGGGCCACGGCCTGATGGCACTTCATGCACAACTGCGATGTGGTGAGCACCTCGCCCTTCTTGACTGGGTGGGGGGCGGGCGTATCACCATACGGGCCGACGATGACCCCATCGCGCACATGACACGTGGCGCAGGTGATCGCTTCGAGCTGGAGCGCTTCATCGTATGTAGGGTTCTCGACATAGATGGGCTGATTCAACGCCCCATCTTTCAGTGCTACGACCAGCTGAGGGCGCTGCTCCAAGAGGGGCGTGTGGCAGTTCACGCACATCCAGCCCACGTCGTTGCTGGGCTGGGTGCTCTTCTTCAGCTCTTCTTGAAACTGGGCGTCGTCGAGCCAGGCATGGGCGTGGGTGCTGGTCTTCCACTCGTTGTAGATGTCTACGTGGCATTGCCCGCAGGTCGCCGCCCGGAGATCGGCCAGGGGCTTGGGCGTGCCGCCGGGGTCGACAGGGTGCAGGTAGCGGGGCTGGGCGGCGTAGAAAGCCCTGGCCGTCTCGACTGTGAGAGCGGCGTCAGGCGTGTCGAGGGTGCTCGGAGCAGGGCGGTGCTCAGTGCAGGCGCTGAGCAGCAGAGCCATCAGGACCAGTCGGTCTGCTCGCCACCCTTGTCGGCCTTCTTGTTCTTGAGGATCCGGTCGTACAGTCCGTTGGGCAACAGCTTGCCGGTCCGGGTGATGCTGGCCAGTGATTTGGGGAAGCTGCATTCTGAGGCTCGCCTGCGGATCGCCCGGTGCATCACTTTCGCCGCGGCGTCCAGCTCCATCAAGAAAGGCATGGGGTGCTGGTTCGGTGCGGTCATCGGCGTCTTCACGAAGCCGGGGTTGAGTGTGGTCACGGAGATGCCGCGGGGGGCAAGCTCGATGCGCAGGCTCTCGAGCAGGGCGATGAGGCCCGACTTGCTCGCGCAATACGCACCGGCGCCCGGTAGACCTCGAAAGCCTGCGAGGCTGGCCACCCCCACCAGCTGACCATCACCACGCTCGAGCATGCCCGGCAGCACTGCTTCGTAACAGGCTGCAGCACCCACGAGGTTCACCTGAAGCACCCGAGACACGTCCGACGCCTTGAAGTTTTCTGCGGGGGTGAGGCCGTCGATGCCGGCGTTGGCGATCATCAATCCAATGGAGCCCAGCTCAGCCTCTGCCTGGGCCACCGCGCGCTGAACCGCGTCGGGATCTGACACATCAAGGGCGATGGGCTGCGCGGTGCCCCCGGCGGCGGTGATCTCTGCGGCGAGATCTTCGAGGGCCGAGAGGCGCCGGGCGGCGATGGCTACAGGTTGACCGTCGGCGGCGAGGCGAGGCGCCAGCGCGCGGCCGAGGCCAGAAGATGCGCCGGTGATGAAGGCGGCGCCGGTGAATGACTTTGCCATGAGTGGCTCCAGAGCTGAGACGCTGGGAGCTTACATGTCTCGGGCCATGAGGGCAGCCTCGAGGGCTTCGGCCATGATCTTTTTTGCTTTGAAGCCAAATGCACAGAAGGTCACGTGGCGAGGCTGCTCGTGGTGTTCGAGCCACTGCAGCACTGTCTCTGCAGCGATGGAGGCGGCCTTCTCCATGGGGAACCGATAGACACCGGTGCTGATGCCCGGGAATGCCACGGTCTCGCAGTCATACTGCTCGCAGAGCTTGAGGCTGTTGGTGTAGCAGGCGGCCAGGGTGGTGGATTCACCCTGGTTGCCACCACGCCAGATGGGCCCGACTGCATGAATGATGTGCTTCACGGGCAGGTTGTGCCCACCTGTGATGCGCGCTTGCCCCGGAGGGCACCCGTTGAGCGGACGACACTCGGCGAGCAGACCACGGCCCGCCTTGCGGTGGATCGCCCCGTCGACCCCGCCACCGCCGAGGAGTGCGCTGTTGGCGGCATTGACGATGGCGTCGAGTTCAAGCGTGGTGATGTCGGCGTCGATCACCGCGACGCGACCACGAAGTGAGAATGGCATGTGACCCCTTCACATTTTAGCCCTGATATATGCCCCATCTGAATACACCCTGTGTGCGCATCAGATAGCCCGAGCTTGTAACGGGTTCGGGTAGGCACTGGCAAGGAGATCTTGTAAGACTCCTCAGCAACGCGAGACGTGGGAGGTCCTGTGCAGTTCAGCGTCCAGCTCCTGGTTCACGAGCACCCCAATGGCTGCTTCACCCTGCAGGTCGTCGGTGAGCCGGAGCTGTGTGTCTATACCCCCGACATCGACGCCGGCCGTGAAGAGCTGGCGCTCATGCTCACCGACCGGCTCGAACGCACACACCCAGGGCGTCTGTGGCGTTACGTCACCCCCACCGATTTGCAGCTGTTGCCGGTCGAGCTGCCCGAGGCGCTGCCGATCCACGGTGCGGACGACTTGGAGCATCACACCACCCGGGTCTCGGTGCTCACCTCTCGGGATCGACGTTATCTCCAGCTGTGGGCCATCCGGTGGGGCACACGGCAGTGGGTGCCCCGGGCGAAGATCAAAGAAGGCGAAGAGGTCCTGCAGGCCGCCGTGGAAGACATGATGAAGTCCACGTTGTCCCACGCGACCCCAAGTGAGCGGCTCGATCTGCGCTGGCTCGGGGAAGAACGCCTCGAGTTGCTCGAGCTCGAGGTGGAGGTGGCCTCGCCCATGGCCTTCACAGGCAAGCTGTGTGGGGCGGCCATGCTCCCTGCGCCGGCGCCCCCTGATGAAGACAAAGACGAAGAAGACGAGGACAAAGATCCGGACGCGCCGAAGGGCAAGAAGAAGCGTCCGCCGACGCCCACCTTCAAGCGCATCGGCGTGAACCTGAGCCGTCAGGCGAAGGATGGCCACCTCGAGCAGGCCCACGGCCGTACTGATGAGGTGGAAGACCTGTTCCGCCGCCTCACCGCCGCCGGGGGCACCTCTGTTGTGGTGGTGGGCCCCTCAGGGGTGGGTAAGACCGCGGTGCTCAACGCCCTCGTACAGCGCATCGTGCGTAAGAAGACCCCTGCGAAGATCCGCACGCGTCCGGTGTGGTTCGTCGACGCCAGCCGCCTCATTGCCGGTGAAGGAGGGTTCGGGGGCTGGCAGCAGCAGTGCCTCGACATCTTGCAAGAGTGCAGCGACGCCGAGGTCATCTGGTACGTGGGCGATCCGCTGGCTTTGCTCGATGCCGGGCGGTCGGCCCACTCCGATCAGAACGTGGCCCTGATGCTCAAGCCTCACCTCGCCGGAGGTCGCATCACCCTCGTGGGGGAGTGCACCCCACAGTCCTGGACGAAGCTGGAGCTGCGCGACGCCGGCTTCGCCCGCATGTTTTCCCCGTGGCAGCTCGAGGAGCCCGAGCCTGCTGCGGCGCGGCGGATCCTCGAAGCTGTGGCCGCAGAGCTGGCCCGTGACTACGACATCACCGTGAGCGCCCCGGGGCTCTCGGCCATCGAAGGCCTCTGTGCACGGTTCCGTGGCGACGCCAGCGCCCTGGGTACAGCGCTGCATTTCCTGAGGCGCCTCGTGGACGAGGCCGACGGCCGCCGGGCTGCAGAGGTGGTGCCCGACGCCGAGGGCAAGATCGAGCTGCCCTCCGTCACTCTCGGCCGTGGCGAGGTGGTGACCCGGTTCTGCGTCGAGACGGGCATGCCCGAGTTCTTGATCCGCGACGATTTGCCCCTCGACACCGAGGAGATTCTGCGGCTGTTCCGGCAGCGCATCATCGGCCAGAGCGGTGCTGTGCGACGCATGGCTGATCTCGTGGCAGTGATGAAGGCGGGGCTTTCCGATCTGAACAAGCCTCTGGGCTCGTTCCTCTTCGTGGGCCCCACAGGTGTGGGCAAGACAGAGACCGCTAAGGCCCTCGCGGAGTGCCTGTTCGGCAGCGACGATCGCATGGTGCGCTTTGACATGAGCGAGTTCGCCGCGCCGAGCAGCGTGCACCGGTTCATCGGCGCCGGCGACGAGGAAGGCCGTCTCATCAGCGAGATCAGGCAGCAGCCCTTCTGCGTGCTGTTGCTCGACGAGATCGAGAAGGCTCACCCTGCGGTCTTCGATGTGCTGTTGCAGCTGCTCGGCGAGGCCCGCCTCACCGACGCCGCAGGGCGTACGGCGAGCTTCTGCAACGCCGTGGTCATCATGACCAGCAACCTCGGAGTGGAGACCTTCAAGGGAGGGCTGGGCTTTGGCGGCGCCGAAGCCACTCGGGCCAACTTCGAGGCTCACTTCCGCAGCGAGGCCGAGCGGTTCTTCCGCCCCGAGCTGTTCAACCGCATCGATCACGTGGTGCCCTTCAACCCCCTTGAGGCGCCGGCCATCGATCGCATCACCGAGCGAGAGCTGGTGAAGCTCGCCCGGCGAGAGGGGCTGCGGCAGCGTGGCGTGGTCATCGACGTGCCCGAGGCGGTGAAGCAGTGGCTCGCCGAGCGTGGGGTGGAGCCCCGTTATGGCGCTCGACCGCTCAAGCGTCTCATCGAGCAGCGGCTCACTGCGCCTCTGGCCCGTACCCTCTCCGAGCAGGGCGCCGTGGAGCATCAGCTCATTCAGGTGCAGATCGACGAAGAAGACAGCGAGCGCCTGGCCTTCAGCAGGGCTGACAGCAGCAAGGCGGCTTCTGAGGCCGGCGTGCGCAAGGCGCTGTTGGGCCTCGTCGGCGAGATCGGCATCATCCGAGATCAGGTGCTTCGGTGGCGCAAGAGCCCCCTCGCCGAGAGTCGCCGTCGGCACCTGCGGCTCATGGATCGCCTCTCACAAGAGAAGCATTTCTGGACTGACACCGAGCGGGCCAACGCTTTGACCAGGGGGCTCGAGCCCGATCGGGTGGTGCTCGCGGGGTTCGACACGCTCACTGGCCGCATTGAGGCCCTCGAAGAGCTCGCCTACGAGCAGCTCTACGATCGGCGCGCTGATGGGGTGGCGCTGCTGGCACCGGAGCTCAGAGAGACCATTGAGCAGCTCGATGCCCTGGAGCTCGACCTGTACGACCGTCGCTTCGACAGCCCCGAGGCTGGGGTGCTGTATCTCAAAGGGGCCAAGGGGGAGTGGCCGCTGGTGGCCAAACTGCTCGGCATCTACCTGCGCCTGGCGGCGCGTTTCGGCTGGACGCTGAAGGGCTACGTGCTCGACGTCGATCCGCACTGGACGCCCCCAAAGGAGGCACCACAGCTCACCCGACGCCAGAAAGCCAAGGCCAAAAAGCGCGCGAAGGCTGAGGAGCACGCCAGGGAAGAGCAGGGCGAAGAGGCCGAGACCGAGGCGCAGATCCGCGCCCGAGAAGAGGCTGAGGCCCTCGAGGCGAGCAAAGACAAGGCCCCACTGATCTGGACTCACCCCAAGAGCTTCGAGGGCCCCTCGATCCCTGTGGACGACGCCGAGCTCACCCGGCAACAGCACCGTCAGATGGAGCAATGGGTCAAACACATGATCGACGGTGACGGTCGGCGCCCCATCGCCATCAAGATCACCGGGCCCCACGTGTGTCTGCTCAGCGCTGAGACTGGGGCCCACGACTGGATCCGCGATCATGGCAAGCCCGCTGGGGCCCAGGTGCTCTACACCGATCAAAAGGGCATCATCGAGCACCGGCGGCTCGACACCTTGTGGCCTTCGGCGCGACGGCGGGTGATCAACGAGGCGCGGTGGATCATCGACGACGTGGCCATCGATCTACAGCAGGCCTACGAGCCTCGGCTGCATCGTTTGTGGCACCGGGCCTTGCAAGCCACCGTCTATGAGGTGGTCTTTGGCCATGGGGCTCACCCGCTCTTCAAACGACAGGCGCCCACCATCGAGTATGAGGAGGGTCAGGCATGATTCTGCCCGTACCGGTGATGGTCACCATCGACAAGCGTGAGATGGCCGAGATCAGGCTGCCGGGCATCTCGACTCGGGTGTTTCGGGGCACCAGCCTCGCAGAGCTGCTCGACGACGTGGCCCTGCACCTGATGGAGACGGTGCCCCAGGAGGACGCCGCCCGCATGTGGCGTTATGCCTTGTGCCCCGACATCCAGCTGCGGCGGGTGAAGGTGCACCTGACCCCCGACAAGCGCGTGCATGGCCCCGAAGAGTGGGTGGGCTGGTTCGACGTGGTGCTCACCCGGTGGCCCAAAGAGTCGCTCTACGTGGCCCGCGTGCCGCACCTGCGCGGTGGCCTCGACGCCTTCGCCGTGGAGAGCACCGCCACCCTCAAGGTGGCCCTCGAGCGTCACTTGATGGACTGGCTCGCCCGCCATCGACTCGATCTCTACGACCTCGACAGCGTCATGGTGGAGGGGGCCAGCCACCTCGAGATCCTCGAGGTGGAGGCAGAGCTGCCCACGGTGCTCCCGGAGACGCCGCTCAAAAAGAAGAAGAAAAAGCCCAAGAAGAAAGGCCCCAAGGGCAAGAAGAAGACCCTCAAGCCCAAAGAGAAGCGGCGCCTCGTGCCTCCGGTGACCCTCAAGACCGTGGGGGCCAACCTGATCCACCGGGCAAAAGACGGCCGTTTGAACCGCGCCTTCGGCCGCGACGCCATCGTGCAGCAGGTGATGGAGCAGCTCGAGCGCCCCGGCCGTGGGGTGTTGCTCGTGGGCCCCAGGGGCTGCGGGAAGACCGCCATCGTGCACGAGGTGGCCCGACGCCTCGCCGCCCTCGAGCTGCCCATCGAGCAGCGAACTGATCTCTGGGCTGTAGACGGCAACCGCATCATCGCCGGCATGAGCGTGGTGGGGGCCTGGGAGGCTCGGGTGCAGGCCATGGTGCACGAGCTCTCCGCCCGGCAGGACATCTTGTACGTGGATGATCTGCCCACCCTGGTCTTCACCGGGCGCTCGGCGAAGTCCGACACCCACGTGGCCAGCTTCCTGGAGCCCCACCTCGCCCAGGGGGAGATCCGGCTGCTCGGAGAGTGCACCCCCGCTCGCCTTGAGGCCACCCGCCGGGAGGCCCCGGGCTTCTTCGCCCGGTTGCACATCATCCAGGTGCCTCCCATGGACGAGCGAGACACCCTCGGTGTGCTCGTGGGCACCGTGCGCAACCTCGAAGCCGAGCAGGCGATCACCATCACCCCCGAGGTCCTCGAGGGGGTGCTGGCCCTCACCCGCCGCTTCGCCCCCCATCAGTGTCACCCCGGTAAGGCCGTCGATTTGATGACCCGCTTCGCCGGCGCCCATCATGGCAAGCTCGCCCCGAGGAACGAGCGGGGCCGCCGGGTGCTCGGAGAGAAGACCCTGGTGAGCTTCTACGCTCGAGAGACCGGTCTGCCCGACTTCGTGCTCTGGGCGGGCCGGGCCCCCAAGGCCCGAGAGGTGCAGGCCCACTTCAGCGAGCGCATCGTGGGACAGCAGGCGGCGAGCACCACCGCCACCGAGGTGGTCACGTTGATGCAACAGGGCATCAATGATCCTCAGCGCCCACTGGCCACCCTGCTCTTCGTGGGGCCCACGGGGGTGGGCAAGACCGAGACTGCCAAAGCCCTCGCGGAGTACCTCTTCGGCACCAGCGACCGCCTCGTGCGTTTCGACATGAGCGAGTTCCAGAGCCCCATGGCCATGTCGCGGCTGTTTGGTGATCGCTGGCAGCCCGAAGGCGAGCTCACCCGTCAGGTGGCGCGGCAGCCCTTCAGCGTGGTGCTCTTCGACGAGATCGAGAAGGCCCACCCGCAGGTCTTCGACGCCTTCTTGCAGGTCTTTGGCGAGGGCCGGCTCACCAACGCCGCGGGCCGCACCACCGACTTCAGCAACACCATCTTGATCATGACCTCCAACCTCGGGGTTCGAGGTGCGCAGAGCCCATTGGGGTTCAGCACCCCCGGCGACGGCGTCGCTCAGGAGGCGATCCACTACCGCAAGGCCGCCGAGGGCTTCTTCCGCCCCGAGTTCTTCAACCGGATCGACCGGGTGGTGCCCTTTCGTACGCTCAACCGTGACGACATGGGCCCGCTGGTGCAGCGCACATTGCTGCAGATCATCAACCGCCGTGGCCTGCGCCGGAGCGGAGTGAGGGTCACCGTGGAGCCCGCCCTCGTCGAGCTGCTCATCGATCAGGGCTTCGACCCTCGCTATGGCGCCCGCTCGCTCAAGCGAGCCCTCGAGCAGCGTCTCACGGTACCTCTTGCGGCTCACCTGGTGGCCCAGCCCTCGAACCGCACCACCCTCGTGGAGCTGTACCGCGAAGGTGAGGCCATTGGTATGGAAGTCTGGGCCCTCGACGAGCCCCAGGCAGAGGCGTTGCCCGACTACACCATCGAGCGCTGGCCCGAGCTCGAGCTGCGTCATCAACAGCTCGTGGGCTTCGTCGCCGCCATCGGGGCCGACGAATGGCATCAGCGACAGCTCACCCGCCGCGGCGCGTTGCTCGAGCAGTACAACCGCGCCGAGACTGGGGAAGGGCCCGCCTTGAGCGTCGAGGCCCTCGCGGAGCTCGAGAGCCTGAGCTTCAGCCTGCGAGAGGTCGGTGACCTGACCCAGCAAGTAGACGACTTCGCCGAGGCGTGGTTGTCGCGCTACGACTTCGTCAACGTCATCGACGATCAGAATCGGGGCTTGTCGAATCGTCTGTTGCGCAACGACAACCCCACCCACAACAAACCCATCGCCGCGGACATCGAGATGCCCGTGGCCGTCGATCGCAACCGCCTGCTCTTCGAGCGGGCCTTGCAGGCCCTAGACGCGCTCGAGCTGTCTCACAGCCTGCTGCGGTGGCAGATCGACGTCGCCGACGAGGCGGAGCGGGGCTACCTCGTACGGCTGCTCCCCGCCACGGAAGATCCGCAGTCCGCCGCGTGGACTCTGCAGGTGGCCGAGGGGCTGCGAGATGCATGGTCCGGTCTCGCCACTTCGGTACAGGGATGCCTCAAGGTCGAAGGGAAGGGTTGGGGTCGAGGTGATGGTGAGCGCTTCCAGAGTGGCCACGACAACTATCAGCGCAAGGGGGTCACTGGAGCGGCCCTGTGGGTCCGAGGCAAGGGCATGGCCGAGGTGATGGCCACTGATCTCGGCTTTCATGTGCAGCTGAAATACTCAGGGCCTGATCTGCACATCTTCCTCGCCCGGGTCGAGGTCGTCGCCATCCATGATGGCGATGCCATGGCGTGTTTCTGGCCCGAGGCCTCGACACAGCTCAACGCCCTCGACACGGCGTGGGATACGTGGCGGGACGCGCGCCGGGCCGGGCAAGACGTGAGCGAGCACCCGCGACCGCGGCTGTCCATCTGTCGGCGCTACACCGCCGACGCCGTCGATCCGCTCACCGGTCAGCCGATGGGCGAGCCCGCCGCGTTGAGCAGCATTGTGCGGCGCAGGCTGTGGGCCCTGGCCCGGGAGGGGGCGTGATGCAGCAACAGTTTCAGCTCTTCATTCGGCAGCACCGCAATGACTGGTTCACCGCCGTGGTGCTCACCCACCGGGAGTACGCCGCCTTCGGCCCTGATCTCAACGCCGTGAAGGCCCAGCTCGCCGAGGTGCTCTCCCACGAGCTCGCCGAAGGTCGTATCGCCGCCCGCGGTGTGTTCGCGTTCCCCAAGCTGGTTCGCCGGGCTCTCGAGGTGGAGCTGCGGGCGGTGCAGCAGGGCCGCCTCATCACCGTGCCCATGCGGCTGACCATGCTCGAGCGCCCCATCGATCCAGAAGATCTGCCACCCGGGGCTCCGGAGACCTTCGAGATCTCGTTGCCCCGCCTCGGCATTCAGTTCCGCATCGTGGGCCGCGAGAACATCGTGCCCTGGGCCGAGGAGGTGGTGCGGGACTTCTTCCACCTCGATCCCGTGGACGAGCTGCTCAGCTATCAGTACGAGCGGGGCGAGCGCATCGAGCCCCTCGACGTGAACTTCTCCGGCAAGGTGCTCCGGGGGGGCAGCAAGAGATCTCGCAAGAACCGACTGAAGGGCACGCGGCAAGGCAACGATGAGGGCGATGATTCTCCCTTTGGCTTCTTCTGGGGTCGCAGTGACGAGCAGGCCCTGGCAGAGGTGGGCATCGATCTCACCGAAGAGGCCCGCCATGATCGACTGCCCCGCGCCCAACTGCGGGACGACGCTGTAGATCAGCTGCTGGGCACTCTCGGCGGCGGCCGGCCTCGGAGCATGGTCCTCGTGGGCCCATCAGGCTCGGGCAAGACCGCGGTGATCCACGAGGCGTGTCATCGTATCGCCCGTGATCTCAACGTACCTGGGCCCCTCACCGAGGTGCCCGTGTGGCACGTCACCGGCAGCCGCATCGTCGCTGGCATGCAATACCTCGGTGAGTGGCAGGAGCGTTGCCTGCAGGTCATCCGGGCGGTGCAGTCCCGTCTGGGCGTGCTGTACGTCGACAACCCCCTCGAGTTGATGATGGCCGGCAGTCAGGGGGGGATGACCGTCGCCGCCTGCCTCACTCCCTTCATCCGATCCGGTGAGCTCACCGTGCTCGCGGAATGCACTCCCGACACGCTGGTGCTCGCGGAGCAGCTCGACCCTGCCTTCATGGCGGCCCTGCGACGTCAGACATTGCCTGCGTTGAGCGCTGACGGGGCATACAAGATCCTGTCTCATCGGGCCGATGTGCTCTCCAAGGCCCACAAAACCACCTTCACCGAGGCCGCCCTGGCCCGGGCGCTCGATTTGCTCGCCCGTTTCGGTGACATCGGCGGCTTGCCTGGATCGGGGCTGAGCCTCATCGAGCAGATGGCCCGCCTGGGTCAGGAGACACTACAGCCAACAGACGCCGTCGAGGCCTTTGCCCGGTCGAGCGGGTTTCCCAAGGGCCTCGTCGATCCTGATGCGTTGCTCGATCTTGAGAGCCTGAAGGCCTTCTTCACCGAGCGGATCATCGGTCAGCCCCTGGTCATCGACCGTATGGTGCACCTGGTCTCGGTCATCAAGGCGGGGCTCAACGATCCGCAAAAGCCGCTGGGCTCGTTCCTCTTCGCCGGACCCACAGGGGTGGGGAAGACCGAGTCGGCCCTCACCCTCGCCGAGTATCTGTTCGGCGATCGCGATCGGCTCGTGCGCTTCGACATGAGCGAATACGGCTACCCTGGCAGCGCCGCCCGACTCGTCGGAGGTGCCCGCGGGGAAGGGGAGCTGACCCGAAAGCTGCGAGAGCAGCCCTTCTGCGTGTTGTTGCTCGACGAGGTGGAGAAAGCTGAGCCAGGGGTCTTCGACTTGCTGCTCCAGGCCCTTGGCGAAGGCCGCATCACCGACGGCACAGGGCGTACCGCCTCGCTGCGCCACGCCATCGTGATCCTCACGAGCAACCTCGGGGCCACGAAGAAGCGCGCCATCGGCATCAACACTGGCGATGGGGGGGATGATGGTCGCTACCTCGAAGCCGCCCGGGCGTTCTTCCGGCCCGAGTTCCTCAACCGCATCGATCACCTCGTACCCTTCGGCAGCCTCGACGCCCCCTCAGTGGCCCACATCGCCCGCCTCATGCTCGACAAGGCCCTCAAGCGCGAGGGGCTCACCCGGCGTGAGATCACGGTGACCTACGACGATGCTGTGCTCGATCTGCTCATGGTGCACGGCTTCGACCCCCGCTATGGGGCTCGCCCGATGAAGCGGGCCATCGAGCAGCGTCTGTTGATCCCATTGTCTCGCCGGCTGGCCTTGCGTCAGGGCGTACAAGGCGACGCCTTCGAATTGTACGTGCACGATGGCCGCGTCGAGGTGGTCACCGACAAGGCTGTGGGCGATCGCAGCGGTGCTGTGGGCAGCCAGGCGCTGCGCCTCACCGAGCCCGTGCTCACCCATGAGCATCTGTGGCGCCGGCATCTCGTGGCAGTGCGTGGTCGTCTACAGGGTTGGATGGAGAGCGCGTTGATCCGCGGCTTCCGGTCGAGTGGCTCACCGCTGCTCGATGAGTTGAATGCCTTGAGCGCTGTCGTGGATCGACTGGGCGAGGCATCTGAGGTCGATGTCAGCGGTGCACAGGAGATGATGTCATCATTGATGACGCTCGAATGGTCCCTCTGCCTCGCGGCGCTGCCGCGACAGGATGAGATCACATTGGAAGTCATCGCGTTGCATCCCGAAGCGCAGACTGACTGCACGCAATACATCGAGGGTCTTCAGGCGTGGGCCCATGGTGAAGGTCACGAGATCACCCATCCGCACGAGAAGGCGATCCATGTGATGGGTGTGTCTGCGGCCACGTGCCTCAGAGGCGAGATGGGTCTACACCGCATCACGGGTGAATCGGGCACATGGGATTTCCTGGTGAGGGAAGCCACTGACACTGAGCCCGATGACGAGGCTGTCGTCGTACGTGAGATCAGCGACGAGCCGCCGACCGTGTGGGATCTACGCACTGGTGTGGAGGTCGCTGGGGGGCTCTCGGCTCTCGCCGCCGGGCTGCGAGGGTTGATGGTGGGGTGGATGTCGCTTCAGGTGCGATGAGGCAACTTTGACACTGGCTCATTCTTCTCGTTGAAGCATCAGTGTTTGCCAATCTGAGGATACCGGCACTTCAGGCACCGTAATCACCCCCGACTCATCAGCGTGCGTCACCCCCTCAAGCGCGCCAAATCGCCAGCGCACCGAGGCCCCCGGCATCACCTGAAATCGCTGTACTCGACGCAGGGTCACGTCCACCCTCACCGGGATCGGCCCCGATTGCACGTCACCAGGTGTTGGCCAGCCTGCTCGGGGCGCATCCCCATTCGGGACATCGAGCACCCGCAGTGGGATCTCGAAGCGCTCCATTTCGTCTACGAGGCCGTTCGAGTCCCAGCGCAGCGCGCGGTTGAGCGCCCCTGCCACATCACCGGACCAGCCCGTGTCGTCCGCGGCGAAGACCCCCCCTGCGTACCCTGTGTCTTCGTCGAAGGGCCGGCGTCCGTTCCCCGAGCCGTCACCCGGGTCATCATCTCCAGAGCTGTTGGAGAACACCGGGAAGGCCACACCTCGTCGCAACCATGCCGTGTCGTCGAAGACCGGGTTCCAGCCTTGGGTCCACCATTGATCACCCAAAATCGGATCAGGGATGCCATGACCGCCTTCGTCCCAGACTGCCATATGGCCTACATGATGGGCTTGCAGCGCCTGATAAGCGCTCAACCCGGTGAGCGGGCTGGGGAAGATCACCGCCCCGAAGTGGATGATGCCGTCATCCTTGCCATGCTTGAGGAACACATACTGATTTTGAGCCTCGGCCCGGGACGCCATGGCATCAGTGAGGTCCATCACGTCCCAGCTCGGCCCCGGCGCACCCCAGTGCCCACCCAGCTGTGCCAGGCGCGAGGGTCGGTGGTTCCGGGGCACCCACTGCGCGATGGTGGAGTGCACCATGTTGAAGTGCCGGCCCCACAACAGGCCCATGGTGGCGGCGCCAGCACCGCCCATCGAGGCGCCCTCAATGTATACGTTGTTGACATCGGCGTCGGGGTATCGTTCGAGCACCCAGTGGAGCAGGTGCAGTACGCGGCGCACAGTGTAGGGCTGTGGCCCGGCGTCTCCTGAGCCCTGATACCCCCACCAATATGTGTTGAACGGATCGTGTGGTGCAATGCGGTACTCACCGCGCCAGCCCTCAGTGGGCGGCTGACTGGCGAACCCGTGCAGCAGAATGCGCACTGGCTTGAGGCCAGCGGGGCTTCGCTCATCAGGCGCCATGACATACCCGTCGAAGGTGCGCCCGGCCTCGTCAGGATGATCGAGAAACCCATCAGTGCGTTGCCGCAGCTGCAGACGTGTAAAGCCGTCACCTTCCTGCTCACGGATGATCTCCGGCGCTGGCGGCCGAATGTTATCGCGTACGTTTACGGTGAAGGTGCTCTCCAGCGTCTCACCCTCACTGCGGGCGAGCACCCGAATCGTCCATGCGTCTGGGCCTTGGATGAAGTCCGGTGTGAAGGTGATCTCTCGGCGCCCCGGATGCCAGTGCGCACCAGGGGGCAAATCGAAGACGAACACCTCCAGGGTGCCAGGTGCCCGCGCATCGATGGCACCCACGAAGGGCTCACCCTCGTCGAGGGTGACATCGTCGGGCACCGTGAGGGTCAGCGCATCGACCTGAGCGTCAGGGGCGGCATCTGGTCGATCTTCCATGCCCGCGTCAAAGAGGCTGGCGTCCATGACATCCGCGTCCGACAAGGGGGTCGAATCAGGGACAAACGCGTCGATGAGCTGCGCATCCGGAGAAGGTAGAGCAACTGCGTCAGGATCAGGAGCCATGCCGATGTCAGGCATACCGACCTGAGCATCGTCGGGGCGGGCATCCCCCACGGGATCATCAGTGCAGGCGCACAGCGCACACGTAACGATTAGAGCAGGCCATGGTTTCATGGGTGTCGACCCTACAGGAAAACGTCTGTGATGGCGCTCTCGATGGCCATGTGCTCTGCGAGAGTACGACCACGCCCAGCGGATACGCTGCCAGACACCCATCACACGGTGTAAGGCTTTGAGTCGGAGGGCGTCTGGTCGCGGGCATCTGAAAAGGGAGGTCACATGATTGGGGAAGGCGTCGTGAAGTCCATCATCGTGTGCGCGCTGAGCGTGGGCTGCATTGCATGTGTGGAAGAGCACAACGACGGGGCCGCTGATGATGGGGGGCAAGCTGAGGTCACCGCCGATCTCGGCCTGCAGGGGCATCAAGAGGGCGGCGACCAGGATGAGCAGCCTTCGATGGAAGGTGAAGTGCCCGATGAAGGCAGTCCGGACGATCCCTCCGACCGCGGCACCTCAGATCAGGATGTGCCCGACGATGATCTTCCAGATGATGGCTTTCCCGATGAAGGCCTTCCGGATGAAGGAGTCGCTCTCACCCCTGGAAGTGGCCAGACGTGCCCGGAATGTGCCCCCGACGAGATCTGCATACAGTTCGTGGACAGCGTATGCAGCATGGCCAGTCCGCGTTGTGTGCCCAACCCATTGGGGTGTACGCAGCGCACGCTCACTGCGGAATGCTGTGAGATGTTCTGTGGCTCTGGCGAGGAGAGCAACCACAGCTGTCATGGTGAGTCGTGTGAAGGCTCGGCGCCTGGCGCGTTCATGTGCATTGGGACACATTGATGAAGCCTGTGTGCGGCCTCGGAAGGGTGCTTCAGAGTGACCTCACAGCTCCACTTCGTCCAGCTCACCCAGGTCGGCCCGGATCGCTTCGAAACAGCACACGCGCTTTTTGAAGGCAATGAGGCTTCCTGGCCCACAATGGGGCCGGCTGGGTCATTGGGCGAAAGTCGGTGAGCGAGCGCGTGTGCCGTAGAGGTGGGCATGACTTCAACACCCCTACCTCTGCCCCTCACGCCTGTTCCCACCCCGCGGCCTGTACGAGAGGCATACCGAACACGAGACCGGCTGCGTCGGGCGCTGGGACCCGTGACTACTCCGCCACCCCGCCCCCGAGACGCTTGAGAGGTCGCTCTGCCGCAGCCCGCAAGGCGCGGGCCTCTCTCAATACCGCCTCGCCATAGCCCCGAACCTCGTGGGCTGTACGCTCCAACTCGGGCCCGTGTTTCTCCCTCAACCATCCTTCGAGGACCAGTCGGCGCAGATCGGGTGTCTCGCGTTCGAGCAGGGTCGGATCGACCTGCAAGGCCACAGCCACCCGGTCCATCGTGAGCCTCCCCCGGGTGGGCCATGACCCGCCGGTATCGAGTGCGCGCAAAACCCTCTGAAGTCGCTTCAGACTGACCCCGAGCGCCTCCGCCAGAGCCGGCAGGTCAAAGCGCGCCAGGAGGCACACCAGTTCCGAACGATGACTCGATTTTACCGTCATGATGCTGACCTCCCGACACTTGAAGACCCGGAAGTTCACTTTTTCCGAGATGTCCAGAGAGAACGGCGCAGGCTGCCCCCTAGATGAGGGTGTGGGGTGGGTTCACTGTGTACGGGGGTATGCGGTGAGCAAGTGTGGTGAGGATGCCCTGCCCACATGCGTCGAAGATGTTCGAAGGGAGAGGTGATGACCAGAGTCGAGGCAGATTGCTGCAAGGCGCGTGAGGCACCGGAGAGAGCGTGTACTGGCACCGTGCATGCCCAGCAGAGAGGCTTCCGTTATTCAGGTGGGGCAGGTACAGGTTGTCATTGCTCCGGGCGACCTGCAGTGATGCTTTGCATGCCCCATGTGGCACGCTGTGTGGGGGAGGCGATGAGCTGGGGCAATGACGAGATCACACTGGATGTGATCGAAGACGATTGATCTCGGGAGGTGCTGGCTGTCGCTCATTGTTTGCCCTGGTGAATCTCAAGTAGAGAGGATCGAGCAGCGCAGGGCTGAGGTCAGATATGCTGAGGTGAGATCGGGTTTTACATACTCAGCGAGGCGGGAGCCTGCCCTAAGCAGACCAGTGTGGCGCCACTCGATCCTCTGACGTGCTCAAAGGCACTGCTACGCAAGCACAGGGGATGCTGGCGTAGTTAGTTAATGTTTCGGATTCGTTTCGTTGCGTCTTTATGAAATAGGCGCATTGCCTGGGGAGGTGATGTGTGACAAGGATGCGGAGACAGGGGCCGAGTGGCAGGGATTGGCTGAAGAGGAAAGAGATTTGCCACCCGGCCCCAAGTCATGTGTGCAGAGGCACAACTACACAAACTGTTGAGCAGCTCCATGTAGTGACCTGATCATCGGCTTTTGACTGTGTTCCCTAATGGGTCACTTTTCGAGGACCCAGAGCGAAACGGGCTACTCGCGTAAGTGCTGTATGCGCCACGGACGATGGGCCGAGAGGCGAGCATGCGCACATGGTCAGGGGTGTGCGCGCACATGTGCACATGTGCAAAGCCGTGTGCATGCACATGTGCACGCACATACCTCCTAGAAGCTCCAGGGTACCTGTTCTTAAATAATTCAGTCGCTTAGCGTCCAATGGGGTAGGTGGCACGCTTGATGCCTTGCCCACGAGGCGCAGGGGATTTGGGTGTAGGGGCGAGGCAGGGCCCTTCAAGTCCGCCAGATGAGCAGTGGGGTGGTCGAGCGTTTTACGTTTGGCTTTCAGGCAGGGTGCTCATGTTTTCTTTTTGCACAACACACGCAGTGTCGCACATCGAGCAGTGATAGAGGTGTATCAGGGGTCTGCACGTACATCAGCGAAGCTGAATCCCGAGAGTGATCTCTGCAGCGCCGCAGCGTCGGGTCTTCTCTTCGACTCGACCAGAAGAGAACCCACGTATCTCTTGCTCAGTGAAGTAAAACCAGCACTCGCCGATGAGATCGTCACTTTGGAGGTCGTCGTCGATCGCCCGTACGAAGACACCGTCGAGGAGCGCCCCGGCGGTCAGGCTCGGACACACTGTGGCACCCCATGCGGGTGAGAAGGCCTCTTGGATGGGGGTGGCACCCTGGCATCCGCCGCCATCAACTGAAATATACACATCGGGCGGGTTGCCACAGCCGCCGAGATCCCAGCATCGCCCGTCAGACTTATTGCGCTCTATGTGGGCCGAGACCACGCTCAGATCCACCGCCACGCGATCAACGTCGAAGGTGCACACGCCATCTGTACAGACGTCCGCCCCCTGACAGGAACGGCATGACGCTCCATCCGAGCCACATGCTTGGTTGTCGGTGGCCGTCACGCAGCGCTCGCCCACGCAGCACCCAACACACGTCTCTGAACAGCGCGGGCCCGAGGGCGCTGGCTCTTCGGAAGAGACGCCCATGGCACACCCATCCGTGCGAAACGACAGCACCCAAGACCATTCCGAGAGGTTGTTCTCGTCTCGGGCCACCAGGGTGCGCCTGCGGTCGGTCATCAGGCGCCATAGGGCGCGGCGATCCAGAATCTCTTCATGTATGTAGAGATGATCGTCTCCGTCGAAGATCGCCGCAAACTGGGCGACGATGCGGGCCCACTCGGCGATCTGCACCGCGAATGCTGCGGCCTGCGGCGTGCCAGTGAGCTTGCCCAGATGCACACCAACGCGCTCAAGTTCGTCGATGATTTCAGAGATACGCTCGTAATCCTCGTCATCGTCGATCTCGTAGCAGTCATAGTTGATCTTCAGATCTTGCCCTGGGTCTCGATGTCCTGCTCGCCCATAAAAGATCGTGTGCTCGAAGTCGTGCCGTCCGTTCACCCCGAGTGCTGGCGATGGATCAGTCTGCAAGACCTCGACCTGTGTGTCATCTTGCGCTCGGATGACGCAATAGATCTTATCGCCAAGGATGTTGTCTTCGCGCTCGACGACTTGCACGCTCTCGATGGCCATGCGTAGAGCCATCTCGCCACAGCCTGATGTTTCGAGCGGGTATCTGCCCACTGCGAGGGCAGGTCGCTCCGGCCGTGCGTTCAGATGATGACCCACGCTTTCGATGCGCCGTTGGCCAAGTTGTCGCCAGTGAGGCAGAGCTTCGTCGAGTTGTTGAGATACCTTGGCCCGCCGAACGGGTGAGAGCGCGGCGCTTCGGGCGGCCTCCAGCAGCTCAGGCGCCAGGGTGGCGTCGAGGGCTTCGGGCTGAAGCCACGCATACAGCCACTGCGCTGCCAGATGGTCTTCGTGTAAGAGGGTGTCGAGCTTGGCGACGACCTCGGCCTTTTCAACCCGCCGCATGAATACGGGGGCTGCGCTGCTCAGCGCGCTTTGGCGATGACCGATTCCATCTTCGCATGCTTGCACCTCACAGACGACAGCTTCTCTTTGCCGACGGAGCTCATTTGATGAGTCTTCTGAGGAAGAGATGAGATCACAGCCCACAAGCGACCAGGCGACGCCGGCCACACATACAAAACGATTCATTGAATTCACCCCACACTGTTGTCACTGAGCGATCACCGCCGAGCGGCTTGCGCACGCGACCGTCTTCTGCGTCAGGCTGAACCAAAATGGGTCGACGCTCAAGTGCAAACCAGCTCGACGCTCATTCTTGAACAGTCTCTCGTATCGAGCCGTGCGTACTTTGTGGATCTTGGCGAGGTGGGTGGTGAGCAGGGGAGGTCAGTATTGCTCAGCCCTTGTCGTACTGGGCCTGCATCAGCTTGGCGATGGTCTGCAGCTGCATGTTCGAGGTGCCCTCGTAGATCGAGCCGATCTTGGCGTCACGGTAGAACTTCTCCGCAGGGTACTCCCGGGTGAAGCCCACGCCGCCGTGGAATTCGACACACTGCGACGACACGCGCTGGGCCACCTGGCTGGCGAAGAGCTTGGCCATGGCCGCCTCTTTGAGGAATGGCTTGCCGGCATCTTTCAAGCGGGCGGCGTTGTAGACCATCAGGCGGGCTGCTTCGATGTCGGTGGCGCACTGAGCGTATTGGAACTGCATGCCCTGGAAGTCAGCGAGGCGCTTACCGAACTGCTTGCGCTCGAGCATGTGCTTCATGGCCACGTCGAGGGCGCCTTGAGCGAGGCCCACCATCTGAGCGCCGATGCCGATGCGGCCCTCGTTGAGGGTCTCGATGGCGATCTTGTAGCCCTTGCCCACCACGCCGAGGACCTGAGCGTCAGTGACCTCGACATCTTCGAAGGTCAGCTCGCAGGTGCTCGAAGCGCGGATGCCGAGCTTGTCTTCCTTCTTGCCCACGGTGAAGCCCGGGGCACCCTTTTCGACGATGAAGGCGGTGATGCCCTTGTAGCCCTTGTCGAAGTCGGTGTTGGCGAAGACCAGGAACAGCGACGCCTCCTTGGCGTTGGTGATCCAGAGCTTGGTGCCGTTGATGACCCAGTTGCCGGCCTCGTTGCGATCGGCGCGGGTCTTGAGGGCGAAGGCGTCGGAGCCGCTGCCGGCTTCGCTCAGGCAGTAGGAGCCCACCCACTCGGAAGCCATCTTGGGGAAGTACTTCGCCTTCTGCTCGTCGGTGGCCCAACGGTTCAGGGCGTTGATCACGAGGGTGTTCTGCACGTCGACGAGCACCGAGATGCTCGGATCGATGGTGGCGAGGGCCTCGATGACCACGATGCTGGTGAAGAAGCTGCTGCCGGCGCCGCCGAACTTCTCGGGGATCTCGATGCCCATGACGCCCTGCTCGAAGAGCTTGGGCATCAGCTCGGGGTGCACCTGGCCCTGGGTGTCCATATCGTGGACCAGGGGGCCGATCTGGTTGCGGGCGAACTTGGCCACCTCGTCGTAGAACATCTGCTCGTCTTCGGCGAGTACCGTGAGGGCGGGGCGGGTCATGTCTCTTGCTCCTTAGGCCATATGGCGGGGCTGTGATCCGGGGCAATATAGCCGAGATTGAATGGCGGTTCACTCACAATGGATGAGCGAGCACTGCATCAAGTTGTTTGAGACAAACACATTGGAGTCGTAGCCAGCGCGCGGTTGTATCGTACGGCTGATGTGAGGTGGGCCCGTGAATGGCGCCGAGTCAGATCTTGGAGCGCGTGTCGGGGTGGTAGGCTTCCACGCTGGCACCTGTTTCCAGATCATGGGTGCGCGTCTGCCCTTGGCGGTCGTCCTGGCGCTCTTTGATGCCTTCGTAGAGGGTGTTGGGCATGCAGACATTGACGTCGCACATGCTTGGGGGGCTCTTGCCTGCTGCTTCCACCGCTTCTTTGCCGAAGGTGGTGCAGTTGTAGAAGTAGACCGAGTACTCAGCATCACGCTTGGACTCGGCATACTCGATCACCGATTCGGCCTCGGCCTGAGTGAGATCCCAGGTCTGTGAGGCCTGCTCGCTGCCCTGGTACGCGGTGTCTGGTTGCAGCAGAACGCCTTTGACGTACGAAGACAGCACATTGGTTTCGTATCCCTCTGCAGGCCAGAATCCAAAGGGATCGGCGTAGGCGCCCCCACTCTGGAGCAGGGGGCGATGGGCCGCGTGAATGTCTTCGGGCACAGCCGAAGGATCTTTCCACTCAAGGGCCACCCAAGTGTGGCCCACATGACCCTGTTCGAGATGCTCGAGTGTCATCTCGGCGACATCGACTTTTGCATAGAGGTGCAGGCGGGCGACGTGGGGGCTCACCTTTGCCCCACGATCTGAGGGCGCATGCTGCACAGTGGCGGCGTTGCCCGATGTTGCGTCTGTGTGGGCAGCGATGAGCTCGGCGCTCTGTTGAACTGCACTCGATTGGGCACCGAAGGGGGTGGCCGCTTGGGCCTCGGTGAGCTGCAACTGCGCACCGGCCTGGGCTTGAGGTGTGTGGCGCTGATCATATGTCATCGAAACACCTCAGGGTCGGTCATGTTGAGATCAGTTGGGGGTCACTGACAGGCGGTAGCTGGTGCTGAAGGCGGGGCTGTAGCTGTAGACCACCACCAGGGAAGGCCCGGTGAAGCTCACCTGCTCCTGGTTGCCAGTGCCATCGCTCACGGCGGTGGGCTGATCGTTCTGGGGATCAGAGCCCGCGGGCCAGATGGCCATGTCGAGATCGGCCTCGCCGTGGTTGAACTCGAGCACCACGTCGTAGCTGCCCTCTTCGTTGATCTGGAAGAAGTCGGGCTGGCCGTCACAGACACCGCCTTCGAAGCTGCCGGCGGAGATCATGCCTGCGGTGGCGGGATCGTTGTTGGGCTCCGTGGGCTCCTCGTCTTCAGGGCCACAGTTCGGGGTGGGCAGCAGGTGGCTCCAGTCGCCCTCGGGATCAGCGGCGAGCTCGGCGAAGGGCAGCAGGCTCGGGGTCTGGGCCGAGCTGGCGATGATCTGCATGTCGCTGGTGCGCACCACCATCTGCGTGGGCATGGCGGTGATGGTGGGGCTGGTGCGGAAGAAATCCTGCGTGGGGGTGGTCTGGGCGTCGCCGACGCGCAGGCCGTTCTTGGGGCCGATGAGGCGGGTGATGTCGTCGTTGGCGTAGGCGTGGGTCGCCGGGCCGTAGGTGTCGGTCTCGGTCTCCACGTAGATCACCACGCTGCCGCTCTGGGTGATGCGGTTGTGGAACTCGTTGTTGAAGGCCGGGATGAACTCTTTACAGGCGGGGCACCAGCCGGCGGTGAGGATGAAGGTGATGGAGCTGACATTCTCGAAGCCCTGGGCACCGCAGTAGATGTCCTCGAGGCTGAAGTCGACGTTTTTGTTGTTTCCGAAGGCACCGTTCCAGGTCAGGTTCGGGATCACCGAGCCCACCTGCAGGCCGTTGTCGCTCGACGCGGGGGCGTTCTCGGGGTAGGCGCAGTCGGCCTTCACGAAGACGCTCACGCTCACGTCGTCGACGGTGGCGGTGATCTCGCCGCCGCCGGCGCTGAGCAGAGTGACGAGGCCACCATCGACGTCGACGACGTCGAGGTTGGAAGAGGTCCACTCGGCGCGCTCGGTGACGTCTTCTTCTTTACCGTTCACCAGGGTGGCGGTGACGGTGAGCTGCACCGACTCACCGATGGAGAGCACCTGCTCTTCGCTGGGGCTCACGGTGAGGGACTCAACGGCGATGGGAGCGATGGCCACGGGCATGGTGGCGGTCTGCTCACCGAGGGTGGCGATGATCTCCACCTCGCCGGCCTTGAGGGCGGTGAAGGCGCCGGGGCCAGTGAGCTCGAGCACCGAGCTGTCGGAGCTGGACCAGGTGGCGGCCTCGGTGCCGCTCTGGGTGCTGCCGTCTTCGAGGACGGCCACTAGGTTGAGGGCGATGCTGTCTTCCACGATGAGCTGCAGAGCACCCTCGGAGAACTGAGCATTCTCGGGGGCGGTGAGCTGCGTCGAAGCGACACCTGCTTTGGGATCATTGAGATCAGGGGTGGCGCTGCCGCCGCCATCGTCACAGGCGACGCCAAAGGCGAGGCACAGGGTGATGAGGCCGAAAATGTGAAGACGCATATGCCCTCCGATGCTGTTGGTGTCTCTCTCCCAGTCGGCGTCAGAGTAACACAGAGCTGAGGAGAAGGCCGATGTGCAGATTTCTGCCCCTTTCACTTTGAGTCATCGACATGGATAACTTTTCTCGGCGACGTGCGTACCTTTGCGCACGATGTCAGTGTTGCCATAGGCTGCCAGCGTCTGAAGAAGTCGAGAGAGGTTGAGTGATGCGACACCCCCGAATGCGCGTTCGGTCCCTGATCCCTGTGGCCCCAGGCTTAATTTTCGCGCTGGCCCTGGCCGGTTGCTCCGAAGACGACAGTGACTCTGATCCGTCGCCCTTTGGCGGAGGCGGTGGTGCCTTTGCCGGCGGGGGCATGGCAGGCGCCGGAGGTATGGGCGGCGGTGGCGGCGAGCCCGGTGGCGCCGGAGGCATGGCCGGCGGCGCTGGCGGCGAGATCATGGGCGGTGCCGGTGGCCTCGGTGGCATGGGCGGTGAGCCCGGTGGCGCTGGTGGTGATGTCGGTGGCGGTGGTCCTGGTGTGGCGCCTCCTCCGCCTGTGGAGACCGAGCTGGACATGCCGGCGAGCATCGCCGAGCCCCCGGCACAGGTGATCCCCCGGCCGCCGAGTTGTGGCGCCGAGTTTGAATGGGTCACCGAGATCCGCGGCTGGGTCGTGAACGATCAAGGTCAGGCGGTCTCGGGTGCCAAGGCCCAGGCCTGCATCAACATCGCCCCCGATGGCATGTTGCTTTGTCTGCAACCTGCCGACACGCGAGCCGACGGTGCATACACCATCTCGGTGAACGCCGAAGCGCAGTGCATGGAGAAGGTGGCTCAGCGTGTGTTGTTGCCGGGCTCCGAGCAGGCCACGAGCTATGATGTGGCCACCTTCGACACGGTGACCGACGGCATCATGCGCCTCGATTCGCCTACGGTGCTCTACCGCACTGTAGGCGGCGACCTGCCCCCCGAGGGGGACGGCGCGGCCCCCCGTACGGTGACTTTCTATGATGGCCTCGAGGTCGAGGTCGTGCCTGATCGCTTCTTCTCCAGCTACGACCGCCTGGGTGTGCGCCGGATCGATCCTGAAGATGCTCCGGGGCTGTACTTCCTCGAAGACGAGCCCACGCCCACTGCGATCTACGCCTTCGTGCCCGAGGGCGACGTGCAGGGCACCCCCTTCACGGTGCGTATCCCCAACGAGACCGAACTCCCCCCGGGCACCACGGTCGATCTGTTTGCGTTGGGTGGGCTCAACTGCACCCTCGCTGACGGAGAGCACGTACCCGAGGGAGACTGGGAGCGGTATGGGGAGGGTGTCGTCGACGCCGAAGGGGTGTATATCGTCTCTGAAGGTGAGTCCGGCGGTCTACCCTGTCTGAACTGGATGGGCTACGCCCCCCGCTGAGAAGACGCCTCGAACATTGCCGGCTGAATGAGGCCCTGCTTTCACTCGTACATCTCTGCGCCCTGGAGAGAAACTGATGCGTACTCTGAAAACCATGCTCTTGAGCTCGATGATCATCGCCGCCGCTGCTTTGGGGTGCGATGACGTAGAAGACGACGCTGGCGGTGAGGCTGGCGCCGGTGGTGGCGGCGCAGGTGCTGCCGGCGGTGCCGCTGGCGGCGTCGATCGGGCCACCTACCCCGCGAGCGGGTACGGCACTTCTGAAGGTGCCATCCTGACGAACCTGGGCTTCGTCGACGATCTCGGCAACGCCATCGATCTCGGCGACATCCGCATGGACGCCAGCAACAAGGTGCTGTTGATCTCCACTTCAGCGGGCTGGTGCACTGCGTGCATCGAGGAGCAGCCCAAACTGCAGGCCCTCTCCGACGAGCTGCACGACGACGGCCTCGTGGTCTTCGTCGCCCTCTTCGAGGACGCCGAGTTCAACCCGTCCAACGCTGATCTCGCGAACCAGTGGCGCAGGCAGTACAGCCTCGGCGACGACGTGTACGTCGTCTCCGATGAGCCCTTCGTGCTCCAGGATTACTACGATCGCAGCCTGACCCCCATGACCATGATCGTCGATCTCGACACCATGGAGATGGTGAAGATCGACACCGGCTTCGACGAGAGCGCAGTGCGGGCCATCATCGGCGCCCTGCTCTGAGGCCCTCGCGTTCGAAACACCAGTTCTGGGCTGTGCGGCCCACCATCGAGGAGCTTCAATGCGCCACCTGATTTTTGCTCTGCTGGCTCTCTTCGCCACCACCAGCCTGGCCTCGGCCAGTGATCTGACTCCCCCTGAGAAGCGCTCGGCCATCGCCGACTTCGCCCTGAAGAACATCAAGGGCAAGAAGGTGAAGCTCTCCGAGCTCAAGGGGAAGGTGGTGATCATCAACTTCTGGGCCACGTGGTGCGGGCCCTGCAAGCAAGAGCTGCCCTTCCTCGATCAGTACCAGAAAGACCTCAAGGACAAAGGCCTCGAGGTGCTGGCCATCAGCATCGACAGCCCCCAGACCCTCTCCGAGGTGCGGGTGCTCGCCAAGCGCAAGCGCTGGAAGATGAACGTGCTGCTCGATCAGGACGGCTCTACCCTCGCAGCGCTGAACCCCCGCGGTACGCCCCCCTTCACTGTTGGGGTCGATCGAGAGGGCCGCATCGCCTTCCAGCACGAGGGCTACGCCAGCGGTGACGAGGTGGAGATCAAAAAGCACATCGACACCCTGATCGCTGAAGGCGCAGATGCTGCGCCGACCCCGGCGCCTGCTGCCCCTACGCCCTGAGGCAGATCTCTGCTAGATCCCCCCTGACCGCTCGATCGACTCGACCCGCCGAAGTCTCATCCCTCGAGGACACGTCTTGAAGATCCTGACACACGTGTTGACCCTTTCCCTGGGCCTCATCGCCACCGAGGCGCTGGCCCAGGGGCCGGCGGTGCAGCTCACCGACACGCTCACCGTCGACCGCCGCACCGACAACAGGAACGGCGATCCCAACGACGACAACTATGACATGATCGTCAACCGGTTGAACTTCAACGGGAAGTGGGGCGACTTCTCCTCGGTGAACCGTCTCGACTCCATGTATTTCATCGGGGCGCCCACCGACGAGTTCAAAGATGACATTCGCTTGGAGCGGGTGGGTCTCAAATATGCGCCGGGCACCTATACGCTGGTGGCGGGTGACTTCTATCGACAGCTCGGCCGCGGCATCGCGCTCTCGCTGCGCAAGGTGGACGAGCTCGGGGTAGACGTCTCTTTGAGAGGGGGCCTGGCGGAGTATGACGGTGACGTGATGAAGGCCACCGTCTTCGGGGGCTACACCAATCCGGCCAACCTCGACTGGGTGTCGCTCAAGTTCGTGGAAGACTCGGAAGATCTCATCGCGGGTGGCGAATACACGCTGCGGGTCGGTGAGCTGTTCGACTTCGACCGGTCCATCGATCTCACGATGTATTATGTGTATCTCCAGCCCCGAGATCCCATCCTCGATCGTCCGGGCCTGGATGATGATCAGACTCAGACCGTCGGTGGCTCTCTCGATGTGCCTGAGCTGACGGACTGGCTCACCTTCTACGGTGAGGTGGACTATCAACAGCGCAGGCTGGTGGGTGACGAGGAAGACGGCACTGCGGGCTTCGTGGCCCTCAACGTGCTGCAAGAGCACTACGGCATCTTGTTCGAGGGCTTGTATCTCGACAAATACGAGCTGCGGGGTGGCGAGAACACAGCCACTCAGAACCGGTTCAACTACAACCAGCCCCCCACTGTGGAGCGCTTCGACCAGGAGGTGCTCAACAACCGCGACATCCTCGGGGGGCGCATCCGGGCTGATCTCTTCCTGCTCGATGGTGACTTCGTGCCCTACGTCAACGGCATGCACCGCATCGTGAACCCCGACGAGCCCGGGAAGGTGAAGCAGTACCACGGTTATGGGGGCTTCGAGTGGCGATACCGTCAGGGCCGGGCCCGGATGAACCTCGCCGGGGGCTTTCGCGACGAGGTGCAGAATGGCCGGAGCATCAAGAGCCTGCGCCACCTCGATCTCGACTACCTCGAGCCCATCACCCGATCCCTGGCGTTTCACATGCAGCTCTACCATCAGTTCTGGGAGCTCGAGGGCCGGAAGTACGCCCGAGGCAGCTCGCTGCTCGCCGTGGAGTGGACCGGGGTGGGATCAGCCACCGTGGAGGTGGGCCACGACACTCAGAACAACTCCGAAGGGGTGCGTAACTCGTTCCTCGCGGGGATTCTGGTCTACAATCCGATCCCCGAGGTCCAGCTGCGGACCATCATCGGCAACCAGCGTGGAGGCATCAAATGCGTCGCCGGCGTCTGTCGCGATTTTCCGGAGTTCTCCGGTCTCAGGTTTCAGGTCATCGCGCGACACAACCTGGGCACATGAGGGCGTGCATCATCGGCGCGCTGGCGTTGGGCGTTCTCGGCTGCCAGCCACCTGAAGAGATCCCTGCAGTGGCTGGAACCTGGCAGGTGCAGCAATACACCATCACCCCCGAGGGGGCCTGTGATGGCACCCCCACCACGATCCCTGATCCCAGCAGCTGCATCGATTGCCTGGTGCCAGCCTCGACCTTTGTGATGGGGCCGCAGCAGGCGGGCGGGGGTACGGTCCAGGTCGTCTTCCCCTGCGATGGGGCCGAAGCCTGCGCCAGCATCGATCCGGCCGATCCGGAGATCCTGAGCCAGAGTGAGGTGGTGGTGTTGAACACGGTCAGCGGCACCAACTGGCGACAACTCACCCAAACATCGGCCCTGGAGGCCACCGCAGGCAGCAATGTCATCGTCTGCCGCTACCGTGAGGTGGACATCGTGCTGCAGGTCGAGGGTGAAGAGGCCGACAGCGCGCGGTTGAGTCGCACCGAGCGAGAGTCGGTGGCGGTGATCGAAGACACCGATCTCACTGTAGACGGCGTGGCCAATTGTCTGGGGGCGGTGAACAACCCGCCTTCGGGGGCTGCGGTGGTGTGTGTGCAGACAGAAGAGATCACCGCCAGCCTCGTGGTGGAAGAAGAGTCAGAGTGAAGGCTGCTCGACTGCTGGGGTGACGGTGAGCAGCACAGGGCGATGATCTGAGCCCAGAGCAGGCCCCACCCGACGCTCAAGCACTGCGAGATCACCAGAGACCAGCGCATGATCGATGGGGATCCCGAGAGGGCCCAGCTTCGCGGGCCACGTGGCGTGGTAGCCAAAGCCCCGACGGCTGTCCCACAGCCCCGCTGAAGTCATCAATTTCTGAACAGGTTGAGACCATGGAGTGGCGTTGAGATCACCGACCACCACCACGTGTGGGGTGATGCCTTGAGGGGCCATGGCGCCGAGGAACCCCTTGATGTCTCCCTCGATGAAACCGGCGATGGCGTCGATGGTGCGATCTCGGGTCTCGGTCACAGGGCCGCTCACCGGCGGCGGTGGGTGAGCGCCGATGACGACCAGGGGCCGACCGCCGAGATCTGTGGCGCCGATGACGCTGTCGTAGATGCCCCCGAGGGGTCGAGTCTCAGAAGGGACCATGGGCCACTTGCTCAGCAACGCCACGCCAAAGTTGTCTTCTCGAGGCCTCAGAGCCTGCACGCTGTAGCCTGGCCACCGTCGCAGCCGCGTGGCGAGGTGAGGGCGCACTTCCAGAAGTACGATGATGTCGGGTGACTCTGCTTCGACGAAGGCTTCGAGATCGTCGAGGGCGGTGTTGGAGCCGAGCACGTTGAAGCTCATGATCTTCAGGGTGGGCCCATGGCCCTGGGCCTCCGGGCCGCCGCCTTGATGGCCCAGAGCAAGCAGATGGGCGGCGGCGAGCATGGCGCCGATGACCGCTGCGGGCCATTTGCGGCACAGCAACGCAAAGAACCCTGCGAGGATGAACCCGAAGCCGATGTGCAGCCGGAAGTGATCGAAGAGTCCCATCCACCACGGCGTATCCGGGAGCATGGCCAGCACTGCGGCGAGACCCGCACCGAAGAACACCAGCCGCGTGAGCGTCCATAGAGCTCGAGGCGGGGGAGGCGAGGGGGTGTCCATCTGACGCTCCTGTTTTCGGTGGGGCGTTCGATCTGCACGAGAGGACTGTGGCAGGCCCCTCGAGGGAGAGGTATGGCACACAGATCGGGTGCCGTGAAGATCTCGTGATGTGTGATCGACGTCGGGCACCTCGAGCGAATCTTGGGGCGCCTGGACAAGCCGTCTGAAGTGTCCGGTCGGACACTTGTCCACCCTGATGGACAACTTGCTCGCCAATACTTTGTTAAAAAACTTTGAATAAATCCAACGGCCTGCCCGAGGTGCCCCTGATGGCACGGGAATTGGTTTACGCAATGGCGAACGTGTCCGACTGTGATGCCACCGAGGACACAGCACGATTGCGAGGCTCCCCTGATGCAGACCCTTACGCCGAGAAGCACGCTGACGCGCCCTCTGAGTGCCTTGATGGCCTTGATCGCCGTGATGTTCATGACATCGGCGGCGAGCGCCCGAGGCGCTCACCGGATCGGCTTGGTCTTCGATGGCCCGGCGCCCACGAACGCCCAGCTCAGAGCAGCGGTGGAGCGCGAGGTGCTCACCCTCGCCGGGGCAGAGTTCGAGGTGAGCTTTCCCAAAGACAAGACCCTCACCGCAGACTGGACCCCGGAAGGCATCGGTAAAGCCCTCGACAGCCTGCTCGCTGATCCAGAGGTCACTCTGGTGATCACCTTGGGTTTTCAGGCGTCGTACACCGCGACGCAGCGCAAAGATCTCCCCAAGGTGGTGTATGCCGGTGGCCTCGTGGACGTGGGGCTGCCGTTGCCTCAAAAAGACGGCCGGAGTGGGGTGAAGAACCTGGCCTATCTCGTGGGCAGCTGGAGCATGACCCGCGAGCTGCAGCTGTTCCAGAGCGTGGTGCCCTTCAAGCGCATGGCGATCGTGGTGCCCGAGTTCGTGGTGTCCACAATGCCCCAGGCGCTGGCCTGGGGGCAGGCGCAGACTCAGGATGCAGGCATAGAGCTGGCTGGCATCGTGCCCTCGGGGACTGATCCTGAGGCGGTCATCGCAGCCCTGCCGGCAGACATCGAGGCGGTCTATCTGGCGCCGCTGTTTCAGATGAAGCCTGCCGATCGCAAGAAGCTCTACGACGCCCTCAAGGATCGCAAGCTGCCCACATGGTCACGTTTCGGCCGCCCTGAGGTAGAGCGCGGCGCCCTCGCAGGGGCTGCACCACAGGCTGATCTTCAGCGTCGAGCCCGGCGCATCGCCCTGGAGACTCAGCAGATGCTCATGGGCACGCCGGCGTCGGAGATCCCCGTGCGCTTCGTGGAAGGGGAGCGTCTCGTGGTGAACATGGCCACGGCTCGGGCCATCGGCCGCCTGCCCTCCTGGGATGTGCTCTCCGAAGCCGAGCTGCTCAACGCCCGGCGCCCGAAGCTGCGCACCCTCGATCTCAGCGCGGTGATGCGTCAGGCCATGCAGCGCAACCTCGACCTCAAGGTGGCCGATCAGCAGGTTGCTGCCGGTGAAGAGGACGTCGAGAGCGCCAAGGCCAGCCTGCTGCCCACGGTGGAGGTCTCGGCCCTGGGGCTGATGATCGATCGCGATCGTGCCCGAGCAGCCCAGGGCAACAGCCCCGAGCGATACATCGACGGCACCATCAGCTTGAGTCAGGTGCTCTACGCCGATCCGGTGTGGGGGCAGTACGAGATTCAGCAAAAACTGCAGAAGCAGCGGCGGCAGTCCCGAGATCAACAGAAGCTCGACGTGGCTCTGGAGGCCGGTCAGGCCTTCTTGAACCTGCTGCGGGCCCGGACCTTCGAGCGGATCCAGAAAGAGAACCTGCGCCGCACCCGGAAGAACCTCGAGCTCGCGGAGATCCGCAAAGAGGTGGGCTCTGGCAACCCCGGCGAGGTGTATCGCTGGCAGAGCGAGATCGCCCAGGTGAAGCAGTCGGCCCTCGACGCCCGCGCGGGCCGCCATCTGGCGGAGATCGAGGTGAACCGGGTGATGAATCACGATCTCGAAGACGGCTTCGAGGTGGAAGAGACCACTCTGGAAGATCCCCGATTGATCATCTCCGACCAGCGAGTGTTCCAGTTCCTCAACGATCCGTTGAGCTTCAGCATCTTCCGGGACTTCATGGTGGAAGAGGCGGTGAAGGCTTCGCCAGAGCTCAAGCAGCTCGACAGCCTCATCGAGGCTCAGGCACGCTCGGAGCTGTTGGCGGAGCGCCGCTACTACATGCCCACCGTGGCTTTGCAGGCCGAGCTGCAGCAGCGCTTGGCCAAGGGCGGTGAGGGGGCAGAGGCCGGCATCACCCTGCCCGACGACTTGCCCATCGATCTGAGCTTCCCCACCTTCGACGAGACCTTCTGGTCCGTGGGCGTGAACGTGAGCCTGCCCCTCTACGAGGGCGGCGGTCGCTCTGCGGCGGTGCGCAAGGCAGAGGCGGAGCTGATGCGTCTCAAACAGCAGCGGGCCTCGGCAAAACTTCGGGTTGAGCAACGTATGCGGGCGGCTCTGCAGACTGTCTCGGCTTCCTATCGAGGCATCCAGCTCGCCCGTGACGCTGCCAAGGCCGCTCGGCAGAACTTCGATCTGGTCACCGACGCCTATGGACGCGGAGCGGCGAACGTGATTCAGCTGGTCGACGCCCAGAACGCCGCGTTGGTGGCTGATCAGGGCGCAGCCAATGCCATCTTCGACTTCCTGCTCGACTATCTCACCGCAGAGCGGGCCGTCGGATCGTTCTCTCACCTCGAGTCTGATGCCGTGTCCCGCAAGGCGTGGCTCGATCGGGCCGACGCCTGGTTCCGCAAAGCCCGCGCTCCCAAGACCCCTTCTTCCTCTACCCCCGCTCAGCAGTGAGGTCTCCCATGCAGACTGTCTCCACCCCCAGTATCTGGCTCAGCGGCATCATGCTGAGCGCCCTGCTCGCTGGCTGCCAGAAGCCGCCACCCGAGAAGAAGACCGTGATCCGCCCGGTGCGGGCCATTGTGGTCGAGCAAGCCGACGCCCAGCGGACCCGGGTGCTCTCGGGTACCGCTCAGGCAGGCGCCGAGACCCAGCTCAGCTTCAAGGTGAACGGCACCCTCAAGAGCCTGGCGGTGAAGGTCGGCGACGAGGTCAAGAAAGGCCAGCGCCTCGCCGAGCTCGACGACAGCGACTACAAGCTGCAGCTGAGCGAGGCCAGAGCGAGCGCTGGCGCTGCCCGGGCCCAGTCTCGGAGCGCCAAGGCCAGCTACGATCGGGTGCGCAAGCTCTACGCCAACGGCAACGCCGCCAAGGCTGATCTCGACGCTGCACGCTCAGGCTACGAGTCCGCTCGGGCGCAGCTTGCGTCGACGGGCCAGCGCATCAAGCTGCTGCAGAAGCAGGTGAAGTACACCGTGCTGTCGGCCCCCGCCGATGGGGTGGTGGCCGCCACGATCTCCGAGGTGAACGAGAACCTCGGCTCGGGGCAGCCGGTCATCACCCTCAACACCGGCGGCCGCACCGAGGTGGTGGTGGCGGTGCCCGAGTCGCTCATCAGCGAGGTCGAGCCGCAGGCCACCGTGCAGGTGAAGTTCCCCGCCGCCAACGCCCTCACCATCCCCGGCACCGTCACGGAGATCAGCCCCGCCGCCCGAGGCCAGAGCACGTTCCCCGTCACCGTGGTCCTCGAGAAGGAAGATGCTCAGGTGAGGCCCGGTATGGCCGCTGAGATCACCTTCACCTTCGGCGAGGCCAACGCCGCGCCGCGCATCATCGTGCCCCTCGTCGCCGTCGGTGAGGATCGCGAGGGCCGCCACGTGCTGGTGGTGAACGACGTCAAAGAGGGCCAGGGCAAGGTGGCTCGGGTGATGGTCACCGTGGGCGACATCTCCGAGCAGGGCATGGAGATCACCGAGGGGCTGAAGGGGGGTGAGCTCCTGGTCACCGCGGGCCTGCGCCACATTCAGCCGGGTCTCACGGTGAAGCTCATGCCCGAGCTGCTGGCCACCCTCGGCGGCGAAGCCCAGCCCAAGGCTGCACCGAAGGCCGCCCCCGAGGGTGAGGAGCCCACGCCATGACGCGGTTTGCCCTCATCAACAACCGCGTCACCCTCGTCGCTGTGCTGGTGGTGCTCCTCGGAGGCTTCACCACCTACCAGAACATGTCCCGCTCGATGGATCCGGGCTTTACGATCCGCACCGCCCTGGTGCAGACCTTCTTCCCCGGGGGCAGCCCTCAGCGTGTGGAAGAGCTCGTCACCGATCGCCTCGAAGAGGTGGTCATGGAGATCCCCGAACTCGACTTCGTGAACAGCAACAGCAAGACCGGCCTCTCGGTCATGTTCGTCAACCTCAAGGAGACCACGCCCCCCGAGAAGGTTCGCGAGGTTTGGGACCGCCTGCGCCGCAAGATCAACGATGTGAAGCCGTCGCTGCCCGATGGCGTGGCGGGCCCCTTCATCAACGACGAGTTCGGCGACGTCTTCGGCATCGTGGTGGGCATGACCGGAGACGGTTTTACCCCTGCCGAGCTGGAAGACGTGGCCGAGAAATCGCGCAAACGGCTGCTGCGGCTGCCCGACGTGGCCAAGGTGCAAATCTTCGGTGTGCAAGAGGAGCGCATCTTCATCGAGTACAGCAACGCTCGCCTCGCCGAGGTGGGGCTGTCACCGGGCATCCTGCAGGCCGTGCTCGCCAGCAGAAACATCGTCATCCCCGGTGGGTACGTGCGCATCGGCCCCGAGCGCATCGCCCTCGAGCCCTCAGGCAACTTCGAGTCCGTCGACGAGCTTAAGCAGACCTTGATCCAGACCCCTGGAGGCGGCCTGGTCTACCTCGGTGACATCGCCGATGTGCGTCGGGGCTATGTGGATCCGGCCTCGGACATCAACCGGGTCAACGGCAATCAGGGCCTCAGCCTCGCCATCTCCATGCGCGAGGGCGGCAACATCATCACCCTCGGGGAGCAGGTGAAGGGGGCCATGGAGATCATGGAGTCCATCTATCCCTGGGGCATCGAGATGGAGGTCACCGCTTTCTTGCCCCAGGCGGTGGAGAAGAAGGTGGGCGAGTTCGTCGAGAACCTGCTCCAGGCCATCGGGCTGGTCATCGTGGTGATGCTGCTCACCCTGGGCCTGCGGACCGGTCTGGTGGTGGCCTCGCTGATCCCCACAGCCATCATTGCCGCCATCTTGATGATGGGCGCTGTCGGTGAGGGGCTCAACCAGATGAGCCTCGCGGCCCTGATCATCGCCTTGGGTCTGTTGGTGGACAATGCCATCGTGATGGCAGAGAGCATCATGGTGCGCATGGAGTCGGGCATGAAGCCCTTCGACGCCGCCATCGACTCTGCCAAGGAGCTGCGGATCCCGCTGCTGACCTCGTCGCTCACCACCGCGGCGGCCTTCCTGCCCATCTACCTCGCCGAGTCCAACGTCGGTGAGTACACCGCCGCCCTCTTCGTGGTGGTGTCCATCACCTTGATGGCCTCGTGGGTGCTCGCGCTCACCCTGATCCCGCTGTTGAGCATGTGGTTCATCAAGGTGAAGCCCCGAGAAGCCGGGGGCGGGCCCCTCTTCGGCAGCCTCGGATATCGGCTCTATCGGGCTGTGCTCATGCCTGCCCTGCGCTTCAAGTTCGTCACCGTGTTGCTCGTCATTGGGGTGTTCCTCGGGTCGATGCAGGGCTTCAAGATCATCCCCTTCATCTTCTTCCCGCCCTCGGATCAGACCTACAGCGTCATCGAGCTGGAGCTGCCTCAGGGCACGCCCATCGAGCGTACCTCCGAGGTCGCGGTGGAGATCGAGAAGTTGATCGCCAAGAAGGTGGTGAAGCAGAACGAAGATGGCACATGGCCCGACGGCGTGAAGGTCTGGAACACCTTCATCGGCCAGGGTGGGCCGCGCTTCGTGCTCAGCTTCAACCCCTCACCGCCGGCGGACAACTACGCCATCATCATCGTGGACAACGCCACCCGGCCCCACGTGGACACCCTCAACGAGGAGATCGCCGACTTCGTCTTCGAGACATTCCCCGAGGCGAAGGTCACCGCCAAGCCGCTCGCCAACGGGCCGCCCACCAAAGCCCCGGTGGAGTTCCGCATCTACGCCGACGGCAACCCTGCGCTGCTCGACGTGGTGGGGCAGGTGAAGGCCAAGCTGGCCACGGTGCCCGGGGTGCGCAACGTCAGCGACGACTGGGGGCGCTGGGCCAAGAAGTTCAAGGTGGACATCGACCAGGCTCGAGCGCGCCGAGCGGGGCTGAGCAGCCAGGACATCGCCGTCTCGCTGCAGACCAGCCTCACCGGCCTCGACACCTCGCAATACCGCGAGGGCACCGAGCTGATCCCCATCACCCTGCGCAGCGAGCTCGCGGAGCGCAACGACGTCACCAAGGTCGAAGGCCTGAACATGTTCGTGCAGCAGACCGGGCGCTCGGTCCCCCTCGAGCAGGTGGGTACAGTGAGCGCAGCCTGGGAGCCCTCGATCATCCGGCGTCGGGATCGCGAGCGGGTCTACACCGTGCAGGCCTTCCTTGATCCTGGGGTCACCGCGGTGCAGATCAACGCCATCATGGCCCCCTGGCTCGAGGCGCACCTCAAGACTCAGGGTCCGGACTTCCGCTTTGAGGTGGGCGGTGACGTGGAGGCCTCGTCGAAGGGCAACGATTCCATCGGCGCCAAGATGCCCATCGCCTTGCTGCTCATCATTTTGCTGCTGGTGGCCCAGTTCAACTCCATCAGGCGGCCGGCCATCATCCTGCTCACCATCCCCTTGGGCATGATCGGGGTGGTGGCGGGGCTCATCATCGCCCGGTCCTACTTCGGCTTCATGACCTTGCTGGGGGTGGTGTCGCTGGCGGGCATCGTGATCAACAACGCCATCGTGCTCATCGAGCGGATCAAGCTCGAGATCGAGGAGAACGGGCTGAGCCCGGATCAGGCGATCATCGTGGCGTGTCAGCGCCGTATCCGGCCGATCCTGCTCACCACCGCCACCACCGTGGGCGGGTTGATCCCGCTGTGGCTCGGTGGCGGACCCATGTTCGAGCCCATGGCCGTGGCCATCTTGTTCGGCCTCATCTTCGCCACCGCACTCACCCTCGGCGTGGTGCCGGTGCTCTACGCGGTGTTCTTCCGCGTGAAGTACAAGGGCTTCCAGTATCAGCCTGTAGTCGACTGAAGCCCACCCCCTGCCTCTGCCTTGCGTGCCGGCCCCATCAGCGGCAGGCCGAAGAGCATCAAGAAGCCCAGATTCCCCACGGCGTTGAGCCCGCCTCCGCTGATCAGCGAGGCGGCGCTGTCGACGACGAACCACGCCGCCAGCCCGGTGAGCAAGGCCCTGGCGAGCTGTCGATCTGTGGGGCGAGCGTGGGGCATCAGCGCCCACAAATGCACCATCCAGCCGAACATGATCCCCCCAGCCATGCCCATACAGAGGCGGGTGCCTGGGGTCACCGGGCCCGGATCTGTGGTGAAGACGAGGTTGAGCAATGCAGTAAGAAAAGCATCGCTGGGCACCACCGCGGAGGCGAAGAGGGTGAGCGAGACGAGGGCGCCGAAGCAGATGGCGGCTTTGAGGGCGGGGTTGCGTTGCATGGAAGGGCTCCTTGGTCGATGTGCACTCAGTAGAGCCGCCTGAGGTCATGCTCTCAATTCCCTCCCAGGGAAGGGCGGTGATTCTTTGAGGCTTCGCGGTAAGAAATCGCCGTGGGGTCCATCTAGGGTAGGCACCAAACGCAGCCCTGTTGGAGCGAGCCGTGTCGACCATGCGCCTCTACCTGATCTTTCTATCGTGCTTCACCTGTCTCGGATGTTCAGAGTCCAGCCGCACTCGGGATCAGGATGATCCCATGCGCCCCAATGGCGGACGCTCGGTGCTCTTCGACGCAGGGACCGAATCAGAGCCGAGCGATGCCTTCGCGCCTTCACGTGATGAGCTGCCCCGACCAGATGCGAGCCCTGAGGCGGTTGATGCTGACCCTGGTCCGGGCATGGGCGAGTCCGATGCCGAGGTGCCCGACGCGACACCGCCTGGGGATCCCTGTGAGGAGACACTGTGCGACGAGTGCTATGTCTGTATGGACGGTGAGTGTGTGCCCGACGACCGGCTGCTCGGCGTCGACGAGCCCGTGTGCGGCACGCTCTGCGCCACGTGGCCCAACCGCTGCGCCGCAATCACGGCGTTTCACACACCCATGCGGGCCGGGGCCTGCTTCGAGCAGGGCGCCCAGGCGCTGTGCGAGGGCACCCGTGGCCGCTGGGTGATCGCGTGCGGCCCCAAGAGCTGCGGCACCTGGGCCGAAGGGGTGGAAGGAGACTGCGCTGAGGACTGCACCTTCGCCTGTGATTGCGGCAATGGCAGGTTCGACCCTGAGCAGGGCTGTGTGCCTGATCCGGGTTGCTTCGAACCGACTGATTGCCGCGCAGAGGCCGCCTGTGCTGGGGCATGGCGCCGTGAAGGTGTGTGCGTCAGCCCCACGGGAGAGTCGGTGAACGAGGCCTGTTGTGCTGAGCTGGTGTGTGGTGAAGAGGTGGCCTTCGCTGATCCCGTCTCAGGGGTATGCGTCACCGGTCAAGAGGGCTGCAGCGTGCCGCCAGTGGCACCTCGTTGCGACGCTCCAGGAGACCGTGTGTGTGACGTGGGCGTCTTCGCCATAGGGGGTGCCTGGCCTGACCTGAGGAGTGGTGTGTGTATCAACCAGGAGAGGTTCGCGAACCGCACCGCCGGCATCAGCCTGGAGGGCCGCAACTACACTGAGCAGCCCTTGAGCTTCGACGTCGTCGATCAGTGTCCTGCCGGCGAGGCGCTCTGGGCAGGGCTGCCCGAAGGGCACGATCCGTACGATGTGTGTATGGCAGGCCCCTGTGAGCGCACGGGCATGCCCAAAACGGTGAGCCTCGATCCTCAGGGGGCGTCGACGATCTCGCCGTGGGCTCGGGTGTCGGCTGTAGAGACCGATTGCAATGCCCCTGTGCCCGAGGGCCGCTACACCCTCACTGCGACGTTGCCCCTCGTCGAAGGTGCAGTTGTGCAGCTGTGTGACTTCACGTGGCTTCAGCTGGACGTCGCCGCGCCGCCCATGCCGTGAGGTCCTTCCCCTTGAGGGAAGTGATTTCATGCCCTCCATGGGCGAAGATGACCGCATGACTGCCACATCTGCCAAAACTGAACGTCTCTCCACACCCTTTGGCCAGCAGCTGCGTCATTGGCGCAAGCTGCGAGGCCTCAGCCAGCTCGAGCTCGCCCTCAAAGCTGGGGCTTCTCCACGACACGTCTCCTTCATCGAGACTGGACGATCTCGGCCAGGGGCTGCCCTCATCATGCGTCTGGCCGAGGCCATGGACATTCCCCCGAGGGGCCACAACGACCTGCTCCTTGCCGCAGGTCTGCCGCCGGCGTGGCCCGAGGAGAGCCTTGACGAGGCGCGTATGGCACCTTTTCGCCGGGTCATCGATCAGATGCTCGCCCGCCACGCCCCATTGCCCGCGGTGGTCTTTGATCGTCTCTGGACAGTGGTACAGGCCAACGGCCCTGCCCAGGGCCTCCTTGGCATCGCTCCGGGGGTGAGCGCCCTGGACTGGCTCGTGAGCCCCCAGGTGAAGGCCCTGGTCGAGAACTGGGAGGAGCTGGTCTGGCATGCCTATATGCGCTTGAGACGTGAGGTGGCCGTGAGCCAGGACGCCGATCTCGAGGCGCTGCTCGGTCGCTTGCAGGCCGTCGTCGAATCGCTGCCACCCCACGTGCACGATCCCGTGGAGCAGATCGAGCCTGTGGTCTGCACCCGCTTGAGGGTGGGGGATCAATGCATCTCCACTCTGTCGACGATCGCTCAGTTCGGTGGCGCCCGCGAGGTGACTCTGCACGAGCTGAGGCTCGAGCTCATGTTCCCTGCAGACGAGGCCTCGGAGCGCTGGATGATGGAGATGGGGGCGATGTTCAGCTGAGGTGGAAGGCGGCTCAACTTCACGGGCATGAGGCCTGGCCGTAAAGGCGCATGCTTTCGGTAGCAGCGCCAACTTTTTTCTCGCCTCACAGCAGGCCTGAGCGTGCGTTGCTGCGCAGTGTGCAGTCAGCGAGCCCACTACCCTCACTGATGCCGAGCCGCTCCCTATTCAGCATCTGGTGCGCCGTGAGGGGCTGGTTCAGTCCCGGTTGAACACCCGCGGGCGCTCTGATGGGCAGCCTGAAGTGCGCTTTGCTTTTCGGTATCTTGACTGTGCTTTCGGCGCTGAAGGCTCACACGAAAAACGGCCCCTCGCGGTGGCTGGGGTGATCCCGGTGATGGCGAGGTGCGCCTTGAAAAAGGTGAGTCATGTCAGAGCAGTCGAACGAGGCAGAGTACACATATGATGCCAGCAGTATTGTGGTGCTCGAGGCGCTGGAGGCGGTCCGCAAACGCCCCGGTATGTATATCGGTGGGTGTGATGAGCAGGCGCTGATGGCCACCATCGAAGGGCTCCTGGAGTTCATGTTGGGGCTGTACGATCGCGGTGAGGTGGATGGGGCCACCCTGACGGTCGAGCGCCCATACTCTCTGAGCCTCGAGCTGGTGGGCGTTCGGTGGCAGAACAAGTGTCACCCGCAGGACGGGCGCGCAGAGTTGGAGTTGCTGCTGAGCACGTTGAGCGCGGGGGGATGGAAACGCGTCTCGAGAGCATCCCTGTATTGTTTCGGCATGCCTGTGTTCAATGCGCTCTGCAGCGCACTCAGGGCCGTGCACACACACGGTGGGGAGACACGGAAGTGGCGCTTCAAAGATGGGCGCTTGATTGAGCATGAGGTGTTGAGCGAGCAACCATGGCCCGAGACGTTGACCTTTCACGCCACCCTGGACCCCCAGTTCTTCACAGAGTGCTCAGGCATCCGTTGGACAACACTCGTCGAACGGGTCGATGAGCTGATGGCCCTCAACCCGGGGATGAGCGTGCAACTGCGGGACGAGGCCAGTGGCCTCACTGCGCATTGTGTGTATCCACAGGGGATTCAGGCGCTGCTACCTGCCTCACAGGAAGAAGCCTTCACCTTCACCCTGCCAGGCCCTTCAGAGTTCGACCAGCTCAGCATTGCCCTGGCACTGCGTGACGCAGAAAACGCCACGTGGAGATCCTATGTAGAGGAACTGCAGACGCCCAAAGGCATACACGTCAGCCAGGTGAGAGCGGGCATTCGCCAGGCCATCAAGGATGTATTGAAGGTCTATCCGCAGTGGGAGGCGCGGATCACACCCTCGTCCCGAGGCATCGCCGCCGTGATTCAGGTGAAGCTCGAGTACACGAGGTTCAACTGCGATCGCTCTGTGCTCGAAGAGGGCATCGACAACGTATGGGTGAAGCGGGCGGTGAGTCTTCACCTCACACCATGGCTCATGGCATCACCTCAACGCTTTGGACAATGGGCTTCGGCCTTTCAGTCGCGCAAGACTGGCGAGAAGGCCTGAAAGAGAGCAAGAAGAGCCGGCTCAGGCCGCCATCGTGCTCTCGTTCACGATGGACACCAGCGTCTCGTCCATTTGGCGTACGTTCAGGGTGAGGACCTCGGCGGCGGCCTCCACCTGCTCTGCCACCGCTGCTGCCGAGCAGACATGTGTGGCCATACGGCTCATCTGCTCGCTCATTTGCTGTGATGTGCGGGTGGCCTCCTGCGTGTGGTCATCGATCTCTTTTGCAGAGGCCTTCTGCATTTCGACCGCCAGGTTGATGCTGGTGGAGATCCCGCCCATCCGCTGGATGATGGTCACCATCTCGTTGAGCGTGCTCACCGCGGTCTGAGTCACTTCGCGAATCGCGCTCACCCGATCAGTGATTTGGTGAGTGGAATCTGCGGTCTGATTGGCGAGGTTCTTCACCTCGTCAGCAACGACGGCGAAACCCTTGCCCGCTTCGCCTGCCCGGGCGGCTTCGATGGTGGCATTCAATGCCAGCAAGTTCGTCTGCTCGGCGATCTCGTCGATGAGCCCCACCACGTCGCCGATCTCCTGGGCGCTCTCGGCGAGGCTGCCTACGATCTCCTGCGTTTTGCCCGCCACCGCGAGGGCCTGATAGATGACATCTGACGACTCGCCGACCTGTGAGGTGATCTCGTCGATGGCCTCGGTGAGGATGTGAATCTCGTCGGCGACTTGCTTCACGCTGCGCAGAGCGGTTTGAGCGGCCTCTGTGGCCTCGTCTGCGTCGCTGCTCAATTGCGATGCGGTGTGCTTGATGTTGTGGGATACGGTGTCGATCTCCTGCGTGCCCAACTTCACGTGCGTCATCGCCGAGAGGGCCTGACGCTCGATGCGATCGGCCGTCTCCTTCAACGTGGCCTGACGCTCTGCCAGGGCCCGTGACTCCGCTTCCACCTGTTCGCTGCGTGCGGTGGAGAGTTCCAAGGCATTCTGACGGAAGATCTCCACCGTCTGAGCCATCCTGCCCAGCTCATCGGTGCGATGCATGCCCTCGACTTCGATGTTGAGCTGGCCCTGGGCGAGCATGAACATGCTGTTCTGCAAGCCCCTCATGGGCCGGGTGATGGATCGGGTCAGGCTCAGACCTGTGACCAGGGTGACAACGATGACCATGATGCTGAAGATCAGAGTCCACCACATGGTGCTGTTCGCCGCCGCCTGAGTCTCCAGGGCCACTTGCTCCACGAAGTTGGCGATGCCCTGCTCCACCGTCCACTGCTTGTCGATCTTGGCAGTGATGGTGTCGAACCACTGGCCACCCTTGACGCTGCTGATGTCGCCTCCGTGGGCGTTGGCCACGGCGAGCTCACGCATGCGATCCACTGCGGCGATGGTTTCGCCGGAGACGGTGGTTTCGTGGAGCGTGGCCAGGCTGGGATCAGCGAGGGCCTTGAAGGTGGAGAGGTAGGCTTGCTGCTCGCCCATCAGGGTGAGAAATCGCCTGTGTACATTGGGGCGGAACTGGCCAGAGCCGAAACCGTTGGCCCCCATGGCCCGCTCGAGACCTGCACGCTCTTTGTACTCCAGGTAGGCGATGTAGGCCGCAACCTGGCTGCCGAGTTTGCTTTGGGCGGTGGCGGCGTTCATCTGATTGATGGTGCCGAGAATCATGCGGATCCTGGCAGTGTATTGGGTGGCCATCGCCTTGAGCGGGATCGACTGAGCGGCCACCTTGGCTCTGAGGGCAGTGAGGCCATCGAGCGATGTCCTGATCTCGTCCAGCTTTGTGGTGAGCGACGCGTCGAAGGCATCAGTTTCCAGCCCTGCGAGATGTTCGCGTAGCTGAGTGACGGCTGTATCAGTGACACCGCGCTGGTTGCTCAGGCGCTCGACGAAGACACCTTTGCCCTTGCTGCCGAGGAACCCTGCGGAGTTGCCACGCTCTCGCTGAAGCTCGTGCACCACGGCGCTGAGCTGGGGGGCGAGCTGGGCGAGGCGGGCCACGCGATCGGCCTGCTGACTCTCGGCTCTCAACTCGAAGAAGCTGCCGATGCCCGTGATACACAGCGCCAGTATTGGAATGGCCAGCAGGAGACTGATTCGAGTGTTCAGTTTGAGCCGGTCAAGACGCATTGCCTACCCCACTGTTTGCGATTGAATGTGGTCATCACCACGCTCCATATCGGTAACGTAGACACGTTTCTGAAACAGAATTTGACGTAATTGGGGTTGACCCAAATGAGTCATCGAGGTGGGGGGCGTCGAGCGGTCAGTGACTGGGGTAGAGCACCCCTTCGGGGATACCAAGCCGCAGCATGAGCAGGTGAGGGGTCAGCCCTGCTGGGCCCGCCTCGGTATAGATCTCGTAAGCCCACTGACTCAGCACTGCGGTGGCGTTCTCGTCGCGGCCGTCGCCGAGCATCAAGACCCCTCGAGCAGGCAGGGCGGCGGCGAGCCGCTCAGTGCCCAGAGCCTCGTGGGCGGCGTGCATCAAGGGTGGGCACCCCACCGCCTCGGCGGCGCACTCGTCAGCGAGAGAGATGAGCAGGGTACCCCCCGTCTCCACGAGCGGTTTGGGGGTGAAGTCGAGGGCCAGCCGGCTCAGGGCGAGGGTGCCCTCGGCGGCGAGATCGTCGATCTCGATGCCCCCCTGGGCCATGGCCTCGAGGGTGATGACCTGGCGGGTGCCGTCAGGGCCCTGAGCCACGTAGGTCACCATGGGGACGTCGATGCCGTCCACCTGGGCCAGAGGGTGATGAGGGACCTGATTCAGATGAGGCCAGGTGGCCGGGCGCAGATAGGGGAGGACTGTTGAGCGGGTCATGGATTTAACGGCTGCCGAAGTTCTGGGTCCAATAGTGACCGAAGGGTGATGCCCCGATGGGGCTCGAGAAGTAACCGACCCCGAGCTCGTTGAAGTTGGGGTTCATGATGTTGGCGCAGTGGCCATCGGAGTCCATCCAGCCGGCGACGACCTCTTCAGGGGTGCGCTGGCCTGCGGCGATGTTCTCGCCCATGGAGCCGCCCTGGTAACCGGCCTCCCGCATACGGTCGAAGGGGGTGCGGCCGTCGAGGGAGTTGTGCTCGAAGTAGCCCTGGTCGGCCATGTCCTGGCTGTGCAGACGCGAGGAGCACCGCAGGGTGGCGTTGAACTCGAGGGGCCCCGCAGGACCAAACTCCCCTTGAGTATCGCAGTTGAAGCCCTGAGCTCGATACTCATTGGTGAGCCTCAACACCTCGAACTCGAACTCCACCCACTCTTCAGACCAGACCTCGTCGAGCTCGGCGCAGGAGGGGATGACCTCGCCGCCACCACCAAAGCCGCCTTCTCCACCACCCATACCGCCTTCACCGCCACCCATGCCGCCCATGGGGGCGTCGGGATCTGCAACCCCTGCGAAGAGATAGCCGAGAGCCTCGACGCGGCCCACGAGCTTGCCACCAGAGCGGCGCAGATCATCTACAGGGGTGAAGCCGGTCATGGATTCTGACCAGAAGAGCGCCAGATCGTCCGGAGCGTCGTCGATCTCCAACCTGATCTCTGCAGGCTGCACCAGCGCCACGTCTTCGGGCTCGAGTCGGTAGACCACGCTGTGACGCGTGTACGGGCCCTCAGGCTGGAGGTCCGTGGCGGTGAGGGTGACGATCAGCCGAGTGGCCATGGCCCCCTGTGGAATCACCAGGGTGGCGCCAGGCAGCTCGATCTCACCCCCCTCAGGGCCGATGTAGTTGGTGGCGGTGGAGCCATCGCCCACAGGCGCACCCCCGCCGGCACCACCCGCTGCTCCGCCAGCGCCACCTGCTGCGCCACCGGCACCACCAGCGAAGGCGCCCCCTTCACCCCCCGCGGCGTCGGAGTCTCCACCACCATCATCACACCCGAAGAGGGCGAGGCCGGCGATGCAGAGAGAGAGCAATCGGGGAGAAATATGTGTGCGGGTGAGGCGCATGAGGGGGTCCTCCAGGGGCGAATCTTTGCTCGGCAAAGATAGCGACACCAGAGATGGGAAGCCGGTGCAGGATTTTTCGCCCCCGGTGAGGCCCTTGTCTGGGGCCGATCCTGAGAGGCTTAAATACGCCGAGGGCAGGGTGGGGCTCAGGCGCGGTAGATGCGCACCTGCTCCATCACCACGTCGGTGTTGGGGCGGTTGTTGCGGGGGTTCTGGGGCTCGCGGGCGATGGCCTGGAGCAGCTCCAGACCTTCGATCAGCTCACCGAAGACCGCGTGACGACCGTCGAGGTGTGGGGTGGGCACCTCAGTGATGAAGAACTGGCTGCCGCCGGTGTTGGGGCCGCGGTTGGCCATGCTGAAGATGCCCGGGCGATCGTGGCGCAGGTTGGGGCTGAACTCGTCGGCGATCTCGTAGCCGGGGCCGCCGGTGCCGCGGCCGTCGGGGCAGCCGGCCTGCACCATGAAGTTGGCGATCACGCGGTGGAAGATGATGCCGTCGTAGTAGGGCGTGCCGGCAGGCTTCGCGGTGTTCTCGATCTGCCCCATGGCGAGGCCCACGAAGTTGGCCACGGTCTTGGGGGCCTCTTTCTCGAAGAGACGGCCCACAAGGGTGCCCCGGTTGGTCTTGATCTCCACCCGCAGCTCGCCTTCGCCGGGCACGTTGATGGCAGGGGGATCGAAGAGCTTCTTGCGACCGAACATATCGTGTCTCCTATGGGTGACTGCCAGGGGGGTCGGCAGTATGGTCACGGCACTTATGCCCCACCGAGGGCCAACACGCAACTCACCGGGAGCGCCCCATGGCCCGTACCCCTGTGCCCTTCATGGCCGTGCACTATTCAAAGCGATTTGTGTTCCTGGCGCCGACCAAGTCAGCGGCAGGCGCTCACGTTTTCTCGTTGCTCAAGGGCCGTGCCAAGAGCGAGACCTCGGCGAAAGCCATGGCGAAGTACACCGCGCCATTGCGTTACTGCCCGGATCAGAAGGTGTTCTGGTTCACCCTGACCGCCTCAGGCAACCGGCCGCGCATTTTGCATTGGGCCTGGATCCCCGAAGAGCTTCGGGATCAGGTGCCTCACGAGGCCTCAGAGACGATCTTCAGAGATCAGTGGGACTCGATCATCTGCGATCTCGATCCGCCCCCTGGGCAGGGGCTGCTCAAGGGACGCACTGAGGATGAGCAGTGGGCTCAGGTGCTGTTCACGTTCTGAGCAATCGCCGCCCCGAGCCATCCCCTGGGTAGTCGCGTCTGTTGGCGCCAGGAGCGGCGAAGCCATTGAGAAACAACCGTCGCCATCGAGGGCTGTGGTTGGTGCCGCTGCCGTGCACCACATAGGGCCCGAAGGCCACGACATCACCAGGGCGCAGATGCACCGAGACTGCCCGGGCCTCTTCTTCTGGGGTCAAGGTGACGTGTTTTACACCCGGCGCCTGGGCGCGGTGGCCCTGCACATGGGAGCGGGGCACGATTTGAAGGGGCCCGTTGTCGTGGGCCATCAGATCGACTGCGGTGGCGATCTCCACAAAGCTGCCTTCACCGGTGACGTCGGTCCACAGCGGTGTACCGTAGCGTCGGTGCACTGAGTCCTGGTGCCACGGGAAGGTGATGCGATCTCCAGGCTGTTTGAAGTGGGCCTGATTGATGAGCTGATCCACAGCGTCGACCCCCATCAAGTCACAGGCGAGATCTACGAGGCGAGCGTCTCCACCGAGTGCGAGCAAGGGTGGAGCCGCGGCACCACACCAGACCACCCGATGAATGCGCGTGCCACCTGTGAGCGCAGGATCATGCTCGACCACGAACTGACTGCCCTGGTGCATGGCCTTGGTGAGGCCGTCGGCTGGCAGGCTACGGGCGGTGTGCACCAGATCATCGAAGGCCGCCGACATCACGGCCACCTCGCCTGCGGTGAAGACGTCGCGTACGATGACGAAGCCTTGCGCCCGAAAAACTGCTGCCAGATCAGACCCGTCGGCTTCGGCGCACGTTGCTGTGGGGGCGGTCGGCTGCATCTCACCACTGTCCCGATGTGATGGAGGTGAATGCAAGAACGGCACATCGAGCGGCGAGAGCTGAGCTGATTTCGGAGGTATCTGTGGATGGAGGCGCGATGATGTTCTTCGAGTATGGGTCGATGATGGCCTTTTCGTGGCTGTTCTATTGCCTGCTGCCCATTCTGCCCCTGGTCTATCTCGTCCTACGCTGGCGCCAGGGCAAACCCGGAGAGCCCGAAGACACACAGCTGGGCCTCAAAGTGGTGCTGTACTACTTTGGGGCCCTCGGTCTTCACATTTGCCTGATCGCCGTCGCCGTCGCGCTGTTTGGACTCATGGAGCGACACACCGAGGAGTTCTTGCGGGTGTCTGCAGGGTTGCTCATCGGCGGTGGGGGCATCGTGGGGGTCATGCTCTATATGGCCAGCAACACCAACACCCGAGAGTTCCCGCGAGCGCGCCGGGCCATGAGCGGCTTCAGCATGATCCTGTGTGGTCTGGCCCTGGCGGTGGGCTGGGTGATGACCGCCATGGCTCTGGTCATCGAGCGCAGCCCCGACGAGATGATCAAGGTGGGTCTGGTGCTGGTGCTGGTCTATGGCGCGGGCTTCTCCGGGTTCTCCCGAGCGCTTCGTTGAGGCGCTCCTGCCAGGGCCTCTTACTCCACGCGGTAGGCCGTGAGGTGGAAGTTCGACGCACGGTATCCGCGCACCATCACGTGCACTGATGCGGCCGCAGGCAGGCTCACCGTACAGGTTTCTTCGCTGTTGCTGCGGTAGGGGCGGCAGTCGAAGGTGCTCGTCGTGGGGGCCTCGCCGATGCGTACGTACAGGTCAGCATCGCCGGTGCCGATGAGCTCGAAGGTGTACTTGCCCTCGGGGAGCACTGGGGTCTCGTAGCGCGCCGCCTCGCCTTGCGTCAGCGCGCCGTCGGCGGTGAAGCCGTCCCAGGCCATGTCGGCATCGGTGGGCACCGCGCCACCGGGCACGAAGGTGTTGTCTTCCTCGCCGCTCACCAGCACCACCTGGCTGCGATCGATGCCGGCGAAGATCTCTTCGTAGGTCTTGGGATTCTCGATGTCGGTGAGGGCATTGATCAAGACCATGGAGGTCCTGCTCATCGAGGAGAAGAACGAGGGCAGGGCGTTGCTGATGATGTCGAGGTGCTGTGTGCCCTCGGGATCATCGGGGTTCACCTCGGCCCGGGCGTCCCAGAGCGCTGAGTCGACGTAGGCGTACGTGTCACAGCCGTTCATGAACACCACGGAATACTGACCCGGCGTCCACTTGCCCTTCTGCGCGAGGGCGCGGATGTTGGCGCCGAGGCCCGCGTGGCCGTTGTAGAAGATCAGATCTGCGTCACCTGTCAGGCGCTCGTAGCGCTCGGTGAATTCGGGGCCGGCAGTGCGCACGTTGTCCACGAGCAGGGCGTGGATGTTCACCGCCCGCCCATCTTCGAGCTTGATGTTGAAGGTGACGTAGGGGTGCACCACCCCAGGGTTGCTCAGCCCTGATTCTGCGAGCTCGGCGGGGGTGATCTCCACGTCGCCGGTGAACGTGGAGCCCACTGTGCTCACGAAGCGGTTGTAGGCGCTGATGCCTGCGTCGCTGTCGCGGGTGGCGTCATCTTTGTATTTGCCGAAGACCGCCACCACGTTCATCGCGTCGTCGGCCCAGATGCGGTCGTACTCGGGGAACTTGCCAGTGGTCTGGTTGGCGTTGGGGCTGATGGTGGCCGTGGTCTTGAAGACGTCGGCCTCGTCGAGGCGGCAGCCGTTGCGGTTGGGGCGGTAGTAGTACCACATGCTCCCAGCGTCGACGTCGTGGGCCCCCCAGTCGACGCAGCTGCCCATGTAGGCTTCGGTGAAGTCGTTGTACCCGGCGCTGGTACCGTCGACGGGCAGTACGAGCTCATACGTTTCGGGGATGCTGTTCTTCTTGCCCCAGGCCACGGGGAGCTGAGCGGTGTAGGTCACTTCATAGTGATCATCCTTGCGCTCGGCCCTGACGTTGCTCAGTTCGAGTCGATCGAGCCGCCCCACCGAGCGATCCCCGTTGAGGTGCCCGATGGTGTAGAGCATCTGATTCTCGATCTGCGCCTGTAGACCCCACTGGTTGTCGAGGATCACGCGCCCTTCGAACTCGAAATCGAGGAATACGGCTTCGGCGCTGCTGTCGGCTTTGCCGGGCTCTCCCTTGATGGTGGCAGGGGCCGAGGCCTCAACCTCACCATTCACCATCGACTCGCTGGCCTCTTCACCGCACCCCACGAGGGCCACAGCGCCCCCCAGAACGACCATCTGACCCAGCTTCAACATGACCTGACCTCCCCTGACCAACCGCTCTGGTTGTGACGAAGAGGAGAAGAGCACAGGTCGTGCCATACACCAGAAGTCTCTAATGTGTTGAAAATACGAGGCGTGCCATGACCAGCGGACCCGCCAGTGGTCACAAAAGTGTCCAGAAATCTCTCGTCGAAAACACCACCCAAACCCACATCAGGCGAGCCCCGCGGAGAGGCGGAGGCCCCGGTCGCGGTCGACTGCGTCGGCACATGCCTTTGTGAGGTGTAGTGGCTGGGTGGTGATTCACCCGCAGGCGATGCTGGAAGCATCGTCGAGGAGGGAAGCGCCGGCCAGACGCTGCGCATCGCGCCGCAGTCGACCGCGAACGGAGCTGGAGCCTCGGAGCCTCAAGAGTGCCCCTGCAGGTTCCACTTGTTGATTTCGGTGCGGAACCACTTGTCGGCCTCGTCGGTCCACTTGTAGTTCTCGCGGATGTACTTCACCGTCACCTTCTCGATGTCGGTGTAGCTGTTGCCGTCCTTCACCTCGGCGAGGAGCTTCTCGGCGTCGGCCAGGGAGATGCGGCCGTCGCCGCGGCCGGCCACCGCTTCGTCAGCGGCCTCGAGCAGGCTCTTGTCGTACTTCACACCGTCGATGGTCTTGTAGTAGCTGGACATCTCGATTCTCCGTATATAAACCGCCGAAGCCCCAGTGCTTCAGCGCGCTGTCAGAGGGCAGCGGTTGCTACATAGCAGCCTCGCCCGATGAAACAAACACCCTGCGCTCAGACAAGTCAGCAGGGCGAAAGTCACAGGAAAATCCTCACCGAACGGTGGAGATCAGGAGATCACATGGACATTACACAGTGGCAGGTCCCCGAAGGCCGAGGGGGGCGCCTCGACGCCGAGGTGAAGATCGGCGCCGAGATCTCCAACAACAAGGCCAGGGAGTGCGTGCGCACCGGCAAGGTCCGGCTCAAGGGCAAGCGGGTGCTCGACGGCAGCCACCCCGTGGCCCCTGGTGACTCGATCAGCGTCGAGTGGAACGCCCCCAACCCTTCCCGGACCGAGCCTCTCGGTGTCACCCTCGTGCATCGGGATCCCCACTTGATCATCATCGACAAGCCCGCAGGGCTGCTGTCGGCGCCCATTCCCAACAGCGACGAGAAGACCGCGCTGCACGCCGCAGGCACCTTGTGCCGTAAGCATGGTGGTCGGGGCCAGGGGCCCAAGGTGGTGCATCGGCTCGACAAGACCACCTCGGGGTTGTTGCTCTTCGCCCGAGGCACCGAGCCCGCCCGGCGGCTTCGGGCCATGTTCGACGCCCACGAGATCACCCGGACCTATCGATGCGTCGTGCGGGGGATCCCCGAGCGCAAGAGCGCCCTCATCACCAGCATGCTCATCGGCGACACGGGCACCGGCCGGAAGGGATCCCGGCCCAACTCGTTGAGGGTGCGTCACATCGACGACCCGGATCCGGGGCCCATGCCCGGATCGGGCAAGCTGGGCATCACCCGGTACCAGACCGACGCCACCGACATGCAACAGAAGCGGGCCGCCCTCGAGGTGAGGCTCGCCACGGGCAGGACCCATCAGATCCGAATTCACCTTTCCGAGATCGGCCACCCCATCCTCGGCGAGCGGGTCTATGGTCGCATCGACGGTGCCCCTCGGGTGGCCCTGCACGCCGCTCATATGTCCTTGCGGCACCCCATGACCGGAGAGACCCTGGAGTTCCACAGCCCGTGGCCCGCAGATCTCGCGGGGATCCGCCCTCTCGGTCGCCGATGGTGAACCGCTCGGGAGATCACTGCTAGAGTAGCGCTCGCATTTCATCGAAGAGGATCAGCCTTGAACGACGCCCCCAACTGGAAGGTCGCCCTGTGGGCCGTGGCTTTGAGCGTAGTGTTGCTGCCTGTGATGGGGTGCGACGACAGCGCGAGCGGTGGCGGGTGTGTCCGCAACCAGGACTGTCCGCTGCCCGAGGTGTGCGTCGACGGCGCCTGTGCCCTTGAGTGCCGCATCGATGACGACTGCACCCGGGGCAGTCGCTGCATCGAGAGCCGTTGCCAGTCCGATCCCATCGGCCGAGACGCTTCGACACCTGTAGGCGGTCAGGGGGGTGCTGGAGGCATGAGCGGCGCTGGCGGCGCCGGTGGTGGCGTGGGCATGGCCTGTCGTCGCAACGCCGAGTGCCCGCTCCCCCTGCTGTGCATCGACAATGAGTGTGCCCTCGAGTGCCGCATCGACCGCGACTGCGAAGACGGTGAGCGCTGTGTCGACAACCTGTGCACTGGCGGCGAGGGCGGCCAGGGCGGCGCCGGCGGCGTGCCCCAAGGGGGCATGGGCGGTGATGGCGGCATGGGCGGTGTGCCCCAGGGTGGCGATGGCGGTGCCGGTGGTATGGGCGGTGTGCCTCAGGGCGGCATGGGCGGTGAGCCCATGGGCGGCATGATGATGGGCGACGGCCAGTATGGCGATCGCTGCGACGGGGCCGCCCAGTGCGAGAGCGGCTTCTGCGTCGAGAACAAGCGTACTGGCCAGCGTCAGTGCACCATCGGGTGTGCCAACGCCAACAGCTGTCCCGGGACCGATCTGTGCCTGGGCGCTCAGAGCCCCGAGGGCGGCATCGTCAATGTGTGCTTCCCGAACGACACCGGATTGCCATGTGGTGGCCCCGGCGATGTGTGCGTCTCCGGGTTCTGTTTGCAGGTACCCGGCAGCACCGAGCTCAGCTGGTTCACGCCACCGCCGGTGTGCTCGGCCCCGTGCGAGAACGACTTCAAGTGCCCGCAGGGCTATCGATGTCTGCCAGTGAACACCGACAACGGCATGCAGAACCTCTGCGCCCCCAACGTCGACGTTCGGGTCTGCCCGCAAGGCAACAACGCCGCCTGCGCCGGTGTCTGCCCCGGTGGCGGCAATGGTGGCTGCGTCGCCTACGTGCAGCAGCCTGGTGGCAATGGCTTCTGCTCGTGCACCTGCCAGACCAGCGCCCAGTGCCCCCGGGGCTTTGCCTGCAACGACTTCAACGACGGCAATGGCGGCGCCTGCGTACCCCTCGCCGGCTACAAGTGCAACGTCGGCGGCCAGCAGGGGGCCGATCAGTGCCTCACCGGCGCGTGTCTCTACAACGACGAGCGCCCCAACTTGTCCGCGTGCACCGCCTTCTGCGCCAACGCCCAGGGCTGTCCCGAAGATTACAGTTGCAACGCCATTCCCGATGGGAACGGCGGCATGGCCAACGTCTGCGTGCTCAACGAGTGATGAGCAGGGCACGCAAGCTCAAGGCCCTCGAGGATCGGTTCCAGACCATCGCTCGATCCCTCGACCCTTCCGTGCTCAGCGGAGAGGGCGACGACTTCGACGATCTCGAAGACATCATCTATGGCCAGCTCAGCGGCGCCGGTGACAACCGCCTGCTGGGCTTCTACAGCGAGTCCGGGGTGCTCGCTGCCTATGAAGCCTACGGGCTGCTCGACGAGCTGCGGGGCAGGGGCTACGCCGACTTCAGGGTGGAGTTCAACCTCGAGGAGTTCGCCCACCGGCTCAGGTTCTTCGCCGATGGTGAGAGCATCTGTGACTGCGTGCTGCGCAAGGTCGCCGGTGCTGAAGACCCATGCATCGCTGAGCTGCAGCGGCATCGATCGTTCCAGCTGTTGTACGTCGAGTGGCTCGAGCTCGAAGATCCTCGAGGACAATTCACCCCTCAGCGACCCCAGCTGCCCGGGCAGACTCATCCTGGCAGTGGCCTCGGGGAAGAGGTGTTCTTGTTGTTGTCCATCGCCGGGCAGCGGCTGAACTTCGATGGCCTCCTCGAAGTGCCTCAGTATTTTCACAACGCAGCCTTCTATGGTCGCCGCGCCCACTTCATCGATCCACATATGCAGGGCAGGTTCATGGCCCTGCTGCGGCTGCTCGAAGACCATCCGCTCGCCGAGGTGGCCTGGGGCCTCGAAGAGGGGCGGGTGCGAGATGTGAAGACCGGTGAGGTGATCGAGTGGCCGCCCCGAGAGCAGCTCGTCCCGTTCTCCAAGCACTTGCACGGATACTTCGAGTCTTCTGCCTGGCGACAGGCGGCACACCGCGCGTGGCGACAGATGAATCTGACGTTGGTGGCGTCACAGTAAGGCGCGACACGTTGAAACGTTGTCGGGCTGTTCCTCGTAGATCCTCGAGCACCCCCTCGTGTTCTGGTGCTCTGCCTTCTGGCACGCCAGTTGCCAATCCTCAGAAAGTCCTTCAAAGGGCCCTTTGAATATAATCAAAGGATGCTTTGAGCCTTCGGGCGGCACAGAGGCATCCTTAGAGGGCGCAGACTCATGTGGAGTGCTCAGGAGACGAGCCATGGCTGAATTCGACCCCATATGGCCCACCATCGGCGGCATCCTCATCGGATTGTCAGCGGCCATGATCATGCTCTTCAACGGCCGCATCACCGGGATCAGCGGCATTGTCGGCGGCGTGCTGAGCCCCGCCCGTGGCGACACTGCCTGGCGGGCCGTGTTCGTCGTGGGCCTTCTCGCGGGTGGCGCGCTCATGTTCGCGCTTCAGCCAGAGCGGTTCGTCGTCGAGATCGATCGATCCTACGTCGCTCTCGCCGGGGCAGGCTTGCTCGTGGGCTTCGGCACCCGCTTGGGCAGTGGCTGCACCAGCGGCCACGGCGTATGCGGCATCAGCCGGCTTTCCACCCGATCGATCGTGGCCACCATGACCTTCATGGCCACGGGCGCCATCACCGTCTTCGTCGTCAATCACCTGATGGGAGGTGTGGTGTGAAGCAGCCTCTCGTCGCCTTCGTCGCTGGCGTGGTCTTCGCTGTGGGACTCGCCCTCTCGGGCATGACCGAGCCCGCAAAAGTCATCGGGTTTCTCGATTTCACCGGCACCTGGGATCCCAGCCTCGTCTTTGTGATGGGTGGGGCCGTCATGGTGACCTTTGTGCTCTTCAGATTGATCTGGCGGCGAGGCCAGCCTGTGCTCGCGGGCCGTTTTCATCTGCCCACCCGCAATGACGTCGATGGCCGCCTGCTCGGTGGCGCTGCGCTCTTTGGCGTTGGGTGGGGCCTCGGTGGCTACTGCCCCGGGCCAGCCATCGCCTCGACCTCTACGGCGACCTCGGGTTTGCTGGTGTTCCTCGGCGCCATGCTTGGAGGGATGTACGCGTTCAAGCTTGTCGACTGGGCCAGAGCCCGGCGTCGCGCTGGTACGCATTCTGCCGAGACTGCCGTGAGCCAGGCCTCAAGCGTTTGAGCCAGAGCCGCAGGCTGCCCTGACCGTCCTTCAATGCTCACCTTGTCCAACCATCTGGTGGAGTGCTTCAGAGCATCCTGAGGTGGCACAGGACATGTGTATCAAAGCAACGTCCACCTTCGAGGAGTTGACCATGGAGATTAAAGCTTTCTTCGACGAGCGCACTTTTACCGTGACCTATGTGGTCTACGATGTGTCGACCCGTGACGCTGTGGTGATCGACCCAGTCCTCGATTACGACCCACGCGCCTCTCGAACCTACAGCGAGTCCCTCGACCTGTTGACCCGCTTCCTCGAGGGCGAGGGTTTGCATCTGCACTATGTGCTCGAGACCCACGCCCACGCTGATCATCTCAGCGGTGCTCAACGCCTCAAAGGTCGCTTTCCAGGCACGCTCGTGGCCATCGGCGCTCGGATCACAGAGGTGCAGAAGGTTTTTAAGCACATCTTCAACCTGCCAGATCACTTCGCCGTCGATGGCAGTCAGTTCGACCGACTGCTCGACGACGACGAGGTGGTGGAGGCAGGCAGCCTGAAGATCAAGACCCTGTTTACACCTGGCCACACACCCGCATGCGCCTCGTTCTTGATCGGTGACGCGGTCTTCACCGGCGACGCCCTGTTCATGCCCGACTACGGCACGGGTCGCTGTGATTTCCCCTCAGGGAGCGCGACGGCGCTGTATCACTCCATCAGCGAGCGCCTCTACACCTTGCCCAACGAGACCCGGGTCTTCGTGGGCCACGACTACATGCCCGGTGGTCGAGAGGTGGCCTGGGAGACCACCATCGGCGAGAGCAAGGCGAGCAATATTCAGCTGAAGGCCATCACCAGTGAACCTGACTACGTCGGCTTTCGCGAAGCTCGGGACAAGACGCTCAAGGCGCCGAACCTGCTGTTCCCCAGTGTGCAGGTGAACGTGGACGCTGGGCATCTGCCCAAGGCCGAGGCCAATGAGATGCGCTACATCAAGGTGCCTTTGAACCTGTTCGCTCAGGATCCCGAGGCGCGATGAGTCAGGCTACTTCGCCGGCTCGATGCGGTGCTCTCTGAGCTTGCGCCAGAGCGTCGAGCGGCTGATGCCGAGAATCTCCGCTGCCCGGGCCTTTCGACCTCGGGCTTCTCTCAGGGCGCTGAGCAGCTGCGCCCGCTCCAACTCTGCGGCGTTGAGGGGCTCGCGGTGCCCGATGGGGGGTGGCTCGCCTCGCAGCTCCGGGGTGAGATCTCCCAGGCTGAGCACTGGCCCCTCACCGACGGCGAAGGCGTGCTCCACGACATTTCGCAGCTCGCGAATGTTGCCTGGCCAGTCGTAACTGAGCAGGGCCGACAGGGCATCGTCGTCAATGGCGTCGATGACACGATCACCGTGGAAGCCTGATCCAGGGGTGGGTTGATTGAAGCGGTCGATGAAGTGCCACGTGAGCGCCTCGATGTCGCCTGTACGATCGGCGAGTCGGGGCAGGAACAGAGGCACCACCCGCACGCGGTACATCAAGTCTTCTCGGAACCGACGCTGAGCCACCTCTTCACGCAACGCGCGGTGGGTGGCCGAGAGCACCCGCACGTCGACCTGAATCGCCTCGGCGCCGCCCACGGGGGTGAAGCTCTTCTCTTGCAGCACGCGGAGCAGCCGGGCCTGGAGCTCGAGGGGCAGCTCGGCGATTTCGTCGAGAAACACGCTCCCTTTGTGGGCGAGGGCGAAGAGGCCCTGTCGATCGCGGTAGGCCCCGGTGAAGGCCCCCCGAACATGACCGAACAGCTCGCTGGCGAGCAGCTCCGGGGTGAGGGTGGCGCAGTTGAGGGCCTTGAAGGGCGCCTTGTGGCGCGGCCCGAGTCGATGCAGCGCCCGGGCGACCAGCTCTTTACCGGTGCCCGTCTCGCCTCGGATGAGGATTGATGCGTCGGTTCGAGCCACCCGCTTGAGCAGTTCGAAGAACTCCAACATTTGAGGGGAGACAGTGGCCATCCCCATGAATTCGGTGATCGAACGGGCAGGGCGTCGATGCAACGTCGTACTCATGGTTCTTTGATTACCGTGATTGACCACAAAGCGCGATGTTCTCCGGGGTTGTCATGACTTTGATGCCAAACTACAATGTGTGACGTTGTGTGCATCAGGTGCAGTCAGTCGACACGAGGCCATGATGTCGCATCAGAGAGGGAGAAGGCGCGGGGACGGGACATCGACACCACCATCGGGCTCAATGAAGCATCGGGGGGAGGAGTGGCGAGTCGGAGCTGATGTTCCATCGCGCTCGAAAGATTGTCGATGATCAACGGCGTTGATCATGAATGTCCCAACCCCACGCACAGCACGTCGGGTGCGAGCTGACGTGCTGTCTGAGAGACGCAGACTGTCGAAGGTGGTTGCACCAATGAACGTATTTTATGGAGCACGCGCGCTCACGTGGTTCGTCTTTGCTGGGGCGATGACCCTCGCCGGGTGTGGTGGGGGTCAGACTGCTGCGAGCGGCGAGGGCACACAGGGCTTGGAGGGGGCGCAAGAGAACCCCATCGGGCGCTGGGTGGGTGAGCGCCACAGCCTCATGTTGCATCCGAAGGGCTGGTACGACTGGGAGCAGCCGCTGCCCTGTGAGCTGCCGCCGTGCAAGACCCGCCGCGCTGCGGGCCGATATGCCTTTAAAGGGGCCAATCGCATCAAGCTGCTCACCGAAGAAGGAGAGCCTGCTGGGGAGCTGGTCTATCACCTCACACCTGAAGGTCGCCTGCGCTTCAAGCACACCCAGGGTGGCCCCGCATATGAGCTGAGTCAGGACACCGCCCCATGAGGCGTGGAATAACCTGCCCCCGGTCATGTGCTCTTGTGATACTAGAAAACATCGAGCAGCTGGCCGCCGAGAGGTCGAACGAAGGGTCGAACATCGGAGCTGGCACGTGAATGGCCCCTCGACCCACGCAGGTGACATGGAAGGACAATCCGCACCCGTTCCTTCGACGATCGGTCGCTACGAGATCCGCGACGCCATCGGCGGTGGGGGTATGGGTGAGGTGTACCGCGTCTTCGACCCGGTGCGTCGTCGAGAGCTGGCCCTGAAGGTGCTCCAGGCCCACTGGCCTCAAGCGCTGCGCTACTTCAAGCGAGAGTTCCGGGCCATCGCCCGGTTGAGCCACCACAACCTCGTGCAGCTCTACGATCTGCACCTGGAAGACGGCCGCTATTTCTACACGATGGATCTGGTGGAAGGCACCGATCTCACTCGATACATCGATGGCCCCCAGGGGTTGCCTGCCGATCCACACATGCTCCAGCAGGCGCTGGTGCATCCAGGCCGTATTCAGCGCCTGCGCGACACCTTCATTCAGCTGTTGATGGCGCTGGCCTATCTACACGAGCACGGTCGAGTCCACAGCGACATCAAGCCCTCAAATATTCTCGTGGACACCACCGGCAGGGTGCAGCTGCTCGACTTCGGCATCGTGCGAGAGCTCAACGAGGTGCACCCCGGCGAGCCGCAACCTTCGCAGGTCTTCGGCACGGCGATCTACATGAGCCCGGAGCAGTCCATCGGCTCGACGAAGATCACCCCGGCGAGCGATCTCTACGCCGCTGGAGTGGTGCTCTACGAGATGCTCGCGGGGCAGCCGCCTTTCTATGGCGACGACGACAACGAGATCCTGGTGATGCACCACCGGAAGGATCCGCCCTCTCTCAGGGAGCGGGCCCCGGGGCTGCCCAACGATCTCGATCGCCTGTGCATGGCACTGCTGTCCAAGGCGCCCGAGGCTCGGCCGGGGGCTCGAGAGGCCATCGAGATGCTCGGGGGTGAGGTCGAGGCAGAGATCTCGGCCGACAGCTTCGAGTTCGTGGGCCGGCGCACGCTGCGCAAGACTCTGATCTCCACGGTGGAGTCGATCCGGAGCGCGCAAGCGGGTCAGGTGGTCTTTGTCGAGGGTACGCCCGGCGCCGGCCGCACAGCCTTGCTCAAAGCCTTTGCAGCCGAGGCGAAGCTGTATGGCGCAGCTGCGGTGATGGGAGCCTGTGTGCAGCGCGATCACGTGCCTGCCCGAGGCCTCGATACGGTGGTGGAGCGCCTCGCCGAAGGGTATCGCCGACAGGCGAGCGAGCTGATCAGGCAGCTGCCTGCCGGGCAGCGTGGGCGTCTCATCGAGGTGTTCCCGTTCCTCACCGATCTTCTCCCTGAAGACTTGCCGCTTTCGCCCCCTGGCGCAGAGCCCGACGAAGGTGCCGCGGCCCTGGCCCTCAAAACCCTCATCGCAGGGTTGGCGAGAGATCGCCTGCTCATCGTGATGATCGACGACTTGCATTTTGCCGATCCGCTGACGGTGCAGCTCGTGGAGGCGCTCCAGCAAGACATCCGCCGTATGCCCATCATGCTGCTGCTCTCCGTGGACGGCACGCGGGTGACGCCGGCGGTGCAGGCGCTGATGGAGATGGCAGAGGTGAGTGAGGCGGGTCATCACCTCGTGCTCGATCCGCTCTCCCTCGTGGAGACCGAGGCCATGCTCGGCGGTGCTCTGGGCGAAGAGCCGGCCCCCACCGTGATCCAGCAGCTGCACGAGGAGTCGGAGGGCAACCCCTACTACCTCTCGGAGCTGGTGAGGTTCCTCAAGCGCTATCCGGGGCAGTCTTCGGCCCACGTGAGCCTGGAGCAGCTGCTGCGCAACGAGATCGTGTCCCTCGATGGCCCGGGGCGCCGGGTGATGGCGGCGGTGTCGTTGAGCCCGTTCCCGGTGCCTTCAGCGGTATTGGAGCATGCCACCGAGCTGCCGCCCTCCCGCCTGTACGAGGCCATCGATCGCATGGCGGCCATGGCGATGCTCCATGTGGAGTCCCGCGAGGGCGGGCTGGTGTTGCGCATGCCGCATCAGCGTTTGAAGCAGGTGGCCCAAGAGGCTTTGAGCCCGGCGCTCAAGGCGCAAGTACACCGTCTGCTCGCCGAGGCGTATTCCGCCGTGGGTGGCCCAGTCGAGGCGGTGTCGTTCCACTTCGATGCCGCAGGCACCTCGGAGCGGGCGGCGGAGTTTGCGCTTCAGGCTTCGCAGGAGAGCGAGCGTCGAGCTCAGCCAGAGCGGACCGCCGAGTGGCTGAATCTGGTCCTTGAACAGCCCCCTGAAGGTGTCGATGTCGAGCAGGTGCGCAGCCGGCTCGTAGCAGCCCTGACGGAGATCGGTCGTTACGAAGACGCGGCCCAGGCCCTCGAGCCTCTGGTGGCACATCAGAAAGGGCACGAGCGGGATCGGTGGATGGCCCGGCAGCTCGAGCTGCACCTCATGGCCGGACACCTCAAGGTGGTGGCCCCCCGTCTGGATCAGGTGACCGACGCCGACGCCCGCGTGCGCCTCGCCGATTTGCTGACGCCGCTCGATCCGATCCGCGCCGGCGAGATGCTCGGGCAGGCAGACTCGCCTTTCGCCCGTCTGGTCAGGGCCCGGTTGCTCTCTGGTGAGAACCGCCAGCGCTCGGTCTCTCGTGCCGCGCGGCTGCTGAAGAAAGCCCAGGAGGGCGCTGATCGCCTGCAAGGGGCCGAGGCTCGGGCCTATGTGGCCGCGCAAGCCCTCTCCGAGGTCTCCGTTCGACAGGCCGAGGGCCGCCTCGACGAGGCCCTGCGTGGGTTGGAGCTTCTGCTCTCCAACGACACCCACGGCATGACCGCCTACGATCTCAACGCCTACCGCGTGCGCCTGGCTCAGGGTGTGCTGGCCCTTCAGCTGGGTCGTCTGCCCCAGGCGCGAGAGCTGGCCCGGAGCCTGCTGAGAGAGGCCCGCGGCCGAAAGCTTTATGGGGGGCTGGCTCAGGCCTGCACCTTGATGGCCAACGTGCACATGGCCGCGGGCGCGCCTCTGCTCGCGGCCCGGCTGCTCGACGAGGGTGAAGCGGTCTGGTCCGACGCGCCGGCGGCGCAGCCTCAGGTCTGGCTCAGCCTCGCCCGAGCCCGGCTGGCCTTGCACGAGGGGGCACCGGAGCTGGCGATCCGCACGCTTCGAGCCCTGCGGGACGATGGCGCCCTCGAGCCCATGGTGGCCCGCCGCGAGCCCGCCGGTGAGGTGATCCTGCTCATGGCTCGGGCCCATGCAGTCATGGCCTTGCAGGCCTGGCGCCGTGGTGAGAAAGCGGTGACCAGCGCCGCCCGCGGACAGCTGGTCGACATGCTTCGTCCTCTCCGCCGGGCCGTGCCCACGCCGGAGAGCTGGCTGGAGATCCTCACGGCCTGTGGGGAGCTGGTGAGTGATGGCGCCAAGCGGGTGACGACGCGCCTGGCGAACTTCACCGACAACACCCAGAACCCCGTGGTTCAGGCCCTGGCGTTGGGGGTGTTGGGGGTGGCCCGAGACACGATCAAGGCCGGTGACGGTGCCACCGATCGATTGAGAGCAGAAGCGATGCTGTCGACTGTGGGCGCGGCGGCGCCGCCCGAGCTGGTGGCGCTCAACGGCTGAGCCTCAGAGGGCTTCTTACAGCATCACCTCTCGTGCCCACCCTCGACGGTTGTAATCCGACGACATCACCCTGCCGTATGCCCCAGCGGTGGCGATGAGCAACACATCGCCTTCCTCGGTGACGGGGAGCGCCCGATCCCGACCCAGCGTGTCGCCCGTCTCGCAAATTGGCCCCACGATGTTGGCCCGCCAATCCAGGGGGGCACCGAGCTTACTCAGGTTCACGATCTGATGCCATGCCCCGTACAGCGCCGGGCGGATGAGGGTGTGCATGCCTGCATCGACGCCGATGTAGCGGCGATCGCCCTTGGTCTTGATCTGCGTCACCCGGGTGAGGATCACCCCCGCGGTGGCCACGAGGAATCGTCCGGGCTCGAGCCAGAGATCGAAGCCCGGATGGGCGGCTTTGAACTGCCCCAGGGTCTCGTCGAGCTGTTGCAGGTCGAGGGGGCGCTGACCGGGCTTCTCCACGACGCCGAGGCCGCCGCCGAGATCAAGCACTCGGGCTTCGGGGCAGGCCCGGGCGGCCTCGGCAAGGAACAGGGCCGTGTGCTGCCAGCTCGTGCCGTCGAGGATGCCGCTGCCAGCGTGGGCGTGCAGGCCCGTGATCTTCGCCCCCGCAGCCCTCGCCGCGGCCACTGCGGCTTCTACGTGTGCCGGGGAGATGCCGAACTTGCTCTGGGGCCCTGCGGTGCGCACGTGGGCGTGGTGTCCCTGACCACGTCCTGGATCGAGCCGCAACATGATCTCGCGACCCGCGAAGATCTCGGGCCAGGTCTGCAGCGGGTGCAAGGCGTCGATGGTGATCATGCCACCTCGACGGATGCCCTCGGCGAGTTCGTCCTTGCTGGCGAAGTTCGAGGTGAAGAGGGTCTGAGCGGCTGGCCAGCTCGGCAGGGCGCTGGCGAGGTGGTCGAGCTCGCCGACGCTGACACACTCGAAGCCCTGCACGCCGCCAGCAGCGAGGTGCTGCAACACCTCGGGGTGATCATTGGCTTTGATGGCGTAGAGCACGCGATCGACGTGGCTCAGCGAGGTGAGGGCCTGAGCAGAGGCTTGTAGCTCCGCAGAGCTGTAGACGTACGTCGGGGTCTGCTCGGTGGCGAGCTGGAGCAGCGCCTCTGTCTCTCGTCGCCACCAGACCTCAGAGGTGGAGGCGGTGGTGTCTGGCGTCGGCGCTGCGCCCTGTGCAGGGGCGAAGATCTCGCGCCAGGTGGGGCCGAGGCCCGGCCGGGGCGCGCCTTCACCGAAGAGCAGACCGTGCAAGCGCTGCATCGCCGTGTCGGCCGAGCGCTCGTCCACCACCAGGGTGAGGTTCAGATCGCTCGCCGCCTGAGCCACCATGTGAATGCGCTGCTCTTCAAAGGCCGAGAGGGCGGGGCCCAGACGGTGCAGAATCGCCCGGATGCGCCGACCCACCAGGCTGATGGCAGCGCAGCCCGTGATCAGCCTCGCGGCACACAGGTCGTTGAGATCGGCGAGCAGCGCGTCGAGATCCACACCTGCTTGCCCGGCGTCGAGGCTGGCGGTGACGTTCGACTCGCTGGTGCTCACCAGATCGACGCTGGCGCCGTGGCGTTTGAACGCTCCGAAGATGTCCGCGAGGAACCCGACCTGCTGCCACATGCCGAGGGTGTTCATCGACACCAGAGCCACCCCCTTGCGCAGGGCGATGGCCTTGACCTCGGCGCCAGCGGCCCCCTGGGCGGCGATGACCGTGCCAGGCAGCTCGGGGCGGGGGGTGCACTTCAAGTGCAGAGGTACACCGTGGCGCCGCACCGGACCGAGGCTGCGGGGGTGCAGTACCTTGGCGCCGGCGGTGGCGATCTCCTGGGCCTCGTCGTAGTCGAGCCGGGTCAGGAGGCGGGCGTCGGGCACCTCTCGGGGGTTGGCTGTGTATACCCCCGGCACGTCGGTCCAGATCTCGAGCCGCGCCACCTTTGGAGACAACCGGGCCGTGAAGAGCGCCCCCGAGGTGTCCGAGCCGCCGCGGCCGAGCAAGGCGGTCTCGCCGCCAGGACCCGCGGCGATGAAGCCCTGGGTGATGACTGCCTTGTATGCGCTCAGGCGCGCAGCCAGGGCCTCGTCGGCGTGATCCTCCACCCGGGCGTCGAGGTAACGCGCCGCGAGCGGACGATCCGGGTCTGCGGCAGTGCTCAGACAGCTTCGGGCGTCGACCCAGGTGACCTGAACACCAGAGGCGCTGAGCCACGCAGCCCCGAGTTGCGTGGACATCAGCTCGCCCTGGGCCATGACCCGGGCCTGCATGCGGGGTGTGTACTCACCGGCGAGCGAGGCCCCGAGGGTGAGCCGCTCCAACAGCGCGTGAGCAGAGCGGACCTCCGCTGGCAAACCCTCGAGGCCGAGGGCCTCGGCGAGGGCAGCGTGGCGGGCCTCGATCTCTGCGAGGGTCTCTGTGTGCCGCTCCGCGAGGGCGTCGTCGAGCAGACGCTGCAGCAAATCGGAGATGCCTGAGAGGGCCGAGCACACCACCACCGGGATCAAACCCTCTGCCTGCCGCTGGCGGACGAGGTCGGCGATGGTGCGCCAGCGATCGGCGGTGGCCACGCTGGTGCCACCGAATTTGAGGACGACGAACTGCACCGGCTCGGTCATGGCTCAGACTCCATCGAGGCCACCCAATAGAAGGTCACGTCGCCCCCTCCTATCGCAGGATCACGGGCCACCGCCAGGGTGATGCGATTTTCCGAGCTGACGAGTCCCTCGGCGCCCTGGCCTTGAACGAGCCCACCGAGGGCTCTGGAGCAGGCGGAAGGATTGCGGTGGGGGCTGCGCTGTAAGACACTGCGCAAATGAACAGCAAAGAGGTGTCTCGTGCCCCCGGCGACTTTGACCATCACCCCTGAGCAGCTCAGGTATTTTCGCGCCCAGCGCGGCTTCCTCGTAGGCCCGGGCGCTGCTGATCCCGTGCAGTGCGCGCGCAAAATCCTCGGGGCCCAGGCCCAGGTGGAGTCGTGCGCGCTCCACGCGTTGAGCATGCGCACCGCCCCTGACGCAGATGGGCACCGACCCACTGCTGCGGCCCTCACCGCCCTCATCGCCGAGGGAACACACCCGCTGGTGCGCACCTGGGGCCAGCGCGGCACCCTGCACCTCTATGATCAGCGCGATTTACCCCTGATGAATGCCGGCAGCCAGGCGTGGGCCACTTCCGGGCGCCGCGGTGGGTTCCCGGACGAGGCGGTGGTGGCGCAGATGGCCGAGGTCTTCGAGGCCCACGGTGGGCCCATGACCCGCGCAGATCTCATCCCTCACATCCCTGAAGCATACGTCGACACGCTCACGGATCATCCGGCGGTGCAGGGCAAGCCCGCTCACTTCGCCGCCACCCGGCTGATCTGGTGTCTGGCCCGGCGAGGCGACATCGTCTTCGCTCGAAAACAGGGGTCGACCCAGGCCTATGTGCACCGGCGCCACTGGTGCCCGGATCTGAAGTGGGCGCCATACGGCGTCTTCGAGGCCCACGGACGCATCGGCCTGCGTTATCTGTCTGCCTTTGGCCCCGCGAGTCTCAGAGACATCGCCTACCACCTCGGCGCCAAGATCAGCGAGGTGAGAAAGTGGGGCAAAGCCTTCGCTGGCGAGGTGGTGTGGTGTCGATGTGGTGATCGCAGCGAGCTGATGGTGCTGCGGCCCGACGTCGAGGCGCTGCAGGCGCCGGTGGGCCCGTGGCCCACGCGGCTGCTGCCGGCGTACGACACCGCCCTCATGGGTCACAAGGACAAGGGGCTGATTCTGCCCAATGCTGCAGAAGAGTCCCTGGTCTGGAAGCGAGCGGCGGTGGTGTCGGCCACGGTGATCGCCGAAGGGCAGATCGCCGCCACCTGGAGCCACAAGAAGAAGGGGAAGACGGTGTCGGTGACCGTGAGCCCCCTGAGCCTGTGGAGAGACAGCTTGATGCCCGAAGTCGAAGCTGAAGCTCAGGCCTTCGCCCACCACCTCGGCCTCACCCTGAGCGCCGTTGACATCACCCGCTGAGCTCACCCCAAGGGGGTTTTTCGAGACCGCGGGCTGCCGAAAGATGGCAGCAACTTGCTGTGCGTGCAGTCCCCGACTACACCGGAAGGCGGCAATCCCACACATAGAGAGGTCACCTTGCAATCGAAGACACCGCATTCTTTGCATTCGGGGACTCGGGACTCGGAGGCTCCGCCGCTGACTCAAATCGTCATCTTCGGCGCCTCTGGCGATCTCACCGCCCGCAAGCTGATCCCTGCCCTCGTGGCCAACGCCATGGAGGACGCCTTCCCGGGGCCGATTCAGATCCTCGGCAACGCCCGGCGCCCCAAGCACTCCCAGGACTGGCGCGACGAGCTGGCCCAGTGGCTCACGCCAGAGCAGAAAGAGAAGTGGCCCGAGATCGCCCCCCAGGTGCACTACCTGCCCGGCGATCTGCTCAAAGAGGGCAGCGAGCCGCTCGAGGCCTGGCTCGACACCCTCGCTGACGAGGCAGGCGCTGATCCGGCCGAGGTGGGGCGGCTGTTCTACCTCGCCCTCAAGCCCTCGCTCTTCGAGCCCGTGGTGGCGATCTTGTCCAAGGGGGGGCTGCTGTCATGTGAGCGCGGCGCTGAGCGTGGCTGGCGTCGGGTGGTGGTGGAGAAACCCTTCGGCACCGATCTCGCCTCTGCTCAGGCCCTCAACACCGCCCTGCTCCGCCACCTGCGTGAAGATCAGATCCTGCGGATCGATCACTACCTGGGCAAGGAGACGGTGCAGAACATCCTGTCGTTCCGATTCCAAAACGCCATCTTCGAGCCCCTCTGGAACCGCCAGCACGTGGAGTCGGTGGAGATCTCGGTCTGCGAAACCGTGGGCATGGAAGGGGGCCGTGGAGGGTACTACGACGGTGCCGGCGCCCTGCGGGACATGGTGCAGAACCACCTGCTGCAGATTCTGGCCCTGGTGGCCATGGAGCCCCCACCGTCGATGGCCGCTGACGCGGTGCGCAACGAGAAGGTGAAGGTGCTGTCTTCTCTGGCGATTCCCAGCCCCGAGCAGGTGTCGGAGCACGTGGTGCGGGCTCAGTTCTCCGCTACGGAGAGCGAGCCGGGCTATCTCGAGTCGGAGGGGGTGCCCGAGGGATCGGTCACCGAGACCTATGTGGCCATCAAGGCCTTCATCGACAACTGGCGTTGGAGCGGGGTGCCCTTCATGTTGCGCACCGGCAAGCGCCTGCATCGACGCTTCAGCGAGGTGGTCTTGCGGTTCCGCACGCCCCCCGTCGATCTGCTTCAGGGGCCGACTCCAGGGGCCACATGTCACCTTCGACCCAACGCGCTGCGGGTGCTCATTCAGCCAGAAGAAGGGTTCCGGCTGCAGTTCCTGGTGAAGCAGCCTGGGGCCCGCACGGTGATGCGCCCGGCCACCCTGGGCTTCGACTATCGAGATCTTGAGGCGGGTCCCAGCGCTCCGGCGTATCAGCGCCTGCTCCTCGACGCCATCGAGGGCAATGCCACTTTGTTCATCCGCGGCGATGAGGTCGAGGCGGCATGGCGTTTTGCCGATGCCATTCGAGCGGGGTGGCACGCGGAGCCCGCCCCGCCGGTGCACACTTACCCTGCAGGCTCCACAGGCCCCGAGGCCGCCGACGAGTTGATGTGGTCTGCAGGGGGCACATGGTCCAGCGGTGAGGTGAACGACTGATGTGGCGCCCCGAAATCACCATCGATGACGCGCCGGCCCTCGCCTCCGGGCCGCTGGTGCTCGACATCATCGAGCAGTGCCTTGGCGAGCAGGGGCGGTGCCGCATCGCCTTGAGTGGCGGCTCCACACCACAGCCGCTCTTCGAGTGGCTGCGCGATCATCTGCCGGAGGCGTATTACCCTGCGCTGGCCATCACCTGGGCCGACGAGCGGATTCTGCCCACCACCGACGCGGGCCCGGCACTGGCCGATGAGGGCATGCCCCGGTGGTCAGCCTGGCACCCCGACACCAACCTGCACCTCGCGTGGCGTCACTGGCTCCAGCACGTTTCTGTCTTGCCCGGCGACGTTTTGTCCATGCACGGCATTGATCCCGAGGACGCCCGAGCGCAGTTCACGCCGGCCTTCCTCGATCGCTTCGATGGCGCAATCGATCTGGCGCTGTTGGGTGCAGGACCAGATGGCCACATCGCCTCGTTGTTTCCCGATCACGAGGCCCTCGAGGTCGAGGGCTGCGCCGTCGCCGTCACCGACAGCCCCAAGCCCCCCGCCGGGCGCCTCAGCCTCACCCTCGGGGTGCTCGCCGAGGCGCGGCACCGGGTGGTGGTGGCGCGGGGGGCCGACAAGGCCACCGTCTTCGCTCAGGCCCTCGACGGCGAGTTGCCCCTCGGGGCCTTGCTGAGAGAGGCCACAGGTTCTACCCGCTGGGTCGTCGACCCCGCCGTCGCCCGAGATCTGTGAACAAGGAGTCTCTGATGGAGCACACTTCCCACCCACCGGCAGACATCGCCATCATCGGCCTCGGGGTCATGGGCACCAGCCTCGCGCGCAACTTCCGCAGTCGGGGCCAGACTGTGGCGGTCTTCGACGTCAGAGACGCCCGCCGGGCAGAGTTCATCACCGAGTACGGCGCTGAAGGCGATGGGGGGCGTTTTGTCGTCTGCGACGACTATGCGTCTCTGCTCACGGCTTTTCAGGGGGCCCCCGCCCGTATGTTGCTCATGGTCACCGCCGGTAAGGTGGTCGATCTGGTCCTGGAGGCCCTGGCCCCCGTGCTCGCCGCGCGGCCTTCCGAGGGTGGGCGTCACATCGTCATCGACGGTGGGAACTCCCACTTCCCCAACACCGAGCGTCGGGTGAAGTGGGCCGACGAGCGGGGCTTCAGCTTCTTCGGCATGGGCGTGAGCGGCGGCGAGAAGGGCGCCCTTGAGGGGCCCTCGATGATGCCCGGCGGTGACAAAGACTCCTGGGAGATCCTCGGCCCCGTGCTCACACCTGCTGCAGCGGTGAGTGACAGCGGCCCCTGCGTCACGTGGTGTGGTTACGGCAGCGCCGGTCACTTTGTGAAGATGGTGCACAACGGCATCGAGTACGGCGACATGCAGCTCATCGCCGAGGTCTATGGCCTCATGTCGGCCATGGGGCACACGCCCCAGCAGATGCGCACCGCCTTCCAGGCGTACAACAGTGGCCCTCTCGCCTCGTACCTCATCGAGATCACCGCCGACATCGTCGGCGCCCGAGATCCTCAGGGCGACGGGCCCCTCGTGGCGCAGATCCTCGACGTGGCAGGGCAGAAGGGCACTGGCCGTTGGACCTCGATCTCCGCCATCGAGCTGGGCGTGCCCGTACCGACGGTGACCGCCGCCGTCGACGGCCGAGCCCTCTCGGCGATGAAGGCCGTGCGCGAGCGGGCAGACGTGGCGTTCCCCACCCCTGATTACGTGCCGGTGCTGAGCGACGATGTGCTCGGCGATGCGCTCTATGCCGCCAAGCTCATGAGCTATACCCAGGGCTTCGCCTTGCTCCGCGCCGGATCTGAGGCCCGTGGGTATGAGACAGATCTGCCCGAGATCGCCCGCATCTGGAAGGCTGGCTGTATCATCCGGGCCGCCTTCCTCGATCGGGTCTACGATGCCTTCAAGGCTGATCCCGACTTGCCCTCGCTGGCGCTGTCGCCCGACTTCGCCCAGGATCTCACCGAGCGTATCCCCGCCCTGCGGACTGTGGTGCGGGAGGCCATCGCCGCTGGGCGTCCCGTACCGGGCTTAAGCGCCTCGCTGGCCTACTTCGACACACTCGCCCACGGCCGCGGTACCGCCAGCGTCATCCAGGCGCAACGCGACTACTTCGGCGCCCACACCTACCGTCGGTTCGATGCCCCCGAGACGCCTGTACACAGCCAGTGGGAAGATCTCGACCAGCTCTGAGCACATACAGTGAAGAGAGTGTCTCTCTGAGACGGTTGTGTCTCATTAGGTGTGTCTCTTTGAGACGTTTCACGCTTCAGCCCACCGAACATTTCGCCGTATCTCTGATGCACACATCTCGATGGGTGATGGTGTGAAGTTTGCTATGCCAAACCTCGGACCAGCATCTTCATAGAGATGGCCACGCCCCGAGATTGAGAGCGTTATCAGGCAGACACTGAAGCTCTAGGGCCTCTTGGAGGCTGCCTCGGGGAAGTCGATCCAGAAGATCGAGCCGCCCCCGGCTCTGGGGGCTGCGCCGAGAGAGGCACCAAGTCGATGGGCCGCCCGGGCTGCGATGGACAAACCGAGACCACACCCGCCATAGCGCGTCTCCGCACGGCCGTGCAGGCGCTCGAAGGGTTTGAAGATCCGCGTCGCTGCTTCAGCGGGGATCCCGATCCCCTCGTCGGCTACGGCGATGCGGAGTCGTCGAGCGATCCATTGAGCCGTCACGTGCAGCTGTGGTGTTTGACCTGGCCGAACATACTTGAGTCCGTTGGAGATGAAGTTCCCCAGGACTTGAGTGAGCAACACCTCGCTGGTGACCACCGCGGGGAAGGGCCCCGAGAGATCGACGGTGGCACCCAGTCGCTGAATGTCGCCGTCATGTTGTCGGACGATTTGCGTCATCAGGATCGACAGATCGACCGGGCCGACAGTGAGGGTCTGCCGATCGATGCGGGCATACTCCAGAAGCTTGGCCACCAGGGCGCCGCTGCTGCGCGCCACTGTGGCGATCTCTTGAGCCATCTCCCGAGCATGTACCTCGGTGAACGGCTGTGTCTCTTCGATCATCTGGGCATAGACCGAGATGGTCTTCAGCGGAGACTGAAGGTCGTGAGAGATGGCCCTCAGCAAGGTGTGCTGATCAGCTTGGGCAGCTGCGAGTCGGCTCTCGAGCAGATCGACGCGCTTTTGAAGTGCCGTGAGGTGCCCGGTGTCTCGAGCGTTTGCCAGGGGCTGAGCTGCGGGTTTGAGCAACAGCCTCAGCTGCCCGCCTTCGGCGCTGACAAACAGCGAGACGCCCTGAGGAGATGGGCGCAGGTGCTGCCACGATATCGTGTCTGTGGACCAGTGTGGCAGTGCACCAGCGGCGACATCCTGAAGATCCAGCAGGTGGGCTTCCAGCTCGGGCCACGCATCGAAGAGGGCATGTCCGATGACCGCGGCGCCGAGCTCGGCGAGCAACCCGAGGGGATCGTGCACTGCGACGATGCGCTGATCCTCATCGCAGGCGAGCAATGCCTGCTCATGTGTTTTCAAGAACCACTCGACGAGGTGGCTGTTCATCTCATGCTCCCCCGCACCGCCAGACCCGAAGACGATGCTACCTACATGTACGAGCAAGAACGACGCCAGGAGGAGACGCTGTGATCTCGTTGCGTGTTCTGCTCATCGATGATGATCCCCATGACGCCCGCATCCTCAAATGGCACCTGAGCAGGGTCGAGGGCATGTCGTGCACTCTCGATTTGTATCACGACCCCTATGAGGGGCTCGAAGTGCTGTGCAGCAATACACACGACATCTGCCTGCTCGATTTTCGCCTCGGCCCCACTGATGGCCTCGAGATGCTGACCGCAGCCATGGCCCGCGGGTGCCAGGTCCCCGTGGTCATGCTGACGGCCTCCACCGAAGAGGCCATCGACATCCGCGCCCTCGATGCAGGGGCAACGGACTATCTCGAAAAACAGGCCCTCGACAGCCGCAGGCTCGCTCGGGTCTTGAGGTACACCCACGAGCGGGCTCGGGCCGCTCAGGCGCTCAAAGACAGTGAAGCCCGCCTCGCCGAGGCCTATGCGCGCCTTGAGGGCAACCACGAGGATCTCCAGGCATTGTTCAATCGCTTGTCGGTGGGGTGTGCCCTCGCCGATCAGACCGGCAGGTTGACCTTCATGAGCGAGGCCGCTGCCCACCTGTTCGAGACCTCGTCAGAGGTGCTGCTCGGGGTGCCCCTGGGCAATCTGCCGGGCATCGCCCCCCAGATGCTGATGCAGATCGTCGAGGCGAGCCAGCAACCGGCCGCTGTGCGTGAGCGACTGAGCCTCGAAGTGAAGGGCGTACGCGGGGGGTTGTATCAGGTCGATCTCGACGTGGTGGACGATCCGCGGGATCCGAGCCGTCGCATGCTCTTCTTCTATGATGTCACCGAGGTCAAAGCCCTCAGGCGGCAACTCGAAGATCGGCACGAGTTCCACGCGCTGATCGGGCGCAGCGCGGTCATGACCGAGCTGTTTCAGCTGATCAGAGACGTGGCGCGGTTCGACATCACCGTGCTCATCGAAGGGGAGACCGGCACGGGCAAAGAGCTCGTGGCCCACGCGATTCACGCGGCGAGCCCTCGAAAGGACAAGCCCTTCATCCCAGTGAACTGCGCCGGGCTCACGGACTCCCTGCTGGCCAGCCAGCTCTTCGGCCATCGTCGAGGGGCGTTCACCGGGGCCATCGAGGATCACGAGGGTCTCTTCGAGGCTGCCGAGGGGGGCACGCTGTTTCTCGACGAGATCGGTGACATCCCGCCGAAGGTGCAGACCAATCTACTCAGGGTGCTGCAAGAGCGTGAGATCACCCGGTTGGGAGAGACGCGACCTCGGCCCGTGAACGTCAGGGTCATCGCCGCCACCCATCGAGATCTCTCTCAAGAGGTCGAAGCCGGACGATTCAGGGCCGATCTGCTCTATCGTATTCGGATCATGCAGCTGCAGTTGCCGCCCTTGCGCGAGCGCAGAGACGATGTCCCATTGCTGGCCAACAGCTTCCTCGAAGCCTTCGGCGCCCGGGCGGCGATCCCCGTACCTCCGCTGACGCAGAGGACCATTGCTAGGCTGCTGGAGCATCACTGGCCTGGCAATGTGAGAGAGCTCAAGGCCGCCATGGAGCATGCGATGATCCGGAGCCGTGGCCGGCCCATCGAGCCTCAACACCTGCCCCCCGAGCTGGAGCAGGAGCACCTGCACGGGCAGAGCAGGACTCCAGAGGGCGAAGTGGAGCGGATCCTGGAGGCGATCCGCCGCGCCGGTGGCAACCGCACTCAGGCTGCGCGCATGCTCGGCATCAGCCGCGCCACCTTCTACCGACGTCTCGAAGCCCTCAACATCGATATTTAGGCCCAGTCTGGAGCGCGGTCATTCGCAGGGGTAGTGAATCTGGCGGGCGCCCAGATCGAGATCCACCTCGAAGGCTTCTTGCAGATCGAGGCCGAAGAGCCCCTCGCCGAGGCCGTGCATACAGTCCTCGCAGACCGCAACGCTCACGTCGGTGAGACTCACCTCGCCGAGGGTGATCTCGTCGATGAGGGCCACCCGCATCTCGGCAATGCCGTTGGCGGTGCTCGCACGGATGATGCGATCCCGATCCAGAGGTAGAGACAGGCGATCTGCGAGCTCGGCGGTGATCACCGTGAGGGTGGCCCCCGTGTCGAGGAGGAACTCCACCGGCGCGCCTTCGATGGCCACCTCCAGGCTCAGAGGCCTGCCATTGCCGCCGGAGAGCGGCAGGGTGCAGGTATCGCTCGGCGTATCGTCGGGCGGTGGTGGGGCCTCGGCGTCTGGCTCAAGATCAGGCTCAGGCTCTGGATCTGCAGGTGGTTGAGTCTCCGGGGGCTCAGTGGGCGGCTTTGGTTGGGGAGGCGCTGGCGGAGGTGGCTCGGGCTCCGCTTGATCGTCGAGGATCTTGAGCGTCCAGGCGACGCCCTCTTCGTCAGCGTCGAGTCGGTGGGCCCGGCCCAGATACACCCGGGCCAGATCGTCCGCGCCGCGTTCGTAGTAGAGAAAACCCACGCGAGCGTTGAGGCCGGCGTTTTCCGGATCGAGAGACAAGGCCCGCTGGAAGGCCGCTTCAGCGTCGGCCCCCGCCGAGCGGCTCATGTAGATCTCGCCGAGGCGCATCCAGGCCCGAGGGCTACGCGGTCGAGCCTCTACATCAGCGAGGGCCTTCTCGAGGCGAGCATCATATTGATCGTGTGGATCTGGCTCTGAGGTGAGCCACCAGATCAACCCTGCCGAAAGCACGGCGACGCCTGCCCAGAAGAAAGGCCATCGAGCCCGTGGCGGGTGTCTACGCGAGCGATTCGAATGTGCGCCGCCCCTGCGACTTCGATCACCAGCAGCCATAATCGTAGGTGATCTCCTCCAAGCGTTGCCCCGAGTCTACAGAACGGGTGGTGGCACTCACCGGATTCCCCGCGCCGTCGTATATGTAGTCTATGTGCCGATCGGCCGTGCCGTCACCGTCCGTGTCGACTTCTCGTCGGGCCACGCGCTCTGCGTCGTCGTACACCAGGGTCTCGCTGGCGTTGATCGCGCCGTCCTTCACCTCGGAGATCAGGCGACCCTCTTCGTCATATGTGAAGCGAGATCGCTGAATGCGCGCGTTGTCGATGCCTCGGAAGAGGCTCTCCGATTCGAGGCGGCCCTCGTCGTCATAGGTCAGGCTCGCCCGGGAGAGGGTGCGGGTGGTGCCGTCGGCATCTTGGGTGGTCTCGAGCCGCTCCACGAGGCGCCCGTCTTCGTCATAGGCGTAATCGGTGGTCGACTCGAGCAAACCATCGACCTGTGCATCGCGGCGCTGTCGAACCTGTCGGCCGTCTTCGTATTCGTTGAGATGGAGCACGGCGCTGTTGCATTGAGGGCCGTCGTAATACGTGTAGCGCTCGATCTCTTGATCGAGGGCGTCGTACCGGTACACCTCGCGGTTGTCGATCTCCGAGTCGCCGTCGACGTCGTAGAAGACCTCGCAGGGCCCCGGCAGCAATGGACCAGGAGGAGAGCCGGAGACAGGGCGGGCACCACAGATCTCGTCATCGCGCTCACAGCCGAAGAGCGCGACACACGACAGGGCAATGCAAAGGGGGAGTGTTCGCATGGGGGGATTGTCGAAGAGGCCACACCCATTGGTCAAGGCACCGCAGCACGGCGGCGGTACGTTGACCAAAAGGTGCGGCCGGTCCGCCCCTGAAGCCATAGCGTTGCAGGGGGAAGTCGGAGTGGCGAGCGGCCACAGGGACGGACCAGCCAGACACCGAGAAGCGAGCGCCCCTCGGTGTCGGGGCTCACATCATTCAGATTCCTCCATACGGCGGGTTTCTGGGTCGAGCTGCAGGCCCATGGGGAGGTGGGATTCCTTCTCCACGAGCGAGTTCCATTTCAGGTCGGGTCGAGCGGTGACCTCCACTTTGGGGCCGGCCTCGGCGTCAAGGGCGGCCATGTAGGGGTTCATGGCCTCGTCAACATCCTCCCCGCCGATCTCAGCGGCGGCGGTCCAGGGGAGCGCGAGGGCCAGAGCCAGGGCGGAAAGTGAGAGCTTGACGTGGCACATGGTGGATACCTCTTTGGCGACGCGGTGGTTGTTGTTGCTTGTCTTCGTTTTCTTCTGTGCGTCGCTGCTGATTAATGTTTCGGTATCTTCTTTTTGGTTCTTAATGTTCTGCGTGGGATGGGGTCGAAAAAAAAGCAGAAAAAAATGTTCTGCCTATGATTTCGTATGCTTAGGAGGGCAGGAGAGGTGGGTCGTACGGAGGGTGTAGAAGTATTTGATGTTGGTTCAAGGGGTCAGAACCGCATTTTCAGCACCAGGCAGGTCGTCTCCGAAGGCAGCGTGTCCGGTGTGAGCGTCCAGGTAGAGTCCTCTGAGCGGATCACGTGCTCGAAGTGGGTGAGGAAGGGATCGACGGGGGCAATGTCGAATCCGCAACGGCTCGTCTTGTAGTGGCAGGGGATGACCACGCGGGGCTTCAGGCGTCGCGTGAGCGCTGCGGCACCGTCAGGGCCCAGGGTGTAGAAACCGCCCGTGGGCACGATGAGCACGTCGAGGGCCCCGATGAGATCTCGCCGGGCGTCGTCCTCGACGAGCTCGCCGATGTCACCGCAGTGGGCCACGGTGAGCCCGTCCACTTCGAAGATCTTCATGTCCACCCAGCCGCCGAAACGGCGCCCTTCGAACATGTCGTGGGCCACGGGCACCTCTCGGGTGGTGATTCCACGGGCGGTGCCTGCGTGTCGCAACACCTCGAAAGTGCCTGGCAAGCCCTCGGTGTGGCTGTGATCTGCGTGGTCGTGGGTGAGGATCACCACATCAGGCGCTTCGTCGATGGGGGCGTACCCTACACGGCCAGAGAACCCGCCGGACTCGTAGGGGTCGAGCATGATGCGCACCCCCCGGGCGTCGGTGAGCAGAAAGCAGGCGTGGCCGAGGAAGTCGATGTACATGGTCGATCACCCCAGGGGCGTGAAGCTTCGGGTCTCGAGATCCCAGCGCCGGCCGGCGTCGACGGGCAGGCCCAGGCCCTTGAGATGGGCTGTGTCGTCGACGGTGAGCGAGATCAACTGACCGTCATCATTGAAGACTGCGGTGTTGATGCACGCGTTGCGCTGACTGATACCGTCGCCTTTGCCGCCCCATGCCATGGGCAACCCGGTGAAGTGGGCGAGCAGCCCGCGGATCACGCCGCCGTGGGCCACCAGGAGGGCTCGACCACTCAGAGGTTTGATCTGCTCTTCGAAGAACTGGGCCACACGTTGTTGCACATCGTGCCACGACTCACCCCCTGGCGGCCGAAAGTCCATGGGGTGGTCCGCCTGCTCCGCGGCAGACCACCACGCCGCCGAGGGCTGGCCGCTGAGTTCGCCCATGTCGATCTCTTTGAGCTGGTCTTCGAACCGGATGGGGCGCGTGTCGACGCCAGGGCGCTCACAGAGCATGAGAGACAGGGTGATCACGGCCCGCTCCAGTGGGGAGCAGAGGATGTGATCGAAGTCGAAGTCATCTACGAGGGCGCGGCCCGCCGCCCGAGCCTGATCCATTCCCAGAGGGGTGAGGCGCCCGAAGCGTGGGTGTTGCCCTTGGATGATCTTGCTCTTGTTCTGATGGGTCTGACCATGACGGACCAGGCACAGGGTCAGCATCAGAAAGCCACCCCGAGGGTGGTGTGGGCCGCCGGCAACACCCCGCGGGTGCCCACGTCACCGACCTTGTAGCTGATGTATTGCACGCCCAGGCCGCCGGAGAGCACGAACCAGCCGTCGAAGATGGCGGTGTAGCCGCCGAGGCCGCTCACATAGCCGGCGAAGTTCGAGTCGTCGCCTTCAGAGGCTTGGGCCGCGACGCCGCGGATCAAGCCCCACCAACCCTCCGGCGCAGTGCCGGAGAAGTAGTAGCGCACGCCCGCCTCGAGGCCAAAGCCGTCCGGGGCGGGATCATCGGTGAGGGGGCTGTCGAAGAACCGCAGGCTGGGCCCGGCATAGATGGACCAGTGATCGTTGATCGTGCCTTCGACCTGCAGGTGCACCAGCCCGATGACCGTGGTGAGCGGATCTACCTGCAGCGTCCAGGTGGGCCGCTCGTTCTCTGCAGAGGCGACGCTGGGCAAGAGCAGGGCCACGATGGCGAGGATGAAGGCGCGCATCAGTCACTCCCCCCGGGGATCACCTGACACGGGCCGCCCTCGCACACATCGGTGATGTCGCCGGTGCGCCAGAAGTCGGCCATCTGCTGTTGGTGGGCGTTGAGCTGACGCACGTCCTCGTGGGGGTCCCCGAGGGGATGCTCCGGAGGAGGCATGTTGCCCTCGGTGGCCCAGGGGTTGCCCAGATCCCAATGCACGATGCCCGAGCCGGTGTGGGGGTAGCTCTGCTCACAGGCGAAGGCCGGGGTGCGCTCAGCGTCGTAGGGGGTCATGAAGCCGATGCCCAGATCACAGGTGCGCCCCACGGTCTCGTAGCTCACGGGGGGCACGAGGTAGTCGCCCTTAGTGGGGGCGGCGAGGATATGAGTGGCCGCCTGGCCCTCGAAGGGGCTGTGGTTGAGGCGCCACATGTAGCCGGAGTTCTCCGTGCCGTCCCACAGGGCCTGGATCACCTCGAGCAGGATCGTCTGATCGACGCGCTCAGGGTAGAAGTTGGCCAGCCCCACGAAGAACTCACTGAAGCCCGTGGACCGCTCGAGGAAGCGATTGTAGCCCACCCCGGGCACGCCGAGGTGCGCCCGGGTGATCTCCGGGCTCAGGGCCACGAAGGCGCCGCCGAAGATGCCCCCCTGGCTGATGCCGGAGTAGTAGATGTCGTCGGTGAGGGTGATGCCTGCGTCGGCGACGCCCTCGAGGCTCTGGAACTGGGCCTTCATCGAGCGCGTGAGCAGCAGCCACTCCATCAGCCCCTGGTGCAGCCGATCCGCGATCCAGGGGAATTTGTTGAGATCGGCCAGCAGGGCCAGAGCGCGCTCGTCGCGATCCACCTCGGCCATGCCGGTGAGATCAGCGCCGAAGTAGATGAGGTTGTGATCGCGGGCGGCCCGCATGTTGAACCAGCCACAGGGGCGGTCGTCGAAGCGCCCACACAAGCGGGTCCAGCTGGAGTAGAGCACCTCCTCGCCGGATCCGAAGAGGCCGTGACCGTATTGCACGAGGCTGTGCGGCTCGCCGCCGAAGGCCCCCTCGGGGATCGCGAGCCAGAAGTCGGCCTCTCGGGTGCCCATCTGCTCGGGCATCCCGTCAGGGCCCAGGTTCAGGGTGAAGCCGGGGATCCCGAACTCGTCCACCTCGGAGAACAGATAGTTGGGGATGGTGAACTTGCCCTTGATGTAGGTCACCCGCAGCGCGTCACCGGGTCGATCGCTGCCGACATCGTCGGTCATGACCTCTTCCACGGACTCGACCCGCAGCTCGGGGCCCTCGGCGCCGACGGTCTCGTAGGCTTCGTTCCGCATGTGCAGCATGTAGCTGTGCAGGCCATCTGTGCTCGCCGTGTGGAAGTCCCAGGCGAGGGTGAGGCCCATGAGATCGATCCCCTCACCCTCGAGCTGACCGAAGATCTCGTCGAAGCGGGGCTGCCGGGCTTGGAGCACGGCGTCATCGTCTGTGTTGCCGCTGAGCAGGGCGTCGAAGGCGGGGCTGCGGGGGATCAGCGTACCGTCGGTGTCGGTGAGGCCCTGGATCGCCACGATGTAGCGGGTGTTCTCCCGAAGGTGCACCGCCGGGCGGATGAAGAGCACGGGGCTGTCAGCTTCGCCTTCGGGCACCCGGGCGTCGGGCTCCACGAAGTAGGGCTGCCGCTTGAGGCCCTCGTCGGTGACCTCGAAGAGCATGATCTGAGCATCCACGGCGGTGGAGTCGGCGATGTTGCCCTTCTTGGCCATCATGCTGTGGTCGACGTTGGGGAACCGCACCAGGATCTGGCTGCTCAGAGGGTAGCCGTCCATGCGGTGGAAGGGCCCGGGGCCGATGTGCACGCCCATCCGGTTCGCCGGCAGAGAGGTCTCTCCGAAGCTGAGCACATAGCCACTGCCTCGAGTGTCGTCCTCGACGAGGTAGAGGTTCGAGGGCCAAGGGAAGGCGCAGGTGTCGGGATCGAGGGCGTCGCAGTCTGCAGGTGGCGGCGCCACGTCGAGGTTACGGCCGGAGCCGCCCATGCCGCCGGCACCGGCCATGCCGCCGGCACCGCCCATACCCGCTTCGCCGCCCATGCCCGCTTCGCCACCCATACCGCCAGCGCCGGCCACGCCGCCGGCACCACCCATGCCCGCTTCACCACCAGCGCCTGCAGTGGTGCCGTCACCACCGTCGTCATCGCACCCCCACATCGGCAGACCGATCAGCGCCGCAGCGAGCCACCACCTCATATCCTGTTCCTCCTGGTGTCAGAGCCATGTTGTATGACAAACGTGCGGAGTGTGTGACAGATGGGGTGGTGGTTACAAGAATGGCGATGCGCCAGAGTAAGTGATGACGAGACGACGGGTGTTCAAGATCGCGTTGGTGTTGTTGGGTCTCTATGTGTTGGGCCTGACGCTGGCCTATGTCTTTCAGAGAGAGGTCCTGTTCCCACGGCGCTGGACGGCGCAGCCGCTGCTTCAGGCCCCAGCAGGGGTCGAGTCATTGTGGCGAGAGAGCCCCCAGGGCCCCGTGGAGGCGTGGTTCATCCCTGGTGAGGGCTGCACCGCCGAGCGGCCAGGGCCCCTGGTGGTCTTCGGTCACGGCAACGGCGATCTCATCGATGGCTGGTGGCCGGCCCTGCGGACCTACACGCGTATGGGCATCAGCGTGTTGATGCCGGAGTTCAGAGGGTATGGCCGCTCTGCAGGCAGCCCCTCGGAGCCTGCCATCACCGAAGACTTCGTCTGGTTCCTCGACGCGGCGGTGAAGCGGCCCGAGGTAGACGCCGCCCGGGTGCACTATCACGGCTTCTCCATGGGCGGAGGCGCTGTGGTGGCCCTGGCCCGCCATCGGCCCCCGAAGGCGCTGGTGCTGCAGTCGACGTACACCGGCATCGACCAGCTGACGTGGCGTTATGGCATCCCAGGGTTTCTGGTGAAGGATCAGTTCCGCAGCAGAGAGGTCGTGTCCACCCTCGATGTGCCGGTGCTGGTGATCCACGGCCGTGACGACAACGTGGTGCCGTTCTCACACGGTGAGCGTCTGGCGGAGATGGCCCCCCAGGGGCGGCTGATGGCCCGCACGTGCAAGCATGGAGATTGCCCGCTCAACACAGAGTACTGGCAGGCGATTCGAGATCTGCTCGAAGAAGCGCGCTGATGCACTCTCCGAGTCACTGAACGCCGAGGGCGAAGGCCTCTGGCTGATCGGCCACATCGTCACATGACCACCCTGCGGCATCGTACGACTCGGTGGTGTACGCGAGATCGAGCCGAGGGGCGAAGCGTGGGTGGCTGTCGGTGACGTCGGTCACCTGAACATGGCGAACCACCAGGGGGCCCTGCACCTTGGCGTCACACAACACCGTGCCGGCCACCAGCAAGGGGATCTCGTGTACGCCGGCAAGGATCCCCGTGCGGTGCTCCACGTACGCCACCGGCGCCCCTGACGACGTGTAGAGCGTCGCGGCGACGTGCACCGTGCGCGGCTGCTCGGCGCGCACCATCACCCCCAGCCGCAGGTGCCCTTCGGCGAGGGTGTCGAACACCTCCCCTGTGGCCTGCACGCCGTCAGCGCCATGATCGAGTGGGTGAAGCGCGCGGGCGGTGCTTTCACTGTCTTCGCCGTCATAATGCACCTTCAGCGACAGCCGATCGTCAGCCTCGACACCGTCGGTGGGCAGCTCGAGGGCCGTGGCAGCATCTGCACGGGCGAGCCCTCGGCTCTCGGCGAGCACGACGGTCTGCCCTGCTCGACGGGCCACGATGCGTGCCACCACCGGCGTATCGCCTTCAGCCGTCCACGCTTCCACCGTGATGGGATCTCCCACTCGAAGTGTGCGGCTGCTCGCCTGGGAGAAGATCGTCTCTCCGCTCTCGGTGAGGGTGGCCCGCTGCAGCTCGGGCTCGCTCTCCAGCAGGATCGGATCCTGTGCGCCCAGAGGCCTGCTCGCGGTGCCATAGCGTCGCCGGGCAGCCCGCATGGCCACTGCGCCGTGGACGACGGGCCGAGGTGCGGGGGCCGCGGTCCGAGCCTCGATGGCGCTCAGGGCTGGCATCTTGGTGATGGCAGTCCGCGTGGGGATTGATGCCTGGTCCACACCAGTGGTCGAGGCGGATTCTCCACGCTCGATGTCGTGGTGATGAGGGCTCGGGGCATCGGGGGGCCCATCGAGGATCAAGGCGATCAACGCAAGGGCGCAGGTTACGAGGGCGGTGAGCTGAAGACGCATGACAGGCTCCTGATGAAGGCAGGGGAATGAGGCGGGCGGAGAGTGCGTGGGTGAGCTCAGCGGTCGTCGAGGTGCAGCCAGGCGCCGTCACCGAAGACGCGGTGAATCGCCTCGGCGGAGCTCATGCGGCTGGTGCCAGGCACAAACTCGCGGGGGAGGGCAGACCAGATGCTGTCGCGGATCCACATGGAGCGGCGCGCGTCGGGGTGCTGGGCGTTGCGGCCGGTGTCGTGGTTCTCCTCGCTGACGTCGAAGTTGAACACCCCGGTGATGACCTTTTGGTTGTTGCCGCACACATCGGTGCTGCTGTCACCGAAGCCTTCACCCTCGGTGTCGTTGGGGTTCTCCCCAGTGCAGGCGAAGGCGCTCGTGTACTCCACCGCCCCGTCGTTCTGCTCGTCGAAGAAGAGGTTGGAGCACATGAGATCGCCGATGAGAGGGCACATCTCGCGGATCGCGTATCGGGCGGGGTTGAAGGGGCCGAACGAGTCTGCGAAGCCCCTGCACAGTCGCTGCGCCGTGTCGGTGTTCTGGCACATGCCCTGGTGGCTGCCGATGGCCCAGGTGGGGCTCGCCAGGGGGCCGATGTGGCGTCGGACCTCTTCCGAGGTTTGCAGATCCCAAGAGCCGTCGTCGCACTCGCCGCCAAAGATGTAGGTGGCGAGTACCAGAGGCTGCACGAGATCAGACCACTCGAAGTCACACTTGGCGTCGGCGAGCTCGGAGCCTCGGTGGGGGGTCTGGATGGTGACGACCTGCTCCACGCTGTAAGCGGTGGTCCAGAAGCTCGGGTGGTGGTTGCGGCGGCTCACGTCGGCGTTGCCCAGGATGTAGTCCATCACCAGCCCGCCCATGCTGTGGCCGATGACGATGATCTCGTCGGTCCCGCGGCAGCCGTCACCGCCGATGACGGATTGGTAGGTGGGGCTGGGGCTGCTGTGCGTGCTCTGAATGGCCCATTCGAGCTGGCCAGCGACGTCGATGGCGCTCTGGCGGAGGTGCTGGTACGAGTCGTAGCCCACGTAGAACACCTTGTCGCCATCAGCGGTGAGGGTGCTCACAAAGCTGCGGGCATCTGGTCGCAGCGCCCCTGCAGAGCTGGAGCCATCGTCGGGATCAGGATCGAAGCTGCCGATCTTGTTCTCGGACCAGTACGCCCGGGCCTTGGCGAGCTGATCAGCGCGGTTGCCCTTGTGCGGGCCGTGTCCGTGGACCAGCACATAGCAGACCCGATCGACGTCGCTGTACTTCTCCATGTTGGTCACCAGGGCAAAGAGCTGCGCGGTGCGACCCTTGGCGTCGGTCACCTGCACGTACTCCCGGCAGCCGTTCACACAGTCAGCGTGGGGGTTGTCGGGCATGCCCACCAGATCGCCGTCCGATTCGAGGCGATAGCCCGCGGGCAGGCTCCCCTGGAGCTGAAACCGGTAGGGCTGAGTACCGCCGAAGACCTGCGCCGCACGGCGCTGCACACCATCACCCTCCCGAAAGCGGATCGCGCCGTAGCTGGAGGTGCGCAGAGGGCTGGGATCGACGAAGTCGTATTTGAAGATGGTCGTCTTGCTGACCGGATGCCCGGTCGGGCCCGTCCAGGTGGCGGTCACCGTGCGAGGGCTGAAGGGGTACGCGGTGCGTGTGTAGCCGAGGCGATCTGTGTAGCGCACCTGATGATCGGCGCTGTTGGCCGGAGGGGTGCCGTACACCCTGCCGCTGCGGCTGTGGATCCACAACCCCGAGGGGAGGGGCGGATCGATGGTCCATCTCACCCCGGTGGAGGGCACCAGGTTGCATTTTTCCGGGCTGACGCTGAAGTACTCACCGGGGCTCGCCGCCTCGCGATCATAGCTGATCCAGTCATCGCCACAGTTGTTGAAGGGGCCGATGGGGTTGATCCCCAAATCGATGTTGAACTGTGCGTGAGCGGCCCCGGACAGCAGGGCAAGCATGGCAACGGGCGCAAGCGTACGTATCGAAGCAAAAGACATCTCTTCCTCTCTTCTGTGCAACAGCACACATCAGCAGTGTTGTTGGGCGAATCAGCCGCAGCGGGCTGCTCACAGTCGTCTTACTGAGGGAGAGCGGAGTCTTTTTTCGTGGAGGGATTTTTTTCGGGAGGGCTCAATGGTGCGTGCCCCTCGAGGGGCGATGGTTCACCGTGTGCGGGCGGTCTTCTCGGGCTTGAGCGGGGTGCGCTTTCGCGTGGGGGTCTGTGGCGCTGGAGCCGCAGAAGGGGTCATCGTCATCACCTCACCCTGACCACCGATGAGCATGGGCGCCTGGCCATTGGTGATGATCACCTTGGCGTTGGGGCTCTTGGCCAGCTCTCGGAAGGCTTCGAGGGAGCGGTACTGAATCAGCATCGGCGTCAGGCCACCGTCGATGATCAGCTGTGCGTCCTTGATGCCCTCGGCCTCGACCCGACGGCGCTCCGCCTCGCGACGCTCGCGATCGAGCACGAAGGCCATGCGCTGCGCCTCCTGCTCGGCGGCGAGTTTTTGCTCGATGGCCTGGGAGAGGCCTGTGGGGAGCGAGATGGACTTCATGAGTACGCGCTCGATCTCGAAGCCACGTGGTTCGAGTTCTTCGCGCAGGCGCTCGGTGATCTCGAGCTCGATGGCTTTGCGCTCCTTGCTGTGCATCTCCTTGGCGTTGTGACGCGAGGAGATGTCAGCGGCAGCTGAGCGGAAGGTGGGCAGCACCAATGATTTCTCGTAACGCTCGCCGATCTCTTCGATGACTGCGGGCACCGACTCGGGCTTGATGCGGTAGAGGATGGAGATCTCGGACTGGACGGTGAGCCCTTCTTTACTGGGGAGCGGCAGGTTCACCTCGAGGTTTTGAGTGCGCACGGGCATACGGACGATGCTGGTCACGAAGAAGTTGAACCAGACGAGGCCGGGTTCGTGGACCTCGGTGTCCAGATCACCGAGCGTGCGTTTGACGCCGCGCTCTCCGGGTTGGATCGTGGCGCAATTGATGAGACCAGGGGCGAGGCACAGACAGCATAGAAAGGGCAGCAACCGACGCATGGCATCTCCTGTGTGGTTCACATATCAGATACACCGCATAAACATGCGGTCGCTCCATTGACGTCAATTTTGTCGCGATTCTTCTGTCTGAAAATGGCTTTCATCGATGTGGGGGTGGCGAGGCGACGAGGGCTTACCAGCTCAGCTGCTCTCCGTTGGTGTGCCAGAAGGTGCCTGTGCTCTCGAGATCGAGCTGATCGAGGCGGGCGATCATGCCCCGGGCAGACGCCTCGGCGTCGATGAGGCCGTTGCCTCCGGTCATGTCGGTACGCACCCAGCCAGGGTGCAGCAACACCACCGCCACGCCGGCCTCCTTGAGGTCGTGGGCCAGGCTCACCCCCGCCATGTTCACCGCGGCCTTCGACATACGGTAGCCATAGGCACCACCAGAGGTGTTGTCGGAGAGGGATCCCATGCGGCTGGTAACGATGCCCACCTTGCTCCCGGCGCCGAGGTTGCCACGCAGAGCATGCGTCACTCGAAGAGGCCCCACGCTGTTCACCTTGAACTGAGCCTCGATGGCTTCGAAGTCGAGATCGTCGAGGGGGGTGCTGCGCAGAATGCCGGCGTTGTTGATCAAGACATCGATGGCGGTGCCTTCGAGGCGTCGGGCGAGCTCGGCGACATCACCAGCTTCGGAGACGTCGATGCCCGCCTCCACACGTACGCCCAGAGCGTCGAGCTCAGGGCTGCTGTTGCGGACCACGGCGATGATCGAGTCACCCCGAGCGTTGAGTTGTTGCGCGAGGGAGAGGCCGATGCCCCGGTTGGCGCCGGTGATGACGATGGTGCCCATGAGGGTGCTCCAGTGATGATGTCCAGGTGTGGATGCTGCGTCTGCGCCCAGGTTTCTCACTGGACACTGATGAGGAGAAGTGATTTCTAGCTCGAGACTGGACCTCGCCCCCAGTCGATCGTGTGAGCACACATCGAGCGGATAGTTTGGGCCCTTGCAGGGTCTACTGACACAGCGCTGATGATACTGTCCCACCGACAGCACCTCTGAGCATCCCCAGCACCCTTCGAGATCGGCATGCACGCATCTGAGCCCTCTGCCCCCGCGAACGTCTGGATCTTCCAGCCCACCGTAGAGCACTACCGCGCCCCCATCTTCGATGCAGTGCGCGTGCTCGCCGACGGGCGGTACGACCTGCAAATCTTCGGGCCCCTCGTCGATGGCGCAGGGACGGGCGGCGTGCGGCGGCCGTGGTTCAATCATCAGCCCTATGTGACCCGCGCCGTGGCGGGGCAGACGGTGAGCTGGTGGCCCGGCGCCGAGGCCCGGGTCAGCCGGGGGCAACCCGATGTGCTCATCGTGGGGGCCAGCCCACGGTGCTTGAGCGCGTGGCGCCTGCCATCGGTGTGTCGCAAGGTGGGCACGGTGCCGGTGTGCTGGTCCAAGGTGCACAGCTTCTCGGGGCTGCCAGGCTTTGTCACCGGAGCGAGCAAGTGGGGGCTGTATCGACAGTATGCTCGTGCCATCGTGTACGGCGACGCCTCCCGGGCAGAGCTGATGCAGCTCGGTTTCGCCGAAGACCGCATTCACGTGGCCCACAACACCATCGACACCGATCGTATCTTCACCGATGGCGACGCCATCGCCGCCCGAGGCCAGCGGCTGCTCGAAGAGGCAGGCCTCGAGGGCCGCAAGGCCATCGTGTGCGTAGGGCGTATGTTCACCGATAAGCGACAGGGCGACCTGCTCGCGGCGTGGCCTGCGCTCAAAGCCATCGATCCGACCCTGGCTCTGGTGCTCGTCGGTGGCGGCCCGGATCTCGAGCTGAGGCGTTCACAGGCGCAGGTGCTCGATCCTGAGGGGCGCGACATCATCGTCACGGGGCGGGTGCCCGAGGGAGACGACTATGCGTGGCTCTCGGCGGCTCACATGGCCATCTTCCCGGGGGCCGTGGGGTTGTCGATCAACCAGTCGATGGCCTTTGGCACCCCCACCATCATCGCCGACGAGCGTGGGGCTGACGCCGAGATCGTGCGCCATGAAGAGACGGGGTGGCGCTACCGCCGAGGTGACGTACCTGCCCTCGTCGACGTGGTGGCCAGGGTGTGTGCCGACGACGAGGGTCGCCAGCGCGTCTCCGCGCGCGGTCGGCAGTTGATGCGCGACGACATCACCCTGGATCAGATGGCCCGGGCCCTCGACAGCGCCATCTCCGCGGCCCTCGCACAGCGTTGACCTCGAAGGGCAAAGGCTGCGGTTGCATTGACACCTGCGCTGCCGTCGCCAATCATCCCTGTCACGATCCATGAGAGGAAGCTGAAGATTATGAAGCGCAGGCTGATCACTGTGGCCCTGGCCACCTCGCTCTTGGCGCTCGGGGGCTGTGGCCAGAAGAGCGACACCCCCAAGAAGGACACCAAGACCGGCGAGACCGCTCAGAAGGCCGCCAGCGACAAGGCCAAAGCGGCCGGCGACAAAGCCACCGAGGTGGCCAAGACCGCCGGTGACGCGGCAAAGGCCGGGGCCGAGAAGGCCGCTGGTGATGTGGCCAAGGGCGCTCAAGGGGCCCTCGAGGCCGCCGCAGACGCCAAGAAGACCGCCGCCGCCATGCTCAAGCCCGGCGAAGCGCCGACCCCCGAGCAGTTCGAGGCGCTGCTCCTGGGCCTCACCGCCTGTGAGGTCACCGAGCGGGACATCGATCGCAAGTGCGATGCCTGGAAGGCCTACGATGCCGCCCGCAAGGCCGGGCGCAAGGCTGCGATGAAGAACCTCGGCGGCCTGTACGCCAGCCTGGGCAAGAAGCACATCAGCCACGAACACCCTGCGGTGCGGCTGCAGTCGGCGAGCATGATGAGCTCGATCTTTGGTGCCTCGGAAGACAGCCAGCAGGCCCTCGTGGCCGCCGCCAAGGCCGAGAAAGACGCCCGTGTGTTGCGGGCCATGATTCGGGCCATGGGCTCTTCGGTGGGCAAGAACGAGGGGGTTCGGGCTCTGCTGCTCGAGACGGCCCAGCACGCCGACGAGAAGGTGCGCATCGAGGTGGTCAGCTGGTTGACCTCTTCCTGGGCTCAGGGCACCGAGGGCACCCTCGAGAAGGCCATGGACATCGTCAAGTCCGACACTTCCGAAGACGTGCGGCGGTTCGCCTGCAAGCGCCTCGGCGAGCGCGGCGACGAGCGGGCGCTGCCCCTGCTCAAGAAGATGACCGACGCCAAGCAGGCCGAGAACCTGAAAGATCCGCGCATGTTCGCCTCGTGCTTCGAGGGCATCATCGCCATGTGGTCTGCGCCGGTGCCTCACAAGGCCCCGAGCAAGGCGGCCTACACCCATACGCTGGCCCTGCTCAAAGACAAGGCCCACCGCGATGAGAAGAACCCCCCGTGGACGGTCTTCTCCCGCCTGCGCTGGGCCAAGAAGCCCAAGTTCCAGGAGGCGGCGCCCTGGTACAAGGCCGCCGACGTGCACAAGGTGCTCAACGACATCATCGTGGACCGGAAGACCAACTGGATGGCGCGAACCGGTGCCGTGGACACCCTCAAGGATCTCGGGGGGGACAAGAAGGTCTTCGAGAAGCTGAAGAAGTCCTACAAGGGCGCCGAGAAGCAGGACGCCCACGTGCTCAAGAAGATCGAGAAGGCCCTGTCTTCACTCTGAGGCAGGTTTCAGCCAGCGGTCGCTAGAGCCTCTCCAACAGTCGCTGGGCCGAGACCAGATCCGGTGCCAGCCGGCAGGCCTCTTCCAACAGAGGCCTCGCCTCTCCCTTTCGACCCTGCTCGACCAGCAAACGCGCGTAGTTGAACCAGAGGTAGGCCCGGTCCGGGTGCCGCTTCAGGGCCCTTCGATACACCGTCGTCGCCGCGGCGTAGCAGCCGCTCACGCCGAGGGCCAGGGCCACCGTGTTGCACACTGGCCCGAGCCGTGGGTGGCTCTCCGGCAAGTCTGCCAGGGCCACATAGGCCCCGCTCAGAGCAGACTCGTCGAGCAGCCTCAAGACGTCGTCCACCTGTGCAGGGCCAGGGCCCAGAGAGAGCGCCGCCCGCAAGGCGCGGATGCCTTGGACATCACCGGAGCGGCTCAACTCCACCAGGCGCCCGAGGATGATCTCCGGGCGGTGGCTGTTGGTCCGGACCCAGTGGGGCATCGTGCCAGGGGTGGGAGACTCTGGAAGCAGCTCTGTTGGCTGAACCGGCGGAGACGCCTTGGGGATCTCCAGGGGCGGCGCACCCAGATCAGCCCGTAGATCGTCCACCCACACCGGCGGATCTCCCTGAGGGATTTGTACCCCCTCGAGGATCTGCGTCAGCTGTGAGAGACGCTTCGGGTCCCAGGGTCCTTTGTCGAAGAGGCCCGTGAGCCACGAAGGCGCCGGATCCAGATCCGGCTCCCGAGCGGTGGAGAGCCATTGAGCGAGCGCCGCAGCCGTCGCTCGGGGCAGCGCTTGCACCGGCCCGGCGTTCAGCGCCTCGACGAGTGCCTCGATACGGCGGCTCTCGAGCTCACCCCCTGGCAGCTCGGCGTCACCGAGGGCTCGGCACATGGTCGAGAGATCTGCAAGGTTCACCCCAGCAACATGGATCTCCTGATCCATCATTTGGAGCAGGCTGTCCGAGAGTGCGGACAGCGGTGCCAGCTCCTCGGGCCCCTTGGGCCGATCTGGCTCGATCTCAGCCGCCGCTGTCTTGATGTCGTCCTCAACGCCGCTCAAGAGGGCGTTGAGCCCCGGGATCAAATCCGGATCCGGGCCCCAGGGCTCGAGATGCACCATGAGATAACCCAGCAAGCACAGCCGCACCCGGGCGGCATCGAGAGGGTGCTCTTCTTCGGGCACCCCACGGGCTGCGAGGCGGCGGGCCACATAGGCCAGATCATCGTCGTCGAGCTCGTTGACGATGGAGGTCGGGAGTAAGAAGCGATCGCTGAGGGCCTGAATCAGCGCCTGGGTGTCGCTGGCCTGCGCCTCTGCGCTGAGGCCCCGGACTGCGAGCCGGGCGAGGGTGCTGTCTTCAGCGTCCGACTCACCCGCTCGTCGGCGAGCCACGGCCCGTCGGAGCAGCGCCTCGGCGAGCCACAGGTGCTCAGGGCGTCTGACCTGACGGATGACCGGCGACTCGTGCGGGTCTTGCAACAGCGAGTACAGCTGGCTGAGCAGATCGCCGTCTACACCCCAGCTTTGCGCCACGGCGCCAATCTCCGGGGTGTCGCTCTGCAGGACCTCTTGCAGCGCCTGCAAGATCAATGGGTCAGGCTCGCCTCCAGAGAGCCGGGCGAGATCGCCCTTGAGCATCTCGAGGCGTTGTCGGCGACGCAGAGCCAGACGCTCCAGCTGGTCCTGAGCGTGATGGGCCAGCGCTTCATCTTCACGGCGCGTGAGCTCTCCGGCCCAGAGGCGCGGATCGTAGGTCAGCCCTGCAGTGCCAGCGTCTTCCAGAATGCGGCTGCGGGTGAGGCTGGAGCCGGTGCTGTGCAGCATCGACAGCTCGGTGTCGAGGGTCTCCGGCGAGATGGGGTTGGTCAGAAACGCGTCGATGCCGAGCTGTAGTCCCTTGCGGAGGTCCTGCCGCTGCCAGGAGCCACAGAAGACCATCACGAATCGGGGGGCGCTCTGACCCAGCTCGTGAGCCGTGAGGGTGAGGTGCATGGCCCCGGCCCGAGGCAGCTGCCAGTGCATCAGTAAGACCTCGAAGCTGTCCCCCTCGGCCTCGAGTTTGCTCTTTGCCTGATCGACGGTGCGCGCGTTGATCACGTCGAAACCATGCTCCGAGCACACGCGGGCCAGGGACAAGAGCTCGGTGGCGTCTTCATGAACCACGAGCAGACGAGGGGCACGATCCATCGGGGGCTCCAGGGCGATGAGCGCTACCCCAGAAACATCGGCAGTGGAGGGCTTGGGCTTGATGTGAGCTGTGCGCTCAGCCCTCTTCGAGCAATCGCTGAGCCAGAGCCACATCGTCAGCGGGGCCGATCACCAGCCCCGTGCGGTCGTGCAGGCCTGTGGGCACGATGTCGAGGATCGGCCCGTGCTCCCCAATCGCCGCCCCGCCGGCCACCTCAGCGATGAAGGCCAGGGGGTTGCACTCATACGACACCCGCAGCTTCCCGCGGCCCGTGTGCGAGTTCACCGGGTAGAGGTACAGCCCGCCCTTGATCAGGTTGCGGTGAAAGTCGGAGACCAGGCTGCCGATGTGGCGGGCGCTGATGCGGCGCTTCTCCAGATCGTTGCGGCCTTTGATCTCGGCCAGCAGCTTGTCCACCCAGGGGGCCCAGTAGGGCTCGTTGCACTCGTTGATCGACAGCAGCTTGGTCTTCTTGGGCATCTTGATGTTGGCCCGGGTCAAGAAGAACTCGCCGCAGCTCGGATCGAGGGTGAAAGCATCGACGCTGAGGCCGTCGGTGTAGACCAGGGCCGTGCTCGAGCCATAGATCACGTAGCCCGCCGCCACCTGCTCCCGACCTGGGCGGAGCACATCGCTCTGCAGCACCTCTTCGGGGTTCTTGCGCTTGTAGATCGAGAAGATGGTGCCGATGGACACGTTCACGTCGATGTTGGACGAGCCGTCGAGGGGGTCGAAGGTCACCACGTAATCCCCCGCCTGCTCCGGGGTCACCTCGATGATCTTGTGCTCTTCCTCACTGGCCATCGCGGCGACGCAGCCAGAGCGCGACAGCACCTCGACGAGGGTGTCGTTGGCGATGCGGTCGAGCTTCTGCACAGTCTCGCCCTGCACATTGATCTCGCCGGTGCTGCCCCACACTTCGACGAGACCCGCCCGGCGAACCTGAGCGGAGATGAGTTTGCAGGCGACGCCGATCTGAGTGAGCAGCACCGAGAGCTGGCCCCGGGCTTCGGGGTGCTCGTCCTGTTTGCGCAAGATGTGCTGAGTGAGGGTGATGCCGGAGTGGACGCTGGCAGACACTGTGGGCTCCATGGGCTCGTTCAAGGCGGGGTGTGTATACCACATGGTTGGGTTATGCTGAGGCCGTTCGTCACCGGGGCCGCCGGCCCCAGCCCCTCGAGGAGACCCCCCTCTGGAAAGGATCGCGATGCGCTTCGCTCACCACAGCCTCGTGCTGCTCGTCGCTGGCCTCTGTGTGCCTGGGTGTGACGACGAGGCCGCCTCGGGCCCTGGCCCGACGATGATCTTCGACGCGGCGGTGCTCCCGCCCCCCATGACCAGCGGGGGCATGGGGGGTGAAGCCCCGATGGGTGGCAGTCCGATGGGGGGTAGCCCGATGGGTGGCAGCCCCATGGGAGGTGCTCCAGAAGGCGGAGCTGGAGGCGTCCCGATGGGGGGCATGCCCATGGGCGGCGTGCCTGAAGGAGGCGCAGGAGGTGACGGCGGCGCCGGGGGTGTACCGATGGGCGGCGCAGGTGGCGCCCCGATGGGTGGCATGCCCATGGGAGGAGATCCCAACATCAACCCCGATTGCGATCCGCGCCTTGCTGCAGCGGCGTGCCCGCCCGGGCAGTTCTGCCGGCCCATTCCCGGCGGCGAAATCTACCAGGGACAGTGCGAGCCAGGAGACGCGTGTACTCCTGGAGCGGGTGACTGCCCTGGCGATCGGCCGTACTGTCATTTGCAAGGCGGCGCCACCGTGTGCACAGCGGCGGGGGCACTCCAGGCGGGGGAGCGTTGTTCGGAAGATGACCGCCTGCCTCAGCCTTGTGCCGAGGGGCTGGTGTGCAACTTCAGCGTGTGCACCCCAGTGTGTGATCCCAGTGCCCCCATGTGTCCCGACAATGATCGATGCGACGACATCTCCGAGGCTGTGGCCGTACCCATGGGGCTGTGCAACCCCCCTGCGTGTAGCTTCCTGACCAATGAGGGCTGCGAGGCCGATCAGAAGTGCACCTACGCCATCCGACAAGATGGCCGCATCGTGGGATCGTGCCGCCCAGTGACCGGTGAGGCTGCAGATGGCGAGCCCTGTCAGCTGTTCCCCGAGGGCGGTGACGATTGCGCGCCTGGGTTGCTGTGCATCGGGAACCAGGGGGGCAACATGGTGTGCCGCACGCTCTGTGACACTGGGGCCTACATCGATCCGTGCCCGGCAAATCAGGCCTGCGTCGAAGCCCTCGCCACCGGCGGAGGCCGGGTGCGAGGCGTGGGCCTCTGCATCACGAACCCCTGAGATTTCTACAGGTCTTCGTCCTCGAGGGCTTCGTCTTCAGGGGGCGTATCCACCGTCTCCAGCAATTGCACGAGTGGCTGTAACACCGCGCGCTCACGGGCTGTCGCCTTGCTCAGCTTCGCCTTCAGGAGGGGGAGCGTCTCGGGGTCTTTACGGGCCACGAGAGCCTCTGCAGCCATGCGCCAGACAGGTGGGTGACCGGACGAGAGCGCCGCTCTCAACAATGGGAGCGCTTCGTCTGAGTCGCTGAGCGCGAGCCCCCGCGTCGCGCCGAGGGCGAGGGGTTCGATGCCACCTTTGCTCAGGTGGGTCTCCAGGACTTGCTTTGCCGGGTCCAGCACGCCGAGAGCGCCGAGGGCGGCGAGGGCCTCCGATCGGGCGGCGAGATCGCCCTTGGGGTTGGCCGCCAGTGTGAGCAGAGGCTGCTTTGCCGCGGTCGGGGCGAGCCGGACGAGGCTCGCCGCTGCGGCCCGTTGAACAGTGGGGGCACCATCGCTCAGGGCCTTTACGAGGCAGGCCGGCGCCTCGCTCTGGGCATCTGCCATGGCGAGCCCCTCAGCGGCTCGGGCCCTGACCTGAGGCCAGCGATCGCTCTGCAGCACCGTGCACACGAGGCCCACATCGGGCCCTGCTGCAGCTGCCGTGGCTCGAACCTCGGGATCCGGGTGCGCCAGGCCGACGCGCAGCAGCTTTCGGGCGGGGGCCGTGTCGAGTTGTCGCAGCGTCACCGCTGCGGCCCGTGCCACGACGATCCCCTCGGGCGTGTCGGCGCCGCGAGTCAGCTGTCGAGCGCACGTCTCGGCGCCGCCGCGCAGGCGGGCGAGGGTGCGGGCGGCGATGATCCGGTGGCTCACGGGCAGGATCGGATCGTCGAGCACTCGGGCCACCGCCTCGAGCAGGCGATCATTGTCCCGCGCTGCTTGGAGATCGACTGGCCCCAGGCCCAGGATCTGCGACATCGCCGCCCAGCGGCCTTCGCTGTGCTCCAGCGCTCTGAGAGCCGGGGCCGGATCGAAAGCGCCAAGGGCGCCGATGAACAACAAGAGGGTGGGTGAGAGCATCAATCGTCGAGGAACAGCCAGGTGGAGGTGCCCAGAGAGATCACCGTGAGCACCATGAGGCCGTTGGCGGTGTTCTCGAGGTTGTTCCCCCGAGCGGCGAGCTCTTCCAGGGTGGTGCGATCGTTGGCCTGATTGAAGTCGTCCTGGGTGCTGCCCATCTCGAGGGCCGCCCAACTGGCACCGAGGCCCGCGACGACGCCGAGGCCGAGGGTAAGCCAGGCGCCGAGTCGACGACCGGTGAGGCCGCGCTTGGGCACTTCGACCTCGCCGAGAGAGACAGGCAGATCGACCACCTTGATCTCTCCTGGGGCGAGGTCGAGCATCATGGAGGGTCGGCCGATGGCCGCCACCTCATGACGACCCGGTGAGACCGCCGCCAGCTGACCCGAAGGCACCGGGCGGCCATCGAGCTGTGCCGGGGCGCGATCTGGGCTCAGGGGCAGCAGCGCAGCGTCACGGGTCATATCGTCGTGGATGATCCAGCGGGCCAGGGCAGAGCTCACGGGCGAGAGCACGTCATCTCGCTGACCGACGCTCTCCTCGCCCTCGACCCGCCAGCGCATCTCTTGAATCGACGCCCCTGAAGAGGTGGACAGGCGCCAGAGATCGACCTCGAAGCCACGGCGGCGGCTGCGCACCGTGGCCCGGATCACCTCGGTGGCCTTCATGGAGCGGCCCACCTGCTGTGCACATTGGCGATCGATCTCCAGACAGCCGAAGGCCGCCAGCAACTCGTCGGGGGACATCGAACGGCCCACCTGAGCCACTTGATCTGTGCGGCGCAGTGCCCGCTCCAGGGCCAGACCGAGCTCCGCAGCTGCATCGGTGCTGTCGGGATCCTCCGCCTGGGGGGTCAGCAGGGCCACCCGCCGAGTAGACTGCGCCACAGCGGCGCTCGCCCATAGACAGAGGAGCGGTATCAGGATCCTGCAGAGCGTCACCACGACAGCTCCAGCAGGGGTCGATCCTCTGCCCTGGGGGTCTCTTTGCTGTACAGGGTCCATTGACTCAGCCCTTCTTCACCAGAGGGTGCCCTCAGCCCGAAGGCGATGTGGGTCGCGCCCATCCGCAGCCCGTCGGCCACCTCGGGGCCCACCTCCCAGCGGGCCCACTGGCCACTCTCCGGCCGTTGATCCGTGTCGTCGGCATAGGTGCGGATCACCGACGGCCGGATCTGCCAGGTGAGGGTGTCTTCCGACCAGTCCGACTCGACCTGAGAGAGCCGAAGGCGCGCCTCTTCCTGCAGGTTGACCGGAGACTGCCGCACTTTGATCGACAACCTCGCCCGGATCCGTGCCCCCTGAGGTGGTGCGAAGTCCAGAGGAAAACGAAAGAAGGCCTCTGTGCGGCCGCCGACGCCTGCCCGCACGAAGAGCGTGTTCTCCCGAGCGCCCACAGGCTGGTTCTCGAAGATCGAGCTCACGAAGGTGTCGTCCGTCGGATCCCGCACCAGCTCTTCAGGTGGGAGCTCAGCATCAGGAGGCGGGGGTGGCTCTGCATCCTCTGGCGGCATCGCGTCGGGTGGCAATGCCGCGTCAGGGGGCTGCACCTTGGCGTCGGGCAGGCCGAAATCTGGTGGCCCTGGCGGCGGGCCTCTGTCCGGCGGCACGGGCCGTGGAGGCTCAGCATCGCCCATGAGGGCGCCATCGAGCACTGCAGCGTCTACTGCACCATCATTGCTCGGGGGCAGAGGCACGACGGTACGACACAACCCCTGCTCACACTGCGTACCTGAAGGGCAGGGGGTCATCTCGTCGCAGCGCTCACTCAGGCGGCCATCGTCGAACTGACAGCCACTCAAGAAGAGCATGAGGGAAAGAAAGAGGCGCATGGCGCAGATATTACCAGAGGTCTCGCTTCAGTCTCAGAGGCCCTCCATCTCGAAGGTGATGCCGTCGAGGTGGAGGCTGTCATGATAGGCCGACGCACAGAGCGAGTGCATCGACCACCACAGAACGATTACCGTATACCCGCTCACCGACCAACCACGAGGGATCATGATCGCCAAGCTCACCTTGGGCCTGTTGTCGCTGTTGCTCTGTTGGGGGTGCATCGAAGATCGGCGGCAGCGTGATCCCGAAGAGTTCTTTGCCGCAGATTCGGGGCCCGGTGACGCCAGCGTGTTCGAGCGTGATGCCAGTGACACTCCGGACAGCCGTGTTGTGGTGGATGCAGGGCCTGTTGTCGATGGGCAGGTGCTCGGAGACGCGACCGCATCAGACGGCGGGCGCATTGAAGATGGTAGCTTCGCTGTAGACGGTGATGTGGCCGACGAAGGCGCTGGTGGTGACGCCGGGGGGCTCGCAGACGCACATATCCAGGACGCAGATATCCAGGATGCATCGCTCGAGGATGGTGGTGTCGACGCCAGTGGGCCAGACGGCGAGCTGCCTGATGACGGACTCGTAGATGCCCTGGTGCCCGACGTCGAGGTGCCCGACGGCGAGCTGCCTGATGCCGAGCTGCCTGATGAGGGCGTCGTCGACATGGGCGCACCAGATGGTGATACGCCGCCGGCGATGGGCCTCATCATCGGGCGAGCATCGGCCATCGACAATGAAAGCCCCGTCACCGTCACCGCAGGTGAGCGCACCATTCGGCTCGACATCGGCGGGTTCTTCCAAATCGGCGCATTGCCCCCAGGGCCCGTACAGGTCGTGGTGAGTGCCCCAGGGCACCAGACTGAGCGTGTGGAGGTGATCGTCCCTGAGGTCGGCGAGGTGGCCATCGAAGCGCCCATCGTGCTCTACCGAGGGCGACGCATCTCCAGCAGGCAGGCCGAGCGACTGCTCATCAGTCCCGACGAGGTCACCGTGGCCTGGATCGAGGGCGAGTCGGTGTGGGCCAGCGCCATCGATGCCCCCGAGGATCGGCTGTTGCTGCCCGACGGATACGAGGTCTACTTGGGATACACCCCGGACAACGGCGCCGTCACCGTGCGCGTACGAGGTGACCAGGGCGAAGCCGGTGACATCTGGAGTCTGCCTGTAGACGGCAGCCCCGCGACGCGGGTGTTCCAGCGTGCCCAGCCCTGGATCAGGTGGATCGACGATCGGGCCCTGGCCATGGTGGACACGGTAGATGCCTTGTCCAGCCTGGTCTCCAACAACCTGCAAGGAGATGATCGCGTCCTCTTGGGCGTCGGGGTGCCCTGGCTACAGGTCAGTCAGATGATCGACGGCCGCGTGTCGTGGACCCAGCAGCGTGAAGATGGCGCCTTCGACGTGATCCAGGCCGACACCCTGGGTCGCGATGCTCAGGTGGTGAGCTTCGAAGAAGGGCCCGCAGACGGCGCCTTCCTCACCACGACCAGCGGTCGCCGAGGGCTGCTCTGGACCAGCCCTGACGGTGCGTTGTGGCGATGGACCGGAGACAGCCCACCAGAAGACATCGCCCAGCAGGTGCTGGTGAGCCCCCGGCCCACGGGCCTTGGGGTGTTTCAGGCGCTCTACTGGCAGCAGGGCGATCCTATGGAAGGGGCCGAGAGTGGGGATTATCTCTTCTATGACGGTGAAGCATCCCGACTGCTCGGGGCAGGGCTGAGGCCTGGAAGCGTGCGCTCTCTGGGCAGAGCGCTCTATGGCGTCGGCGCTGTATCCGATCTCTACTTCGGCGATCTCGACGGGATCCAGATGGCCCCCATCATCGAAGGTGCCGTAGATGAGATGGTGGTCGCCGGCGGCGGGATCACCGCCCTCATCGAGGGCGAAGTCTGGACCCATCGCCCGGAGAATGCACAGCCCGTCAACGTGGGGCCGCTCATCGGTGGTCAGCTGAGGCGGGCGCCGAGCGGCCTCACTGCCTTTGATGCCGACACAGGCACGCTGTGGTGGCTGCCCGATCCTGGAGGAGAGGGGGAGATCACCGCCCTCGTCGAAGGGGCTCCCGCAGCGGTGAGGTTGTCGCCCATCGGCGAGCTTGCGGTCATCACCCGGTCCGCTGACGGCCTGGTGAAGATCCCCTTGCCGCCAGGGCGAGCTGAGGCCATCCCTTTCGAGGAGGACGTCGAGCGCATCGTCAATGTGAATCAGGGGCAGGTGCTCGGCTATGACCTCGGCGGCCGGCTGTTCGACATCGACACCGATACGGGCCTTGGCGTGCCATGGGCCGATGGTGTGGTCGAGGCGCGGCTGAGCCCGCGTCGAGGCTATGTCGTCTATCGGTGTGATCGAGGGCTCTTCGTCGTGCCTCTGAGTCCTTGAAAGCACAACACGATGAATGAGCCATGGGGGTGGCTGTCGGCCTATGTATTCACACAACTCATCGAGGTGCCTCTCTATTGCAAGGCTTTGAGTCGAAATGGGTCAAGGTGTCCCATTGTAGTCGCTGTGATGGCCAGTACGCTCACACACCCGTGGGTGTATTTCGCGTGGCCTGCATGGTGGCCAGGGAGCGCGCTGTCGGGGTTGCTCACAGCAGAGGCTTTCGCCATCGCTGGGGAGGCGTGGTGGCTGGGGCGTCATGGGGTACACATGGCCGTGGCGTGGGCCACCTTCGCCAATGTACTCAGCGCCGCCCTGGGCCTTGGTTGCAGGGCGTGGCTGGGCTGGCCATGAGGGCGCTTATGGAGTCGGACTGTGGTGTGGCCGTTGAAGGCCCTGCAGGGCCATCTCGAGATCACGACGACGGACTGGCTTGCTGATGAAGCCGTCCATACCAGCATCGAGGCAGGCCTGTCGGTTCGGTGAGCGTACGTCGGCGCTCAAGGCCAGGATGACAGGCTGACGTGTGAGGGGCTCCGAGCGAATGACCTGGGTGGCGGTGAGGCCGTCCACTGTGGGCATGTGGCAGTCCATCAGCACCACGTCGAAGTGGCGGGCGCGGATACACGAGATGGCCTCGGCCCCGTCGGCGACGGTTTGAATGCGGTGGCCCAGATGCCTCAGGGTGATCTGCAGGTACTGACGGACTTGCGGATCGTCATCGGCCACCAGAATGCTGAGCAAACTCATGCTGCGCCTCACGTACCCCACTTCAGGCGTATGTTGTGTGAACACAGGCCTGAACACATTGGCATGCTCTCGAAGAGTGCCGACCATTACGGATTGTAGTTATGTTTTCATGCCCTAATTTGGTGAATTGTTGATCCTTTGTCCAATCTGTCTGCGCCATACAGCCCACAACAGCACCCAGAGCCAAAGTATGCCGTGGCGCCCCGAGGTCGAGCTGCAGCCCCCTCCAGAGCCGGAGCTCTCGTCTCCAGGAGCAGGGGATCCGTCGAGCATCCCGGCATCGAGTAGATGGGCGTCAGCATCTTCTGGCTCAGCGTCGAAGGCCGGGCCCATGTCCGGCGCTGGTGGCGTCTGACAGATGGGCAAATCGTCCACCACCGTGCAGGTGTCGCCGGTCAGGCAACGCACCGCCTGAGACCAGGACGGGCACCCGCGAAAGTCGGGGGTGCACTGCTGGACCAGAGCATCGTCGTCCGGGGCACAGCGGCGAGTGCCCAACACGCAGTCGACATCACACAATGGCGTCAGCTGGGCCTGTGCGGTGGGTGTCTCACCATAGAGCGCGATGAGCCAGACGCCCTCATCAAGGGTCGTATCGAGGGCCATCTCTGTGTCGCACTGGCTCTGCTCTGCCTCTGCATCACAATCAGACAGAACAGCGGCCCCTGTGGCGCCCTCTTCGAGGCTCAGCTGCAACTGCCAGGCACCGCGCCCGGTGAGATCGAGGGCGAAATACCGATCGGGATCATCACTGTCACAGGCGCCCATGCCCGAAGCCATGTATCCACCCTCGTCATCTGCTCCGAGACGGGCACCCTCGATGAGGGTGTCGAAGGCGAGCGGTGTTGGCATCGAGCAGAGATCTCCTGGAGGCGCCGGCACGCAGCGACCTGCATCACATCGAGAGGCGGCGTCACAAGGCGTCGCAGCCACCCAGGTGGGGCATTCACCAGGACGCACCACACAGCGCTCGGGGCCAGCGTCACCACAGCGTACGGTGTCTGCGGCGCACTGCGCCTCGCACAGCTCTCCGAGCTCGAGGGTGAGGGTGTACGCGCCGGTGCGGTTGCGGAACGCGTCGATGAAGATGTGGTGGGCACCAGGGTGAAGCACTGTCTGGATCTGTGAGCCCCGATCACCAGGGGGCTCGGTATCGTCTGCGCAGCCCAGCTCGGGGCCCTCACAGCCCCGGCGCAGGTAGATCACCGTGTCGAAGCCCTCGGTGGTGATCGTCACCGGTCGCGAAGCCTGCATGTCGAGGGCGTAGACACGATCCACCCCATCACCCCCACAGCTGCCTTCAGTGTCGCGGACATAGGTGGCGTCGAGCTCCGCCATCACCACCTGGTTCACGGGTTCGAGAGGCTCGGCGGTGAGGCAGCGATCTCCTGGTTGCTCGGTGGCGCAGACACCACCGTGACAGCGCTCGTCGTCGGCGCAGCCGTCGAGCTCGGCGAGGCGGTGCGCGCAGGCATCCTGTACCCAGACATCGGCGTTGTCACAGCGGCGTGTGCGACGAGGCACGCAGAATGTGTCTTCGCAGGTGTGATCAGCCCGGCAGTCCTCATCGCCCTCACAGGGCGCCGCGCAGAAGCTGACATCGGGCCGGTCAGGCCACTGAGCGCAGCGCCAGTCCGGGCGGCAGTCTTCGTCGGCTGCGCAGGGGAAACACCACCCGCGATCACCGCCAGCACACAGGCGGGCGCTGACAGGGGCCTCGGCAGAGCCTTGAGCACACAGGGCCTCGATGGCCCGAGCCACATAGGTCACATCTTCTGCGCCTTCTTCCGGGCTTCGATCCTGGGGGAGCACGTTGGGCAGATCACAGCCCATCTCGGTCTCCATATAGTCGCGCTCTCCACGGACCAGCACGCCCACCACCTCGCCGAGGGCGTTGAAGACCCCAGAGCCCGAGTTGCCCCCGAAGGCATCCACTGTGGCCTCGAAGTAGTCGAGCAGATCAGCCCGAGGGGTGATCACTTCTCCACCCTGGGCGATCTTCACCGGGATCCCGTTGGGGGCGCCGAGCAGGGTCACCGGTGCACCTGCCTCGAGGGCTGTGTCGTCGAGTCGCACCGGCGCAGGGGTCCGGTCGGGGCCCACCGGGCGATCGAGGCGCACGACAGCGAAGTCGAGATCGCCATTGTCGACGCGTACCACCAGCTCAGCACAGTCGAAGAGATCATCAGGGGTCACGGGGGCGTGCATCTCGGGGCCCACGAGGAAGTGGTCGAACATGAAACGTGTGCCCTGACACTCTTCGAGATCGTCGACGCAGTGCCCTGCCGTGAGCACGAGATCGTCATCGATGAGCACTCCAGAGCAGCGAGAGGTGCGTCGCTGCTCTTCAAAGCGGGCCCCTTCACACAATTCGAGAGACTCACCGAGCAGCGCCCCGCCGAGCGTGACGTCCTCCCCGTCGATCTCTAGGCGGTTGGGCGCAACGAGGACCACCACTGAGCGCTGAACCCGCTCCGTCCACAGGCCGGCATCTACGGCGTAGACATCTTGACGATCGTCTTCGCCATAGATCACGGCCTGAGTGCCTGAGGAGAGGGCAGGGGCGGGGGGTTGCGTCTCACAGGCGAGGAGACAGCAAGCGAGCAGAAAGACGGATCGAGTCACGCGACGCTCTTCTGAGAATGAAGCCATGCCTCAATTCAACAGAGGGGCTGGCCTGTGTCGAGTGCAGAGGATCTCACCGGGGATCTCACCAGAGATCTCTTCGGGGAGACATCACCGCTCGGTAAAGCGTTTGATCTGTGAGCTGGTGGTGATCCCATGCCGGTTTCGGGCCAGTACGAACCAGTCATAGGTCCCAGGTGGCAGACGTAAACGCCCGATGTCGAGGGCGTGGAGGTGGCCAGGGAGCACGGCGAGGTTGAAGATCTGGACCTCTCCACCGGCCATGGGGGTGTGTCGGGCGATCACCTCGTACTGATCCGCCCCCCGTGCGGGTTGCCAGCGCAGCTGACCGTGATGATGTGCGGAAACGGGATCGAGCAGATCGAAGGGTTCCGGTGGGTGCTGTGTGTGCAGGAGTACAGCCACCTTGAAGTGTTTCTGGGCCGGAAAGGGCGGCAGGCTCAGGTAGTCGAAGACCAGCTCCATCAGGTGCAATCCCGGGGTAGACGACTCAAAACAGAGTTGTCCCACACAGGTGTCTCCCTGAGACAGTTTTGTCACTTCGTCCTGTATCATGAGACAGCCCTTCCCCGTGGACGTGACCAGGGTGGAGGGTGCGACCATCACCGAGCCCACTTCCGGAGCCGCGTAGGCGAGGCCTTGAAAATGGAACTGGGCCGAGAACTCGGTGTCGACCCAGCCCTGCCCTGCCCAGATGGTCCCCTCAGGCACGCCGTTCGGCGCCAGGCCTGCGCCCTCGAAGACCAGCTGGCTGCTCGACAACACACGCTGAATGGGGTGGTTTTCGGCAGTCCAGTCCGACATCGGATCAGACAAATAGGCTGGATACTCTGTGGGTTTTTTCTGATGCGGGTTCATAGATCACCGAGCAGGCAGAGGTGCTGTGGTGATCTGGGTGTAGCACTCTGTGTGCCAAAGTCCTGAAAGCTGGGTTTCAGGCGGTGGCGCCCCCACAAGAGCTGCCCTGACCGGCGGTGCACCCGAAGCAGTGCCGATCGGTGACCACCCGGCGGTCGAGGAAGGCGTTCAGGTCGAAGTCGCGGATGTTGGGGGCCCGATCGCCCATGACCGACTCGAGATCGAGCATCTGGTTGAAGTCGCAGTCGAAGATGCGGCCGTCCCAGGAGATCGAGATCGTGTTGAGGCACATGAGGCCCGAGACTGCACCAGGGTTGAAGGCCGCGGTGAGCCGGGCCATGTACTCGTCGAGGCGACCCTTCTCGAGCAACCACTCAAGGTATCTCGAGATGGGCATGTTGTTGAGGCACAACAGCCGATCGAAGGTGACCCCGTGGTTGGCCTGCAGGTTTACCTTCCATTCACGCTCCATCGAGCTCTGGTCACCGGCGAGGAACGATCCCGCGGGGTTCGACATGAGGGTGAGCATCCGCTTGGGGTCCCCGGTGCCGTACCCCACTTCGTTGAGGCGTCTCAGTGCTCGGAGAGACTTCTCATAGGTGCCGTCACCCCGTTGCGCGTCGGTGTTCCGCTTGCGGTAGTGAGGCAGTGAGCACACCACCTCCACGCCGCGCTCGGCGAGCCAGGCGGGCAGATCTCGCAGGCTGGGGATCAGCAACACGGTGAGGTTGCACCGATCGATGACGTGCAGGCCACGCTTGACGCACTCGTCGACGAGGTACCGGAAGTGCGGGTTCAGCTCCGGGGCGCCGCCGGTGATGTCTACCGTGTGGGCGCCGGAGGCGTTGAGGGCCGCGAGGCACGCATCGACGGTGGCCCGATCCATGTTCTCCTCAGTGCGATCGGGCCCTGAGTCCACATGGCAGTGCCGGCAGGTCATGTTGCACAGCTTGCCGATGTTGATCTGGAAGATGTCGAGCTTCGTGGGCCGCAAGCCGTCGATGTTCGACTCGGTGAGGGCGCGCTCGAAGTCGAGGTGATGGCTCGGAAGCTCGACGTGTCCGAGGGCCTCGAGCTGGCGCTGAGGATGCATGAGCGGATCTCGGCGGCGGTGCAGGCTGGTGGCTCGCTTGGGCCCCGCCTCGGTGCCTTCGAGATCGACCTCTTCGGTGACCCCTGTGGTGGGATCTTCGATTTGGTAGAGATCCGACATCACATCTCCATCTTGCGCACGTGCTCGAGCATCTGCACCCCGTGCACGAGGGAGGCGCCGCCGCGGATGGCCGTGGCCACGTGGACCGCCTCGGTCATCTGCTCAAGATCAGAGCCGGCCTCGAGGCTTTCTTTGGAGTAGGCGTCGATGCAGTACGGGCACTGGACCGCGTGGGCCACGGCGAGGGCGATGAGGGCCTTCTCCCGCTTGGAGAGCGCACCATCGGCGAAGACCGAGCCGTAGTAGTCGAAGAATTTCTTCGCCAGATCGGGGTTGCCTTCGGCGATCTCGGAGAACTGGGGCAGGTGCTCGGGCTTGTAGTACGTGCTCATCGGACCTCTGTGGGGTGGTTCAGATTCTGAGGGAGGATGCCGCGAGTAGGGGTACGGTGCAACGCGGACGATGTTTCAGGGCGCTGTGTGAGGGTCTCTTACAGACCCAGCTCGAGTTTCAGGAACACACCCATCTGGTAGTTCATCCCCGAGAGGTTCTGATCGGCGATGCTCTCGGCGCCGGCGGCCTTGCGCAGCAGATCGAGACCCGGATCGGCGTTGGCGTACACCATGCCCTCATCCGTGCCGGCGAACTCGTCGATGGCCCGATCTTTACCCTCGGCCACAGCGTCTTCGCCGCTGACGATCACGTGGTAGCCGGCGGAGCCCTGGGCGCCGATGTAGAGGCCCGGTGCCAGCTTGTGATCGAGGGTGAGGCGCACGCGGGCGATGTTCCAGCCGAAGGCGACGTCTTCTGCGTTGCCGATCTGACCGGCGGCTTCGGCGAACTGCTGCTCCACGTCGCTGCGGCTCAGGCCCACCTGGGAGAGCCCATCGTCGAGCTGTTGCTGCTCCGCTGCGCTGAGGCTGTCGAAGTTCACCCCCGAGGAGAACTTGCCGTCAGGGATCCAGAAGAACATCGGGCCGGTATAGGCCCCCAGGGTGAACCGGGTGTCGCCGCCGACGGTGAGATCGAAGCCCAGGTTCGCCGAGGCGAGGAACTGGCTGTCGCCCATGGCGAGGAATTCACCCCAGAGGTCGATGCCGAGCACCTCGACACCGGCCTCGAGGCCATACCCCATAGAAGCATCGAAGGCTTCGAAGACTTCGCCGCTGCCGCTCACGTAGTCGGTTTTGGCTGCTGCATACAGGTTGAAGATGTCGGCGGAGGCGAGGGAAGGCAGGGCGGTGAGGCCGGCGAGGAGGGCAAAAGAAACACGACGCATGTCTGGAAACCTTTCAGCTGAGTCAAACAACCCTTTGACCCCTTACCGCAGGTCAGGCCTTCAAGTCATTTCTATCAATCTTGCGCTTGCGGCCTCCAAAGCGGCTGATTGGGCCAGATTACGCAGAGTTTCCCGGCGCAGGGCGCCCCCACAGGTACAACGTCGAGCACGGGCAGGGGTGTGTCGAGCGGCCTCAAATGTTCGAATGCACCACGGGGCAGCTCGATCAAGGCGGTGATGGGGGTGGCCGCCTGAGGGTGTGCCCAGAGCAATGGTGTCACCGGGTGATCAGCAGTGCCCAGGTTGATGCGCCACCAGTAACGCGGGTGAGCGGGTGGCTCGGCGACCTGCACCTCTACGAAAACCCGCTCGCCTCGACTGCCCACAAGCCTGGTGGTGGGGCAGGCCCGCGGGCGCGCGTCACAGGGCAGCCGATCTGGGTATCGACCCACCGGCGCGTGTGGCGTGGGCCGCTGCCACCACTGCAGTGTGCCTGAAGGCAGCGTACGCATGATTGTGCGAGGCCCGAAGGCGCCATGGTGCAGTTGCCCCTCGGTGCCCGATGCTTGCTGTTCGAGCGGGCTCAGCGTCACCGGACTCGGCTCAGCCCCCAGGTGGAGCTCGGCGGCCCATTGAAGTGGTGGTTTGGGAGAGGGCGTGAGGCGCAGAGCCTCAGCGACTTGCGGGCTCACCGTGCTCACCGGCCGTCCGAGGGCCAGTTGCCACACCACCGCTTTGGGCGAGCTGTCTTCGCGATCTGTCTCGGTGGCGTCGAGGTCGAGGGTCAGGGACCATCCGCGGTTGTGCCCCAGAGGCTCGAGTGGATGTTCGAAGTGCCCAGGTGGTGGGGGCGTAGGTGTCCCGCGCCAGAGCCGGAGGCGCCCTGCGGCGAGATCGAGCTCCACTGCCCAGCGCTCGAAGAGCGAAGCCCCAAGAATCCCCACCACCGGTCGGCCCTCGAACTCGCCGAAGGACTCCGAGTCGAAGATGGTGCTCTCCACCGAAGTCAACGTGATGCCACCCTGGGGATCGCCGAGGTGAAGCTGCTCCAGGGTGGTTACGGGGGGGCCATAGGTGGGGTGTCTCCAGGCCAAGTCGACGATTTCACCGAAGCGTCGGCTGAGGGTGATCCCCGGAACGGCGGCGTCGACAGCGAAGAGGTAGGGCCCCCGGCCGTTGATGCGGGCCTCGATGATGGGCCGGTCAGCCCCCCAGGCCTGCACCAGGGGGATCTCCACCGCCTCTCTCTCGGAGGACCACGTCATGGGCCACGGGCGGTGCCCGCAGCCCCCACACATCATCGAGATCAGCGCCACGCAGATCAGGGCTCTCACTGTGGCGTACCCAAATCGAGCCCTTGCAAGGTCAACCCCACCATCAGCATGTGCTGGCTCGTGTCGCCGAGGAACCGATAGTCCTCCAGGCGCTGCCCTCTGAGGAAGGTCCTGATCTCACCCGATGCGCCGGGCCAGCGCAGGCCCAGATCGGTGGTGATGTTGACGTTGAGGTGCCCCGGCGCGCGCTCGCCGTTGGTGTGCACGATGCCCTCGAAGGCCATGCGCCCGTAGATACGAGCGCTGAGAGGGTACCAGCCATCGAGTTGAGCCCCGGCGAGGTAGTAGTCGAAGGGCAAGGTCTGATGCTTGCCGGCCCGGGTGGTGCCCCGGTCGTAGTAGACCCCGGCGAGGGCCTTGAGATGGGGGCTCCACCAGGTCACGCCATAGACCTCGTAGGAGATGGTCTCTCGATTGAGCACCGGATCGTTCTCGTCGATGTCGTGGTTGGACTGGTGGAACGCTTGAAGGCCCCAGCTATATTTCGACGCGGCGAGGGTCTCGGCGTCGATGGGGAAGCGTACCCGGGCGCCTACAGGGAAGTGAATCTGCCGAGGTGAGATACGCACGACCCCTTCACCTTCGCGGTTGTAGCGCACGTAGCTGCGGAATGTGGTGAAGATCTCCAGGCTCCACCGCGGGCCCCGCAGCACTTGAGCGTCGATGCCCGTGGCCACCACCCCCCTGATGTCGTCCGAGAGCGCCACCGTGTGGGCCGCTTCGGCGAAGGTGGTCAGCCGCGGCATCACCTCGACCTCGGCCCTGGCGGGGTGCCACGAGGTCAGGGTGCAGATCAGACAGAGGAGGGCCACGTGTCGCATGGGGGCAATGTACACCGAGCCTCGGGTTTTCAACGGATCCCCACATCACAGGCTCAGATTTTCACGTGTCGAAGAGGCCATCTCACCCAAGAATTCAGGGGTCACGGTGATTGACTGCATTGGCATCGATGGTGCACAGGAGCATCGCCGACGATGAACTGAGCGCGGGAGAGACGCGATGAGCAAGCATCTGTGGATGGTTTTGGGGTGTGCCCTGGCCCTGGCGGCCTGTGATCAAGAAGACACTGACACCGGTACCGGTGGTGCCGGTGGTGAAGCGGGCATGGGCGGCGGTGGCGCCGGTGGCGAAGCCGGTATGGGCGGTGGCGGTGCTGGCGGTGAGGCCGGTATGGGCGGCAACATCGGTGGCGCTGGCGGTGAGGCAGGCATGGGCGGTGGCGGCGCTGGTGGTGCCGCAGGCATGGGCGGTGAGCCCGGTGGTGCTGGCGGCGCGGGCGGCATGTGCAGCGACGAAGACTGTGGCCCGATGCCCGACCAGGCGCAATGCCCCCCCGACACGATGCCGATGCCCTTTGTCTGTGACGCGACGCCCGTGGGCACCTGCGAGTGGCAGGGCGGCGGCTGTGAGCCCATTGTGTGCTCGCCAGAAGAGTGTGGCGAGCTCCCTCCTGTGGCGCCCTGCCCTGATGGCGAGGGCCCCGACATCGCCTGTGAGCCCCAAGCCGACGGCGCATGTGGCTGGACCATCGGCCAGTGTGAAGAGCCCCCGGTGGAGTGTGGTGGATTCGGCGGCCTGATGTGTGGCGTTGATGCCTACTGCGATTACATCGACGGTGGCTGTGGCTTCGCCGATGGCGGTGGTACGTGCCAGCCTCGCCCCGAGGCATGCCCCGACATCTACGCCCCGGTTTGTGGCTGCGACGGCAACACCTACGGCAACGAGTGTGACGCACACGCCAGCGGCATGGACGTGCAGTTCGAGGGGGAGTGCGAGCAGCCCGAAGAGTGCACGCCGGAGATGTGCGGTCCCGCCCCCGGCGCCCCGAACTTCGAGTGCCCGGACGGCAGCATCGGCGGCCCGGTGTGTGACTACACTGAGACCGGCGCCTGTGGCTGGGTCATCCGCCAGTGCCCCCCCGTAGACATTTGCCAGCTCCCGGCGGACTCGGGCCCTTGCGAGGCGGCGATTCAGGCCTGGTTCTACAACGCAGAGACGAACAACTGCGAAGAGTTCCTCTACGGCGGCTGCATGGGCAACGAGAACCGTTTCGACAGCCTGGAGGCTTGCCAGCAGCGCTGCGATTTCGACCTGCCCCCCCCTCCGCCCCCGGGCCGCGCCTGCGGTGCCCGTCTCGGCAACACCTGTGAGGACAATGAGTTCTGCGACTTCGCCGGCGACTTCTGCGACTTCGCCGACGCTACGGGTACCTGTCAGCCCCGCCCTGAGGCCTGCGGTGAGATCTTCTCCCCTGTTTGCGGGTGCAACGGGATCACGTACGACAATGAGTGCTTCGCGCACGCCGCTGGTGTGGACGCTGCTGTGGCGGGCGCCTGCGAGTGACGTTGGTTGGAGCGGACGGCGGTGCCGAAGGCACGGCCGTCCGCTCAAAGCGAAGCGCCGCTCGACTACTCGAAGGGCCGGATCAGCTGCGAGGGCCACGTGATCTCGATCAGCGGTACGAAGTCGCCTTCGTCCACCAGCTCGATGGGCCCGAAGGTGTCGAGAGAAGACCAGACCGGGAACCCTCTGAACGAGACAGTGATCGCCGCGTACGTCGGCCCGAAGTCGTAGCCATCGTCGTCGAAGCGACGGCGGTAGCGTAGCCCGACGTCGAAGGATTGCCCGAAGGGCGTGGTCTCGGGCTCGATGATCTCGATGTATTGAAACGCCGTCTGCATCCCCTGCCTGATCGTCGGATCATCCAACTCGAAGCCCGGCGCCCCCCAGTCATGCTCACAGCTGTCCGGCCGACAGGTGCCTGATCCCTGGAACCACTCTGTGGCCCCTGGGCGCCTGAGGTGCAAGTCGACCACCGTCCCGTTGGGGCGGCGGATGTCCGGCAGGCCTGGAGTGGCCCAGGTCACCTCGACCCCGAGGCCGGGGAGTGGGTTGGGCTGCGCGAGCACGATGAGATTGGCCTGAGCAGAGTCACACACAACCCAGGTGCCCAAGGGATCGTCAGGGCCGTTGAAGAAGTCCACTGGAGGCCCGCTCTCCTCGTCGAAAACCTCGAGCACCATGCGATAGCGGGCCGCCTCGGGGAACACTGCCCAGGCCCCTGGGGTGCTCAGATCGTCAGGCTCGAGGCCTTCGGGATCTTCCGAGATGATGGCGTCGGCGTCACGTGAGGCCGTGAGCATGCGCCAGCGCCAGCGTTGAGGCAGGCCATCCACCCCGTCAGGGTCGAAGGCCAGGCTGCCGTCGAGGAACAAGGGCTCTTCGGCGAGGACCACCTGTTCGAAGGCGGGGACACTGGCCACAGGACACTGGTTGCCTTCACCTGAGCCCGTGATGGGGATGTTCCAGGTGGGCGTGTTGGGATCGTCGCTGACGACCACGGCGGTGCCGTTCACTGGGCCGATGGCCTGGGGCTGGAAGCGCACCGAAAAGCGGCGCTCCGGCTTCACCCGGGCCGGGGTGGCGAGGGGGATGATCTCGAAGGCCTCCGAGCTGCCGGGATCAAGGCGGGTGCTCTCCACCTGCACCAGCCCCGAAGTGCAGGTGTCGAGGACGATCTCCTGCTCTACCGCCTGTTGCACGGGCACTGTGCCGAAGTCCAGAGCCGGCGGAGTCACAGTGAGGCAGGTCGGCGGGATCGCCCGGGCCACGAGGTCGATCTCCACCCGAGGGGTCAGCCGCGCGTTGCTGTCGATGACCATCAGCCCCAGCTGTTGCCCCAGCTCGCCGGCGGTGAAGGTGAGCCGAAGCTCCACCTGCTCACCGGAGGCGAGGCCAGGGATCCCATCACCGTCGAGATCACCGAGGCGCTCTGGCTCATCCTGCAGGCGCACGCCGTTGATGGTGAGGTCGAAGTCGGAGACACCGTCGAAGGTGAGATCGTCGATGACGAGCGGATCGATCCCCGGGTTGGTGATGCTGAAGGTGCGGCTGCGGCTCTGCCCCGCCTGCACCCCGCCGAAGTCGAGGCGCCCCACGCTCACCGAGATGGCCGGCAGCGGCACCCCGCCGCCCCCTTCCCAGGGGGGCAGGCTGGTGCTGTTGCTGCCACCTGAGTCGAGGCAGCCTGTGAAAGCTGTGGCACACAGCGCTGTGATGACAGGTGTGGAGACCATCTTGTTTCGGTGGAATATACCCACGTGCCCCCCTGCCTATGGACGCTGGTCGAAGTAGCGATCGACGATTTGCACTGAGGCGTTGGGCCAGCTGATGTCGACGATCTCCCAGAAGTGGTTGAGATCGAGCAGCGGTCGGCTGACGCCCAGAGGATCAGAGTCCCAGATCAGGCCCTGAGCGGTGTAGAGCTGTAGCCGGGCCATGGCAGGCCCGTAATCGACGCCACCCGATTGAGCCCTGAAGTAGTGGGCAGCCACCCTGAAGGCGGCGCCCCCGGTACTCTCTGGCACCTCGAGGCGGATGATCTCCGGCCCGCCGTCATTGTGGTTGCCCACCACCAGTGCGGGGTTGTCTTCGAGGCGACCCGGCACCCCCCAGTCGGGGCTGAGAGCGCCGGGGTAGCAGTCGGTCTCGGTGTCAAACCAGAGCAGGCCACCAGGACGCCTCATGTGCAGATCGAGATCGGGTCCCTCGCTGTCTGTGGGATCAGCGTCGGCCTCGGAAGACCAGGTGAGCACCGCAGTGAGGCCATCGGCCACGGGCTGAGCCTCAACCTCCAGCAGCGCCGGGCCGTCACAGTCCGCGGCGCGGTTTCCCGTAGGATCGACGACGTCGAGGCTGAGGGTGTACCGGCCCACCACATCGGGGATCAGCACCGCGTTGGCGGTCTCCTCCCGGTCGGCGATGAAGCCCTGACCCGCTCGGAAGGACTCTCGTACCTGAGCCCGAGAGCCCTCAGGGCGCTCGATGATGGTCCAGATGTAATCAAGGCGGCCCTCCTCGGGATCACTCGAAGGGCTGGAGTCGAGCTCCACGGTGGATCCCACAGGCCGACGCAGGCGGCTCTGGGCCACCGCAGCGGTGGGGCACAGGTTTTCGGTGCCTGTACCCTGCAGAGGGACCAGACGCTCTGGGAAATCCGGGTTGTCGGTGACGACGCGCAGCGTGCCCTGGGCGCGGCCTTCTTCTTGAGGCCTGAAGCGTACAGGGATCACTGCCCCTGGTTGATCAGACGAGTCTGCAGGCGCCGGGATACGGATGGGCAGACGCCCCACGACGCCGAGGCCGTACGCGTCGCCTTCAATGACCAGGTCGGTGATCTCGAGCGGCCCCTCGTCGCAATTTCGCACCACCACTTCGATGGTGTTGTCGAGGCCGGAGACGGTGTCGGGGAAATCGGCCACGCTTGGGTCCACGAGGGCACACGGGGGCGACGCGACGCCGACGCCAGAGACGGGCACATCGAGAATGGGCTGTCGCAGATCGTTGCTCACGAGGCGCAGAAATCCCTCGTAGAGCCCGGAGCGCTGGGGCTCGAAGTACAGCCGGACTTCGAAGCTGGTCCCCGGCGAGAGCCCGGGCGTGCCGTCCTGATCGGGATCCAGGAGCAGCTCGGGGGCGTCGAGCAGCTCGACGCCGTCGATCTGGATGGTGAAGTCGTCGAGGCCCACGAGGGTGGCGCTGCTGAAGTCGAGGGGCTCGTCGCCGAGGTTACCGATGTTGAAGACGTGCCACCACGAGACCCCCGTGGCGATCTCACCCCAATCCTTGGACTCGGGGGTGATCAACAACCTCGGCGCCGGCCCTGGGGGGAGGGCCGCGTCTGGTGGTGAGAGGGGCTGATCCTGGGGGCGCTCGGAGGGCACCCGATCTCGCGCGTCGTCACCAGCGCAGGCACCGAGACCGAGGGCGAGCAGACACACGAGAGGGCGGGGGGATTGCATGGCCGGCAGGATACAGAAATCGGGCAGGCACCTACCAGCCCGACATCAGTGATGGGCGTCTTGGCCCCAGAGCATCAGCCTGAGAGCCGGCTGCGCTTGCTCTCAGCTCAAGACTTCGTCGGGTGTGTCGGCTGAGAGAATGAGCTCAAGAGCTTTGTCGAGCGCAGCAGCGTCGGCGGCGTCGATGATGGCCTCGTGGTCTGCGGAGAGGCCCTGAAACTTGAGGCGCATCTGTTTCTTGAGCGTCTGTCGAGAATTGTCGACTCGGGCGTCTTGAACGATGGCCTTGTACTCGTCGGAGAAAGGCTCGGTGATTTTTACGTCGCTCAGCATTTGAGAGAAGACCTCCTTGGCGGTTCGAGAAAAACGCGCCAGCGTCATGTCAGTGTAGAGACATCTTCTACATGCTCACTACAACTCGTCCTCAGGGGATCGCCTGCGCATAGTGGAAAACACCTCTACGCCATCATCAAGTGTTGTTTCACCGAGGTCTTGTATCTCCAGCAATCTAATGTATCTCCATTCAACTTCTTCATTGACCTCATTTTTGTATGAGTGCGTTGCCTTTTGACCCAATTCATCAGCTTGAATAGATGCTGCTGCTGCGGTTGTCGCCCTGAAGATGATGATGCTCTCTTCCACTAGAGCGTCAGAGTTGAGACGACCATCGATGAAGGCAGCAAACAGGAGTTTGGCGCTGAACCAGTTCATGTTGAAGACACCCTGTAGTCGCTCACTGAATGGAGCGTAGACGCATCAGGGAGGATGCACCAACGAGGCCGTGGAGAGACATGAAGAGCAAGACTTGGGAGAGGTCTTGTAAGAGAGGCTGAGTGCCCTCAGAGAGGTGCGTTCCCGTTGCGCTTCGCAGGCAGAGACTCTTGCTTCGAGCCCAGCGCCTTCAGATAGCGGTACAGCTTCCGCCGTGTCTGAGCCGGGTCGATGATCTCGTCGAGGTAGCCACGAGAGGCTGCCCGAGCCGGTGACAAGTACATATCCTTGTACTCCTCCTCCAGCTCCTTCTGACGGGTGGCAGGCTCAGGGTGAGCGGCGAGCTCCCTGCGGTTCAGGATCTGCACCGCGCCGGGGGCGCCCATCACCGCCAGCTCCGCCTGAGGCCAGGACAGGTTGGCGTCACCGCCTACGTGCTTCGAACTCATGACGATGTATGCGCCGCCGTAGGCCTTGCGCAGCACCACACTCAGCTTGGGCACCGTGGCCTCGCAGTATGCGTAGAGCAGCTTGGCGCCGTGATCGATGACCGCGCCGTGCTCCTGATCTACGCCGGGCAGGAACCCGGGTACGTCCACGAGGCTCACCAGGGGTACCCCGAAGGCGTTGCAGGTGCGAATGAAGCGGGCGGCCTTGCGGCTGGAGTCGATGTCGAGCACGCCGGCGAGGTGCAGGGGCTGGTTGGCGATGACCCCCACCACCTTGCCGCCGAGGCGGGCGAAGCCCACCACCACGTTCTGGGCCCAGAGGGGGTGCACCTCGAGGAAGCTGTCGCGGTCGAGGATCTCGTCGATGACCAGGCGCACGTCGTACGGCTGACGCGGATCTGCGGGCACGAGTGACTCGAGATCAGCGCTGATACGGTTCACTGGATCAGTGGGCTCGTGATCAGGCAACGGATCGCCCTGACGGCCCGGCAGGTAGCTCAGCAGCTGCCGTACGTGATCGATGGCTGCCTCTTCGTCGGGGAACAGAAAGTGCGACACGCCGGTCTGGGTGGCGTGGACCTCGCCACCGCCGAGGGCCTCGGGGGTCACGTCTTCGAAGGTCACCGTCTTCACCACCCGAGGGCCGGTGAGGAACATGTAGGCGCCGTGATCCACCATGCCCACGAAGTCCATCAGGGCCGGGGCATACACCGCGCCGCCGGCGCAGGGGCCCAGGACCAGGGCGATCTGTGGGATCACGCCCGAGGCCGCCACGTGGCGGCGGAAGATCTCGCCGTAGCCTCCGAGGCTGTTCACGCCCTCTTGGATACGGGCGCCGCCAGAATCGTTCAGGGCCACCAGAGGGGCGCCGATGCGCAGGGCCATGTCCTGCAGGGCGGTGATCTTCTGGGCGTGGGCTTCGCCGAGAGAGCCACCGAGCACGGTGCGATCTTGGGCGTAGGCGCAGACCGTGCGGCCGTCGATCTCACCGAAGCCGGTGATCACGCCATCGCCGGGGTGCTGCTTCTTCTCGAGGCCGTAATCGGTGCACCGGTGGGTCACCTGTGATCCGATCTCCTCGAAGGTGCCGGGATCGAACAGCCGGATCAGGCGGTGCATGGCCCGGGCCTCGGGGCGCGCCTTGGTCTGAGGGGCCTGTGCCGTGCCTTGAGGGGCCTTCGGCGTCTGCAGGCCCTCGCTGTGGGCCGCCTTGAGTCGGGGATCTTCACTCACTGACATGGTCGCTCCTCGGCTCAGTGCATGGTGGGGGGGTCGAGGGGCGGGGGCCCCAGGACCAGCAGGGTTTCGCCCTTGCGGACAGTGTCGCCCTGACGGGCAGAGATCGCCACGATGGTGCCCGCTCGGGGGGCGCACAGCGTGTTCTCCATCTTCATGGCCTCGATGACCACCAGGGGATCACCGGGCTGCACGTGATCGCCGGGGCCCACGCAGATCTCCAGCACCGCGCCGGTGATGGTGCTGGTGAAGTCCCCAGGGGCCGCGATGGCCTTGGGCCGGGGCTTGTGGGTGGTGGGGGGCAGCGTCGCCGGGGCGATCTCCACATCGCCGAAGTCGCGGCTCAGCGACAGCTCGTATCGATCGCCGTCGATCTCCACACACACCGCGTCCTGTCCGTCGAAGTGCACCAGCTTCAGCCAGTGGGCGCCGTCTTCCACCTCTGCAGACCAGCCCCGGGGCCCCGCAGTGAGACGGACGGGGATCGGCTGACCCCCGGGCATCTTGACCACATAACGACTCATCGTTTGCTCCCGGGGCGCAGGCCGTGGCTCAACAGGCCGCGGTCGAACAAGAGGGCGGCGATGGCCGCCTTGAGGTTGTCGTCGAGCGCAGGCCGCACGGCGAGGGTCTGCCCCTCGGCGTGGGTGGCGCGCTCCACGTGGCGATCAGCGATGGGGGCCGGGGCGGGCTCGGCGGTGGGCTCACCGACGGGTACATCGGCGACAGGCTCCACAGGGGCAACCTGCGCCGCCGGCGGGTCGAGGGGCAGCTCGCTGGTGAGGCAGACCAGCGCCCGGGCAAAGGCCCCCACGAGGGTGACCGTGGCGGTGAGGGCCTGGCCTTCCAGCGCGTCGTATGCCCTCAGCGCGTCGCCCTTCAGGCTGATCTGAGCCTGACCCTCGAGGGTGTTGCCCTCTCGGGTGGGGGTGATGGACTCGATGGTGATGTCCGAGGTGCTCACCGCGAGACCGGTGCCCAGGGCCTTGGTCACTGCCTCTTTGAGGGCCCAGAGCGCGGTGATGCGCTCGTCGCGGCTGATGGCCCCGGGGATCTCGAGAGCGGCCTCGGCCTCGGTGAAGTAGTCGGCGATGAAGGCCTCGCTCCGGGGCTGCACCCGCTCGATGTCCACCCCAGGTCGTAGGTTGGGCGACAGGGCGAGCACGGCGAGGGCGGTGCCGCTGGAGTGGCTGATGGTGAGGGCCGGGGGTCGGCCGGGGGCCTTCTCCGGCGGGTGGAACCGCACCACGGGTTGCCCCGCCTCGGTCCGAGTGATCTGCACCCGCTCGGGGTCGATGCCCTGGCCCATGAAGTCCCGTACGTAGTCACAGACGAGGGACTTGGCCGCCATCCGGCCTGCGAGCCAGTCCATACGACGATCAGGGTGCCGCAGACGGGCCCACTCGGCGCGCTCCTCGGGGGTGAGGGTGTCGTCGATGATCTTGCCCAGGCCACCCATCCACACGCGGATGTCTTCGACCTCGAGGGTGCGGCCGATGACCGGGCGCTGAGGGCCCACGTTGAGGATCTCGTGCTCCGCCAGGGGACGGTGGCCGATCATCTCCAGGCCGTGCAGGCGTTGGATCAGCCGGCCGTCGAGGGTGACCACCTCCACGTCGAGCACGGCCTTCTCCGGGCCGCCCTCGATGAGACGGGCCCGGATGACCAGCTCCCCGCCCTCGGGCAGGTGGCGCTGGTACTGCCGGATCTGGCGTGCCTTGAGGGGCAGGTACTGGCGCTTGTGCCAGATGATCCCCCACAGGCCAGCAGTCTGGAAGGCCATCTCCCGGACCAGCGGATCAGTGATGGCGTCGTCATCGAGGCCACCCTCGGTGAGGGCTGCGCCGGGGAGCCGGCCGCGGCAGATGACCGCCTTGTCGCCCACGAAGGGGATGTCGGTGATGACCTCGAAGACCCCGCTGTGGAACATGCGCTGGTAGAGCACGTGCTGATCAGGGCCCACCCGGAAGGCATCCTCGGTGTCGAAAGGCAACGGCTCCGGCGCGGGGTCGGCGAGACCGCCGAGGCGCACGATGGAGCGGAAGTGCTCTGCCTCGAGGGTGCGACCGGCGCGGTTGGTGCGCACCGAACGGACCGAGGCCTTCACGAGCTGAGCGGCCTCACCCTCGACGGCGGGCAGAGCCTCGACGTCGACGCGGACCTCCACAGGCTCGCCCCGGTGCAGCTTGAGGGCGGCGGCGAAGTCGAGATCGTCCACCCCGATGAAGGCCAGGCGCGGGAACAGCGCCCGAGCGGCCTCGGCCATCATCTCCATGCCGATGACCCCGGGCACCAGGGCCACGCCGTCGTAGATGTGGCCCCGCAGGCAGTGATCGCGGGTCAGGTCGAGGGTGCGGCTCGCCTCGAGGCTCTGGCCCGGGGTGTACCGGACGATGGCATCGAGGAAGGGGCTGCGGCTGAGATCGGGCAAGGCCACCGGCGGGGCCACGGGGGTCTTGCCCCCGAGCTGGCCGAGGCGGCCGGCGATGACCACCTCACCCCAGATGCCCGACTCGAGCAGGTCACCCACCATGGGGGCGCCCACCTCAGGGGGCAGCAGCTCCACCCCTGCGGCGGTGAGGATCTGCTTCATCGAGCCGTGCACCGCCATGCCTACCTCGTCCCAGGCGGTCCAGTCCAGCGACAAGGCGATCTGGGCCTTGCCCCCGGCGTTCACCTGGGCCACGAGCTTGTTGAGCACCTCGTTGGCGGCGCTGTAGTCCGCCTGGCCGGCGTTGCCGTAGCGGCCAGCGACGGAGCTGAAGGTGACGAAGAACGACAATGGGCCCTCGCCTGCGATCCGCTGCTCACCAGTGAGGCGCCACAGGTGCAGCCCGCCGAGGGCCTTGCCCCGGAACACGCGGTCGAACTCCGCCCCGGGCTTCTCCTCGATGCGGCGACTGATCTCCACACCGGCGCCGTGGATGACCCCGTCGATGCGGCCGAAGCGCTGACGCACCTCTCGGACCACGGTCTCGAGGGCGGCCCCATCGGAGGTGTCGGCGCTGAAGTAGGCCACGTCGGCGGCCCCTTCGGCCTTGAGGGCGTCGATGATCCCGGCGATCTCCTGCTGGCGAGCCAGAGGGCGGATGGCCTTCTGCACCGCCATGGGCGTGGCGCGCTCGCCGCGGGCCTTGAGATCAGCCTTGATACGGGCCTTCTCCTGCTCGAGGTCGATGCTACGCGGATCGGCGTGGGTGAGGGCGGTGCGGCCCACGAGGGCCAGCCGGGCCCCAGTGCGCCGGGCGATGTCGCCGGCGATGCGGGCGGTGATGCCCCCGGCGCCCCCAGTGATGAGGATCACCGAGGTGGGGTTGAGGCGCACGCCCATGGGGGAGGGCCCGCTCACCGAGAGCGCGGTCTCCCGCACGGTGAAGCGCTGGCCGCCGCGGATGCCCACCTCTACCTCGTGGCGGTCGGAGAACGCCTCGGCGAGCACCAGCTCACCCAGGCCGTGGAACACCACTCCAGGCTCGAGGTCGATGACGCGAACGCGGGCCTCGGCCCACTCGCGGCTCAGGCTCTTGGTGACACCGGCCACGGCGCCGCCGAGGGGCAGGGTGCCGTTCCCCTGACCGAAGCCCAAGCGGCCGCCCATGCTGGTGAGGGTGATGAAGAAGCCCCCTGCAGGCTGCTGCCGACGCAGGGCCTTGGCCAGAGCGAAGGTGAGGGCGCCCTGGCGGTAGACGCCCTCGGGGCCATCCACAGGGCTGTAGCCCAGCATCTGGATGACGCCGGTGACGCCGGAGAGCACGCCCTCGAAGTGGGCGGTCCAGGCGTCGATGTCGCCCCCCGTGGGGAGGGGGAGAGTCACCGTGCGGGCGCCGGCCTCGGCGAGGGCTTTGGCGAGGGTCTCGGTGAGACCTTCGGGGCCGCCGACGAGGGCCACGGTGCGGCCAGCGACCTGCTGGCGCAGCCGCTGAGGATCAGGGGCGATGCCCGGGCCCTCGTTCACGGTGACCAGACGGCGCTCGATGCCCTTGGGCTCCAGCACTGCAGGCGTCTCGACCGTAGGGGCCTCCACCACGCGGGGATCGGCTACGGGGTTCACCTCGACGATGGGAGGCTGAGCCTTGACGGGGGCAGGAGCGGGGGCCTGAGCCAGCTGCACCCTGGCCACAGGGGCCTTGGGCGCAGGTGCTGCCGGGGCCGCCTCGACGGCTGGCGCTGCAGCCTTTGCACCGCCAGTCATCTTGATGACGTAAGCGGTCATGGCCTTGAGCGTGGGGTAGTCGGCGAGCTTGAAGGACTCGTCGCGGGGCAGGCCGTAGACCTTGCGGACCTCGGCCATGATCTCCGCCTGCTTGACGGTGTCGATGCCCAAGTCGGCCTCGAGCTCGAACTCCGGCTCCACCTCGTCAGCGTCGTAGCCGGTGCGCTCACAGAGCACCTCGAGCAGCGTGCCGTAGATCGCCGCCTCACCCTGAGCGGTGGCCGCAGGGGCCGCCGCTACAGGCTGGATCACCTGCTGAGGCGCAGGGACTCCGGGCGTCACCGTGGTGGGGGCCGGGGCCTCGGGCTGGGCGGCCTTCATCGGCAGCACCCGGAGCACGCGCTTCACCACCTCGACCTCAGCCTGGTCGGCGCCGATGAGGCTGCCCACCCAGCGGCGGTACAGGGCCCGATCGTCCACGCGGTCCTCGTTGGGGTGCGTGTGGATCGTGCTCATGGCCCGGTAGAGCACCAGCGCGAGCTGAGAACCGAAGCCCGCGGCGAGGCGCAGGGCGTACTGCAGCTCGTGGGGGCCGCCCTGGCTGAGCCGGAGATCGCCCAGAGTGGGATCAGGCACCTTGAAGTTGGCGATGGGGGGCAGCTTCTGGCGCTGCATGCCCTTGAGCACCACGGCGTCTTCGATGCCCGCCCCCATGGGGTGGCCCGAGAAGCCCTTGGTGTTGGCGATGACCACGCTGTTGGCTGCGTCGCCGAAGGTGCGGCGCAGGGCCTCGATCTCCGCTGCGGCGCTGCCCCCTCGGGCGGGGGTGTAGGTCTCGTGGCTCATGAAGACCGTCTTCGAGGCGATCTCGTGGCGATCGAGGCCGGGCTTCCTGGCCTCAGCGGCGGTCATCAGGGCGCCCACCTCCCGGGCCACGTGATCCACGTCGAGGCGGGTGGGGTGCATGGCGCTGTTCACCAGATGCGTCGCCACCACCTCGGCCACGGGGCACATGCCTCGGGCTCGGACCTCGGACTCCTTCTCCACCAGCAGAGCCACTGCGCCGCCGCCGACGATCATGCCGTTGCGACGGGCATCGAAGGGCAGGGCACCCTCGGCGACATCCTTGACGTTGGTGGCGGCGCCCACGGCGAGGAAGCCGGAGCCCACCCACTCGAGCAGGTGCCCGCGGGTGACGTCGTCGGCGCCGAGGATCACCACGCGATCGGCGCGGCCCTGGGCGATCCAGTCGTTGGCGATGGCCACGGCCCCGGTGGTGGAGGCGCAGGCGATGTTCATGTGCAGGTTGGGCCCGCGGGCGCCGACGAACTCCGCGAAGCGGCTGGCCCCGAGGCCGAGGATCTGCACGAGGTACTGGCGGTTGAACTGGAACAGCTCCGCCGGATCCTGAGCAGGGATGGCCTCGTCGATGAGGGCCTGCATGCGGGCGCGGCTCTCAGCGTCGGGCAGGGCCTGCAGCATGCGCTCGGCGAGGGTGGCCCGGGCGGCCTCGGTGCGGGTGGCGAACTGGGCCTCCATGTGGCGGCTCAGCTCGTCCATCATCACATCTTCACCGGCGAAGGCCGAGGCGAAGATCACGCCGGTGCGATCACCGATGACCTCCGGCAGTCGCCAGCCCACCTTGAGCTTGCGGCCACTCCGGGTCACCCGCTCGTGGGGGATCATGGGCAGGCCGGCGTCGCGGAGCACGTCGAGGCCGCAACCCAAAGCGGCGCCCGTGGCGCGGTCGAGGGCCTTCACCAGATCGGCGGGCACCCCGAAGTCCTCGATGAGATCGTAATCGCCGAGCTGGCCGGCGAGGTGGATCATCTCGTCGGGGTTGTCCACGGGCACGAGCTCGCCGCCGCCGTCCTTGTTCTTCACCAGGCGGGTGATGGCCTTGTTGGCCATGTTGCGGCGGGCGGCCTCGGGGATCTCCGAGATGAGGTTCTCGCCGTTGAGGATCCGCTCGAAGGGGTCTTCGTCGGTGAAGAGCCGCTCGCGGCCTGGGAGGGCAGCGGTGAGGCCGCTCACCACCACGGGCTCACCGACGGTGGGCTGCGAGGCGGTCACTGCGGGTGCGCTCGGCGCAGGCGCTGCCGCCATGGGCGCAGGGGCCACAGAGGCTGCCGCGGTTGCGTTGAGCTTGATGGCGCGGCGATCTGCAGACCAGGGCTGCAGGGCGATGCCCTCGGCCACGGCGCCGGCGAGGGCGGTCCGCAGCGTGGTGGGGCCGCCGAACTTGGGGTGGTTGGTGCACAGGGCCCGGTGGGGGCGATCACCGAGGATGCTGTTCACGAAGCCCGTCTGAGCCCGCTTGGGGCCGATCTCCACGAAGGTGCGCACGCCGTCGGCGTACATGCGCTCCACCATGCCGATGAACTCCACCGGGCGGGCCACCTGCACCCCGAGCAGATCGATGATCTGCGCTCGGTTGCTCGGGAAGTACTCTGCGGTGACGTTGCTCAGCACGGGGATCGCCGGAGCCTTCACGTCGATGGACTTCAGGTGGGCGGTGAGGGGCACCGAGGCGCTGGCCACCACCTCGGAGTGGAAGGCATGGCTCACGGGGATGAGCATGCCGTCGAAGCCCGCCTCGGCGAGCTTTGCCAGGGCCTCCTGCACGCCCTCGGTGCTGCCGGCGATGACCGTCTGGGCGGGGCTGTTCTTGTTGGCGGCGATGACATAGCCGCTGCACGCGTCCAGGATGCCCTGGATCTGGGTCACCCCGGCGGGGATGGCAGCCATGAGGCCACAGTCGCCGCCCATGGGGGTGGCCTGGGCCATGGCGGTGCCCCGGGTGGACACGGTCTGCAGGCCGTCGGCGAGGGCGAGCATGCCCGCGGCGACGCAGGCGGCATACTCGCCCAGGGAGTGCCCGGCCACCACGTCGGGGGCGAGGCCGAAGCCTTCGATCACGCGCAACATGGCGATGTCGGCGGTGAGCATGGCGGGCTGGGTGATCTGGGTCTGGCGCAGAGCCTCGTCGGCGCTGCGGCGTTCCCCGGCGATGACCAGCTCGGGCTGCTGAGGATCGAAGTAGGTCGACAGCTTGTGGCCCAACAGGGGGACCATGATCTTGTCGGCCTCGGCGAGGACCTCGTCGATGACCGGGAAGTCCCCCCGAAGATCGGAGAGCATGCCGGTGTATTGCGAGCCCTGCCCAGGGAACAGGAACGCGGTCCTGGCTCCGCTGGGGGCGGTGAGACGCAGGCTGATGCCCCGAGCCTCGAGCACGCGCTTGCCCTTGCCGGTCCGCAGCGTGTTGAGGGCGCTGTCGAGGGCCTTGGTGGCACCAGCGACATCACCGGGGGGCACGGGGCAGGTCAGTCGGCACTGGGCCCGGAGCGCCGTGGCGTCCAGGGCAGGGCGTCGGGCGTCTTCCAGAGCGGCTTCGCCGCGGGCACCAAGGGCGGTGAGCAGATCAGCAATGGCCCGGTCGAGGGCCTCGGGGCGATCAGCGGTGACGGTGACAGGCAGGTAGCCCCACCACGCCGGACGCGCAGCAGGAGCTGCTGAGGGCGCTTCCGTCACAGGCGCTGCTGTTGCTGCGGGGGCAGAAGAAGCCTCCGCGGCAGGTGCAGCACCGCCGGTCATCTTGACCACGTACTGAGTCATGGCCTGGAGCGTGGGGTAGTCAGCGAGCTTGAAGGTCTCGTCACGGGGCAGACCGTAGACCTTGCGGACCTCGGCCATGATCTCCGCCTGCTTGACGGTGTCGATGCCCAGATCGGCCTCGAGTTCGAAGTCGGGCTCGATCTCGTCGGCGTCGTAGCCCGTCCGCGTGCACAGCACCTCGAGGATGCGAGCGTAGATGGCCTCGTTGTCCGCAGCAGGGTTCGCTGCAACAGGGTTTGCTGCAACAGGGTCCGCTGCCACAGGTGCCTCTGGTGCGGCCGGCGTGGCCACCACAGGCGTTGTGACGGGCGCTGCAGGCGTTGCGGGTGCTGTCGGCGCTGCAGCCAGCTCCGAAGCAGGTGCAACACCGCCGGTCATCTTGACCACGTACTGAGTCATGGCTTGGAGCGTGGGGTAATCAGCGAGCTTGAAGGTCTCGTCACGGGGCAGACCGTAGACCTTGCGGACCTCGGCCATGATCTCCGCCTGCTTGACGGTGTCGATGCCCAGATCGGCCTCGAGTTCGAAGTCGGGCTCGATCTCGTCGGCGTCGTAGCCCGTCCGCGTGCACAGCACCTCGAGGATGCGAGCGTAGATGGCCTCGTGATCGGCGGCGGGGGTCTGAGCGCTGGTCATGGAGATCGATTCTTTCTGAGCAGGCGCGGCTGCGTGCGTGACGGCTGGCGCTGAGGCTTCGGCGGCGGCCATGGAGGCCGGTGCCGAAGGGGTGGCGAAATCATGGGTGGAGGGCACTGCGTCACCATCGGTGTAGACGCCCGCCCTCGGCGCTTCTTCCAGGATTACGTGGAAGTTGGTGCCGCCGAAGCCGAAGGCGCTCACGCCGGCACGGCGCGGCGTGCCAGCGGCAGCCCAGGCCTTGGGCGACGTGGGTACGGAGAAGGGGTTGCCTTCTGTGAGCAGCGCTTCGTTGGGGCGCTCGAAATTGAGCGACGGGGGGATCGTCTCGTGATACAGCGCCAGGGCGGTCTTGAGCACCCCTGCGGCGCCGGCGGCCCCCTTCAGGTGGCCGAGCATCGACTTCACCGAGCCCAGAGCCACCGAGCCGGGAGCCACTGCGTCTTTGGCCTCGGTGAACGCTTGCGTGAGCACCTCCACCTCGGTGCGATCCCCCACCCGGGTGGAGGTCCCGTGGGCTTCCACCATCTGTAGGGTGCCGAGGCTCACCCCGGCGTCTTCCGAGGCGTTGCGCAGCGCCAGGGCCTGGCCGCGAGGGTTCGGCGCGGTGATGCCCTTGCCCTTGCCGTCACTCGAGCCGCCGATGCCGCGGATGACCGCGTAGATCTGATCGCCATCAGTGATGGCGTCGTCGAGGCGCTTGAGCACCAGGACCGCGGCGCCCTCACCCATCACAAAGCCATCGGCGCCGGCGTCGAAGGGCCGCGAGCCCGTGGCCGAGAGGGCGCCGATCTTCGAGAACTTCACATAGGCAGGCATGCCCATGCTGCTGTCGACGCCACCAGAGACGGCGATGTCGAAGCGCTTGCTGCGCAGACCCTCGATGGCCCCCTGCAGGGCAGCCATGCTGCTGGCGCAGGCGGCGTCGGTGGTGAAGTTGGGGCCATGCAGATCGAAGACCTGGGCCACGCGACCGGCGACGATGTTCGACAGCTCCCCGGGCATGGCGTCTTCGTCCACCACCAGCTGCCCCACCTTCAAGCGGGCCTCGAGATCGGACTTCATGGCCTGCAGCCGGCGACCCAGCTCCGGATCCACCTCGGTGAGCACCCCGTCGAGGGCCTGCAGGAACCTTGGCATGTTCAAGCGGAAGTTCGTGAGGTCGCGGGTATCACCCCCCATGGCGTTGCCGAGGATGACTGCGCAGCGACTGCGGTCGAAGGCCTTGGCGTCGTCGCCATAGAGCCCGGCGTCGGTGAGGGCCTGCCGAGTGGCCTCGAGGGCCCACTGCTGCCCCACGTCGATGCGGGAGACCACCTTCGGCGGGAGGCGGAAGGCCTTGCGGTCGAACTTGAAGTCCCGCACAAAGCCGCCGATGCGGCTGTAGGTGCGATCTTCAGCCTTGGGATCTGCGTTGTAGAACAGATCAGTGGACCACCGTGACTCGGGGACCTCGCCGATGGCGCTGTGGCCCTCGATGAGGTTGCGCCAGAACTGCTCCACGGTGAGGGCATCGGGCAGGCAGCAGCCGACGCCGACGATGGCGATGGCTCCCTCGGGCGCGCTCGCTGCCAGAGCAGAAGGCGCCGCATGCTCGGTGGGGACGCTCCGCTGCTGTCGAGGGGCCTCGCCGGCCATCACGGCCCGGGCACCCTCGGTGACGTCGTGGTGCAGGGCGGCCATGGTGGTGGTGCCCTTCACGAGGGCCACACCCTGGCCGATGTGGAACAGCCCGGTGTCCTGCTGCTCATCGATGGGGATCGGACAGAACAGCGCCCCCTGGCCTGGGATGATCTTGTCGATCTTCTGGCCCTTCGCCGCGGCGCGGAGGCCGCCGAGGTTGTCGTGCTCATAGGCCGACTTGCGCTCGCCCAGGGGCGCCCGAGCCACCTCGCGGGCCACCTCTCGGGCGAGCACCCGAGTGGCCTGAGGCGTGTCGAGCACGCGGGTGGGCGTGCGCACCGACTCGCCCATGAGCACGGTCTGCCCCACCTGCATGGCGGCGGTCTGGTAGTACGCCGTGAGGGCGCCGGTGGAGACGATCTCCTCGGTCATGAGGTAGGCGGTGCCCATCTGCACGCCCACAGCCACGCCGCGGCGATGCAGACGCCACATCACCGTGGCGGCCGCCGCTGCAGATCGAGCGTCGCCGATGCCCCCTGCGGGGGTCACGGCGAGGGCGTCGGCCTGAGCAACGCCCTCGTCGATGGCGGCCATCATCTCCAGAGCGCCGAGCTGCCAGAGCAGCAGCCCGCCGAGGGTGCCCACGTGGCCGCCCGCCTCGCTGCCCTCCAGAATCAATCGGGTGGCCCCGGCGGCCAGGGCCCCCTGGACCAGGTTCGGCGTCGGGGTGTGCAGCCAGCTGGGCACCCCGAAGTTCTCGATCTGCTGCGCCTGCTCCGTGGTGCCCGCTGCGACGAGGGCGCTCTGAGGCCGGTACTTCTTGATCAGCTCGATGTGGGCGTCGCGGTAGGGGTTGGCCTCGAGGCCGATGATGCCGGCACCCCAGGGCAGATCGCCGAGGCGGGCCGCGGTCTCCACCATGAGCTTCTCGGCGACGTGGGTGGGCATGTTCGCCAGGGCCAGCCAGGGCATGGCGCCGGCACGGGCCACGGCTTCGGCGAAGGCCGGCACGTCGCTGGTCTGGGCCATGGGGCCCTGATGAATCGGCAGGACGGTGCCGTTGGTGCGGCAGATGCCTGCGCCTGCCTGGAGCGGGAAGTCGGCGGCGACGCCGGCCTCGATCTCCGCGGTGACGCGCTGCACATGGCTCACCAGATCGGCGGTGGTGCCCTCGGCGCCCACGGCGGCCATCAGGTGGCGGGCGAGGGCGGCCTCCTGACCAAGGGCGAGCACGTGCGTCTTCGGGTTCCAGGTCGACACATCGTCGGCGAGGGTGTCACGGACCTGGCCCCAGAACTGCTCAGCCCCTTGCGCCTCGTGGCCCTTGAAGAGGCTTGCGGCTTCAGCTTCGAGCGCCCGTACAGGCCGGGTGCCCAGCTGTGCGAAGACCCCGAGGCGGCGGTTGAACTGTCGGCCGAGTGTGCGGGTGTCTCGAGGGTCGAAGCGATGCAGAATCTTGCGCAGGGCCTCGCCGGTGGGGGCATCCGAGGCGAGCATCAGGGCGTCTGCGAGGACCGCCCCACATGCACCGAGCGCCTTCAAGGCGGCGACGCTATCAGGGCCAGCGCCACCCCAGGCCACCACCATGGGGGCCACCTCGGCGCAGGCTCGGGTGAGCACGGAGATGCTCTCTTCGCCGATGAAGCCGCCGGCCTCGAGGCCCTTGCAGACCACCATGGTGGCCCCGGCGGCCATCGCAGCCTCTGCCTCCTGACGGGAGAGGACCTCCACGGCGATGGGCCGGCTCGGGGCACGGCGCTTCAGCTGCGCCACGGCCACCTGTACATCCTCGAAGCGATGACCCGCTGCAATCCACAGCCCCTCAGCGCGGCCGCCACGGTCGAGCAACGCGGCGAGGTCGGCGCTGCGATGACTGCCTACGCGCCACCACAGCGACGCGTGGGTCGGGGCGGCGGCGACATCCACAGGGCGATCACCGAGGTCGAGCACGACGGCGGCGCCGGTGGCGAGGGTGCTCACGGCCCGGTCTTGCCAGGCGCCCAGAGTGGGCAACACAGTGAAGAGGGTGTTTTGGGAGGTGCTCGCTGCTGGGGGGATCATGCACGCCTCGCATATGCACTCAGATGAAGGCCCGGCCTCATGCTGGAATCATGCCGGCGGCGCAGTGTGGCGAGTAAACGTTATAAAAACAAAGGTATGGGTGTGGTGCGAGGCCTCAAGAGGTACTGAATGATGATTCAGGTGCGAAAAACCATATGCACATGCCGCCATTTTCGATGTCGCGGGGGTGACATGAGGGTCAAGGGCGTGAGTATTCGAGGTGGCACTGAGAGGAAGCGCTGAGAAAACGAAAGGTTATGGGTGCGTATTTTTGTGCGCACCTGTGTGCGTTGCCCCATTCATTTCCCTACATCTTCAAACCACGTCACGATGTCGATCTCGTGGCCAAACTGGTGAGCGAGTGTGGTCTCAAGGGCGTCCTGGTTGCCCCAGATGATGGGACCTTCAGCCGCCGCTTCGAGGGCGTCGAGATCGCTCTCCGCCGTCAACATGGTGCCTCACCGCCTCGATACGCGCCGTCACATCGGCACGTTCAGCGAGGGACAGAGCATCAAAACCATGCATGGCCACCTGCCACTCCGCATCATGTGGCATGTCGGACGTTCCTCGGTTGTCGTGATACACACGTGAGAGCCGTGAAGTTACGTGGGAGTGCAAGATGAGCAAAGGGCTGAAGGCGCTGCTTTGGGTATGTGTGGTGATGACGGTCTTCGCCTGGGGCCGTCTGATCTGGCGCACGATCACCACAGCTTCACCGGCACACCAGATCAACTACGTCGACGCCACGGGGGCGCCGGTCGATCGCTGGAGCATTCATTGCCACGGTCCGATGTACGCCTGGGGAGAGGATGCCTGGCAGCTGTGTGAGCAGCGCCGTGGTGAGCAGATCACCGAGTTCGTCACCCACTTCGATTTGCCCAATCACACAGCGACGCTGTTGAAGTCGCCTGAAGGCAAAGGCAACTTTCGGTCGCTCACAGGTGTGATCCCACATCCTGACGGTGGGCTGCTGGTCGTTGCAGAGCAGCAGGTGCTGCACCTCACCTCGTCATCGGTGAAGCGGCTGGCTGAGGGGCCAGCCCTGTTCACACAATGCCTCCGGTTGGATGGTCGCACCCTCGAGATGGCGGGGACGCGCGGTCTGCACCAACCCCAAGTCTCACGGTTGAGCCTGGACGAACTCTCCTGGACCCACGAGAAGGGGGTCGAGATCCCTGTACCCAAGGGCTACACGAGCAAAGGCGAGGGCTGTCGGTGGACAGATGAAGGTTGGCGCTTCGTCTGGTCACAACGGTCGAATACATATGATGGTGGCAAGACACTCGATGTGCAGCTCATGGAATCGACCCTGCAGACGATGCCTGCTCCGACCCAGCTGCTCCGCCTGCCCATTGCGCCCAAAACGGATGCTCTGGGCCGAAACCACGCCCGGGCCCGTGCACTGAGCGCATCGTTCGTGCATCTCGAAGATCCGCTGCTCGACATGACTGATGTCTACGCACCGCCGAGGTCCTGGGGGGCGCGTCCTGCGCTGGTCCTGCGCGACGGCGAGTGGCAGGAGCCACCATTGCCCCCAGAGGTGAGCCTGCTCCTGACGAACTCGGACTATGTGGTGACGGACACGGGGCTGGAGCAGCTGTTCGTCTTCGAGATGCCCTTCATGGTCCGAGTGAAGGGGCAATGGGTGGCGCTGAGCAGGAACGCGCATCGAGATCTCTACGCACAGCTGCTGAATGCACGCTTCGAGCAGGGTGAGGCGGGGCCCCCGATCGCGAACAGCTTCTGGCTGCACACGGGCTTCAAGGCGATGCCTTCACCACAGGGCGGCTACTGGCTGATGGGTGGCCTGGGCAACGCTGTGGTGCACGTGAACGACGACTTCGAACGCACGGATGAGCTGGGATTCTTCGGCCGTATGGGCCGCACGATGGTGGAGGACCGCGCGAAGCGAAACAGCGACTTCTATTACGGAATGGGCTGGCTACATCGCATCGGGTTCTGGTGGGTACTGCTCGGTGGCTTTCTGCTGGTGGGGCCGGTGTGGTGGCGCCGGAGAGGCTCGACTGAGCTGGGCATGCTGAAGTTCGTTGGGTGGGTGTATCTGCTGGGTGTGGGGATCGGCGGATATAGCTTTTGGCGGTTGTCGGGGGTGTTTTGGTAGGGCTCCGAGGCTCCGGTCTCGTTCTCCGGCGTCTGCGCCGCGATGCGCGCCGTCTGAGCGGGGCTCCGAGGCTCCGGTCTCGTTCTCCGGCGTCTGCGTCGCGATACGCGCCGTCTGAGCGGCGCCGCAATCCTCGACGCAGCGCAGCTGCGCCTGCGGTTGAGTCACCACTCAGCCACCACGCCTCACGACGCAGCCACCGAAGACCGAGGCCTGCGCCTCTCCGCGGGCCGGGCCTGATGTGGGTTGAGAGAGGCTGGGTACATGTAGATGGCAAGAGGGTTGATGAGAGTCTCTTTCTCGGAGAACTTCTCACCTCCGCGCGCGCAACTCGCGGTACACCACTCGGAGCCCGTTTCATGATTCAGATGAAGACTCTGCTCGTATGCGTTTTGTTGTCTGTTGGCACCTTTGCTTGTGGGAAGAAGGCCCAGGACGACAAAGCGGCTGATAACAAGACAGCAGACAACAAAGCCACAGGTGGCAAGAAGGCTGCAGACACCCCGGCCGACAAGGCCAAGCCCAGCACACCAGCAGATCAGGCCACAGCCAACCCATCAGCAAAGGCCGACGCGCCAGCCCCTGCGGCGGAGCCACCCAAGGTGCAGTGCCAGAAGGACAAGGGCTGCCCTGCTGCCGAGAAGGTTGCCAAGTGTGTTGCCGACATCAAGGCGGAGCCATTCACGGGCGTCGATCTCCGCCAGCCGCCCAAGGTCGGCTCGACCGTCATCTACAGCGGCACTCTGGTGGCCAACGCCGGCTGCACCGAGATGGCCTGTGACATGCCCTGTTGCAACACCTGCAGCGGCGACATGGTCCTCGGCAGCAAGACCAGCCAGGAAACCCTCGCTTTCACCGACGAGAAGAATCCCAAACGATTCCAAGCCCGAGGTGACGAGACCGAGGTCTGCTACCCCATCGAGGGGCGCAACAAGGATGTCGTGGTCACAGGAGAGTTCACTCTCGTCACAGGCCAGTACTTCATCAAAAACCCTGTCTTCTGCCAGCCCTGATAAACTGTCCCTCCTCAACCCACATCAGGCCGAGCCCGCGGAGGAGCGGAGGTCACGTTCGCGGCCGCCTGCGCCGCGCATCGCGGCGCAGGCGGCCGCAGCCGGGCAGCCAGAGGTACTTTCCGTGAGGGGAGCGCGGCGTTCGCCACCAGAAGGCCCAGCACCAAGGCCGAGGCCACCACCAGCGTGGTGAACACCCCCGATACCCCACCAGCCACCTCACCGCGGAGCAACTGTCCGAAGCTGATGAAGCCGAAGGCGCCGGGCACCAGCAACACCAGCCCCGGCACCAGAAACACCTGAGCTGGACGTTGCCGAATACGGGCCAGCATGTTGGCGTACAGCCCCAAACACAGCGTGCCTGCAAAGGCACCCGCTGCTGCGTGCTTGAGCAGCGTGCTGCCCAGGCGCTCTCCACCGAAGGCAAGGAGGCAGCCCAGCAGCACCCACACCCATTGCCCACGGGGCACCGCAAAGAGGGCCAGGAATCCCCCACCTGCGCAGAGGATCGCAGCGCTCTGGAGCCCCAACAGCATCAGCGGGTCCAACTGGGCGTGCGGCAGCGCGCTCGCGCCCACCGGCGGCAGAATCGCCAGAGCCCCTGCGACCCCCGACAGCAACAACAGCAGCACCACGATGGCGTCCAGCAGGCGGGCCGTCCCGCTCACGAGGTTCTTGTGGGCCAGCTCCGACAGGCCCGCCGTCAGCGTGAGGCCGGGCACGAAGACGATCAGCCCCGACAAGAGCACCGCCTTGGGCTCCACCGGCAGGCTCAGAGACTCCGCCAGCAGGACCACACCTCCAGAGCCAAAGCCTGCCAGGGCTCCAAATGCGAAATCCATCAGCAAGCGCGTCGAGCGATTGCGCCCCAGCCATGCGCCGAGGGCCAGGGCCGTCCCGCCCAGCACCCCACCTGCGAGAGCCTCCAGCCAACGGCCTCCGAACAACAGCGAGGCCGAAGCAGAGGCCACCAACCCCGCCAGCGCCGCACCCCAGGGCCCAGGCCCGCGGCGGGCCGCTCGCAATTCAGCCAGGCGATCACAGCCCGCCTGCAGAGACAACCTGCGATCCATCACCTCGTTGAACACTTCATCCGCCGCCGAGAGCGCTCCGAGATCCACTGTCCACGTGTGTACGCGGAGCATGCGGGTGTTCACCTCGCCATTGGGCAAATTCAGGCTCATCCAGAGCCCGGTGGGCACCGCGAAGACCTCTGCCCGCACTTCATGAAGCTCGGCCGTCATCACCACCACCTGCTCCAGGCGATGTGTGGGGCAGCCGTGCTCCATCAAGAAGCCCGCCAGACTCAACAGAAAGGGTTCGAGGGGATGATCAGCGTTCAGAAGGCAAGTCCCGCGTCAGATCAACGCGGGGCAAAATAGTGAGCGCGCCCAAAAAACACCACACCAGCCCCAAATCCGCCTCCCCCAAGCTCCGTACTCCTCTCCCAAATCCCCCTCAGGCCGAGCCCGCGAACGTGACCGTAGCTCCGGAGCCCCTAGCGACACCAGTAGCCATTGCCGTCGTTGCCGAAACCGCAGCCGCGGCCGTACCAGCGGCAGTCCACCGCGTACACGTCGCCGCGGGAGCACCACAAGGCTACATCGCCGTCACAGGCCCCCTCGAAGGTCAGCGTGTCGCCGCAGCGGGGGTCTGACTCGCTCGCCGACACCTTGCCTGGCAGACAAGCCGCCCCGCTCGGGCCGATCTCACAGGTCTGTCGCATCGCACCGCAGTCCAGCGTCACTGGGGCGCCGTTGACGCAGCGGCTCACGACTTCGCCATTGCACGTGCCTTGAGCAGGCGCAGAAGGGTCACATGGGTTGAGCGGCTCCTCCATGGGCGGCTCTTCCATCGGCGGCTCTTCTGCGGGGGGATCCTCAGCAGGGGGCTCCTCCACGGGCGGCGCCAGCGCCGGGGGCTCCGAAGGCACGCACACCCGGGCGGTACGGTTCCGGGACCCGCTGCCGCCTACATAGCGGCGGGTCGAGCGGGCCACCATGCCCAGAGCTGCGCAGTCGTTGTTCGCCGAGGTGGCGTACACTGTGCACACCCCACCACCCACGGCCCCGAAGAGCGAGCCATCTACGCAGAAGGTCGACGTGCGGCCAGAGCGGTCCGGGCACAGGCCCTCGCAGGCGATGGAGCATACACCTTGCTCTGCAGAGAGCGGCTGACAGTGACCCTCGGTGCCGGCGTTGCTGTAGCTGCAGGGATCGTCTGCCTCTGGTGAGCACAGATCGCCCACCCAGAGTGAGGCCCCGACATCATCATCACCGCCGTCGTCATCGATGTTCACGTCACCGAGGCTGGCGAAGTGCCGGGCAAAGCGCAGCGTGATGTTCCACACCAGCCAGTTGCCGCCTCGGCCCTCGAGGACCCAAGGGGTATACGCGTAGAGAGAAGCTGTGGCGTGGGTCGCCGGCACGATGCGCAGCGGATCGAGGGAGCGCTTGCCGACACCACGGTTCCAGATGCCGTTCCCCTGTACCGACTCGTCGTAGCGACGGCGCAGGGTGTTGGCGGCACACTCGATCTGCTTGTCGAGGCCACGGAAGCGCGCGTTGCAGGCCCGGCCGTCCGGGCAGCCGCATCCGAAGGCGTAGTCCACCGAGCTCGACGAAGGCCGCCGGGTCTTGGAGATGAGGCTCTTCTCCACCTGCATGCGGGCGATCATCATGATGGGGTTGATGCCGTGTGCCCTCGAGGCGGTGACGATGGCCTCCGAGGCCTGGACCCCGTTGATGCGGGTGTCAGCGAGGAAGGTGCGGGTGCCGTAGGGGTTGCGCTCCAGGAAGGCCTGCACCTGGGCAGCGGTCACGGCGTTGGAGGCGTTGAAGAAGCTGTCGTCCACCACCCGGTTTCGGTCGAAGCGCTCGGGGATCCCCGGCACGGGGTTCTTGAAGCCCACGGTGGTCTCGACGAGATCTTCGGCGTTGTCGTGTGTCAGGTAGTCCAGCCCTGTGATCGGCGTCGCGGTGTCATCACCGGCGCCGCCCACCGGCTCGCCGAGATCTTCACTGCACCCTGCCACCAGGCCCATCATCACGATTGAACAGAGCAACACCCGCATATGGTTTCCCTCCATGGTGTGCACTGCATTTCAGCAAAAGCGGGGCCAAGGCGGGCATGGCAGAAATGGATGGAGAAGGGCGCGGACTCGTGAGACCTCGACGTCCCATGGGGTGGCTGATGTGCTTGTCAGGTCACAGGCGAGCGGACGGCCGTGCTTGCGCACCGCCTGTAGCGGACGACCGCGCTGCGCGCCGTCTGTAGCGGACGCCTCGCCTTCGGCGAAAGCTGTAGCGGACGCCGAGTCTGCCTCCGGCAGCCTGTGCTGTAGCTTTTTGAGAGAGTTTTGATACTGCTGGTGGGCTTCAGCGTTTGTAGTCCGTCAGGTGACGGCGCCCGCGACCACGGGGACTCTCGCGCTTGCTCTGGCAGCGGACGCACGAGGTGGCGTAGGGCATCAGCTCGAGGCGTCCATGGGGGATCTCTGTCTCGCACTCCTCGCAGAGCCCGTACTCGTCCGGCGCATCGGCGATGAGCTCCAGGGCCTCCTCCACCTTTTCGAGCAGCTCTGCCCGATTCTTGTTCCGCGTAGATGCGATGGACTGGTGCATCTCGTTCAGGGGTTGAGCGTCATCGTCGCGCTTGCCGTCTCCCTGAACGGTGGTCGGCGCAGCGACGCTGCCCAGATCCAGCAATTCGTCTTTCAGAGCGGTCAGCTTCTCGTGGAAGTATCGAAGAGTAGCGGCATCCATACAGCCCTCCAATGCCTCAGGAAAGGTTCAACCTACACAGAAAAAGTCATCTCCCACCCAGCAGGTTCCCCAAAACCCGGGGCGGCAACAAGCGCTGCAGAAGCACTCATAATCAGAGTCGACGAGCCCTCAAACACGAGATCTCCAAGGCGACCAACGCATACTACAGCGACCCCCTCAAAGCTGTAACGAGGGTATGCACGTGCCCCGCGGAGGTGCGGAGGTGGTGGCAGTCGTCGTGAGGTCGGTGAGGTCTCGCCCAGATGTGGGCTTTCACCCGCAGGCGCAGCGAAGGCTTTTGCCAGCGCTGCGTCGAGGACGGAAAGGTCGCAGCTGGGCGGGAGATCGCCGGCGTCACGGCGGCTGACGCCGCCGCAGCACCGGAGCTGTTTAGCGCTTGTAGCGCTTGCGGAAGCGCTCCACGCGACCTTGGGTGTCGACGATGCGCTGCTGACCCGTGAAGAAGGGGTGGGTGAAGGCGCTGATGTCGACGCGGATCACGAAGTGATCGACACCGTCGATGTTGCGGACCTCGTTGGACTTCGCCGTGGACTTGGAGATGAGCTCATGCTCCCCATCCACGAAAACGACGGGGTTGTACTCGGGGTGGATGCCGGACTTCATCTGACTGCTCCCGCCCCAGCTGAGGCGCTGGGGATCATGATACGTCGAAACTGACCCGAGATAGCATGCTCGGGATTTGGAACCGGGCGTTTTTAGCGGAACTCGCGCACCATTTCAACCACCCAATCACCACTCGAAGAGATGAGTCGCGCCGTGCATCACTCGGGCTCGGCGTCAGGGAGGCAGTAGATAGCGCACGGGGGTCGTGCGGCCAGACTCTGTCGCCGACCAGCAGGCAAAACAGACATCCATCACCCGGAAGACATCTGACATCGTCACCAGAGGGGGTCGGCCGTGTTGCAGCGCTTCGACGAAGTCCGGGAGCAGATCCCCTTTCTCCATCGCCGGGTAGGGCACCGTGTTCTGGTGCACGTCGTGCTCGGGATCATCCCCCGTGAACTCCTGCCCGTGGGGGAGATCGTTGATGAAGGTGCGCTCGGTGCCATAGAGGCGCAGGGCGTGGAACTTCGTCCGGGTGGGGGCGAAGTGCGTCACTGACTTACCCAGGGCGCCGCCGGCGAAGCGCAACAGGCTCACGATCAAGTCGGGGTAACGGTACGTGCTCTCCGGGGCCAGGACCGTGGTGCCCATGCTCGACACCTCGACGATCTCGTCGTCGATGAGCCAGCGCATCAGATCGATGAGGTGGATCCCACCGCCATAGGTGACACAGTAGAAGGGCATCTTGCCCCGCCAGCCCTCGGTGATCTTGTGCAGGATCTGATGCAGGTAATCACCCTCTACGTAGGTTATCCGGCCGAACGCACCGGCCTGAAGTCGGGCCTTGAGATCGATGAAGCGGGGGCTGCGCCTCAAGATCAGGTTGCTCGACATCTGCAGGGTGGAGCCGCTCTCCTGCCACGCTTCGAGGATGGCCTCTGATTCACGCGGGTGCAGAGCAAGCGGCTTCTCGACGAAGACATGCTTCCCGTTCTGGAAGGCACCGACCACCTGCTCGGCATGGGCGTCGTCGTAGCTGCAGATGCTCACCACGTCGATCTCAGGGTCCGCCACCAGGGGCCGCCAGTCGGTGTATCGATCCCGAATGTCACGGCGATCGGCCACCTCGGCGAGCTGCGCCGGGTTGATGTCGCAGACCGCCTTCACTTCGACATTGGGGATGCTCTGATAACCGACGATGTGGCGCTCGCCGATGCCGAGGCCGATGACCCCGGCTTTGAGGGGGCGACTCAAGGGTGCCAGTGGAAGGTCTTGACCTCTGAAGCCACCTCGAAGCCGCAGGTGGTGTACATCTTCACCGAGGGGGCGTTGTTCGTCTGGGTGCCCACACAGAGCGTGGTGGCCTTGTCGGAGAACCAGGCCAGGGCGCCCTTCACCAGATCAGTGCCCAGGCCCTGACCCTGGCAGCGGCGCTCTACCGCGATGAGGTCGATGATGGCCGTGTCGCCTCGGAGCATGCAGAGGTTGAAGCCCACCGGGCGGCCCTCGTGCTCGGCCACGAGCGTGACGTCGGCGCGGCCGTTGATGCCGTTCTCCACCCAGGCCCCCTTAATCGCGTCGGCGATGGGATCCATGATCATGGGATCTGCGTGGTAGCGGTCGTAGTTGAAGGCCGCGCGGCCGAGCTGGACCAGCGGGCGGTCGTCGCCTTCGGCGATGGGCCGCACGCGCTCGGGCATGGTGGCCTCGATGCCCTCGAGGCTGCGCTTGAAGGTGACGAGGGTCTCGATGGCGTTGAAGCCTGCAGAGGCGAGGGCTGCGGTGGCCTCGGCACCAGAGGTGGGCACTCGGGAGACCATCAGCCGTACGCCGCCGGCTCGGGCGGCCTTCGTCGCCTCTTCGATGCCTTGCTTGATGGCCTCTTCCGAGGCGTCGGCCTCTTCGAGGGAGAGGCGCCACACCGGGCCGCCGAAGAAGTCAGCCTCGAAGGGCTCTACCTGGGCGCGCCAGGGGCCAAATGTGGTGGTGTCACTCATGGTCAACCTCTGAAATCAAGCGTCGTTGAGGAGATCTGGGGTGATGTCGGGGCTGAGGAAGCCGCGCAAGGTGAACTTGCCGCTGGGCTCGCGCACGCGTTCCAACATCTCGATACGGTAACCCGCCCTGCGGGCCAGGAGCGAGAAAGAGGGCAAACTGAACGCACAGTGGTGCTCGACGAAGAACTCCTCGCGGTCCGGGCCGGCGTCTGCCAGGGCGCCCTCACCGTCGGGGAGCTCGACGTAGACCTGACCCCCAGGGGCCAGGAAGCGGTGGGCCCGGGCGAGGGTCTCCACCATGGGCACGATGTGCTCAAGCACCTTGTTGAAGGTGATCAGATCGAAGCGCTGGGCTTTCGGCGCGGTGAAGTTGTCCCGGGGATCGAAAGATCCGCACCAGGTCTCTACCTCCACCACGTCTCGCAGATGATCACAGGCCACCGGATCAGGATCGAGGGCCACCACCTGCCAGCCACGCTCGGCCATCGCCGCCGGGAAAACCCCCAAACCGGCGCCGACGTCGAGCAGCCGACCAGGGCAGGGGAGGGACTGGCTCTGGCACCAGGCTTCGATGCGGCGTACGCGGCCGCGGTTGTCCGACCGACCCTCCGGCAGCGCCATGATGCGGTCGTAGATGCTCTTGAGGCGATCGCCATACGTGGCGTCGCGGTACTGCCCTACATAGAGCGCCTCGAGATCGAGGCCGTGGCGGTTCACCACGTGGCCACAGCAGTCACAGCGCCAGAGTGTGCGGGCATAATCGGCGAAGCCGAACCGCGTCTCGCCCTGAGGGGGTGCCGTGAAGCGGGCGAGCTGGCTGAAACCGCGGCCAGTGCACATGCCACAGGCCAGCGGAGCGGCCTCCGGATCACGGGTCGGCAGGGACTGCCCTTTGGGGACGAGGCGAGTGATCACCATGACCATGGCTCCACGATAAAGTCCGGGATCTCCCACCGCTGAGTGGGCCCCGAAGAGGTATGAAAAACGCGCTGTTGCCAGACTTTGGGGTCACGAAAACGCTCGCAGACCCGATAAAACCATTCCACGGGCTCGCCGACGAAGGCGCAGAAGGCCTCGATGTCGGCGTGGGGGTGCTGAGGCCCCAGGGCCGAGAGGCGCTCGATGGCCTCGTCACGGGTCAGCTGCCCCTGCCTGATCTGGACCGAGAGGTTGTCGAAGGCCCGGGTGAAGCCGAACTTGAACCACTTCAGGTAGTGGTGCAGCGACATGAACTCACAGTCGATGTCCGCGAAGCTCCACGTGCCCATGCGCCGATCGGACTCGGCGTACTCGAAGCCGTGGGCCTGGGCGGCCTTGACGTTCTCGAAGCTGTCCCAAGGCATGAAGGCCCCGAGGAAGATCGATTCGGGCACGAAGTCCGCCTGAGCCCCCTCGAAGGTGGGCACCCGCCACGCGGTGAGCTCCCGGGCGGTGAGCCGGTCGTCACCTGTGGCCTCTTCGTCGATCCAATCCTCCACCGTGGTGCCCATCAGGCAGCCGTGGCGGGCGAGCCAGGCTTGATCGAGGCGGGTGGCCTGGCGCTCTGCCTCCTCGCCGCCATACTCGAGCTGGGGGTTCTCACCCCAAACCACCAGAGGGATCCGCATCTGCACGGCCATCTTCAGCGGGATGGCGAAGAGGGCCATGTGCATGGGCAGCCCCACGGCCCCGACGCGTTCGAAGGCCTTCTTCATGAAGCGGCGCTCGACGTCGGGGTTGAGGGTGTAGTCGATGTGATCCACACCGAGGTGACGGATCAGCCCGTCGAGGTTCCGCTGGCCCAAGGTGGTGCGGCCGGGCGTGCGCCAGGTCACCGCCAGAGGGTTGAGGCCCAGACGCTGGCACTGGATCACCTGATACCAGCTGTCCTTGCCGCCGCTCACCGGCACCACACAGTCGTACCCCGTGGATCGGGACTTCGCTCGATCCACAATCGCCTTCAGGGCATCTGCCCGGCCTGACCAGTCGATGTGACGCACCTTGTCGTCGTGCCCTCGGCAAGCCGTACAGACCCCTTCGGCGTCGAGCGTGATGCCGGGGCGTGTCTCGGGCAGAATGCAGCGGGTGCAGTAGCGCATGGGGGCAAGACCTTCTGGATCAACTTGTACGTTCGGCGCGCAGCGCCATGTACTTGAGTGTAAGTGCACCACCAGACCAGATCGTTGGTCAGGGGCTCTCCGGGGCGCCGCGGACGATGACACCGGCTTCGGCGAGGGCCTCCAGCTCGGCCAGTGGAAGCCCCAGCAGCTCACCGAGGACCTCGTCGGTGTGGGCCCCCACGGCGGTGGGCCCCGCCCAGTGGGTTCGCCCTGGGGTCGCCGAGAGTTTCGGGCCCAGAGGGCTCAGCTTCAGAGGCCGCCCGTTCACCTGCACCGATTCGAAGATCTGCCGGGCTTGATAGTGGGGGTCCGCGACGATGTCCGCCGACGAGTAGATGGGTCCGAAGGGCACCTCGGCCTCGGCGAGGGCCACCATGGCCTCTGCTTGAGTACGGGCCGAAGTCCACTGACCGATGGCACCATCGATGAGATCCCGAGCCGCCACCCGTTGGGTGTTCGAGGCATAGGCCTCAGTGGCGAGATCAGGCCGCTCGATGACGCCACAGAGGCGCTTGAACAAGCTCTCGCCGTTGGCCCCGATCACCAGCCACTTGCCGTCGGCACAGGGGTAGGCGTTGCTGGGCACCACCCCGGTGATCGTGCTCCCCGAGGGCCCTCGCGTGTGCCCGAGGCGATCCTGCTCGGGGATCAACGACTCGGTCATGGTCATGACCGCCTCGGCGATGGCGGAGTCGACGATTTGACCACCACCGTGCCGGGCGTCCCGGTGGTAGAGGGCCGTCATGATGCCCAGAGCTGTGTGTAACGCCGCGAGGCTGTCGCCGAGACTCAGGTTGGTGCGCACAGGGGGCTCGCCGGGGTGTCCGGTGAGGTGTCGCAAGCCTCCCATGGCCTCGCAGACGCTGGCGTAGCCCGGCCGCCGAGCATACGGCCCGCTCTGGCCGAAGCCGCTCACCCGCGCCACCACCAGCTGTGGATGTTCACGGCGCAGTTGCTCTGGGTCGAGGCCCCAACGCTCGAGGGTGCCCGGGCGGAAGTTCTCCACGAGCACATCCACCTCGGCAACGAGGCGGCGCACGATCGCGCGGCCTTCGTCGCTGCGCAGGTCGAGGCTGATGCAGCGTTTGTTTCGCCCGAGAGTGCGCCACCAGAGGCTCACCCCATCTTCTACACCACGCCATGTACGGATCGGATCGCCCCCTGGGGGCTCGACCTTGATGACGTCGGCGCCGAGCCAGGCGAGCCAGGTGCCGGCCATCGGGCCAGCGACGAGCTGCCCGAGTTCGAGCACTTTGATGCCGGAGAGAGGTTGGGGATGAGGTGCGTCGTGCATAGAGCGGTTGTACCCCAGCGTACTCTGTGGCGCGATGTCACGCGGTCGTTCTCCAGGAGACGTGCATGCCTTCGAGTGCAGTCGTGTGGCGGCAGCTGATCTCATGCTGCCTTTTGATCCCGCTGCTCATCAGTATCAGTGGCCCTGCCCATGGGCAGGTGGGCTGGTTCGAGCGTGTGTTCAAGCCCACAGAGGCGCTGCAATACAGCATCTCTGTCGCTGCGCCGGGCTTTGCACCAGAAGAGGTGGAGCAGCTCGTCACGGCGCCCCTCGAAGAGGCGGTGAGCGCCATCACCAGCGTCGAGCAGCTCTCCAGTACGAGCCGAGCCGACAGAGCGCAGATCACCGTGCGGTTCGGGCACGAGATCTCCACCCAGGAGGCCATGTCGAGGCTGCGCGTCGCTGTACGCCAGGCCTCGTCGAGGTTGCCAGAGGCTGTAGAGATCCCCGTCATCTTTCGAGTGGACGAGCACCCGCCACGGGGCTGGCTCGTCATCTCCGGAGGGGACGATGTGCGCCGTCGAGGTGTGCTGGACACGCTGCGCACCCGCGGGTATGGCACCGCCGTCGCCTGCACTCCGGAGCCGCAGATCGAACTGCGCCCCGACGCTCGTCGGCTCGCCGCCTTTGGCCTCACTGTCCGACAGCTCGTCGAGCACATCGAGCGCAATGGCTCGGCTCTATCAGGATCTGGATCTGCACCCAGCATCGGGGCGCTTACAATCGCTCTGCCCAATGGGTCTGTGGTGCGGGTGAGCGATCTCGCCACCATCGAGCAGAGCTTCGACCCAGAAGGGTGTCGGTGTGGTTTCGAGGGGGTGGAGGCGCTGTGTGTGCCTCAGTCGAGTCGGCATCCCGCCCCAGATCTACCATTGCCCGCTGACCTGCTCGCGTCGTTCCCACCAGATCTGAAGGTGCGATTTGTCCACGCGCCCGAGGGGGCGCCAGGGATCACCGTGGAGTCGAAGGCGATGTCAGGGTGGGATCTCGGCCAGAAGCTTGTAAGACGTTGCTCAGGGTGCTTGATGCACGCCACAGGGCAGACTGTGCGGGTGTGGGCGACGACGCCTGGCGACGCGCTCAGCGCCATGAAACCGCTGGTCGAGGCCGCTCGCCAGATGCCCGAGGTGACGATCAAGCCTCATGGGTCGCTGCTACCATATCGACGATGGTTGCTGATCGGTGCCGAGGGGCGCATCGCCGAAGAATCATTTGCCGCGCTGCGTAAGTGGGCATGGAGCCAGAGCGCGCTCACCCTGGTGGAGCTCGAAGGCGCCGAGGCACACGACGTGCAGATCGACATCGACCTCGATCGGGAAGCCGCCGCGCGTCTGGGGGTCAGCGCGGCTGAGGTCGCCCGTACGATCAGGTGGTCCACGGGACGCCACCGCCTGCACTCGGGTCGACCAAGCACCAGGCAAGGCAGCCTGTGGCTGAACATGGGCAAGGCGCTCGACGACATCGACGCCATGCGCACGCTGATGCTGCCCGTAGCAGGTGGGAGACAGATCCCGTTGAGCGCAGTGGCGACGTTGAGGCTTGGCCAGCGTCCTGCTGCGCTGCTCAGGGTGGATCAACGCAGAGCGGTCGTGGTCACTGTGTGGGGAGAGGCGGTCGAGGCGGTGAAGATCGAGTCGGTCGTCCCTTGGCCTGCTGGTGTGCAGTGGCGCACCATGGACAAGTGATGCAGAGCGCGATCAGTGCCCGCGATAGGCCTGATGCTGACGCCAGCGAGGCTCTTCGATGACCTCTTCGGCCTCCTCGTTCACCTTGAAGGTGGAGACCATCTCGATGAGCGCCTGAGCCTGCTCGTCGAGGGCTTCGCTGGCGGCGTTGGTCTCTTCGACGAGGGCTGCATTCTGTTGCACCGTCTCGTCAAGGTTCCCCACCGCAGCACTCACCTGCTCGATGCTCGAGGCCTGATCCGAGGCCATCGAGGCGATCTCGGAGATGAGCTCGTCCACCTGGCCGCTGGAGTTGACGATCTCCGCGAGGGTGTCACCGGAGGCCGAGACCAGGCGGGCACCTTCGCTCACCTGCTCGTTGCTGCTGTCGATCAGACCCCTGATCTCCTTGGCCTCTCCAGCGCAGCGCTGAGCGAGGTTGCGTACCTCTGAGGCCACCACGGCGAAGCCCCGCCCGGCTTCCCCGGCACGGGCCGCTTCTACGGCGGCGTTGAGGGCCAGCAAGTTCGTCTGGAACGCGATGCCGTCCACCACCTCGATGATCTCTGACATCTTCTTGCTCGAGACCGTGAGGGCCTGCATCGCCTTCGCCGTGCTCTCCACGAGGGCTTGACCCTTGGCGGCCACTTTCCGTGCCTCGCTGGCCAGCCCCTGGGCCTGCTTGGCCCCATCGGCGTTGAGGCGCACGCTCTGGGCGAGGGCCTCCACCGTGGCGCTGATCTCTTCCAGGTTCGCGGCCTGCGTCTGGCTGCGCTGACTGAGCTCCTGATTGCCCGCAGCGATCTGCTCACTGCCTTCGGTGATTTGCTGTGAAGAGGTCTGCACAGAGCCGATCAGGCCCCGCAAGGTGCCCATGGCATGGTTGATGGCGTTCTGCATCTGCCCGAACTGACCATCGTACTCCCCCCACATCTCACAGGTCAGATCGCCCTGAGACAGGCCCTCAGCCACCTCGGCGAGGGCCTCCACCGCCTTTCGACGGGTCGTCACGTCGGTGGCGAACTTGATCACCCCCACAGGGCGGCCCTGGGCATCGAGCAGAGGGTTGTACGTGGCCTGGATCCAAATCTCGTCACCATCCTTGGTGATGCGGCGGTACTCACCAGAGTGAAAGGTACCGCTCCGGAGCTTCTCCCAGAACTGACGGTATTGAGGGGTCTTCGACTCCGCAGGATCCACGAAGATACGGTGATGCCGGCCTTCGATCTCGTCCAGCGCGTAGCCGACTGCGCCGAGGAAGTTCGCGTTGGCGGTGCGGATTGTGCCGTCGAGATCGAACTCGATCACCGCCTGAGAGCGACTGATGGCGTTGACTTGCGATTCGAGCTTTTGAAGACGCTCGAGGGTTTCGCGATCGATAGACACTTCGGGTACTGGGGCGGAGAACTGGTCCATGCGCTGGTCCTGAACATCAATCTTCATATTGTGATGTTTTTGTTCGGCAGCGAGGCCCAAAAGATTGAGCGCGTCGAGACCAAAAGTTTCCCTCAATCGAGTGGAAGGGGCCACCAGAGCAACCAGAAACGCTGGACTTTCAAGCCTCTATGATCGGCCCCGACCCAGCCAGGCCACCATGTTGGTGAGCACGCGGCGAGCGCCTTCGGGGGTGTAGCCCTGCCTCTGGTGGATGGCCACCCCAGTGGCACCGGCGCTGAGGTCGATGGGGGAGAACACCACCCCAGGGCGACCGCCGACGTTGATCACGTGCAGCGGCAGGCCCCGACCTCGAGCTTTGCGAGCTGCGAGGGTGATGGGGGCCTCGGTGGTGAGATCGGAGCCACCGGCGAAGCGTCCCAGAGCGAGAGGGGCGGTCTCGTCGAGGGCTTCGATCTGGCCAAGCAACCCCTCAAGACGGGCTCGGGCGGACTGACTGAAGGCCTCGGAGCCACCCCAGGCCTCGACGAGCACGGTGCCACCGCCTTCGACATATGACTTCAGGCTCTGCGCCTCAGCGTCGCTCAGGTTGAGCGCCCTGCGCCCGGAGAGGTGAAGCAATCTCACCTTTTTCGGGTCGAGCGCGCCCTTGTCGAGCTGTACAGCCTCTGCCTCTTGTACGTGTACGCCAGAGAGGTGCTTCACGTAGGGCGCCACGGAGGACCACAGGAGAGGGGCGGCGTCCCAGTCGCTGGGGTGGCTGCTCTCGAGGCCGTGTTTCACTCGGGCCACCTGAACAGTCAAACCCGCCTCTGGGGCCCCCTTGCCCGGAGGCAGCGCTGTAGAGAAGCGGCCCTCGAGGGCGCCGAGATCTGTGGCGTAGAACAGCAGGTTGCGGGCAAGGGCGAAGGCGTCATCCTCCACGTCGTTCACCTGCCACTTCGACGACATGTACCCCTCGGAGATGAAGAAGAAGGTGCGCATGCCGTCGCCGGCACCTCGGAGCTTCGGCGGGCCGTTGCGCCAGGTCACCGGCTGCACCCGATACACCCCGTGATCCGAAGACAGAGGCTTCAGCTGCGCCTCGGGGTGCGCAGAGACGGGGAACATCTCTGCGAGCAGAGTTTCCATCGAAGCGCGATAGGCCTCATCACCATCGGCAGGCTCGGCGAGGATGGTGCCTCCACGCTGCACGTACCGCCGCAGGGCAGTGATCTCGTCCTTGGAGAAGCTTACCTTGCCGGCGCCGCTCAGGAACAGGACCGGTACGCGGGCTGTGTCGAGGGCCTCGGGCTCCACAATCGTCCAGTTCAGAGGGCGCTCATACGCCGACCACAGGGCCCGGGAGAGGTTGGCGAGATCGCGAGGGTTCGGGTTCCAGGCGGTGCTGTCGGCCCCCTCGACCCCGTGGGACAGCTTGGCGAAGGCCGTAGGGGCACCGCCGTACACCATGAAGAGGGTGGTGAGGGCGGTGCCGATCTCTGGGGTGTAGCCGATGGGGATCGAGCCGTCGGTGCGTTGCTGAGACAGGGCCCGTTTGGCGCCCTCTTCGAACCAGTCCTCGCCGCCGAAGCGCTGGCGACCGCTGGCCACCCCCGCCCGCTCGATGCCGTACAGGTAGTAGGCGTTCCCCTTATCGCCCCTCGACTGGCCCAGCCAGGTCATGCCGCGCTCCAGCGCCGTCAGCACCTCTGCGGCCTCACCAGAGGAGAATGCTTGAGGGTTCTCGCGGCTCCAGGCCTTGCGGCCGTGGTGCATGTCAAAGACGAGGAACAGGCTCGCGAGGCCCGCAGTGGCCATGTTCGGGGTGGAGCTGCTGCTCTGCACATAGCCCCAGCCGCCGTCTGAGTTCTGGGTCTTGCGGAAGTGGGCCGACATCTTCTCCCAGAACTTCGGGCCGGGCTCGAGGCCAGCCCGGGTGCCGGCCCAGATGCCCAGCACCCCGTACTGTGTGCAGGAGTTGTCCCAGTCGCGGCTCTGTTTGTTGTAGCGCCAGCCCTCGTCGTTCATGGCTTCGAGCAGCCAGTCGAAGTCCTCTTTGAGGGCCTTGCGGAAGCGATCGTCGTAGGGCGCCTTGCGCAAGGCATACTCCCAGACGTTGGCGCGGATGCCCCGGACATAGGTGTTGTTGAAGGGATCCTGACCGCCGGGGGCCTCCTGGCCGAGCAGCCAGTCCAGGGCCCGCTTCAGGGTCGGATCAGCCACCGGATCACGACCCGAGGCCAACAGTGCCAGAGTGGCCAGGGCCGTGGCGCCGCCCCGGGCGTAGCTGCCTTCACCAATGCTGCCGTCCTCTGCCTGACGGCTCTCGAGGTACACCGCGGCGTCGTTGATGGCCCGCTGAATCGCCCGGGCCGAGAGCTGGCCGTCGAAGCCTGCCAAGCCGGCCTGTTGCACACCCCCCCGGCCGAAGCTGCCGATGTTGTTGAGCTCGTTGTTCAGCTGAATGTTGTTGCCCCAGCCGGCGTTGCCGAGCTGCTGCGGCATGATGCGCTTTTGCACCTGACGGCGGTTGCGGCGCTGTGGCGGCTCGCTCATGGCCGGCAGGGCGACACAGAGCGCGCCCGCAGTGGCGAAGCAGAGGCTCAGGGCTTTCTTTGAGAGCTTCATCAGTACACCTCTACCTGCTCGTCACCGAGGTTGATTTCGATCTCGCCGTCGAGGCTCTGGGCCTTGGCGAAGTCCTTGTTCTGTTCCACGAGATCCATGTATTCGCGGCTGAAGCGCTTCACACGGCGCTTCTTGGCAGGCCGCTTCGCCGCCGGTGCCGATTCCACCCAGCGGCCATCGCGCTTGTAGAAGGTGCGTCGGCCTACCTGCTTGAGGTTCTCGGCCTTCTGCACGTTGCCTCGGCGGTCCACGTAGGTGTTCGAGGTCATCGACGACACCTTCCGCTTCCGCAAGGACTGCTCATTGTCCGCCTGCCGCACCGCCCAGGCGCCGGAAGACTGCATATTGGCCTTCTCGAGGAGCACGGTGGCCTGAGCGGTGGCATCGGCGTCGTTGATGTTGCCTCCTGCCTGGGCCACGAAGCCGGTGTACTCGGTGTAGATGCCGAAGCGGCGGCTCAGCTTGACCACCTCGGCGATCTTCTCGGCATCGGCCCCCTTGAGTCGCAGATCGTGCAGCAGATCACCGATGCGCCGGGCGGCCCACAGCGGGGCGAGGAACTCGTGCTCGGGCTGGGCTTTCTTGGGGAAGTCGGCAGTGACCGAGAAAGAGCGCTGCCCCTCGTTGGCCTTGCCGGAGATCGACACCGTGTAGCGGCCACCGCCGGCATAGCGACCCACCATCAACACCTCACGGCCAGCGAACAGCTCCGTGGGCATCTCGGGGTAGGTGTGCTCCACCTCGAGGCCGCCCCAGGCCACCTTGGCTTCGGTGAGGACCGGGCGGCGCAGGCCATCGGTGAGCGCCGCCATCTTTACGTCGATGGGCTCGCCTTCCACCACATAGTGAGACTCACCGGCCGTGAGGCTCGACATCTGATCGAGCAGGTGGGTGTTCACATCGTGGCCCACGCCGAAGGAGAAGATGCGCCCGCGGCCTTTGTTGAGCCCGGGGATCATTTGCACGATCTTCGCGGGATCCCGCTCGCCCGCCGTGGGGGCGCCATCAGTGAGGAAGATCAGGATGTGGGGTCGGTCGGTCTTCGTCAGAGCGAGGCCTCGAGCCAGAGCCCCGGCGATGTTGGTGCGCCCTGTGGGGGTGAGGCCGTCGAGGAAGCCCTGAGCGCGCTTCAAGCCATCGGCGTTCACCTCGAGCAGCGCGTCGTCAGAGAGGGAGATCACGTCGTCGCCAAAGGCGATCAGGTTGAAGCGATCACCAGGGTTGAGCCGATCGAGGACCTCAAGGGCCGCCGCCTGTACCTGGCTCCACTTCTCGCCCCGCATGCTGCCGCTGGTGTCGATGGCGAGGACCAGATCCTTGGGGATCCGTGGGCTGTCGGCTTCTGCTGCGGGCTGGCCGAGCACCATGAAGTAGCCCTGGTCTTCGCCTTCTTCTCGATGAGTGAGCACCCGCAGCCCCAGGGCGTCGTCATCTGCGCCGAAGAACAGGCTCAGATCGCTGCCGCCATCGACACCGCGCAGGTTGGCCGTGAGCAGGGCCTCGTGGGTGCCCTGTCGCTTCACCTGCAAGGGCAGACTGGGGCTGAAGACCCCTTTGAGGGGCTTGTCGGTCTTCAGTTTGAGGGCCACGGTGAGCCGTTGGGTCGCCGCCCGGGTGAAGCCCTCGTGCAGCAGCGGAGCGCTCAGGGCCTGTAAACCACCATTGCCTTTCACCGGCAACTGCATACGGATGTCGATCTGCTGACTGCGGAGCAGAGGCAAGGTGGGGATCAAGAGCGCAGGCTGACCGGCGTAAGCCAGTAGCCGGGTGCTGTCGAGGGCCTTGCCAAGCTGACCATAGAGGGCGTTGGCCCCCTTGGCATCGAGGAACCGACTCGTGGGTGTGTGCCCGTTGATCGACACATTGACCTGATCGGCTCTGGTGCCCGAAGGCAGCGGCAGGATCCCCACAGTGTGCGTGGCCCCTTCAGCGGGCCCGGCGAGGGTCATCTCTACGTGCAGCGTGGCGAGTGCGTCGGAGACGTCGCCGGTGAGGCCGATGTACTCGATGTAGGCCACAGGGGCCCGCTCTTCCGCCTTGGGCGCCTGGTATCGCCCCGGCGCGTCAGCAGATGTGTCATCGAGGATATAGCTGCCGGGCAGCGTGATCAGGCTGGCCTGCGCCCCAAGTGGGACGGAGGCCAGCCCCAAGGCGAGGCAGAGTCGAGTCAGAGGGCGCATGGGCGGGCTCCCGATGGGTAGGATTACGGTGTAGCTGCACGGTAGTCCGCCCTACGCACGAGGTGGTCTGTGGGGTTTAAGAGATTTGTAAAAGGGTTGTATTTCAGAAAATAAAGCCGACATTGTGCTCAAATGTGATTGTCAACAAAAAAACACCTGAGGTGGAGCTTTCTGCAGCGTGCCCTCGTATCAAGGCCTCGAAACCACAACCGAGGAGAGGGAACCTCATGAACATTTTTGTCTCCAAGCTCAGCATCATCGGCCTGTTCATCGGCAGCGGCGCGCTCTTCGGGTGCGAAGAGATCGGCGACGCTCTCGATCCGCCGGCGTGCACCCCTGGAGAAGTGCAAATCTGCCCGTGCCCTGGGGGGGGCATGGGCACTCAGGTCTGCGCCGAAGATGGTGAAAGCTTCGATCAGTGTGTGTGTGGGGGAGACACCGCCGATCGAGGTGACGCCTTTGATGATCCCGTGCCCGACAACTTCACCCCTGACGTGTCGCCGGCGCCACAGCCCGAGCCGGATCCCGAGCCGGCCATCCCCGATGTGGAGGCTGAGCTGCTCGGGGCACGGATCCGCGTGCTGGTGGTGGGGGGGAGCCTCTCCGCCGAGGTGGAGGCCGACTGGCGGGCCGAGGGGGCCGACGATCTGCTGGTCGACCTGCAAGTGAAGAGTCAGGTCACCCACCTCGACTGGACCACCATCCTCGCTGATCAGGCGCCGGTCGACTTCGCCTTCGCCACGCTGCCGGTGACGCAGGGGGAGCGTCGCTTCGACTTCCGCGTCGTGGCGAAGGACGGCGATGGCAACACGTGGGTGAGCAACTCGATCACCATCCGATGACCACCTCACAGCCTGACCTGAGGGTCGATTTGTAAAACAAACGCAAAAGCCGACACGCCCACCGAACTTTTCGCGCCCCCCTCCGTTGACGGCCTCAGTGACCAGAACTGGACCGCCACGCTCGACCCACGGAGGAACCCATGCGCCGCCCCGATCTCACCCTCGCTGCTCTGCTTGCCGTCTTCATCTATGCCCCCTGGGCCTCAGCGGGACCATCACAGCCTCTCGCCGATGTCTCCACCCTCGGTGATCCCATCACCGTGGACGCTGTGCCCGAGCTGACGCTGTTCCCCATGATCGCCAAAGCCCCTGAGGCGGATCCGGGTTACCTCACCCTCGATGCTGCGCTCGACGGTAAGCAGCTGGCCATCAAGGAGACCGACACCTCAGGGCGGGTGAACACCCTGCACGTGACCAACAACGCTGATCGGCCCATCTACGCCCTCGCCGGAGAGGTGCTCCTCGGCGGCAAGCAGGATCGGATCGTGGGTCAGCACACGTTGATCCCGCCAGGGGTGAAGGACTTCGCCATCCCGGTCTTCTGTGTGGAGCACGGCCGATGGCGTCAGGCCGGTGACGGCCTGGAGTTCGGCTCGGCGAAGACCCTGGCCCACACCAAGCTGCGCTATCAGGCTCAGACCGGGCAGCAATCAAATGTGTGGGCCGAGGTGGCGGCGAGCAACGCCAACCGCAAGACCCAGAACGACTCAGACACCTACCGCGAGGCGATCTCCAAGGGCGAGATCATGAAGCTCGCAGATCCTGCCACCAAGGCCCTCTTGGCCCGTACGGCCACTCAGGGGCAGATGGCCGGGGTGGTGGTGGCCATCGACGGCGAGGTGAAAGGGATGGACTGGTTCGCTTCGCCAGGTCTGTACCGTCGACTCGAGGGCAAGCTGATCGGGAGCTATGTGGCGGAAGCCCTCGAGGGTCGGGCGAGTCGTGGTGGAGAGGTGAAGGCTGCCGAAGCCACCCCCAAAGCCGCACAGACGTTCGTGAATGACGCCGACACGGCCCACGTCCGCGCCGAGAAGGCATCAGGGCAGGGCAAGGTGTTCGATTTCGAGGGGGCCGAGGTGGAAGGTTCGATGGTGGTGGATGCGCCGGAGGCTGCTCCAGTGCACCGTTCGTACTTCAAGAAGAGCCCCGCGCCGGTCCAGGTCCAAGAGCAGATGCAGGAGCAGCGTCAAATGCGGCAGTACTCGCCGACGTCGATCCCCAACTTCGAGCCGGTGGAGCAGCGTCGCTGAGGCCAAGTTTTTGAGAGTTGGGTCAGCGACGGCGACGACGCAGGCGCATGCCCAGGGCGAGTAGCATCAGCGGCCAGAACGGGCCACCACCAGAGCCTGCGCGGCAGTCACAGGAGTCGCTCCCCGCCACCTCGTCATTGCCCTCGGCGCCGATGTCGTCGTCAGGCTCAGCGTCGAACTCTCCGGTCACCTCCATGTCGGCCTCGGGATCGACCTCGACGTCGGGATCCATACCGGCGTCCACCATCATGTCCGGCAGATCCATGTCAGGGGACTCCAGTTCACAGCGCGGATCTACAGTCTGCGCTTCGTCACAAATGACCAGCTGCACTTCGTCCTGGGCCTGGTTGCTGGCCCGGTCGTCCACCGAAGCCCGAGCGCGGTAGAGGCCTGGAGGCACTGGCATGTCATCGAGATCATCGACGCTCCAGACCGCTGTACCTGAGAAGAGGGCGCCACCCAGTGGGCGGATCAAGACCCGGCGCACCAGGGTTTCGCTGCCGGAGGCGAAGATCTCGATCCGGAGCGCTGCGAGACGATCTTCGTCGGAGGCCTCGACCTGCAAGCTGATGCTACGGGGCTGGCCAAAGAGCAGCACGTCAGGATCAGCGCTGATCGTCACCATGGGGGCCTGCTCGTCGCCGATCTGCACACCGTCGGAGCGGGTGGGGGCAGAGCGGGAGATGACCCCGTTGCCTTGTTGCACCAGCGCCCTCACCTCGGTGAAGTAGATGCTGCCCGGGATCAGTGACACCCCTTCGTAGATCGAGAAAGTCTCGTCGCCGACGAGACGCCAGGGGCGGATCACGGTGTCGTTGGGGCCCAGCAGCCTGATCTCGTAGGCATCTGCACCAGGGACTTCAGTCCAATCAGCGCCGAGCTGGCCTTCGGAGAAGAGCAGGTCGATGTCGTCGGCATCGCTCCCGGCAGGGCCCTCGCCGTTGTTGTCCCAGACCGACTCCGGGGCATCGACCTGGGCCTGGTCGAGCATCGCGAGGGTGCCATCGCCGAGGCCCACGATGGCCTCGACTTCGCCGTCATCGTCCACGTCGGCCCAGGCCACGTCGCTCAGCTCGGTGTTGAAGCTGCGGCTCCACCCCACGAGCCCCTCGGCGGTGACGGCGTAGAGCCGACCGGCGTCGGTGGTGACCGAGACCCCGAGGGCGCCGTCACCGAGCAGGTCGGGCACCGCGGTCATCTTGCGGACATCTTCGATGCCGTCGAAGGGCGGCGGCAGCGCGGCGCCATTGCCGAGGCCGATTTGACCCACAGAGACCCCATCGCTCAGACGCAGGCGCTCGATGGGGGCACCGGACTGAGGCGACACCCATACCTCCCGGCCTGGGAGGGGCAGGGCGTTTCGGCCCACCCACGCGGAGTTGGGCACACCATTGGCGTCGGCCTGCCAGACCTCGAAGCGCGGCTCGCTCAGGGTCAGAAGGGGCCGAGCCCCCTCGGCGCGGATCAAAGGCGGTGTGCCTCCAGTGGGCCGGACTACGCCGCCGGTCTGATTGCTTCGGCTGGCACCAGAGAGGATGCCGTCGGCGGAAATGGCGTACACCTGGAGGGCGTCGGGGAAGTACAGAGAGGTCTCCCCCTCGAAGGTCTGTGCCGAGGGCTGACCGCTGAGGGCCAGGGCCGTCACCGGCACCTCGGAGACCCAGCGCTCGCTGCCGTCGTTGCCGTTGAGGGCGGTGATCACTCGGACGTCATCGGAGATGCGGACGTCATAGCGCACCACCTCGGCGGCGCCATCACCATCGAGATCGGCCACCAGAGCCGGAGGGCGGGCGGTGTACTCGTCGGCAGGCAGGCTGTGTCGCCAGAGCACGTTGCCATTGAGGCCGTTGAGGGCCACATAGGCGGCATCGGAGGGGGTTCGGCCGTCGTCCACGACGATCTCCACAGGACCGCCGGGGTTGAGCTGCCCGGCCTCGAGGGTGGAGCCGCTGGCGTTGAGGGCCGTGGCCCAGCGCACGAGGCCCGTGCTCTCGAACGACACCACGCGGCCGTCGCTGGCCACGGCGATGGGTCGGGGGGTGCCCGTCCCCGCCGGATCGGCCGCCACCACCCGGGGGGTGCCACCAGACGCCTGGGGCCCAGGCACATCCTCTGGGCCATCAGGGTGAGCGTTGGTGAGGGTGAGATCAGCACTCCAGGCGCCGAGGCGCCCATCGGCGAGGGCCCAGACGCCGAGACCGCCTGTGGGGGTCATGGGATCGAGTAGTGGCCTGCGGCTGCGGGTAAAGGCGCCGGGGGTGCCCACGAGATCGAAGGCGCCGAGGGCGCCGCCGTCCGCCCCGATGGTCTCGATGCGATCGACCAGGTTGTCGTCGTCTGCGTCTCGGGCCACCACCAGCGCTTCACCCCCCGCCGGTCGGGCAATGGCCAGGATCTGACGTGCCTCTCGCGTGCGAGCGGTGTCGGTGGCCTGCGGCTGAGTGGGCAACACCCGCGCCGAAGGCCGGGAGAAGAGAGGTGTGAGATCAGCATCGTACACGGCCACGTCGCCAAACCGCTCTGGGGCCTGGCCATCGCCCGTGCGGGTCACGAGCTCCGGGCGCCCGTCGCCGTCGAGATCCGCCACACCCATCAGCCGGTGGTCGGCGAGCAGGGGCAGGGCAGCGCCGCTGCGCAGATCGAAGCTGCGGATGAACCACTGCCCATCGGGCTCGGACCAGTGGTTCACCACGATGGCGGGGCCGTTGCCTTCGCCGATGGGCAGCACCGCGCCAGAGGCCGGCTCGATGACGTCGCCCACAGGAAACAGCGCCTCCCAGCGGGGCCGGAGCCGGCCATCGGTGAAGTCGAGCAGGATCACTGAGCGACGGCCGTCGAAGTCCGGCTCGGGATCGTTGTCGATGAAACCCACCACCTCGTCATCGCCATCACCGTCCACGTCGGCGGTGGCGTGGGGCACCACGCCGAACTGCAGCGGGCCGAGATCTGCCCCCTCCACCACTCGGGCACCGGTCAATGGGTCGAAGGCGTGGACCTGGGCATTGTCGGGCACGATGAGGTCGAGCTCACCGTCACCGTTGATGTCACCGAAGGACTGATGAATGCCACACACATAGGTCCGGGCTTCGTTATCGGTGGTGGCTCGGGTGCGGGGAGAGAAGAGGCCCTCGGCGAAGTCGAAGGTGATGCCGGGGCCGCGACCACCAGAGCCGCAAGCGCGATCAGCCACGTACAGCTCGGGGAACCCGTCGCCGTCGAGATCCCGCACCATGACCCGCCCGATGCGGGTAAAGGGCTCTGCAGGGGTGGTCCACAAGACCTCGCCGTTGAGGGCATCGAGCAGGCGCACGCTCTCCGACGCCACCACCAGGAGCTCTTGCCGCCCGTCGAGGTTGAAGTCGAACAGCCCCTCGAGGCGGGTGGCCCCCAGAGGGGTGGTGCGCCAGCGATCTTCCCCCGTGGCGGTGTACGCCTCGATGCGGCCACCGCGGATGGCCACGAGGTCGAGGGTGCCGTCGCCGTCGAGATCATCAGCGAGGACCTGGCCTGCTTCTGGGCGGCCCCCCACAGAGACACTCCAGCGAATCACCGGGGTGGTCAGACGCGCGGGCCCCTGGGCGAGGCGGGCCCGGTCTGGCCCCCCGTCCGTGGCAGGCCAGCTCGCCGCAGGCGCCACCTGTGCTGTGCTGTCTTCAACAGTCATGGTGATCATGGCCATCGAGGCCACGAGTGTACTGGCCACCCCCAGATGGCGCCCCCGTGTACGCATGTGTACTCCCTCTGTCATTTCGTGCATGCCGTCCTCGTTGGACCCCATCGGGTCGGCGCTGATTGCACAGATCCTGAGAAAACCCGGGCAACCGCTCTGGGCGCGATGTTCAACCTCAGTGGTGTGCCCGGGGATCCTGTGGATCACCGACCCACAGCGTCATCTGGATGTCGTCGATGGAGATCCCGTCGAGGCGGAACACGTCGACGACTCGGCCTGTCTCTTTGAAGCCGAGGCTGTGGTACAAACCCACCGCCCGGGTGTTGGCGGCGAAGACCCCGAGATCGAGCCAGTCCACGCCGGTCAGGGCACGGGCCTGGTCGATGGCGAACTGGGTGAGGCGTCGACCATGCCCCTGACCCCGCCATGGTTTGAGCAGCCCCACGCCGAGGTTCACCCGGTGCAGTTGGGTGGCCATGCCCGCCTGGTTGAGATCGACGTGGCCCACGAGCTGCCCATCGACGAACAGGCCCCACATGCGCTCCCAGTACTGACCGGCCCCACGGGCCGCGGACCAGCGCGGGCGGCGCTTCTCCATGTAGGGCTCTTTCTCGATCCGGTGGGTGCTGTCGTACGGCATGAAGTACGGATCGCCCTCGGCGTTCTCGGCGCTGTGCACCTCGAGGTGCTCGGCGGCCATTTCGAGATCGTCGAGGGTGAGCAGACGAATGTGCACAGAGTTGATGTTCATGGGATCGATGTTCATGGGGTCAACGCTCACAGGCCCCAACCTCCAGACACCACCACGTTGGTGCCGCTGACATATCCCGCCTCTTCTGAGAGCAGAAAGCGCGCCGCGGCGACGGTCTCGTCCACGGTGCCCAGTCGCCGGGCGGGGATGTGTTTGATCATGTGGGCCATGTCGTCCACGGGGATCGTGCCCGAGTCGACGAAGCCCGGTGAGATGGCGTTGACGGTGATGCCCTGGGGCCCGGCGACTTTGGCGAGGCTGCGGGTGAGCACCAGCACACCGATTTTGGCGATGTAGTGACCGGCGATGAAGGGGTTGCTCTGTAGTCGCTCGGCGTTGGCGATGGAGAACGTCAAGATACGCCCGAAGCCCTGCTCGGCCATCTGGGGGATCGCCGCTTGAGCGAGAAACAGCACAGGGTCGAGGTTGTCGGCGAACATGCTGCGCCAACCCTCAGGGGTCTCTTTCAGCAGCGGCACCCGATGGTAGGTGCCCGCTGCGATCACGAGGCTGTCGAAGGGTCCGGCTTCGGCGACGAGCTTCTGCGCTGCGGTGGCGTCGGAGACGTCGGCTTGCAGCCACTTCGCCCCCCGGGCTTCGAGATCTTCGGCGCGGGTGCTGCGGCCGGCGATGGTCACGTGCCAGCCGTCGTCGAGCAGGCTGCTGGCGAGGCCCCGACCGATGCCCCGGGCGCCGCCGACGATGAGTGCGTGTCGTGTGGTGTTCATGCTGTCTCGATGTCGCTCCGGCGGGCTGGTTGCTCTGGCGGGCTGGTTGCTCCACCCATGGCCCTCTGCTATGCCCCCCGTGATTTCTCGAACTCTGGTTTCAACTCGACGAAAGGCGCAGCAAGTGTCCTACACCCTGTGGCATTACCCAAATTGCTCGACCTGCAAGAAGGCGATCAAGTGGCTCAAAGCCAACGACGTGGACTTCACGGCCATCGATCTGGTGAAGACGCCACCCTCACTGGAGGCCATCGCAGATCTACACAGCCGCTCGGGGCTGCCGGTGAAACGCTTCTTCAACACCTCGGGGCAGTCCTACCGCGGCGGTGGCTTCAAGGAGAAGCTGCCGACGATGTCCGAGGCAGATTGTCACGCAGCGCTTGCCGCGGACGGGAAGCTGATCAAGCGGCCGATTCTGGAGCTGGGCGAGAAGGTGCTGGTGGGCTTCAAAGAGGCGGAGTACAGCGAGGCGATCGGCTGATCCTGCCAATCGGTTGGCTACACCCCCTCAGGGGGGATTACTTCGCGAACAGCTCAGATGACTTGATGATCCGAATCTGGTTGCGGGGCAGGTCGAGGGGGAACGCCTCGATGATCTTATCCTCGGCGAGGACTTCTTCCGGCTTGGGCGAGGTGTACTCTTTCGGGCTCGCGGTGTTCGCCGCCATCTTCTGAGCCAGCGCCTTCGCGTCTTTCGTGACGATCACGATGACCAGATCTTTGGGGTTGATGTGGCGGTTCACCGCGGCGTTCACGTCAGCGGCGCTCATCGATGCCCACATGTCCCGCATGCGATCCGCGTGAGGGGTGTCGAGGCCGTAGAAGCGATCGTCCAGGGCGTAGCCCAGGCGGCGCATGTTCGTCTGCTGCTTCAGATACTCATACCCGCTCAAGAAGCCTCGGGTGGCCTCGAAGTCCTTCTCGGGGATCCCCTCTTTGAGCATCTTCTTGAGGTGCCAGAGGGCAATGCGGGTAGCAAAGTGGGCGTCCACCACCGGCACCGGACGAATCCAGAGGCTGAAGTGCTGCTGGTTACGGGCCGTGTTCGTCAGCGGGAAGCGGCCCCAACCCTCCTGGCGGAAGGCCTCGACGTAGGCGTAGTCACCGTAGTTCATGCCCCGGGCTTCACGCATACGCTGGAACAACACCCCATGGAACTGACGGTGCTCGCCGAAGTAGCTCGCCATGAGGGCCAGGGCGGGGAAGTCGTCGTGGGCGCGGTTCAGGGGCAGGCGATGGCCGATGCTGATCGCCGCCGCCTGAGCATCGGGCTGCTCGACGATGACCATCTTCACCGGCCGGGTTTGAGTGGGTGCCTCGCGGGTCACCGTGAGGGGCTTCGCCGGCTCACCGAGTCCTGTGGCGAGGCCCTTGGCGAAGGCCTGCGCTTTCGCTTCGTCGATGCCGCCGGCGAGGCCTACGGTGAGGCGGGGCGCTGAGAGCCACTGACTACGGTGGGCCTTTACGTCGTCGAGGGTGATGGCGTTGAGGCCCGCCTCGGTGCCCAGGGCAGGGTGGGCATAGGCCGGGGCAGCCACCTCGAAGAGCACCTGCTCGAGCACCAGCTTCGACAGCTCTTCGTCGTTTGCCGTGCGCACCTGCTTCACTAGGCGCTGCAATGCTTGCTGCTTCAGGCGTTCGAAGTCTTCCGCGCCGAGGCGGGGCCGCGTCATCACCTGCATCAGCAAGTCGCTGAAGGCTTCCAGGTGATCCGTGTGGCAGCGGCCCACGAAGACCACCTGTGATTTGTCGACCTGCACACCGAGCTGCGCCGCCCAGGGATGCAAGCGCTTGAGCAGAGCGTCGTAGGTCAGCTCACCAGAGCCGTCGGCGGCAGCGGCGATGCCACCCTCAGCCACCAGGGCCGCGGTGAGGTTGCTCAAGCCCTCTTTGCCCGGCGGGTCGTAGATCGAGCCCGCATCGAAGACCAGGCGGAACTCCACGATGGGGCTCTCCGACTGTTGGTGCACCAGGGGCGGACCATCGTAGGCAGGCGGTGGAGGCGGCGTCGGGGCAGGGGTCTCCACAGGGGTCTCGGTCTGGGCGCCACCACACCCTGCGAGGGGAGAGAGCGCCGCCAACAGCAACAGGCTCGAGGGGATCATGTGCATCTTCATTTGCTCGCCTCCTCGGCCTCGGGGGTGTGGGACAGCGTGATCACCGTGCTGCCCTTGGGCACCAGGTAGGTCGACGCCACGCGCTGTAGATCTGCAGCCTGCACCTTGGCGATTTGCGCAAGGTGGCCCTCGGCGGCGGCCACGTCACCGGCGACGCCGAAGATGGCGGCGAGGTGCTGGGCGATTTGATTGGGGGTTTCGAGGCCCATCAGCTGCCCATAGCGGGTGTGGGACTTCACCGAAGCCAGGCGCTCGGCGTCGACCTGCCCCTCGGCGAGCTTCGTCGCCTCGGCCTGAATGCGCTCGACGATCCCGTCGATGGCCGCCGGGTCTTTGAGGCGCACCTGCACCATGAGCAGGTGCGGATCCCGGTGGTGCCAGTCGCCGGAGTGGCTCAGCGACACTGCCAGCTGCTCCTTGAGCACCAGATCTTGATACAGCGGGCTGGTCTCGCCGAAGAGCAGCGCCGCGGCCACCTCGAGGGCGGCGGTGTCGGTGCTGGCGGTGGAGAACGCCGGGGTCTTCCAGGCCACGGTGATCAGCGGCGCCGTGGCCCGAGGCCAGCTCAGGTGACGCTTCTTCGGCTCTGCCTGCGCAGGCTCCGCGGTGACCTTCGGGGCGTCGTGGGTGCCCTTCCAGACATCGTAGGCCGCCTTCACCTTGGGCAATAGGGTGTCGCGATCGATGTCGCCGGCGACGATGAGGGTGGTGTTGTCGGGCGTGTAGTGGCGCTTGAAGAAGTTGAGCGAGTACTCGAAGCCCTCGGGCATGGCCTTGATGTCGTCGAGGTAGCCGATGGTGGTGTGCTTGTAGGTGTGGGCGTCGAAGGCCGTCTCCGAGATGGCCTCCCACATCTTCATGCGGGGGCTGTGGTAGGCCTTGTTGTACTCACCGAGCACGGCGCCGGCCTCGGTCTTGAAGTCGTCTTCTTTGTACTTCAAGTGCATGAACCGGTCGGACTCGAGATCGATGATGTCGTCGAGGGCCGACTTCGGGGCCACGATGTAATACGCGGTGTAATCCGAGGTGGTGTAGGCGTTGGCGTCGGCGCCGTGGCCCTGGAGTACGGCGCTGTACGCCTTGGGATCGTACTTCTCGGTGCCCCGGAACATCATGTGCTCAAAGAAGTGGGCGAAGCCGGTCTTGCCCTCTTCGACCTCGTCCATCGAGCCGGTCCGCACCACCGAGTAGTAGGCGATGATGCCCTTGGCGTTCGTGGGCACCGTCACCACCGTCAGCCCGTTGTCGAGGCGATCGAGGGTGTGGGCGAAGGGCAGGATGCGCTCCTGCGCCGAGGCGGGCGCCAGAGCCAGCAAGAGCCCGGCGAGCGCCAGCACCCAATGGCAGGGCGGGCGGCGTCGAGCCCGTTGGAGGTGAGCACGAGGGAGAGGCGTTCGCATGAAGAGCGCTCCTGGAGGTGGGTGACGGTGTCGTCTACAGCGGGAGCGTGAAGGCTCGCCGAGGCGACATTGAAGGGCGGTGATAATGACGGAAGCCCACGTTGTATCCGCAGGCGATGGCCTGCTCCACGTGGTTGACGAGGGTGAAGTCTTGCAGCGACAGCGCCGGCGCCGCCCGCGTCGAGAAAGTGATGACGTCGAAGGCCGCCGGTTCGAAGATCTCCACGACGCGCTTCACCATCGCCTCAGGTGAGGCGCCGTAGTCGACGTTGGTCTCGAAGCTGACATACGAGCCGATGGCCTCGGGGGTCACGTGAATCGTCGCGTAGTCGGCCCCTCGCAGGGCATTCATCGAATACCCGGCGGGCTCGAAGAGGTGCTCGTCGAGGGTGAAGCCCGGCAGCAGCTCGGCGATGCCCGTACGGGCCGCGACGCCATCAACGCGCTCGCCGGGTCGGGCGTGGAATCGCCGAGCGGCTTCGTCGCTGATGCCGTGCATCAGCACCTCGAGGGTGACGTCGTCGTCAGCAGGTGTATAGGGCCGAGCGGCGTGAAACAGCATCAACCTGTGGCTGTCGGGATCACCGAAGCGCATGGCCACTCCGGGCAGCAGGCGGTGAATGTCCCGGGCGTCGTCGAGGAACCCGGTGTGCTGCAGCTCGGGGAAGTGCTCGTTCTTGCGCTCGTAGATCAGCATGGCCACCTGAGCGTCGCCGAGGCGATCCACCATCATCTCCACAGCCCGGGCCAGAGTGGTCTGGCCACAGGTGAGCATGATCACGCGGTGGTCGTACACAAAGAGGCTGCTCTCGCTGAGCAGGTAGGCGTCACAGGCGTCGCTGCGAATCACCGACAGGATCTGAGCGCCGGCGGCGAGGGCCACTGCCCGCCACCAGTCTTCACCGAGATCTCTGAGGACGACCTCTCCAGTGGAGACCAGCTCCACCTTCTTCTCTGGGCCTTCGAAAAACACGGTCCGGGGCTCCTGGGCCGAAGTGCGCCCATACTGGACGCGGCGGCGAGGAAAATAGCAGAAGCCGTGATTCAGAGAAGGGCGTTGTTCGAGGGATCCTCAATAAGGAGAGAGGGTGAGTTGAGCGTACTGGTCGACCATCTGGGCGATCTGAACGCACTGCTCTGCCTGCCCGGTCTTGGTGATGAAACCCGCCACATTGTGATCGAAGGCGCGCTCCACGTCATTGCGGTCGGAGGATGTGGTGAACATGAAGACGACGTTGCGCTTGAGCCGAGGATCCGCTCGAAGTGCGCTCAAACATTCGTGCCCGTTCATCCGTGGCATGTTCACGTCCATCAAGATGACATCGGGTTGAAGTGGCTTGCCAGATGCCTCGCCTCGCAGCTGCTCCAAAGCCTCATCTCCATCGTAGGCGACGCTGAGCGTGTGCTCGATGCCTGAGCGCTTGAGCGCCCGTTTGAAGATCATCACGTCTACATCATCGTCGTCGATGAGCAGAATATGGGGAGGGTGGTGCATGAACATTCCCGAAGCACGAGGTGTTCGGACCAATATGGGCGAAGCGCCCTGTCAGATGCAATCTGAACGGCAAGGTGTTTCGACAAATGACTTAATATGTGGGGGCAGGTGTGTGATGGAGAAATGTGTGTTTGATTCTCGGTGCATCGCTGGTGTCTGTGAAGGGCGCTGAGCCCTCGCTACAGCGACATCAAATAAGCAACCAGTGCGGCCTTGTCCTCAGCAGAGAGGTCGACACCAAAGGCATGGCCCCGGTTGCTGTTGGGTGGCAGTGAGGTGTCGATGGTGAAGCCACTGCGATCGAACGTGGTCGGGCGATCTGAGACGGGCTTCAACACATCTTCCAATGTGGGCACGCTGCCATTGTGCAGGTAGGGCGCCGTGGCCCACAGCCCCTGCAGCGGCGTCACGCGATAGCCATCCGTGGGCAAAGTGCGCAGGCGATGACGTCCGATGAACCGGATCAACGCTAGGCGGCCCTCGTCTACACCTCCACCGCCTTCACCATCACCATCGATGAGCACGCGGTGCAGCGGGCTGGTGTGGATAGAGCCCTCGGGCCACTCTGCATCTTCTCCAGGCAGGCGGTCACGGCCGTTCTCAGCCTTGTCGATGGGGGTCACGCCATTCTCACCCACGTCATCGGGGTGATGGCACAGCCCACAACCAGCCTCTTCGAACACCGTACGACCACGGGCGATGGTGTCGTCGTCGGCGAGCATCTCCGCTGGCGGGGCCGGGGGCTCGATCTGCGCCATGAAGTCCACGAGCGCTGCGGCGCGCTCTGCTTCGGGAAACGGCGTCGGCGCCTCCTCGTCGTCGGGGGCGCCGGCGCCGAAGGTGTAGATCGACAGGTAGACCTCGGTCTGGGTGTTTCGGCCGGTGCCCAGGTAGTTCAAATGGCTGAGCTCGCCGAGCCTGAAGTACGGGGGGTAATCCGCTGGCACCACTTCCCGGAAATCGTTGCTCGCTGCGTTGGTGCGGCCAGGTCCGAGGGCCAGAAACTTCTCGGGTATGCCCTCGCCGAGTGTGGTGGGGTTGCCTGCGGCGACCCATCGACGGTCGACCTCCACTCTGAATCGACCGAAGTCGAGGGCGCCATTGGGGGCGCCGAGCCAGAGTCGGCCATCGGGCAGCGCGCCTACGTGACACACGGCGCACGTGTGATGGACCCGCTCCGGATCGGTGACGCCGCGCTTGAAGCCCACAGGGAGGTCATCATCGGGATCAGGGATAAACCCGAAGCTGCTGAACTGATCGCCGAAGATCTCGGGCTCGTCTTCCATGAGCTGCAAGAGGAACTCGGTGGGAGGCCAGTCGTCGTACAGCTCGACGCCGAAGGTGTCATACAGGAACCGATGTTGCCCCTCGGCGAGGGGGTGAGCTGCAGGCAAGGTGTTGGCGGCCTCGATGCTGCGCCACGGCGACGCGTCAGACTCGTCGAACGCAGCGTCAGAATCGGCTCCCATGTCACTGGGGTCAGGCCCCTGGTCGACAGTCGCCGAGTCAGGGGGCGTGCCCATGTCGACAGGTGTTGTGTCACTCGACTCGTCGTCACAACCGGTGCCCGTCAAGGACAACACAACTGTGGTTCGAAGGGCCCACATCAGCAGGCGCTCGGTGCGTTGTCTTCCCATGTCATTCCCCTTCATTGCGTCTGCATCCTATGCCGGCTTTTTTGTGAAGGCCATGGTCGTTGTATGCCCCTCAAAGGGGCCTGTCGTGGGCCGAGTTGTCGAGCGTCAAATGCGGCGGGGTGGCGTGTGTTGTGGCTGAGCCCTGGTAGGCAGTCATCGCTTCGCTCTGCCTGCGTAGGCAGCTCTGTCGGCCGGCCTGCGGCCCGCCTTGGAGCTGCGTACACGTCGGCACGCTCGCTGGCGCGAGCAGGCCTCCGGGTAGGCAGGGTCGCTCAGGGCTTCGCCCTTTTCGCTCGCTCCCCTGCGTAAAGAGCTTCTTCTGTATCTCGTTGCTGAACCCCGCCGGGATTCGACCTACCGCGAACGTGCAAGCCTCTGAGCCCCAAGGCTCGGCGAAAGCCCCAGCAGCGCCGGAATCAGTGCAAAGTCACACCAGAACTGACTTTTTACGCAGGGGAGCGAGCAAACAATGCGTTAGCATTGAGCGACCCTGCCTACCCGGAGGGGTTCCGCGCAAGCGGATGCCCGAACGTGTACGCGCCAGACGAGGCGGCCCGCAGGGCTGCCGAAGGCCCGGCGCCTACGCAGGCGGAGCGAAGCGACGACTGCCTACACAGGCACAACCACCACATACATTGCAGGCCAGCATGGCACTTCATCGAGTCTCGCTTGACCTTCGAGACACTTCCCGGAATCTTACCCGACGGCGCCCCACTCATCGCTGGTGACTCAGGAGGTCTCACGTGAACTTCGACCTGCTCGCTCACACACATCTGCTCGTGGTCACCGGATCACGCTGTTATGGCATCCACACCGACGGGTCCGATGTCGACGTCAAGGGCGTCGCCGTGCCGCCGAAAGACTACTACCTCGGCACCCTCGGCAGCTTCGAACAGGCCGACAAGAGCAGCCAGATTCAGGCCTTCTTCGACGACATGACCGAAGAAGAGAAGGTCATCTGTCGGGAGACCAAGCTCGAGGGTTCGGTCTACGAGATCAGGAAGTTCGTCAAGCTCGCCACCGACTCGAACCCGAACATCCTCGACGTGCTCTTCAGCCGCGACGCCGAGGTGCGCCGCATGACCCCCGTGGGCGAGCAGCTGCGGGCTCACCGGGACATGTTCCTCTCGGCAAAAGCCAAGCACACCTTCTCCGGCTATGCCGCCGCGCAGCTCAAGCGCATCAAGTTGCACTACCGGTGGCACACCGGCGGGGAGATCAAAGCCCCCAGCCGGGCCGACTTCGATCTGCCTGATCGCAGCCTCATGCCTCGAGATCAGCTCCAGGCGGCCCTGGCGGCGGTGCAGAAGAAGATCGACAGCTGGTCCATCGACTTCGGCGACTTGCCGGCTTCGAACAAGATCGAGATCCAGGGCCGCATGGCCGCCTATCTCAGCGAGCTGGAGATCGGCCAGCAAGAGAGCTTCTTCGCCGCGGCGCGGCACATCGGCTACGACGAGAACTTCATCGAGTGGATGGACAAGGAGCGTCGCTACCGGGCCGCCGAGGCCGAGGCCAAGAGCTATGCCCGGTGGAAGCGCGAGCGCAACCCCACCCGGGCAGCCCTCGAGGCGAAGTATGGCTACGACACGAAGCATGCCGGCCACCTCGTGCGTTTGTTGCGCATGGGCCGCGAGATCCTGACCACGGGCAAGGTGAACGTGTGGCGGGGCGACATCGACGCCGAAGAGTTGATCGCCATTCGGAAGGGGGCGTGGTCTTACGACCAGCTCATCGAGTGGGCCGAGGGCGAAGATGCCGCCCTCGAGGCCATCTATCGCTCGGGGGAGCACCCATTGCCCAAATCACCTGACCGCAAGGCGATTCACGCGCTGTGCATGTCGCTGGTGGAGCAGGGGCTGGGCATCTCATAAACACGAGCGCTCAGTCGTCGCGAGGCTCTTGAACGAAGTCGACAATCGAGGCCCAGTCGGCCATGTGCGTGCGGATGCGCGAGGGTGCCAGATCGAAGAGGGCCGAGCCGTTCATGGCGCCATCTGCATAGAGCGACGAGTCTCTGAGTTGACCAGCCACGGGCACGCTCTGCAGCGCCATCCACGCCTCGATGCGTCGGGCTGCCCGTGAGCGGGCCTTGATGCGGTTGGCCACGAGGCCCACCTTCACCTTGCCCTTGCGGAAACGCTTCAAGCCGTTGAGCGCGGTCATCAGCCGCGCCGTACCCCCCTCGTCGAAGACCGAAGGCAGCACCGGTATCAACACGACATCTGCTGCGTCCACAGCGGGCTTGAGCACCGCATCGGAGATGCCCGCGGGGCCATCGAGGATCAACCACTCGGCCTCTTGCGGGATCGCCTCGCCCTGGCAGGCGTCGATGGCGAAGATCGGTGGTTGAGTGATGTCGCGGCGGCCGAGCCACTTCAAGGCGCTGCGTTGCGGATCGAGATCGGCGAGGGCGGTCACCTGGCCGGTGTTGGCCATCCAAGCGGCGAGGTGGGTCGACAACGTGGTCTTACCCGTGCCGCCCTTGAGGTTGGCCACCAGCACCACCCGGGTGTGATCGGGCAAGGTCTCGAGGGTCGCCTCGAGCTGCTCGCGCGCTGAAGGGCGCTGTTCAGGGGAGGACTTGCGCTTCTTTTTGTCTTGAGCCATGGCCCACATGATATGTGGATCCAGTGCTGATGGAAGTTGTTTTGTGACACCTGTGTGGCAACAGGGTGGCAGAGGAAGGTCGAAGACCATGGCCCCACACCGTCTGAGAACGCTCGGTGCTGCGCTGTTGGTCGCCTGCTGCATCATCGGGTGCAGCAAGGACGACGAGTTTGGTGACGCTGTACCCGATGCTGGCCATATGGGGTCAATGGGTGGCGCCGGCGGTGACATCGGTGGAGCGGGGCCAGAAGGCGGTGCTGGGCAGGCTGGTGCCGGTGGCGTCGCAGGCATGCCGTCAGGGGGCGCCGGAGGCGAAGCGGGTGAGGGGGGTGAAGGCGGCGCCACAGAGGGTCAGCCTGCCCCCAACCCGGAAGGGGCGGCCCTCTACACCATGCACTGCGTCGGGTGCCATGGACCTCAGGCAGAGGGGTCTGAACAGGGGCCCTCCCTCTGGCACTGGGCCGACGTGGACGCACTCGCTGGCCGCATCGACCGCACCATGCCCACAGGCAACCCCGAGGCGTGTACTGGCCCATGCGCCGAGGCGGTCGCTGCCCACGTACTCACCCTGCGCCCGGAGCGACCGGCCTGCGACGCGTTGACGCCGCCACCTCGACGTCTGCGCCTGCTCACGCGCCGCCAATACGACCGGAGCGTGCGTGATCTGCTCGCCGCCGTAGAGGATGCCCCTCAAGGGGTGCGCTGTGACGACGTCGCCGGCTGTGACGTGCGTACCGAGGCTTGTGGTGTCGATGGGCGTTGCGTGGCGCGGCCGTGCAATGAGTACGTGTTCCTCCATCGCCCTGAGGGTGGCCGACCGAGCACGGTGCACGTGGCGGGCAGCTTCAACGGCTGGCCCCCCACGGTGGCCGAAGGGGGCTGGCCCCTGGTGTGGAGCGAAGCCCTCGGGGCGTTCTGGCTCGCCCGTGAACTGCCAGAAGGTGATCACAGCTACAAATTCGTCATTGATGAGGCCGAGTGGATCACCGACACGTCGGCGCCTGACTTTGAAGATGATGGTTTTGGAGGTCGCAACAGCCGAGTGAGCGTGCGGTGTGATGGCGCATCGCCGAGCCCATCATCTGGTCTCGCGGGCCTCGATCTCATCGGCGCTCTGCCTCCAGAGACACGGCCCCACGGGTTCGGCTACGACACTTATTCTGCTGCGGCTCTGGTGACCTCGGTGCACTTCGAGGCCTACCTCGAGGCCGCAGAAGACATCGTCGAGGCCGCCCTGAGCACTGACGAAGCGGTTGAGACACTGGCGGGGTGTGCCGGAGGAGAGGCGTGCGCCGAGGCCTTCGTACGGCGTTTTGGCCAACGGGCGTGGCGTCGACCGCTCTCTGATGGAGAGATCGATGCGCACACAGAGCGCATCATCGACGCGGAGAGCTTTCACGAGGGTGTGCGGGTGATGGTGATGGTCTATCTGACCGCGCCCTCGTTCCTGTATCGCCGCGAGCTCGGTGAGCCCGTCGAGCCTGCCGCAGATGGTACCCCACGCTGGCGATTGACGCCCTACGAGATCGCCTCGGCCTTGTCCTACACTTTCTGGGGCACATTGCCCGACGAGGCCCTCGTTGCCGATGCCGAGAGTGGGGCGTTGAGCACGCCCCGTGTCATCGCCGAGCACGCCGCGCGTCTGCTCGCCCACGAGCGGGCGTTGCCCGTGGTGAAGACCTTCGCGCTGCAGTGGCTCGCCGGAGAGCCAGTCACCACAGTGCAAAAACAGCCACGGCTCTACCCCGACTTCACCGATGAGATCCGCAGCGCCATGGCCACAGAGACAGGTGACTTCTTCGCCCACGTTATGTTCGAGGGAGATGGCCGCTTCGACACACTGTTTGACGCTGACTTCACGGTGACCGACGGTGCGCTGGCCCGATTCTACGGTCTCGCTGACGATGCTGACGATGGCGTACGCCCCAGAGCATACGACGCTCGCCGAGCAGGGGCCCTCAGCCATGGCAGCGTGCTGGCCACCCACGCTCATTCTGATCAGACCTCGCCCATTCGCCGGGGCTTGCTGGTGCGACAGCGGCTGCTGTGTCAGACCCTGCCTGATCCCCCAGCAGACGCCGGTGGCGTACCTGAGGTTGACCCCGATGCCACTACCCGAGCCCGTTTCGAGCAGCACGCTGACAGCGAGCGCTGCCGTGGGTGCCACCGGTTGATCGATCCCATCGGCTTTGGCTTCGAGCACTTCGACGCCGTGGGCCGGTGGCAAGATCGAGAGGCTGCCGGCCCCATCGACGCCTCCGGGCGCTTGGATGATCTTGAGGCCCGCGGTGCGGGTACGTCTGTGGAATTCCAAGGCCTCGTGGAGCTCAGCGGCTTGCTCGCTGCCTCTGATCAAGGGGCGCGCTGTTTCGCCGCCCAGCTGTATGCCTTTGCCTATGGCCGCCGGGCAGAGGGGGCTGATGCCTGCGCGGCAGAAGCACTCTACGAAAAGCTCGCTGCAGGTGATCGCGAGCTGCGCACAGTGTGGCTGGCGCTGGCCGACCTGGAGGTCTTTACGTTGCGCGGTCCGGAAGAGGCCGACGAGGGGGCAGAGTGATGCGTCGACGGAGTTTCCTCAAGCTCGCCGCTGGCGCAGGCCTGGCGCCCTTCATCACTCCGCTGCTCACGGGTGAGGCGAGCGCTCAAGGCAGGGTCGCGCGCCGGCTCATCGTGTTCTACTTCCCAGATGGGGTCGCTGGCCCCAGTCAGGACGGCGAGGCCAGCCTGTGGCACGCTCAGGGCCGTGAGTTCGATTTCCGGCTCGGTGAACAGCTCGCGCCCCTGGCGGGGTATCGAGAGCAGGCGGTGTTCTTCAACGGCCTCACCATGGGGGGCACCGACAGCGGCAGCCACCCTGGAGGGGCGGTGAAGCTGCTCACCGCCGTCGACCACGGCAACGGCGTCTCAGTGGACCAGCACCTCGCCCGCACTGTGGGGGCGAACGATCCCCACCGGCTGCTCTATCTCGGCGTGCAGGCCAACGCCAACAACGCCTCTGGTGACAAGCACATCAGTTACCCCGCGCCAGGGCGCACGACACCGCCAGAGGATGATCCACGCCGGGCCTTTGAGCGCTTGTTCCCTGGTGAGCAGGTCGTGGGGCAACCCAGCCCGCAACCTCGAGGGCCTGACCGACGCCAGAGCGTGCTCGACGGCGTCAAGGCCGACCTCGACCGCATGCGGGGTCAGGTGAGCGGCGCCGAGCGCGCCCGCCTGGAGTTTCACCTCGAGTCGCTCAGAGAGGTGGAGCGCAGGGTGCAAGGGGCGGCCCCCATGATGCCCGATGCCACCTGTGACGATCCTCGCATCGGTGCCCTCGGCGGCGAACTGTATGCCCCTGAGGTGTTCCCCCAGGTGCTCGATCTACAGATGGACGTCATGGTGCAGGCCATGGCGTGCGGGCTCACTCGGGTGGGGGTGATGCAGTGTGGCCATCACACCAGCGAGCTCATCATGAGTCGATTCCCAGGTACGCCGTTCCATGATCCGGGCTTCGATATGCGCAGCCATCAGGCCAGTCATTATGGCCCGCGGCATGATCGCGGCCGCCGCGAGTTCAGCGACTATCTCGCTCAGCGTGTGTGGTGGGTTTCGCAGTATGCCGAGTTGCTTCGCCGCCTCGCCGAGCGTCCAGAAGGCGACGGCACCATGCTCGACAACAGCCTGGTGCTGTTGTGCACTGAAGTCTGTGACGGCAACACCCACCTGCACGACAACATGCCCTTCGTGCTCGCTGGGGGCGGTGCAGGGACGATCCGTACAGGCCGCCTGCACGATGCGCCGAATACTGGCCACGGCGAACTGCTCGCAGCACTGTGTCACGCGATGGGTGATCCGGTGGAACGGTTTGGCCAACACGGCAACGGGCCTTTGTCGGGCTTGTTGAGCTGAGCGTCGACGCGTTGAGGAGAGCGCGTCGTCTGACTTGGCGGGATGGAGGGGAGATGATGTCTCGTATCTTCGAGTGCGCTGTGCTCGCGGTCATGTGGGCGTGTGCGCTGTGCACCACGTCACAGGCTGCGCCGCTGCTGACAGGGTTCGGTGGTCCCGTTGATTTTGGTGAACAGCTGGTGCTCGCGCCGGGCATCGACGTCGCCCTCGTGGACACCGCTGCGGTGTTCCCGCTGGGGGCCGTGACCCCTGGTGGCACCATCGACTTGTGGGTGGGCGCTGATGGTGTGATGGGCATCGGCGCACCGCCGCCCACCGGGCCACTTCATATGGTGCAGCCTGCAGATCGCCCAGTGCTCGTCGCGCCCTATTGGGCGGACGCTGATCTCAGCCGCCGTGATGGCATCCCTGATGATGAAAATGCGGTGTACATCGCCTCGGGAGATGGCTGGCTGGTGTTGACCTGGTATCGGATTCGCCCTTTTGGCAACGCAGACGCGGCCAACACCTTTCAGGCGCTGTTCAGTCAGTTCGATGCGACCACCCCAGGTGACTTTCAAATCGAGTTTCGATACTCGGAGTGCAACTGGTCCGCGGGCATGGAAGACGAATTCATCTCGGACGGCCAGGCGGGGATTCTCCGCGTGCCCTTCGCCCCCGTGTTGCCCAGCTCTGGGGATGGCGATTCGTTCGTCGGCGGCGCGCTCTGCCTCGGGTCGAACATCTCGGTGCCCGGCATCTGGCGGATGGCCCAGTTCGCGACAGGGTGGGCCACGTGTAATCCAAAGTGCCTGCTCGACGCTGACGGTGATGGGATCCATGCAGAGATCGACAATTGCCCTGAAGCCGCGAACATCGATCAGGCAGACGAGGACGGCGATGGCATCGGTGATCTGTGCGAGGTGGCCGACCTGGATGGAGACGGCATCCTCGACACCGACGACAACTGCCCCAGCGATGTCAACGCCGATCAGGTCGACACCGACGAGGATGGAGTGGGTGATGTCTGCGACATTGACATTGATGGCGACGATGTCGTCGATCGCTCCGACAACTGCCCAGCCGTGGCCAACACCACTCAGCTCGATCGCGATGAGGACGGCGTGGGAGACGCATGCGATGACGATCGCGACGGTGATGGGGTGGCCAACGTCGTCGATCTGTGCCCTGACCTCTTCGATGCCGAGCAGCCCGATCTCGATGGTGATGGTACGGGAGATGGCTGTGATGCCGACGTCGACGGTGATGGCTTCGAGTCGGACGACAACTGCCCGCAGGTGGCCAACCCCGATCAGACCGACACGGATGGCGATGGGGTGGGGGATCTCTGTGAGGGAGACTTCGACGGTGATGGCGTGGCAGATGCTGTCGACAACTGCCCACAGGTGGCCAATCCCGATCAGCTGAATCTCGACGGTGACGATCAGGGGGCGCTGTGTGATCCCGACGATGACGGCGATGGTGTATTGGCAGAGCGCGACAATTGCCCGCTGGTGGCCAACCCCGAGCAAGCAGATCTCGACGGTGATGGCATCGGTGACATCTGTGACACCGATCGAGACGGTGACGCTGTACTCGACGACGATGACAACTGCCCCCGGGCCGCGAACCCGGATCAGCTTGATGGTGACGAAGACGGCAATGGCGATGTCTGCGATGCTGATTTGAGCTTTGACAATGGCTTTGCGCTGCAAGGCGCCGGCTGCGCTCAGGGCGGGCAGCACGCCTTCTGGTGGCTGCTGTTGCTGATGGTGCCCGTGCTCAGGCGACGCCGATGAGGTGGGCTGGGCCGTGGATGGCCCTGGCGCTCTGCTCTGGTGTGTTCGGCGGCGCGGTGCATGCCCAAAACCCCCCTCAAGGGGTCGGGGCGCGCAGCCCGTCGTTTCAGCTGGAGCATTTCGAGCCCCTCGGTGATCCCACTGTGAACATCGTCAACGTGCCAGGGCCCGAGGTGCGCGCGCATCTGAGCACTGCTGCGGGACTCGTATGTCATCACACGCATCAGCCGGTCATCCTCGTGCCCCCTGGGGGAGAGCAGCTTGAGGCGCTGGAGAGCCAGAGTCGCTGCGAGGTGGTGGGGGCCTTGGGCCTCTTCGGGGTGGCCAGCCTGAACTTCGCCTTGCCCGTGGTGGTACATCAAAGCGCCCCGGCGCCAGACATTTTCAATCTGCAGTCCAGCGACTTCGACGGGGTGGTGGCCGGCGACTTTCGCATCGTGCCCAAGGTACAGCTGTTTCGCCCCGTCGCTGGATTCAGTGCCGCCGTGGCCACGCCGCTCTACTTCGCCACGGGAGACGGCACCACCTTCAACAGCGGTGGCGGTTTGCGCATGGAGCCTCAGCTCATCGTGGGCTGGCGAAAGCGGCTCTGGCAGGTGGCTGGATCTGTGGGCCATCAGCTGCAAAACCCCATGCGCCTGCACAACATCGTGCTCGACGACGCCACGCGATGGCGCCTTGGCGCAAGGGCCCCTCTAGGCTGGAGAGGGCTCCGGGCCTTCGCCGTGGCCTTTGGCTCGATCTCCAGTGGGGAGAGCCGTGATCCGGATGATTTGACGCTGGTGGCCGATGATGACCGAGGGAGCCCTGCGGAGGCTCTCGGCGGATTGGAGTATGCCTTCCAGAATGGTATGAGCGTGCGCCTCGGCGGTGGCCGAGCCATCAGTCGAGGGCTCGGTGCGCCTACGTGGCGCGGCATGGCTTCAGTGGACTGGGCAGGCGGCGGTCAGGCCTTCGAGCCAGGGCCATGGGGTGGCCGTGGCCCCTCGGCTCGATGGCGCCTCTTGCTCAGGGCGCCGGCTTTCACGGGCGTGGGCCCCTTCGCTTTTCGACGCCGAGCCGTGCAGAGCCCTGAGGCGGTCTATAGCGTTGACTCTGGCCAGATCGGTGAGCAGGCCGATCTGACCTTCACCCTCGAGGTGGGCCAGGCTGCAGTACATCCTTCTGACGAGGTGGAAGCCATGATGGTGGGGGTTGGCGTGGCGGTGGCCATCCTCGACGACCTCGAGCTGTCGGTGGAGATCCCGTCGATCTTCGCAGAGCAGGATGAGCTGCGTGGCCCGGTGGTCCGGCCTCAGCGTATGCGGGGCGACGGGATGGCCCAGAGCCAGTCCGCTTTGAGCGCTGGAGGCATCGCCTCCGGCGACGAGAGCGCTCTAGGCGACATCGCCTTGCGGCTGAAAGCCCTCGCCGTCGATGGGGCAGAGCATCCGTTCGGCGCGGGGTTGGTGATCCCCATCTTGTTGCCCACGGGCACCACAGACGCAGTCTCTACAGGGCGCTTGCGCCTGGGCACTGTTGGGGTGGGTGAGGTCCACCTCGCTCAGACTGATGTGAGGGCCAACCTCGGAGTGCACATCGAGGATGAACTCGACCGGGCACAGCCACTTCAGGCCATCGTGGAGACCGGCCTCGGCGCCACATGGCATCTGCAGCATGACTGGCAAGTGGGGGCCGAAGCCTTTGGTGAGTACCCACTCGATGACTTCGAGGATCCGCGACTCTATGGTGGAGCGGGCCTCGTGGGTCAAATCACCCCGAGCGGGTTCTCGTGGGAAGTGGGGGCCAAGGTGACCCGTTACGCCGCCGAGATCACTCAGGTGGATCTGTTGCTGCGTTTAACGTGGGGGGTCGAGGCTGCGCTCGACGTGCATCACACACTGCCCGTGAAGCCTCCTCCAGTCGTGCAGGCCCCCCCGGTGATCACGCCACCCGTCGTGCTCGACGAAGACGAAGATGGCATCACCGAGGGAGATCAGTGTCCGAAGGTGCCTGAGGATCACGATGGCTATCAGGATACAGATGGCTGCCCTGAGCCCGACAATGACGCCGACGGCGTGCTCGACCACGAGGATCGATGCCCCAACAGCGTGGGCATTCGTCAGTGGGACGGCTGCAACGACATCAACATCACCGTGGAGTTCCCCTTCAAGAGTGTCACGCCGTCCGACAATGCCAGGGCGGTGCTCGAAGAGATGGTGACCATCATCCAGAGCAACCCTCAAATCGTCGGCATTACTGTTGAGGGTCACACCGACGACGTGGGTACCGAGGCCCTCAACATGCAGCTCTCTACGGCGCGGGCCAACGCGGTTCGCCGACTCTTGATCGAATCGGGGATCTCACCGGATTGGGTGAGGGCGGTGGGCTACGGAGAAACCCGACCGAGGGTGGCCATCGAGGGGCTGAGTGACGAGGCGCTACAGAGGGCGCGAGATCAGAATCGTCGTGTGCGCTTTGTGTTGAAGCTCAACACATTTCAGAGTGAACCTCAGCCCTGAGCAGCCCCTTGGCGAAGCTCGCCGAGGAAGCCGCTGAGGGTGGCGTCAAGATCTGCCGACATACGCGAGAGGTGGTGGGTGGTCTCATCGACGGCTTGAGCCGCTTGCTGAGTCTCGAGGGCCCCCTGGGAGAGGGTCTGCATGTACTGACCCACCTGACTCGAGCCTGCGCTGGCCGAGCTGACGCTGTGATTCACCTCGTGGAGCGTGTCCATCTGCGTGGCCACCCGCTGGGCGATGAGCTGAGCGATGTCCTGCACCGCGTTGATGGTGGAGTGGATCTGATGGATCGACGCCACCGTCTGCTCGGTGGCTTTGCGGGCGTTGGTGATGCGCGCGGTGATCTGTTCGGTGGCCTGTTGGGTCTTGGTGGCGAGGTTTTTGACCTCATCGGCCACCACGGCGAAGCCCTTACCGGCGTCGCCGGCCCGAGCGGCCTCAATGGTGGCGTTGAGCGCCAACAAGTTGGTCTGCTCAGCGATCTCGTTGATCAGGGACAAGACCTCGTTGATTTGCTCAGTGTCTCTGGAGAGCTGCTCCACCACGCTTTGGGTCGAGATGGCCACATCCGCGGCTTCAGATGTGCTCTGCGTCGAGAGTTGCACCTGCTGTCCGATCTCGTTGCTGGCGGCGTCGAGATCTCGGGCCTTGTCCGAGACGACGTTCACGTTGCTCGACATCCGCTCGGCGTGCTCGGAGGCCTCACGGGAGTGGGCGCTCGTCTGAGCGGCCACTGCGTTCATCTCGGTGGCCTGCGCAGAGAGCGAGGCGATCATCTGATCCATCGATTGCACGACCCCCCTGACCTTGGACTCCAGATCGTCGGCCATGGTGAGCAAGGCGTTGCGGCGGGCCTCTTGCTGAGCCGAGAGGGCCCGCTTTTGCTCCGCCTCTACCTGAGCGCCGATCGCAGCACGGATGGCGGCGTTGGCCTGATTCATGGCCTCGCTCATCCGCACCAGCTCAGCGCTCCCTTCTTCTCTCACCGAGCGGTTGATGTCACCGTCAGCGATAGCCTGGGCGACCTCGCTCAGCTCTTCGAGCTTGGCCATGAAGGGCCGAGTGGAGGAGCGGGCGAGGAGGAAGCCCAAAAGCAACGTAGGCGCCAGGATGCCGAGGCCGAGCAACAGCACCTCTTGTCGTGCAGCGCTGGCGCTCGTCTGAGCGTTCATGGTTGACAGCGCCACCGAGAGATAGCCGATGGCTTTGCCCTCTCTCTCGATGGGCGCGCGGGCCATGGCGAGCTGCTCGGTGGTGAGCCTCTCGGCGTCGAGGCCGGAGAGCTGAGTGGTGATCGCCTCTTCACCCTCGAGCAGAAAGGCCTTGCCCTCTGCTGTGGTGACAGCGATCCCCGCGAAGTCCGGATCAGCCTTGGCGCCCTCGAAGAACCGCTTCATGAGGTCCTTGTCTTCATACTCGAGGGCCTCGCCTACGCTGTGCGAGAGCACCAACGACAGCGAGCGGGCTTTCTGGCCCAAGGCCTCAGAAAGCGTGTTGATCTCCCGTGCGGGGAACCACACCACCTGGAACGCCACCATGGCCGTGACGATGGCGGCGCATAGGGCGAAGATGCGCCCACGGATCGTGAGCTTGCTCAAAGGGGTCGCCATGACACTGCCCTTACTGAATGGGGATGAACTTTACGCCAGATGCCTCGGCGGGCACCTCGGACTTGAGCAACACGCCGAGGGCTTTGGGCTTCTCCGAGACCTTGGAGATCAGTGCGCTGGCTGAGCCACCCACCTTCTTGGGCGCCACGCCCTGACCCGAGAGGGCCTTCTCCTGCCACATGTGCTTGAAGCGGCTGGGGGCCATCTTCAACAAGCGCTTGAACAGCGCCTTCGACGAAGCGCTGCTCGGGGGCTGCACAACCAGGGCGACGATGCCGCCAGATGACCAGTTAGTGGTCTGGCCGAGGTAGAAGCGCTTGACGTCGTCCGTGGACAGACTGCTCGCGGGGTTGCTTTCGTGCACCACGGCGACCAGCTCCTGGCTGAGGGCGGGGCTCGCGGTGGCCACGAAGGCAGCGCCCATGGCCAGCAGCCACAGCGCGCACGTCAGAGAGACACGACGAAGCGGATTGTGCGTCTTCATCACAGCTCCTCCAGTTGCCAGAAGTAGGAGAAGGAAAGCCGGACCTCGGGGTAGATCTCCTGCTTACCGTTGAAGTCTTGAATATGGGCGCTGCCATCGAGCTTGAGCGCCACCGGCGAGATCGGGCGCCAGATGGTGCCGATGGTGGCCTTGTCGAAGGCACCATCGTCAGTGAGGCCAGCCTCTCCGTCGCCGCCAAAAGACTTGGAGGCGATGGTCTCAGGGTTCTCGTAGTGGTCCCACTGCAGGTAGGGGGTGAACTCACCTACGCTGGTCTCCATCGCGTAACCAGCCCGGACGTAGTACGTGATGATGTCATAATTGGCCTCGGTGACGACGTCGGCCTCGGTGGGGTTTGGCCCGTTGAGGCCGAAGCGAGCGAGCTGGCGCTCGTTGAGCCCGGCGTCGATCAGGGACAACACTGAGCTCGGATCACGGGTGCCTTCGTGGCTGGCCTGCCAGAAGGCCGCCTGCAGAATCAGGCCATCCTGTTTGAGCTCTGCGTATCCACCGAAGACGAGGTACTCGTCCTCTGTCATCCAGTTGAGCACCCCGCCGCGTGGTGAGCCGTCGCCGACCCCTCGAGTCGGGGAGGCTTTGCCACCTGAGCTGTAGACGCTGGTACCGAACTGGATGCCGCTGCCGATCTTGAAGCGCAGATCGCCCCCAAGAGGGAAGGCACCGTCGGTGCGCTCGTCGTTCCCCGTCATGAGCGCGTACTGCACTGCGTTGTCGCCGAAGGGGATGCTGCCATGCACCATCAGGTTGGTGGTGCGGGTCACGATGAGGTGATCCTTGTCGAGGAGCTCGGGGGCCTCGATGCCGATGAAGGTGGGCACCGCGTCGAGGATCTCGTTGTAGAGTCCGAATCTCCGGTAGGTCTTGCCCCAGCGCACCTGAAGCGCGTTCCCGGCGATGGGGGCCTCCACCCAGGCGTTGCGGACCGCGAGGCCTTCGTCACCGCCGATGCCGCCAGAGCCTGGCGCCGCGAGGTTGAGGAAGTATCGGTACTTGCCACCGATGACACCCTGAACCATCAAGTGCAGATTCGGGACGTCGAACTCATATGGGTTGTCCTCGTACACCGTGTCGCCGTTGGCGTCGATGCTCGCTGGCGTCTGGGCCACCTTCTCGAAGTACGAGTCGATGAAACCATAGATGCGCACGACCTGTGACTCGTCAGCTTCTTCCTGAGCCTGCGCTTCGAAAGCGCACAGCGTCAGCGCCAAGAGCGTACAGCGCCCCAATGTGATGCTGCCCTTGTGCATCAGCGGACCTCCCTCTCCATGAGAATGTTGCTCGTGTGCAACAATCATCGGAGGTGAATGTTCGCATCTTTAGGTGGGGTAAGGTTTTTCCTGCTTGACGCTGACTCAATTTGCGCTGAGCCGGATTGAGGTGGATGACTCTGTGAGGGGTAGGTAGGGGGCCTTCTCTAAGGCGTCGTGTCCTGAGCATCTTCCAGCGCTTTGCGGAGGCGATCGATGGGGGCCCGGGTGCGGCTGCGGAAGGCGGCCTGAAGCACTTCGGTGAGCAGCGCATCTGACTGAGCATCGCGAATGTGCAGCCCTCCGCCGGCGGCAGCGATGGCCGAGTGCTCGGGGATCACTCGCCCCTCATAGAGGCCCTGAACGGCTGTGCTGTCTTCGTAGCCCGGGGGTCGCATCGACAACATGTGCACCTGACCACCCTCGGCTCGGAAGCTCTGGACTGACTTGATGCACGCTTTGGCCTTCGGCGACTGCGCCCCTGCATCAGAGACCACGATCATCAGCTTGATGGCCTCGTCACGCCATTTGGCTCCGGCGGCATCAGCGATGCCACCACACAACCACTCGGGCATGTCTCGATCCCGGCCGGTGCTGGTGGCCTCGATGCCCTCGAGGAAGCTCCTGAGCGATGCGGCGTCGGCGGTGAGCGGGTGCCGCTGCAGACGCAGGTCGGCGCGCTCCCGTTTGTCGCGAAACACCACCACGCCCACCCGGGCCGTGGGGCTCACCACCCGCAACGCCTTGAGGGTGCTGTTGAGGTTCTGGCGAGTGGCGTCGAGGCTCTCGTCCATCGAGCGCGTGCCGTCGATGACCAGCATCACATCCACAGGTCGGGCGGTGCGAGGGTCGAGCTCGGCGAGGGTGGTGCTCGCCGCGGTGCGGATCTGGATGCGGTCACGCTCGGCGGCCTGTTGGGCTTCGAGGGCTGCGGCGGCTGCGGCTTCTGCTGCGTTCACCCGGGCCTGCAGCGCCAGGATCTTCTCCTCGGCGGTGGTCAGGGCGCCGATGGCTTCGTCCCGAGCGAGGGCCTCCATGGCGAGGCGGCGCTCAGCTGCTGCACGCTCCGAGGCTTCCAGGGCCCGGAGTTGATCAGCTTCCTTGCGAGCTTGCTCTCGGGCGGCGAGATCTTCGATGGCCTGCAGGGTCTTCGCCTGAGCATCAGCGAGCGATGTGCGCACATGCATCACCGCCACCATGAACAACAACAGCACGCACCCGAGGGCCGAGGTCAAAATGTCGGCGAGGCTGGTCCCGAAGCTCTCGCCGTCTTGCCATCGCCCTTTGCGGCGGCGCCTCACGATTTGTCTCCGTTGCCTCGCATGATGACCAGGGGCTGATCACCCTGAGCGCGGAGCGCCTTCACCTCTTTGACCAGCTCCGGCAACACCTGATGGGTGGTGTGGGCGGCATGGAGCACGAGATCTACCCCCTGACCCACGTCGGGCATGCTGGCGAGACGGGCAGAGACCCGAGCGAGGGCCCGGTCGATCTGCATCAAGTTCGACTCCATACGCTCGAGGCTCTGGTTCACACGGTCGAGGGCGGCCTCTTCGGGGGTCTGTTGGGCGAGGCCGCCGAGGTCGAGGCTCCTGATCCACCCAGCGCCTACTGTGGCGTCGATGCGGTCGAGCAGCCTGCGATCCCGACCCTCGAGGGTGACCTCCACGAGCTTGAGCGGCAACACGAGGATCAACGCGAGCAGGGTGGTGTCGAAGGCGGTGGAGAGCCCGGAGACCGCGGGGGTCAGGGCTGCGAGCCCCTGGCCCATCGAGGCATCCATACTGCCCACGAGGCCATCGAAGGCCCCGATGGCAGCAGCCATGCCCACCACGGTGCCCAGAAACCCGGTGAGGGGCAGCAGCCACATACACGCCGAGAGCGGTTTGTAATCGGACTCGACGCTGTCATAGGCCCGATCCATGGCCTGGCCCGCCACCCGAAGGACCTCGTCCCGAGCGGGCCGGGCGCCTCGAAAGTAGCTGAGCACGGCGCCGAGAACCGGCGCCGCGAGGCTGGACTTCAGCGGGTGCAGCGCACCCTGCATGGCGTCGATGCGCCCACGCTGCAGATCGGTGGAGATGAGGTCTCTGCAGTAGACAAGAGCACGATGCTCACCGAGCTGAATCAACCACCGCCGCAGCGCATGGCCCAGCCCCCAGAAGAACAGCCCAAGCACCAGCGGCGGGATCCACCCGCGCTGCAGCACCAGCTCCGAGAGTCGGCTGTCGACGGGGGCGAGCTGCACCCCGAACCACACCGCGGCCACACCCACTGCGGCGCAGACCAGCGGCAACGCCCGCGTGAGCGGCGACAAAAAGGGCGACGCCGGCGCGGGGTCAACGGGTACGGTGAGCAAATCTGTGCTGTCCATGAACTCCCTCCCTGGTGGTGCACATCCACCATACGCACAACAGGAGGGATGAGGTTCATATTCATCCATCAACTCTCTGTCACAAGCGCGGGCAGGTCCCTATGTGTGCTCAGAGCTCTCTTTTCCAAAGATCTGAACCAATTGGAGAGAACCTCATCGGTGCTCTAGTATCCCTGTTCGGGGAGAGAGACCGAACCCAACCAGGGGAACACCGATGGGCGAGCAGAACGTCAACACCCAGGTCACCAACCAACAGATGCGGGCCTTTACGCGGGCCTTGCTCCGTGACCTCGAGGCCATGACCCAGATGATCGAGGAGGGCCGGTTCGAGACCGGAGTGCGGCGCATCGGCGCCGAGCAGGAGATGTTCCTCGTCGACGAGAGTCGGCAGCCCACCCCCATGGCCATGGAGATCTTGAAGAAGGCTGATGATCCGCGGCTGACCCACGAGCTCGCTCTCTACAACCTCGAGGCCAACCTGACCCCACAGGTCTTCGGTGGCGCGTGCCTGAGCACCATGGAGGGGGAGATCAACGAGGTGGTGGCCAAGGCCGACAAGGCTGCCCGGGGCCTCGGCGCTCAAGTGGTGCTCGCAGGCATCCTGCCTACGCTGCGCACCCCGCATTTGACCCTCGACTACATGACCCCGAGCCCGCGCTATGCGCAACTCAATCAGGTGTGCTCCGAGCTGAACAACAGCCAGTTCAACATCATGATCAAGGGGCTCGACGAGATCGACATCACCCACGACAACGTGATGCTCGAGTCGGCGAACACCAGCTTCCAGGTGCACTTTCAGGTGGGCCCCGAGGAGTTCCCCAGGCTCTACAACCTCACCCAGGCGGTCTCTGCTCCGGTGCTCGCCGCGGCGGTGAACTCACCCCTGCTCATGGGGCGGCGGCTCTGGCACGAGACCCGGGTGGCGCTGTTCCAGCACTCCGTCGATGGCCGCTCGAAGGTGCAGAGGGCTCGGAGCACCCCACCGCGGGTGAGCTTCGGCGACGACTGGATCAGGCGCTCGGTCCTCGAGATCTACAAAGACAACATCGCCCGGTTCCGTATTTTGCTCGCCACTGATCGGGAGGAAGACGCCCTGCAGGTGCTCGCGCGCGGTGGGATCCCTGGCCTGAAGGCTTTGGGGATGCACGCTGGCACCGTCTGGCGCTGGAACCGCCCCTGTTACGGGAGCGACGGGGTGGTGCCCCACCTGCGCATCGAGAACCGCATCCTGCCCTCGGGGCCCACGGTCCGCGACGAGGTGGCCAACGCGGCGTTCTACTTCGGCCTCATGATCGGCCTCGCCGAGGAGTACCCCGACATCCACGAGGTCATGGAGTTCGACGACGCCAAGAACAACTTCTACGCCGCCGCCCGCCACGGCCTGAAGGCACAATTCACCTGGATCAACGGCCAGGCCCACACCGCCCAGACGCTGATCCTGGAGCACTTGCTGCCCCTGGCCCGGCAAGGCCTCGCCGCCCGCGGCATCGACAGCAGCGACATCGACACCTATCTGGGCACCCTCGAGGAGCGGGTGGAGAGCCGCCAGACGGGCTCGCAGTGGGCCCTCAAATCGATGGCGGGCATGACCCAGGCCCCCCTCGACGTGCGCATGCGTAGCCTGGTCTCGTCGCTGTGCGAGCATCAGGCTTTGAGCAAGGCACCAGAAGAGCGCAAGCCGATCCACAAGTGGCCTCTGGCGCGCCTGCATCATTCTCAGGACTGGTTCCCCAGCTACCGGACCGTGGGGCAGTTCATGACCACCGATCTGGTCACCGTGCGCCCGAGCGATCCGATGGAGCTCGCCGTGAGCATGATGGACTGGCAGCGGGTGCGCCACGTGCCCGTGGAAGACGACCAGGGCCACCTCGTGGGCATGGTGTCGTTCCGGTCGATCCTGCGCATGGTGAAGCGCCTGTTCCACCACACCCCCGGCGAGTCGGTGGACTTCACCACAGAAGACGCCTTCGAGGGGGTGATCGTCGAGGAGGTGATGCGCCCGAATCCTGTGCACGTGTCACCCGATACGCCCACCAACGAAGCGCTGCGCATCATGCGGGAGTACCGGGTCTCGAGCCTGCCCGTGGTGGACAAAGGCAACCAGCTCGTAGGTCTGGTGACGAGCTACGACTTCATGGAGATCGCCTCTCGCTTGCTCGAGGATTATCTCGAGGCGGAGCACATGCAACGCATCAGCGCGACGCCTGCGCCCGTGGGGCATGTCGCCCAAGAGGCGCCGAAGACTGTGATGCCGTCTCCGCCGAGCCCACCGAGAGGGGCGCTGTTGCCGCAGTTCACCCCCGTAGATCAGGATCCCGCCAGAGCGTCGGCGATCCTGCCGTCGATGGAGATGCCCGCCCTCAAGTTCGACGACGACGAATGATCTCACGATGATCGAGTTCGAGGGCCAGTGCGTCGATGGCGCATCCGCACCTGATGTCGTGGCCGCTGCGCGAGCGCGCATGGATGGTGGCTGGCAGCCTTACGAAGATGAGGTGCTGCCCCTCCTCGTCGCCGCGGCTTTCAAGGCTGACTTGGACCCCTACGAGAGTTGGCAGTCACAGCGCCCCATCGAGATCTGGCACCAGGCCTACGGCACATGGTCGATGCCCCTCGATGGTGCCGACTTCAGGGCTGCGCCGCTCTCAGGAGCAAACCTGCGAGAGCTGAAGTTCGGCAGCGTAGATCTCAGTGGGGCCGACTTGTCTGATGCCGATTTACGATATGCCACGTTCATCGGCTGCCGTTTGGAGGGGGCCAGCCTCAGGGGGGCGCAGACAGCTGGCCTGAGGCTGATGGGGTGCGATGTGCAGGGGGCGAACTTCAGCGCCCTCGATGTATCGACCTTCAGCCTGCACGACCTCGAATTATCTGGGGCCCGGTTCGATGATGCGCGTGCTCTACCAGCCTGGATCGCCCTCGCCCTGAACTCAGAGGGGCAATACGCCAAAGCTGCTCTGCTCATGTCATTGAAACAGCTCGCTCCTGGTGAAGTCGACGGTGCTGACTTGACTGGCCTGCGTCTTAAGCGGGCAAGCCTCTCTGGCATACCCCTCGCTGGCGCCGTGCTCGAAGGGGCCATGCTCTATCGCTCGAAGCTGGATGGGGCTGATTTACGCAAGGCGCGTTTGAAGGGGGCGCGACTCCGGGCCACTGATTTGCGTGGGGCGGATCTCAGCGGAGCTGATCTGCGCGGGCTCGATCTTCAAGGTGGTGATTTACGGGGCGCGAATCTCACCGACGCACGCATCGACGGCATGAACTTCTCTGACGTGGCCCTGCCAGGGGTGATCGGCTTGCCCGATTGGGCCCAGGCGGGTCTGAGAGCGGATGGCCGATATACCCGCAGCACCCTGGCTCAGGCAATGCAAAACGGATCGGTGCACGACCTCCGATGGGCCAATTTGCAGAAAGCGCACATCCCCAAGGCGCAACTCGTCGGCGCTGATCTGAGCGGGGCAGACTTCACGCTGGCCTATATGCCCGAGAGTGACCTCTCAGGTGCGAAGCTCTCGGGGGTAAGCCTGTGGAAGGTGCAGTTGGAGGGGGCGTGTTTGAGAGGGGCAGATCTCACTGGTGTGCGCATCAACCATGCGGTCTTGAAGGGGGCTGATCTCGAAGGGGCCCGGCCTTGGATGGCTCAGAGCTCTTTCGGGGCCAAGTACGACGGCGCCCGCTGCCCGGCGCCAGATCTTTTGTTGATGGCAGAATCAGAGCGCCGAGCGTTGTCCCGCTGGTTGACCCATCACCGCAACGCGCGGGTATGGGCCGAGACTGCTTGGGGGATTGCGCGCGTCGAAGAGATGAGCGCGTTACATCGAGCTGATCGATGAGCCTCTTCGGCGAGTTGAAGATCACAAGAGAGAACGCTGCTCATGCCTGGGCGTTGCTGTCCTTCAAGCGACTCGAAGATCCTGGTTACCAGCCGGCCTCCGAGGATATTGGCTCTCTCTTGACCCTCGCTGCACATCGCAGTGGTTTCGATCCAGAGGCTGGGTGGGACGGTCGATCACCTCAAAATGTCTGGACTGATGTCTACGGCTTGAGTCTCACTCTCAAGCTCACCGGGGTACATCTGTCCGGTGTCGCCTTGAGAGGTGCGAACCTCCAAGGGGCCGATCTCAGCCGATCAGCTTTGCCGCGCGCCGATTTACGAGACGCTGATCTGACCAGGGCCAATCTGCGCAGCACCGATCTCACCGACGCCAATCTGCGTCGAGCCCGGCTCGAGGGGGCTCACATCTCATATGCGCGCTTGCACGGAACTCGATTCGATGAGGCAGATCTGACAGACGTCGATTTGAGAACTGTGTCCATCGGGCGTGCGCGTTTCCACGGCGCCACAGGCCTGCCGAACTGGGTGACGTGGAGCCTGAGCAAAAAGGGCACACCGTTTCAGCGACGTGCGCTGATCGAGGCGATCAGGACGTTTGCCTCCAATCACGAACAGTTGGATCTTCGACGAAGCAAGCTGAAGGCCGCCTGGCTGCCTGGGGTTGATCTCTCGAATGCCCTGCTCGATGAAGCTGATCTCTCACGTGCGTGTCTGGAGGGCGCTGATCTGAGTGGAGCACAGTTGAAGTATGCCCGCTTCAAGGCCGCGAACTTGAGGGGCGCTGATCTCACGGGTGCTCAGCTGGCTTTGGCAGACTTCAACGGCGCAGATCTCACCGGCGCCCGGTTCGGCTTTGAGGATGGCCTCGCTCCCCTCAATTCGCTCGAGTGTGCCCGTCTGATAGATGCCCAAGGCTTGCCGCCCTGGATTCACCTGGGCCTCGACGAGCAGGGGCGTTTGCGCCGTGGGTTGTTGGCTGAGCGCATTCAGCGCACCCACATGCGTGAACTCCCCGGGCTGTCGGTCACAGACTTCGAACTGCGAGGGGCGCGATTGCCTGGCACACAGATGCCCGACGCCCATCTGGCCGGCGCCCGCCTGATGGGCGCGCATCTACAGGGCGTGAACCTCAATGGGGCCAACCTTACGTGGGCCCATCTACAGGGCGCAGAGCTGAGTCAGGCTGATTTGTGTGGCGCGCGCCTCAACAACGCCAACCTGCAGGGCGCCACCTGCAGGCGGACGCAGTTGATGGGTGCGTCGTTGTCCTTCGCGAAATTACAGGGGGCTGACTTCACCGACGCAGATCTCGAGGGGGCTCAGGTGCATGCCTGGTTGAACGGCGCTTCGCTCATGTACGCGAACCTCAAGGGCGTGAACTTCAGCCACTCGGATCTACAGGGCGCCCGGTTGCATCGCGCCGATCTCACCGGGGCAGATCTCAGCAAGGTCAAGCATCTGGAGCCGGGGGCATTGCAGGGCGCCCACCTTGGCGGAGCGCTGCTGCCCAAAGATTTTCCGAATTGAGCCTGAACCACCTCAAAGTTTCTCCAGGGCTTCCCCAGTCAGCCTGAACGTCGTCCACTCGCTCATGGGCTTTGCCCCCAGCGCCTCGTAGAACTCGATGGCTGGCGTGTTCCAGTCGAGCACGCTCCACTCCATCCGGGCGCAGTCGCGCTCTCGGGCGATGCGGGCCAGGGCCTTCAACAGCGCCAGACCAAATCCACGACCTCGGGCGCTCGGCGTCACGTAGAGATCTTCGAGGTACAGCCCCCGCTTGCCTCGCCATGTGGAGTAATTATGAAAAAACAGGGCCATACCTACGGGCTCGTCGCCGTCTTCGGCGATGAGGCATTCGAAGGGCGGTCGGTCCGAGTTCAGCTGCTCACGCAGAATCTCCGGGGTCACCTCTACGGCGTCAGGCTCTTTTTCGTAGACCGCCAGCTCGCAGACGAAGCGGTGGATCGTCTGGGCGTCATCGGGGGTGGCGAAACGGATGTCGTGTTGGGCGTTGCTCATCTCGTCCTCATTGAAGGCTCTCGGAACGTCGACAGGCTCTGGTGTATCTCACCCCGTGGCGCCATCATAGCGCCCTCGAACATGACGCATTGAGAGAGCACATGAGCCTGCAAGAGCTGATCGAGAACTTTGAGCTGCTCGACGACTGGGAAGACCGCTACCGCTACCTGATCGATCTCGGCAAGGCCCTGCCGCCGATGCCCGAGAGCGACAAAAACGAAGAGACCCGCGTACGGGGCTGCGTCAGTCAGGTGTGGATGACCTCCGAGACGGTGAGCCGTGACACCGACGGCGCCGAGGCCATCGCCATCACCGCAGACAGCGACGCCCACATCGTCAAGGGCCTCATCGCCGTGCTGCTGGCCACCTACAATTTCAAGACCAGGGCCGAGATTCGAGGCATCGACATCGACGCGCTCTTCGAGCAGCTGGGGTTGCAGAGTCACCTGAGCTTCAACCGGCGGAATGGCTTCTTCAGTATGGTAGAGCGCATTCGCTCTTACGCGAGCGAATAGCGGACGGCCGTGCCTTTGGCACCGCCTGTAGCGGACGGTCATCGCCTTACGGCGACAGCCTGTAGCGGACGCCTGCGCTTCGCGCAGAGCTGTAGCGGACGCTCATTTGCCTACGGCAAATTCCCTGTAGCTTTTTGAAGATCACTTTGGGGGCGTGGGCTCGTCTACCGCGAACGTTGTGGCCTTTGACGTACCAGTGCCGGCGTAAGCCCCAATCGGGGTTGAGAAGCCCACCAGACACACCATAACTCTCTTAGAAAGCTACAGCTCAGGCTGCCGGAGGCAGACTCGGCGTCCGCTACAGCTCTGCAAGGCGCAGCCGAAGCAGGCGTCCGCTACAGCTTTGCGCGAAGCGCAGGCGTCCGCTACAGATCGCGCCGAAGGCGGGATCGTCCGCCTGACCAGGAGCACCGCTGTTGTCGTCCAACCCCCCTAGAGGTCTGTTGCGAGCCCTCGGTCCTGGCCTGCTGCTCGCTGGCGCCGCCGTCGGCGTCAGCCATCTCGTTCAGTCCACCAGAGCAGGCGCTGTCTATGGCTTCGCGTTGTTGTGGCTCGTGCTGCTGGCCAACGTGGCCAAGTACCCTGCGTTTCGATTCGGTCCCCAATATGCCGCCGCCACCGGCACCAGCCTGCTCGAGGGCTATCGGCGGCAGGGCAAGTGGGCCCTCGGCGTGTACGGCCTGCTCACCGTGGGCACCATGTTCACCGTGCAAGGGGCCGTGGCCCTCGTCACCGCGGGCCTCGCCAAGAAAGCCCTCGGGCTGCCCGGCACCCCCGTGGTCATCGCCGGGGGCACCATGGCCGTGTGCGCGGCGTTGCTCGCCCTTGGGCGGTATCGGTGGCTCGACCGGATCAACAAAGTCATGGTGGTGGCCCTCACCCTGAGCACCGTCACCGCCACCGCACTCGCCCTGCCCAAGCTCGACTTCAGCGCCCTCGCTTTCTGGCCTCAGGGCATCGAAGCCAAAGATCTGTTCTTCTGCGCCGCCCTCGTGGGGTGGATGCCTTCGGCCATCGACGTCGCCGCGTGGCACTCCATGTGGACCCTGGCCCGGAGCGAAGATGTCGGTGAGCGCCCCACCGTGAAGGCCGTGCTCGCCGACTTCCATCTGGGATATTGGGGGGCCGCGGGGCTCGCTGTGTGCTTCGTGATTCTCGGCGCTGGGGTCATGCACGGCAGCGGCGTCGAGCTGGCCAACAGCGCCGGCGGCTTCGCCGGGCAGATCATCGAACTCTATGCCAGCACTCTTGGGGAGTGGAGCCGGCCCATGATCGGAGGCTGCGCCTTTGCGGTCATGTTCACCACCACCTTCACCGTCGTGGACGGGTTCCCCAGAGCCCTCGCCGTACTCACCGAGCGCATGCGGGGCCCTGAGCAGGCCTGGGCGCCCACGAAGGGAGATCGGCGTTTCAACACAGCGTATTGGGTGAGCCTCGCGGTCCTCGGCGCGGGCTCGCTGGCGGTGATCACGCTGTTCATCGGCAGCCTCAAGGCCATGGTGGATCTCGCCACCATCCTGTCATGCCTCACGGCGCCACTGCTGGCGTGGCTCAACCACCGGGCCATCCTCGGTGACGAGGTGCCCCCGGAGCATCGCCCCTCGAAGGGTCTTCAGATTGTGAGCTGGGCTGGCATCACGATGCTCGCCGCCGTCGCCGTGGGCTATCTGGTGCTACGGCTGAGTTGAGGGCGTGGAACGACCATGTCATGGGGCCTTTACACAGAAGGTGAGAGTCAGCTAACGACCACTCCATGACAAAAAAGCGCCTTCGGATTCCTCCTCGACTCGACATCGACCCCACTGTGGCCCGTCTGGCCATCAACAGCGTCTTCGATGATGAGTTCAGCGCGTTCCTTGAGGTCGACACCACCGAAGCCGTGAAGATGGCACAGGCGGGGATCACTGTGGTCGATCGCGGCGGCCTTCAAACTCGGCTCGAGGTTGATGGGAAAGAGGTCGTGTTGATGGATTATTACATCAACGCGCCGCCCATGATTCGTGCCCACAACTGCGCATGTGTGGATCAACTCTGTCCGCACAAGATGGCCGCGGCGCTGGTTTGGGCGTGGTCATACGTCCAAGATTTCGACGTGCTGCTCCAAACGCCGCTGTGGCGGCTGATGCTCGGTGGGCTGATGCGGGCGGCGCCGAAAGATACGCCCAAGGCCAAGACTCAGGAGCGGTTTCAGTACACCCTCCGAGATATCCGTGAGCCATTGGGGATCTCCCAAAGCCGCAAGCTCATTGAGATCTTGGGCATCAAGCGATGGAGAACCCGCACCAGCGAGCTGACTGGGAAAACCCTCAAGCCGGTCCAAGCGTCCTTCAAGCAGCCGCCGGGGGCGTGGGGCATGCAGGGCACCGAGGCAGACGACGAAATCGCCAGGGTGGTACAGGTGGGCACGAAGCTCGTCGATCAACTGCGTGGGGGGCACGGGGTGATAGAGAGCGCTGAGCTCGACGTGACCCGTCATCTGCTGTTCAGCGCGCTGAGCAAGTGCGAGCGTATCACCCTCGGCGCCGTGGGTGGGCCCGAGGTGAGCGTCGAGCTGGACCCCATCAAACCGGTCATGCAGATCGAGCAGCGCGGCGATGACTTGAAGGTGAGCTGGTCGCCAGACCCCATCGGCGTCTACCCCGCTGATCCGCCCTGGATGCTCACTCAAGATCTGCGTTTTAGCCCTCTTGATGGGCAGATCGCTGAGACCGTGCGCCAAATCGGCGGGCTCCCTGTGGTCCCTCGGATCCCCTCAGCGCAGGTGCCCGACTTCATCTCCGAGGCCCTGCCGACCTTGCAGGTCGCCGTCGACTTGTCACAAACGGACTTGGTGGCCACCACTGCTGACGCCCCGATGCATCCGCAGGTGATCTTGACCGAGACTAAAGAGGGGGTGGACGTCGATCTGCGAGCCCTCTACCGCTATCAGGGCGCCGAGGCGGTGATTTCTGCCTCGGCGCCGGGCTCGCTGATCACCTTCGACGTCGCCGAGGGGCCTCAGCTCGTGCAGCGACAGCGCGAGGCTGAGCAGGCCGCCGCCGAGCGCATCCACCGCTGGACGGGCCCGCTGCCGGCGCGCCTAGTGGGTGAGCGGGCCTTCGACTTTATGTTCGATGGCCTCATCGATTTGCAACAGGCGGGCTTTGAACTGCGGGGCGACACCACCCTCGCGGGCAAGATGGTGCGCACCCCGCTCACGAGCCGGGTGAAGATCGACAGCGGCATCGACTGGTTCGAACTCGAGGTCAGCTTCGAGGCGGAGGGGGTGAGTGTACCTCTCAAGGCGTTGATGGCCGCGCGCAGAGCGGGCAGACGCTACCACCGGCTCAGCAGCGGCCGGGTGGTGCGGCTGCCCGAGGCGTGGCTCGCCCGCCATGGGGTGGAGGTCGAGGCCCTCGAGGATCTCCGCGGGCGGCGCAAGCGCATCGGCGCCTTCGCGGCACCCCTGGTGGGCGATCTCGTCGATGAGGCTGGAGAGCAGATCGCCGAGGAGACCCGCGCAAACCTCAAGGCGTGGCGTGAGCGCGTGACACGCCTGAGCCAGATCGAGGGCGTGCCTGCCCGTCGGGTGCCCAAGCAGTTTCAGGGCACGTTGAGGGACTATCAACAGCGGGGGTTTCGGTGGCTGACGTTTCTCAAAGAGATCGGCTTCGGAGGGGTGCTCGCTGACGACATGGGCTTGGGCAAGACTGTGCAGGTCCTCGCAGCCTTGCAATGGATCTTCAACCAGAAGGGGCGCAAGGCCCCCGTGCTGGTGGTGGCCCCTACCTCTGTGGTGCACAACTGGGCCAGGGAGGCAGCGCGCTTCACCCCGGAGCTGAAGGTGAAGGTGCATCATGGACGCCCCCGCGATGAAGACGTGAAGGCCTTGCGTACTGGGGCTCAGCTCGTCGTCACCAGCTACCCGATCCTCCGTCAGGACGCTGAGCTGATCGGCGCCGTGAAATGGGGCGCCCTCGTACTCGACGAGGCTCAGGCCATCAAGAACCCTTCGAGCCAGCTCGCCCAGACTGTGAGAGGCCTCAAGGCGGGCTGGCGTCTCGCTCTCACTGGCACCCCACTGGAGAATGACCTGTTCGAGTTGTGGAGCCTCTTCGAAGCGCTGATGCCGGGCTTCTTCGGCAGCCAGCGGGCATTTCGAGAGCGGTTCGCCAAGCCGATCCACAAAGACCAGGACGAGGACGCCATGTCCGGTCTCAGGCGCCGCGTGCGTCCTTTCATTTTAAGGCGCTTGAAGTCGGAGGTGGCCCTCGAACTGCCGCCGAAGACCGAACAGATCTTGTATTGCGAGCTGCCGGCACCGCAGCGCAGGGTGTACGAGGGGGTCAAAGAGGCGTGGCGTGATCGCATCATGTCGTCGGTTGCGTCAAAAGGCATGGGACGCTCGTCGTTGGAGATCCTCGAGGCGCTGATGCGCTTAAGGCAGGCGGCCTGTGATGTGGCGTTGCTGCCAGTGGAGCTGCGCAGTGGCGCTGACGGATCAGCGAAGCTCGATCTCCTTGAGGAGATCTTGAACTCGGTGGTTGCTGAGGGCCACAAAGCGCTGATCTTCAGTCAGTGGCCTTCGCTGCTCAGGCGCGTGGTGCCCCGCCTCAGCCGTATGAACGTCGAGCACCTCTATCTCGACGGCGGTACCCGGGATCGGCAGGCTCTCATCGATCGATTCGAAGATATTGAGGGTCCGCCGATTTTCTTGATCAGCCTCAAGGCAGGAGGCACCGGTCTCAACCTCACCGCCGCTGATCACGTAATCCACCTCGATCCGTGGTGGAACCCCGCAGCGGAAGCCCAGGCAACTGATCGGGTCCATCGCATGGGGCAGACCAAACCGGTGACAGTTTACAAGCTCGTGGCCCGGGAGACCGTCGAGGAGAAGATCATCGAGCTGCAAGACCGCAAGAGGGCCCTCTTCGAAGCGGCTGTGGACGAGGGCCGGGTCATGGTGGATGCCCTCTCTCAGGCCGATCTTGAGGCGGTCTTCGAGGGAGCGGGCCAGGGCGGCTTCGCAGAGCCTCTTGTGTCAGAGCGGGCGGCTCTGACGGCAGCGGGGACGGCGACCTCCGATACCCCCCTAGAGCAGGAGGGTGCCAAGATCGTCACTGCACCATCCAGCCTGGTACCACACCAGAGCTTACCTCCTGCTGTACGGGCGATCTTGTCCGAGGAGGGTAGCATCACCTCCAGCAGGCTCTCGATATGCCTGGGGTGCTCTACACCCACGGCACGAGCGCGCCTGAAAGGTTGGGCCGAGAAGGGATGGCTGCGCGTAGAGGGTCGGGGCCGGGGGACGCGGTACGTGATGCCCGACTGAGCGCACATCCTCACGGCGCCGCAGGCTGGAGATCGTCGCCGAAGGCCATGGTGAAGATGGCCTTTGCCTTCCCCGACATGTCTGGTGGGGTCGGCCGGCGGAAGCGGGCTGGCTCATCCACGAGGGTGCCGTCGTCCAGAGCGAGAGCCGAGATGCCCCACATGCTCTCCCGTGGGGTCTCGGGGAACCCGTAGCGCAAATCGTCCAGCTCCACCTTCACCTGACCCTCGGGCACACCTTCAGCAGGGCCAGGGGTCACCGTGGGCAGGAGCATGTCCATGGCGAACCAGCGGAACAGCTCACCATGGGGGTGGGCGAGCACGGCGTCTACTGCAGCGTGACGGTGAGGCTCGACGGTCTTGAAGGCGATGGGGTGAGGTCTCCACATGGTCATATAGCCCACGTGCACCTCGCCGCTCTGCAGATCGTCGCCGCTCGCCGGCACGGCCACCACCCGTCTCAAGAACAGCTGAAAGATCGTCGGGTAAGCCCGGACGCGTACGTCGCCGTGCCCCGCCTCGGCGAGCTGAGTCTGCGCCAGAGATTCGGCGCGGTGATTCAGCCAGGTGCCCCAGAGCACGTACCCTGTGGTGAGCGTGAGAGCGACGAGGGCGCTCCGGCGTTGAGTGTCGGGCCAGAATCTTCGCGCCACGAGGGCCCCTGCGAGTACGAGCGTATAGATGGGATCGATGATGCCCACACCATTGAAGGCGAACCGAGTGTCGTCGAAGGGCGACAAAAGCTGTGTGCCATAGGTTGTGAATACGTCGAGCAACGGGTGGGTGAGGATCGCCAGGATCATGAGCCAGATCCACGCCTTGAGTGGTCCGGGCTCTCGCTGGGGCTGGTTCGGGAACCGCGTGTTGAATCGGCGACTGCGCCAGCCTGTGTAGCGCCACGCGGCGTACCCCACGAGGGGACCCACCACGGGGCCGAACCAGAGGGCGTGAGTGGGCCCGCGGTGCCAGAGCAGCTGTTGCCAGGGCCCCACGAGGGCCCCTGCGATCACGTCGAGATCGGGGATCGTGCCGCCGATGGCACCCCAGACGAGGGCTTTGCGGCCGAGGGTGGGCCCGGCGACGGCCTGACCCACGGCGGCGCCGAGAACAGCTTGGGTGATCGTGTCCATCGTGCATCTCCTGTGATCGAGATGTGGTGGAGATACGATGGCTGCCTCGAGGATGCCAATGATCCCGTTCGAAGATGGGGAATTCATCGCGTTGCGAGGTGCTTGCGTGGGGGCGCTCGGTGGGCGTTGTGAATCGTGGTCGACATCGGCTATGGTCCACCCGCCGTGAAACGCACGAGGCTCGCCCGCGTATCTGGGCGAAAACCTTGTGAAAAAGATTGAATGTCTTCAACGCCGCCGTCGACGCGGGGAGGAGAGCGCCGTGAGCATGAAGTGGGTTTCGCTGTGTGTTGCCTGGCTGGCCTTTGCCACCGGGTGTGCCACCATCATCGAGGGCTCCAAGCAGTCCCTCTCGGTGAACTCCAGCGTCACCGGGGCTGAGGTGGTGATGAACGGCGAGGTCATCGGGGTCACCCCTCTGACCCGGAAGATCGAGAAAGACTCCAACGACGCCACCATCATCGTGCGCAAAGAGGGCTATGTGGAGCAGAGCTTCTCCCTCAACAGCAAGGTGACCGTGGCCTTCTGGGGCAACATCCTCTGTGGAGGCACCTTCGGCAGCACCACCGACGCCGCCACCGGGGCCATGTACGAGTTCGCGCCGTCGAACCTCTTCGCTGATCTCAAGCCCGTGGCCATGACCCCCGAGCAAGAGCAGAACTGGATCGCCGAGCAGCGCCTGCGGGCCTTCGTGCTCCTCAACCACGAGCCCCTGGTGCGCGAGCTCTCCGTGGGCGAGGGCCAGTACGTCGACGCCCTGATGACCATGCTCTCGGTCACTGATGGCGAGCGCCCCGTGGCTGTGGATCACCTGCAACAGGTCTGGCTGCAGTCGGGTACGCTGGTGGAGTTCGCCGAGCGTGTCCTTGAGGCCCGGGCGGCCTGAGCCCTTTTCAGCGGGGCCGTCAGATATCCTGACCATCTCTCACCGCCCGCCTCACCCCACCGTGCACAAACTGATGCGTGCTGGCCGACAGGCTTTGCCCCTCGTCATCTCTCTTCTCCTCTGCATTCCATCTGTCTGTTTCGCCTCACCGAGCTGCGGCGAGACTCTGGACCTCGACACGAACGATGTGGCCCGGAATGATGCCGAAAAGGCCACTCACCCGCAGTGGCTGGCGTTGCTGCACATGCGCCCCGACTGCATGGGCCACATGAGCGAGATCGACAGCCCCGAGTTCTTCATCTCTCCTGAGGGGGTTGGCGATCCGCTGGCGGAGTACCACGCCACCCGGGCCGCCTTTGAAGAGGGCAGGCGCTGGCGGGGCACCCCTGACGAGAGGCCGCAGTGCCGCTGGCCTGATCGGTACAACTATGTGGCCCAGATGGAGCGGTGGTCCGCGCCGCGAGGGCCGTGCCCGGCCCTCGACGCGTATCTACGCCGAGTCAGGCCCAGTGCCGTGAGTCTGGTGTTCTCCCATTATTTTCTGAACAACCCTGCCTCGGCGCTGGGCCACGTGTTCCTTCGGCTCCGTCAGGGCGGTGTAGACGAAGGCGCCTCGCCAGAGCTGCTCGACACCGCCGTCAATTTCTCTGCCGATACTGGCAACGCTGATCCGGTGGCGTACATGCTGCTCGGCGCCCTCGGCGGCTTTCCTGGGCGCTTTGGTTTGGAGAGCCACCACGAGAAGGTGCGCACCTACGCCCACTTCGAACACCGCGATCTCTGGACCTACGACCTGACGTTGACCGAAGCAGAGGTGAAGCGCCTCGTATTGCACCTGTGGGCGATGCAGCAGGCGTTCTTCGACTACTACTTCTTCGACGAGAATTGCGCCTATCACCTCGCTGGTTTACTCGACGCAGCCGCACCCAGGCTGCAGTTGAAGCGCGATTTTGGTGTGGTGATCATGCCGGTGGAGCTGCTGTTGGCGGTGGCCAAGCGGCCCGAACTCGTCGGCGCGGTGCAGCACCAGCCCTCGATGAGGCGCCTCTATGTCGCTCGAGTCGAGTCTCTCGACGCATCAGAGCGACTGCGTTTCGAGCAGTTGATCGAGCCGAATACCCCTCTCGAGGTCGACGAGGTGCCTCCGGCGGCCCTCGACGCCGCATTGCGGCACTTCGAGCTGTTCTGGCCCCATACGCTCACAGCAAACTCGGTGGAGCAGATGACCCCTGAGCGGCTCGCCGTACGCCGTCGTCGTCGAGCGCTCGTGCAGGCGCGGATGAGCGTGGGAGAGGCGCCCGCGCCGCTGCTGGTGGATCGCCCCTGGCTCGCAGCACCCGAGACGGGCCACGGCACCCAACGTCTGCGGCTGATGGGGGTTTTCGATGGCAAGGCTGCGGGCGCCATTGCACACCGATGGGCGCTGCACGACCTCGCCGATCCACAAGGGGCTTATCCCATCGACGGCGCGGTGGAGTTCACTCGCATCGAGGGTCAGGTCGATGACGAGGGGCGTGTCGAGCTGAGGCGCGGCCAGCTCTTTCGTGTGCTCAGTCTCTCTGATGTATCCGGCGTGAGCCCGTCGATCTCGTGGGGGGCTCAAGGTGGCTTGGAGCCTCTGCCCATCGAAGAAGAAGACGTACTTTACGGGGGGCTCGCTGCGCAGGTCGGCGGGAGCCTCTCTGGCAACGTCTGGGGGCTGGTCCCTCGGGTGACCCTGTTTGCCCTTGGCGAGGTCTGGGTGGGCAGCCCGGTGAGCAAGCAGGGCCGCTGGCTGCCTCTGGGTGGCCCGGTGGGTGGGCTGAGGTTGATGCTCTCTCCGGGTTTGAATGTGGTGTTACGGGGGGCATGGCGCGTGTCTCTGCTCGATTTACAGCCTGTGGGCTGGTCTGCCGAGGGGGTGCTCCGGGGTCGGCTGAGCGATCACTGGGCGCTGGAGATCGGGGGTAGGGGCAACGGCGATGTGCAGCGGGCCGCTGCAGGCCTGGTGATTTATTGGTGAGGGGTATGTTGCTTCTTTGAAGCATCAGGGGCTATCCCTAGTCCTCACATCGCCCCTGATGTCAGCGCGATGCTTTGAGGAGACCTGAATGAGCGCTCGAGTCCATCTAACCGCCCTCACCGCGTTGGGCGTTCTGCTGATCCTGTTGCTGCCCGCCATCGCTGGTGCTCAGCAGCGGGTGGCGGTGTTGGAGTTTCGCAACTTCGCCGAGCTGAAAGAGCAGGAGATCGCTTACGTGGGCGATGTAGTGCGGGCAGAGGCCCTGCGCTTGCCGAGCCAGCAGTATCTGGTGATGACCCGGGAGAACATCCTCGAGCTGTTGCCACCGGAGACTGACCTGGCCGCCTGTGAAGGTGAGTGCGAGGTGGAGACCGGCCGCAACCTCGGTGCGCACTACGTGGTCACCGGCGAGGTCATCAAGTTCGGCAGCAAGCTCAAGGTCAGCATGAAGCTCTACGAGACGGCCACGGCGGCCCTCAAGGGGCAGCAGAACGGCTCGGCCAAAGATCTCGAGACCCTCGAGGCTGAGGTTCAAAACGCCGCGGCTCGACTCTTCGTCGCCATCGGTGGTCCTGGCCCCAAGGCCGCCGTGGCCGGTGGTGGCGGCGGCGGAGGTTTCGGTGTGGGCTTGCCCTCGATGCCGGTCATGGGCAGCACCGGCGCGGTCGATCTGACCAGCCTCGATCCCGACGCTCTGGAGAAGCAGCAGGCGGCCCTCAACGCACAGCGTTGTGCCGCCGCCCGAGAGGTGAAGGGCCGCTTCGACAAAGACAAAGCCAAGCTGGCCCGCCTGATGCGTCTGCAGGATGACGTGCTCTCCATGGAGAAGAAGAAGACCCTGCAGAAGCAGTTCAACGACGCCTACGGGCCCTGGGAAGAGATCTTGTCGTCCTATGATAAGCGCTGCCAGGGTACGGGCCCCGTGAAGGGCGGCATCAAGATGGTGCGCATGGCCGGCGGCGTCTACGTCATGGGCGACGGCCACCCGGCTCAGAGCATGCAGACCTCGGTGAAGCTGGCCCCTTTCAACATCAGCCAGACCGAGATCACCGTGGCGCAGTACAAAGGTTGCGTCGACGCGGGCGAGTGCAGCACACCCAAGTCGGGCGGTGCCTGCAACTGGGGCAAAGACGACCGGGCACAGCATCCGGTGAACTGCGTGAGCTGGTCACAGGCCAACGACTTCGCCAAGTGGTCCGGCACCCGACTGCCCAGCGAGTCCCAGTGGGAGTTCGCTGCGCGCTCCGCAGGCAAGACCTTGAAGTACCCCTGGGGCAACATGGCCGCCATCTGCGCCCGCGCGGTCATGGCCGACGGCGGTTCGGGCTGCGGCACGGGCCACACGGCGCCGGTGTGCAGCAAGGCCGCGGGCCACACCGAGCAGGGCCTGTGCGACATGGCAGGCAACGTCTGGGAGTGGGTGGCTGATCCGTGGGGTGACACCTATGTGGGTCTGCCCCAGGACGGCAAGCCCCGCGAGGGCAGCTCGAAGGTGCACACCATCCGCGGTGGTAGCTGGGGCAACGCCGGCCCGCAGCTCAAGACCCGTGGACGGGCCTCGAAGGCCGCCGCGGAGAAGAGCCCCTACCTCGGCTTCCGCGTCGTGCGCTGAGGGCCTCAGGCGGGCACCTCGATCCGCATCAGTCGCCCACGGCCTGAACCTGTGAAGATCGCGTCTGAGCTCTGCACGACACCCTCGAATCGCCCGAATCGGGATTGTCCCTTCTCATCCTCAGCATCCAACGACCACAACAAGGTGCCATCCTGCGCTGCATACCCTCTCAGCGCCCCATCCTGTGTGGTGAAGAGCACGGTCTCACCCCGGAGAATCGGCCCAGCCCAAGGTCGAGCCCAGGGGGAGGGCGCCTGGTGATGCCAGAGGCATTGTCCTGTCTCTGCATCCAGCGCCGAGAGCCCACCGGCCTCGTCGCGCACGAAGACCATCCCGAGCCCTGCGGCGGGCTTCCCAAGGGGCCCACCACGCAGCATGTGCTGCTTCCACACGATCTCACCTGTATGAGCATCCCACGCCACGCAGACATTGTGTCCAGGTCCGAGCTTGCCTGGCTGGCCCCCATAAATGCGATCGCCATCGAGGCAGACCGGGTAGGTGTAGTCGTCGAGCACGGGGGACGACCAGAGCTGCGTCTGAGTCTGAGGATCAATACACAGCAAAAAATCGCCGCTTTGGAGGATGAGGTGATCCCGCCACTGAAGGAGGGTCAGTTTGCTCACACCGGGTGGATCGATGGACCAGTTCGACGCCCTCAGAGTCGACCCACGACGGGTGCGTGCCGAAGGGCTGTAGCTGTAGAGCCCGTGGTAGTCACCGAAGACGACCTCGTCGCCCATGATCACAGCCATCCCGGGCTGCTCTCCCTTGACGGTCCAGAGGATGTCGCCGGTGTGGCGATCGAAGACCACGGTGCGGTCGCGCCTCGCTACGATGAGGCGATCGTCTTCTACACACAGAGGTGTCGAGCAGAAGCCATTGCCCCGGCCAGGCAACCCCACACGCCACAACACCTGCCCTGTGGTGTCGTCGATGGCTGCCGCAGCACCATATTCGCTCGCTGTATAGAGAGTGCCGTCGTACCACGCGAGCGGGGCATAGGTGTGGTTCCATGCCCAATGCTCGAGCGTGCAGACTTCAGTGACGTCTGGTGCTGTACTCATCGCCTCTCCTCACATCGAAGAGCTGCAGGATATGGCAATCCGCGATGTTTTGTGAGGGGGCTCCAATGGTTCCGTTTGGGAAAGACACCCCAGTCCAGATAAGGTCAGCAAACGAGGTCTGATCGCACGATGAGCGCTTCGTGAGGCACTCTGTCATCGCTCGCTGGGGAGGTGAGCGATCTGGGGAGGTAAGGCGTGAGAGATTTGATCTGGGTACGTCAGAACGCAGTGGCGATGTGCGCTCTGTTGTGGCTCGTGGGCTGCGCGAGCAGCGATTCGACGGGTGATTCGGCGGCCGATGCCAGCGCAGGGGGCGGGGTCGTCGGTGGCGCTGGAGGTGGTTTGCCGCCCATTGCCGACGCGTCGGTGGGTGGCAACAGCGGCGCCGGCGGCGCTGGGGGAGCCGGTGGTGATTCTGCCCCCCTGGGTCGGTTCAAAGAGCCCTGCAACGACAATCTCGACTGCGCCAGCGGCTGGTGTGTGCCCTGGGAAGATCGCACCGTGTGCTCCCAGGCCTGCCTCGATGAGGGCTGCCCCGATGATTGGGGCTGTCGGGCGGTGCAGAACACCGAGCCCGATGTGGTCTTCATCTGCTTTCCCCCTGGAGATCGCCTCTGCAAAGCCTGTCTCAACGACGGCGACTGCCCTACGGGGCGTTGCCTCACTGTCGATGAGCAGAATGTCTGCGGCCTCGATTGCCTCGACGACGAGGCCTGTCCCGAGGGGTATGCCTGCGAGGATGTCTTCGGCGACGGCCGCCCCAATCAGTGTGTGCCCACCACCGGCTCGTGCACCTGTGGCCCCGACACCGCCGGCGAGCAGCGTTTGTGCGAGGTGGGCAACGATTTGGGGGTCTGCTACGGCCGTCAGACGTGTGATCCCGCATCGGGCTGGTCGGCCTGTGACGCAGCGCCACCCGCGCCAGAGGTGTGCAACCTCATCGATGACGACTGCAATGGCCTCACCGACGACATCCCCGGCATCGGCGAGGTCTGCGCCCGTACGGTCGAGACCGACGACGGAGATATCGAGTGCACGGGTCGCCTGGTGTGTACTCAGGCATCTGAGGAGCCTGTCTGCACCGCTCCTGCGCCCATGGAGGAGCTGTGCAACTTCCTCGACGATGACTGTGACGGCGCCACCGACGAGGGTTTCGACGATCTCGGTCAGGTCTGCCTCGTAGGGGAGGGGGCCTGTCGGCAAGCGGGTGTGCAGGTCTGTAGTGAAGATGGTGCCGAGGTCATCTGCGATGCCGTGCTGGGTATGCCCACGGACGAGCTGTGCAATGGCTTGGACGACGACTGCGACGGCAACACCGACGAGGGCTTCGACGGCCTCGGCGAGATCTGCAGCGCCGGCGTTGGTGCGTGTCAGCGTCCAGGCGCCACCCGCTGCAGTGACGACGGTGCCTCGGTGGAGTGCAGCGCCGTTGCTGCAGAGCCGGGAGCGGAGCTGTGCAACGGGCTGGACGATGACTGCGATGGCAGCGCCGACGAGACCTTCGACGGCTTGCTCGACCCGTGCACCGCGGGCGTCGGCGCCTGTCTGAGGCAGGGGTTCCAGGCATGCAGCGAGGACGGTGCCAGCGTAGCGTGCAGCGCTGTGGCTGGCGAGGCCTCTGACGAGCTGTGTAACGGGCTGGACGACGACTGTGATGGCACTGCAGACGAGAACTTCCCTGGATTGAACGCCGCCTGCGCCATCGGTGTGGGTCAGTGCCGCGTCTCAGGCGTCACCCTCTGTGGCCCCGCAGGCGACGGCGTGGTGTGCAGCGCCGTTGCAGGTCAGCCCGTGGAGGAGGTGTGTAATGGGTTGGACGACGACTGTGACGGCATCACCGACGAGACATTCCCCACTCTCGGCCAGGTGTGTGAGGCTGGGGTGGGCTCGTGCTTGAGAAACGGGGTCCTCACCTGCAACGCCGAGGGCGACGACGTGGCGTGCAACGCCGTGGCCGGCGAGCCCGCCGACGAGGTGTGCAACGGCGCTGACGATGACTGTGACGGCACCCCAGACGAAGGCTACGACGGCCTGAGTGAGGTGTGCAGCGTCGGCGTGGGCACTTGCCTGCGCACCAGCGTACAGATCTGCAACGCCGAGGGGGATGGCGTGACCTGCGACGCTGAGCCTGGGGCCCCTGGCGACGTCGATCGCTGCGATGGTCTGGACGATGACTGTGACGGCAGCACCGACGAAGCCTTCCCCGACAAACTGCAGGTGTGCCAGGTGGGCCAGGGTCTCTGCCAGCGCACAGGCTTCCGAGTCTGTACTGAGGCCGGCGACGCCACTGAGTGCAACGTGGAGCCCGGAGCACCTCAGGCAGAGAATTGTAATGGTTTGGACGATGACTGTGACGGCAACACCGATGAGGGCTTCGTCGGGCTGAACACTACCTGCAGCGTCGGCGTGGGTCAGTGCTTGAGCCGTGGCGTGCGCATTTGCAGCCCTGCAGGTGACGCGGTCATCTGTGATGCTGTGGCGGGTCAGCCTGCGGACGAACTGTGCAATGGATTGGACGACGACTGCGATGGGGGCACTGACGAGACCTTCGAGGGCTTGCTTGAGCCATGCACTGCAGGTGTCGGTGTGTGTTTGCGTCAGGGCTTCCAGGCCTGCAACGAAGATGGCGATGGGGTGGTGTGCAGTGCTGAAGCCGGCGAGCCGGCCGATGAGGCCTGCAATGGGTTGGACGATGACTGCGACGGCGAGGCCGACGAGACCTTCCCTGGCCTGAACACGGCGTGCGCTGCTGGCGTGGGCCAGTGTCGAGCCACAGGCGTTACGTTGTGTGGCCCCGACGGTGACGGGGTGGTGTGCAGCGCCGAGCCTGGCTTGCCTGCAGGCGAGGTGTGCAATGGGTTGGACGACGACTGTGATGGCACCACTGACGAAGCGTTCCCCACCCTGGGCCAGGTTTGCAATGAAGGCGTGGGCGCGTGCTCACGCAACGGTGTGCTCGGGTGCAACGCTGGAGGCGACGGCGTAGCCTGCAACGCTGTAGCGGGTCAGCCTGTCGAGGAGCTGTGCAATGGGTTGGACGATGACTGTGATGGCAACACCGACGAGGGCTTCGTCGGACTGAACACCACCTGCAGCGTCGGCGTGGGTCAGTGCTTGAGCCGTGGCGTGCGCATTTGCAGCCCTGCAGGTGACGCGGTCATCTGTGATGCCTTGGCCGGTGCCCCCATCGAAGAGCTGTGCAACGGTTTGGATGATGACTGTGACGGCGTTTTCGACGAGACCTTCCCTGATCTCAACACGCCATGCAGCGCCGGCCTCGGCGTGTGTCAGCGCGGCGGCGTCCAGCGTTGCCTGCCTGATGGCAGCGCCACCGTCTGCAGCGCAGAGGCTGGACAGGGCGGAGCCGAGACATGCAATGGGTTGGACGATGACTGCGACGGCACTGCCGATGAAGATTACCCAGGTCTGAACACCGCCTGTGAGGTGGGCCAGGGTCTGTGTCGTCGGTCGGGGGTGCAGGTGTGCAACCCCGACAACCCCGCAGGTGCGCTGATCTGCGACGCTGAGATCGTCTCCGGCGCCGATGACGAGCTGTGCGACTTCCAGGACGACGACTGCGATGGCCAGACCGACGAGGACTACACTGATGACCAGGGTCGCTATGTCACGTTGAGCCACTGCGGCGCCTGTGGCACCGACTGCGTGGCTCAGTGGAGCCCCAACCCCGAGACCTTCGGCGTGGTGCCTCGTTGCGACGCCTCAGGCGGCGCCGCCCAGTGTGCCTTCGACTGCATCAACGGCTTCCTCGACGCAGACGGCCGCGCCTCCAACGGCTGTGAGCTCGAGATCGACGACGACGCCATCTACGTGGCTACACCAGAGAACGGTGGGGTCGAGGCTGCAGACTGTGGTGCAGTGCTGCGCCCCTGCGCCCGCATCAACCTCGGCATCGAGCAAGCTGTGGCGTCGAACCGCAGCCGCGTGCGAGTGAGCGACGGGGTCTATCGAGAGACTGTGATCATGCAGACCGGTGTGAGTGTGCTCGGTGGCCACCAGCGCACCACCTGGATCCGTGACGCCGAGCTCAACGTGACCTTCATCAACGGTCGAGACACCGAGCCCGGCGCCCACAAAGCTGCTGTGCGCGCCGTGGGCATCACCGGCATCGACACTGTACTCGATGGCTTCGTCATCAACGGTGAGTCCCCCCTCGAGTCCGGGAACAGCTACGGCATCTACGTGCTCGACAGCGACAGCGCACTGCAGATCAGCAACAACCGCATCTTCGCGGGTGATGGTGGTCGCGGCGTCGCCGGTGACAGTGGGGATGCTGGCCTCCCTGGCGTAGACGGCAGCGACGGCAACGAGGCCACCCCTGACATCGAGCAGTGCGTGGCCACGGGTGGCAACCTCTTCAGCCCCGGGGGCCTGGGTGGCTCTCGCACATGTGGGCAGACGCCAGTGAACGGTGGTGGTGGAGGTGTGAGCGTCTGCCCAGCCTTCGACGTTCAGGCAGGCTCGGGGCTGGCAGGTCTGAGCGCTCAGGGCTCCGCTGGGGGCCTTGGCGGCTGGAACATGGTGTCTCTCGACGACAACACCTGCACAGTCAGTGAGTTTGGCACGCCTGATCCGTTCCCGGGGCTCGATGGTGGATCGGGTGTCGATGGCGGCGGCGGCAACGGCGCAGCCGAAGGCTTCGGGCTGACTCAAAACGGTCACTGGGTTGGCGTGACTGGCAACGGCGGCGTTGACGGCCAGCCGGGCGGTGGCGGTGGTGGCGGTGGCGCAGCAGGTGGGGTGGAGGTGCTCTGGTTGTTGCCCCAGCAGGTCTACGACTTCGGGGCTACGGGTGGCGGCGGCGGCAGTGGTGGCTGTCAGGGCATCGCTGGCCTGGGCGGCGGCGGCGGCGGTGGCTCCTTCGCGATCTTCGTAGCGTTCTCGGGCGCAGGGCCGGGGAACGTCGCGGGCTTCCCCCTGATCACCGACAACCTGCTCAACCGCGGCCTCGGTGGCCAGGGCGGCAGCGGCGGCAATGGCGGTGGCGGTGGCGAGGGTGGCGCGGGTGGTGATGGTGGGCCTGCAGGCCCGGTGTTGTTCATGCCATTCTGCTCTTTCGCTGGTGCCCCTGGCGGCACCGGGGGTCGAGGAGGCCACGGCGGCGGCGGCGGTGGTGGCCAGGGCGGTGCGAGCTTCGATGTCTTCGTGGCCAACGGGAATGGTCTGGCTCCGGACTATGCAGCCCAGAACGACTTCGGACTCGCAGGCGACATATCCACGGGCGGCCCTGGCGGTGACGGCGGGAACTCCAGCAACACGCTGGTGGGCCTCGGGGGTGAAGGGGCTGAGGGGCCTTCAGGCCAGGTGGCCAATCAGTAGCGACAGGCTCACCTGTTGGATCACGGTGCGCTCACCCTTTGAAGGGGCTGCTCACGGACCGACCTGACCTGTTCAGGTCTGGCTCACTTGAGGGCACCTCATTTGGTTCGACCCATTTGAGGTTGGCTTCTTTAAGTTGGGTCACTGCACGCCCACCTGGTGATTCAATCTGGGACAGTGCCGATGTTTGGAGATGTCAGGCAGGCTGGTGGGCATTGCTGACAACGCGTTCGTAGAAGAGCACGACGAGCCCAGAACGTCTTCGAGCATCACCGAGTGCATCTTGGAGCGTCATTGGGTGGGGCGTGGGGGCGGCGGGCAGGTGCTCGTCAGGTTCGAGAGCGCACGTACAGGGCCAGATGGACGAAACGCTTCCCCTTTGTTTCGACCATCTGGCCCTTTCTCTTTGGATCCACGACCGCCTGAGCCGTTGAGCAAGCGCTGCGTAATGCGTAGCCGGCAGTAGCTGGATTGCTTTCAGTTTTGACGAGAGAAATCCCGGCGCTAGGATGCTGGGCAATGGCGGACTGGCGAAAATTGGAAAACGCCATGTGTTACATCCACATGTTCATCTCGTGCCAGATGGGGCGCGGCCCGAGGGTCGCCGCCCACGTGATCTGACACGCAAAAGATATCCTGGTTCGAGTCCAGGGTCCGCCACCATTCTCTTTCCAAACAGCTGCTGGCTCTTCCTGCCTTTCTCCTCGGAAGGCTTGCAGGGGGCCAAGGTGGCCCGAAGGGCAGTAGAATGCACGTGAGTGCTCAACACTCGCTCTCGAATCAGAAGAGAACTCCATGAATCAGCATGATGCCGCCGGCTCAAGCTCGGACCCCTCATCCACATACCTGCAAGGGACTGCCATCGTCGGCGACGTCGAGCTGAAGCGAGCACGATATTTCATACGGAACCTGACGAAACACCTGCCAGAGTTCGTGTTGACGGCAACAGATGCGAGCTGGTCGTTCGAGCGTAGTTCAGACACTCTGCACATCTCTTACGAAGAGGGCTGTATCGAGCTGAGTATGCGTCAACTCGACGCGTCGTGGATGAATCGAGTGGTGCTCGATTCTATGTGTCGTGTATTTCGCCTGAGTCCGGAGCGTAGAGAAGGGTATGCAGCGGCCCTTGGCGTTCGCCCTGTCGGCCGTACGCTTCCGACGTTGGAGCTCTCAGCGAGTCAATGGGCAGAGTTGATTGGATACATGGGTGATGATCCTGTGAAGCCTGGAGATGTGGGTGTGCTGGCCTCTATGGTGAAGCTGCTCTGCTCGGGATTTCTACAGGCTCGGGAGAGCAAGTGCGAGTACCGAGGCGAAAGAACCTTCTGGCTTCATCGTGTGTTCACTGGCACCGAATTCAACACATACAATCAACTCGGCGAAGGGCAAGGCATCTCGCCTGAGGAGATCGCCGTGCTCTTCTGCGAAGAGTATCCCTATGGCGCCAGAGTTGATTCTGCAGATGTGAAGCAGGGCATCCTCAGAGCATTTCCGGAATTGAGAGGGCGGGTCTATTTTTACCAGGAGCGCTATCGCTGAATCGGGCGCACGGTGCGACGAGGCTTCAGCTCAGTCTCTCAGCTCAGCCTGAATGTACTGCGCGATGAACAACCTGTGTCTGGTCTTGGGTTCCGGCAAACGAAGACCTGCTTGCCCTATCGTTCCAGTACAGGGTGCCATCAGGGGAGTGATGGTTGTGCGGTCGTGCGGGCCTGTTCAGGCCGAGAGCTGGGCGATGGGGTAGGGTGGCCGCCCAAGATCACGTTCCAAGCGTCTCATCCTGACAGTCATGTGGTAGGTACGCCGCCGACCACAACGCAGCTCCGTCACAAAGCGTATCACTTCGTCCTACCAGATCACGAAACGCCTGACGGATACCCCCGCCAAAGCCAGCTCCCCAAGTCATGAACCTACAGACTGTCGTCCTTGACAGCTTGATCTCCACTACAACCTGACATACTTCCTTGACACGATGCTGTCCAACCGACTGACGGAGGCGTTGCGTTGAAGGAGAGCGAGTTGCTGGCCGGACATGTCCTCATCGAGGCAGGTGCCCTGGTGAGCTTTGATGTTGTTGAGACCAAAGTCGAAGAGACTCAAAGTGGAGTCTGGGTGCAGATCGATCTGGCCCTTGGTGAAGTGGAAGAGGATGGCGAAGAGACTTGGCGGTCAGAGGATCATGAGCAGGGCGGATTGGGGTTCATGTTCTGCTTGGCCACACTGTCGTTTGCCGATAGCCGCTCTCGTGGCATTTCAGACACATCCTTTGTCCAGGTAGATCAGCTTACGGTGGCAGACTTCCTCCAGGGGCTGCGCTATGTGGGCGGCGAACTCCAGTACACGGCGGACTACATTCGAGGCCGCTGCATGAAGACTGACATTGTCCTTCGCCCCGACGGGACCGTTCGACTTACAACCCGATCCCGAGGTGACGCAGCGGTGCGATGGGTACAGCGGTTGAAGGGTAAAAAGGTGCTGGAGCGTGTAAAGTGAACATCCCCGATGGCTTACGAGGCTGGTGGCGGATCGTCGAGACCAGTGCCTGGGTGGACGACGACCTCGATCTTTTGGGTCCAGCGCTGATCTCCTTTACCGGAGCCGAAGACCAACTACGAATGCACTACCTCGTGGCTCAGGTGCAGGTGACAGCCACATGGAAAGATGGACTGTCGTTTAACTGGAATGGAGCCTGGGAGTGCGAGCAGGTGCAGGGAGAAGGCGAAGTTCGTTTGGTCAACGAGGGTCGCATCGAAGTGGACTTCGAGATTGAAGATGGTGATGAAAGTGCCTTCGTTGCGGTGAGGGCAAAAGCCCCAGTTCAGACGATTCTGTAACGACTCTCATATCCACGAGGGGTGGCCGGTTTTGGTATATATGGGCCAGCCGGATGCTGACCAAATGGCAGAGTAGGCCATAGAACATCAACAGCTCCGGGTCAGAGGAGTGGCTTGGACGGGAGGGCGGCATGATTGAAGACATCGAGTTCGGGTGTAATCCCAGGGCCCACCTCTTGTATGCAGCATCTCTTCCAAGCACCGATGAAGGTATGCGTATTGAATCGCACCAAGTTTACCAGAGCCCCATCCCCATCGTCTTGCGCCCCCAGACCCTTCGAAGAGAAGGTGGCCGCACTGGCCTCGTGATGGGTAGGTATGCGGCCGGGGAGAGTAGCCATCGTGACGAAGCACCACAACCACAAGCCTGATGTCCCAGTCGTTAAGGATGAGGACCAGGAACAACCAGTAGCTTCGGGTTGGCGGCCTGTCTTCGAAGCAATCGTGAGGGCGTTCGTATCAGGGGATTACAGCCTTCGCCGTAGGGTTCCATGTGTTGATGTCATCGACGAGTACACAGCAGATCATATCGAATCGTACATCGCTGCATATGGTGAGACTCTCGTTGATCTACCTGAGGACACCTGGGGTACCTCAGTGTCGCAGTGGATGGGGAGCTACTGGGAGGTGTTTGTGGACCTCTGGACAAAGGAGTCCGGGTGTAGCGACATGGTGTTGAACATTCGAGTGTACGAGCGCGGGAGCACCTATCGCTTCGTCATCCACTTGGTGTACGTGCCGTAGACGCAGCCCCACGCCCTGCCCCCACCACCCTGACTCTCCACATCATCACCAACCAACCGTCCATACCATGCATGGGAGCGCTGCTGGGCATGTCTCGAGGGGTTGATGGGGGAAGGAATGCGGCTTAGCGGCCGGTTGGGTGGTCTCTAGAATTGATGGATGTGTATAATATGTGTGTTGTGGGGCGTCTTGTTGAGCAAGGGGTGTGAGCAGTGTCGTCGAGATAGGTCATCAGGAAGCTGAAGGCGGACGGGTGGTACGAGATGGCGACGAGAGGCTCACACGTGCAGTTCAAGCACGCGACGAAGCCGGGGCGGGTGACAGTGAACTGCCCCGGGTTCGTCGGAGACGGTTTTGTATGAGTCAGGCGGCCCGGGATTGGGCAGCTTGACGGTTGTAGTAAGCCTCTTCGAACTCAACTGGTG
>JBKAGE010000069.1:0-1919 GCA_046290225.1 Bradymonadia bacterium | reverse complement strand
CACCGACGATGGTGTCGTTCATGCTCTGGACGCCGGCGGCGAAGGTGGCGTCACGGCCGACGGTGTTGTCCTTGCCGAGGGTGACGTCGGCCTGGAGGGTGACGTTGTCGTCGATGTCGGCCCGGGAGCCCACGAAGGCCTCGTCGTCCGCGGTGAAGCCGTTGCCGATGTCGGACTGGGTACCAATGTCAGCGTGGGCACCGAGGAAGGCGTTGTCCCCGAGGCTGGCCTGCCAACGCACCATGCTGCTCTCGCCCAGGTCACAGTGGTTGCCCACGGAGGCCTCGTCGCTCACCTCGGCGCGGGCATGGAGCACGCAGTTCTCGCCCACGCTGGCCCGGCTGCGCAGGGTGGCGCGGTCGTGGAGCTGGGAGTACGCACCCACCGCGCTCGAGCTCCCCATCGCAACCCGGAAGCCCAGCACGCTGTCGTGACCGATGCTCCCCTTGATGCGGGACTCGGCACCCACCACAACGCGGTCACCGGCGGAAGCACCGTACAGCAGCTCCGCGAACTCCATCACCAGCACCTCGTCGCCCAGCTCCACGTAGGTGTGCACGATGGCCCGGTCCTCAAGCTCCACGCCGTTGCCCACCTGGCTGTTCTGACCCACCTTCGCCCGGAAGCCCATGCGCAGGTCGTTGCCCAGCTGGGCGTTCCCACCGATGCTCACGCGCTGGCTGAGGCTGGCACGGTCACCCACGGAGACGTTGTCGGCGATGTCGGTGCCGTCGTCGATGCAGCAGTGGGTGCCCACCACCGAGTTCGTACCCACCTCCACGTTGTCCCGAATGTGCGTGGAGTGACCGATGTACGCGTTGTCCCCGATGTTGCAGTCGGCGCCGATGTGCACCTCGGAAGCCAGCTCGGCCCCGCTGCGCAGGGTGGTGCCGGAGCCCACGGCGCTGTTGCGACCCACGATTACGCCGCGAGACAGGATGGCGCCGGTGTCAATGACGGCGTTCTCGCCAATCACGGAGAAGCGGTCAATCTGGCCGTCCACAAAGGCGTTGGGGCCCACGGTCACAGAAGCGAAGATGACGGCGTTGGGACCGATGATTGCGGTGGGGTCGATGTCGGCGCTGGGGTCGATTTGCGCCATGGGGCTCACGCAGGCGTCGCCACGGCCATCACCGTTGGCGTCTGCTTGTGTCGGATTCGATAGACTCATGCAATTGTCAGCTGCATCACAAATGCCGTCACCGTCCATGTCGGGGCCCGTCGTGCAGATGGCCATCGCGGGGGCGGCCAGGCCGAAGGCGACGAGGAAGGTGCTGCGGCTGATGATGCTCTTGAGGTTGCCCATGTGTCTATCTCCAGTAAATCGAGTTTGATTCGGTTCATTCGTGATTCGCCGGAGAACATCAGCAGGCACCATGCCAACTTTTCATCGAGGGCGTTTTGGCACACGCCTACGACACAACAAAAACTCTTTCAATTCGGGCAGTAGGAAGAGATTGGCACGAGGTAGGAGGAAGGGATTCGTGGGTGACTGGCACAGCTCGCTGGCACATCAGACACTGGCTCAAAACACGCTGGCACAGTGCCAATGTGACGGCACATCGTGTCGCTCATTCGCCGTCGCCTGGGCTGCTGAGCCCTTGTAGGCAGTCGTCGCTGCGCTCCGACTGCGTAGGCAGCTCTGTCGGCCGGCCTGCGGCCCGCCTTGGAGCTGCGTACACGTCGGCATACTCGCTGGCGCGAGCAGGCCTCCGGGTAGGCAGGGTCGCTCAATGCTGACGCATTATTCGCTCGCTCCCCTGCGTAAAAAGTCAGTTCTGGTGAGGCTTTGAGGGCATTCCCAATGCTGTTGGGGCTTTCGCCGAGCGTTGGGACGCAGGGGCTTGCACGTTCGCGGCAGGTCGAATCCCGGCGGGCATCAGCAACAAGAGACAGAAGAAGCTTTTTACGCAGGGGAG
>JBKAGE010000068.1:0-19054 GCA_046290225.1 Bradymonadia bacterium | reverse complement strand
GAGTGAAATTTCGTCGCTTCCTGCGACCCATCTTGAACCCCTATCCGACATGTCGGTCTTATTTAACCTACATGTCCAAGATTTGGGGTCCACCTCAAACATCTTGATAGTGTAGTTGTGCTCACCGAGCATGTGTCATATTTTTTTAGTCGAAGTGCTATTTCTCTTGCTGAGGGGAATGTAGATAATGCAGTAAGTCTATTGAATCAAGCAAAACAATCTCATATGGCTCAAGAGTATCAGCTTACATGGGCTTGGCGTATTTCGGTTTTGCAAGGTCATATTTATAGCACATTAGGTCATTTAGGGGATGCTATTGAAATATATGAGAGGGCATTTGATGAGTTAATAAGTGACAGTATGATGATGCCGTTTGGCCTTGGAAGAGCTCGGTTTTTAGGCTCAAGGCGTACTTTAATAAGAGATTATATGGAGTCCCTTGTTAAGATTCATGATTTTGATAAAGCATTTTTAGTTGCAATTAGGGGTCAGGGGCTATTGGTTAGAAGTATTGGTTCTAATGTTGATATGAGTGGTCTTGAAGGTGATAGGAAGAATGAGTATTTAGAGTGTGTTAGAGACTTTGAGCAGGCCACAGAGCGGTTCGATCGGGCCGTAAAACAGTGCGCGGGTGTGTCTGATAGTGCTTTTGAACAGTGTGTGTTTTCTGCAAGAGTTGAGCGAACCATTGCTTTTGAGTCGCTTGTCGAGTGGCTGGAGGAAGGTTCGAGTTCGATTTCGATAGGGGCGGTAGATCAGCAACAGTTGTCCAACTCCCTGACAGATGAGCAGTCTCTCTTGGTGCTCTACCCTTCACGAGGTGAGTGGTATGCTTTTTTGCTGAGTCGCGGGAGGCTGTACTTCAGGGTGCTGAAGCAGCCAAGTAACGCTTTTGATGAATGGCCTCAGATCATTGGACAGTCGGCTCACTTGTATGTGTCTACAGGTGGGTTTCCAGGTGCCAACACCTTGCATAGGACACTCGATGAACATGGGACTCCTTGGGCCAGTAAGCTGACACTCAGCTATTTACCCAGCGTAGACCGAATCCTCGGAAGTATGTCGGAGCAAGGGGAGGTCGTTTCAGTCTTTGGTGACCCGAACCTCGATTTGGGCCTGATGAGCACCGGGCTCCCCAATCTGATTGAAGAGACCCTTGGCCCAGCTGTTCAACTGAAAATGGGAGATGAGGTGACACGTGCCGCCTTGATTTCAGAGCTGTCTCGCTCCGATGCTGTCATCTTCGTAGGCCATGGATATCGTGAGTGCGAGCAACTAGGAAACTGTTTGGGGCTGGCTGAAGGCGCCATGTTTGGCGCAATGGACATTCTGGAAATGGGTGTGGGCCCTCGAGTTGTCCTCATCATTGCATGTCATAGCAGTGAGTCGGCACGTTTGGCGATCTCTGAGTCCATAGGCCTCACGGAAGCCTTCCTCGCGGTGGGCACGGAGACTGTGCTCGTGGCTGAAGGTGCCGTGCCCGAAGCTGAAGCCCTGGAGTTTCTGAAGAGGTTCCTCGCTGCAGGTGGGGCGCAAAACCCCGCGAAGGCCTACAAGACTGTGGTTTCCCAACTTGTGGAGGAGGGCAGTACCCTCGATTGGGGCCGCTTCCGCGTCGTGGGCCTGCGTTGAGTTGCTGATCCTTGCTCAGCGACTCAGCCAGAAGGAAGACCAGCGCCCTGGGGCCCAGTCGTCGTCCAGTACAGTGCGCTTTGCACCCTTCAGCGCGTCGACGTCACCCGCAGTGTCGCCCACGGCGATGAGCAGGTGCTTGGCCTGATCTCCGTCGCTGAGTTGAGCAATTTTCACCTTGATGAAGAGATCGTCGGGGCCGCCAGTGTGGGAGGGGAGAGTGTGGGTCGCAGCTTCGAGGCGGTGCAGTATGCCATCTCGCTCCTCGAAGACACCCACAGTGTCGCTGGTGGTGTGACCCATCAGCCTTATTTTGAAGTTACCGTGAGGTGCGAACTCAAGAGGTGCCTGTGGAGTGCCTCGGCCAGCGACGTTGGGCCCGTCGCCGAGCTGGGTCTGTCGCACACCCTGAGCCCTGCCAAACTCCAAATCGGGCGCATCTTGCCCCACAGGGCCACCGCCGTAGGTGAGCACACCCACAGTCAATGCCGCCGCTGCTGCGAGACCCGTACTGATTTGGATGAAGGTGCGTCGGTTGGGGGAAGCACTGTTGGAGGCAGGTAGAGGCACTACGTTTGATGCAGGCTCCACCGTGGCTGGCTCAGATGAGTCTGTCTCTTGTTGGGCCAGCGCGTAGAGCCGCTCACGAGACGCTCGGCACTCGGCCAGGCGCAACATGACCGTCTCACGTTCTGAGTCTGACAACTGGCCGGCTCGCCAGGCCAGTAAGGTGGCGTCATCGAGGCGCTCTTCCTGGCCTGTCGCTCCCGGGTCGAGCGCCTTGATGTAGGTGTCGATGTCGTCGTGTTCTGTGTGATCGTGTTTCATCCCACCCCTCATCGACAGACCCCCCCACAACCTTGGTCTGCTGAATCTGTACCCCCGGAATCGGGAAGAAGGGGTACAGGTGGTGTGTTCCACTCGGTCTTGAGGCCCGCCGCTCTATATGTATGTAGGGTCGCGATCGACATTTTCTAACTACGGCGCCTCATCTTTTTTGACGAAAGCGCGGGCCGCCTCTCGTATCTTGTAGATATCGTTGTAGATTATCTGTGTCTTTTTTCCGAGCAGCGCAGCGATGTCCGAGGCTGAGCGCCCATCGAAAAAGTGCATGGCCATCACTGCGCGCTGTTGGGCCGACAATGTTTTCTCTAGATGCTCGCGTAGCCGCTGAAGTTCCTTGCTCAAGGCGAGTCGCTCATCAACAGGCATGTCCGTACTTGGTTTGTCGTCCAGGGCACTCGGATCGACGATGGGGTCTTGGTTTTTTTTGGAGAGTTCACGGAAGAAATTGAACGTGGTGGTGCTCATGAACGTGGTCAAGGCACCCCGTTTCGGGTCATATTTTTTGAGGTTGCTGCCGTCGTTCAAGAGCAAGCGCACCCACAGGGCTTGTGCGCTGTCGTCGACGGTCAGCGGGGTCGCCCCGATGCACAGCCGGCGCAGCTGGCTGATGATCATCGGGTTGATGCGGGCATAGAGTTCTACGAAGTGCTCACGGCCGGTGAGGCAGTCATGGATCAGCTGTTGGTCTTCGAAGTTTTTAGAGCTCATCGCACCGCCTGGTCTGTTCTGCAGACCACCCAACTGGGACACACCATGACCCTAAATCGAGTGATTGTCCAGGGTTGGCCATGAAGAATGTTGCACCGCAGCACTGTGTTGTGTGGGTAACGTTGATGCTTTTGGCGTGGGGGTGTGAGTCTCCATCCACCTTGTCTGCACAGCTGCACGGGTATGTCACGACACGGCCAGCACCTCATCAATGGGCCTTCAGCGGGCGATCACTGCCCATCATCAGGTGGCGGATCGAGCAGGTCGGAGAGCTGCGTCACTGTGCGGTGACGTCGAAGGCCAGTGGTGCAGTGCCAGAAGTGTTGAAAATCAGCGATGTCCAGGTCGATGGCTGGCTGATTCTGGGCGTGCTCGAGCCCCCCGCTCAGCTGGGCCCCAGCGAGTTGGTGGTGCGCTGTGAAGCCCGCAGTCAGAGCTGGCGTGTGCAGTGGTGGCCTGATCCGAGAGCGTTGCCCGAGGTGAAGGCCATCGACGCGCTGATCGCATCCAAGGCTTATGACGAAGCGTATGCTCAGGCAAAAGCGCTGAGCACATCGAGCACCCATGGGCTGGGGGTGCGTCAGTGGGGCTGGCGTTTGCGTGGGCGGGTGTTCTGGTATCAACAGCAGGCGAAGCGTGCTGTAGAGGAGTGGGTGCTCGGTGCCAGGGCTGCTCTGGCTGAAGGATCAACACATCTCGCCGTCGCGCGGCTGAACGCCGCCATGCACGCGAGCTCGGAGTCCAATCGATACGATCAGTCGGAGGCGTTGTTCAGATGGGCAGGGCGCCTTCTACCCAAGGCAGATGAAGCAGGCTGGGCCGTTGTAGAGCTCATGGCCGGAGGGGTCGCTGCCCGGCAAGGGTACCTGCGGCGGGCGTTGCGCTTGCATCAGTCGGCCGCACGGCGCTTGAACCATCTCAACCACGAAGCTCTGTGGATCTACACCCAGTCAGGCGTCCTCAAGTCGCTGATATACATCGGGGATTTTGCTGCTGCTCGGGACCTCTGCGACCGGGTGATGGGCCCCTATATGCAAGGCGACGCGTCGCCGCCTGCAGGCGCCATACGCTGGCCCACGATTCAGGCAGGGTTCAAGACCATGTGCGGGTGGATGCTGGTACGGCACGCGATCCATTGGGAGGTCACGGATGACGTGGTGGAGGCGTTGGCATTGCTGGAGTCTTCAGCGAGGCAGTACGCCACCATGGGGGATGAGCGAGGGGTCTCAGAAGCGCGCATGGTTCTCGTGTCGCTTTACTTGTGGCTCGGCGATCTTGATGCGGCGCGGCACACGCTTGAGGCGTGCCCCGAGGTGGATGATTCCGAGCTGTATTTGCTATGGGGCAAGCTCAAGATCGCCGAGGGACGGTATGCCAGTGCCCTCGTCGATCTTGCCCATGCGGACCGGCTCGCTCGCCTCAGTGAAGAGGCGGCGGTCTACGGGTGGCAGGCGCGGGCGGCGCTCGGAGAGGCTCTCGTGGCTCTGGGTCTCGACGGCCAGGGGTGGCAGGCGTTCGACGAGGCGATGAAAGAGATCGAACAGCGCAGTCGTTGGACGGCACCTGGCGTGGATCGAAGCGGTTTCATGTCGGCTCACCGAGATCTGGTGGGCGATTATCTCGATCTACTCACGGAGCATGGCGACATCGACCGCGCGGCGACTGTGCTGGCCAGCGCTCAGTCGACGCTCATGAGCTCAGTGCCTCTCAACGATCCACAACGTGATCTGCCCTCAGAGTTTTTGTCGGAGTATCAACAGCGTGTGGGCGCGCTCGAGCGTGCCCGTGAGGTCTATGGTGAGGCTCTGCGGCAGGGGCAGGGGCTTGAGCCGAGCACAGACGTGCAAATCACTCAAGCCCGTCGAGCACGGGACATCGCCTTTGAAGATCTATTGTTCTGGCTCGATGGTCACAATCTGAGAGCCAGTCCAAAGAAGCTGACCCTGCCAGGCATCTCCGCGGCCCTTGATGAGGGTGAGGTCCTGGTGATGCTTTTCGCCTTCAGGGGCAGTTGGCACACCTTCCTGATCGTCGAGGGTGAGGTCGATCATGCGCTGTTGCCCACGCCTGAGTCGATGTGGTCCGAGTGGCCCGAGATCTTTGCAGAGGCAGAGCATGTCTATGTGGCGACGGGCGGCGCGCTCGCTGCTGAGGTTGTGCACCGCGAGCTGGATCCGGATGGATCCCCATGGGCGGCTCGAGTGACCTTGAGCTATCTACAGAGCCCCGCGCACCTTCTCTCGAAACGTGTGGGCGACGAGCACAACCCACCTGTCATCGTGGGCGATCCTGAAGAGAACCTGGGGCATGTGGGTGAGGTGCTGCCGCAGCTGGCTGACTCACACTTGTCTGACGGGTTGCTGCTCATGGGTGAAGAGGTGAGCCGCGATCGTCTGCTCGACGCCCTGCCGGCGGCTGAGGTCTTCGTCTTCGTGGGTCATGGTGAGGCTGCATGTGGCGCTCAAGGGAACTGCTTGCGCTTCGCGGGTGGGGATCTCTTCGAGCTCGCCGATGTGCTTTCTCTTGAGGCAGGGCCCCGGCTGGCGCTGGTGATGGCATGTCACAGCGGTGAGCGTCGTGGAGGGTCGATGGAGTCTCAAGGGCTCGTCGACGCCTTCTTCGCTGTGGGAACGCGCACCCTGCTCATCGCCGAGGGCACTGTGGACGAGCAGGTGGCATTGGCGTTCTTGCGGGCCTTCATCGATGCAGGTGGACTCGAGCAGCCGGCCAGTGCTTATCGAGCTGTGGTCAGGGCTGAGATCGAGGGGTGGCGGGACTTTCGGCTCATGGGCTCGCGTGATCCGCTGAACTGAGCAGGCTCAGACGAACTCACCGGGCTTCAGACGTAGAGGATGGTCGTCCTCGGCGTGGGCCATGGGGCCAGGGGGCGCCTGAGGTGCTGGCTCCAGAGAGGCCGGCGTCTGTGGTGTGATGACTTCGAGATCGAGGTCGGGCCACAGCGACCATTGGGCGCTGTACATCGTGAGCCATGTGCGATCGACCTCTTCGAACAGGCCGTCACTGCCCTCGAGCATCTCGCAAATACGCGCACAGGCGTGCAGATGAGCCCGCACATTGGAGAGGGCGACGTCGACCCATCGCTCGGCGCTCATCAGGGCAGGCCAGTCGCTGGCGGCGGCGAGCAGCCAGGCGCGAGCCCCTTGGGCGAGGGCGGCTTTGCCCTGGTTGCTCTTGATGGTCCCAGTGAGCGCCGACAGGCGTCGGGCGAGGCCCTGTACTCGAGGGGTCAGCCAGTGGTGGGCCGTATCACACCACCACTGCAAATCGCCCTGAGGTCCTCGGCTGTAGAGCTGAGGGCTGCGATCAGCCAAGGGGGTGCTCTGCTCGGCTACTGCTTCGAGGGTGCCCCACGCCACTCCACCATGCCGATAGAGATGATCGAGGAAGGCAGGGCCTTCGAGCCAGCGGTCGGTGATGGCGGTGGCGTCTATGGCGCCGACACGGTGTTGTTCTGACTGGTGTCGGGCCCAGCTGTCTGCGTGTGCCTGGGCAGCTGCCACTGCGGCTTCGGGATCATATGGCTGTTTGATGAAGCTGCCGTCGCCCCGTGCCCAGAGTGGGGCGCCCAGCCGATCACCTGTGTGCAGGCGGGCATAGCCCATGGCCACGCCATTGGGGAGTGCCCTGGTGGCCGGATCGTCAACTTGCAGGCCGTAGGCGCCAGGGTAGGCGGCGTCAGTGGCCTTTGGGCTTTGAGCAAAGCCTGCATCACGGCTGATGTACAGCAGGGTGCTCTGGCCTGCTGTGTCGCGCAGGGTCGGGGCGCCCCCGAGGGCCTCAGGCTCTACGAGAGCATGGGTGAAGCCCAGAGCGGCTGCCTCCACTGTGAGCTGAGGTGAGATGGCCCCCTCGGGCACCCAGAGGCCTTTGGGTCGCCTACCGAAGGTGCGCTCGATGGCCGTGAGACCTGCCTGCAATTGGAGGGGGACGAGACCCGTCAGCGGCAAGATGCCATGGCTCGCCGGCACCACGAGCAATTCCAGGTGGCCACGACGGTGCAGATCGACAAAGGCGCCGAGGATGTCACCGTCGAGCTTCTCGAAGAGGGCACCGAGACGTTCGAGGTGCCTGCTCCAGGCATCGAGCGCTGGCTGGAGGCTGGCGTCGACACACGCTGCCTGTATGGCTTCGTGGGCAGCCTTTTGCACCGCGAGCCAGGGGCGAAACGCCTGGGGCAGGTTCGGATCTGAGAGCTGCCAGAGCAGGGTGGGCGTGAAGGCTGCGCCCAAGGTGAAGGGCACCCCGTCGGCCACGAGCCCTTCAGTGACCTGCAGCAGCGGCAGGGCGGTGTGGAGCACATACTGCAGCACCCAGCAGCCCTCGGGGCGCTGACCCACGTGGTCACGAGAGATGGCTGGCAGATGATGATGGGTGATCAACACCGTGGTGGCGCTCATGGGATCTCCTGCACCAGCGCCATTGACGCCCAGTCGATGATCTCTTCCGTGCTTTCTTCCGTGCTTGCCTTGGTGGGTGTCGTCTCGTGGGGCTCCTGGGAGATACACGGAGGCAGCATCACCGGCGCCGAGCGGACGAGGTGTCCGAAGGCGTGGCCGTCGTCGAGGCCCACCGACACCACCGCGAGCACGGGCCGATCGTGGGCCGTGAAGGTCAGGTGCTGGTGACCGCTCAGGGCATCGACCCGTTGATCGAGCACCTGACGGGCGCGGGGCACGCCCGTTTGCTCGGGGTCGATCAAGTGCACCCTCAGGGCCATGTGGGCCCCGTCGGCATCGGCCTCGAGGCTGCCTTTGAGGCGGACGAGACTGCGGGGATCGACATGCCAGTCGACGAAGAGAGCCCCAGGGCCCACCACCAGAGCGGTGAGGCGATCGCCCCCCTCGAGGGCGGGCAGGGGGGCCAGATCGAGTACATCGGGGATCAGCGGCTCCATAGGCGCCTACATGGCAGAAAGCCCCCCCGAGCGCAATTGACCCGGTCGATAATGTGCTGATAGCTCTACCCGACCACGACATTCACGAACGGGTTTTCCATGAACCGCGCGTTGATCCCCTTGATGCTCACCGGCGCCGCCCTCAGCGGGTGCGACCAGGACAGCGGCAGCCGGGTGCAGCCTCCCGATGCCGCCATCATCATCCCCGACGCCACGGTGATGGCCGACGCTGGCGTCGAGGCGGATGCTGATGTCGATGCCCCCGAGGGCTATCAGCTGCAGGCGCCAGTGGAGTTCGTCTACGACGAAGACAACGTGCCCCACATCTACGCTCAGAACGATCTGGATCTCATGTACGCCGCCGGATTCCAGCAGGCTCGAGATCATCTGTGGGTACTCGACGTGAACAAGCGCCGGGCCAGTGGCCGTCTCGCGGAGATCTTCGGTGAGTCTGCCGAGGGCGGTGACATTCAGTCCCGGGCTCTCCGGTTCCCGGAGCTCGGCGCCGCCTCTGCTGAGGCCCTCGCCGAGCAGTTTCCCGAGGAGTATGAACTGCTTGAGGCCTTCGCCGCAGGCATCAATCGTCATGTCGACAGCGTGAATGGTGGTACGGCGACCCTGCCTGAGGGCTTCGAGGAGTATGGGCACTCACCCGAGTCCTTCACCGCCGCTGACCTGCTCACCATCGGCGTGCGCATTCAGTTCGGCTTCAGCAGCACCCTCGAATTCGACCTGCTCAACTCGGTCATTGGCCGCATCGCCCCCGACGTGGCCGCAGAAGTGCCGGTGTTCGCCCCGGGTGCAGAAGCCTACATCATGGACGCGGTGGGCGGCGTCACCGACGGCAAGCGAAAGATGGGCCCCGCCCCCTTCGAGATCGGGGCGCCTGTCGATCCCGAGATGGCTCGGGTGATGCTCGACTTCGCGCTGCGCTGGCGGCGAGATCTCGGTGTGGGCGAGGGGAGCAACCTCTGGGCGGTGAATGGCCGGTTCACTGACAACGGTCGTCCGCTCCTCGCCAATGATTCCCATGCCGGGCTGCTCGATCCGAACCGCATGTACATGGCGCACCTGAACTCCGCCGATGCTGGGGGTAGTTTCGATGTCATCGGGGTGGGCTTCTTCGGAGTGCCTGGCATTCAGGTGGGCCACAACGGCGCCCTCGCTTGGGGGGCCACCACCCACTTCGCCGACATGATGGATCTCTGGGACGTCGCCGTCGCCGACACGGATGACGGTCTGCAGGCCACCTTCGGCGATCAGCAGCTGCCGGTCCTGGTGGAGACGCAGATCTATCAGGTGAAGGGTGAAGACGGCGCCCTCGAAGATCGCACCCTCGAGGTGCGGTGGGTCGAGGGGGTTGGGGTGTTGCTGCCCGAGGCCATGCTGCCATTGCCCCAGTCGGTCTTCGCCGATGGTGAGCTCATCGTGGGTTGGCCCGGCTATCAGGCCCCCAACCTCGATTTGCGGGTGTTCTTGCAGCTGATGCGGGCGGAGACCCTCGACGAGTTCGAAGCGGCCATCAGCCTCGGCAGCACCGGCATGCAGAACTGGACCGCTGCCAGCGCCGAGGGCATCCGCTATCGCGTGCACGGCCTAGTGCCTGATCGCGGCCCGGTGGAGGGCCGCCCCCGAGCCAACACCATCATGCAGGCCAGCGACATCAGCACCTTGTGGCGCTCGTTCCCCCTCGACTGGCCCGATGACGGTCGAGCGGCGTGGCTGGACACCGAGCCGGAGGCCGGCCGGCTACCTCACCTCGGGGCTGATCCCGACTACATCATGAGTGCCAACAACGATCCGTGGGGTCACACCGCGGACAACGATCCGCTCAACGACGATTTCTACTACGGCAGCTTCTACGCCCCAGGGTATCGCGCCGGCCGACTCAAGAGCGTGCTCGAGGCCCGCATTGCCGAAGCCGGTGACACGCCCATCACCCGGGCCGAGACCGAGGTGCTCCAGAACGACGCCTACAGCCTGCTCGCCGAGGCCTTCATGGTGCATCTCGAGGCCTCGTGGGCCGAGGTACAGGGCGCCGACGAGGGCAGCCCGCTGTCGATGTGGGCTGCTCGAGAAGACATCGCCGAGGCCGTCGCCACTCTCACAGCCTGGGATCGACATATGATCCGCAGCTCACAGCCTGCGGCGTTGTATCGCATCTGGTATGCCCACCTCGCCCGGATCACCCTCTTCGACGATCTCAACGTGCTCTACGAGACCGTGAACGACGCCGCTCCGGTCACCGCCGCCAAGATCACGCATCTGACCTATGACTTCGCCATCGACGCCCTCATCGACGAAGGCATGGCCAGCAACATGATGACGGCCATGGATCGCGCCCTCACGGAGTATACGGCCCGAGGAGAGCCCACCTGGGGTGACGTGCACCGGTCAGCCTTCGTACAGGCCGACGGCGAGACCACCCTGGTGGCCACCGACGGCGCCGAGTCCACGGTGAACGTGGCCCAGTGCCCGCTGTGGTCCGCCGGTGAGCTGCGAGAGCTGTGTGTCGCCAGTGACGGGGCCGTGTATCGCATGGTCCACGGCTTCGGTGAAGACGGCGTACCCGAAACCACACTCAACGTGCCCTTCAGCAACGCCTACCCCACCGAGGACTGGATCGAAGGCCGTTATCGGCCCCTGCGGTTCCGCGCCGAGGAGATCAGCGGCCGTCGAGGGAGACTGGTGCCATGAGCACACTCGAGACTTTCTCAGGTCAGTGCCATTGCGGCGCGGTGAAGTTCGAGGTCGACGTGGGCCAGCGAGTGGCCGACGCGTGCAACTGCTCGCTGTGTTTTCAGAAGGGCTTCGTACACGTCATCGTGCCCAAAGACCGGTTCCGGTTGTTGCAGGGCGCTGAGCGGCTCACCACGTACACCTTCAACACCGGGGTGGCGCAGCACACTTTCTGTGACCGGTGTGGTGTGCAAGCTTTCTATACACCTCGCAGCCATCCTGACGGGGTGAGCGTCAATCTGCGCAGCCTTGGCCCCGAGATCTACGAGACCTTCACCATCCGCCCCTTCGACGGTCGCAACTGGGAAAAGGTGATCGGCGAGATCGCCGGGTACGAGGGGCGCTGACCAGGCGCGATCCCCAGATCAGCCGAACGTGCGATCGCCCCAGTTCGAGGGGCTGAACGTGGGCTGCATTGCGGGCGTGAGCGGCAATCTGACCGAGAAGGTGGTGCCATGGCCCACCTTGCTGACCACGTCGATGTGACCACCGTGCTGCTCCACAGCGTGGTGGAGCACGCACAGCCCCAAGCCAGTGCCCCGGATGGTGCCCACGTTCTCCGCACGGTGGAACGGTTCGAAGAGGCGGCTCAAATCTGCCTCGGGGATCCCGATGCCATGGTCGGTCACCTCCAGGGAGAAGCCGCCATCTACACCCAGCTCGGGATCGTGCAGCTTGCGGACACAGATGTCGATTTGGCGAGCATCTGGTGAGTACTTCACTGCATTCGTGAGCAGATTGCCCAAGATGTGGCGGAACAAGGTGAAGTCGACGCGGGCCTTGATGGGGCGCTCCTTCTCCCTCAGCTCGATACGGTGTTGAGTCTCCAGGCCCATCGAGAACTCTTCGATGAAGCTGCGGATCTCATCGCCGACGATCATCTCCGAGGGGTTGAAGCGCAGGTTGCCCGACTCTGCTCGGCCGAGCATCAGCACATCTTCGAGCAGGGCGGTCATCTCCCGGGTGTTGCGTTGGATCGTCCCCAGCTGTTTCTTAGTGGCCTCGGCGTTGAGACGGTGCCCATAGAGATCGATCATCTGTGCCGCCCCCTGGATCGTCGCCAGCGGGGTGCGGAACTCGTGAGAGACCATCGACACGAAGCGGGTCTTCAGCTCGCTCAGCTCCGTCTGTCGGGCGAGGGCCGAGCGCAGCTTCTCTTCCATCTCCTTGCGCTCGGTGATGTCCTGCACTGTGGCGAAGAGCCGCTCGGGCATGCCCGAAGTGCCGCGTTCAAAGCGGCCGCAGCCATAGATCCAGCGGATCGCACCATCAGTTCGCCGGATCCGGTACTCCATCGAGTAGCCCGACTTCTGTGCGCGGGCTGCCTCTTTGACGTGTTCACTGAGCCGCTCCAGATCATCCGGCAGAATCCGCTCTGTCAGATGTTGGGTCTGGTACCGGCGAGTCGGATCATTGAGCCCGTAAATGCGCAATGCCTGGGGAGACATGCGCTCGATGCCCTTGCTGTAGTCGTAGAGAATCGAGCCCACTTGAGCCACCGTCTGCGACTCGGCCAGCAGGGCCTCGCTCTCCATCAGCGCCTGCTCTGCGGCCTTGTGTGCGGTGACGTCCTGACAGGTGTAGAGCGCCTGAGTGGGTTGCCCTGATGCGTCGTGCTCGAGCACGGTCAGGAATACGCGCCACCAGCGTTGGCCGCCATCTCGTGTGTTGATGCGGGCTTCGAACTGGAATGTTTCCCCCGGCATCGAGGTGGCGATGCGGCTCAGGGCCACTTGAGCCTCTTCGAGATCTCTCGGGTGGATCAGGCGAGACATCATATCTCGACCCATGGCGATGATCTCAACGGGTGCATACCCGGTCATCTGCTCCACACGGGCGTTCACGAAGATGGGCTGATCTGTGACCAGATCGTACGCCAGCAATGTGTTGGGCGTGTTCGAGGTGAGGCGTTCGAGGAACTGCTGACTCTCGCGCAGGGCCTCGTTGGCCACGCTCAGATCCGTCGTGCGCTGCTCGACCAGGTGGGCCAGGCGGTTGCGGTGAGCGGCGAGCTCGAGCTCCGTTTGCTTGCGCTCGGTGATGTCGAGGGCCGTGCCCGCGAGCCTCACGATCTCACCATCGTGAGAGCAGACCGGGCGCCCAGTGCACTGCAGCCAGCGCAGACGGCCCCCAGGCAGGATGATTCGGTGTTCGATCTCGAAGGCCTTGCCTGTCTTGAGAGATCCCTGCCAGGCCTGTTGCAGGTCTGGTAGATCTTCTGGATGGCAACGAGAGAGGTACGATTCCACCGTGGGCTGCCCCAACGCAGAGGGCATCTCGAAGAGGCGGTGTGTCTCCTCGGTCCACTTCAGGCTCTGAGTGAGCAAATCAAAGGAGTAGCTCCCGATTTGCCCAGCGCGTTGAGCGTCATGGAGCACCTGCTCGCTCTCGGTGAGGGCATCGAGGCTCTTGATCCGGGAGAAGGCCGAGGCGATGAGGTGACACATCGACTGCACAGTCTCCACCACAGCTGCATCCACTGTCTGGCCATCAGCGTAGCCGACCCAGAGTGTGCCCAGCTGTTGACCAGAGTTCCCGATGAGCACGAGGTGGCCACAGGTACCCTGCCACTCCGCAGGCCACGCGGGGCCAGCCGCGCGCAATGGGGTGTCGTCCTCTGGTGGTTGACTCAGCAGAGACATCAATGACTCGCTGAGTTTGAGCTGTGTTTCATCGTGGCTGTGGAGCATGGGCAGGCCGTCGTCGCTCATACGCAACATCTGGCTGCTCAGCGTGCTCTCGTGCAGCCGCAGATCGCACAACAGCGGCCCCGTGGCCGAATCTCTCAAGATCTCCAGAGCCTTCCAGCAGACATATGTCACCGACTCTGCCCGCAGGGCCAGCTCACTCAAGCTGCTCAGGCCGCGCTGCAACGCCATTCGACGCATGCTCTCCTGCTCGGCCGCTCGATGCTCGGTGATGTCTTGCAGGCCCACCACGAGGCCTTGCACTTCACCGCCGCTCTTCACGGGTGTCAGGGTGAGACGCAGCCAGCTGCCAGGGGTACACAACCCCGGCCGGCAATAACTGATCTGCTCCCCTTTGAGCGCACGTTGAATGGCATACGAGAGGTTGGACCATCGGTTGGGGCGGACCAGTACATCGAGGCTGTCACCGGTAGACAGACGTACGCCGAACATGTGCGCCACGAGATCGATGCATCGGGCGTTGGTGTTGACCACCTTCATGTCGGGGCTGATGAGGGCCAGTCCCTCGTGAGAGGCCTCCAGGATCGCCCGCAACTGCCCTTCGATGGCTGCGAGGGCGCTGTGGGGTTGCTCGCTCACTGGGCTTGGGGGCCCAGCTGGATCTCTACGCGGAGCCCTCGGTCGGCAGGGGCTTCAGGGGGCACGAGGTGCAACCAGCCACCTGTGCGCTCGGCGAGCATTCGGGCGATGGCCAAGCCGAGGCCAGTGCCTTGCTGCTCCTGGGCGTCGCGATCGAACTGCTTGAACCCGCCTGTTCGGGCGATTTGGTCGGCGGACATGCCCTGACCGTGATCGACGATCTCGAGGCGGTAGCCTTCTCCGTCAGGTGAGCCGGCCACCTGCACTGGATCACCGGCCGTGGAGAACTTCAGGGCGTTGTCCAGGAGCTCGGTGAGCATTCGGGTGAATCGGCTGGACTCCATGGGGATCACCCCTGGGCTCAGCTCTACGGAGACGTCTGCGGCACGGTCAGTGCCGAAGGTGAGGCGCTCGACGACGAGCCGGGCCATGCTGCAGGCCGCCTCGTGCTCGAGTGGGGTGCTCACCGGCGAGATGGCTTCGTTGCGCTCGGTGAGCAGGCCAGCATAGACACTGTAGTTCTCCGAGAGACGCTCCAGTCGTGCGCCGGCGGCGCAGATGTCGTCGAGCATGCGCCTGATCTCTTGAGGCGTGAAGGCCGTCCACTCGTCTCTGAGCATGCGGCCATACCCCAAAATGGCCGAGAGCGGTGTGCGCAGCTCGTGGGGCAACATGCGCGACAGATCGTGGTGCAGGGTGTCGATGGCTTCCTGCTGTCGCGATTTGAAGGATTCGTGGCGTGCCAGGCGACGGTCGACGGCCTCGATCAGCTCGAGGGCTTCGAATGGCTTGGTCAGATAGTCATCTGCGCCGAGCTCCATGCCCCGGCGCATGTCCTGACGATCTGCCTTGGCGGTGAGAAACAAGAAGGGGATGTCCGCCGTCTCTTGATCTTCCCTGAGGGCTTCGAGGACCTCGAAGCCGTCCATCTTGGGCATCATCACATCAGAGATGATCAAGTCGGGCCGGGTCGAACGTGCCGCCTCCAAACCGGCGAGACCATGCTCTGCCGTGGATACGTCGTGATCGTGAAATTGCAGGAACTGAGCGATCAGCTCCCTCAGCTCCTCTTCGTCCTCGATGACCAGGATGCGACTCATTGGATACCCCTCAGCGCGTGCATCGTTACCTGCGTTGAATCGGCAACGAACAAAGAGGAGTTAAATCGGCAGGGTCACCGTCGCTATCCCTCGATGAGGGTACGATGAAGGGCTTGCACGGCTGTTGTGGCGTGGGCCTGATCGACGAGGAACCTCAACCGGCCGGGATCCACGAGGGTGCCGCGGATGGGTACCTGCTTCAGCTCCAGGCAACGGACCGCCCTCTGACCCAACCCGGGGGGGGCCGTGAGCTTTCGCCCAACCACGGTGATCCAGGTCAAATCTCGCCTGACCCGGATGCCACCGAGACGGTCAAGGGCCTCTTCGAAGGCCTCGACCCCATGCACGTTTTGTTGGGGCACCGCCGCCGCCCATCCCATGGGCAGCATCCAGAGTTCCGACCCCGAAGCCCCGTGAGCAGCCAGCAGCGCCGGCAGGCCATGGGGCGCAGGTTGCCCTGCCACCTCGGGCTCCAAGTGGAACATCGCCTTGTGATGGGTCACCGCGACCACGCGCTGATCAGGCGCTTCGGGGGTAGGCCCTACCCTTGTGCCCGCTCGGTGTGGATCGTCGGTGGCCACGCAGTGCACGTCGATGCCTTCTCGTCGGGCCCACTCCACTGCTTCGGCATGGAGCACCTTGGCTCCGGCGTCGGCAAGGGTCTGCATCTCGGCGTAGCCGATCTCGTCGAGCTTGCGAGCCTCAGGCACCACCCGTGGATCAGCGGAGTACACCCCGTCGACATCGGAGCAGATCTCGGCACACTCGGCGCCGAGGGCCGCTGCCATGGCCACTGCAGTGGCGTCAGTGCCTCCACGGCCCAGGCTGGTGATCTCCAGGCGCTCGCTCACCCCCTGGAAGCCCGCCACGATGACGATTTGCCCCGTAGAGAGCGCCTGTCGTACGCGATCGGGCTTCACCTTCACGATGCGGGCGTGGGTGTGGGCGTCGGTGGTGATGATGCCGCTCTGGGATCCTGTGAACGACACCGCCGGGTGCCCCAGATCGTGGATCGCCATCGACAGCAGGGCCATGGAGATGCGCTCCCCCACGGTGACCAGCATGTCGAGCTCTCGGCGGTGAGGGTTGTCGGAGACCGAGCCCGCCAGATCGAGCAGATCGTTGGTGGTGTTGCCCATGGCCGAGACCACCACCACCACGTCGTGGCCTCGCTGGCGGGTCTCCACCACTCTGCGGGCCACTCGGCGGATGTGGGCCGGTGTGGCCACCGAGCTGCCCCCGTATTTTTGAACGATGATCGACACGTCGAGATCACCTCATCGAGCCAGCGACCCGTGCCGATATGGCCATGGGTCAGATCGGACGCATTGCGATCGGACACATTGCGCCAAGGCACCTTCTGTCCTACATAGTGCGGTGCGACGTCAAACAGAGAGGAATGAACATGCGGGTTACGGTCATCGGCAGTGGCTATGTTGGTCTGGTGGTGGGGGCCTGCCTCGCAGACAGCGGTAATCATGTTGTCTGTGCAGACGTAGACGAGAAAAAAGTAGAGAGTCTGCGAGAGAGCGTAGTGCCCTTCTTCGAGCCCGGGCTCTCGGACATCGTGCGCCGGAACCAGGAGGCCGAGCGGCTGACCTTCACCACCAACGTGGAGCAGGCCATCCGCGAAGGGGCGGTCATCTTCATCGCCGTGGGCACCCCCCAGGGCGACGACGGCAGCGCCGAGATGAAGTTCGTCGAGACCGTGGCTCGGACCATCGGCAAGACCCTCGGTGGCGGCGAGAACGTGCTCACCGATGGCATCAAGGTGGTGCTCACCAAGTCCACCGTGCCCGTGGGCACCTCGGAGCGGGTGAAGGCCCTCATCAGTGAAGAGGCCAAGGTGCCCTTCGCCGTGTGCTCGAACCCCGAGTTCCTCAAAGAGGGTGACGCCGTCAACGACTTCCTCAAGCCCGATCGCATCATCATCGGCACCCCCGACAGCGAAGAGGGCGAGAAGGCCCGCACCGTGCTGCACGAGCTCTACGAGCCTTTCTGCCGCACCCGCGATCGCATGCACTTCATGGATGTCTACTCCAGCGAGCTGACGAAGTACGCTGCCAACGCCCTGCTGGCCACCAAGATCAGCTTCATGAACGATCTGGCCAACCTCGCCGAGCGCGTCGGCGCCGACATCGAGAAGGTGCGCACCGGCATCGGCTCCGATCCTCGCATCGGCTACCAGTTCCTGTTCCCCGGCACCGGCTACGGCGGCAGCTGCTTCCCCAAGGACGTGAAGGCCCTGCGCTACACCGGCGAGACCCGTGGTCATGGTCTGCGCATCCTCGACGCTGTCGACGCCGTGAACATGGACCAGAAGCGCATCTTGCTGCGCAAGGTGAAGGCCCACTACGACACCGAGGATCTCAGCGGCAAGACCTTCGCCGTGTGGGGCCTGGCCTTCAAGCCTCGCACCGACGACATGCGCGAGGCCCCGAGCATCGAGCTCATCAACGGCCTGCTCGAGGCCGGCGCCCAGGTGAAGGCCTACGATCCCGAGGCTGCCGAAAACGCCCGAGAGCACTACTTCGGCGATCGCATCACCTACTGCGAGGGCAACTATGACTGCCTCGATGGCTCCGATGCGCTGATCATCTGCACCGAGTGGAGCGCCTTCCGCCGCCCCGACTTCGATCAGATGGCCACCCAGCTCAAAGAGAAGCTCATCTTCGACGGTCGTAACCTCTACGATCCCGATCGCCTCGAAGCCCGTGGCTACACCTACTACGCCATCGGCCGCGGCAAGCCCCTCCCGGTCTGATCGTCCAGCCCCGACATCACATACTCTGACCCATTGTGTGCGAAGTGTGCGCCTGAGTAATCAGGGGTGGTATTCGTAACACATCATCGATATCCTCTACCGCATGACGACACCCCTGGAGTCTCTCATGCGGATTCGGAATCGAATTCTCACCGCAGTCAGTGCTGTTGCGCTGACCGCCGGCCTTTCGACTGCTGCCAACGCTCAGGCACAGTGGACCACCCCTGATGGAGTGACCGCTCCTGGCATTACGGGTACGCCGGGCAACCTCATCAACGGTGATCTCAATGAGAGCTCTGGTGGCTCGTTCTTCCAGAACATCGACCCTGGAGTGGAGTACTTCGAGTTCACCTTCAACAGCGCCGTCGAGGTGTCGTCGATTCGGCTCTACAACGACTTTGGCTCTGATGACGATGGGGTCGAGCGCTTCGATCTTGAGATGCTCGATGGCCAGGGCAACCGCATCAGCTACTTGAGCGGGTTCACCGTCGACAACGGCCCCAGCACCGTCGAGGCGAACTTTGCCCCTGTGGCAGGTGTGCGGGCGATTCGCCTGTTCGTCATCGAGGCTCAGTTCGCCAACCACCGTTGTCAGATCCGCGAGGTCATGTTCTTCGCCAACGCCAACCCCGACGCCGATGGTGACGGGGTGAACGATGATGTGGACAACTGCCCCAATGGCGCCAACGCTGATCAGGCTGATGGTGATGCTGACGGCCTTGGTGATGTCTGTGACGCCTGCCCCGCCGACGCCGCCAATGATGTTGATGGCGACGGTGTCTGTGGTGACGTGGACAACTGCCCCACCATCGCCAACGGCGATCAGACGGATGACAACGGTGACACTTACGGTGATGCCTGCGTGAGCCCGCTGGCGAACATCCCGGAGACGGCGACGCTGGGGAGCAACCTGATCATCGGTGCGGGTGCATCGATTGGGACGTACGCGAGCATCGGCGACGGTGCGACGGTGAACGGGAGTGTGGGAAACAGCACGGTGATTGGCGCCGGGTCTGTGGTGCCTGCAGGTGTGACGGTGGGGAACAGCGTACGGATGGGGGCC
>JBKAGE010000067.1:0-35745 GCA_046290225.1 Bradymonadia bacterium | reverse complement strand
CGGGTGGTGTTCTCAGATGCCTCGCATCAAGATCCAAAGCGACAATCCAATTGGTACAGGGCACGGGCACGGGCACGGGCACGAGTTGATACATACGTGGACCCGTGGCCCTGCATGACTCAGGGCGAAGGTTGTCATTGAGGCTGAGTTGATGCGCTTCAGAGCAGCCTGAGAATTTTGGTCTTGGGGTGTCTGAAGGCCAAAACCTCCAATGAGAGGCATATGGGGCCGAGTAGAGCCTCCACCATCACACACCCACGAGCGGAGTCATGCTGGGCCACGGGTCCGCGTATGTATCAACTCGTGCCCGTGCCCGTGCCCGTGCCCGACAAACGGATCTGCGAGCGAAGCGAGAATGCTCAACGGTCGTCAGAAAACCACCCAAACCAAGGAAAAGCACTCCAGTCCCCCCCGTTCGGATCATCCTTGATCCAATCCGTCGGCCGCACCCGCTCCCCCTTGGGCACCACCAGGGAGCCCACGTAGTCAGCCTTGTCGTACACCTTCTGAATGTCCGCGTGGGCCGCCTTCAGATCAGCCTCGCTCACCACACCGTTGCTCGTGGCCTTGTAGAATTGCACCGTCACCCGGATCGGGAAGGCCTCGTCGCGCTCCAGCTTCAGGCCGCCCATCTCCTCAAAGGGACCCATGTCCTCACCGTGGCCCAGGACCGCCTGCTCCACGTCGGACACCGACGCACCGCCTCTGAGCGAGCGTTTCAGTGGGGCCGCCGAGGGGACCGCCATCCCCCCCTCGGCCTCCATGAGCAAGTCCATGTCTTCGCCGAAGGCCAGGCCGTTTAGGAACCCGCGGCCTTTGTGCTTCAGGGGCACCTGCACGATCATCATCATGTCGGCGCCCTCGTCGAGGGCCCCGGCATCTTGGGCGTCGATCTCACCGCCCTGGGCGATCGTCTGCTCGATGCGTTGGGCCACGGCGCTCTTGCGCTCCGCGGTGAAGACCGTCTTCTGGCCCCCGTGGTTGAAGAACAGCTGCTGCCCCCAACCCTGGAAGCTCTGATCACCGGACTTGTTCTCGATGATGGTGGCGCTGGTGCCCTGACGGGTGATCAGCAGGGTGAGCACCGCCGGTGACTCGGGGGCGCTTTGATAGTTGAAGAGCACCGGGTTGAACTCTGCCTTGCCTTCAGAAGGCAGGGGCACGAAGACGTGCTGGGCGCTCACCAGAAAATGCGAGTCCCGGTCGGCGAGGAAGTTGCCTTCTCCCTTCAGGCTCTCGGGATCCGAGAGGTAGTCCTTCAAATTCTCGAGGACATGGGTGAGGGGCACCGCCTTCAGCTGGGTGGCGTCGATGTCGCCCTCGCCTTCGACCTCGTTGCCCACCTTCACCCAGAGCTCGTCCGCGGGAATGTCAGCGGTCTTGTCGGTGAAGTTCGGGTGGCGGATCACCGGCAGCAAATGCGTGCGCACTTTGTCGCCGTCGGTGGGCTCGCGAACCTGCAAGGTGAGATCGCTGATGTTGGGCCCGAGGGCGGATCCTGCGGCGCGGCCAGTGTCTTCCCACATCACGTTGAGCACGTTGAGCCCCAACGCTCGGGCCCGACGTTGCAGATCGGCGTTGCCGGGCATCGCCACGACGCGCTGGATGATCTCGCTGAAGGTGGGATCAGCCTTTTTGGCCATCTTCAGCGGGGCGTCGGCCATGGCCATTTGCGGGCAGAGGGCACCCATGCTGGCGAGAGACAGGGTGAGGCCGCGAAGGAAGGTGGACGTGTGCCGCAGGACTGACATGGAGACTCCTCGGGTAGACATGAGAATGGATGGAGCTGCCAGGCCATCAGGAGAGAAGGCCTCGGCGATGGGTGGGTCTACGGCGAGGGGGCAGGAAAGTTCTGCGGCAGGTGAATTTTTTTCTCGATGGGCACAGAAACGCCTGAGCGTGGGGCTCAGTCGCCTTCGGCCATGGACGACTCTGCCATGAGGGCGTCGCCGGTGTGGCTGTGGGCCGTGAGAGCCGAGAGAACGCGCTGACTCTGGCGGCGGATGACGATCCAGTCCACCGAGGGGGCCTCGTTCTCCACCATCTTGTGCAGATATCGCATCTGCCACTGCAGGCCCTCGAGGGCTTCGCTCAAGCGGTGGTAGGCGGGGTGCGCTGGACCAAGGATGTCAGTGATCAGGCGATCTTCTGCGGGCATGTGATCGTAGATGTAGTCTCGCAGCACCCGGCTCAAGGCTCTGATCTCCGTCGGGCAATTGCCGGAGTCCAACTGAGCGAGCATCCCGTCGAGTGAATCGATGGCCTGATCGAGGGCCATGCTCAGGGCGCGGTGACCCTCGGCCACTTGAGCCCAGGGCCACGGGGGCGGTCCATCGTGCGTGTCGTTCGACATTTGACTTCTCGTTTGGCGCTGCGCGCCTCGATTGCTGGACGTGCCCTCAACATCGGGCGACGGCGGGAACTCTTGACCCCTAGGTGGGTCCCGGGAGAGCCACCTGTGCTAGCGTGACCCCCCCTGAATCGGGCATGTGGAGACCTGATGCGCTGGTGTGTGTTGTGGATGTGTGTGAGCGCCCTCGCTGCGTGTGATGATGGCGCCGAGAGCGACGAAGCCCCTGATATGGCCGTGAACGCTGGTGGAGCGGGTGGCGCCGACGCTGAGGTGGCAGATGCTGATCTGCCCGATGCGATGGTGTCTGAGGACGCCGACGTGACCCCAGATGCCACAGTGGGGCCGGAGACCATCGCCGCTCAGGAGGTGGGTCAACCCGAGCCTTGGGGGCAGCCTCTGGTGGACTATCTCGCCGACGGTGAGGCCCACGTGGGCCCCGATGGAGTGTTCCAGCGGGGCATTCACGATCTGGTGCCCTTCGACGATCAGCTCTTCTTCGGGTACGGCGACGCCACGGTGAACCTGGGCCGCGTGACCCCCATCGAATTTCGGGCCTTCACCGATCCGGGTGATCCCACGGCGGTGGTGACGGAGTTCGCCTCCGACGAGGAGCAGATCGACCGTTTCCGGCTCATCGACGGTGTGCTGTACCAGGCGGGCATCGACGCTACGGAAGACGCGTGGCTGGGCAATGTCTACCGCCGGCCGCCCGGAGGCGAGTGGGTGAAACACCGCACGGTGAACAACGGCGTACATGTGCACGACGTGGTGGGCTTCGAGGGTGAACTCTACGCTGTGGGCTCCGGCGGCACGCCAGAAGAGTGGATGGGGGGAAATGTCTACGGGCATCTCTGGCGTTCTGAAGACCAGGGGGCCACGTGGTCGGTGGTCGATCGTGTGCACAACGGCCTGATGGGCGATACGCGCTGGGTGCGTCTCATGGCCGCCGGAGGTGAGCTCTACATGTTCGGCTATCGCAGCGATCGCATGGGTCAGATCTACGAGTTCCCCACGGGACAGCTCGCCACCAGCCTCCGGCGGGTGGATTTGCTGCCCGACGAGCACCCCTTCGGCCGGTTCTTCGCCACGGAGACTGACATGATCGCCCCCGACGTGGCCCTGCTCCGTGGGGTCGATGTGGCGGCGCCTCCTCTGGAGTACGTCACGTGGCGGGTCGACAGCGATGGCATCGCCCCAGTTGAGGCCCTCGCTGGCCTCACTCTGATCGATGTTTCGGTCCATCAGGAGACCGGCGAGATCCTCTTGTTGGCCCATGAGGGCTCGGACTTCGAACAGGTGAACGCGCTGACCAGCTGGTCGGTGCGAGTGCTCGTGGCCACAGGGCCCGACCTCGAAGAGGTGGTCGAATTGACGCGCTTCGAAACCGACGTCCGTCCACGGGCGGCGGCGTGGTGGCGTGGGGCGCTCTACTACGGAGATGACTCTGGCGAGGTGTGGCGCAGTGAAGCGCGCTGAAGTCGTCGGCCTTCTGCCGTGTTGGGCGCTTTTGCTCTTCTGGGTGGGGAGTGCTGGGGCGAAGGCCCCCTCGCTGCCCATGGTGTACCCACTCGACCATCCGCCTGCGGTGACCTCCACCTTTGGCACCTACCGGATTGGTCATCACCACGCTGGCCTCGATCTGGTCACGGGCGGAGACGAGTCGGTGGCGGTCCTCGCTGCTGCGGATGGTGAGGTGTATCGCATCCGCCGCAGCCACAGCGGCTATGGGCGCTCTGTCTATGTGCGCCACCCGGGGGGGTGGACCACGGTGTACGGCCACCTCTCGGCCTATGTCCCTCAGCTGGCAACCCTGGTGAAGGCCAGAGAGCAGAAGGTGGGAGACTACCCGCTGGCCTTCAACCTCGAAGAGCCCATCCCCGTCAAAGCGGGCGAGGCCTTGGGGCTGGTGGGCACCAGCGGCACCGATCTGGTGCATCTGCACTTTGAACTGCGCAAGGGCGGGGTGCCTGTGAACCCGCTCCGGCGCGGGTTGAAGATCCCCGACACGCAAGCGCCCCGCATCGCCCGGCTGCTGGCGATGCCCCGAGAGGCCAGCGCTCACGTGGCCCACGACCAGGCAGATCGCATCTTCATGGTGCGGAAAGGCCGCATCAGCGCCCCGGTGGTCATCGGCGGTGACGTGGGCCTCATGGTGGAGGTGAACGATCGCATCGACGGCAGCACCCGTGATTTGAGCCCGTGGTCCGTGGAGCTGAAGGTGGACGGCAAGCGCCGCCACCTCACCCGGTACGATCGGGTGTCCTATGGCAAGAAAGACAAAGCCCATGTGGAGCTCGACTTCGAGCCGGGGCGTCGAGCGCGGCGCGAGGGGCTGTTCAACAAGCTCTTTCGAGAGGGGCCCCACGTGCGGGTGCACCGCAAGGGTCCGCCGCCCGATCTCGTCGATCTGGCACCAGGGGATCACGAGGCGCTGATCATCGCCCGGGACGCCGCGGGCAACACCAGCAAGCTGAAATTCACCCTGAGGGTGGTGCCGGCAAAGCCGCCGTGCCCGTGGTCGCTGTCGAAGGCCGCCCCTGGAGAGGGCACCCTGGTGGACGCTCCGGAGCGTCTGTGGCGCGGGCGCCGCGTGGTGGTGCCCTTGCCCGGTGCCTGCGGTGGGGCAGAACAACAGCTGAAGGTGCGATGGCGCGGGGCACCTCTCGAGGGGGCGACGCTGAGCAGGCTCGAGGATGAGCCTGCGCTGGCGGTTACGTTGCCTGAGGGGGAGGGGGGCGATCTCGACATCGGATATCTGCGTGACGGCAAACCCGTGCGTCACCGCATCGAGGTGTTGCCGGTGAGCCCCGAGGGCACCTTCGAATCGGGACCTGTGCGCTTTGCCGTGGGGTCGAAGGCCTTGTTCCTGCCGTACGCCACGGAGCGTGTCGAGGGGCCTCAACCTGTGGTGAACGGGCTCGAGGCCGTGACCCCGATCCAGCGTCTCACCAACCGTTGGTGGCCCACCCGATCGGGGAGCGCGATCGGAATTCGTCTCCCCTCGACTGCGGATCCGTCAGGGGTGGGTGTCTATCTCGGTGAAGGCGATCGCTGGTGGTATCTCGGCGGCGCCCAGGAGGCCGGATGGATCACGGGATATACAGTGCACTTGGGGCCCTTCGCGCTCATGCGCGACGTCGCGCGCCCCACGATCGAGAAGCCCTCCGTTCAGCCTCACCCCGGTGGGCCGAGGCTGGTCGTTCCAGTAACCGACAAAGGCTCGGGTGTATCTTCGGTGAGCATCACGGTGGACGATCGCCCCGTGCACGCCGAGTGGATGTCTGGCTATCAGCAAGCGGTGTGGCGATCCTGGTCTCGAATGAAGCCCGGCGATCACAAGGTCACTGTAGAGGCCCGAGATCGCGTCGGTCACACACGACGCTGGTCCGGGCAGGTCCGCTGGCCCTGAGACATCATCTGAGAGACATCGCGGGGCTGCGCTGCGTGCGGTAGGGCCCCTCAACTCAAGCAGAACAATGGTTGTTGTAGAGCGCTGTTCACGAGCGCAAGGGATACGTGTATGCGAAATCTAAGGAAATTGTCGTGGGTGGCTGCGGCCCTTCTCTCCAGTGGCGTGGTCGTTGGCTGTGATGATGACGACAGCGGTGGAGACGGCGCTGGCGGTGCCGGTGGCGTCATCGGCGGCGCCGGGGGCGAGGCGGGAGGCGGCGCTGGCGGTGCCGCCGGCATGGGTGGCGAAGCGGGCGGTGGAGCTGGTGGTGAGGCGGGCATGGCCGGCGGAGCTGGCGGTGAGGCCGGCATGGGCGGTGAGGTCATGCCCCCCGAGAGCCTTCGACTCCGCGTGGTGCACGCAGCCTCCGATGCCCCCGCTGTGGATGTGTACGTGCAGGGCAGCAACGAGCCCGCCATCTCCGGCCTGACCTACCAGGACACCTCGACCTACCTCGAGATCGAGGCCGGCGCCTACACCTTCGAGGTGCGCCCCGCTGGCGCTGCCTTCGATTCGGAGCCGGTCTTCGTCTCTCCGGAACTCGACCTGCCCGGAAACGCCAACATCACGGTGATCGCCGCAGGCTTCCTCGGCGGTGAGACCGATGAAGACGCGTTCCGTCTCGTGCCTCAGGTAGAGGGCTTCGGCGCACCTTCGGACGAGAGCGCCAGAGTACGCATCGTGCACGCCGGCGCCGACGCCCCTGCCGTGGGCATCGATGTGGGCGCTGACGGCGATGTGGAGATCGCCTCTGTGGAGCGTTTCGCGGACACTGGCGCCGAAGGCGTGCCTTTGCCGGCAGGTCAGGCGCTGCAGGTGGGCCTGACCACCGCCGACGAGGCTGCCGCTCTGGTGACCAGCTTCACCACCCCCGAGCTCCCTGGTGGTGCCGACCTCTTCGTCATCGCCACCGGCAGCTTTGCCACCCGGGCCAACGCCGATGACGGCTTTGGTCTGCTCGCCGTGGGCCCCGAGGGCACCATCGGCTTTATCCAGCAGAACCCCGCCGTCTACGCCCTGCACGCAGGCCCCGACGCCCCTGCGGTGGACGTCTTCGCCGGTGACGCCGAGCTCATCGACAACCTCGACTATGGGATGATCTCCCAGCCCATCATCGTACCCCCGGGCACCTACACCCTCGACGCCTTCGGCCACGCCGAGGGCTCGCAGCGCCCCGAGGGCCGTGGCGCCGCCACCCTCGCCGACGCCGAGCTGATGGCCGGTGAGCGTTACCTGGTGTACGCCAGCGGCACCGCCAACGTCCTGGGCGGCGGTGAGGAGATCAACCTCGCCGTGGTGACTGATCAGTTCACCGTCGACGCCGACAATGCCGTGGTCCGCGTGGTCCATGCCTCTCACGATGCGCCCCCTGTGGACGTCGGCCCCATCGCCAACGGCGCCGTGGCCCCAGTCTTCGAGGAGCTCGAGTACGGCGAGAGCACCGACGCGGCCGGCTTGCCCCTGCCCCCCGGCGAGATCCGTGTGGGCGTCGCCGCCACCGGTACCCCCACGCCCGTTGAAGCCTTCGACCTCGACCTGACCGCAGGTCTGCGGGCGTTCACCCTGGCCACGGGCTTCTTGAGCCCCATGCTGGAGAACGAGCAGCCCTTTGGCCTGATGGTGGTGAACACCGCCGCCTGGCCCTGGACGGTTGCTCAGGTGGCCCCCACAGAGCCTGAAGCCGAAATTCGGGTCATCCACGCCTCTCCTGGGGCTCCAGACGTCGACGTCTATGTGCAGGGGGCCATGGATCCTGCCTTCGCCGGCGCGCCCTATGGCGCCGCCACGGACTACGCCGCTGTGCCTGCAGGTGCATACACCTTTGAGATCCGCGCCGCCGGTGCTGCCGCCGACAGCGAGCCCGCATTCGTGAGTCCCGAGCTCGAGCTCATGCCCTTTGAGCGCTACACCGTGGTGGCTGCAGGTGTGCTCGGTGGCGACGAAGAGGACGGCTTCCGCCTGCTGCCCTACCTCGATGGCTTCGGCCCTGCTGAAGAGGGCAACGCCCGGGTGCGCATTGTACACGCCGGCGCCAACGCCCCTGCCGTGGGCCTCGATGTGGGCGCTGATGGCTCCATCGAGGTGGGCCAGGAGGCCTTCACCCGCTTCGCTGACACGGGGGCTGAAGGCGTGGCCTTGCCCGCCGGTGAGCCCATCAACATCGGGGTGGTCCTCGAGGTCGAAGACACCGTCGACACGGTGACCGCCTTCACCACGCCTGAGCTGCCCGAGGGCGGCGAGCTGTACGTCATCGCCACCGGCCTGCTCGGCTCGAAGCCCAATGCGGGCGACGCTTTCAACCTGCTCGCCGTGGGCGCTGAGGGTGCCATCGGCTTCATCCGCCAGGATCCCCAGGTCACTGTGCTGCACGCGGGCCCCAACGCCCCCGCCGTAGATGTCTTCGCCGGTCGCGACGAGCTCATCGAGAACATCGGCTTCGGCGATCTCTCGAACCCTGTGCAGGTGCCCCCGGGCGAGTACATGCTCGACATCTTCGCCTCGGACAAGGGCCCGATGCGCCCTGAGGGTGATCCCGTGATCACCTATGCCTCCCCCGAGCTGATGGCCGGTGAGCGCTACCTCGTCATCGCCACGGGCTTCCTCGGTGAGCAGCCTGAGGGTCGTGAGCCCTTCCAGTTCATCAGCCTCGCCGACGGCTTTATGGCCCCCGAAGACGATCCCAACGCTTTCCTGCTCCGTGCGGTGCACGGCTCCCCCGATGCCCCTGCTGTGGACGTCGGCGTGGTGGGCGAGGGCTTCACCATCCTCCCGGGTCTCGAGAACGTGGCTTTCCCCGCGGTGACGCCCCCCGAGGGCCTGCCGGTCATGCCCGGCAACTACACCCTCGGCGTGGCCCCCACGGGCATGGCCCCCATCGCCACCTTTGGCCCCCTTCAGCTGCCCGCTGACGGCGAGGCCATCGCCGTGGCTGCAGGCGCTCTGACCCCCGCGGAGGACTCCGACGATCAGAGCTTCCGGATCATGCTGGTCTTCACTGGCGTCTGGCCGTGGGAGGTCGTCTCGGTGGGTCCCAACGCCCAGTGAGCGAGGGCGCACGGGTGATCCGGCTCTGGCCCCGGGATTGCCTCTGAGCTTGCCTCTGGCCTGCCCCCCCACCACACTCCTCCCCCATGAACAGCTTGCCTGCCCTTGAAGGCCTGCCCTTCGCCGAGGTCGTCACCATCGTCGACGCCGTGGCCCGTGATGCCGATGCTCAGATGAGAAGTCGACTGCTCGAGACGCTGAGCCGCTGGCCCGATCACGAGCCCCTGGCTCGGTGTGTTCTGGCCTTCGCCGATGCCGGGGCGCTGGGGGAGCCCTGGTTCGTCGGCGCCGTCGCCGAGGCCCTGAGCGATCTCTCTGATGCTGGGGTGGCCCGACTGTTGGGGCCCATGACGGGGGAGGCCTGGGGACCGGTGGTGGCCGAGGCGGCGGCGCGGACCCCGATTCATCGCGTCACCACATTCTCGCTGCTGATTCGCTGGCTCTCCCGGCACACGCCAGAGCGCTGGCGCCTTCTGGTGGACGAGGCAGTGCAGCAGGTCGAGGCGGCGTTGCGCAGTGGTGATGTGGACGCACTCCCTGACGGCCCCCTCATGTGTCTGCCAGGGCGGTCCATCGAGGCCCTCGTCGCGGGCGCGCCTTCTCAACATGCAGCCTTTCGAGACCGTCGCGGGCGGCTCGCCAAAAGCGCCCTCGAAGCCCTCGCCGCCATACCCCGCTCTGCCTCCCAGGCAGGGGCCGAGGCCTTGCTCTCGCAGAAAATCTATACCGATCCCGGCCACTGGCTGGTGGAGCTGGTGCAGAACGCCGAAGACGCTGGGGCCACGTGCTGGCACATCGAAGCCCACCAGGCTGAAGGGGCGGTCCACGTGATCCACGACGGGGCCCCCTTTGACCTGCGCGATGTCGTGGGGGTCTTGTCCATCGGCCAGACCACCAAGGGCAAAGGCCAGATCGGCATGTTCGGGGTGGGCTTCAAGGCGGTCTACGCCATCAGCGAGCGCCCGAGGCTCTACACCGACGTCTACGCCTTCGAGATCGCCGATGTCTCGATCCCGAGGCCGGTGACTGATCGGACACCAGAGGAGCACCTCACCCGATTGATTCTGCCGCTCCGGCAGCCCGACGATGCCGAGATGGGCCTCGACGCCATGTGGCACCATGCTCAGGCGCTGCCCCCGAGCACGTTGCTGGCGCTGCGCTCGATCCGGACGTTCCGGTGGATCGCGCCAGATGGCCGCCAGCGAGAGGTCCGCCGTGTGGACACCGAAGCCGGTGCTCGCCTGGAGACGCGTCTGAGCGGTGAGGGCGAGGCCCAGGTGGAGCATTGGCGGCTGGCTCAGGGCAAAGCGGGCACGCTGGTGGCGGTGCAGACCGACGATGCTGGCTGCCCCGTGCCGCTGCCAGAGGTGCTGCCACAGGTGTTCTGCCATCTGCCTACAGGGGCGCGCCCGGGGTGGGGGATCATGGTGCACGGGGCCTTTGAACTGCCCGTGGATCGCGAGCGGCTGGATCCGAGCCGTGATACCAATCAGCGATTGCTCATCGACGCTGGCGAAGCCCTCGCGGGCCTCGCCCTGAACTTGCCGCCGTCGCAGAGGCGGGCCCTCTTGGGGTGCCTGCGCTCGCCCAGGCGCTTGAGTCACCCTGGCTGGGCGGCCTTGGGCGAGGCCTTCAAAAACGCCGTCGGCGATGCCCCGATGGTGGTGGACGCTGTGGGTGAGAGCTGGCCGGTGTCTCAGGTGATCCTGGGCCCCGCTGCCCTTGCTGAAGCCCTCGCGGGGCTGCCTCTGGACGCTGGCGGTGCCCGACTGATCGCCGAAGGTGATACGGCAGACGAGGTCTTGCTGTGGCTCGGCGCCCGCAGGTGGTCGCCAGAAGTGTGCACGACGGCGCTGGCTCATCTGCACCTCGCGGGTCCGCCGCGTCTCGAGGCCATCGAGGGGCTGCTCCATTGGGTGGATGCCACCGCACGACAGAAGCGGTTTTCCGAGACACAACTTCAAAAGGTGCAGGCGACGCCCTGGCTCATAGACGTCGAGGAGGCGTGGTGTGCGCCTTCGAAGGTGTATCTCGCCGACGCGCTCACTCGGGCGCTCGTGGGCTCGATGCTGCCTCTCGTTCACGAGGGCCTGGCAGAGGCCTTGAGCCCCAGGGGGTGGCGCCGGCTGGGACCGAAGTTCGCTGGGGTGTCTCAGGTGGTGGCGTTGCTCGAGCACCCCGAGCGTGGGCCTGAGCTCGGTGCTCGGCCTGGGTTCTTGCCGTGGCTGCGGGCCCACGAAGGGGCGCTCGGCGCTGAAGCGGCGAAGATCGCCCCGTTGCCGATCTTCCCTGCTGAACGTGAGGCTCTGGCGCCGCTCACCGGCGCTGGCGCGCTCTGGATCGGCGTCGGTGATGCCCTCGAGCGCTTCGTGGCTGATCTTGTGGTCCGACCACCCCTGGCGCGGCTGGATGATCCTGCACATCGTCACGTGCTCGCTCGTCTGGGCGGATGCACCCTCACCTCGGATGTCATGGCAGAGGCCCTGCTGCGCGGATCGGTGCAGCTCGACGATGAGGCTTTGATCGGACTGCATCGCTGGCTCGCAGAGGTGGCCGAGGGGCTCTCTACACGACAACTGAAGCGTTGGGCGAAGCTGCCGATCCATCTCGACACTGTTGGGCGTCGGCGTGCGCTCGTGGGCGCAGAGCGTGTGGCCTGGCCTGAAGACGAGTCCATCTCTGGCTGGCTGCCCGATGGGCCCTGGATCGATCCACGCCTCGGCAGGATGCCCCACCTCAAGATGATGGGCATCACTGTGGTGAGCACTCTGAGCCTCGCCCAGGCCCTCGCCGGTGACGCATCGAGCCTGCCCCCGGCCATCGACACCGAGAGCGACGCGGGTCGCAGAGGGCTGCTGGTCTGGCTGTCGACCCGACCACGGGCATGGACCGATTTCGACGAGGGGTTGAGACGAGCCCTGGCAGAGGCGCCGATCTGGCCCGACAACGCCGGGGCACTGGCCCCGCTTTCGACGCGTCGGCCACCGCCGAGTATCGACCGGGTGGCCCGTGTGTATGCCGAAATCGAGGCTGCTGGGCTCACGACTTCGTGGGCACCTCTGGCCCTCGGTGACGACGAGCTGGCCGAGGGGGCTCGCCGCCTCGTCGAGGGCTTGTCCCTCGCCGAGTACATGGGGTTCGGAGGCGATGATGGTCTGATCGCTGACATGGCAGAGCTGTTTGCCAGGTCGGACGTCACCCCATGGCCTCCATCCCTGAGGGAAGCCATCACCGATGCCTTGAAGGTGGGCGGACTCACGTGCTCCGAGGCCGCATTGGCGACCCTGAGCACGCTGCCATGGTGGCCAGATACGGATGGGCGGTGGTGCACGCTCGGGGGCCCGCAGGGACTGGTGGTGCCCGGGTCGCTGCGTCCGGCGATGCAGGGTGGTCCATGGCCATTGCTCGATGCCGATGTGGAGCACGACAGGTGGTCGCTGATCGAGCGGCTGGGCATCACACCCATCACCCTCGACGAGGTTGTCACGGGCTGGCGAGGGGCGGCGCTGCCCGAGCAGAGCGCAGAGGCGCTGAGGGCCGTGGTGCTCTCAGCGGATTTATCCACCTTCGGCGCCGCCCATGTGTTGCCCGAGCTGGTCATGTGGCAGAGCGCCTCAGGGGTGCTCGAGCCGGCGAAGGCCCTCATCATCGCCGAGGGCTTGATGGACCATGGACTCTCCGTACCCGATGCTGTGCGCCTTGATCCTGTGCAAGGGCAGACTGTCGCTGATGCGGGTGCACCCAAGCACGGACCGCCCCTCGGCTTCGCCTCACCTGATGCGTGGCTGCTCGAGCAAGTACAGCGTGGGGCACGTTGGGGCGTTCCCCTCGATGCGCAGCCCCCATGGTTGTCTACCGTGGCTCAGGTCGCTCTGCTCGCCGACGCCCTCGGAGCAGGGCAGATTCTCACAGTGGACGCGGAGGGGCGCCTGCAGAGTGCCCCGGTGCACGCTGCCGACGCAGATACAGTGGCCCTCGCTGTCGGGTTGCCTCTCAGCGCCCGACTGGCGCATCCGGACTGGCCTCATCCCGAGCCCCCGCTCCCACCCCGGCGACTGCTCCAGGCCATGGCCCAGATCGCCAACGTGCCCACTGCTCCAGAGGCGCACCCGGTCCCCGCTCTGAGGCAGCCCGAAGGGCGGCAGAGTCTGTATCGGTGGTTGCTGCGACATGGTGCGGAGATCACCCAGGATGAGCAGGCCCGAGGGGCATTGGGCGCCGCCGCGGTGTGCCTCAGCGCCGGCGGGGTGCTCCAGCGGCCACGAGATCTACTCTGGCGGACCCTGGGTGTCGTCGATCTGCACATCGCCGACGACCAGCCCCACGGGGAGATCCCCGAGCCACTGCGACGTTGGCTCGGTGCGCACATGATCACACCACAAGGGGCGGTGCGCCGCGTGGCGGAGCGTCTGCTCGACGCCCACGAAGAGGCCATGGGCAGAGCAGACGTCGAGGCCTCGGTGCGTCTCGTGAGAGGGTTGGCCCATGTGCTCTCGGTCGACGCGGCCGAAGAGGGCGCTCTGGTGGATCTGATCAAACGGCTGAAGCTTCATCGACGCTTGAAGGTGGCCGATGTGCGGGGCGGCTTCACCCGGCCCAAAGATCTGCTCAGTCCCGCCGATGACGCTCAGAGGCACTTGATCGAAACCTTCATGCAGAGGCCACCGCCTGGGCCGAGCGATGTGTACGACACATCGGCCTCACGGCGTTTGATTCAGCTCGCCGGTGCCGAAGGTGCGTTGGACACGGCCACTCTCGGCGCGCTGCTCGACGGGCGCGGTCGCGTGGCGGGCGATGAGGCACGTGTCGCCCTGGCGCTCTATCTCTGCCACCGCGTGGAGACAGAGAAGGGTCTGGTGGATGCTCTCGATCTCCGACGGCGGTCGTGGATGCCTGCAGTCGATGGCCGCTGGGCTGAGCCGTCGAGCCTCTACTGGCCCACGGAAGAGGTGGTGTCGATGCTCGGCCCGGGCCACGGCAAGCTGGTGAGCGAGGCCTTGGCCCGAGCCTTCGGCGCCGAGAGTGGCCTCGCCCTGGGCCCACGTCTCGGGTGTCGTGGCGCCGATGGGCTGGTCCTGCGTGACGTACTCGATGCCCACCAGGAGGCAGCCGTCACTCCCAGTGCTGTACTGCAGTGGATCGATGATGCCCTCGGAGCAGGCCACCTGAGCACCGACGAGGTTCGGGCTGCTTCAGATCGACTCACCCTGCTCGATGACGACGACACCCCCAGAGCACCTGGGGCGCTGATACGGGATCTCGAGCCCGGGCGCTACGGCCCCTGGCGCGGCGGGTGGCGGCAGGGCAGAAAGCTCAGCCGCCTCACCAGCGCCCTGGGCATCCCCACTCAGGCGGGCTTCACCCATCACCGGCGGGTGCTGGCCTGGGTGTTCGAGAGCCAGCAGCGCGACGGGCGTGCCTGGCTGATCGGCACCTCGGACTGGGACGAAATCTACCTGGAGCTCATGGGCGATCTCGCTGCCGCCGACGAGCCTCCACCACAGCCGTGGGGCTTGGTGGTACAACACAACGGCGAGTCGTTGCTCTGGCCCGTGGAGCACCCGCTCATCCGCACAGAAGATCCGAGTGCCGTCGTGCGTACACCGCCGGGCCTCGACACGGCGCCCTGGCGTGAGTGGCTGGCGCACCACGGGGCCTTCACCGCGCCTGCGCAGATACCCCAGAAGCAAGCGCCCTCGCCGGCGATCCCCGCGAGTGCAGAAGCACCAAAAGAGGGCCTGTGGTCCAGCCTGCGGCGGCTGCTCGGCGGCCAGGGGGAAGATCGCTCACCTGCCCAACCCCCACCATCCGAGAGCAATCGCGCGGAACGCCACGCCCCAGAGCGCTCAGCGCCTCCAACGCCTCCCCGCGGTGATGCATCAGGATCGTCAGCTGGTGCGTCGCAGCTGCCTGACGATCGACGCTGGTTTCAGCAGCGAGAGGCGATCCGCCCGCAGATCGGTGCCCGCACTGACTGGCTCGACGATCGCCACCGTATCTCTCGGTACGGCCTCGCTTTTCGCCCTGGCCGGCTGCCGGCGCCGTACACCTATGGGCCACTGCAGATCGCCGGCACATTTCATCGTCGAAGCCAGCGATGGAGCCCCAGAGGTGTCGATCCACAATGGGCGACCCCAGGGGAGGGGGGTCCGGTTGTCACCATGCGAGGTCGAATGCCTGGCGGCGTCGTGCAGCTGCCGCTCCCGCTCTATGGCAAATTGTTGAAGGTCACAGGGGAGGATGGGCGTGTCATCGAGTTCGACGGCGCCACCCTGCGGCTCGAAGACGATGTGCAGCTCACCTGTGAGGTGGCCCTCGCCCCAGCGCCCGCTTTTGGTGAGGAGACCACGGCCCCGACGTTGCTGTCCTTGCCGAGCCACAAAGCGCTGTGGACGCCCACGGTGCCCGATGACGAGCTGCCCGAGCCGTGCCACGCACTCGTCGACGCCATCGCCCTCGAAGGGGTGGTCCAGCGCATCAAGATGATCAGGGCTTTCATCGCCGAGCGCTATCGATACGATCCCAAACACCTCGAAGACCCGCGCCACGCCCGATGGCTGGCGAAGGTGAGCGAGGGCCGGGCCAACGTGCACCTCGCCATGCTCCACGCAGGTCGGGACGCGCACCACCTGGGCCGGGGCATCTGCTACGAGCTGAACACTCTCGCCTGCGAGCTGTTGCGCAGGTCGGGCATCCCCGCGGCCCTCGCCACAGGGTGGACCTTCGATCGCGGTCAGGTGGATGAGCCTGATCACTTGTGGGCCATGGCCCTGCTCGACAGCCCGTGGGGGCCGCGGTGGATGCCCGTGGATGCCAGCACCACGCGCTCCGGGCGCCCGATCCACGCGCGGCCCCGGAGCGCAGGCATCGCGCCCCCTGAGCAGCGGCCCGAGGCCCTGCCCGAGACCCCGAGCTGGGCCGCCGTAGCCCGTGGGCAGCGGCACGGCCCCACCGTACCTCTCAACGCCCTGCTCGCCGTGGCCCGTCATGTGAGCGAGGGCAAGCTCGACGAGGCCACCGCCCGGGCGCGGTGTCAGGTCATCCTCGCCGATCCCGATGCCAGGGCCGCGCTGAGAGACGTGTTGCGGCTCTGATCAGTCAAAGCCCAGGGCCACCCCGCCGGTGAGGCCCATGGACCAGCCCATGACCTCGGACGAGGGCAGGGTGGTGCCGCTCAGCTCCACGCTCCAGCGCAGATGCCAGCCTTCACCGCTGTACAGCCTGGGCCCGAGCAGGCCCACCGCGAGCTCTGCCCCCGAGCGGTGCTCCACCCCGCCATTGGAGTCGCCGGCGATGTTGGCCCCAGGTGTCTCGGCCCAGCTCTCTGCTGTGGCGTGGTGGATATGGGCGAGGCGGGCGGAGACGTTTGGGGTCCAGCCATCACCTGCGTCGGCACCTTGCCAAGTGATGCCCGCGAGCAGGGCCACATAGGCGTGATCCCCCAACCCTTCCTCGTAACTGCTCAAGTAGCCCTGTCGCCCCACGAGGTCGAGAGCGAAGGATTCCGAAAAGCGCCACCGGGCCCCAGCCTGGCTGCCCCCGAGCCCGTGCTCGGCAGCTGCTTCGAGCCGGGGACCGGCAGAGAAGCTCCAGGGGCTGCGCTCGGCGACAGCGGTGACAGGCAGTAGGAGCAATGCGGCAAAGACAACCTTCATGAGACCTCCAGAGTGTGTGTTCACAGAGGTCTTGGCCGCAGGGCTGCTGATTTGTCTGATGAGTTTCCTTTACGGGCCCTTCCTCTAGAGCCGATGCTGTTCGTCAGGAGACATCGGACATGCGTCGAATCATGAGTCCCACCTCGCACAACACACCGTTCTGTGTGCGTCGGGCTGGGTAGAGCGCTGGGGGTGAATGCCCATGGGTGCTGTGTGCTCGACGCACAATCGAGGGAGTCAGTCCATGAGGCTGTTGAAGTTGGTGCCGCTCTCTGTGTGCCTGGCCGCAGGGTTGGGTGCATGTGACGACGAAGGATCCACCTCAGGAGAAGGTGGGGGTGCTGGAGGCGCCACTGGAGGCGCGGTGATGGGCGGCAGCGGAGGCGCTGCCGGCGGCACTGGAGGTGCGATCGGGGGCGCCGGTGGCATGGGCGGCGCCGTTGCTGGCGCTGGCGGTGAGGTCGGTGGAGCCGGCGGTGAGGTCGGCGGCGCAGGCGGTGAGGTCGGTGGAGCCGGTGGGGAGGTTGGTGGCGCAGGCGGTGAAACCGGTGGTGCTGGCGGCGAGGTCGGCGGTATGGGCGGAGACGCTGGTGGTGCCGGAGGTGAGGTCGGCGGCATGGGCGGCGATGCCGGTGGCGCAGGCGGCGAAGTCGGCGGTGCTGGCGGCGAGGTCGGCGGCGCGGGTGGCGAAGTCGGTGGCATGGGGGGCGGGGAGCCCTGCGTGCCTTCACCAGAGGTGTGCGACGGCATCGACAACGATTGCAATGGTGAAGTCGACGATCTCGATGGCCTCGGCGAGGCCTGCGAGGTGGGCGTGGGCGCATGCGCAAGCGCCGGCAATTTCGTCTGTACCGACGGTGAACTCGTCTGTGATGCCGTACCTGGGGCCCCTGGCGAGGAGACCTGCGACGGCGTCGACAACGACTGTGATGGTGAAGTCGACAACGGCTACCCAGTGGGTGAGGCCTGCACCATCGGCGAAGGTGCCTGTATGGCCATGGGCGTACGCGTCTGCGTCGAGGGCGGTGAAGGCACCTTGTGTGACGCACAGGTCATCGAGCCGGTCGACGAGATTTGCGATGGCGTAGACAATGACTGCGACGGGAACGTCGATGATGTCGAGGGCCTCGGCGACGCCTGCACCGTAGGTGAGGGGGCTTGTGAAAGCGCGGGTGTCATCGTCTGTGGCGAGCAGGGCCCCGAGTGCGACGCAGAAGCAGGCATCGCCGGTGACGAGGCCTGCAATGAGATCGACGACGACTGCGATGGCACCGTCGATGAGGGCGATGTCTGCCCGCCCGATGGACCCACTGTGCTCGTATGTGGTGAGCCGGCACGGGACATCTCGGTCATTTTCGGCCCTGAAGATGGGGTCGTTGTCGCCGCTGGGTGTGAGCCGAACGACAACACTGTCGCCATGGCTGTCAGCCGCAACGGACAGATCGATGGTCCGGCAGTGACGGCGTGGATGCAGGCCGGCGGTCACCTCATGACCGAGTTCGGTAACTCCGACGAGATCTTCAATCTATTGTTCCCCGATGCAGGGGTCGTACAGGGGGCCCGGCAGGGGTCGTGCACCGACAACGTCAATCCTCCCGTCCGCTTCAATCTCGGGAGCCCTTTCTGGCAGACCAACGGTGCTTTGCCCCCCGCGCAGAACAACGAAAGCGGCTGTGGATTCGACCTCAGCGCCTACCCGGGCATCACCCCGCTCGGTGGTTGGAGCGAGAACACCGTGTCGCTCGCCTATCGCGATCTCGGCCAGGGCCGCCTGTGGCTCACCGAGGGGGACTGGCAGGACACTGAGCAGGGCGAGGCTTACTTCACCACCAACACCCAACAAATCATGCGTTTCATCTTGCTGCGTGGGCCCGTCGAGGAGGGGATGATCCGTCTGGTCGGTGGCGAGGGCTTCCATGATGGCCGGATCGAGGTATACGCCAATGGCACGTGGGGCACTGTCTGCGACGATCGGTGGGACCGGCTGAACGCTGAGGTCGCATGCCGACAGCTTGGTTTCCCTGGGGTGCGGGTGGCTGACTACGATGCCGTGCCCGGCGCCAATGGCCAGCCCACCTGGCTCGACGACGTCGAATGCGTCGGCGACGAGGCGCGGTTGTTCGACTGTCCCAACGCAGGCCTTGGCATCGAGAACTGTAGTCACAATGAAGATGTAGCCATCACCTGTCTGCGTGTGGGCGAGTGCGAAGGCAACGCGCAGTGCGCCGACAACGAGATCTGCATCGACGAGCTCTGCACCGTACTCGGCGAGGGCCAGTGTCGAGATGCGGATGACTGCAACGCAGGGCAGCTCTGCGAAGACAACCTCTGCGTCGACCTGCCGCCGCCTGAGCGGAGTGTGTTGATGCGCTGTGGGGGGTCGAGCCGAGATGTGGCCACCTTCATCCCCGAAGGGGTCGATCTGCAGGTCGTCCCGGGGTGCGCACCCGATGTCTCTGTGCAGACGTTGCTCATCACGCGCACTGGAGCGGAGAACATCGACGGGGCTCAGTTGCGGGGATACCTCGAGGGTGGCGGCAATGTCATCACCGAGTACAACATCAACGACGAGGTCTTTAACGCAGTGTTCCCCGAAGCCAACGTGGCCCCCAGTGAGGGGGCGAACATCGGTGGCTGCAGTGACAACATCAACCCCCCTGTGCGCTTCAACGAAAATGACCCCTTCTGGCAGGACAACGCTGCTGTCGCTGTGCACGAGGGGCGCACTGGCTGTGGGTTCGACCTCAGCGCCTATCCGGGCATCACGCCCTTGGGTGGCTGGGACGCGAACACCGTCTCTCTCGCCTACATCAACGTCAGCGGCGGCCGGCTCTGGCTCGTGGAGTCAGACTGGCAAGACACTGATCCCGATTTCAGCGCCGACTCTCTCACGCTCATGCAGTACATGGTGGGCTTCACCCCGTTGCGTAATGGTGATGTGCGCCTCGTCGGCGGCGAGGGCCCCAGAAATGGTCGCGTGGAGATCTACGTCAACGGCGAGTGGGGCACCGTCTGTGACGATCTCTGGAACCTGCCGGACGCCGATGTCGCCTGCCGTCAGCTCGGGTACCCCGGCGCGGTGGAGGCGATTCAGCGATTCGGCGGCGGAGAAGGGCAGATCTGGCTCGACGACGTTCAATGTGAAGGCGATGAGGAGCGCCTGCTCCAATGCCCCGCCACCCCCCTCGGGGGTCACAACTGTGGTCATGTTGAAGATGCCGGCATGACGTGCCTGCCCGTGGGTGGCTGTCGCGACGATGCCCAGTGCAATGTCGAAGCTGGCGAGTTCTGCGCAGAGGGGCTGTGCACCGTGCTTGGCGAAGGCGAGTGCCGCGACTTCAACGACTGCAACGCGGGTCAGACCTGTGAAGAAGGGCTCTGTGTCGATCCACCCCCCGCGGACCGCGCCGTGTTGACGCCCGGCGTGCAACAGAACCTCACCGAGGCCGCGACCACCGCCATGGGCTGGGAGGTCTGCTACAGCAGCCTCTTCAACAGCAATGGTGACGATCTGGCTCAAATCCAGGCCGACTGTGACGCCGACCAGCTCATGATGGCCTGTCGCCCCGTAGGTGCCGACACCTTCACCCTCGCCGCCGAGGGCCTCTTCGAAGAGGTGTTCCTCGACGTGGGCAATGGCGCAGATGCGACGAACGAGCACAATGGCGTGGCGTGGTACTACTCCCCTGAATTCTCCTGGGGCTTCGCCCCCGGTGGTGCCCCCGTGCGCCGCAGCAGCTGTGACGTCGAGCGCAACGATCAGCCAGAGCTGCGAATGTGTATTCACACAGGCAATGGCACTGTGCGGTCTGGCTACCGTTGTGGGGACAACAGCCTCAATGGCGATGCTGGCTGGGAGCGGGTCATCTTGCGCCGCAACGCGTTCGTCGCCCTCGGCGCCGAGCAGGCGTTCGGCCATCACGGCAGCTGCGACAGCTTCAACAGCTGTGGGACCGCGGAGCGCTGTGCCGAGCTTGCATGCCTCAACCGAGGCCACGGGGCGCCGGTGAGCTTCGAAGAGGGGCTGTGCACCACCTTGTCCCAGGGCGATGTGCCGAACATTACGTGCAACCTGTTCCGGAACAACGATCCTGTGCAGAACTATGATGCTGGTTGGGGCCCCAGCGGAGGTTGTGACATCCCCGTGGTGTACGACGTGATGTGCCTGCCAGCGGCCCCAGAACCGGTGCCCTGAGTAGGGCTGTTCCCCACACTTTAGCTGGCTGATTGTCGGCGCCCTGAAGCCCGGGGCGGTGTCGCGGAGCATGAGGCGACAGGTGATTTCACGCTGACTTTAAAAGGTCCTAACAAAACAGCGGACCGAGTCAGGGACGTGAGGCGCAAGTGAGGCAGTCGAAAGACGCGCAGGCGATGCCAAAGCATCGTCGAGGATGCTTTCGGCTGCCTCGCGAAGTGCATCGCGTTCCTGGCGACGGGAGCGGTTATGTTAGGACCTTTAAGCCAGAACCCCGTCGTCGCCCTGGCGTTTGCACTGCTCGGACGTATCATGCCCACCATGCGTCGACTCTCTCTCATCTGTGCGTGTTTCTACCTGTTCTGCTTCGCCCCCGTCAGCGCCCGGGAGGGGCTGCAGTGGTCCGAGGTGTTGCTCAAGCCTGGTGCCCCTGGCACCCAGCAGCTCGGGCCCTTGAAGTGGATGGGCGGCATCAAGCTGACCCACGAAGATCCACGCTTCGGTGGGTACTCGGGCCTCTCGGTTCAACGGGCAGGCGATGGCGCCCTGAGCATGCTCGCCATCTCCGACACGGGCCACTGGCTCCGCGGTCGTATGGTGCTCAACGCCGAGGGGCAGCTGCGAGGTCTCGAGCAGGCTCAGCTCTTGCCTGTGCATGACTTGAAGGGTCAGCCCATCTCGGGGAAGCGAGCCGCCGACGGCGAGACGGTGCGGTGGGCCGACGGGCACTGGTACGTCACCTTCGAGCGGGCCCATCGCCTCTGGCGCTATGCGGCGAACCTGAAGGGGCCCGCAGAGGCTCTCGATGGGCCCGAGGGCTTGAGCAGCCTGCCCGACAACAAAGGCATCGAAGCGCTGAGCCATGGCCCGGATGGCACGTGGATCTTGTTGAGCGAGCGGGGGCAGCACCCAGAGGGGGGCTTCAAGGGCTGGATCGGCCGGCCCGGGCAATGGCGGGCCATCCGCTATCTCGACGCTGATGGTTATCTACCCACCGAAGCGGCCCTGATGCCCTCGGGCGATCTGCTGATCCTCGAACGTTGGTATCGGCCACCGTTTTCGGTCTCTGCGCGGTTGCGTCGCGTGCCCCGCGCGGGCCTCGAGAAGTCGGTGTGGTCACCCGAGCCCGTCGTCGAGCTCGGCTCGGGCTTCACTGTCGACAACATGGAAGGCATGGCCTTGTTGCCAGGGCCTGACGGTGCCCTCGACGTCTTCTTGATGTCCGACGACAACAAGAGCCCGCTCCAGCGTACGTTGTTGATGCACTTTCGCTGGCCCTCGGAGGGGGCTGCCGCGGGGCAGTGAAGAGTTTCAAGGCCGTCGACACTGCCGCCGAACAGAAGGAGGCAGTTGTGAGGGCCTAGATGAACGACGATTTGCTCTTCGGGCGGCTGGCCGTCCACTTCAACCTCGTCCGCCAGCCTGTGGTGGATGCCTGTCTCGCGATTCAGCGCACTCGGAGTCCCGACACCCGCATCGGTGAGTTGATGGTGCAGCAGGGCTTCTTGTCCGAGCACCATCACCAGTGGCTGGTCGAGGTCCAGAAAGGCCTCATCGCCCGGCAATATGTGCAGGGGCCCATCAAGCTGTCGGACATCCAGGAGCAGCCGCCCTCGGAGAAGCCCCCAGCTCAGCCACCGCCTCGTCCGTCTACGAGGTCAGCACCTGCGTCGCGGCCTGCACCGCGTCCTGCACCTGCTGCACGACCAGCCCCAGCGGCGAGGGCACCTGCAGTGCGTGCCCCTCGCCCCGAGCTGGCCAGCCCACAGCCGCCTCCTGCTCAAGCATCTGTGCCGCCCACACAGGCCAGAGGGCCTGCGCCGGGCTTGGGCACCTTGCCATTGACGCCGGCCCCCCTCGACCAGCCGGTGAAGACACCGCCTGCAGAGGCTACGCCCAAGGACGATTGGCTCGATCTGATGCTCTCGGGGGCCACCAACCGCGGGGCCAGCGACCTGCACATTCACGCAGGGTGCGTGGTGAAGGAGAGGGCGAGCGGATCACTGCGAGAGGTGCAGGGCGCCATGCCGCCGCCGAACCTCGAGCAGATGCTCATGGCCCGGCTGACCCCGGTACAGCGCAAGCGTTTCGAGGCCACGGGGCAAGCGGACTTCATGTACACCCTGCCCGAGCTCGCGCGGTTCAGGGGGAACGCATTCAAACATCAGCAGGGGGTGGGGGCAGTGTTCCGCATCATCACCCCGACGCCGCCCACCCTCGCTGAGCTGAACTTGCCCCCGGACTTCTCCAGGCTCGTGGATTTTCATCAGGGCATGGTGCTCATCACGGGCCCTGGTGGCAGTGGGAAGTCTTCTACCCTCGCTGCCCTCGTCGACATTCTCAATCGAGAGCGGTACGACCACATCTTGTGCCTCGAGGATCCCATCGAGTACCTGCACCAGTCCAAGCAGTGCGTGGTGAACCAGCGTCAAATCGGCGACAACACCCAGTCCTTCGGCCGGGCCCTCAAAGCCGCCCTTCGGGAAGATCCCGACATCATCGTGATCGGCGAGCTCCGGGACATCGAGACCATCTCTCTGGCGCTCACCGCCGCGGAGACAGGTCACCTCGTCCTGGGCACGATGCACACCGACAGCGCCGCAGCCACGGTGAACCGGCTCATTGGCAGCTTCCCTCCGAAACAGCAGAGCCAGATCAGGGCCATGGTGTCGGAGTCGCTCAAGGCGGTGGTCTCACAGAGGCTGCTGGCCCATCGGGATCAGGCCGGGCGGTTGCCGGCGGTGGAAGTGCTCTACAACACACAGGCTGTGGGCAATCTGATCCGTGATCAGAAGATGCACCAGCTGAGATCGATCATGCAGACCAGCCTCAACGATGGCATGTGCCTGCTCTCTCAATCGGTGGAGCGGCTGTATCGGGCAGGTCTCGTCAGCGACGAAGAGGCGGCCCGCAACGGCTGGCAGCCCGGAGGGATGAGCTGATGTCCCGGTCGAACAAGATGGAGCAGTTGCTGTGCACCCTCAAAGAGATGGGGGGCTCGGATCTGCACATGGCCACGGGCATCAGGCCCTGTGTGCGGTTGCGGGGTCGGCTGACCCCCATCGAGGGCTGGCCAGTGCTCCAAGAGCGCCAGCTCATGGAGATGCTGCGGAGCATCTGCCCAGAGCAGTTCTGGACGGAGTTCACCGGCACCCATGATGTCGACTTCGCCCACCCGATCCCCGGCGTGGCGCGGTTCAGGGCCAACTACTTCCGGCAGAGCTATGGGGCTGGGGCGGTGTTCCGCATCATCCCCGACACGGTGATCCCCATCGAGAAGCTCAATCTGCCACCGGCGGTGGCGAAGATCGCCGAGTACGACAAAGGCCTCGTGCTGGTCACGGGCCCCACGGGCAGTGGCAAGAGCACCACCCTGGCCTCGATCATCGATCTGATCAACGCCACCAAAAACCGACTGATCATCACCATCGAAGATCCGGTGGAGTTCGTGCACACGCCCAAGATGTCGACGATCCTGCACCGAGAGGTGGGCGTGCACGCCGACAGTTTCGCCGGTGCCCTCCAAGCGGCCACGCGGCAGGACGCCGATGTGATCCTCGTGGGCGAGATGCGGGATCACGAGACCATCAGTCAGGCCATCAACGCCGCAGAGCGCGGCGCGTTGGTCTTTGGCACCCTGCACACGAACAACGCTTCGAAAACCATCGATCGCCTCATCGACGCGTTCCCCGAAGACGAGCAGGAGCAAGCGCGACTGATGTTGTCACAGTCCCTGTCGGCGGTGGTGGCGCAGCTGCTGTTGCGGACCGCTGACGGGCAGGGGCGTTGTGCGGTGAACGAGATTCTGCTGGCGACGCCAGGTCTGCCCAACATCATCCGTGAGGGCAAAATCTCGATGCTGGCCTCGCTGATCCAATCCGGGAAGGGGGTGGGCATGCAGTCCATGGACGACGCCCTCTTCGAGGCGGCGAAGAGTGGTCGGGTGGCCGCAAAGGAGGCCAGGGCACGGGCCCGAGACAAAGCACGGTTTGCCAGCTTGCGTTGAGATCGTCACAATCCCCCGGCCATGAAGCCTGCCAGCCCCACCGAAGTGCCCGTGATCTCCATCGCCCCGATGATGGATCGCACTGATCGTCACTACCGTCTCTTCATGCGGCAGCTGAGCCGACGCACGCTGCTCTACACCGAGATGATCACCGCGCCGGCGATCCTCAATGGTGATCGGGACTACCTGCTCGGCTTTCACCCGCAGGAGCACCCCATCAGTCTGCAAGTGGGCGGCGACGATCCGCAGGCCCTCACCGAGTGTGCCCGCATCGCCGAAGACCGTGGCTATGACGAGATCAACCTGAACGTGGGCTGCCCCTCGAGCCGGGTGCAGTCGGGCAGCTTCGGGGTGGTGTTGATGAAACGCCCCGAGCGAGTGGCCGCCTGTGTGGAGGCGATGCAGAAGGTGTGCTCGATCCCGGTGACCGTGAAGCACCGCATCGGGGTCGACGAGCTCGACGGCTACGACGACATGTTGCGCTTCGTCGACATCGTCGCCGACTCGGGATGCACCCGGTTCACGGTCCACGCGCGAAAGGCCTGGCTGCAAGGTCTCAGCCCCAAGGAGAACCGGAACATCCCTCCGCTGCGTCACCCCGAAGTGCATCGGCTCAAGGCTGAGCGCCCCCACCTCTGGATCGAGACCAACGGGGGCATCAAGAGCCTCGACGAGGTGCAGCATCACCTCGAGCACGTCGACGCCGCGATGCTGGGCCGAGCGGCCTATGACGATCCGTACCTGTTCGCCGAGGTGGATCAGCGCTTGTTCGGTGAGACCACCCCCGTGCCCAGTCGACATGAAGCCGCCATGGCCATGACCGAGTGGGTAGAGCATTGGGTGAGCCAGGGTGGCCGATCACACCATGCCACGCGACACATGCTGCATCTGTTCAATGGTCAGCCTGGGGCCCGTCGCTGGCGACGTCATCTCACTGAAGCGGCCCGAGATCCGAAGTCGGGTCCCGAGGTGATCACCGAGGCGTTGGAGATGGTGCCGCGCTGAGCCGTGCAGCTCAGGGCGACGCATCACATCGGCCGGCATCGAGATCGGCCCAGGTGAGCCCGAGATCACGGGCAGTGCACAGGCCGTCGGGCAAAACCTCGTCACCACAGGGCAGAGGCTGAAGCCGTGCTGTGCAGGGGATGCACGTTGGCGCTTCGCAGCTCGGTGCATCGGGCAGGCAGCCACAGAACCCGTCTGGCCCGCAGGCCGCCGAGTGGTCACATGGCCGACCGCAGATGCCCCGATAGGCCACCGAACGGCCAGCGGCGAGGGCATGACAGGCTGAGCGCCATGTCTGCCCGTCACACCCGCACACCGGATCGAAGATGTCGCGTGGGCATTGCGGGGCAGGGGTGCACACCCCCACCCCCCGGCACATGCCCTGGGGGCTCTGACACGCTTGCCCGTCCGGGCATCCGAGGGGATCGCCGATGGTGCATCGGGACGAGGGGCATGGGCCCTCGTCGCGCACGTCCACGCCATTTTGGCGGGCGTGGCACTCCGAAGGCCAGGTGCGGCCATCACAGCCACAGACCTGCTGTCCTTCTCGTGGCGCAGGGCATGCATCAGGCCGGGCGACACATCGACCTGTAGCGTCGCCACATTGAGCTTTGGTGCAGCGATGATCCTGGGCGCACTGGGCGTTGTCTTCACACACACACTCGCCCTGAAGGCGAACCGTGGTGCCTGCGGTAGCGGCGGCGCAGGCATCGTCATACGATCGTCGATCACACCCACAAACACTGCCCCCAGGCTGGGCACAGGCAGTGGAGAGGGGTGCGCACTCGCCTTGCCCGCCACATTGACCTGCCGGGCGGCTGCACCACTGACCAAATCCACAGTCTCGGGCATTCAGGCAGGGGCCAGGCGGACAAGGGCCCTGGGCCATCACGGTGGTCATGGCGCGGGCAGCTTCGCAGGCATTGCGGTGTGTTCGGCCGTCACAGCCGCACACCGGGGCGTCGGGGCCTTCACAGTGAGAGGGACGCGCGGTGCATTGCCCTGGTCCGCCACACTGACCCTCGGGTCTCGAGCAGATCGCCCCAGAAGGGCAGGGCTGAGCATCATCGCAGGGTAGGGGTGGGCAGGGGCCCACAGCCTGAATCCCCACCCCAGCAGCGGCGCAGCGATCAGGCCAGGTGATCCCGTCGCAACCGCAGACCTCGACGCCGTCACACAAGGCCTCGGGCATCCGTTGGCAAGATCCCAGTCCGTCGCACTGGCCTGTGGGCCAGGTGCAGGCCAGCCCATCAGGGCAAGGGATACCCAGGGCACAGGGCGGGCCGTCTACACACAGCGAGCCGCCCCCCGCCGAGGCTTCAGCGCAGGCGCGGGTGTCGCCATTCAGCGCCCTCGCCGCCGCAGCTGTTCGACACCATGCTGTGTCCCGATTGAGCCCCTTTACATCACCATCGTTGGGCCACGTACGGCAGCTCGACGTGCAGAGTTCGTCTTCGGGAAAGAGCGCAGGGCATGCAGTCTCGACGAGGCGACAATACACAGTACAGACCGAGCCGCAGATGCCGCCGCCCAGAGGGCCTGCTGCGGCACATGCAGAGGCCTTCTGGCCAGGCTGGAGCGTATCGAAGTCCTGAGCCAGCACTGCAAGTCGGCATCCGAGGGTGTCGGCGCCGACGTCACCCTCTCCAGAGGCTGAGTCTGTCCAGGTGGCGCAGTGCCGGGCACAGGCCTCCATCGTCACGACCTCTCCAGGGCATTGGTGAGCCAGCGCTTCACAGTACCGCCGACAAGGGGGCGTCTCATGAGGCACATGGGCATCTTGTTCAGCGGCTGCATCCGGCAAGCCGCCATCAAAGGTCAATGGTCGGATGACCTTGGGCTGAGGTGCTGGGATCTCGATGCGTGCGTTGGGTGACGGCGCAGTGGATGCATCCGCTTGATCCCGAGCGATCAAGTTGGCATCGGGATACTCCGGAAGGCGTCGCTCCGGCGCAGGCGGAGTCACCTCGACCTCTGGCGGTGGGGCTGGCTCGATGGCACACCCCGTCAGGGTGAGCAGGCTGATCCATACCCACCCCACCATGCTGTGTATCGGGGGGCTGTGCCGCATTTCGTCTCGCTCCTGATTCGCGCCTTCTTCACATATCGACCGGCGTTGCGATGAGCTTCAGGATGAACGGGCCGAACACAGTGCACGATGAGCGTGACTGCATTGCACGGACAGGTGCAGTCAGAGCAGGTGGGTCACCACAGCCCTCGTCCTTGCTCTGGTCGTTTGACTGGTCGTCTCCCATGATGTCTTTCAACACATCTGGCCATGCTACACGTGGCATGTGCTCGTCGAGCAGGAGCCTCTCATGACACATGATCATCAGACACCATCAGACGAGCCTCATCACGACGGTGAATACGAAGTCGTCGGGCCTCCGAAAATCACGTTGAGTATGGTCAACACCGTGGCGTTGAGTCTGGGCTTCTTCATTGCTGGGACCCTGGCAGCCTATATTGCCCACACCCCCACGCACGCCGACGAGATCACGCCCATGGGGGCACGCTACGAGCGGTCTCGACAACGGATCGCGTCAAGGGCCAGTGTGTCCATCTGGGCTCAGAAGCCCCCTGCCATCTGCTGAAGCCAGTCAGGCTGATACACCACCCTCCAGCTCTCCCTCGTCATATTGATTGTGTTGTCGGTCATGTGCATGGACCACCCTGCACACGCCTCATCGGGCGCACAGGTGGGCCACTGGCTCAAAAGTGGAGGGGGTGGGTCTTTGATGTGTTTGGTTCTAAATGTTCTTTTTGTTCTGGTCGATGGAGGGAGAGCACCCCCCAGTGTCCAGGAGTCTTCATGCCCCATCAAAAGACCCGGAGCATGCGTAGAGGCCATACGCGTCGATGGACTGCCCTCGCCCTCGCCGGAGCCGGCATCGTGACCGGATGGTATGCCTCTGACGGGTCCCCTCAATCATCAGCGTCAGCTCTCGAGCCTTCGAGCACCACATCAGGTCGATATACCCGACCCCTGGCGCCCCTCGACATGTCAGCGCTGCCGCCCTTGGAGGCACAACTGTCTCCCCATGATGCCGAGGGTCTGGCCATCGAAGATCAGTATTGGTCGGAGCCCCTCGTGGGCGTAGACCTAGCCCCAGGCCCGGTGAACGAGATCATCGTCCTGGGTACGGGCGAACAGGCCCTCGAGGTGGTGGCCGATGAGTTGCTGGTCCGGTTCCACCCCACCCTCACCCAGCGCGGTCGAGCCGAGATCAGGCAGACCTTCGGCCTGAGCAGCGTACAACGCAGCACCCATCACACCTGGCACCGCGTGAAGATCGCCCCAGGCAGCCATCTGACTCAGGTGCGGGAAGCCTTGATGCACACGCAAGGCGTCGAGGTGGAGTTCAACGCTGTCACCCGAGGCGCCGGGCGGTCTGGTGGAGAGCTGCGCAGTCTGCAGTGGCAGTACGAGAACGAGCTGGGCTGGCAGGGGTTCAGGGTCTTCCCCTGGCTCAATGGCAACCACTCCATCGTACGTGTCGCCATCCTCGATACCGGGGTGGCCTACCGCAACGCCCGGGTCTGGAACCCTGAGGCTCAGGGTGCCAACCAGAGTCACACCGTCACACGCAGCCCCGAGCTGGGCTGTGCACGGTTCGTCTCGCCCTATGACTTCGTGAATGCAGATCAATGGCCCGATGATCTCAATGGCCACGGCACCCACATCGCCTCGCTGATCTCCACCTCACCACACTGTGGTCCCTTGAGGGGCTACTCCAGCGACACCCGGCTCATGCCCGTGCAGGTGCTCGATCATCGCATGATGGGCACGGAGATGATGCTCGTCGAGGGCATCCATCACGCCGTGGACAGAGGCGCCGATGTCATCAACATGAGCCTGGCCCTGAGCCCTGGCTATGAGCCCACAGGCTTGTTGTCAGAGGCGCTCTCGATGGCCTCGGAGCAAGAGGTCGTGATGATGGCGGCTGCGGGGAACCGGGGGGAGGATGTGGTGCAGTACCCAGCGGCCTCCCCCATGGTCGTCGCTGTGGGGGCGAGCTGCCTGCAAGAGGATGGTGACGTCACGCTGTGCGACTACAGCAACCGGGGGCCCGAGCTGGAGCTCACGATGCCCGGTGGCCGGCTGAGCCATGACATGAACGAGGACGGTGTGCCTGACGGCATTCTGGGCCAGGGCTTCATGGACGACTTCGACCGCGGTCGACGGACCTACGGCTACTGGCTGGGTGCGGGGACCTCACAGGCCACGGCCGGGGGCTCCGCCGTCGCCGCGCGCATCGTCCTGCTGGCCAGGCGACGCAGGGTGCCCGTAAAGGCTCAGCAAGTGCGTCAGATGATGCGGAAGTGCAACCGCAATCACTACCTGGACTCAATGGACGATGACGTCCACAACCATTGCCTCCATCGGCACCGACACATCATCGTGCGGAATCGCGAGGTCGATACGTATTCTGCCAACCCCATCATCGCCCTGCGAGGTCGGCAGGCAGACAACAAGGTGCAGGCGGTCGTGCAGCTCGAGATCATGCAGAACGGTCATAGGCCTGCTGCTGGCGTGGAGGTCTATGGTCGTTGGCGGGGGGAGGTCAAGCGCGAGTTCAGCTGTGTGACGAACCATCAGGGCAGGTGTCGGGTCAGCACGGGCTGGTTGCCCAGTCACAAGGCCTTCGTCGGCATCCGGGTGTCCGCCGTGGTGGACCAGGAGGGCGAGCTGGGCATCCCCAGGCCTTTCTTCAGGATGAACCCCAATGAAGCCCAGCGCCTGCTCGATGCCGCGGAAGGGCTCTCGGAGCGCGCGCTGATCACGCTGCGCATCAACAGAAACGATGCTCATGCCCGTGCGCTGTTCGGCAACCAGATCATCGACACCCACGTGGCCCGTCGGCTCATCGCCGGGGGGGCCGCACCAGCACAGGCCATCGCCTTCACCACTGAGCAGCGCAACCGCCTCGTGAACGAGATCCAGGCCTATGAGGTGGAGGGGAACGGCCTGGGTTTGGCATCGCTCGACTGGCGCGTGGGGCCAGGGCACTTCAACGGCACCCCCATCACTCTGGGCCCGAGCAATGTGGCCACCCCGAGCAATCAGGGCGCGTGGGAGACCTGGGGCAATGGCCTGGGCCTCGCATCAGTGCCCTTTGGCGCGGACGCCTTGTTGATCAAGGTCTTTCGTCCCCACCAGACGATCCAGCAGCTGCAGATGGGCGCCGACGCCCACGCACGTGTCGAAGCCTCAGGCGCTGGCCTGCTCAAGCTGGAGTGAGATCTCTCAGGTGGCCAGCCCCGCCAGCCTGCGGGCGCTGAGAGGCCCGGGATCCTGACCCTCGGCGATGAGCGCCGCCATCATCTGACCTGCCTTGAAGCCCATACCGATGCCATGGGCAGTGAACCCCCCGACAAAGTAGATCTGAGGCCGCCCGGGCAGAGCCCCGATCATGGGCAGACCATCGACGGAGAAGCCCATGGTGCCTGCCCATCGGTACTCTACGGGCACACCGGCGAGATCGGGGAAGTGACGACCGAGGAAGCCCTCGAGGGCCTCGTGAATGATGGGGTTGGGCTCGTCGGCCACCCCCACCTCGGCCTCTTTGTCGAGTTGCCTGAACCCGCCGATGAGCACGCGACGATCCGGGAGCTGCCGGAAGTAGTCGAGCACGAAGTTGCAGTAGCACGGCGCCGACATGAAGTGCCGAGGGGCAGGGGCCGTGACCAGGATCTGCCCCCGGGTCGGGTAGATGCGATCGGCAAACCACGGATCGAGCAGGTGGCTGTAGCCGTTGGTGGCCAGCACCACCGCCTGAGCCCGGAACCGCCCGCGGGGTGTGTGCACACGTACGGAGCCGTCGGCGAGGACCTGTAAATCGAAGACCTCGTGGTGTGGGTAGAAGTCGGCGCCGCTGCGCTCGAGGATGCCCCGAGCGAGCTTCACCGGGTGCACCTCACCGTCATCGGGGTAGAACGCTCCACCGGGGAACCCCACACACCCGAGCTGCTCAGCGGCCTGAGCTTCCGAGACCATGTGGACCTCGACCCCATCTGACCGCAAGAGCGCCGCTGATTGTTCCAGCTCCTGCATTTCGTGATCGGTACCCGCGAGGGAATACGCACCCTTCCGGGCGAAGTCGCAGTCCAGGCCGTCGGCCACCAGGACCGACTCGATGAGGTCGATGTTCTCCTGGCCGATTTGCCAGAGGGCCATGGCCTCTTCGCGGCCGTGTTTGACCACCATGCGGTGGTGATGCTCCACCGATCCACACGTGACGAAGCCGGCGTTGCGCCCAGTGGCACCCGCGCCCACATCGCCTCGATCCACCACTGCGACGTCGAGGCCCGAGCTGCGCAGCCAGAAAGCCGTTGAGGTGCCAGCAATGCCAGCGCCGATCACCAAAATATCGATCTCGCGCTCTGGGGTGCCATGGGTGGTGTCTTGCCAGTATGAGACGCTCATGTGCTCGTCGTTCCTCCCTCTGCGCGCAGATCCAGGGCCATCTCCACTGCAGTACACACACAGGGTCGGCCACAACGCACACAGTGATAGTCCACTTCCATCCAATAGCGAGGGTGCACCGCCACCTGCTCGAAGCCGAGCTTTTTCAAATACCGCTGGGAGCTGTTGTGCGGAGACTCGAGCCAGGAGTGGGTGACCACACCTTGAGCACCCAACCGTCTCAGGGCGTCGAGGGCGCGCAGGGACAGTCGTTGACCGAGGCCGTGTCCTCTGCTCTCGGGGTCGACCACGATGGTCTGAAAGTATGCGCTCGCCGATAGAGGTGCTGGCCAGAGATGCTCGGTGAGCCCGTCTCCACGGCCATGTGACCAGCGCCCTGGCGGATAGGCGATTCGAAACCCGCCGATGTACCCCTCCGTGCTCCGGGCCACATGCGCGCAGATCACAGGTTGCCCATCTGCATCGGGTGCCGTTGCTCGGCTGAGATCAGCAGCGAGTTGCTCAGGCGGCATATAGCCAGGACCGAGGGTGCGGTCGACGAATGCAGAGATCGCTGGCACGTCTTCCGGCGACATGTCGTCGATCTCGAAATGCGGATCGCTTGCAGCGGTGTTGTCCATCGGGGACCTCGATTGTGCACGTGGCGCAGGGGGTCGTGATAGGGTGCACCCATGAACGAGCCTGCCGTCAACCCCCCAGAGACACAGCCCCCATCACGGATGGGCAGGGTATGGGCTGCCCTCATCAAAATCATCAAGATCTCCGTGATGCTCGTCATGCTCGGGGCCCTCGCCGCCGGCGGTGCCAACTGGTGGGTCTTTCACCGAGCGTCTGAACATCAATACGCCGATCTCGATGCGCTGCCTTCGAAGACCGTGGCCATCGTGCTCGGGGCCGCTGTCTACGCTGACGGCACGCCCTCGCCGGCCCTTGCCGATCGGCTCTCCATGGCCCTCGAGCTCTACAACGCCGGCAAGGTTCAGCGCATTCTCGTCTCGGGTGATCACGGAAAGCGCTACTACGACGAGGTCAACGCCATGGGGCGGTGGCTCACCGAGCGTGGGGTGAACAAGGCCCACGTGTTCCAGGATCACGCCGGTTTCAGGACGCTGGACACGATGATTCGGGCCAAGAAGGTCTTTCAGGTGAAAGACGCCATCATCTGCACCCAGGATTTTCATCAGCCACGGGCCATCTTCCTCGCACACCAGGCCGGCATCGACGCCGTGGGAGCCCCTGCAGACAAGCGTCAATACGCTGATCGACACGTGGCCAGCGTCAGAGAGTTCATGGCCCGAACCCTCGCCGTCCTCGACATCTACGTGTTGTCCACGGAGCCCCGATTCCTGGGCGATCCCATCCCGATCTCCGGCGATCCCCAACCTTCTCGAGGCTGATTGAACCCAGCGGGTGATGACTTCACACACGCACGACCAGTGTGCGGGTCATGGTTTTATTGTTGGGTGAAAAGATTTTGAGTCGCACGCTTTCTGCGTGCCTCAAATCGCGCTAGTGTTTGTCTGTCGAAAGGACTGCGCTTTCGATGAACACTCCACTACGCCTCGAAACGCGCCGACATGTACCAGGAATACGGCCCCGGGCCTGATCTCGCCGAGCTGCTGTACAACGCGCGATTACTCGACGTCGTGCACACACATGGCGAGCTGTCTCTGGTGCTCGATTGCCTGCGTCGAGAGGTCGATGGTCGCCCGATGAAGGATCGGCGGGTACACGTCACTCTCAGGGGGGTGGCAGCTGTGGCTGCCTCCTATGACACCCTGCATCTGCAACAGAAACCCTCCACCCTTGAGACGCCCGCACCGATTGTCATCGACTCTCTCGAGCGGTGGCACACACCTACATGGGGTGTCTCGGTGGATCTGAACCTGCCCGAACAGGTCGAGTGCCTCACGTGGGCGCCTCGAGTGGACTGGCTCGTGGGCGATCGACGTAGATATGACGTCTCTATCCTGCGGCTGCAAATCGCCCTCGGAGATCATCCTCTGGTGAGCCCCAAGGCCAAGGTGACCCTCAACATCGGCGCCGAGCGTTGGCGGGCCCTCGCTGGAGAGGCCCCCTTGAGCCGGCTGCAATGGTCGAGAGAGTACGAAGCCTGGTGGGCTGCGCAGGACAGTGAGGGCGAGCACGTCGAGGTCGAGCAGTCCGAGCCGCCCAACTTGTTCTATCGGCCACCAGAGGTACCACCTTTCACGATTGCAGATCCTTCTGGAGAAGGATTGCTCGAGCCCGTTCGACTCTGGCATGAGGGGCTGCACCGCCGGCTCTGGCGTCAGATGGCCTCGGCGTTTCCACACCCCAACCGCGCTGCAGACGTGCACGCCATGGCCATCCGAGATGCCTGCACAGGTGCAGGTTTTGGCCGTTGGGGGTACGTGGACACCCTCGACGGGTGGTGGATCGAAGCCAATCGAGGGTGTGTCGTCGTCTCTGGCCGAGAGCACATCATCTCGGCGGGGGCGCAGAGCGAGCGCCCTGCATGGTGGTGCTACGGCCTGAGGCGGACTTCGGGCGGATGGATCATCTACGCCACAGAGCAGGACTACACACCGATCCCCGTCGAAATGCCCTGATTCGGGCACTTCACAGAGCACATCAATGTTGTCGTCGTGGGGAGAGGTTTATCCCAGCGGATGTGTGCTTAATGTTGCTTTTGTTTAGGTTGTTAGTTGTTTGGTTTTAGGCGTTTGGTTGCCGCCTTGTTGCGTTGCACAAAAATGTCTTGACCCCCTGGAGCCTCGCCCTTACCTTCTTCCTCGACCACATGATGTGGTGACCCGTTTCAACACCGAGAGGGCTGACCCATGGAAACCATGTTCGAGAACTCCAACCAGATTTTCCGCGACGAGATGGGCTACTGGAACGCTCAGATGCTCGATCTCACCCAGAAGTCCATCACCGAGGGCGAGAAGATCGCCGCCACCGTGCGCGACAACATGACCCGGGCCCTGAGCCAGCAGACCGAGTTCATGTTCGGGATGATCAAGCACAACGCCGAGCTGATGGAGCGCCAGGTCAAGGCCTTCGGTGATGCCGTTGCCCAGGCTGTACCTGCCAAGGGCTGAGCAACGGGCACACGCCCAGCGCTCATCTTCGCGACCGACCGTCGCTCCGTGACACCCACCGACTCACTGTGACCCTCACGGTGAGGGTGCACGAGGCGAATGTGCTCGGCGCACGCCTCGAACCCCTGCCCAATCTCGTCTTGCCCGTGTAAGATGACGCCCGCTCAAGCGCGAGCAGGGGCTCGAGGCTTGCGCCGATCAACCCGGAACAGAACCGCTACGTTGCATCGCAACGTGGGCTTTCAGGGGAGATTGTGATGAACACCCAAATGAGCAACGAGCGAATGAGTAGAGGCATGAGCGGTTTCAACCCCTTCACACAGTGGATGCAGGGCCTCAACGGCCTCACTCAGAACCTCACTCAGAATCAGTCTCCCATCTTCAAGGAGTGGGAGCAGTGGTTGTCGGGTCAGGTTGACCGGCTCATTCGCAACGAGGCCTTCCTCGGTCAGATGTCGAAGAGCCTCGAGAGCTCTTTCGTGTTCAAGCAGCAGGTCGATCGTTGGGTCGATGCCTCGATCACAG
>JBKAGE010000066.1:0-36207 GCA_046290225.1 Bradymonadia bacterium | reverse complement strand
GGCGTCTCGAAGGTTTCGGTGCGGACCTCTTCCTTGGGCACATAGATGGGCGGTGGCGTGAACAGGCTCAGGCTGGACGTGAACCCCCAGCCCAGGCTCTGCTCGGCGGTCTCTATCGTCGGGGGATCCTTGTGCTCCACCCACGATTCTTCGGCACAGCCGATGATCCCTGCTGCCATCAACGGGACCGAAAGCCATCGCATCTTGATCTGATTCAGAAAGCGCATGTGTCTCCTCCTGGGGGTGTGTCGCGTAACCGCCAGGAGAAGTTGGCAACGGGTGTGCCAACGCCCAACAAACAACAGAAAATGTTTTAATTCAGGTAACCTGGCTCACATCAACCAGCATGACCGCCATATCACCTCTGCTGAGGTGACCCATGGGACAACCCCGGGACAGTCTCATAGAGCGCCGACACACCAGCCCACGCTGCGGGACATCATCCCTTCACACCACCGCTGGTGAGGCCGCCCACGAGGTTCTTCTGCAACATGAAGAACAGCGCCATGATCGGAATGCTCACCAACACAGCGCCGGCGGCGAAATAGCCCCAAGAAGTGGACTGAGATCCCACGAAGGAGTTCAGCCCCACGGGCAGCGTGAAGTTGTTCTTATCGTTCATGAAGACCGCCGCGAGGATGAACTCGTTCCAGGCGGTCATGAACGAGAACAGGGCCGTGACCGACACGGCGGGCAGGCTCAACGGCATGATGATGCGCCAGAAGATCAAGGCAGGGGTGGCGCCGTCCATCAGCGCCGCCTCTTCCAGCTCTTTGGGGATCGTGTCGAAGTAGCCCTTGAGCATCCACACACAGAACGGGATGGCCGTGGTGGAATACACCAGCACCAGGCCCAACAGATTGTCGAGCAGGCCCAATGAGTCGATGATGAGATACAGGGGGATCATCATCAACACGCCGGGGAACATCTGCACGGCGAGGAACGACACCATGGCTGTGGAGCGCCCGGGGAACCGAAACCGGCTCAGGGCGTAGGCGCTGGTGCACGCCAGGAACACCCCGAGCACTGTCGTGGCGATGCTGACGAGGGCGCTGTTCCAGAGCCACGTGAAGAACGGCTCCTGATTGAAGATGTGATCGAAGTTGCTCAGGGTGGGCTTGGGCGGCAGGGGGCTCAGAGACCCCTCGAAGCCCTGCCCCTCGTTGAAGGCCATCTTCAAGACCCACAACACCGGGAACAACGTGAGCAGCGTGAACACCAGCAAGAACGCCATCTTCGCCAGACGAAGTGGGGTATAGGGGTGATCCTCTTTGAGCGACATTATCGCGACTCCCGTACGCCTGTAGCGTTGCCCATCACTCGAAGGCCCCCTTGGTGGCGCCGGTGATCCGGTTGGTGACCAACGTGAACAGCAACAAGATCACGAAGATGATCGTGGAGTACGCCGCAGCGAAGCCGTACTTGTTCGCCTCGAAGGCCCACCGATAGGCATCAGTGATCAAGATGTCGGTGGCGCCATTGGGCGCACCGCCGCTCACCAGATAGATCACGTTGAACATGTTGAAGGTCCACACCGTGCCCACGATGACGGCAGGCACCAACGCGGGCATCAACAACGGGAAGGTGATGTCCTTGAAGCGCTGCCATCGGCTCGCCCCGTCCACACGGGCGGCCTCGTAGAGATCGGCGGGGATGCTCTGCAGCGCCCCCAACGAGACCACCATCATGAAGGGGAAGCCCAGCCAAGTGTTGGTGGCGAGGTTGGTGGCAAAGGCGGACCAGAAGTCCTGAAACCACGACGAGGTCTCTCCGCCCATGAGCTTGATGAACGAGTTCACCGCGCCAAACTCGTTGTTGAACATGCTCTTCCAGATCAGCGCGGTGATGTAGTTGGGCAGGGCCCACGGCACGATGAGCAGCACCCGGAAGAAGCCCTTGGCCTTGAGCATCTTGTCGTTGAGCAAGATGGCCAGGAACAGTCCGATGCCCACGTGGAGCACGATGTTGCTGAAGGTCCACAACACGGTGACGCCGAGCTTGAAGTAGAAGTTCTTCGGCTCGTCGATGTCGAAGTTGGACAGAATCTGGATGTAGTTGTCGAGCCCGGCGAAGTTGAAGAGGTTGTAGTCCCGAGAGAAGAAGCTCAGGACCACGCCGTACATCGCCGGGATGAGGACCAGCACCACCATGCCCAGCATGGCCGGTGACAAGTAGTAGTACGCAGACCGGTGGGCCTTCAGCGCTCGCCCTGCGCGGCCGATGCGCCCGATCTCGCCGAGCAGGAAGACGAGCAGCCCGATCACGCCGAACCCGATGGCCCACTTCGTCAAGTGACCCACGTCCTGAGACCGGGTGGCCTGGAGCCACGACTTCGAGACGCCCATCTTCAGGGCGCCTGCTTCGAAGGTCTGCACCTCTCCGGAGAGGGCATCAGTGCTCAATGCCGTGATGTCACCCCGGGGCTCGCCGAAGGCGTCCCGGGTGATGGCCTCGGTGAGCTTCTCTGCATGCTCTGGTGCAGCGGCGGTGAGCAACCCCGCGTCGCTCAGGGCGCTGAGCGTCTCCGCCTCGAGCTGGGCGTGATGCGCCCTCAACTCGGCCCGCCAGTCGGCGAGGCTGTACACCGCGGCGACCGCCAGGCCCACGACGAGCATGCTCCCTACAAGGCGCACCGGCGGGCCTGTGAGAAACAGCCCGGCGCCGATGCCAGCGAGCAGGATCCCCAAGGCGATGAGGACCAACGAGGTGGGGAATGGCCCCTCGCTGGGTACGGGAGCCACCACCACCCGGGCCATGGCGTCGGCCTCGCCCTCGCTGAACGTGGGCACGAAGGCTGCGATGGTGCCGTCGTCGAGCAGCTTGATCTGGATCTCTTCGAATGGGTTGCGCTTGAGATCAGGCCGCGCGGTGCGCTCTTCGACGTTGTTCCGCACGTTGGACTTGATGTCCTTGGCGGTGTCGAACAGCACCTTGTCGGCCACGCTCTCGCGATCGAGGCGCTTGCCCACCCTGTCGGGATCGCTGTGGGTCTTGAACTTGACCTTGCGCAGCACGAAGGCCTGCTTCACCCCTGGGGCCTTGGTGACCGCCTCGGTGAAGCGCTGGGCCATGTCCTCGGCCTCGTCATCTTCTCGCAGATCTTCCTGCTCGTAGACCCACGCCACCGCCCGGGCCACTCGGGCGGCACGGCGCGCCTGGAACTGCTCTTCATCGGCCTTGTTCTGGAAATGGGCCAGGGTCATCCACGCCAGGGTCACCAGGGCGGTGGAGATGCCGAGGTAGAGGGCGCCACGCTTCAATGTGCGGCCCCCACGACGACGATGGGCGCGTCGGGCTTGCCCAGGGCACGGCCGGTGTCGGCCTCGAACAGGTGCATGTGGTCGAGATCCACCTTCAGGCCGATCTGCTGCCCCACCTGCACCTGCGTGTCGGACTCGAGGCGGGCGGTGAAGGGGGTCTCACCGCTGGTGCCGATGACGTACACCTCGGCGCCGAGGGGCTCGATGACGTCGACCTGCATGGGCAGATCGCCGGCGCCCTCGGTTTCGACCAGGTGCTCGGGGCGGATGCCCAACTTCAGCTGCTTGCCAGCGCCTTCGAGGAACGGCTTGAAGCGGTCGGGCACCGGCAAGTTGATGTGGGCGCCCTTCACATGAGGCGCGCCGCCCACTGTGGTGAGCTCCACGTCGAGGAAGTTCATGGAGGGGCTGCCGATGAAGCCCGCCACGAAGGTGTTGGCCGGCTCACGGTAGAGCTCGAGGGGGGCGCCCACCTGCTGGATGACCCCGAGGTTCATCACCACGATGTGCTTGGCCAGGGTCATGGCCTCGACCTGATCGTGGGTGACGTACACCGTGGTGGTGCCCAGGCGTCGGTGCAGCTTGGCGATCTCGGTGCGCATCTGCACCCGCAGCTTGGCGTCGAGGTTGGACAAGGGCTCGTCGAAGAGAAACACCTTGGGCTGCCGCACGATGGCCCGCCCCATGGCCACGCGCTGGCGCTGACCGCCCGACATGGCCTTGGGCTTGCGATCGAGCAGCTCGGTGAGCCCCAGGATCTGCGCCGCATCCGTGACCCGCTTGTCGATCTCGGGCTTGGGCATCTTGCGCAGCCGCAGGCCGAAGCTGATGTTGTCGCGGACCGACATGTGCGGGTAGAGCGCGTAGCTCTGGAACACCATGGCCACGTCACGATCTCGGGGAGAGAGATCGTTGACCACACGCTCATCGATCTTCAGCGTGCCGGCTGAGATCTCCTCGAGACCGGCGATCATGCGCAGGGTGGTGGACTTGCCACACCCCGACGGGCCCACGAGGACCAGAAAATCCCCATCTTCGATCTCGAGGTTGGCATCAGTGACCACCTCGTTGTCCCCATAGCGCTTGTAGACGCCTTCAAGCTTGACCGATGCCAATTGTTCCTCCGGATCAGCGCTTGGCGCCCTTGACCAGCGCTTCGACCTCGGCCTGCATCGCCTTGGCTGCGTCTGCGGGGGCGGTGTCGCCGTTGATCACCTTGTTCATGGCCGTGGTGGCGGGGGTCCAGACCATGAGCATGGCTGGGGTGTTGGGCATGGGGCGGGAGTGCTTGAGCTGCTTGCGGAAGGCGGCGAGCAGCGGATCACCCTTCACGGCAGGATCAGCGTGCACATCTTTGCGGGCCACGAGCTGGCGTCCCTTGGTGGCGAGGATCTTCCCGGCCTCGCTGCCGGTGAGGTACTGCATCACCTTGAAGGCGGCCTTCTTGTCCTTGGCCTTGGCGCTCATGATGACGCCCTCGGCGCTGAGGAAGGGGGTGGCGGGCTTGCCGGAGGCGCTGATGGTGGGCAGGGGCGCCACCTTGTACTTCACGTTGCCGCTGATCTCGCCCATGAACCAGGGGCCGTTGATGACCATGGCGGCCTTGCCGTCGTTGAACAGGGTGCTCACCAGGTTGCCGCTGACCTCCTGGGGCATGATGCCCTCTTTCTTCGCGAGGTTCTGGGCGAAGGCCAGGGAGTCCACCACGGCCTTGCTCGCCAGGGTGGGCTTGCCCTTCTTGCTGAACACCTTGCCGCCGAAGCCCTGCATCCACATGCCGTGGAAGTAGAAGTTGGCGTTCTCGTAGACGAGGCCGTACTGCTTCTTGCCCTTGTCGGTGAGACTCTTGGCCAGGGTGACCATCTCGTCGGTGGTCTTGGGGGGCGCCTTGACGAGATCGGTGTTGTAGAACAACGCCACGCTCTTGGCGGCGATGGGCAGGCCATACACGCTGTCGTCGTAAGTGAGGGCCTCGAGGGTGGGCTCGAGGTAGGCCTTCTCGAGCTCTTCGGTCATCCAGAAGTCGAGGGGCTCGATGAGCTTGCTCGCCGCCCAGTCACCGACACGATCCTGAGCGAAGATGAAGAGGTCCGGACCCTTGCCCCGCGGCACGGCGGCGCTGATCTTGTCGGCGAAGGCGTCGTAGGGGATGCCCAGCAGCTTGATCTTGACGTCGGCGTTGGCCGAGTTGAACTTCTCGGCCACCTCGGTGAGGGCGGCCTTCTCCTTGCCACGGTAGGCGTGCCACACCGAGACGGTGGTCTCGGCAGCGGCGAAGGCGGGGATGAGAAGGGTAGCGGCCACAGCGGCCGCCAGACTACGTGCGTACTTCATGGTGCAGTCTCCTGCGTCTTGAATCTCACCCGGGCACCGCCGGCGAGCTGGCCTTGCCCCTCGATGGGGGTGGCCAGGATGAACTTGGGGTAAATGGTGGTGATCACCACCTTCCCGATGGGGCGCCCGTAAAAGTCGACGACGGTGCCCACCTTGAAGGCCTTCACCTCTCGGGGATCTCCCTCGGCGGGCTTCTCGAGGACCACGGTCTCGTCCTGAACATCTTTGATGCCCAGCTCGAAGTAGCCTACAGGGGCCTCTGGCGCAGCAGAGGGCACCCCGTTGGGCAGCAACGCACCGACGCCCGAAGCAGGCGCGCCCACTGAGGGGGTCCCGGTGAGCATGGGCGCAGCTGCGGCCACAGGACCCAACAACTTCAACGCCTTGGCCTTCTCGGCCTCTCGAGCCGCTGGATCGGGATACACCATGGGCACCGTGGCGAAGGCCCCGGTCCGGGCGTTGTAGGTCTTCAAAATCGTCTTCTGGCTGATGCCCTCGGGGGCGAGCAAATCGATGACGTGGGGCTGGTTGAGCACCACGTCGCCCCCGCCAAAGGCGAAGCGCTCGGCTACGGGGGTCACGCGCATGGTCATGGCGTTGGGGTGGCCGTCGTCACCGAGGCGGCCATACGCTTGCAGACCACTCACCCACAGCGCGCCGCTCACCGCCACCTGCCAGCCCCAGTGTTTCTGCGGGGCACCGCCGAGATCGATCAGCGGCACGCGGGCCACGACGGTGTTGCCGATGCTGTTCACCCGCGTGGGGGTGATGACATCTCTGGCTGGGGCCCACCCCGTGAGGGTGGACTTCAGGGCAAAAGGCCTCGGTGTGACGACCACGGCCTGGTCCCAGGCGTTGTCGCGGTTGAAGCTCACGTTCCGTCCGGGCAGCGCCTCGGTGTGGCCAGCTCCAGGTCGTGGATCTCGATCGATGTAGATGTCGATGTGCTGAACATAGATGTTGTTGTTCAGCTCGATCATCACCGCGTCGGTGATGCGTGGGGCCTCGGGCTTCACGATGGGGGCGCCGAGGGTGATGGAGAAGACCGCCTCGTCGCCGTCGACCTCAACGGTGACCCGCCTGAGATCGAAGAGCCCCCGCCTCTGGTACCCCGGCTCGGTGGGGTAGACGAGGGTGCCGGCCCCCTTGTCGTCGTAGCTGGGATCTTTCAGTTCGAGGGCTGGCGCCGCCATGGCCGTCGACATCACCAGCGTCATGGTGGCCACCATGGGTGCCCACACCACGGACCATACAGCCCACACACTCGAGATGTGTCTCGAGGACCGCGCTTCGCTGGAACATGCTGTGTGTGATGGCATCAGGCTCTGTGACTCAGATTCTGTAGCGCAGGCCTTGTACCTTCAGGCCTTGTGGTGGGTGTGATGGATAGACAAAAAAAGAGGCACGCACCACAGCGGGGCATGCCTCCTTTATTGCCTACATCAGCTCCCCCTTGTCAATCAGTCAAGGAGGGGTTTTTGCAGGCTTTCCCGCGCTGAAAGCGCGGGGCGCCGAGGCGCGAATCAGGGCACCGTGATGAAGGTGTTCTGATCGCCGTCGGGCTGGTTCATCACCGGGGCGTCGGCCCACTCGCCCTCGGGGGCCTGAGTGGAGGCAGCCACGCCAGCGGTGGAGGCGATGCCGCCCACCTTGTACTCCACACCGCCGAGCACGAAGACGAACTGGGGCATGTCGCCGCTCAGGAGCAGACCGGAGTGGGGCAGGCTGGTGCCCTCGCCCACGTTCTCGCTGAGCACGAAGGTGTAGACGCCGTCGCCGGCGGTGACGTCACCGTTGGTGCCGTCGTCCACGCAGTCCACCTCGTTCCAGGCGAAGGCGTTGCCCTTCACCCGCACGCCGTTGGCGGGGTCGAACTCGGCGAAGGACTCGTCGAGCGCACCGGTGTCGATGGTGAGGCGCATGTCGATGGTGCCATGGGCGGGGATCACCAGGCCGTCGGCGGTGATGCCGTCGGCGCTGCCGCCAGCGGCGACGGTGAAGCTGCCGTTGGCGCCGATCCAGATCCAGCCACCGTCAGAGCCATCGACGGAGCCGTTGATGGCGCCGTACTCGAAGGGGGTGTCCTCGGCGGGGTTGGGGTAGAAGACAGTGATGCCCCAGACGCTGTCGCCCGCGACGGCGCCAGCAGGCTCGTGACCGCCCTCGTTCCAAGCACCGTCGTCGTACACCACGGCGAAGGGGCCGCCCCACCCGGGATCGCGGGTCAGGATGCGGGTCTCGGGATCGTAGGAGAAGCTGCCCTTCCATGCCAGGCCGTCGGCCTCGCCGTAGGTCATGTTGGCGCTGTCGTCGATGGTGAAGTTGATGGCCGTGGTGCCCTCGGGCTGGTTGCCGTCGAAGGGACCGGGCATCATCATGCCACCGCCGCCGCCAGCGCCGCCCATGCCATCATCCACGCAGCCGTTGTCGAAGTCCTCGTTGAGGCCACGGAGCGTGTTGACGGTGCCATCACAATCGTCACCGTTCACGAGGGCCCGCAGAGCAGGGTTGGCCTCGCAGGTGGGCAGGCAAGCGTCGTAGAACCCGTCCCGGGTCTCGGGGGTGATGCCCGGGCAGGCGTCGGAGTTCGCCGAGCAGTCGGCCAGGGTGGTGCAAGCGTCGATGCAGGCCTGGCTGAACTCGCCACCGCCACCAGCGCCGCCCATACCGGCCTCGCCACCAGCGCCGCCTTCGCCGCCACCAGCACCGGCCTCACCGCCACCGGCGCCAGCCTCACCACCACCGGCACCGGCCTCGCCGCCACCAGCGCCGGCCTCGCCGCCGCCAGCGCCGGCCTCGCCGCCACCAGCACCCGCGGTGCCGCTGCCACCGTCGTCGTCATCGTCACAGGCCACCATGCCCAGAGCCAACACGCTGCTGAACAGGATCGCGAGCTTCTTGCTGTGTACGCGCTTCATGTATTTGCTCCTCCCATGCTGACGCTCCCGGTCAGCAGGTTTCACACGTTCCAGGCATGCACTGAAATGCAACCTGGAGGTCTTTTTCAAGTCTTTTGCCTGTTACACGCTTTACACCTTCACTCTTCACAGGGAACAGTGAGAGGTGGCACGGCGGTGGGGGTGAGCCATTCGTCGAGGGTGCAGTCGTTGTCCACGTCGATGGGCCGCTCGTGCACATCGGGGATGCCATCACCGTTGTGATCGCTGTCCCAGGTCACCATGCCGCCGCTGTCGCGACCGAGGTTGGACAAATCTTTGTTGGTGGCCTCGTCGCCGAAGTTGTCGCGGCGGCGGACGAAGTTGTCTCCGTTCACGTCGACGATCTCGAGGATGTGCTGGTTCCCGGGCCACTCTTCGCTGCCGGTCCAGAGCTGCCCTTGCTGGCCCCAGGTGTACTTGTAGCCCATGCGCATGCCGATGGGCAGGGCGAAGGCCCGGGTCCAGATGTTGTCGCCGGCCACCTCGTCACCGTTGGTGCCGTCGTCGTACATGGGCACGGTGTTCGGGGTCCAGCTGCCGGTGTTGCCGAGGATGGCATCGACGATGGGATCTTGAAGCTCTGACTCTTCGTGCACCCCGCCGACGAAGTACATCTGCTTGCCGGGCTCGTCCTGCACCCACCGGAAGCGGTTGATGCTGTCGCAGTTCCCGTCGAGGCGGCCCTCGTTGAAGTCGACCTCGAAGACCACCTGGATCAGCTGCGGATCGTAGCAGACCGGCTCTGACAGACGGCTCTCCACCACTCGGCCGAGGGCGGCGTCGAAGGCAGCAGCGTCCGAGTCGGGGGCGCCGTCGCCGTCGTAATCTACCTGACGGGCGGCGAGCCAGTCGGGGTTGAGGGTGGGGGCCGTGGCGTTGAACTCGGCGTCGAAGGCCGGGATGTTGAACACCGGTATGTTGCCACCGGTCGAGGCGGCCTCGAGCACCCGCTCCACCATGCGCAGGAACGCCTGCTCGCGGCCCTCTTCACCATACGCCGCAGCCATCTGGTCGAAGATCTCGATCACCTCGCGGGGCTCGACATTCTGCAGGGTGCGACCCCCAGCAGACAGCACCGCGTCGGTGATGAGGGTAGACGTGGTGGTGGAGGCGTCGATGACCACGCCGTCGATGGCGCTCTCTTCGAAGAGCTCGGGCACCAGGGTGGTCATCACCCGCTCACCGTTCGCCGCCGAGAGGCGACCGTTGGTGTAGCTCCCCGAAGGCAGCGCGATGTAGAAGCTCGCGCCGTTGAAGTCGGGGCCCTCGACGGCCTCGACCAGATCACCGTTGGGCTCGGTGTAAGTCATCGCCGTAGGCTGGTTCGCAGCAGAGCCCCGGATACGGGTGGCCGGCAGCTCGTTCGTCTCGCCCAACGCCTCGACGACGGCCCCTTCGAGACCACATCCAGAGAGCGAGGCACCCACCAGACCCATCAGGCCTGCGATTTTAACGTATTTGAATACCATGACACTCACCATGCAACTTCGAGGGTGGCCTTGGAACGCCAGACGCGCCATGCCTGATCAGAGACACCGGGTCGGTTCCGCTCCTGGTCCTTGTGGAAGTACTCGAGCAGGTAACCGAACTTCAGACCGCCGAAATCGTACCCTGCGACGAAGCGGCCCGTGTGTTTGCGGGTATGGTAATCAAAGAACCCGGTCTCTTGCGAACCAGAGCGGTTCTTCTCTTCCCAGTCCTGGATTTCGTACCCCACACCGGTGCTGAGCTCGTTGTTCCACTGTGTTCTCAGCATGCCGTAGGCCAGAAGCATCTGACCGTCGTAGTTGTCCTCGGTGTTGGTCCGGTTCCGCTTGTCGGTGTCGAGGACGAGCTTGAGCTTGGTGCTCAGCGTCGTGTCCTCGAAGTAGGGCAGACGGGTCTCGCCGTTGAAGATGGCGATCTGGGTGAAGCGGGACTGATGCAGCTTGTAGACGCTGCGTGGGTCACTGCCGCGATCGAAGACGTTTGAGTAGTCGAAGTCGGCGGTGAAGGCCTGGGGATCAGTGAAACCATCGGTGTAGAGGAAGTCGGGATACTGGTTGTCCGTGTCCCGGAACTGCTGATCGGTGTTGTAGTCGATCATGGTGTATTCCACCGAGGTCCGGATCGAGCCGCTCACCCACTCCAAGAGCCCTGTCAGGCCTCGCCAGCCGATGATGGACTCGTACCAGGGCTCGTCGAAGTCCACGAACTCGTTGGCGAGGTTGAGGGTGGGCAGCTGGCCGCCGCTGATGAAGCCGCTGGTGATGATGCCTTCGGTGAGCAGCACGTCGGCCTCGCGGCGGGCGCCGAAGATGGCGTTGAACTCGCTGCCGATGCTGAAGGCCTCGATCTTGAGGTTGAGGCCGTTGTCGAAGGGATCGAGGAACTCGATGAGCAGCTTGCCGGCGATGTCCTTGGCGGCCTCGGGGTTGCCGTCCTCGTCGGTGAGGAACAGCACCGGCGAGAAGCCCTGATCGTTCTGCACGCCGTTGGTGGCGTAATCGTGGTTGGGCTCGTTGTGGGCGTAGGCCAGCAAGCCGTTGATGGCCACCTTGTTGTCCCAGGCGCTCGGGGAGTAGCTCACGTCGAGGGTGAGGTTGAGGGCCTGGAAGCGGTTCTCCCAGTCGATGGCTCGATCAGTACCGCGATCAGCATCCGAGGCCCCAGTGACGTCAGGATCGTTGTCGTCGGCCTCGTAGTCGTTGACGTAGCTCGCCACGAACTCCACCTGGAGATCGTCAGTGGGATCAGCCTCGAGCTTGAAGGCGTAGGTCCAGTCGGCGCCCCAGAAGCCCGCCAGAGGGTCGGCATCCTGCAGACCCGAGGTCCAGCGGGGACCCACAAAGAGCTTCGGCGTGGCGATGGCGGCGGTGTGGTAGCGGAACCGGTCGTCGAAGGCGCCCTCGAAGAACACGCCGTTGGCGTTGTCGCGGTCGATGTAGCGCACCTTGCCCACGGTCCAGGCGTTGAACATCGACAGATCGCTGGCGCCGATGTGCACCCACTCCACGGTGGGGATGGGCAGCTTGGCCCGGATGAAGGTGCCGCGGAGCTTCATGTACTGGGCGTGGTTCATGCCCAGGGTCTCGCCCGAGGTGTTCTCGTGGAAGGGATCGTCGTTGGGGTAGTCCCAGCGGGTGTCGCCGTTCTCCCACCAGTTCTGCCACAAGGCGCCGAAGCGGCTCTTGATGCGCACCCCTGCGGTGACATAGCGGCTCACCCGGCCCCGGATGTTCATCTCGAACTCGGTGCAGGCGCCGTTGCTGCCGCCGATGTTGTCGGGCCAGAACGGGTTCGACAGTGAGAGGCAACCCCGGCTGTCGTCGTTCTTGTAGAGCCACTTGGTGTAGATCTTCCCGTTCATCTCGAAGGTCTCGACCTTGCGAGGCGCCGCAGGGCGAGGCGCTGCCGCAGGCGGGTTCGGGCTCGCCGCAGGCGGCTGAGCCACAGGCGCCGCGGCACCACCGGCGGCGGGGTAGATCATGGGCACGGTGGCCAGATCGGCGAGAGTCGTGCCTTCGAACGCCTCTTTGTTGTAGGCGTCGAGGGCGCTGAACTGGGCCTTGGCCTCGTCGGCAGCACCGGCGCCACCACCGGCGAGCATGTCGATGACGTGGGGATCGTTGTCGTAGTCGCTGCCGCCGCCGAAGCGGTGCTGACCCTCGTACTCGTTCACCTTCCGGGTGAGCAGATCGGTCTTGTCGGGGAAGCCCTCGTTGGACTGCACCAGCACCTGGTAGCCCCAGCTCGCCTGAGGGGCGCCACCGAGCTGGGCAGCGTCGACGATGGCGATGAGGGTCTTGCCGCTCGCCCGAGTGACCTTGGGCACCACCACCCTGTCCTTGAGACCAGGGGCCTTGGAGTCGACCTCGCTGTTCAACCGGCTCTGGGGCTGGGGGCTGATGATGACCAGCTTGTCCCAGGCCTCTTCGGGGCGGAACTTCACGTTCACGCCGGGCATGGACTCGACGGCACCCGAGCCCGGCTTGTGATCGGTGTCGATGTGGATGAACGCCATCTGCACCGAGAAGCCGTTCCCCTTCCAGGCCTTCGAATCCCAGGGGTCCTCGATGCGGCTGTTCACAGTGACGCGAAACTCGACGGTGTCACCCTTGGGGATCACCTCGAACTTGCGCAGGTCGAAGGCGCCGGCCTTGTAGACCTTGTCGGTGGGGTAGACATAGGCCCCGGGGCCCTTGTCGTCGCCGGCGGGATCTTCCAATGTCACCCCGGCCACCGCTTGCGCGCTGGCGCTCGCCGCCAGGCCGAGCAACGCCCCGGAGAGGGCGAAGGCAGAGAGAGCCCGAGGGCTGATGATGGATTTGGCGTTCACCACGTCTGACCTTCTCCTGTGTGCTCGACGGCCTGGCTGCGTGCGTCCTGACGCCCCGATGGCAGCCCGAGCTGTAGCACCCCGTGTGCCGAATTGGAGGACTGTGACTGACCTTGTAAAAAGGGTCATCCCCGCATGTTTTGCAAGTTATCCACAGCGGCTGCAACCATCAGTCGCCGGGATGCATCGGCGCGCAATGAGCCCATCTGAAAACTTTCCCATTAAAGACAAAGACTTCTTTAACTTGCCCCAGGCACGAACCCCATTTGAACGCCGTGTGCGCCCGACTGCGTCACACCCCCACGCGAGGCTGTTTTGATGTCAAAGCCCAGGTATGCCCCCCTCCGAAGGCCATGTAGAGCGGTCACGCTGGCCATCGGGATCACCACAGCGTTGTGCTCCGGCGCCATGGCACAGACACCAGCGTCCACAGGGTCTGAGGCCCACCCGGCAGATCCACCTGTGGCCCGACCCACACTGAAGCCCCGCTGGTGGCGAGACGCGGTCTTTTACGAGATCTTCGTGCGCAGCTTCGCCGACAGCGACGGTGACGGCATCGGTGATTTCAAGGGGCTCACGGCAAAGCTGGACTACCTCAACGACGGCGATCCGACCACGGACACCGACCTGGGCATCACAGGCATCTGGTTGATGCCGATCCACCCGTCGCCGAGCTATCACGGCTACGACGTCACCGACTACACCGGGGTGAACCCGCAGTACGGCACCCTCGCCGACTTCGACGCCTTCATCGCCGCGGCGAACGCCCGCGGCATCAAGGTGATCATCGACTTCGTGATGAACCACAGCGGTCGGGATCACCCCTGGTTCACATCCGCGCGCAAGGGCCCGGAGTCAAAGCACCGAGACTGGTACACGTGGCGCGCCGACGATCCGGGGTGGACTCAACCCTGGGGCTCGGGGCCGGTCTGGCACCGCGCGGGGAAGGATTATTACTACGGCCTCTTCTGGGGGGGCATGCCCGATCTCAACCTGGCCAACCCCGAGGTCGAAGCAGAGATGATCCGCTCGATGCGCTTCTGGCTCGATCGTGGCGTGGCGGGCTTTCGTGTAGACGCGGCCCGCCACTTCTTCGAAAGCGCCGACGGCAAGCTCTCGGATCAACCGGCCTCCCACGATCTGGTGAAGCGCGTACGCAAGGCCCTCGAGGAGAGCCACCCCGGAGTGATGCTCATCGGCGAGATTTGGACCGATGTAGAGACGGTGGCGACCTACGCCGGCGACGATGACGAGTTCCACATGGCCTTCGGCTTCACCACGGCGGGCTCTCTCAGGGAGTCGGCGAACGACGGACTGAAGGCCTCGTTCAACCAGGTACAACCCCGCCTGAAGAAGGCCTACGCGGACCGCAATTTCGAAGCGCCCTTCCTCGCGAACCACGACATGAAGCGGGTGATGCGCACGCTGCGGGAAGATCCGGGGGCGATGCGGGTGGCGTCAGCGGCCCTCTTCGCTCAGGCAGGCTCCCCCTTCATCTACTACGGCGAAGAGCTGGGCATGCTCGGCGGCCCCTCAGGACAAGACGAAGACAAGCGCACGCCGATGCCCTGGACCATCGGCGGCGATCATCGGGGCTTCACCACAGGCACACCCTGGCGCAGCCGCCCGGAGAAGCCCGGGGTAGACGTCGAGAGCCAGCGGGGCAAAGCGGGCTCACTCTGGACCCTGTTTCGCGACTTGATCAGGGTGCGCGCTTCACACAAGGCGCTTTCCGACGGCGAGGTGGCGCCGGTTCGGATCACGGGCAAGCATCGCGGCCTCACGGGCCTCATCCGCACCCACGGCGACGAGAAGGTGCTTTTTCTAGTGAACTTCCACGGGGAGAAGACGACGCCATTCACGGTGAAGATCAGCGAAGAGGCAGAAGTGATTTTCGCAGAGGGCTTGATGGGTCAGCCGACTCAGGCAAAGGGCGAACTGTCATTCGCAGGGCTCAAGGGCCGAGGGTTCGCCTTCGTGAAGCTCCGTTGAACACCGACGCCTGAACACGTGCTTTCGAAGCATTGAAGATCCATCGCGTGCTGGACACGTGAAATGATGGCGTATCACACACGCTTTCACATTTGACCCGCTCAGGAGCCCCACATATGTCCAAGTATGCATTGAGCCTTCTCGTGCTCGCCCTCGTTGGCTGCGCCTCCAAGCCCAACAACAAGGAGAACCTGCAAGCCATCTGCTCGGTGCCCGAATACCAGCAGCTTCTGACAGTCGAGGTCACTCAACGCGCCGAAGTGGCGAAGAAGATGATGAAACACATCGAGGAGATCGGGACACGTGGAGGCAAGGCCGGGCAGCTCGCCGAGGGCATGGCCCGCCTGGGCTCTCAGGTCGAGCCTGATCCAGCGCAGCGATACGCTTCAGTGAAGGCGTTCTGTGACGATGCTGAAGAGGCCTTGAGCAGTGAAGGCCTCAAAATGCCGGACTGTGGCCCTGTGGCGGATGCCTGCAAGCCACTCAAGCACATCAAGCAGCCCCCGAAGCCTCTCGCGCCTCAACAGTGACCAAGTCTCTCTGCTGAGAATGCTCAAGCCCACAGTCAAGAAGCCCACCAGCCACACCATCACTCTCTAAAAAAGCTACAGCAAAGGCTGCCGGAGGCAGACTCAGCGTCCGCTACAGCTCTGCAAGGCGAAGCCGAAGCAGGCGTCCGCTACAGGCTGTCGCCGTAAGGCGATGACCGTCCGCTACAGGCGGTGCGCAAGCACGGCCGTCCGCTCTCAACGCCCGTTACACGGCAACCCAGCGCCCTGACCACCCTCCTGAGGCATCACGAAGACCGCCGTCGTCCGCGGAGGCACCGTGAAGGTCCCACCAGCGAAGGTGGATCCACGCACCACCTCGTCAGCGCTCCCGGCGAGGATCGGGTGCAGCACCATGCCCGACAGCCCGTCTACGGTGAACTGCTGCGCCTCGGGCGTTGCGTTGAGCAGCACGATCAAGCCGTCGTGGGCCGGATCGAGATCCTCACCAGCACACACGCCATCAGTGACGCTCATGACGAGCAGCCCGGGCGTCTGATCTGGGCCCACGTTGTGGAAGTCCACTCGGGTCATGACCTCAGCCTCGGTGCGCAAGCGGAACAGCGGGGTGCTAAAGCGCACCTGCAGCATCTCGCGCATGTGGGCCACCGCGGCTTGGATGTGTGCCCCTGTGGGGGCGATGGCCTCGTCGGCGAAGATCTCTTCGATGATCGACCAGTTGCTGCCGTTCTGATCTTCCCGGGGCAGGCCCACCTTCCAGTTGTTGGTGGTGTAGGTGAAGTCGAGGCGGTTGAACCAGTCCCCGGAGTCGTAGGAGTCGCGCTCCATGGACTTCGAGCGCAGCATGTCGACCCCAGCGTGGAAGAACGGGATCCCCTGGCCCAGGGCCGTGAGGCTCACCCCGAGGTTGTGCACCCGCACGCGGTCCGCCATGGAGGTGCCCGCAGGCAGCTTGTAGGCGTTGTTGTCGAAGAGGGTCTGGTTGTCGTGCTTGCTGACGTAGGTGATCACCTCTTGCGGGTCTTCGGTGTAGCCGCTCGGCTGGCCGTTGTAACCCACCAGCGATCCCGGTGAGGTGCCTCCGGTACGGGTCACGATGCGGAAACGTTTGAGGTTGCCCGCGAGGCCCACCCGGATCTGATCGCTCAGCTCGAGCAGCTTGGCCCGATCAGCCTCGAGGTTGCGGTCAGGGTGATCGCTGGGATCGACATAGAGCCCGTTGATGAAGCCCTGGTTGAGGACCAGATCACCTTCGCTGTCGAAAGGACCTCCGCCCCGCACAGCGTCACGCAGGCGATCGCTGAAGGTGCCGATGCCCGTACCCGCCATGTTGAGCTGGGTGGCGTTCACACCGCGGGCGTTGCTGGCCACCTCGCCGAAGTTCCAGCCCTCGCCATAGAGGTAGATCTCGGAGCCCACCACACCATCGACCTCAGGGGTGAGGGCGTGCAAGGCGTCGCGGACCTTGATCATGTTCGACTTCATGTGGTGGCCCATCAGATCGAAGCGGAAGCCGTCGACCTTGTAGGCCCGAGCCCAGGTGACGAGGGAGTCCAGCATCAGCCGCTCCATCATCTTGTGCTCCGTGGCGGTGTTGGCGCAGCACGTGCTCGTCTCTACGAAGCCCGTCTCCACGCTGAGGCGGTGGTAGTACCCGGGCACGATCTTGTCGAGGACCGACTTCTCGCCAATGCCCGAGGCGTTGGTGTGGTTGTAGACGACGTCCATCACCACCCGCAGGTCCACCTCCGCCAGGGCCTGCACCATGCGCCGGAACTCCAGAATTCGGCTGCCGCCGTGTGGATCAGTGGCGTAGCTGCCCTCGGGAGCGGTGTAATGCAGCGGGTCGTAGCCCCAGTTGAAGCCGTCGAGGTTGCGCATGTAGTTCATCAGCGCCTGGGCCTGCACGCCGTCGCCGGCGTAGCTCGCCAGCACATCGGCGATGGGCGTGTTGCCGTGCTCAGCGCACATATCCGCGGGCACGTTCTCGTTCAGGGCGCACAAACGATCGAAGCCGTCGGTGATCTCCACCCGACCTTCTGGATCTTCGATGACCGTGGCGATGTCGAAGGCCGGCAGCAGGTGAATGGTGTTGAGCCCCGCCTGCCGCAAGGCCTTCAGGTGGGCCATACCGTCGGACTCGTCGGCGCCGCCCACACCGTTGTGGCCAAACGCCAGGAACTTGCCCCGGTGGGCCGCAGGCACCGTCTCGTCCCATGCGCTGAAGTCCCGGATGTGCAGCTCGTAGAGGGCGATGTCCTCCGGAGCCGCGAGGGCGGGCTTCGGCGTCTGGGCCCAGCCCTCGGGCATGTAGGTTGGATCATCCAGGCTCACGAGGTGAGTGTAGCGACCATCCATCGACAGGCTCACCGAGTAGGGATCAGTGACTTGGGTGGTCTCCACGCGGTTGGTCACCGGATGGAACACGGTGACCTCGTAGCGGTAGTAGGTGCCGTACCAGTCGGCCCCGCCGGCAGCAGACCACACCCCGTTGTCGGTGCGGATCATGTCGACCGGATCCCCAATGGGGTTCAGGGCCTCGTCGAACCGGAGCAGCTTCACATCGTGGGCGGTGGGGGCCCAGAGGTAGACGGCAGGGGCGTTGTTGTCGCCATACACTGCGCCAAGAGGGCCGTCGTAGTCGCCGTAGAGATCGTCGATGGCCCCAGGCATCTGCACGCGGGTGGCCCAGAGCGCAGCGCCGTTGTCGTCCCGAGCCACCACGATGAGCTGGCTCTGCAGCAGGGTGTCGCGATCGAAGTTCCCCGGCAGGGCAAAAGCCTGCTTGCGGGCGAGGTGGGGCCAGGTGGCCGCCTGATCTTCGGTGAGACCACCGTCGACAGGGCTCAGCCCAACGGTCTCACCGCCGGCGATGTCGAGGCCCTCCACTGCCATGCCCGCCTGCTCGGCATAGCGCAGTTCGAACTGTGTCGATCCCTCAGGGGCGTCGAGAGCCACAGTGTCGGCGTCGATCCAGAACGCCTTGGCGCCGTCGATGGCGAACTCGGGGATCTGCACCGGCAGCGGATGAATGTCGGTGGACCCGCTCACCACAAAGACGATGTCGCCGAGATCGCTGATGTCGAAGCCCATGTCGGGGCCCGGATCTTTCTCGTCGCCCAGGTGCACGATGAGGTTCACCCGATCCCCGTCTTCGGCAACGTCGACGATCCAATATGCGCCGAAGTCGGGATCGATGCCGTTCTGAGGCGCCGGGAACGACCACAGAGTCTCTTCGACGACATCGCCCCAGAGGTGCAGCCCCCACCCTTCGTAGGCGTCATCGCCTCGCAGGTAGTAGATGGCCACCTGGTTCTCACCGGGGATCCCCATGGGGGCGCGGGTCATGGGCGTCTCCTGTCCGTGGAAGATCCACACCCCGTCGGGGGCGTCGGCGATGTTCACGTCTACGGGGGCCGCAAAGAGGGTCTCGCCTCCAGGACCATAGAGCTGAACGGGGATGGTGCCCGACTCGCCGAGAGGCACTTCGTAGAGGGCGCCGAAGTCATCAGCGCTGCCAGCGAGATCACCCTCGGCGGTCCAGTCACCATAGGCACCATCGGCGCGGTGATATCGAATGGCAAAGGTCTCGGGCATGATCACCATGCCCCCTTCCCCACCGGCACCGGCCATGCCGCCAGCGCCGGCCTCACCTCCAGCGCCACCCACGCCTGCTTCACCACCAGCGCCGCCCATACCGGCCTCGCCGCCCGCGCCAGCTTCGCCACCGGCACCACCATTGCCTGCTTCACCACCAGCACCGGCAGCAGCATCGGCGCCTGGGGTGGCATCTCCGGTCTCGTCATCGTCACAGGCAAAGGTCAAACATGCCGTGAGAACGGCATACACGAGGAGCCTGATGGGCTGTTTCATGGGCACACCTTCGAGTGTGGGCCTGGAGAGGCCACGGGGATCATGTGTCAGGCGCAATGATTACGCTCGGTGACAGCATGAACCCATCGGCGAAGGTGTTTCCAGCTTTTACCGAGGGCTGGAGGTGAGATGTTGCATACACACAACCTGGTGTTGTGTGCTCACGCGCCTTCTCGCAATGCCACCACTGCTTGGCTCAAGGCGCCGAGCTCTTCCAGGGTGAAGGTCTCCCCCCGCCGCCGAGCGTCGAGCCCTGCCTTCTCGAGGGCCAGCCCCGGATCTGCGCACACCTGCTTCAGGGCGTTGCGGGCGGTCTTGCGTCGTTGATTGAAGAGGGCTCGCACCATCGTCCGGAACACCCGCTCGTCGCCGACGTCGACGGGGGGCGCCTCCCGGGCGTCCATCACCAGCACCGCTGAGGTCACCTTGGGCTTGGGATGAAATGCGCCTGCAGGGACCACGAAAGCCCGGCGCGGTTTGGCGTACATCCATGCCAGGGCCGAGAGGCTGCCGCAGAGCTTGTCGCCAGGCTTCGCAGCCACGCGATCAGCGAACTCTTTTTGCAGCAAGAAACAGCACCGGCGCCAGCTGCGGTGAGCCTCAAGCAAACTCACGATGATGGGCGTGCTCAGGTGATAGGGCAGGTTGCCGTAGATGATCGGCGGCTGCCCGCGCTCGTCTTTGAGCTCGTCGCACAACGCCGGCCAGTCCACGTCGAGCACGTCGCCTTCTCTGATCTCCACATTGCCAAATTCTTCAGTCTCAGCCTTCACCACCGGCACCAGATCGCGATCACGCTCCAGGGCCACCACCCGACCGCTCACGTCGGCAAGGGCTCGGGTGAGGGTGCCCACCCCAGGCCCGATCTCGAAGACGGTGTCGTCGGCGCCGGCGCGGCCCGAGTGGGCGATGCGGCTGGGCACGTCGGGGGCCACGAGGAAGTTCTGGCCAAAGTGCTTCTTGGCCCACAGGCCATGGGCCTTGAGGGCGAGGCGGGGATCACGGAACTCGATCATGGGGGGCCGATCTCGAGGGCTGCGGGACGATGCAGCTCAGGTGGGCGAGTATTGAGACAGAGGCCAGTTCGACGTGGCGTTCATCTGTCGATCGGTGACGCGGTGCCCCGTGCCCAATCGGGCCTCGGCCCCACGCCAGCCTGCGCCGGCGATCATGGCGGCGTTGTCGGTGCACCAGCGCGGTGGGGGCACGTGCAGCGTGATGTCGCGATCTTCAAGCTCTGCTTTGAGGCGCTCTCGAAGCACCCCGTTGCAGGCCACTCCGCCGGCGAGCACCACATCAGTGACGCCCTGAGCCCGGGCGGCCTTCACGGTGCGATCGACGAGCTGATCCACTGCGGCGGCCTGAAAGCTGGCCACGAGATCAGCGAGGGCCTGCCCTTCGGGCAACGCGGGCAACCTTTGGATCACCGTCCGCACAGCCGTCTTGAGGCCGCTGAAGCTGAAGTCGAGGGCACCGCTCTTGAAGCGCGCCCGAGTGAACTTGTGGGCCGTGGGATCGCCATCTCGGGCCAGCTTCTCGATGACCGGACCGCCGGGATAGCCCAGCCCCAGCATGCGAGACACCTTGTCGAAGGCCTCTCCGGCGGCGTCATCTCGGGTGTTGGCGATCTGAGTGATGGCACCGCCAGGGGCTTCGACCCGGTACAGCGCCGTGTGACCACCACTCACTGCGAGGGCCACGTGGGCGCCCTGGGGGCCTTCCGGGCGGGGATCTTCTGGCCGGTGCAGGAACACCGCGTGCAGATGTCCGGCGAGGTGGTGCACCCCCACCAAAGGCGTCTTGTGGGCGTAGGCCAGCGCCTTGGAGACCTGCAACCCCACCAGCAACGCCCCCACGAGGCCGGGGCCCCGGGTCACAGCGATGGCGTCGAGATCGGAGAGGGTGGTCCCCGCCTGAGCCACGGCCTCTTCGATGACCGGCACGATGTCCACGATGTGGTTCCGGCTCGCCAGCTCGGGCACCACACCACCATATTTTCGATGGATGTCGATTTGGGTGGCCACCACGCTGCTGCGTACGCAGTGGCCGTCTTCCACCACCGACGCCGCGGTCTCGTCGCAGCTCGTCTCCACCCCCAGGACCAGAGGCATTTTACTGCACTTTCTCCCGACTGATGATCGTCTTCACCTCAGCAGCGTACGGGCTGTTGGGCTTGAGAGCGATGAAGCGCTCGTAAGCCGCCACCGCCTTGCTGCTCTGCTTGAGCTCCTGGTGAGCCGTGCCCTTGAACATCCAGGCATCGGCGTTCTTCGGCTGAATCTGCACCAGCTTGTTCGCCGCCTGCAGCGACTTCTTGATCATGCCCTCTTCCAAGGTGGCCTGCACATAGTTCAACAGCGCCTTGGGGTGACGCGGGTTGAGGTCCAGGGCCTTGTCGAGGATGTTCACCGCCTTGCCGTAGTTCTCCTTGCGCACAGCGGCCAGGCCGTTCTTGAGCAGCTTGTTGAACTCTTTGGTGTTGTCGTCAGTGGCCGTCGCCGGGGGCTGCTCGGCCACCTGCTCAGGTGCAGGATCAGCCTTGGGGGTCTCTGCCGGGGGCTGAGCTGCGGCAGGAGGGGTCTCCGCGGGGGCCTCGGCCACCATCGCGGGATCCTCAGTGGGCGCTTCGGGATCGACCTCGGCCACCGCCTCGGGATCGACCGCAGGGGCAACCTGCTGCTCGGGGAACACCCGCCAGTCGGCATCTTTGAGGGCCGCCACCTGCTTTGCAGGCGTGCGGGTCTTGAGCACCGAGTTGTGCCAGTTGTGGTGCACCACCCCCTTCTCCACAACCTGAGGATCCACCTCATCGCGGGCGACGGCGAAGGTGGCGACACCGAGCACAGCGCCACCGAAGAGGACGATGGCCGCCCAGGCCGACTTGGGCATGGGGCCAGAAGGCTCTTCGTCGAAGAGGATGAGATCCTCTTCTTCGGGCATGGGGCTGTTGAAGAAGTCGGTCTCGTGGGCGTGATCTTCCACCGCACCGCTGGCATCACCCCCTTCAAGGGGGACCGGCGGAGGCGTGCTGCGATCGCTGGCACCCTGAGTGGCTGGTGTGCTGCTCTCCGGAGCCGGCGTGTCATCGCCGAGGAGCGAGGCGTTGAGGGCGTTGCGCACCGTAGCCACGTCGTCGCCGGGGGCTTCGGCCTCTTGCTCTGTCGCCAGGGCGCCGAGGCTCATGAAGTCGTCGCCCGCATCATCGGGGATCGGTGGTGCTTGCACCTCAGGCGCTGGGGTCGGCTCGGGGATCGGTGTGTGCACTCTGATCTGCGGCGCCGGCGTCTCGGGGACCTGACCACCCGTCTGAAGGCGAGCGCCTCCAGGGTTGGGCATCGGCGTGCGGGCGGCAGTGAGCAGATCGTCGACGAGCCCCTTCACCTCGGCCTCTGCCTGTACGGGCCCCAAAGGCGCATCGAGCACCGGGCCTTCCATGGGCGAGATGTCGGCTCGGGGTACGCTCAAGGCAGCGCCCGAGGCCTCTGCGGGGCCGTCGGCCTCGTAGATGACCCCTTCGAAGTAGAGCTGGCAGATCGCCGCCAGGGCATCGAGATCGGAGAGATCACCGTCGAAGATGACCTGCAGTGCCGAGCGGCGGCCGTCGAACAGACGCACCAGATCGTTCACCGCCGGCGGCAAATCGGACAAACGCTCTGCCAGCTCGGCGTAATCCACGTGGAAGACCGAGTTGATCGAGGGCAGCTGCTCGATCATCCGGCCCCACTCGTCCACCTGGCGCATGCCTTCGAGGATCAGGGCCTGTGTAGACTCATCGACACTGGCAGGGCGATCCACGTCGGAGAAGTCGATCTCGAAGGACCCCTGCTCCCAGGTGAGCATGCGGTACACCGCCTGGGCCCCGGTGAGGCGCCCGGCCACGGCGTCAATGATCTTGCCCTCGGTAAACCAGAGCTGAGCGGGCTTTACCTGATGTTCGAAGGACAACACCCCAGAGCGACCGCCCATCTCCAGCGTCTGCAGTAGATCGACCACGCCCATGGACTCGAGGCTGCCGTAGAAGCGCTTACGCTCCATGGTGGCCAGCGAGGAGCGCTCGTGCTTCTGCAGAACCAGCTGTACTCGGGTGATGACCTCTTTGATGTAGATGGGCTTGGTGAGGTAGTCGTCCACCCCCAGCTCGAGCCCCTTCACCTTATCTTCGGTGGATCCGTGCTCCGTGAGGAACACGAAGGGGATCTGCTTGAAGCGATCGTCACCCTTGATCTGCCCGCAGAACGCGTATCCATCCATACCGGGCATGTGGGTGTCGCAGATGATCAACGAGGGCGCCGCGGCCTCGAGACGCTTCAGGGCCTCTTCACCATCGCCGGCAGTGGTCACCTCGAAGCCAGCGTTGCGTAGAGAGACCTCCATCACCCGGAGGCTGCGTGTGTCGTCGTCGACGAGGAGCAGGTTCGGTCTGGCCAAGTTCCGGTTCCTTCCAGGTGAACGGAGCGATCAGGATATGACATGCTTTCGCACCCTGATCGACCCCTACCCATCTCAAATCCGCAGTCTGCACTGCTTCGTCAGGGGGCGTGCACTTTGGCACGGTCCCCCGACGTCAGCGTCGACCGTGGCGCTTCACAACTCGTCAAAGAGGGCCGACATGGCGTCGAATGCCGCCTTGGCGTGCTCCCTTTGCTCTTCCTCACTGCGTTCCTCCGGATCCCCATAATGGCCCCCATCTATCAAATGCTCGGGGATCTCCTTCAGGAATCTGGATCGCTTCCGGCGTTGAACCCGCCCAAAGCGTAAGCGAATTTTCGCCCCGCTCAGCGTTAGCAGCTTTCGTGCCCGAGTGATGCCTACGTATGCCAGACGCCTTTCTTCGGCGATCTCACCATCACCATCGAGGGTGCGTTGGTGGGGCATCAGCCCTTCTTCCACTCCAGCAAGGTAGACCGAGTCGAACTCGAGCCCTTTAGAACTATGGAGTGTCATCAGGCACACTTCGTCACGTTGCTCGTCGCCATCTTCTTCAGATCGGCTGTCCAGAGAGAGCCTCGCGAGGTAGTCGGGCAGCTCGGCGTCGGGCACCCGCTTCGAGAACGCCGCCAGGGCGCTGGGCACCTCCTCGACGTTGTCGAGCTTCTTCCGCGCCACCCGCGTCTCCCGAATACGACGGAAGATCTCGTTGGCGAAGTTGAGGTCTTGAATCATGGCCCTGGACGCCTCGGCCATGGACATCGAGTCGAACCAGCCGCGATAGCGCGCGAGGCGGCCCCTCAAATCGATGAGGGCCTTTACTGTCTTGGGCCGCAGACCCTGCACCTCGTCGGGGTGATTCAGGGCCAGATCGTTGAAGGGGGTCGCCGAGGCCCGAGCCTGCTCGTGAATGCGCTCGATGCTCGAGTCCCCCACCCCACGGGCGGGGTAGTTGATCACGCGGCGCAGAGCAGCCTCGTCCTTGGGGTTCACCACCAGCCGCATGTAGGCCACGACATCTCGGACCTCTTTACGGTCGTAGAATCGTGATCCGCCGACGATGCGATAGGGGATGTCGGCCACCCGCATGGCGTCTTCTACAGTGCGGGCCTGCACGTTGGTGCGATAGAGCACGGCGAAGCTCGACCAGGGCAGCTTCCGGGCGTTGCGTTGCAACAGCAGATCGGTGGCGATCCAGTGGGACTCTTCTTCGTCGTTCTCGCAGAGCTTGTAGCGGACCATCTCGCCATCGCCGTTCTCGCTCCACAGCTCTTTGACATGGCGCTCGACGTTGTTGGCGATGACGTGGTTGGCGCACCGCAGGATGCAGTTCGTCGACCGGTAGTTCTGGGTGAGGAAGATGCTCTTGGCCCCGGGGAAGTGCTCGTCGAAGCGCAGGATGTTCCCGGCGACGGCCCCACGCCACGCGTAGATGGACTGATCGTCGTCTCCCACAACGCACACGTTGCCCGAGCCCCGGCCGAGAGCCTTGATGAACCGCAGCTGGGCCCCGTTCGTGTCCTGGAATTCGTCCACCATGATGTAGCGGAACCGCCAGGCCCACCGCAGGGCGATCTCTTCTGAGGTCTCCAGCAGGGTCACCGGCAGCCCGATGAGATCGTCGAAATCGACTGCGCTCATGGCCCGTAGTCGACGCTTGTAGAGGGGCATCACCCGGCCCACCACCTGATCGAAGTCAGAAGCCTCCGGGGCCGGCGACATGAGCAGGTTCTTGTAGTGGCTGATGCGGGCCAGCACCGCCTTGGGGTCGAACTTGGTGGTGTCGTAGCCGCAGGCGGTGAGGCAGTCGCGTACAGCGGCGAGCTGATCGCCCTCGTCGAGAATCGTGAAGGTCTTCGACAGCCCTGCGGCCTCGTACTCCTGCCGGATGAACCGCAGCCCCAGGGCGTGGAACGTGCTCGCCAGCACGGTTCGCCCCGCAGGACCCACCAGCTGCACGATGCGCTCCTGCATCTCCCCGGCGGCCTTGTTGGTGAACGACACCGCGAGGATCCGCTCCGCAGGCACCCCCTGAGCCAGCAACCACGCAATGCGATGGGTGATCACCCGGGTCTTGCCCGAGCCGGCACCGGCGAGCACCAGCAATGGGCCCTCGGTGGTGACGACGGCGTCGCGCTGCTGGGGATTGAGGGTGGATATGTCGATCACGTAACGACAGCCTCAGGCACAGAATCTCTTCAGGGTTTCAAGCAGATGCACAGCAACGTCGCAGTATAACCAGCCCACCACGAGGGCACAGTGTAGCTTTCTGCCCGGTGTCTCACCGTTCATGGAGTTCGATGGCCAGCTGAGTGGGCTCTGTCCCTGTGACTACCACCTGCTCGGGTCGATGAGTCCTCCACCATTGCTCGGCGTCTTCCAACGCCCACCCTGACAGCTCGAGGGCCTTCAGGGCATGCACGAGCGCAACGCCGTCACGGGGCCGCTCGGCAGTGGACTTGCTCACCATCTGCATGATGAGCGCTTCGAAACTCGGGTCAATCGGCTCTTCGGCAAGCGCCGAGGGCGGCGTCGGTGGCGCGTTGAGGTGCTTGGCGCAGACCTCGATGATCGACTTCCCAGAGAACAGTGTCTGGCCTGTGAGCAGAAAAAACGCCACAGCACCCACTGCATACACATCGGCCTGCGGCCCGACCTCATCTCCATTGAGCGCCTCGGGTGCCATGTAGTGCGCTGTACCGACGATGGCGTCGGCGTGTGTGAGTTGAGCTTCTACTTCTGTCCCCTCCATCGACTTTACGAGACCGAAGTCGAGGACCTTCACCATGTCGGGTACCCCGCCCCGCTCGCACAGCATGATGTTCGCCGGCTTGATGTCACGATGTACCAGCCCCTTCGCGTGCGCCTCAGCGAGGGCGTGAGCGACCTGCAGCACGATCGCCCTCGCTCGAGCGTCGGACACAGGACCGTCTCGGCGCACGAGCGCTTCGAGCGTGAAGCCGTCGATGTACTCCATGGCGTAGTAGAACTGGCCATCAGGAGTGTGGCCATAGTCATAAATGTAGATGCTGTTCGGGTGCTCCAGCCGGCTCGTGTGATGCACCTCCCGCTCGAAGCGCGCCACGGCCTGGGCGCCCACCTTGTCCACCGGCAACAGCTTCAGGGCCGTGGGCCGCTTCAGCAGCACGTGTGTCGCCTCGTACACCACCCCCATCCCACCCTCACCGATCTTGCGAATCAGCTCGTACTGGCCCAACCGGCGCGCATGGCGCACGTCACGTCGCAGCCCGTAGATGACCCGAGAGCAAATCACCGTGACGGCGACGAAAGCCATGCCCAACACATAGAACCATACATCTCCGAAGCTCATGGGACGCACGCTGATCGCTCGCGCCGCGCCGAGGATGCCGAGAGAGGCCAGCCCGACGGAGAGTGTGCGGAGCGCAGGGCTCGGTAAAAGAGCTGCTCTCAACGAGAGCTTGAGGGCGAAACCGAGCAGCCCATAGGCCGGATCGAACATGGGGGCCGAGACGATGACCAGGCTGCTCTTCAAGATCGAGAACAGGCTCAACCCGACATCCAGCATCACCAGGCTCTGCACAGACAGAGAGTGGCGCGCGACACGCCACCAACCTACCCCGATACTCGCCGTGATCACGTAGCCCAACACCATCAGCTTCAATCTGTAGGGGTCATTCAGGCTTCGACCGCCCCAAACCAGCAGCCATGTGAGGATCGAGACGAGGTGGAAGGCGCACGCGATGAAAAAGAGGGTCTTCAGGTACACCCTCAGACGATCTCGAAGGAGATCCTGATCTTCTGTCGAGGCAGGCGAAACAGGGGGACCCATCATCTTCTCCGACGCCACTCGAATCGTCTCCTCACCCTGCCGTAGTGGGCTTGCCCCGACGCCCCTTGAGATCGATGGCCAGCTGGGTGGCGCTTGTCGTCTTGATGGGCTGCGCCGCAGGTTGATAGGTCCGCCACCAGCGGCGGGCCTGAGCCGTCGTCCATGATGGCGTGGAGAGCGCCTCGAGAGCATCGGCGAGGGCGGCGCCGTTCTGCGGTCTGTCACTCGGCGACTTCGCCAACATGGTCATGATGAGGGCCTCGAGCTCCGGATCTACAGGCTCCTCGGCGAGGCTGGAGGGCAGCGCTGGCGCTTCGGTGAGCTGCTTGGCGCAGATCTCCACCAGCGTGCGGCCCGAGAACAACGGCTGCCCTGTGAGCAGAAAGAAAGCCACAGCGCCCACGGCGTATACATCGGCGGCGGGGCCGACCTCACCGCCCTGAACCATCTCCGGGGCCATGTAATGGGCAGTGCCCATCACCGTGTGGGCCTGAGTGACGTCCACATCTTCTTCACCGCCAGTGTTCTTCACGAGGCCGAAGTCGAGGACCTTCACTGTGTCGGGCACCCCACCCCGCTCGCACAGCATGATGTTCGCCGGCTTGATGTCACGGTGTACCAGGGCCTTGTCATGGGCCTCAGCCAGGGCGAAAGCCACCTGCGTCAAGATCGCCTTGACCCGGCTGCTGCAGAGCTGCCCCTCGTGCTGGATCAACGCCTCGAGGGTGAGGCCGTCGATGTACTCCATGGCATAGTAGAACTGGCCATCGGGGGTGTGGCCATAGTCATAAATGTAGATGCTGTTCGGATGCTCCAGCCGGCTCGTGTGACGCACCTCCCGCTCGAAGCGCGCCACGGCCTGGGCGCCCACCTTGTCCACCGGCAACAGCTTCAGGGCCGTGGGCCGCTTCAGCAGCACGTGTGTCGCCTCGTACACCACCCCCATCCCACCCTCACCGATCTTGCGCTTGAGCACATACTGGCCGAGCTGTTTGGCCTGCTGTACGTCACGACGCAGACCATAAATCACGTTGGAGTTCACCATTGTGACGATCACGTAGGCCAGAGCCAGCACGCCTTGCCACAGCGTGAGCACCGTGAAGGCGCGATCCACGAGCACCATGGTGACGCCGATCATCGAGATGGCACACAGCGCCACGACACATGTGCGCCAGACAGAGCTGGGGATCAGCGACGCCCGCAATACCAGGGTGAGGTTGAGCACCAGCAGCATGTAGGCCGGATCGAGCTCCGGGATCGAGATGAGTACGATGCACACGCCCAGGGTGGACAGCATGGTGAAGCCCATGTCGAGCCCCGCGAGCAGCCGTGCGCTCATGGGCTTGTACACTGCCAGCCACCAGCCCACACCGAAGAGCAGGTTGATGACCCTGTCCAGCCACCTCAGGTTGTACGGATCGTTGGGATCATTCCCGTCGTAGAGCACATAGTTCACCGTGATCCCGATGGTCATGAACAGCATCCGGATCAGGAACAGCACCTTGAGGAACAGCCGCAGCCTGTCTTGGTGAAACCCCTCGTCTTCAGCGGTGAGCCTCGCCGTTGTTCTGGTCGTTGTCCTGGTGGTCTTCATGCACGTGTCTCCCATGGAGAGGGTGAAGACATACCACGGCTTTGAAGGTCGGCCCGCCGCCTTCCACATGAATGAGGCGTCATTCAGTCTAAATCTTCAGCCTTTTCATGCCGTTGACAATCCCCTGTTGACAACCTTTGCTGCCATCCCTAAACACTGAATGACCATTCATTCACTCTGGAGTCGTCATCATCGACCGTCGACAGCCAGACAAGCGAGAGCGGATCATGGAGGCGGCCATCGACGTCTTCGCCCAGAACGGCTTCAGCGCCGCTCGGGTGAGTGACGTGGCCAAGGCCGCCGGTGTCGCCGACGGCACCATCTACAACTACTTTCGCAACAAAGACGATCTGCTCATCTGTCTCTTCGAAGATCGGATGGAGACCCTCGTGGGTACGTTTCGGCAAGAGCTCTCGGGTTGCCCCGACGCTCGGTCGAAGCTCGGCCGCTTCATCCAGCTGCACTTGCAGCTCGCTGAGCAGCAGCCTGCCCTCGCCGAGGTGCTCACCGTGGAGTTGAGGCAGTCTGCGAAGTTCATGCGCGAGTACAAGGCGAGGCAGTTCGGTGAGTACCTCGAGGTGCTCGCCGAGGTGATCACCGAAGGCCAGCGCACCGGCGAGTTCGCCCTCGAAGGCGACGTCCGGGTCATGACCCGGGCCATCTTCGGGGCCCTCGACGAGACCAACCTGGTCTGGCTTCGAGGCAAGCGCACCCCTGGCACTCTGGTGGCCAACGCCCCGACCCTGCAAGGCATCTTCCTTCAGGGGCTCATGGGGGGCACAGCCTGATCCGGCCATCGAGGCGCGACCACGAGGCACCGCAGAGACTCAAACAACCGCAGATTCGACAGAGCAAGACGAGAAGCACACTGCACTTTTGAAACCCCTTCACCCGAGAGGTTGGACGTGAAAATCCTGGTCACCGCAAAGCGGGTCACAGATCCAGATTCCAAGCTGACCCTGTCCGGCGGCAAGCTGGACGTGGACAACGTCGATTACAAGATGAACCCCTTCTGCGAGATCGCCGTGGAAGAGGCCCTCAAGATCCTCGAAGAGCACGACGGCGACGAGGTCGTCGCTGTGGCCATCGGCGACGAAGAGGCCACCAAGGAGCTGCGCACCGCCATGGCCATGGGCGCCCACCGCGGCATCCTGGTCGAGGTCGAGGACGAGCTCGAGGAGCTCGACTCCGACGCCACCGCGCAGCTGCTCAAGGCCGTCGTCGAGAAAGAGGAGCCCGATCTGGTGATCCTCGGCAAGCAGGCCGTCGACGGCGACAGCAACCAGGTCGCCCAGCTGCTCGCCGAGTACCTCGGCTGGCCCCAGGCCACCTTCGCCTACAAGGTCACCGTGGAAGACGGCGGCGCCCAGGTCATGCGCGAGGTCGACGGCGGCGTCGAGACCGTGCACGTGAGCTTCCCCGCGGTGATCACCACCGATTTGCGCCTCAACGAGCCCCGCTACGCCAGCCTGCCGGGCATCATGAAGGCCAAGCGCAAGCCTCTCGACGAGATGGATCCTGACGATCTCGACGTTGAGATGGAGCTCAAGGTCGAGGTGGTGGGGTACGAGCTGCCCCCGGAGCGCGCTGCCGGCATCAAGGTCGGAAGCGTGGACGAGCTGGTCGAGAAGCTGGCGAACGAAGCCAAGGTCATCTGAGGGAGGTCATCATGAGCGACATCATTGTTCTCGCAGAGCAGCAAAACGGCAAACTGTCCAAGGCCACCCTCAACGCCATCAGCGCCGCCAAGGCCCTCGGTGGGGTGATCGGGTCCGACGGCTTCGACATCGCCCTCGCCGGTCAGGGTGTCGACGGCGTGGCCGAGGAGCTGTCCGCCTTCGGCAACGTGCACTACTTCGAGCACGCCGCCCTCGAGAAGTACACCGCCCAGGCTTACGCCCAGGCCATGCACCAGGCCGTCGAGGCCTCAGGCGCCAAGTACGTCATCGCCGCAGCCACGGCCATCGGCAAGGACATGACCCCTCGGGTCGCCGCCCGCCTCGGCGCCGGCATGGCCTCTGACGTGCTCGCCTTCGAAGGCGACGACGACGAGGTCATCTACAAGCGCCCGATGTACGCCGGCAACATCATCGCCAAGGTGAAGATCAACACCGACACCCAGGTGCTCACCGTGCGCACCACCGAGTTCGACGTCGCCGCCCCCGCCGGCGGTGGCTCGGTGAACAAGGCCGCCGCCAACATCGACACCGGCAACCTGCGCATGAAGTACCTGGGCCTCGACGCCGTGGAGTCGGAGCGCCCTGATCTCACCGAGGCCGACGTGGTCGTCGCCGGTGGTCGTGGTCTCAAGGAGGCTTCGAACTTCTCCCTCATCGAGAAGCTCGCCGACCTCATGGGTGGGGCCATCGGCGCCACCCGCGCCGTCTGCGACGCCGGCTGGGTGCCCAACGACTGGCAGGTGGGCCAGACCGGTAAGGTCGTGGCGCCGAACCTCTACTTCGCCATCGGCGTGTCCGGTGCCATCCAGCACCTCGCCGGTATGAAGGGCTCGAAGACCATCGTGGCCATCAACAAGGACCCCGACGCCCCGATCTTCAGCGTGGCGGACTACGGTCTGGTGGCTGATCTCTTCGACGTGATGCCCGAGCTCACCGAGAAGGTGGCGAGCCGCACCAAGGGCTGAGTGAAAATGGGGGTCATGCACCCCCTCACTCATCTCCCTCACTCATCTCCCTGTCTCAATCAGTCCTGCCTGATCGACCCACCTGCATCAAGATGCCCTCGCCACTGTGACCTCAGCGGGATCAGGGGGTGACTCTGCTGTCTTTATGCCATCGGATGTGAAGCCCTCCACGACCTCGATGACGTCGTCGATGGACTTCTGGATCGAGGTGAGCAGCCTGGTGTGCAGCTCACCCTCGGTCTGGGTCATGTGCGTGCCGACGAGCACGCCGAAGGAGAAGATGGCGGTGGTGAAGATGAACTTGAACATGGGAGCGCCCTTTGGTGTCTGGACCGGAATGTCCGGTGTGGTCACTCTCTTCTAGAGCAGACACCATGCCAGCGCCGTGATCCCCATAACCAGGTACATCGCCCCAATGCAGTGTGAACATGGGACGACAATCAACGGTCACCGGGTGTGAACTCGCGTCACTCACCCTGAGCGCAGAGCGTACTCAACCCCCAGCCAGGGCAGCCAACAGCCGATCGGGCCGATCAGTCATCACACCGCCGACGCCCAGCCTGATCAAACGCCCCATCTGTACCGCGTCGTCGATGGTCCACACGTTCACCCAACGTCCTGTCGCCCGGGCGACGTCGAGCAGCCTCGGGGTCACCAGGTTCAACGGCCCGAGGTGATCGGGCATGTCGAGCACGGTATAGCGGCGGTCGAGTCGAGGTTTCAGCCCGGCGAGGGCCGGCAGGATGAACCGCGCCAGGGCGTTCTGCGGGTAGAAGTGACATCCTTCTGGGGCCGCAGCGGCCAGTCGGGCGCCCACGCGGTCTCGGGCGCTGCCCATGCACACCCGATCGATGGCGTTGAGATCGCGCACCACCTTCAAGAAGGCTGCGATCGCGTGGGGGTTCGGCGTCTTGATCTCGATGTTGAACCTCAACTCGGGAAACGCTTCGAGGGTCTCGTCGAGGCGAGGTATCCGCACGCCACGATCGCGCCAGGGCCAGCTCTGCCCGCCGTCGGGGGTGAACTGGTAGCCTGCGTCGATGTTCTGCAGCTGAGCCCAGGTGTGGTTGGCGATGGGCCCTCGGCCATTGGAGCAGCGATCGAGATCGTCATCGTGGTGCACCACGACGACACCGTCGGCGGTGAGGTGCACGTCGATCTCGAGCATGTCGGTGTCGTAGACCTCTACAGCCTGCTCGAAGGCCACCATGGTGTTCTCGGGCGCGAGGGTGCTGCCGCCCCGATGGGCGATGTGCAGCGTGGGCTCAAGGCCCTCGAAGAACCGGTGCCGTTGACCTTCGATGCCCTCGCCGTCATGCTCTCGACCCATGAGTACCTCACCCTACATCATCGAACTCACCGGCCGGGACGACTTCGAGGACTTGATCCTCCACAGCGACAAACCCGCCATGATCGACTTCTGGGCCAGCTGGTGTGGCCCGTGCCGCACCTTGGGGCCCATCTTCGAGGGCCTCGCTGAGCGCTATCACGAGCAGGTGACCTTCGCCAAGGTGAACACCGAGGTGGTGCGCGATCTGCCCGAGGCCTTCGGCGTGCGCAGCCTGCCCACATTGCTGCTGTTCCACGACAAGCAGGTCAAGAATGCCATCATCGGCGTGCGTCCGCCGGCCTATCTGGAGAAACAGGTAAAGTGGCTGATCAATAAAGCGGAAGGTAAAGGTTTCCTGTCCCGTCTTCTTGGGAAGTAAGGAGGATCATGATGCGCATCACCGCTTTTGCACTCATCGCCGTCGCCGCTGCTGGCTGCAGCAAGGACGACATCGTCGACGCCGTGGGCGAGCTCGCCCCTGACGCAGGCGTCGGCGGGCCAGTCATGGTGGACATCACCGTCGATGACGCCACCGAGGTGGGTGATCTCACCGAAGACGAGCAGGCCACCATCTGCGAAGAGACGGGCAACGCCATCAACGCGGCCCTCTCCGATGCTGATCGATGTGACTTCACCGCGGCCATCGGCTCGGTGAGCGCCGTCGCCGAGGGCATCGAAGGTGTCCGGGCGCGCTGCGCCGAGATTCTGGAGCCCTGCCAGGACGCCGCCACCGGCGCCCGGGCCCTCGGGCAGGATCCTGCCGACGCCCCTCTGGGCGACTGCGCGCTGTTCCGCGGCGGCGTAGAGAACTGCACGGTGACAGTGGCCAAGCTCGAAGAGTGCTTGCAGGACGTCGCGGTGGCCACCACCGAGACGGCCCGGGCCATCGACTGCAACGTGCTCAGCCTCGAGGGCGCCCTCGATGCCGCCAAGGGTCTCGGAGAGGCGATCCCCAACACTGCGGTGTGCATCGAAGTTCAGCAGGACTGCCCAGGCATCTTCGAAGGGCCCGAGATGCCCGACGGTGGGGTACCTGATGGTGGTATGGACGAGATGGGCGAGGTCGACGCCGGGATTTAGAGGTCCTAAAGGCGGATCTATCGCCGCCGCTCTTTGAAGACCACGAGGCTGTTGGTCTTGAGATCTTCCACACCCCACCGCTGCTTGTAGGCCATGTCGGTCCCCAGATCGTACTGCCCTATCCCCTCTGCACACAGCTGCTCGATCATGTGCCATTGAATGACATTGCCCAATGACAGGGGGCGATATACATCGTCGAAGCTGAACTGCAGCCCGCGATAGGTGCTTTCGAAGATGCCGCCGAAGATGTAGGCGACGTCTTGATGCCCCTGGCTCAAGAATCCCACTCGCAGGGCCCCTCGGGCGGCGAGCCGCTGCAGCATGGCGTAGTAGAAAGTGCTCGAAGGCGGGCTGTCCATGCCCTGACCGCTCTGGCCTTTCCAGCTGCGGCCTTCGACGTTGATGATCCGCTCGAAGACAGCATCGACCTCACGGGGGGTGAAGGTACTGTACCCCTGGTAGCTCAAGCCTTCGCTCTGCGCCTTGCGCACTGAACGCCGCAGAGTGGCCCTGAACTTGGACGATCGCTCGGCGAGGAACGCCTCAGGGCCCTCGGTGATGCTCGCTGAGCGACGCAGTGTGCTGGGGCCTACACCGACGGTGAACTGAGGGTAGAAAGTCTGCACGACACCATAGAAGCCTTCACCTTCTTCCTTGAGCCCCGAGAGCCACAACGCGTCCCACTGAATGGGCAACTCGGTGACGGCATAGAAGAGGTGCTCCACGAGCCGACGGGGATCAGGCCCCACGAGGGGGCACGCAAGACCCCAAGCATGCTCCAAAGGTGTAAGGGTGCGCCCGAGTGAGGGCACGTCGAAAGCCATGAGGGCGATGTACCCATCATCAGTGGCGAGGATGAACGGCTCCGCTTCCGGTGTGAGCGCATGCTGGGCAGGCAACAACCAGTCTGCGCTGGAGCAGAACTGGTCGATGTCAGGGGAGCGAGCCACCCAATCGTTGAAATCTGATGCGACGACATCCAGATCTTCGAACGTCAGGCGGCGAATCCCAGTCCCAGGCGGATTGCGCCGACGCCAGTTCATGGTCCGTTCCTCCGGCCTCGTCGATGGGCGCCGAGACCTCCGGAACTCCCTGGGGCCGGCCATCCGTGGGGTGGCTCAGCTCGGAGAGTTCGGGGTTTGGGTTCTTGCTGCTCACACTCATCATGCGGGTGATGCGGTGAGTAGATCTAGAGACCTGGCTGGAAAATCGGATTTGCGGCTTGAGCGACTTTTCAGTTTTGGGACGAAATTCCAGCGAGCTCTCTTAGAGCCTCGGACATCTGGGCGAGGCTCTTGAGGAGACGATGATCGTCGTCGACGAGATGCATACGCATGACGCCGGGGGATCTCAGGGCGAGCTGGAGCACATCTGTGGGGGCGATGACGTCATCGTGCTTGCCGTGGATGACGACGCAGGGGTGATGAACGGTCACCGCGCTGGCGGCTTCACACTCAGTGTAGAGCCGCCACGGGAGCGGCACGGTTTTGTTCAGACCAGCGTGGGGATACGGCAAAGTGCCCTGCTCTTTCCAGAGGGCCATCGCCTCGGGGCCGAGGCGCCGGGCAAAAGTCTGATGCACACCGACGGCAGGGGCAAGCAAGACGAGCTGCAGCGGACGCTCATCACCCTGCTGATGCATCTGCTCGGCAGCAACGGCACAGGCGAGGCCACCCATACTCGATCCGATGAGGGTGGTGATTCCGGTGTGCTGCAGCAGCGTGTCGAGCACGACCTGCACCTGCTCACGAAAACCGAGCCCGTCGGCGTTCATCTGAGGTGCGACGACGTCGAGGCCGAGCCGCTCACGCAGGTATGTGGGCTTGGCGCCGGTGGCGCTGCCCTCGAATCCATGGGCAAAAAAGATGGGCATACAAGGCCTGCAATGATGTGAAAGTCATCGTTCAAACTGATTCTCAAGAGCGTGCTATCACACGCATCCTCAAAACCCTGCCCAAAAACCACCCCTCTGCCCCTCAAAGCCATAACCCAGGCATGCACGAGCCCCGGTAGGGTAGGCGGGTCGCGGCGTAGTACCGCGTTGCCCGCCCCCCATCGCACCGGACGTGCGGATCTCCCGCATCCGGCGCTCCTG
>JBKAGE010000065.1:0-43747 GCA_046290225.1 Bradymonadia bacterium | reverse complement strand
TGGCGGTCTACATGTCGAACGAGCAATTCACATGGTCAGCACCTTTCATCTGACATGTTCAAACAGGCTTGGCCTGACGTACCGGAGGCGCGGAGGTGGCGACAGTCGTCGTGAGGTCGGTGAGTTCTCGTTCAGATGCGGGCTTTCACCCGCAGGCGCAGCGCTGCTGCGCCGAGGACGGAAAGGTCGTAGCTGGGCGGGAAATCGCCGGCGTCACGGCGGCTGGCGCCGCCGCAGCGCCGGAGCTAGAAGCTCCAGCTGAAGCCGGCCTTGACGGTGTTGCCCATGTTCTCGCTGTGCCCAGCGCTGAACTCTGCGGCCCAGTTGCTCTTGCGGCCGCCGCGGTACTTGCCCACCGCCTCTGCGCCTTTACCTCGGGCCTGATCCTCGAAGCCCCTGATCTCGGTGCTGAAACGATCAGTGGGCTTGTAGCCCAGGTGGGCGCCCCAGGACTTGCCTTCTTCGGTGTGATAGCGACCTTCACCGCCACCGTACCAGGCACCACGCTGGAACCCGCCACTGAGATCGATCGCCTGCCCAGTGTGATCGTGCTCGGCGCCGGCCTTCAGCCACCAAGCCTCGTCCTTGTCTGCGAGGCGCAGGCTACCACCCATGGATTCGCCGTGCTCCTCGGTGTACTGACCGTAGAGCCGGGCATCGTACTTCACGTCGCCCATGGTGCCCTGAGCCTGAAGTTCACCGCGGACCTCTTCCAGGTGGATGTTCTGGAACTGTCCCAGCTTCGCCGAGAAACGGGCGGTGATGCCATCGGCGATCTTGAACTTGGTCTTCAGCTTGGGCACGTCGGCGTTGGCCAGGATGGCGCCGATGGCGGCGAGAATCGCGATGGTGGCCACCATGCGGGGGTTTCGATCCACCCAGCCCGCGAGGCTCTCCACCATCTCTTTGCCGTAGCCTTCTTTCAAGAAGGCCTCGACCGCAGGATCAACCTCCTGCTTGATCACGGCGCTCACCTGATCGAAGACCGCGTCGGGCACCTGATCTTGAGTGTCGTACCCATCGAGCTGCTCAACGAGGTACTTGATGCCCTTGTCGATGGCCCGCTCGGCGTGCTTGTAGACATTCTCGGGGGTGATTTGCTTGGAGACCGCCTTGTAGAGCGGCTTGCCCAGGAACTTGCCCAGCGACTCTTCGTAGTTCGCGAGACCCTGGTTCTCCACCGCGGGTGTTTGCTGACTCTCGGAGATCTGCCGCAGATAACCCTGCTGCGCCTGTTGTTGTTGAGCGTCAGCCGCTTGATCAGCTGCGGTTTGACGATCAGACGTACCAGATTGCTTCTGCTGGCCGGGCTCTGTGGTCCATTCGCTCACTGCATCACCTCCGTGCGCTCGACAGCATAGCGGCCTCACACCGGAAACGCACGGCGTGCTTCAGGCGCTTCGAAGAAGTGCCGTTGACACTGAACACACGTGCACTAAAATCAGACATCCCTCATCGGCCCCAAGGAGCACCTCATGACACGTAAACTGCGGGATTTCACCGTCAGCTTTGCGCCCCCCAAATCCAAAGATGCTTTCTTGCGCATGGGTCTCGAAGGGGGCCCTGGGGCAGGCAAGACCTGGACCTCCCTCGCCATCGCTCAGGGTCTCGTCGAGGGCGACGCCGAGTCTCAGATCGCCGTCATCGACTCCGACGGCGGCGCCGTGAAGTTTCGCAACTACTTCGACTTCAGCACCTATCGGCTCTACGACAATCACCCCGACCATTATGTCTCTGCCCTGAGGGCCGCCGAGGCTGGTGGCTTCAAAGTCGCCATCGTCGACTCGGGCTCTCTCGCCTGGAGCGGTGTCGGCGGTGCCAAAGAGCTCGTCGACGTCTACAAATCCGGCAACAATGACTTCACAGGTTGGAAAGAAGTCAGCCCCATCTTCAAGCGATTCCTCGACACCATCGACGATGTGCAGATGCACGTCATCGTCACGCTGCGCCTGAAGACCGAGTGGGTCATGGAGAAGAACGATCGGGGCAAGATGGTGCCCATCAACGTGGGCCTCGAAGCCGACTTTGGCAAAGAAGGGCACTACAAGTTCGACATCATCATGCGCATGAACAGCGACAACAACGGCTACATCTGGAAGTCGCGGTTCCCCGACGTGCAGAACAAGACCTTCGCCAAGCCTGGGAGCGAGCTCGCCACCGAGCTGCTGCAGTGGCTCTCGTCGAACCCCGCCGACGAGCCCTTCGATCGGGCGGGCTTCGGCGAATCCCTCGCAGCCATCGGGGTCACCCTCGAGGCTTGTGCCGAGTTCTGTGCTTCACTGGGCAAGCCCATGCCCTCGAAGATGACCGAAGAGCAAAGACAGAAGCTGCTGGGCTTCTTGTCCACCCCCCCAGGGCAACAGCGGATTCAGGCCTACATGAGTACCCGTGAGGCCGGCCGCGCTGATCCGAACAAGGGCGGCATGCCCACCCTCAAGGCCAGCTGACGCCTGAGCGCAGCTGACGCACAACACCCCTCACCCACATAGAGTTCATGTCTACACACCACACCATCGACTACATCGAGATTTCGTCCACCGACATTGCTGTGGCCCGGCGCTTCTATGAAGAGGCCTTTGGGTGGCAGTTCACCGAGTACTCACCGACATACCTGGGCATTCAGAAGCCCGGCGGTGGAGAAATGGGGGGTCTATGGCAAGCAGAGCAGGTCACCCCAGGTGGTCCCCTGGTGGTGCTCTACTCTGATGACTTGGAGGCGAGTGAAATGGCCGTGAAAGATGCGGGTGGGCAGATCAGTAAGGAGATCTTCAGCTTTCCTGGAGGTCGACGCTTTCACTTCACCGATCCCAGCGGCCACGAGCTGGCCGTCTGGTCACACAGCTGATCAGCCCGGCTGGCTCCCTGTGCTGCGCACCTGAGAGACGAAACTCGCCACCTGTTCATTGAGCTGCTCGGCGGCCTGCTCCATACGCTGCGCACTGTCCAGCACGGCACCTGCTGCACCCCCAGCCTGTTGAGCCGCTACGCTCACGTTCATGATCTTGCCTGTCACCTGCCGGGTCTCGCCGGCGGCGTGGTGCACGCTCTCGTTGATCGAGCGCAGGTTCTGCTCCTGCAAGCCCACCGCTGTATTGATGTTCTGGGCAATCTCGGTGAAGCGAGTGATGGTCTGCGAGATGGCACTGATGGCCCCCACTGCCTGGGATGTGGCCCCCTGAATGCCATTCACGTGGTTGGAGATGTCTTCGGTGGCCTTGGCGGTCTGGCTGGCGAGGTTCTTCACCTCGTCGGCGACGACCGCAAAGCCCTTCCCGGCCTCACCCGCCCGAGCGGCTTCGATGGTGGCATTGAGCGCCAGCAGGTTCGTCTGCTCCGCAATGTCCTGAATCAACTGGATGACCTGGCCGATCTGATCAGCCGCTTCGGCGAGTGCGCCGACATGCTCAGTGGCCTGGTCCGCCTGCTGTGCGGCATCTTGTGCCACAGCACCGGTGTTGCTCACTTGCTGCTCGATGGCGCGCGTAGAGTCGGTCAGGGCCTCTGAGGCAGTGGCCACGACCTCCACCTCGGTGGCGGCGTTTTGAGAGGCCTGAGCCACCATGGAAGAGTTATCGGCGGTCTCCTTCACAGCACCTGACATCTCCTCTGACTTGAGTCTGACCTCATGGGCAGCCCCCGTCAGCTCTGAGGCGATCTGACCCACACTGCCTTCAAATGTATGAACGATCTCGTTGAGCAGCTCTGCACGGCGAGCATCTGCAAGCTCTTGTTGGTGCCCCTGCATCATCTCGAGATTCTTTTTCTCGATGGCATTCTGCTGAAACACCTTGAGAGCGATGGCCATGCGCCCCAGCTCGTCGTCTTTCTCGTTGTAGGGGATGTCGATGTGCAGCTCACCATCCGCGAGAGACTGAGTGGCATGGGCCAGATGGCCGAGAGGCCCAGTCACGCTGCGCGTACCCAGGAAGCCAACGAGCAACAGCAGGCCACCCCCACCGACGGCGCCGATGATCAGACTCATGCTCAACGCCGCACCATCATCGAGAGAGTCATCGATGACCGTGTCCACCTCGAGCACCCCGCGAATGTCACCCATGGCCCAGCCCGTCTTGGGCGTCAGCGGGTGGGTGTTGTGACAATTGACGCACGCCTCGGCCACCATCTTGTCGGGGATGGCCACGCGCACACGCTCTTTGCCGTCCATCGTGACGCGGCGACTGTAGACCCCGTCGGGGTTGTCGTTGAGCCAGGTCCATGCCGCCTGCTGGAACTCGTCCAGTGTGCGATCTTTGCGGTTGGGGAATGGATAGGGACTATAGAGCTTGATGCGCACGTCGTTCTTCTCGAGGATCTGGCTCACCTCGTGAATCACGGTGGCTGGCAGAGGGATGCCGTTCTCCATCGTCTTGTGCTCATACGTGGGCGTCAGCCCTCCGTTTTTGAGCACCTTCTTGATGACGTTCTTGGTGTAGTACCCGCGTAACGCCTTGAACTGGTTCGCCGTTTCTTGAGCCGCACGGATGGTGTCGGCTTCGACATTGCGCTCGACCATGCCCGGCACAATGGCGATGATGGCGATGATGGCGACTGCAATGCACAGCGGTACAGGCAGCAGGAGCCGCCCGTTGATCGAGTTTTTCCACGACATATAGATTCCCTGCCTGCGATCCACGACACGCAGGGCATACATCGAACATTGATAAGGCACTTCTTGAGTGCATCATGACAAAATACCTTAATAGGGTGAGGCGACATCAATGTGATGCATATCAATTATCTCATGGATGTTGTCGGATGCCTGCACGTGAAGATGGCGCAGTGGTGCTCACCTTCACGGGCGATGGCGAAGCACGGGGGCGGGGAGAACGAGGGCCATCACCAGCAGCAGAAGCGTGGCCAGCAGTGGGCCACTCATCCCCGCGAGCACAAAGGCCAGCGACCACCCCGAGACCGCCCGATGCAGGTGAAACGCCTGCACTGTGGTGAGCACGAAGTCGGTCCAGGTGGCACCCGCAAGGAAAACCGCCAGCAGTCGGGCAGGGCCCGGACGGCGTCTGACCAGACGCCCCAGCCCCAGAAGCGCGAAGACCATCACCGCATCGAAGATGACCCAAGCCCACTGGATCGACACATCGCCAAACCATCGCCGGCCATCGGCGAGGGCCAGGACCAGCGTCCAGGGCACCAACAGTACTCCGAGCATGTAGAGCGCCCAGCTCCACCACGCCAGTGAGAGCCGGGCCAGCAGCCGCCGGGCGGTGTCGAGCCCAAACGCCACAAGGCCTCCACCAGCGAAGGCCGAGAGCACTGCATGAATCGAACGCGCCCCGGCCTTTGGCGGACAGGCCACCATGTATTGCTGCACCCACACATCAGGGTGAAAGCGGGCCTTGAACGCCCGCACGCCGGGGAAATGATACAGCAGGCCCAGACGCTGGTAGCACCACCCGAGCGTGCGCCTCAGCATACGGTGAGGCCCTGGATCCTGAGGCACCCCGGCGAGTGGCGCCATGCCGAGGGTCACATACAAGTCATCATGCTCTGCAGCATCAGCCATGGCCGTGTGAATCAGCAGCTCAGCGGTGCCGTTGGGCGCTTCGGGCACCCGGATGACATCCTCGAAGAACCAGCCTTTGCGTCGATACACCGGGATCGCCGCCAGAAACCCCACGGCGCGATCTCCTTGCTCGGCGACGTAGTACCGCCGGGCCTCAGGGAACGTGAAGGGCTCGAGGTCGACCATGAAGCGCATCACGCTCATGCGCCGAGACGCCAACCAGCGCGACAAAACAGACTCGATCTCAGCCCGCAGTGGCCCAGGGGCCAGCGCGATCTCCTCTGGCTCGATCCGCCGCACCCTCACCCCTTTGTTCCGCGCGCGGTTCACCTGTGCACGGAGCGTGCGACGCTTCGAGCCCTGAAGGGTGTAGTCCGCAGGGGCCCACTCCGGCTGCTCGGCGATGGGCAGGGCGTCGTGGGCCAGCGGCGGGTCGAGGCCCTCGAGGACGGCGATGAAGTCGGCTTCTACAGCAAAGAACACCGCCCGACGCCCTTCTGCTCGAGTGGCCTCGACGAAGCGTCGGGTGGTCTCGCCGAGGTCGTCGGGATCGGTCACTGGAGGACCTGCCACCACCCGGTGGCCTGGCGCGTCGACGTATGCCACCACACCTGTGGCGTCTTCGGGGGTGTCACCGTCGAACCAGTACTGAAAACCTGGCTCGAGGATCTGAAATGAGGTGGCCGACCATCCGTAGCGCTGCAACAAAGCCAGCACACAGGCACGCTCGGGGTCGGGATCAGCGCTGTGCCAGCGCTCAGTCGTGGGTATGGCAGATGTCATGGCATGCCATGATGCCACATTGACTGCCCCATGCATGAAACCCCTGAGCAGTTGAGTTGTGGTGCATCGCAAAATTTTACTTGTTGACACCCGGCACAAACGGGCTTTATTGACCAAAGTCAACAACGGCCACCGATGACGCAACGCAACAATCCCGCCCCAGCGTTGCTCAAGCGCTGGGGATCGCGCTCTTGTTCGGCAGCCACCCGCACTGTTGCCAGGACGATACGATGAGCAAGCCAGCATCTCTCACCGCGACCGCCCTCACCGCCCTTGTTGCAGCGACGCTTATGGGGACGTTGTTGTCAGGCTGTGGTGATGTCACCACAAGCCCATATGGCCCCGCCGACGAAGCCCCCCCAGCCACAGGCGAGCGTCAGAGCGCCATGAATGGCGCGGGCCAGTACATGCGGGTGGCCAACTTCGGCGCCAACCCCGGCGAGCTGGCCATGTATTTCTATGTGCCATCGCCAGCGCCCCAGGGGCCCGCACCACTCGTCCTCGGCCTGCACGGCTGCAGCCAGAACGCCGGTAACTATCGAAGCGCCGGCTGGGAGCGCCTCGCCGACGAGCACGGCTTCTACGTGCTCTACCCCGAGCAGAACTTCAACAACAACGCCGCCACCTGTTTCAACTGGGGGGGCGAGTTCGGCGAGCCGGACAACATCGAGCGTGGTGATGGTGAAAACCAGTCGATCATCAACATGATCAACTGGGCCATCGACAACCACAGCGTCGATCAGGACAAGGTGTTCATCACCGGGTTCTCAGGCGGTGGTGCCATGACCGCACTCATGCTGGCCACCTGGCCCGATGTCTTCGCTGCCGGGGCCCCCATCGCCGGGATCCCCTACCTCTGCTACGACCCCCCCGGCGGCGCCGCTGGTGAGGCCAACTACGATCCCGAGGTCCGCACCTGCCTCAGCCCCGGTAAAGACTTTACGCCCCAGGTCTGGGGTGACTACGTGCGCCGCGCCAACCCCAACTACGACGGCCCGCTCCCCTGGGTCTCGATCTGGCAGGGCTCGAGTGACTTCACCGTGGCCACCCGAAACCAGACCGAGCTCTACGACCAGTGGTCGAACGTGCACGGCATCAACGCCGACATCAACGCGCCTTCGGAGACCAACAACGTGGGCTCCGCCACCCAGAAGGTGTTCAACAACGGCGAGGGCCAGGGCGTCATCGAGGTCTGGAGCTACAACGCCGGCCACACTGTGCCTCTCGGCGATGAGTGTCCGCCCTCGGGTTTCGGTCTCTACTTCTCCAACGTCGGGGTGTGCAGCACCCTGCAGATCGCCCGCTTCTTCGGCATCACCGGTGAAGGCGGCGGCCCTGGCGGTGGTGGCGGTGGTGGTGATCGCACGCCCCCCACGGTGAACATCACCGCCCCGGCTTCCGGGACCATGGTGAGCGGCAACGTCGTGGTGAGTGCTGATGCCGACGACAATGTCGGCGTCACCGAGGTCACCTTCAAGGCCAACGGTCAGGTCATCGGCACCGCCAACAGCGCCCCCTGGCAGATCACCTGGGACGCCAGCAACGCCGTGAACGGCGACTACACCCTCACTGCTGAGGCCCTGGATGCTGCTGGGAACATGGGCGTGGACGCCGATACCCAGGTCACCGTGAGCGGCGGCGCCGAAGACAACACGCCCCCTGAGGTCACCCTCACCAGTCCCCGCGGCGGCAGCGAGATCGCGGGCCTGGCCCCCATCGTCGCCGAGGCCACCGACAACAACAGCGTGGCCCGGGTGGAGTTCTTCGCCGGCAGCGATCCGATCGGCACCGCCAACAGCGAGCCCTTCACCGTCAGCTGGGACGTCACCGCCGTCGACCCCGGGCCCTACACCCTCACCGCAGTGGCGTACGACGCCGCAGGGAACTCGACCACCTCTGATCCCGTTGAGGTCACGGTGGCGACGCCTGCGGCCACGGCAGAGGTGGGCTTCGTGGGCCTCGCTGAAGGGGCCGACGTGAGCGGTCCGATCCTCACCATCGAGGTGGAGGTGACCCCCAACCCCGCAGAGACCCCCGTGAGCGGGGTGCTGCTCTACTGGATCACCCCAGAAGGTGAGCAGGGCCTGGGCATCGACCGGGTGCCCCCCTACACCTTCGACTGGGACGTACGCAACGTGGAGCTGGGCCCCAAGGATCTGGTGGCCCGGGCCTTCACCCCCCCAGTGGGCACCTTTCTCGGACAGAGCGAAATCACCGTCAACCTCGTTGAAGAGGGCGCCGCTGGCGGCGCTGGTGGTGGCGCAGCGGGGGCCGGTGGCGCAGGCGGTGGTGGCACTGCCGGGGCCGGTGGCGAGGCGACAGACGAAGGCCCCCGGAAGGTGGGTAAGGAGTACTGGGGCTGCAGCGCCAGCGCTCACGGCAAGGCCCCCTGGGGCGCCGTGGTGCTCGGCTTGATGCTCCTCGGCCTCCGCCGTCGTCAGCGCAGCCGCCAGGGCTGATCACACTTCGACCGCCCCGCAAGGTTGCGGGGCTGTGCACCTTTTCGGGCCCTCTGGGCCGAGGCGAGAGACATGAACACCCTCAAGAACTTCGGCACCGCAGCGTGCCTGACCCTTGCCCTCGGCGCCTTCGGCGGCTGCGCCGATGGGGACGACATCTACATCGTCACCGGTGAAGGCGGCGCCACCGGCGAGGCCGACGCGGGCGCCCGCCAGCCAGCACGCGACGCCGCGATCATCGGTGGAGAGCTCGACTTCACCTCGACCTCGAAGATCGAGGCCTACCTCGACGGCAAGGTGCTGTTGATGGCCGGCGCCGACACCCCGAGCCACCCCAACGGCTTCGACGAGAACGTAAACTTCGGTCAGGCCACCCAGTGCTACAACCTCACCGAGATCACGGTGTTGGGCACGCAGTGGACCACCCGCACCGTGCTGGGCAACCTCGAGAACGCCCCGGAGACCGGTGACGTGGGCACCTGCAACCGCGACGTGGAGGGGATCCCCCTCGAGTTCGTGAGTACCGCCGTGGTGCTCACCAACATCGAGGGCAACGGCGAGTGCTTCGACGTCACCGCCACCTACCCCGGCTTCGGCCAGGAGGGCCGCGGTCGCATCAGCGCCGACGGCTCCACCATCGAGCTGGAGTTCTACTTCAAGGATCAGGCCGTGGGTCACCGCTGCGCAGATGGCGCCGTCGGTGCTCCGGGCACCGTCTTCCTCAACGGCGCCGACACCCCCTTCGAGGGGAACGCCGTCATGCTCTACCGCATCAGCGAGGCGCCCTGAACTCAGGCGCATTCACCCCCGCCCGCCCAGACGGAGAAGACCTTATGTACACTGAGGTGAAGGGCGCCCTGAAGCGCGCTGCCCTCGCGGGTGGCGTGCTCATGGCCGCCACCTTCTCGAGCCCCGCCGAGGCCAGCCCCACACCGATGGTGGGCCCGGGGCCCTACTTCGTGGACTGGATGTCGCGCCACGATCGCAGCGCTGAGCCGGAGCCCTCCGAGTTCAAGCTGATCAACTACTTCTTCACCCGGGGCAGCGCCACGAACATGGTGGCTGACCCTGCGGGTCTTCGAGGGGTCTCGCTGGGGCCCATCGGCATCGGTGAAGCAGGCAGCGCCACGAGCGTGGGGGCCGACACCGCCCTGTACATCGAGCAGCGCTGGATCCCGGTCATCGCCTACAGCCCGAACTTCGTCGATGGCTACGCCACCTTCCGGGCTCAGTTCGAGATCGACTACGCCTGGGGCCAGGCGGCGAACCAGATTCAGAACAACCAGGGTGGTGGTCTCAACGCCGATCAGGTGAACATCCAGACCAAGAACGTCAATGTGGCGCTCTATCCCACGAAGAACCCCCTGCAGCTGTCGATCTTGATCGGTACGCAGTCGGTGTACGACAGCATCTACGATCCGACGATCACCTCGCTGTTCACCATCACCAAGACGGGCTACAAGCTCACCTACCTGGGCACTGACGGTACGGGGGCGGCGGTCTTCGGCCACTTCGGCAACCACTACTTCAAGGCCATGTACCTGCCCGTGGGGGCCGCCCAGGCCAAGAAGGCCACGGAGAACGACGCCCGGTTGTACTACGTGCACATGGGCTCTCTGGACTACGCGCAAGAGGTGATGCCGGGCACCATCGTGGGCCTCACCCTGATGGTGCTCAAAGACAACACCGAGGGCCGCGGCTTCGCCTTTGAGGGCCTCGTGCCCAGCGGCCCGTCGTCCACGGGTCTCTTCGCCTACACCGGCACGCCGAACTTCCGCATCCGCCAGCCTACGGGCACCGTGGGCTACCTCGGCATGCACTTCCACCACAACGTGGACTTCAAGACCGGCAACTTCGGGGCCTCGGGTTTCTTGATGTACAACGGCGGCGAGTACGAGTCTCAGGAAGAGGACACTCAGCTCAACGAGAAGCTCACCATCGGGGGCTACGCCGCCAACCTCGAGCTCATGTACAACCACGGCAAGACCGTGAACGACGTCATCACCGCCGAGCTCCTCCTCACCAACGGTGACGAAGACCCCGGTGACGACGAGTACTCTGGCGCCTTCACCCTGAACAACTACGGCCTGCCCGGCGCGGTGTGGTTCAACCACAAGACCCTGCTGCTGTTCCCCTTCACCAGCACGGTGAGCAACTACACCGGCGCGGTGACCGACATCAGCAACCAGGGCTACGGCCTGCAGACGGCCATCGTCACCGCTCAGAAGGATCTGCTCCCCGAGCGCCTGAACCTGAAGCTCGGCGCTGCGGTGGCCCAGTCTGCGGTGAAGCCCCAGCCCGCCCAGATCGATGGCAACAACGACGGTGACTTCGATGACGCCGACGACGTGATCATCGAGCGCGGCCAGACCATCGGCGCCGAGGTGAACGCCGAGCTGAAGTACCACCTGAAGTACCTCATGACCTTCGGCCTGCACGCCGGCTACATGTTCACCGGCAACTTCTACAACGCCAACGAGCAAGTCGACGGCAACGCCTGGGCCGCCTTCTCCACCTTCACCTGGTATGGGTTCTGATCATGCGGAAGACACCTTTTTACGTCTCTGTGTTGCTGGCCCTCACCGGGCTGATGATGTCGGGCTGTGCCAACATGCCCAAGTCGTACGCTGACAAAGAGCCTCTGCCCTTCTCGGCCTACCCCTACCTGGGCCCCGGCGGTGAAGAGTGGCCCCACGACTACCTGCTGATCCCCGAGCTCAACGAGGGCTTCGGGCTGCCGGTGAACACCACGATCAGCTATGTGGAGCTCAACCCGAAGGGGGCGGAGACCATCGTCTTCGTGCACGGTCTGGGGTCGTACCTGAAGTTCTGGCGCTACCAGCTCAACCACTTCGCCAACATGGGCTACCGGGTCATCGCCATCGACATGCTGGGCTACGGTAAGTCGAGCAAGCCGGCCCAGTTCCCCTACACGATGGAGGCCATGGCTCAGGTGGTCCGGGCGGTGGTGCAGGCGAAGGGGGTCGAGAAGCCCATTTTGGTGGGGCACTCGATGGGTGGCCAGACCTCGCTGTCGTACGCGATTCAGTTTCCTGACGAGCTGCGGGCCCTGGTGCTCACGGCGCCGGCGGGCTTCGAGAAGTTCAGCCGCCGCGAGAAGGCCTGGTTCCGCTCGGTGCTCAGCGTGGCCTTCATCAAGTCTCAGGGCGAGTACAACATCTGGGGCAGCATCGCCCGGAACAACTTCTACAACTGGAAGTCGGAGTACAACTGGCTCATCGAAGAGCGCGTGCGGGTGGTGAAGACTGACGACTTCAACAGCTACGCCTACGCCAACGTGAAGTCGATCCACGGCCTCGCGGACAACGACTTCGTCCGCGGCAGCCTGGACCAGGTGAAGGTGCCCACGCTGATCATCCACGGCGACATGGATCGCTTGATCCCGAACCCCTTCATGCACGGCGCGCCCACACGAGAGATCATGGAGTATGGCCATCAGGGCATCAAAGGATCTAAGCTCGTGACCCTGGAGGATTGCGGCCACACCCTCCAGATGGACTGCTCTGCCCGATACAACAAAGAGGTGCGTGCCTTCGTGAAGGGGCTGCCTGCTGTGCAGGCGGCGTCGAAGCAATGATCTTCACAGTGTGAGTCGTCCGGCTTCGCCGGACAGCTTGGAGTCGACGTAGGCCAAAGGCCGAAGTCGCGGAGAGCTGCCCGCAGGGCGGCTCGCGCTGGGAAGAGCATCAGAGGTACAGCCAAAAAATCGAAGAAGAGCAAGAAGGCCGAGAAAGGCTGAACCTTCTCTCCATGGCATCTGCCACATCGCTGCCCGTTCACATGCCCGAGGCCCCGGAGCCCGGCCCTCCTCCCCTGCTCATCGACGCTGACATCCACACCGTGAAGGTGCACCAGAGCGGTGCCACGGTGTATCGACGCGGCGTGGTCGACATGGCTGATGGCTTACCGTCAGTGGTGGAGATCGCAGGGCTGCCCATGGCCCTCGACGACAGCACCGTGAGGGTCCGCATCCTGAGCGGCGCGGCTGTCGCTGGGGCATGTCACACCACACTCTTCGCGAAAGCGCCTGAGCACGTCGCAGAGTCCCCCGAAGAGCAAGCGGTACAAGTGGCTCAGCACGAGGTGCTGCGCACCGCACAGAAGCTACACAGGCTCAACACGGAGATCGCGCAGCTCAGAGACATCGAGATGCCGGGCCGGCCTCAGACCCGAAAAGGGGGCGGTCCAGCCCGCCCAGAGCAGTCTCCGATGCTGGCTCGACTCGCTCTGGCGAAGTTCATCGATACCCAGATTCGCAAGCGCATGACCCGTAAGGGCGATCTCGTCGAGCAACTCGGCCAGCAAGAGAAAGCCTTCGCTGACCTGGTGTCTCAGCAAGAGGCTGTCTCCACGGCACGCCGGGTCTGGGCCAGCCAGGTGAGCAAATCGGTGCACATCGACCTCTCGCCCACGGACGACACCTCAGGCCCTATCGAGCTGGAGCTGTCGTATCGAGTCATTGGCGCCCGCTGGCGCCCTCAGTATCAAATCAGCCTCGACGCAGATGGCACTGAGGCCCGCATCGCGCTGCGGGCAGTGGTGGCTCAAGGATCCGGTGAAGACTGGCGAGGTGTACGGCTTCAGTTGTCCACGGCCATGCCCAGAGCCTTCACCGCGCTGCCGAAGCTGAAGTCACAGCGCATCGGCCGGGCACAGCCATCGCCTCCCTCTGCCTCTGGCTTTCGGCCACCATCCAGAGGCACGCAGGCGCTGCTGCGTGACCTCACCCGTGATCGCAATACGCTCGCAGGCCCCCTCGATCCCCCCAGCACACCACAGGTGGAAGAGAAGGACTTCACCGTGGCACCTCGAAGCTTGGCGCAAGGCGCTCACTCGCTCATCAATGGCCTCAGCCAGGTGATGTTGCCTGAGTACAAGAGCCTCGACGATATGGAGGAAGCGTTCGGCGTGTCAGCAGCAGCTGGTGGCATTCCAGTGGCAGGTGCTGTGGCAGGAGGCCCAGCAGCGGCAGGAGGCCCAGCAGCGGCAGGAGGCCCAGCAGCGGCAGGAGGCTCTGCAATGCTCGACGAGGACGATGGCCTGAACAGCATACTGTCTGTTGATGAGATGCACATGCTCTCCGAAATCACTCGAGCAGCCGACATGCCACCGCCACCACCCTCTCCAGTCGCGAAGCCAGCAAGGAGCCGGCGTCGAGCTGTGCTCAAGAAGGCAGGCAGTGCAGCAAACTACAGAGCCGACCCGTCAGCAGTGGGTGGTCGTGGTGGCCCTCGGCCCCCTGACCAGAGGCCATCCTTCAACATGTTACACCTGCCGAGCCCCGACAGCTCGAACCAGGCAGGGCTCGAACCCGCTCCATTGACCGAGCGTTACCACGACGGGCTGCGCCGTTTTGGCCTGCAGATATCCTTCAACCTCGACATCGCGCTCCAAAACGCCATCGAACGCGCTTCCCTCCAGCAAGGGCTGTCGTACCCCACAGGTACACAAGACATCAGGCAATCCGCAGGCCTCTTCGATTACACCTACGTCGCCGACGATCCCATCGACGTCCCCAGCGACGGGCGGTTCCACAGCATCCCTCTGGGTACGCGGACCGGCGAGTGCGAGGTGCGCTATGTGGTCGTGCCCCGAGAAGACCCTCAAGTGTTCCGCCTCGCCCAGATCGTCAACCCCACCCGAGCCCCCATGCTCGCCGGACCCGCAGAGATCTACATCGGCGACGAGTATGTGCTCACCACCACCCTACCCACGGTGGCACCACAAGCCCGCTTCGAGCTGGGCCTCGGGGTGGAGCAGGCCATCGCCTGCGCCCGGAACACCCACTTCAAGTCGCAGCGCAGCGGCGAGCGCGTGGTGGCGATGACCGAGCTGGTCCACGATATCGACATTGAGCTGGTGAATCGGCTGCGGCGAGATGCGGACATCGAGATCAGAGAGCGTCTCCCCCAACCCGCAAAAGACGCCGAGGTGGTGGTGGACGAGCTTCACGTCGAGCCCGCTTGGGAGGCCTACACTCAGAGGGAGCGCAAGAGGCCCCTCGAAGGTGGGCGCCGATGGCGCATCACGTTGGAGGCCGGCGGTCGACGGCAGCTCAAAGCCCGCTACGCAGTGAAAATCTACGCCAACAACGAATTGGTGGGCGGTGATCGGAGGGAGCGGTGATGACGAGCGAGCATGTGTTCCCCCCGCTGGAAGAGGGCCGCGTCTTGCTGGACCTGCCCGTCGTCGAGGTCACCCTGCTCGAAGATCGAGCACAAGTGATCCGCCGGGGCATGGTGGCCCTCACCGTGGGCGCCCATAAGCTGGCCATCGCCGGCGTGGCCCCTGTTGCTCAGGACGTCTCAGTGCGAGGCGGTCTCTCGGGGCCAGGCAATGGCCGAGTGAGCGACACCCGGCTGGTCCGTGCCCGGCGGCCCCACCTGCAAGATCCCGAAGGCGAGCGCGCCCTGCGAATCGCCGAGCACACACGACAACTCGAAGCGTTGCGTGGACAACAGATCGCCCTCACCGAGTCGCGCCTCTGGTCTCAAGGCCAAATGCAGATGGTGGACGAGATGCTCGACCACAGCGCTGCAGAGCTGTCGGGCGACGTAGCCTGGGGCCGGCACGATCCAGATCGCTGGAACGAAGTCTTTGACGGGCTCTTCGACCAGCTCGGCACCCTCGAATCCGAAGATCTCGAGGGCTTCTTCAAAGGCATCGAGCTGCACAAAGACATCGAGCGCCACATCACCGCGCTGACCACCCTCAACGACGCCCGGGCCACCCTCGTAGCTCGGGTAGAGCTCGATCTCACCGTGGAGAGCGACGGCCTCTACCAGGTAGAGGTGGCCTATGTGGTGCCCTGTGCCCTGTGGCGGCCTTGCCACCGCGCACGACTCATCGAAGGCCCTGACAGTGCACAGCTGCAGTTCTCCTGTGACGCCACCCTCTGGCAACACACCGGCGAAGATTGGGCGAACGCCACGCTGAAGTTCTCCACCGCCCGCAGCTCCACCGCCCACGAGCCCCCGCTGCTCAGCGACGATCTGCTCAACGCCCAGCGGAAGGGCTCACCGCCCCCATTGGAAACACGTGAGGTCGAGGTGCAGACCACCGGCCCCACGGGCAAAGGCGGGGCCATGCCTCGGTCCGTCGAGCTCCCTGGTGTGGACGACGGCGGCGAGGTGCGCACCCTGCAGGCCGCTGAGCCAGTCACCGTACCCTCCAACGGCCGCCCCGTGCGGGTGCCCCTCTTCAGCTTCACCAGCGCGGCTCACTGCGAGTGGCGGCTCATGGCGGAGATCGACACTGGGGCCCACCTCGCCGTCACCGCCCATCACAGCGGCGCTCATCCCATCCTCGCCGGGCCGGTAGAGCTGATCCGCGAGGGCGGCATCGTCGGTGAGAGCACGGTGCTCTTCGTGGCCCCCGGCGCCCCCATGGAGCTGGGCTTCGGCCCCGCCCCCGACGTGCAGGTGGTGCGCAAGGTCACCGTGAAGAGCGACACCGATCCGGTGGACAAGTGGGTGCACAAAGACCACCGGCTGGTGCTCTACCTCAGCAACTACGGCCCTGAAGAGCGCTGCTTGCACGTCACCGAGCGCGTGCCTGTCTCCGAGGTGCCTGAAGTGAAGGTGCAGATGCTCAATGCCAGCGCCGACGGCAAGAGCGTCGGCATTGAGGTCGACGACCAGGGCATGTGGACCACCACCCACACCCTGCCGCCGTACAGCCAGTCGGAGATCAAGCTGAAGTGGAGGCTCTCCACCCATGAGTGAGCCCCTCGCCCTCTCGTGGCTGCGCCCTGGCATGCATCATCAGTGGCAACAACAGCCCATCGAGGGCCCGCTCACCCTCGGCCGCAGCGCCGAAGCCCCCTCCGACGCCCCGCACCTGCAGATCGACCACCCCAGCGTGGCCCCCCATCACGCCACCGTGCAGGCCATGGGCGAGCGGTACACCATCGCAGATGCTGGTACAGCGCAAGGCACCTGGGTCAACGGGCGCCGTGTCAACAAACGGGCACTGTTGTGGCCCGGTGACATCATCATGCTCGGCGAGTGCACGGTGCGATGCCTGAGCCGTGGCGAGGCGCACGTGACTCGACCAGAGCCGCCCCGCCCCTTCGAGGGCTGGCCCACATGGCAATGGACTCTGGCGATCTCCGAAAAGGGCAGCGGCGAAGAGATCATGGTCTTTCGCAAAGACGAGCTGACTGTGGGGCGCGTATGGGGCAACGACATCGCCCTGAGCAAACCCAATGTCAGCAAGCGACACTTCCGACTCGTCGCCCATGAGGGCAAAGCGGTCATCGTCGATCACAAGAGCGGCTGCGGCACCTACCTCAACGGCCGCAAGATCAGCGCCCCTACGGTCATCAAAGCCAATGATCGCATCTACGTCGGTGACTTCGTGATTCGGATGGCAGCGCCACTGATGACCGTGGAAGAAGCCATCACTCAGTCTGCGGCGATCGAGGCCATCGCCGACTCAGAAGAGCTCGATGTCCCCTGAGTCAGCCGTCTTGGCTTTGGGCACCAGAGCCCCCGAAGCCACGAGGTGTTCATAGACGCAGATCTGATTGCGCCCATGCTCTTTGGCAAAATAGAGCGCCTGATCTGCGCAGCTGAAGATCTCGTGAATGTTGCCTGTATTGCGGAGACGAGTGGCACCGATGCTGACGGTGACTTTGCCCACCTGAGGAAAATCGTAGCCTTCCACCAGGGCGCGGAAGCGCTCCAAAGCCATACACGCGCCGTCCACGGTCGAGGTGGCGAGCAACACCACGAACTCCTCGCCACCATAGCGAAACTTCAGATCGGCCCCGCGGAAGCACTCGTCCATCAGGCGGGCCATCAAGATCAACACCTCATCTCCGTACAGGTGGCCATAGGTGTCGTTGATGCGCTTGAAGTGATCGATGTCGAGGACCGCGAGCCAGCGGCCCTGCTCCGAGTCCGCGCGCTCATGACCGCTGAGCCTGAGCAGCTGATCGTCGAACGTCTGGCGATTGAGCAAGCCTGTGAGGGTGTCACGCTGACTGCGATCGAGCACCGAGAGGTAGTTGGTGCAGATGCGCACCATGGCCCTGACGATCATGGGGTCGAACTCGACGCCATCGTCAGGTCGGATGGCGAGTAAGGCCTCTGCCCGCGGGCCCACCATCATCGGAAACCAACGGGTCGCCCGTCCCATGAAGTCGGGCGCATCAACCTCGACGCCTTTCAGGCATGCCTTGAGACCCTCAGGCAACTCCTCAACCGCCTCAGCACGGTGTGAGGGGGTGCCATCGGCAATCTCTTGTAAACGACAGCTCAGTCGCATGCCGCCACTGCTGGACAGCACCGTGTAAATCGCCGCCCGACCAATGGGCAAAAACTCCATCAGAGCGCTGAGCAGGCTCTGCTCCAACGCCCGTCTATCCTGATGCTCCGTCATGGACGCAGCTGTCAGCAGCAACTCTGCCGATTCGAAGATGCTCATATCTGCCATTGCCTCTGCACAAGACACACAGGCCCTACCTGCTGACCCACAAGCGGACTATCGGTGCACTGCAATGCCAGCATGAGGGAGGTTCATCTCCACCCGCTCAAAACACGAAAACCAAATACAAAAAGACGCAAAATGGTTTACGGGTTCTCATGTAACAGGGCACCGGGCCAGGGCGCGCGCTGATGTATGAGCGCGACTCACTCGAAGATCGAGACATCTCCGAGGCCGGCCCGGACGATCTCCGGGCCGTCGGCGGTCAGATCGACCACAGAAGAGAACTGGCCGGGCACGTCACCGGCATCGATGACCGCAGAGAGGCCATGGCCGAAGGTGGCCTCCACCGACCACGGATCGACCAGGTTGGTCTCACTGTCGGGGTCGATGGCGCTGGTGACGATGAGGGGCATGCCTACAGCATCGATGATGGCCTGTACCACCACGTTGTCGGGTACGCGGGCGCCGATGCGCTTGCGGTTGTCGCCGATCATACGGGGCAGTTTACGGTTGGCCTCGAGGATAAAGCAGTAAGGCCCCGGCAGCAGGCGCCTGAGCAGGCGGAAGGCCTGATCGTCCACCACGGCGTACTCGGAGACGTGCTTCAGATCGCGAAACACCAGCGCCAGCGACTTCTTGGGGTCGAGCCGACGCAAGCTCATGAGCTGCTGCACCGCCGCCTTGTTGTCGGGCAAGCATGCCAGCGCATAGGTGGTGTCGGTGGGGATGGCGATCACCCCATTGTCCTTGAGGAACGTCACCACCCGCTCGATCCGGCGAGGTGCCGGATAGCGCTGATCGACCTGAAGAATCACGAGGGATCCCCCATATCGATGGCGCCGGGGATCTTCACCTGAGGATCTTCAGGGTGACGGCGGTAGAGCAGCGCCGTACGGCCCACGATCTGGGCCACATGGGCGCCCACGGCGTCGGCGAGCAGATGAGGCGCCTCTTTGTGGCCCACCGGGCCATCCCGCAGGGTGGAGATCTTGATGAGCTCGTGGTGCTCGAGGGCCTCGGCGGCGGCGGCGATGACCTGCTCGCTCACCCCCCGCTGCCCCACGTGCACGATCACCTTCAGGTGATGGCCCAGGGCGCGGAGCGCTCGGCGCTGAGCACCGGTGATGCTTCGGGGGGACTTGAGGGGCAGCTTCGGGGCGGGCGTGTCGGCCATGGGGCCTCCTGGGATCAGCGTCGGCGGCGCATGATGCCCATGAGCGCGAGCAAAATCAAACCGACCCCGCCCACGGGGCTCGGACGGCCGACCTCACAGTCGCAACCGTTGGCCCCGCTGATGATGGGGTTGCCCGTGCTGTCGAGAGGCTCGGCATCGTTCTGACGCATAGGGTTGCCCATGTCTGCGCCGTCGCCACCACCACCCACGCCCATGTCGGGTCGGGGGCCGAGGTTGCCACCGCCGCCACCGTGACAGCGGCCCCGGTGACAGGTCTGGCCCTCGGGGCAGATCATGCTCATGCAAGGGTCGTCGACGCAGGCACCCTCGACGCAGATGTGGCCCACGGGGCAAGGCACCTCGAAGCACGGATCACCCACACACTGGCCGTTCTGGCACACCAGCGGGAAAGCACAGGTCACCCGGGCGCAGGGGTCGTCGGCGCAGCGGCCGTTCACACAGGCCAGGCCCTCGGGGCAGTCGGCGTTTTCAACGCACTCGCCGGGGAAGCACTCGCCGTCGAGGCAGCCCACACCATCGGGGCAGTTCGCCTGAGCGCAGGCATCGGGCAGGCAGATGCCGTCGTCACAGACCTCACCGTTGGGGCAGGCGGCGTCGCCGAGCAGGTTGTAACAATCGTCGGCGATGCACTCGCCGAGGGTGCAGTAAGTGCCCGTGGGGCACTGAATCTCGCCACACGGATCCGCACACACGCCGTCCTGACAGACCCAGCCCGTGGGGCAGTCGGTGTTGAAGCAGGGGGTCACGCACTGACCCTCGACACAGACGCGATCACCGAAGCACTCACCAGCCTCGCAGGCAGGGGCGCACTCGCCGTTCACACAGCCCAAGCCCGTGGGGCACTGCGGATCGTCGTCGAGATCGTTGTCGCAGTCGTTGTCGATGTTGTCGCAGATGTCGTCGGGCAGGTTCCCGCAGTAACCGCACATGTTGAAGGCGTCTTCGTCGGCGCGACCATCACAGTCGTTGTCCTGGCCGTCACAGATCTCCTGCATGGGCTCGATGGCCCCCACGCAGAGCTCGGAGCCGTCGACGCAGCGCCAGATGCCCGACTCGCAGATGCCCTCATCGGTGCCACAGGTCATGTTCTGGTTCGGGAAGCCCTCATCGAGGCTGCCGTCGCAGTCATCATCGAGGCCGTTGCAGATCTCCTCGGGCTCGGGACCACACTGACCACAGCGGTTGAGTGAGCCCTCGTCGATCTCCAGGTCGCAGTCGTCATCGCGACCGTTGCAGATCTCACCGCCGGCGGCGGGATCGCAATCACAGTCCCGGCCGCAGTTGAGGCCCTCGTCGATGCGGTTGTCGCAGTCGTCGTCCTCGCAGTTGCAGACCTCGACGGGGTTGTCGCCGCACACGCCACAGGCGTTGAGGGTGCCCTCATCTACGCGGTTGTCGCAGTCGTCATCCCGGCTGTTGCAGACCTCTCGAGGCAACGGGCCGCATTCGCCACAGGCGTTGCGGGTGCCCTCGTCGGTGGCACCATCGCAGTCATCGTCGCGGTTGTTGCAGATCTCGGCGGGCTCGGGGCCACAGGCGCCGCAGCGGTTGCGCACGCCCTCGTCGGTGGTGCCGTCGCAGTCGTTGTCCAGATCGTCACACTGCTCGGGGGTGCCGGGGAAGGCCTCAACCGAACACTCCACCCGCTCGCCGTCGTCGCTGCACTGACCCACGCCGTTCCGAGTACAGAGCCCCTGACCCACACTGCAACCCTGGCCGAGCAACGGGAAGTCCTCGTCCACGCGGCCATCACAGTCGTTGTCCACGCCGTCGCACAGCTCGCGCAGCTGGGCGTTGTCGATGGCGCCCTGCAGCGAAGCCACCAGGCCCTCGGGATCGTTGGCCTGGTAGGCAGTGCCGTTGAACACGTCGAGGTTGCCCTGGGCGTTCACCGCCGTGCCGCCGGCCCGGGCCATGGCGTCGAGCTCGGTGACGAAGGCGGTGCCACGGCCGAAGCCCACCACGAAGGTGCGCACGTCGTGCAGCTCACCCATCACCGAGAGGGCCCGAAGACCCAGGGTACGGGCGAAGAGCTCGGCGGCCACGTCTTCGCGATCCTGAGACTGCGCTGCGGGGCACTGCTGGAACCCGTCGGTGAGCAGCAGCACGAAGTACGGACGGCAGCTGGCGTTGGGATCGTTGGAGATGATGCGGACCAGCTCCTGCCGGGCCGTCTCCATGGAGAAAGTCAGGGGGGTGAAGCCGTTGGACCGCAGCTCGGGATCGTTCGGGTAGTTCTCCGAGCGGTCGAGCCAGAGCATCACGTCGTCGTTGGAGAACCCGTTCGGGTCGACGAGCATGTCTGCAGGGCCACAGCCGTTGGTGGAGCCATCGTAGTTGGTGGCCTCGATGTTCCCCGCGGCGTCGCGGTACTGCGCGCCGACGAGGTTCTGCAGCTCGCCGAAGCCTGCGTCACCGGGCTCAAGCTGCCCATAGCGCATCAGGCCGAACTCCACGTCAGGCGCGCCCTCGACGATGGTGGCCAGGGCTTCCTTGGCGTGGAACATCTTGCTGCCGAGATTGCAGCCGTTACGGTGCGGGAATTCGAGGCTGCCATCGCCCCAGCAATCCCCAGTCCCCTCATAATCCCAGAGCATTGAGCCCGAGGTGTCGAAGATCACCAACACTCGGGGTTCGTACTGGGCGTGCGCCTGGCTGGTGAGTCCCAAAGCCACGGCGAAGAGCGTCAACGCATGAATGAAATGACGCATAAAGCCTCCTGTTCACCTACCACGCCATACAGTGTACGCAAGCGTGGATGATAAGGAAATCCCACACTGGCAAACATCGTGCCGCAGTGATGCGATGGGTGAACTGGAGCTTTTAGAGGTATGAGAGGCTCAAATTGAGCCAGATCCTGTGACCACAGAGGTGACAGATGAGATGGCCATGGCCACTGAACTGGTCAGGGCAGCCCCTCGATCGGGCGAGGGGCGATCTCAGTCTTTCTTCTGCAGCGCGGAGACGATCCGCTGCTTGCGGGCCTCGTTCACGCTGGGGCGGGCCTCGACGGCCGCCATGCGCGCCTTGATCTCTTCCATGGCCATGTACTCGATGAGCCGAATACGCTCGGCTGCATCGGCCCGTGCCAGAGGGTTCTCGATGGTATCGAGCTTGTTATGTAGAGGCGCATCATCAGGCACGCTCACACCCGACCGCATGCGCAGTACGCGCTCTTCTTCTGCGGTAAGGGGCTCTACGTCGACCTGCTCGGTGACGTGCTCGGTGATCTGCTCGGTGGTGGTGACGGTGGTGGTCGCCGTCCGGATGTCGCGTTTCTTCATGACCACTCAGCCTTTCTTCAAACGCTCGCTGTCGATGCATCGGTTATATGATCCATCGGCAGCATCCACCAAATTTTTGCACCTATTTTTTAAGCAATTCCAGAGGCTTACAAAGTTATCCACAGCTTGAGCGTTCTACACGAAAGGTCTTGAAAAGACTACGGATCATGCCTCGGGGGGGTGTGGAAAACCCTCTTGAGATTTTGGGGTCATCCTTCGCTGGAAGCCTCAGGGGGAAGTGTCGGCGCACGGAGCACACCAGAGTTCTCCAGAGCATCGAGCAGGGCATGATGTGCTGCGGCAGCGTCATCAAGCCGACGCGTGAGATCCTCGACCCGAGCACTCAAGCGCTCCACCTCACGTCGGAGCGCCTCGGTCTCGTTCTCCGGATCGTCGCTCGTGGGGGTGAAGGTCTGGTCGTCCTCGGGGTAGAGGCGGTCGATGGCCAGCCTCAGCTCTTCGATGCCCGCCACCATGGGGCGAATCGGGTGACCTGTGACGAAGCGCAGCTCGTCGACGAGATCGAAAGACGACGGATCTGCGATGGCCACCACGAGCACTTCGTCTTCCATACGCAAGGGCAGCACCTGCCGGGAGATCGCCACCGAGCGTGGGATCAGGTCCTGCACCTCGCTGGGGATGCTCGCCATGCCACCGAGGGGGGCCACGGGGATCCGATGCTGGTCGGAGAGCGCCCGAATGATGTCGTCTTCAGTGCAATAGCCGTTGGTGAGTAGAATCTCACCGAGTCGCCGGCCGCCTCGTGCGGCCTCGGCGAGGGCATCCTTCAAGGTCTCTCCGTCGATGATGCCCGAGTCCACCAACAAATCACCAATGCGCTTGCGCATGCGCCCATCCCCTCTCGCGCTGTCCGGCGCACCACTCGATGCGCACCGGTTTCCAAGTCCTGAATTGCATGGCATCCTCCCCGCCGTCATCAGACAGACCCATGACGAAAGTCGTCATGCTGTCGCTGTCATCGAACCGACGCGCCCGATGGAGGTGAGCCATGGCCGAATATGGCAAGACCAAGATGAAGTCCCTCGCCGATCAATGGAACTCTGCTGCCAAGGGTGATCCCGAGGTTCGCATCAGGCAGGAGATTCTGACCCGCCTGATCGAGAAGAAGTTCGGGAGCGTCACCTCAGAAGCCAGAGGTCGTATTCGTATCGGCTCGAAAGACAGCTTGGATGAATGTCTTGATCGTCTGCTCGAAGCTACGACTGTAGATCAGGTCTTCGGTTTCTGATCGAAGCGTTTGGGTGCTGTCTTGCATCTTCAAGGGCGTCACGGCCACAAACCTTCTGTCACAAACCCTCTGGCACCAGCCTCTTTATCACACCGGGTGATCCCTCATGAGTATCGAACGCATTCGCGCAGCCCTCGCCGACATTCCCGCCCCTGATGGCTCCGCCAGCCTCATCGAGGCCGGTGTGGTCTCCGAGGTGGATCTCGACGGCACCGAGGCCATCGTGGTCCTCAAGTTCAAAGACGTCGACAAAGAGACCCGCCACACCATCGAAGACACAGTCTACAACGCCCTGGTGGCCCTCGAGGGCATCGAAGAGGCCACAGTGGACATCGTGGTGGAGGGCGGCCGCGTCGCTGATCCGAGCGGCCCCGGCGGGGTGAGCCCCTCGCAGTCGAACGCCCGGGCAGGTGGTACGGCCCAGCAGGCCGGCCGCGTGCTCCCCGGCGTGCAGAACGTGATCGCCGTGGCCTCGGGCAAGGGTGGGGTGGGCAAGTCGACGGTGTCAGCAAACCTCGCCGTAGCCCTGAAGCGCCGCGGGGCTCGGGTGGGCGTGCTCGACATCGACATCTACGGCCCCTCGATGCCGATCCTGTTGGGGGTGCCCAACGCCAAGCCCGGCGTGACGGCAGATCAAAAGCGGTTCCAGCCGGTAGAGGCCTACGACATGAAGGTGATGTCGATCGGCTTCCTCGTCGACGACGACACGCCGGTCATCTGGCGCGGGCCCATCGTGGGCTCGGTGGTGAAGCAGTTCCTCGACGACGTGGATTGGGGCGAGCTGGACTACCTCGTGATCGACCTGCCTCCGGGCACCGGCGACGCTCAGCTCACCCTGACGCAGTCGGCCCCCATCACCGGGGCGGTCATCGTGACCACGCCTTCGGAGCTGGCCCTCGTCGACGCGGTGAAGGGCCTGCAGATGTTCCGCAAGGTGGACACCCCGGTCCTGGGCCTCGTGGAGAACATGAGCAGCTACGTGTGCCGTAACTGTGGCCACGAGGAGTACGTGTTCAACGAGGGCACCACGGAGAAGATGGCGGAGAAGAACGGGGTGAAGCTGCTGGCGCAGGTGCCCATCGACGTCGATATCCAGCGCGGCGGCGACAACGGCAAGCCGGTGACGGAGACGATGCCCGACAGCCCTCAGGCGGCGGCCTTCTTGAAGCTCGCCGACGGCGTGATCGAGGCCTGCCCCTTCAAGCAGGAGAAGAGCGAGGCGAAGAAGGGCGGGTTCTTGTCCTCCCTCTTCAAGCGTTAGAGCGACCTCTCCGGCCATACCACCGCGCCCGCCCTCTGCGGGCGCGATCGGCATAGCGGGTTCGGGTGAACCGAATGGGCCGACTCGGCCCCCACAGCCGCCTCAACCGCCTCACGGCGAACCACAGCACCACCATACCCATGATCAACACCCCGACACGGGCTCGGCCCGAGGTCCGGGGGAGATCTCGCTTCAAGGCGATGACCGAGGGCCGATCGGGCCGCAACGCTGAGACCTCCCGCCACAGGGCCTGGCCTTCGGCGTAGGCCTCCTCTGCAAATCGAGCCCGGGCTTGCTCCACCAACACGTCGGCGAGCAGATCGCCGTCGTCTTCGAGGCCGGTGATCCACCACGCGCGTCGCATCAGGGCTTCTGCCCCACGTAAGTCACCCACCTCCAGGGCGCCGATGGCGCTGGCTCGCCACCACGCACCCAGAGTCACTCCGAAGGCTGCATCAGTAGGACACTCTCGGGCCAGCCGCTCGAGGAGCAGAGCCCCGGCGAGTCGCCGCTGGGCCCTCGAATGACGCTCTGCGGCCACCGTGAGCCCGAGGCAGGGCTCGACATCGCTCAGGCGCTCGGGCAAGCGCGCCACGAGGGGCTGCCCTGCGAGGCCTCGATCCGCAGCCCACTGTGGATGTTGCGCCAACAATGGCAACACGGCGTCACCGTGATGCTCGATGGCTCGACGCACAAGCTCGGCGGTGGGCTGAAGTCTCTCGTACCCCTCTGGCCAGGGCGCTGATGCGTCCTCAGGCGCCACTGACGACATCAGCGACGACAGGGCAGGTCCAGGGGGCATCCACACAGCCGCTCGGGCGAGCAAGGCCCGTTGCAGTGGGGTGCTCATCCTCTTCGCCAGCATGCTCTGAGCCGCTTCGCCGAGATGACGCAGCCGCTCGACGTTCGCTGCGCCACGGGGATCACCCAACGCGCCGTTGCCGTCACCGATGACCGCCGCGGTCATCAAGTGTCGCTCTGCCTGAGCCGCATTCAGGGGCGCTTCGGGCCACGCCTCGAAGGCAAAGGGCTGAGTCTGACCCCACGCGAGAGGGGCCCAGATCATCACAGTGAAGATGAGCAGAACACGACGCATAGGTCGGAGATCGGTGTGAACCGCCCTCTGCCTTGAGACAAGGCGCACGGCAGCCCTGGATCTGCTCTGGGCAATCCGGCATCTTGCCAGCCGTCCACGATGGCTCTGGAGGGCAGCAGTGACCCCCATCGAGCTCGATCTGCCGGCCCTCTCGCTCGAGTCGGGGCCAGCGGTCGATCCACATCACGTGAGCGGTTTCGCCTGGGGCCGAGAAGATGGCCCGGCGGTCCTGGTGATCCACGCCCTCACCGGAAATGCTCAAGCAGCACTTGAAGGTGGATGGTGGTTTCCGATGATCGGTGAAGGATCACCGATAGATACACACCAATACCGAGTGCTCTGCTTCAACAATCTCGGCTCGTGTTACGGCACCAGCGGACCTGGGGTGCAGGGCTTTCCCATGATCGACGGTCTGCCTGCAGCGGTGACCCCATGGGATATGGCTCGGAGCATCGCCATGGCCCTCGACGCCCTGGGCGTGTCGCAGTTGCACCTCGTCACCGGCGGATCTCTCGGCGCCATGGTGACCCTGTGTCTGGCACGAATGCTCGGCACGCGGGTGGAGCGCATCGCCCCCATCGCCGGCTGTGAGGCGGCGAGCCCGTGGATCATCGGCTTCAACCACGTCGCCCGGCAGTTGATCCTCGACGCCACTGATCGGCAACGAGGCCTTGAGCTCGCTCGACAGCTCGCCATGCTCACCTATCGAGCCGAGCCTGGCCTGACTCAACGCCATGGGCGCCGACAGCGCCACAGCGCCGGGCATGACGCGCGGTCATGGCGCGCCGACCTGCCATATCAAGTGCAGAGCTACCTCGATCACCAGGGGCGCAAGCTGGCGCAACGGTTCGCACCCGAGGCCTACCTGTGCCAGCTCGGGGCCATGGATCATCACGATCTCGAGCGACAGGGCGGCGCCATCACGGCCAGCACGCTCGCTGTGGGCATCGACTCTGATCAGCTGTTCTTTCCCGTGCACATGCGACGTCTGGTGGAGCGGCTGCGTCTACGAGTGCCTGTGGCGGAGTATGCCGAGATCAGCAGCCTTCATGGTCACGACGGCTTCTTGATCGAGTGGGATCAGCTCGGGCCGATTTTACGTCAAGCCCTGGCATTGGAACTGGAGTAGAGCGCGATGAGCGAGCAGAGGCCGAGCCCCTGGCGCGTGATGAAGTTCGGTGGATCTTCCGTAGGCAGCCCCGATCGGCTGCTCCGGGTGGCTCACATGATCCGCGAGACCGCCGCCGAGGGCCCTCTGGCGGTGGTGGTCTCGGCCATGGGCGACACCACCGACTGGCTCATCGAGGCCATGGAGGCCGCCGCTGCAGGTGATTACACCACCGCCGAAGCCGTCGTGGACCGCGTGGCCGATCTGGCCGTGGCCAACGGTCTCGCCGTGGCCCAGGGGCTTGAGATCTCAGGCGAGGCGGTGGCCATCACCCCCACGGTGCGCAACCTGCTCGCGCCCCTGCGACAGCTGCTCTACGGGGTCTCCCTGGTGCGAGAGCAGACCGCCCAGACCCTCGATTTGGTGCTCAGCTTCGGCGAGCGCCTGAGCGCCTCGATCCTCGCGGCCCTGCTCGACGGGGTGCTGCCCCAGGGCGCCACCTTCGTCGACGCCCGCACCTGGACGGTGACCGACGACACCTTCGGCACCGCCCTGGTGGACTGGCCGGCCACCGAAGCCAGCTTGCAGCGCCTGGTGCCTGAGTGGTCGGGCAAGCTGCCCATCGTGACCGGATTCCTCGGCCGCACCGCCGACGGCCGCACCACCACCCTCGGTCGCAACGGATCTGATTACACCGCCACCCTGCTCGCCCGGGCGCTGAAGGCCGGCGAGGTGCACATCTGCACTGACGTCTCCGGGGTGATGACCGCTGATCCGGGTCTGGTGGACGAGACCCGGCCCATCAGCCGACTGAGCTATATGGAAGCCCTGGAGCTGGCCACCTTCGGCGCCCGTATGTTCCACCCCCGGACCATGATCCCCCTCATGGCTTCGGGGATCCCCATGCGCATTCGCAACACGATGGATCCAGCGGCGCCGGGCACCCGAGTCGACGCCCAGGGCGACGACGATCTCGACCGGCCCACCTCGGTGACCTCCCTCGAGCGCCTGGCCCTCATCGACTTCCAATGGCGTCGGGTGAACCAGCGGGCTCGCTTGGGTGAGCGGGTGCTCGCGGCACTGTCCCGAGCCCAGCTCACGGTGTGGATGTTCAATCAGGCAGCCCACGGTCAGGCGGGGGCGGTGGTGGTGCCCGAGGACAAGGTCGACGTGGCCCTCGAGGCCCTGAAGGCCGAGCTCGCCACGGAGATCGCCCGCAACGAGGTCGGTGACTTCGGCGTGAAGGCCCCGGTGACGCTGTTGAGCCTCGTCGCCGAGGCCATGGGCCGCACCCCCAACGTCGCAGGCCGGCTGTTCAGCGCCTTGGGCAACGTCGGGGTGCTGATCCGCGCCATCGCTCAGGGGGCGAGCTCGCGCTCGGTGTCGTGTGTGATCGACGCTGCCGACACCCCCCTGGCGGTGCGCACGGTGCACTCGGCCTTCAACCTCGCCCACCAGGAGGTGAGCCTGCTCCTCATGGGCAAGGGCACTGTGGGCGGCCACCTGATGGCGCAGATCGAGAGCCAGCGAGAGGCCCTCGAGTCGGATCACGACGTCCGCATCAAAGTCGTAGGGCTCCTCGACTCCCGTGGATACCGCTTCGCCGCCGATGGCCTGCCGCTGTCGTCGGGCGATCTCGATGGGGTGTCCCATGTCGCGTGGGGTGAGGCCGGCCCTCCCGGTGGCGATGTCTCTCCAGATCACCCGGTGATGGGCCTGCTCGACCGCCTGCAGCGATTCGAAGCGCCCATTTTGGTGGACTGCACGGCCTCCGGTGGCCTGGCTCCGCTCTACACCGCAGCCTTCGAACGGGGCGTACACGTGGTGGGGGCCAACAAGAAGCCTCTGGCGGAGTCGATGGCGGCATATCGCGCGCTGATGGGCGCGGCCCGACACCACAGCCGCTTCTATCGCTACGAGACCACCTGCGGCGCCAGCCTGCCCATCATCGAGACTCTGCAGAACATCGTGCGCACGGGCGATCGGGTGCTGCTCATCGAAGGGGCCTTCTCGGGTACCCTCGGCTACCTGGCCAACGCGCTCTCTGCAGGGCAGACGCTCTCCGAAGCGGTGAAGCAGGCCCACGCCCTGGGCTACACCGAGCCCGACCCGCGGGAGGACCTCTCCGGGGCCGATATGGCCCGCAAGGCAATGATCCTCGCCCGAGAGCTGGGGCTGTCGGCGGAGTCGATCTCCGTGGAGCCCCTGGTGCCTGCCGAGGTGGGGGCTGATGCTGCAGATCTCGAAGGCTTCTTCGCAGCACTCGAAGGTTACGACGGCGTGATGGCCGACCGTCTCGATGCCCTCGCAACGCAAGGCCAAGTGCTCCGATACCTCGCCCGCATCGAGCCCCGCGGCGCCGAGGCGCCGGTCATCACCGTAGGGCCCGTGGGCGTAGGGCCCGATCACCCATCGACCCGCCTGAAAGGCACCGAGGCCTTCGTGGCCTTCACCACCGAACGCTATCAAGACTACCCCCTCACGGTGCAGGGTGCAGGCGCTGGAGGCTCGGTGACGGCAGCTGGGGTGCTCGGCGACGTGCTGCGCATCGCCCAGACCCTTCGCGGACGCTGATGGTTGAGCGGACGGCCGCGCCTTCGGCGCCGCCTGTAGCGGACGACCCAGCAAAAGCTTTCGCTGCGCTGCGTCTGTAGCGGACGCCTCGCCTTTGGCGAGAGCTGTAGCGGACGCCGAGTCTGCCTCCGGCAGCCTGAGCTGTAGCTTTCTAAGAGAGTTCTGGTGCTGTTGCTGGGCTTCTCAGCCCAGTTGAGGCTAACGCTGGAGGTGGTCCGTCAGAGGCCCACAGTGCTCGCGGTAGACAAGTCAACTCCCCCAAAGTGATCTTCAAAAAGCTACAGGGAATTTGCCGAAGGCAAATGAGCGTCCGCTACAGCTTTCGCCGAAGGCGAGGCGTCCGCTACAGGCGGTGCCAAAGGCACGGCCGTCCGCTACAGACGCAGCAAAGCTGGGTCGTCCGCTACAGGCAGCGCCGAAGGCGCGGCCGTCCGCCCAAGGTCAAGAACCACTTGCCACAAAGGTCAACCCCCACTAAAACAGCCCTCTTCATCTCCCGAGGGTCGCCATGAACCATCGTCCTCAACGGCAACAACTGCCTGATCACGCCTCTGAGCGCGACGAGCGCGCCATCCCCATCGACGCCGTGGGCATCCGCCGGCTGCAATACCCTGTGGGCATTCGCAGCGCGGATGGTCAAACGCAGCACACGGTGGCGGAGATCGACATGGCTGTGGCGCTGCCCGGTGACGCCCGGGGCACCCACATGAGCCGCTTCATCGAGGTCCTCAACGCCCACCGCGGGGCCATCACCCCGGCCACCCTGCTCGAGATGGTGGCGGAGATGCGCCGACGCCTGGAGACACCCCGAGCGCGCTTGACGCTGAGCTTCCCCTATTTCATCGACAAGGCTGCGCCGGTGAGCGGGGTGCGCTCCCTCATGAGCTACACCTGCGCCCTCACGGTGATCTCCGACGCCGAGGCCCCGACACCCACACTCACTCTGGAGGTGGGGGTGCCGGTGAAGAGCCTCTGCCCCTGCAGCAAGGCCATCAGTGACTACGGGGCGCACAACCAGCGGAGTGAGGTCCGGGTCAAGCTCCAAGGGCGCCGCCCTGTGAGCATCGAGTCGGTGGTCGATGCCGTCGAGGGTGCCGCTTCGGCCCCGCTCTTCGCCCTGCTCAAGCGCGAAGACGAGAAGTGGGTCACTGAGTACGCCTACGACAACCCGCGCTTTGTGGAAGATCTCGTGCGCGAGGTGCTCTTGGAGTTGCAGGCTTTGGATGGGGTGGAATCGATCTCGGTGTCGGCGGAGAACTTCGAGTCGATCCACAACCACTCGGCCTACGCGGAGCTCACCTGGCGCCGCGACGCAGAGCCGCCTCAGAGCACGCCATCAGCCTCTGAGGAGATGCCCTCCGAGCCTCTGCCCTTCGGCCAGTGGCTGCGTCGCCTGCGACAGGACCTGGGCATGCGGCAGAGCGAGTTGGCCCAGAAGGTGGGCTGCAGCACCTCGTTCCTGAGCAAGGTGGAGCATGGCACGAAGGCACCAGGGGAGGCCTGCCTGGGGGCCCTCGCCGAAGCCCTCGGGCAAGATCCGCTCAAGCTCTACCTGCGTGCTGGGGTGATCCCTGCGGAACTGCTCGCTCGGGTTCAGGCTGATCCGGAAGGTTTCCTGGCCTGGGCTTCGGCGCGCTGAGGCGCTGAACTTCGACCGTTCGAAAATCAAAAAGCCGGGCCCCGTGATGGGACCCGGCTTTTTACTGTCGGGGTGAAAGGATTTGAACCTTCGACCCCTTGCTCCCGAAGCAAGTGCGCTACCAGACTGCGCTACACCCCGACAGGCGGCTCGTGATGATGCATCATCAAGCCTCTCTGAGACCGGCGCCCTGGGTTGCCCCAGCTCTGAGCTCGGCGATGGCCACCCCATAATCGGGACGGGTGAACACCGCAGAGCCGGCGACGAAGGCGTTGGCCCCCGCTTTCGCGGCCTCGAGAACGGTGGCGGAGTTTATGCCTCCGTCGACTTCGATGTCAACGGACAACCCACGCTCTTCGATCATTTTGCGCAGGGCCCTGATTTTGGGCACCACCTGGGGAATGAAGGCCTGCCCGCCAAAGCCCGGATTCACCGTCATGAGCAGCACCAGATCGATCTGATCGAGCACGTACTCCAAGACCGAGAGCGGGGTGTGAGGGTTCAAACTCACCCCCACTCGGGCACCCGTCTTGCGGACCACCTGAATCGAACGGTGCAGGTGATTCACAGCCTCGGCATGGACCGTGATCCCGTCAGCGCCGGCGTCGCGAAATGCCTGCGCATAGGCATCTGGATCGCTGATCATCAGGTGCACATCGAAGAACTTGTCCGTGGCCTCACGGATGCCTTTGATCACCACCGGGCCGATGGTGATGTTGGGCACGAAGTGGCCGTCCATCACGTCGACATGGATCCAGTCGGCCCCCGCGGCGTCGACGGCGGCCACCTCCTCGGCGAGGCGGCCAAAGTTCGCCGACAGGATCGAGGGGGCGATGATGACGCTCATGCCCCATCTCCAGCCTTGCGGCGCAAACGGGCAGCGAAGAAGCCATCGGTGTCGTGCAGGTGGGGCCAGAGCCGCAGCTGGTGCTCAGCGTCGACGAGCGCGCTCCAATCTACACCGACGCCCTCTGGGGGGGCCACCCGCTCGAAGTCGGGGTGATCAGCGAGGAAGCTCGCCACCACACCCGGGCCTTCGGCCTCGGTGATGGAGCACACGCTGTAGACGAGCACCCCGCCGGGCTCGAGGGCTGCAGCGGCAGCGTCGAGGATCTTGCGCTGTCGCGAGGCGGCCTCGGCGATGTCTTCTGCTCGTCGGCGCCACTTGATCTCCGGGTGACGCCTGAGCAGCCCCATTGCAGTACAGGGCGCATCTACCATGATGCGATCGAAGGTGCGCTCGGGGGTGCGAGAGGCGTCGTGCCGATCAGCGCTGACGCCCTCGACACGACTGAAGCGCTGACCGAGCCGGCGGGCTTTCGCCGGATGCACGTCGGTGCTCCAGAGCGTGCCCTCGGGGCGAGGATGCACCCAGCCCTTGCTCAGACCCATCTCCCGAGCGAGGAGCGCGGTCTTGCCGCCAGGGGCGGCGCAGGCGTCCCACACCCGGTGATGCCCTTCTACGCCCAGCATCAGGGCGGCGAGCTGGGAGCCCTCGTCCTGGGCCTGCCACCAGCCATCATGGAACGTCTGGTGGTTGAAGGGCCGAGGCAGATCGGAGAGCGCCAGGGCCTCTGGGGCGTGGGCGCGCTCGGTGACGGTGGCCTTGTTCTTCTTCAGCAACGCCGACAGCTCGCCGGCGCTCCGAGCAGGGCCATCGGCGCGGATGATGAGCGGCGCTGGGGTGTTGTTCACCGCGCACAGCTGCTCGACGAACTCGACCGCGTGGGTCTCGAGCAGCTGGGCGACGAGCCACTGGGGGTGGCTCATGCGGATCGCCACGGAGGCTGCATCAGCGCCATCAGGCACCACAGCGAGGCTGCCGTCGTCACGGGCCCTCAGGAACGCCCGGAGCACCCCGTTGACGAAGCCAGCGGCCTTGGGGCCGCCCTGACCTCGGGCCAACTCCACGGCGCTGTCCACAGCCGCGTGATCGGGCACCCGATCGAGGCGCAGGATCTGATAAGCGCCCATGCGCAAGATCAAGAGCAGCGGCTTGGCTGTCTCGCTGATGCCCCGTTGCAGGAACGGCGCGAGGTGATGATCGAGCCACTGACGCCAACGCTCCACCCCGGCAGCGATCTCCAAGGCGAGGCCCCGATCTCGGGGATCGAGATCGTGAGAGACATTGCGGGCCTCCAGGGCGAGCTGCAGGAAGGCCTCTTCCTCCTCGAGGGCCAACAGGACCTCGAGGGCCACCTGACGGGCCGCGAGCCCTGCTCTCTGCCTGGAGTCGAAGCGGCCACCGCCGTCGAAGCGACCGCCATCCCGGCGCGGACCGCCATGGCGAGGTCCATCTCGACGGGGCCGATCGTCACGACGCGGGCCATCCCGGCGCGGGCCGTCTCGGCGAGCACCATCCCGACGTGGTCCGTCGTGGCGGGGCCGGTCGTCACGACGTGGGCCATCCCGGCGAGGACGATCATCGCGACGGGGGCCATCTCTGCGGGGCCCATCTCGGCGGGGCCGGTCATCACGACGGGCACGTTCATCTCGGCGTAGCCGGTCGTCACGGCGTGGCCGGTCGTCACGGCGAGGGCGATCGTCACGGCCGCGATCTGATCTGGAGCGATCGTCTCTGCGATCTCGATCACCCCGGTCGTCCCGACGGCGGTCGTCCCGCTCCGGGCGATCGGACTGCGTACCTTCGTCACTGCCACGGTCAGCTCGGGGGCGATCTGCACGGTGTCGATCCCCGTCGTCTCCCCAGCCGCCGCCCCACTGGGGCTGAGCAGACTCGCCTTCGGCGTTGGGCTCCGGTGGGGGTTTGGGGCGGGCCTTTCGGCGGGTCGGTTGCACCTGGCCCGAAGGCAGGTTGCCCTCTTTGGGCCGATCATCACTCACAAAGACACTCCCACCGGCAGGGGCCGGCCTCTCAAGAAATCAGCGCCAGCGACGGCCTTTCGGCCCGGGCGCTGCAACCGCAACAAGGTGATGGCGCCATCGCCGCAGGCCACGCGGGGCCCTTCGGGATCATGGGCCAGGATGGTGCCCGGCGCAGCGCCGGCCTGCCCCTCGGCGAGGGCGCTGGCGTGCAGCTTCAGCGGGCCCTCTTTGGTTTCGATGAAGGCACCGGGCCAGGGCGACGCGCCTCGGATGCGATCGTGCACCTTCTGGGCGGGCCAGTTGAAGTCGATGCGGCCGTCGGACTTGCTCAACATGGGCGCCATGGTGGCCTGCCCGTGGTCCTGCTCGGTGAAGGTGAGCGTGCCTTCGCACAGCGCCTTCACCGACTCGACGAGCAGATCAGCCCCCATCACCATCAAGCGATCGTGCACGTCACCGGCGGTCTCGTCGGGGCCGATGGGGGTGGTGGCGATGCGGGCGACATCGCCTGTGTCCATGCCCACGTCCATCTGCATGACCGAGATGCCCGTCTCGGCATCGCCGGCCATCACCGACCATTGAATCGGCGCCGCCCCGCGCCACTTGGGCAGGATGCTGGCGTGCACGTTCAAGCAGCCGTGGGTGGGCAGCTCGAGGTATCGCCGGGGCAGGATCTTGCCATAGGCCACCACCACCGCGAGATCGGGCTTCAGCGCGCTCAGCGCCGCGAAGCTCTCGTTGTTCAGCCGCGGCCACTGGAACACCGGGGCGCCATGGGCATCAGCGCAGGCCGCCACAGGGGTGCGTTGAAGCTTCATGCCTCGACCCTTGGGCCGATCAGGCTGACTCACCACACCCACCACCTGAGCGCCCGCGGCAAAGAGGGCCTCGAGGGTGGGCACGGCGAAGCCCGGTGTGCCCATGAAGAGCACCCTCAACTCATTCAACTTCATCAAGCACCTCCTCCGGGCTACAGGCCACCTCTTCGTCCACCTCGTCTTCCGAGATGTCCGCTCGAGAGGGCTTTGGCGCCGTGGGGTCATAGGACTGCATGGCGTGGGCCCGTTCTATGGCCCCGAGGTGCTCGATGAACACCACCCCGTTCAGGTGATCGATCTCGTGCTGGATGCATACCGCCTCAAGGGCGTCGACCTCGATCTCTCGGAGCTCGCCGTCAGCGGTGTGAAACCTGACCTTCAGCTCGGCGGCCCGCTCGACCTCGGCCTGAATGCCGGGCACCGAGAGGCAGCCCTCATTCCAAATCACCTGACCTTCCGAGGAGATGATCTCGGGGTTGATCAACGCCCGAAAACTGTGGGGATCGTCTTCGGGGCCGGTGTAGCAATCCATCACCACCACCCGCAGCGGCACGCCGATCTGCGTCGCGGCCAGGCCCACCCCATCTTCGTCGTACATCGTCTCGGCCATGTCGACGACGAGCTGTCGCAGCGCGTCGTCGAAGCGGGTCACGGGCTCGGCGACGTGCTTGAGGCGCTCGTCGGGCCAGTGCAGAACCGTGCGAAGGGCCATGTGTCCCCCTTCCCCGGGTCTCCTCAGTCGAGACCGTCGGCCTCACCCTCGTGTGGGCTGTGGGTGAGGTGGTTGTTGTAGAGGGCCCGGCGGCGGCCGTCGGAGAGCATGGCGTAGGCGTCGTCCACCACCTCCGCGATCTCCTGGACCGGCACCCAGAAGGGCCCGTCTTTTCTCACCCGGTGGGGATCGAACTGCCGCTTGAGCTTCTCCCAGGCGGCGTGGATCTCCCCAGGGGTGGCATTGTGAGGCACCCCGAGCACGGCATAATAATCGCCGTGGCTGATCTCGTGGTGCCGTGCCTGCACCATCTCCGCGAAGCCAGGCATCTGCTCCGCAGTGCGAGGGGCGCCGAGACGGCCCACCGCCTCCGAAGTCAGTGGAGGCAGGTGACCCGGGCGGCGACCGCCGGGACCTGCTTCCACGACGCCCATCACCGACAACCCGTACAGGATCGCCAGGGCATCGACCTCGCTCACCCGAGCAGCTCGAGCCACCTCGGACACGGTGCGGTGGCCATCGACGGCGTCGAGGGTGGCCTCCTCCGCCGGCCGAAGCGACAAGCCCGAGGGCAGCGGATCTCCAGGCTGGAGCAAGGGCCGGGGCACCACCGTGGAGGTGCCGAAGACCCGGAACAGCCGGAGGCGGCCGTATTTACGCCGGACCCCGTCGAGAATCAACCGCCCTGGGGCCATGCCCAGGTCGACAGGATCGAGGGCACCACCCCCACCGCGGATGATCACCGACTCTCCAGACTCGAGGCCAAAAAGGGCCATGACCCGTTCTGTGACATAGCCGCGCAGGGCTTCGTAGATCTCCTCAGGGCGGAGGTAGCCCGCCTCCATCAGGACCTCTTCCACCGCCACGCCTTGCTGGCGGGCGTGGTTGCGGACCTGCTCGAGCATGGCCCGATCAAGCAACCCCTCTCCTGCGAGGTAGCCCGCCAGATCATCGCGAGGATCGCTGGTGTCGGTGTACACCGGGCGCCCGCCTTCTACGAAGACGCGCCTGAGCACGCCCACGGCGGCGATCTCCACCCGCCCGGTGAGGCCGCTGTGGGCCACCGCAGCAAGGATTGCCCCAAATCCACGCTGTGCCAGGGGCACAGCACGGCCGAAGTCGAGGGGCGCGAGATGTGCCCCTGGCCGTGCACTTGGGGGCTCTGCTGGCGCCCAACTGCCAGGGCCGGGCCTCAGTTGGGGCAGCGGTGACTGATCAGGCCGCTGTGGCTCAGGTGCTCTGCGTGCAGCAGGCAGCGCCTCTTGAGCGGGCGCCTCCGCCCCTCGAAGGTCGGACCCTTGCTCGGCTCGGCGCCAGGGCGCCTCTGCAGGCCCGACCTCGCGATCCGACTCCATGGGGCGCACCACTGGATGAGGCCCCGTGGGGCGACGGGTCGCCCGGAGCGCAGGTGGCGTCAGCTGGAGGCCCGCTGCCTGCGCCCTGGCACTCTCAGGGCGCGGCGCCAGGCCATCGCGCTCGTGCTCCGTGGTGACGTGCAGACGAGGACGCGGAGCCCCCTGCCCCTGAATCGTTCGATCAGATCCAGCAGGTGCAGGCGCATCGTCACCCTGCTCTCCCTGATTGAGGGCTGCGCTCACCTCTGCCCAGAGCGTCGATGCCTCTCGAGGCGATGACGCATCTTGCGCATCAGCCTCCGGGGCGCCCAGAGCTTCGATCAGGGCCGAAGTGGGTGGCACGGGCGGCTTTGCCCCTGCAGGGGTCAGCTCAGGCCCCAGAGCGGCAGGCACCGACTCCCCAGGGCCGATGTACACCGCCACCTTCGCCAGCAGAGCGTCGATGTCTTCAGGTTTGCGGAACCAGTGATCGGCCCCAGAGGCAATGGCGTCGTTCACGTTCGCCACCGTCTCGAGCCCCGTGCCCATGAACAGGATGGGCACCAACGTACCCAAAGGCTTACGGCGGATGGCTCGACAAAGCAGGCGCCCGGCATCGTCGGGCAGCGTGAGGCTGATCACGATCAGATCGGGGCGCTCCTGCTCGAAGAGGGCCGCCGCTTTATCAGGCTGTGGCTCCACCACGGGCACATACCCTCGCCCCCTCAAGCGGCGTGACAGCCCCTCGGCGACAGGCACCTCGTGCTCCACGATGAGGATCTTCTTCTCCACGCTCACGACAGGACAGCTCCCCGAATACGTCGGTGATCAGAGCAGGGCATGGGGGTCGACGTCGATGGCCATGCGCAGGTCTTTATCCTTCGGCGGCTCCGCCGCGTCCACCGCCTCGAGCAAGCGGACCAGGGCGCCGCGCTTGTCCGCGGTGAGCAACATGGCCCATCGGGTGCGCCCGCGAATGCGCTCGATGGCCGCAGCAGCGGGTCCTCGAAGGTGAGTCGCGTCACGGCCCACCCCCGCTCGGAGCAGGATCTCGGCGATGCGGCGGGACTCGCGCTCCACCGATCTCGGATCAGCGCCGTCGATGCGGATCGACGCTGCGTGCGTGTAAGGCGGATACCCCATGAGGTTGCGCAGGGGCATCTCCTCCTGAGCAAACGACGCGTGATCATGGGCCACCACCGCCCGCAAGCAGAAGTGATCGGGATCATAGGTCTGGACCAGCACCCGCCCTGGCAAGGTAGAGCGGCCTGCGCGCCCGGCCACCTGGGAGAGCAACTGGAAGGTGCGCTCTGCAGACCGGAAGTCGGGGAACTTCAGCCCCGCGTCGGCGGCGAGCACTCCTACGAGGGTCACCATGGGGAAGTCATGGCCCTTGGTCACCATCTGAGTGCCCACCAGGATGTCGATGGCCCCGTCGTGCATGGCCTTGAGGGTGTCCTGCAGGCGTTGCCCAGTGCCCGTGTCGCGATCGAGGCGGGCCACCCGTGCCGCGGGGAAGAGCGCATTGAGGGCCTCCTCCACCCGCTCTGTGCCCTGCCCGAGCAGGCCGATGTCCTCCGAGCCGCACACCCCGCAGGTCTCCGGCATCGCCTGACCCGCGTCGCAGTAGTGGCATTTCAGATAGCCAGTGTTGCGGTGGTACACCATCGAGATCGCGCACTGATCACACTCGTAGACGTGACCGCAGTTGCGACACATCACGAAAGGGCTATAGCCGCGCCGGTTCAGGAACAAGATCGTCTGCTCCCCGCGGCGCAAGTTCTCGGCCATGGCATCGCGGAGCGGGTTCGACAAGAACCGACTGCCCTTCTCTTTTGGCCGGTTCGCCGGATCGCGCATATCCACGAGGGTGACCTCGGGCAGCGTGCCCCCTGTGGGGCGGGTGGCCAGAACCAGGCGCCGGAGCTTCCCCTGCTCGACGTTGCTGATGCTCTCCATCGAGGGCGTCGCCGAGCCCATCATCACCACCGCCTTCTCACGGTGGGCGCGCATGATGGCCATGTCCCGGGCGTGATAGCGCACGCCCTCGCTCTGCTTGAACGACGGATCGTGCTCCTCGTCGACGACGATGATCCCCAGATCAGCCACCGGGGCGAAGACCGCGCTCCGGGCGCCGATGGCCACCTTCACCTCGCCTCGGCGCAGGCGGCGCCATTGATCGAAGCGGGCCCCATCGGACAAGCCACTGTGCAGCACGGCGATGGTGTCTCCGAGGCGAGCCCTGAAGCGTCGAACGAGCTGAGGCGTGAGGGCGATCTCGGGGACCAGCACCAGGGCACCTCGGCCTCGGGCCAGCATGCCCTCGATGGCGTGCAGGTACACCTCGGTCTTCCCGCTGCCGGTGATGCCCTGCAGCAGCAAGCCCGCGTACCCATCGGCATCGAGGGCCGCCTGAACCGCCGCCTTCTGTGCCTCGTTGAGGGTGGGCGCCGTGTCGCGGGTCACCGCCTCGCCGAAGAACGGATCTCGCAGCACCTCCACGTCGATCTCGGCGATGCGCGCCTCGGTGACGAGCTTCTTGATGTGACCCACAGCCCTGGGGAACATCTGCCGGACCTCTCGAACCGGCACGGTGCCTTTCCCGATGAGCCAGCGGTGGATCTCGTCTCGCTTGACGATGCGCCCGCCGCTGCCGCTCCCCAAGGCCGGGAGGGGCGCCATGGCCTTCACCGCCCGCTCGGTGCGCACCGCCACACGGGGCGCCTCGATCACGTCGGTGGCCGTCACCAGCCCCGCGCTCACCATGCGCTTCACCTGGGCTGCAGTTGGCGTAGGATCGAGCGCCGTCAGAGCCACAGCCCCCTCAGCGAGGGCCTTCAGCCAGCCCAGCACCTTCAAATCAGGCACCAGAGAGGCCCCATCAGAGAGCGCAGCCCGGCCCTCTGCCGTGAGCTCGATGGCCTTCACCGCCTTGACGTTGGTCCCGGCGGGGTGGGCCGCACGCATCACCTCACCAATGGGGGCGCGGTAGTAATCCGCGATCCAGCGCAGCATGGCGATCATGGGCTTTTCGAAGGTGGGCAGCGTGTCGTCGAGCACTCTGCTCACCGGCAGCAGCTTGATGCCGTCAGGTGGAGGCACCTCTCGGGAGATCACGTAGCCCAGCTGCCGCTTGCGACCAAAAGGCACGAGCACCCTTACACCCGGGCGCACCCGATCCTCCATCTCTGGTGGCACGATGTAGTGGAAGGTCCGACGCAGCGGCACGGGCACCGCCACCTCGGCAAAACCTTCTTCGATCGTTGCGCCCTCGCTCATCCCCCGGACCTCCGACGCTCACGGGCCTCCTGAATCGGCGATTTGATCTGGGAGACCTCTACCTGTCGCATCAAAGTGCGCCCCACCTGCACCCTCAAGCGGCCAGGGAACACACCAGGACGCGGCGGCCCCCACCAGCCCTCACAGCTCAGCTGCACCAGCCGACCTGCACCATCTTGATATCTGACCTGCGCCACCGTGAACCGGTCTTGATCTATCCAGACCTGGGGCAACCCCGGCTCTCGGGGCCCGGCGCCGATGACGTACATCGCGCGATCTTTGAGCAAGCCCAATCGCACTGTGGAGCGATCGACCTGCAACGCGTCGAGCAACCCCACCGGATCCGCGAAGGCCACGAGGTGCCCGAGGGTCAAACGTTCGACCTCTGTGGGCAACAGGCCAGCTTCTCCTTCGGTGATCCCCGAGAGCGGCTGCCCCTTTTGCCAGCGCCACGAGACCTTGGCGCCTCCCGTGCCGTTCACGTCGACCTGGCAGGTCTTCTGGCGCTGATCGAACATCCAACGCTCACCCACGGACATCACCTGCTTGCCCACCACCGCACGACCGGTGAGGGTCACTTGGAGTACGGGCCTGCGCTTCAGGTGGGTGGCCATCTTCTTCAAGATGAAACGCTCAGGGAGCAAGTAGGCGCCGGCAACGCTCGGGTAGATCACCGCGGCCGCAGCGCCGGCGCAGAAGAGGCGGCGATCGAGCCGCGAGGCTGTGGGTCGACGAAGCATCATCGATGGATCCCTGTCGGATCCGAAGCCCAACGTCAACCAGATCACTCAACCAGTGAGCATGGATGCCACGATCGACGGTGAGGTGTCGGAGAGATCCCAAGAGAGCCACCGGATAGCCATCCGATAGTGCGATCCAGGCCATTCATCTCATGCGGGATGCTTTCGATGCCTGTCATCTTGGCTCCCGATGCCTGTCCATGTGACTTTCACCACCTGCTTGTGGATAACTTGTGGACAAACGAAGATCCCGTAATCGGGGCGTTTTTTTTTGATTTCCATGCCTCTTTGTGGCACACATCCACCCATCGGCGGGTGGACATGAGACAGGTCCATTCAGCGTCAGCGTTCGAGAGAAACCCTCTTGAACTGCTCTTCGCTAAAAACCTTTCTCCCAACCAAGCCGAAGACTTTGAAAGTAGAGGTATTTCTCTCATTCTCCTCCTCAAGATCTCCTGAGCTGCGGCTGTTGTATGGCTGAGGAGTGCAGGTTGAATGATCATTTAAGAATGGCTATATCTTAAAAACAGCAGGCCATGACTCATGGTTACGCGTTTCATATGGGCCAGATTGCAGAAAAATCGCACGATACGTACAGCATCACTGGATGCTGTGCTTGTTGAAGGTGCTCTACGTTCAGTTCGAATTTGAAAACTAAACAGGTCCATGGGGCAATGTGAGGGCATTCAGCCTGCCGTGTGCAGTGAAATGCGCCTTCCCTGAACCCCAGGGGCACTTAACGCATCACACGAGAGACCCATCATCGGGCACCCATCACTGGTACATGGGATGTTCAGCCCCCTTTGAGGAGAACCAGATGACTGTTCGGATTTCACTGCCCCTGACCGCCCTCGAAAACCAGGATGTCGCTCAGGCCATGAGCGCCCTGATGCTCGCCCTCGGCGACGAAGTGGGCACGCTCGTTCAGGAAGTGGTGCCCGACGCAGCGCCGGCTGCACCCTCAGCACCACAGCCAGAGGCGGCGATACCCCCAGCAGAAGCCTTCACCCAGAAGAGCAACGCAAAGTCGGTGAGCCTCGCCGAGTCTCTGAAGGCCTACGCGCTTCAAAATGGCGCCTCCGGGTCGGAGGAGGCCCCAGCCCCCCGCAAGCGCCGTCGCCCCCGCCCCGTGGCCAAGCCCACGACCTTCGAGGGCACGCCCACTGAGCGCTATGAAGCCTTCAAGGCGGGCCTGAAAGACACCCCCCGGGCGTTCCTGGCTCTGCTCGAAGAGCGGAAGACGGTGACGATCAAAGAGGCGATGGAAGCTCTGGGGATCGAGGCTCCGAAGAAGCTCGGTGGCATCACGGGCTCGATCTCCCGCTGGGCGCCGAACCGCGGCATCCGCGTGCCCTTCCTGCCCACGATCGTCGGCGACGAGAAGGCCTGGGTCTGGATCGGTGTGGAAGGCGAGGTACCTGTGCTCTCCCCCACTGCAGCCCCCAAGGCTGCTACGCCGTCCCAGTCTGAGAGCAACGCAGCACAAGAGGCTCAATTCAACGCCTTCATCGATGCGCTGCCTGATCAGTCCCGCAAGTTCATGGAGCTTCTCCGCGAGCAGAAGCAGCTGAGGATCAAGGATGTGCTGGATGCCTTCAGCCTGACCCGTGCTGTGGCCGTGGGCGGCATCATCGAGCCGATCAAGCGCCTCTCGAAGGAGCACGGCGTGGAGCAGCCCTTCCGCGCTGATCTGGACGAGAACCAGGACCGGGTCTGGTTCTGGCCCTCTGCCCCGGCAAACACCGATGAGACGCCTGCCGAAGCCGCTGAGAGCAACGTGGCCCCCCTCGTGAACGAGGAAGCGGGCGAGCCCCACCTCCCCGGCGTCCGCCGCCGCCGCGCCAACGCGAGCTGACGGGCTCCGGCACTGCGGTGGCGTCAGCCGCCGTGACGCCGGCGATCTCGCGCACAGGCACAACTTTTCCGTCCTCGGGGTAGCGCTGCTACCCCTGCGGGTGAAAAGCCGCGCCTGCACACGACCTCACCGACCTCACGACGACTGTCGCCACCTCCGCGCCTCCGCGGGGCTCTTGCATAGGTGGGTCATGGCTTTGTGGGAGTAGAGTGGTGAGCTGTTTGGGCATGCTGAATCGCGCATGTCGATGCCTCCTGACACATAGTTGAGCGAGATGCCTGCGGCGGTTTGAGTACGTGCACCTCAGATCCAGGTAAGTCACAGCTCCAACAAGAAATGAATGTGCTTCCTGGCTGAAGGATGTTGGCCTCGGCCCCATTGCCGTCTCCCGACGATTCAACGCCCAGACCCGCATACCCACGTAAAAACCCCAAAGAACCAAAACCCCAAAGCCATAACCCACCTACGCACGAGCCCCGGTAGGGTAGGCGGGTCGCGGCGTAGTACCGCGTTGCCCGCCCCCCATCGCACCGGACGTGCGGATCTCCCGCATCCGGCGCTCCT
>JBKAGE010000064.1:0-44665 GCA_046290225.1 Bradymonadia bacterium | reverse complement strand
CGTCACCCTCCAGGCCGACGTCACCCTCGGCAAGGACAACACCGTCGGCCGTGACGCCACCTTCGCCGCCGGCGTCCAGAGCATGAACGACACCATCGTCGGTGCCTGCCAGTTCGTTTCTCAGAACCCCACCCAGACCTCCCACCAGGCCAACGTCTGCAGTGGCATCCCCGTCGGCGGCCTCTGAGTTGAACGCCTGAGTCGCTGAAGGCTCGACACCTGAAAGCCCCCTCATTTCGAGGGGGCTTTTGTGTTTCGAAGTCTCATTGTAGAGGTAGAAGGGAGATCAGCGCATGGCGTTCAAGTCGTCGAGGGTCCAGAGCACGAGCACGTCGACGCTGCTGGCCTCTGGCACCGCGAGGGCGGCGAGGCCGGACCAGCTCTCCGTGATGATGGTCTCGAGGTCGAAGAAACGCTTGCCAGTGGGTGAGGTGAGGGTGATCTGAGCGCCGTCTCGATGGTGCGCCAAGATCTCCGTCGTGCCCGAGCCGGCGTCGACGATGCTGAAGAGCCAGTCAGAGCACCCGGCGAGGCGAAGGCATTTACGGGGGTGGGCCACCGACCAATCAAGCGCGGCGTCGCCCCAGGACGCATAGCCCACCCGTGGCTTTGATGCGTCATAGACACAGTAAACCAGGTCGGATGTGTCTTGATACGTGCGGTGCACCTGACACCCCATGCTGGGGAAGCTCTCCACGGCCTTGAGCCAGCTCGGGGCATCTTTGCGCACCCGGATCGCCGCATAGCGGTCGAAGCTTGGCTGTAGGCGGCCCGCGTCGTCGCGCCAGATGAAATAGGTCACCCCGAAGTTCTTGCGCAGATACAGCGTGTCTTCGGTCCACAGATAACAGAGATCGGTGAGCGTGTTGGCGTTGGGCAGCGGGCTCGGAGCGCTCCAGCGGCTGTCGTGGTGCATCCAGCAGCGCTCACCCTCGTCGTCGGTGACGATGCAGTCACCGGCGACGTTGAACATCAGGTTGGTGACCAGGCCGCCATCACGGCGCAGCTCTGGCGGGTGCTTCAGCCGCTCGATCTGGTTGCCCTGCGCCACGTCGAAGCGGGCCAGGGTGCCGGGCTCGCCGTTGAGCATCAGCGATGGGGTGCCATCTGCAGAAGGCACACGACGCAGGAAGTATTGATCAGCAGGGAGAGTGTATTTCTTCATGTCTTACACCCCAGGGAGGGTGCGACCCTTGATCGGGCCGTCCTTCGGGGTGCCGTCGGGGTTGATGGTGCCGGTGTGCTGACCCTGGCTGTTGTAGGTCTCGATCTCTGCGCCATTGCCGGTGTGGAGGGTGTCGCGATGGTAGTAGTTGCCATCGTTGTCTCGATACACCGTGGCGCCCTTGTTGCGCAGGTTGGTGCGTTGATAGGTGCTGTTGTCCCCGAGGACCGTCTCGTTGTCCTTGGGTACACGGTTCTCCCTGACATAAGGCGGCTGCTCGACGGGCGGCGCGGCGTCGTTGTTCTGAGGCGCCCGGCGATCCATGGCGCTGTTATGATCGTTGGCCTCGCTGGCGATCTGCTGATAGTCATCCTCCACGAGCGGGCGCAACTCCGGGTCAGTCGCCGCGGCGTCTGCTTCGTTGAGGCGGTTGTTGAGATCGTTGTGTGCCGGGCCGTAGTCGCGCTGGTTGGCCGGATCGGCGTCCATCCGCTGTTGCATACCGTCGAGGGCGTTCACCGCGTTGTCGCGGTTCGACGGGGCGCCGTCGTCGCCTGCATTGACGGGGCGCGTCGGTGGCGCGTCGGCGTCGCCCGCAGTGGGCTGGCGCGTCGGTGGTGCGTCGGCGTCAGCGCCGTTGTTCCGGCTCTGGACGTTGTTGTTGCTGTCTTCTGTGCCCGCCCGGTTCGGCGTGTGGCTCAGCCCCAGAGGGTCGATGCGCCCGATGGGATCACCGCCGGCGTAGGCGTAGCGGTTGATGCCACCCTTGCTGCCTGCGGGGTCAGGGGAGAGGTAGCGGCCCCACTCGGGGACGTACCAGCGGTGACGGTTGAAGTCGATGCCCGTGAGCGGGTCGGACCACATGCCCGCGAGGCGCAGCCGCAGATCGAGGCCTCGATCTTGAACCTGAGCCTCGCCGTAAGGGGTGTACTCCGCCCACCACGTGAGCGTGCCGTCGGGGCGCATGGCCGCCTGGGCGGCGCCGCGGCTGTCTGCCTGCAGAAGGTGCAGCTCGCCCTTTGCAGGATCTTCACCGCTCACCCAGGCCGCCCAGGGCACCAGCTCGTCGGGATCGAGGCGCAGATAGCGGATCGTGGTGCCATCAGGCCGGATCTCACCGGCCATGAAGTCGCCGGACCACATGAAGCGCCACGTCGAAGGGTAGCCCTCGATGGGATCTTCGATGCGCTCCACGAGCCGGTGCATGGCGTCGTAGCGGTAGTGCACCACCGTGCCGTCGGGGGTCTCGGCCTCGATGAGGCGACCGAAGTCGTCCCAGCGGTAACGGTGCTCGCCGTCGTGGCTCAGACGGCTGACGATGCGGCCACGGCGATCGTGACGCACTGCGCCGTCGGGGGTGGCCACGAGCTGATGGCCGGCGCCATACCGGAAGCCCGCCAGCAGCCGGTTCCCGCCCTCGTCGTATCGCTCGTCGAGGCGCGAGTCCTTGTTGTAGCGGTGGCTGTGCACGTACCCCATGTGGCCGGGGTAGCGGAACGTCTCCTTGCTCACGCGGCCGAAGTCGTCGGCGGCGCCGATGCACGAGGCCAGGGTGCGCTGCTTCTCGTTGCGCAACACCCAACTGTTGGGGCTGCGCCACGTGGTGACGCCGGTGCTGTGCTTGATGACCCGAGCGGTGCCCTTGTACTCGATGTCGTACGTGGTGCCGTCGGGGGCCTGAACCGAGACGGCTCGACCCTTGGGATCACGCTGAATCTTCAGCGACACGCCGTCGACGTTGTACCGCGTGATCTTGTGCTGGGCGCCGCGGGTGTACCGCATACGGCCATGGGGCCCGATCTCTTCGAGCACGGTGCCGTCGGGGTGCCGCTTGAAGACCACCCGCGTCTCGCCGGAGACCGGCTTGTCGGGGTGGAAAATGTGCCGGCGGCTGGCCCCCGGGGCGTACTCCAGGGCCTCGACGATGAACTCGTCTTCGTTGTAGACGCGCGTCTGTCGCGTGCCGTCTCGAGCGGTGAGCTCCGAAGGGCCGCCGTGAGGGGCAGGCGTGATGCGGACGAAGCTGCCGTCGCTGTGATCGATGCGCACCAGCTGCCCATGGCGATCGTAGCTGTAGCGCTCGCTCACACCGTCGGTGGTCTCGTGTGTGCTCAGACGATCGGCAGCATCGTACCGGTAGCGGAACCCCTGGTTGGCTCCATCAGAGTGCCCGCTGAACATGTCGTTCATGCCGAAGGCGTGTGTGTGCACCTGGCCCTCGGGGGTCACGGTCTTCACCTTGCGGCCAGCGCCGTCGTAGGTGTAGCGCCAGGTCTCTCCGGTGTAGGCCGTGTGCTCGATGCAGCGCCCCTCGGCGTCGTACACCTTCGACTCCGAGGTACCGTCGGGGTAGTGCACAGCGGTCTGACGCCCGGCCCGATCGTACTCGAAGCGGGTGATTTGCCCACCGCCGGCGTCGGTCATGCGACGCCGGCCCAGCGGATCATAGATGTGCTTCTGCACCACCCCGTCGTGGCTCTCCTCTACGAGGTTACCAGCGTCGTCGTAGGTGAAGAGGTGCTCGCTCTGATCCGGACGCAACTCGGCGACGACGCGACCCTGGGCGTCGAAGCGGCGCATCGTCTCTCCGCCGTCAGGGTGCTTCACCCGGATCGGGTTGCCTTGACGATCGAGGGTGGTGCGGGTCTCGGCCCCCATGGGGCTCACCTCGAGGATCACCTGACCATGAGTGTCGTCGTACACTCGGGTGGTCTTGCCGCCGTTGGGCTTGATGGTCTCCACTCGGCGACCGCGATCGTCATAGCTGTGGGTGGTGACCAGTTCCTCACCGGTCTTCTCTTCGACGAGGCAGTTGTCTTCGTACTTGGCGTCTCGGAGCACGCCCTCGCCGTCGATGACCCGGTTGATCACGCTGTTCTCGTCATAGCCGTACAGGGTCTTTCGCCCCGTGTGGTCTTTGACGATGGTCATGCTTGCACCGGGCTGATAATCGAACTCGTAGTAATAACGAAGGTCTTCGCCGTAGGCGTGGGTGACTCGATCCATGCGATCGTAGGCCCAGTGCCAGATGTAGCCGTTGGGCTCGTGGCGCCGCGTCACCCGACCGTGCTCGTCGTACACGTACCGCGTCAGGTGATCGTCGGCGCCAGCGGTGGCCACCAGCTGCCCAGCGTCGTCATAGCGGTACATGCGCAGGCGGTGGGGCTTCCAGTCGCCGCTCTGATCCTCGAACCAGATGTCGGTGAGGCGGTGTGTTTGCGACGCGCCTTTGCCAAAGCGTGCGTAATCGAGGCGCAGGCGGCGGCCGGTGCTGTCGGTGAGGGCCGTGGCCCGGGTCGGATCAGGATCGTCGTAGTGCACCGTGCAGGTGTTGCCGTGACGATCGAACCACGACTCCAGACGACAGGCCCGATCATCCCAACGATGGAAGCGCCAGGTGATGCCGTGCTCGTCGCGGACATCCCAGAGGCGATCATCGGCGCGGCAGATCTCGAGCTGCTCGGCCTTGATGAAGTGCCACTCACCGAAGTCCATGGGGCAGGGCAGCGGGATGCTGCGCAGCTCGTCGGTGTGGTAGGTCCAGGTCCGGGGTGCACCATCGGGGGTGTCGAGGGTGAGGCGACGCTCGAAGGTGAGGCGGTTGCCGTAGCCGAGCACCCCACCGTCCTTGATGCTCACACCCGTCGACAGGTGGTTGCGGACCAGCTTCAGGGGCATGGGCCCGGGCAACTCGACGTCGACGTCTTCGTCCACCCGAGCGCCGCTCATCACGTCGACGGGGTCGGCGATGCGGCGCATGATGCGGGTCCGCGCCATGGCTCGGGTGAGGCCGTAGGCCGCCACCTGCATGGCCATCTGAGCAGCGACCTGCTTCATCGAGGCCCCAGCCATCACCGTGCTCACCGAGATGACCGTGGCGTTGGGGATGATGGGGATCTCGGAGCAGGTGTTGGCAAAGGGCATGGGCATGGTGAAGCCCATGGGCATGTCCTGGCCCAGCACCGAGGGCGCCGCCAGGGTGATCGAGCCCGAGGCTGCCGGGAAGGGCAGCAAACCCACGAGGGTGGCCAGGAAGGCCCCCACCGATTCGGTGTAGGGCATCAGGCGCACGCGCCATTGCTGGGCGTCCATGCCCGTCAAGATGCCGGTGGGGTTCCCGCCCTGAGCGGCCTGTTGGATCATGCTCACGCCCATCATGCCCACGCTCATGACCATGGGCATGAACATGGCCATCACCGCCGCGGCGAGGATCTGCCGGGTGGGCATGGGCACAGGCACGAAGAAGGGCGGCGAAGGCGGCGGCGGCCACACCACAGGGATGTGCACGCCCACTGCGGCGGTCCCTGCACCCGCCATGGTGAAGCCATTGACGAGCACCGTCTCCTTCGTGTCCAGGATGATGGGCAACACGAAGGCGAAGGGCATGGGCGGGGCGCTGTGCACGTCGAAGCCCAGCATCAGGTCGGCCATCTTGGTCACTGGCCCCGTGAACATCGCGGGGTTCAGGTTCACCAGTCCGCCTTCGAACTGGACCATCTGGGCCTTGCCGATTTGCTGACCATCGCCGCCATCTTTGGCCATGGCGACGGTGCCACCCTTCATGGTGATGTTGCCGAACTTGATGTCGCTGCTGCCGCCCACCTTGGTGACGAAGGCTTCTTTGAGCTGCATGCCCAGGCTGCCGGCGTTCAGCGTCAGCGGGCCCGAGCGGCCGGCGCCGAGATCACCGCCCGCGAGATCGGTGCCCACGTCGGTGATCTTGAAGGTGGCGCTGCCGATCTTCCGGGTCACCGGGCCGCTCTGCTCTACGGCGAGTGTGGGCTTGATCTCGGCGTTGGTGGAGCCGATCTCGATGTTGGTGCCCCCGGTGCTCGTCTCCACGGCGCTCGAGGCGCTCATGCTCATATTGGGCGTGGTGACCGAGAGGCTCTTGCCGGCTTTCTGAGACAGGTTCTGCTTCTTGACGGTCGTGGAGCGGGAGCCGGTGACGTTGATGCCATGGCTGTTGGCTACGTTCACCGTGGTGGTCTCGGTGCTGTGCACGTTGAAGTCCACGCACTCGAACCGCACCAGACCGTTGGGGGCGTTGATGCTGATCTCACCGGTGTCGGCGAGGCTGTGGATGTGCTGCCCTGGCACGTCGATCTTGGTGTGCAGCTTCTTCTTGCAGTCGTGGAACTCGATGTAGCCGCCGTCGTCACCGTCGTTGAAGATCATCTGGTGATCAGAGCGGCTCTCGAAGAACTTGAAGTCGTTCTTGCCGTCGCCGTTCCCTGGCCCCGGGGGCGCGTCGCTGCCGTTCCACAAGCAGCCCACCACCCACGGTTGGGTGATGTCGCCCATCTCGAACATCACCAGCACTTCGTCGCCCACCTCGGGGCGGATGAAGTTGCCACGGCTGAAGCCGCCCTGCTGTGTGCTCAAGCGACACCAGTGGCTCGAGACCGAGTCGCCGAGCCAGGGGAACTCCACCAGAATACGGCCCTGCTGCTCAGGATCGTTGAGGTTGGTGACGATGCCGATGCCGGCCCCTGTGCTGAACCTGTCGTTGCTCATGGCTTGCCTTCGGTGATCAGCTCCATGGGGAAGCCCGAGTCGAGCAGCTGGGCCGGCGCGGTGAGCTCACCGTCGATCTCGATGATGGGGGCGTGCTTCATCTTGGCGATGGACATGCCCGTGGGCACCGGCAGTCTGCCCCGCCAGCAGACATCCATCGCCATGAGATCAGGCTCGATGGTGATGGTGTCGATCTTCAGGCTCACCGGAGTCAGAGGCGCGTCGCCGCCGAGGCTCCACCGCATGCGGGGGTGCTCTGCCGGCAGCCGAAACCGCAGCTGGTGTTCCGTGGGGTGCATGTTCTCGAGCACCACGAGCTCGCCGCCCACAGGGAACGGGATCACCTGGCCATGGGGGGCGCCGTTGAAGAACCGCGGATCCATCTCCCGCACTGGCAGATCGACGTTGAACTTCTTGAGCAGCGGCGACTTGGAGAAGAGATCCCACATGGGCCGCACCTTGGGATCGATGCCGGCGCGGCTCGCACGTGGCTCCCAGTGCTTGGGCACCCAGCCCATGGACCACGGCGGCGGCGCCTTCTTCCACGAGGCTGGGTCATGAAACATGTGGTCGAGCTCGATGGGTATGTCGGGGTGCTCGAGGTTGGGCATGGCCCCGTAATGATCAGGCGACGGCCCGATGTTGCCCTCTTCGTCGGGGGTGGCCTGGGCCCAGAACCCCACCCCAGAAGGGTTGGCAGGGTAGATGCCCAGGCCGGTGTCGCACTGCTGATCGACGCCGCCGTAGGCGTAATCCCAACGCAGGGGCATGACCGAGAAAGGCCGGGCTGCGGTGATGGCCGCCCGTCGAGTGCCCCGGGGCTGCCAGACCGAGCGATCGCCGATGACCCGCACCCGCTTGGGGGCGTTGTCGCCCACCTGCACGCTGCAAATCGCCTGCACCGCCTCACCCCCGGGGGCGTAGCAGTGGCCGTTGACGATGACGTCGCAGGCGACCTTCGGAGGCATGAGATCGGTCTCGTACCGCATGGGCGTGCGCAATGGATCGAGGCCGGTGTCGTAGTACCTGTCGGAGGTGTACAGCGGGCGCTGCATGATCGCCGGCGTGGCCTTGCCCGGGGTCAGGTCGTAGCTGCGCTTGACCACGAAGTAGAAGGCCTCGAGCTTCCCCTCTTCACCATTCTGGGGCAGGTACTGGGCCTGATAGCCGTCATGGTTGACGAAATGCCGGGGGAACTCCGGGTTGGGTCCGGGGAGCTGCATCAGGCCTCACTTGGGGATGGCGCCAGCGGCGGTCTGGGCGATGAATTGACCGCTCACGGCGGGCTGCGGTGGCGTCTCTGACGTGGGGTTGAGGTTGATCATCCCGCACTCGGCGAAGGTGATCATGCTGCCCTTCATGGCGAGCTTGTCACCGAGCAGGGCGAAGTAACCGCTCGAATTGATGGTGAGGTTGCCACCATTCAGGCTGAAGTTGCCGCTGGCGTCGAAGCTCAGGGCGCCGGCGATGAAGTTGGCGGTGCCAGCGACGTTCCAGGTGCGCGACTCCACCTGCTCACTGAAGACTTCGGCCTCGATGTTGAGGCTGGTGGCGGTGTCGGTGGTGCTGCCGCTGATGCTGAACCGGTCGTTACCGGTCTGACCGTCCACCTTCACCTCGGCTGATCCGCCGCTGGCGGAGATGCTGCTGCTCGCTTCGAACGTGAAGGTCTTGGCGCTGCCGGTGAGCGAGGTGTTGGCGCTCAGAGTACGGCTGTTGCTCTGAATCTCCGTGGCGCTCTGCTCCACGGTGATGGTCTCGTTGCCGCCCACGGTGCGGGTCGAAGAGTCGGTGGCAGAGAAGCGCACGTCTTTGGCCAGCAAGTTGATGCTGCCCTGGGGCGCCCGGATGATGATGTCGCCGGTCTGGGCGGTGATGCTGATGTGATCGGTCTTCGAGTCCCAGCGCACGATGTTCTGCAGCGACGAGTCCTTGAGCTGGATGAACTCCTCGCCGGGCTCGTCGCCGAAGACCAGGGTGTGCCCTGAGCGGGTCTCGATGATCTTGTGGTGGTTCGAACCGTCCGGGTCACCGGGCTCGGGCGGTGGATCTTCACCGTTCCAAGTGCCACCCACGACGAGGGGCTGGTTGAAGTCCCCCATCTCGAAGACCACCAGCACTTCGTCGCCCACCTCGGGCATGAAGAACATGCCTCGCTCGTTGCCGGCATAGGGCTGCACCAGGCGACACCAGTGAGACTCCATCTGATCTGAAGTCCAGGGGAAGGTGACCTTGAGCCGCCCCATGTTCAACGGATCGTGGTTGTTCGAGACGATGCCGGTGTAGATGCCGTCGAGGAGTCCTTGTGCGTGAGCCATTCGGTGCGCCTCAGTTGATCTTCACGAGTTCGCCCTTCGCCGAGAAGGCGGTCTGGGCCGAGAGGGTGATCATGCCCCCGTTGAGGGTGAGGGCGGCGCCACCAGAGATGCTGCCATCCTTGGTGGCCAGGAGCACGTTGCCTGCCTGAATCTTGATGTCACCGTTGCTGGCGAAGGCCGCCCGCTCGCTGCCTTCGACCTGAAGGGCGCCGAAGTCAGCGGTCTCAGGGGCCGACTTCCGGGCGATCTGGGTGCCCTTGATGGTCTTGTCGGTGCCGGTCATTTGCAGATCGCCGCTCACCGAGGCCGACATACGCTTGAAGCTGAGGCTGCTGCTGCCAGCGCTGATGCTCGCCTGCTTCGTCGACATCTCCCAGGTCTGCTTCACGCTCACCGAGTCGGGCCCACCGATGGTCTCGCTGCGATCAGTGCTGGTGTCGGTGAAGGTGGTGTCGGCCTGCCACGTGCTGTTGTTGGTGGCGTTGATCTCAAGGGTGACGCAGTTGACGCTCACCGACTTTTGAGGGGCTTCGAAGGTGATGTCGCCGGGATCAGCCGTGAGGGTGATGGTGTCGGCTGCGACGTCGATCACGAGGTGGCGCTCGTTGGGGCCGTCGGTGATGGTGATCCGCTCGGCGCCCTCGGTGTCTTCGAAGATGATCTGGTGGGCGTTGCGCGTGCGCCAGATCTTGAAGTCGTTGGGCCCGGCCTCGTTGCCCGGAGGCGGCACCTTGTCGTTGCCGTTCCAGACACCGCCGAGCACGTAGGGGTGGTTGATGTCACCGCGTTCGAAGATGACACAGACCTCGTCGTCGATCTCCGGCAGCCAGAACGAGCCGCGATCGTCACCGGCGTAGGGCTGGGCGATGCGGGCCCAGTGGCTGCTGGTCTCGTCGCTGAGCCACGGGAACCTGACCTTCACCCGGCCCTGGCCCTCAGGATCGTTGTTGTCGGTGACGATGCCGATGACCGCGCCCATGGGGCGGTTCCGGTGGTCCCGAGGGGCCTGGCGCACATTTCGACGGACGAGCCTGTTGGCCACTGGTTACCCCTTCACTCGACGACGAGGGTCGAAGATTTGGCCCGGGCCCCTTTGTGCTCCACGGTGAAGAACAACTCGGTCGACTTGACCGATTTGGGGATCTTCCAGGTGGCGGTGAGCTGATCGCCGTTGCTGCTGCCCTTGACCTCGGCGATGGCTTCGCCAGCGGCGAGGCTGTGCACCTTCAAGAGCATCTCCGTACCGGCTTCGATGCCGTCGGTGATGGCACTCAACGTGACCTCGACACCGGCCTTGGCGTTCTCGGGAGACCACCGCGCCCGGGTGATGGCGATGGTGTCTTCGATCTCGGGCCGATCGCCGAAGCGCCTACTCGGCGCTTCGGCGGTGGTGGAAGGACCACCGAGGGCCTGGGCTTTGAGCCGTCGCGCTTCGAGGCGCCCCACCCGATGCTGTACATCGCGGAGCTCCTCCTGCCACTCAGGGGTCTGAGGGTTGCGTTCGGTCTCCAGAACGTGCAGCCGCTTGCGCACTTCTGCGAGGCCATCTTCCCAGCTGGCGAGCCTCCGCTCGAAGAGCGCGGTCTTGCGACGGAGCAGCTCCAACTCGGCGAGCACCTGCGGTGCGGTCAGCGCGTCACGCTCGGTGACGTCGGTGGGCGGGGCGGGGGCGATGGGGCTCTCGCTCATGCAGTCTGGTCCCTCAGCGGCATACGGGTTCGGGCAAGCCTCCCCGATCCACTCTTATGGTGCAAGGCCGATATCGCTAGGTGCTTGGATTGATTGGGAGAGTCGATGAGGTCGGCGCGTCAGGGCCATCTCGCGGCTGTGTCAGTATATACAGGGGGCGCTGCGATCAGCTGTGGAGCACGCCCTCTGGGGTGTCAGCGCTGAGGATGCGCTCGAGGGCGCCATCAAGGGTGTCAGCATCAGCTGCGTCGATGAAGCGTACATGGTCCTCGCTGAGGGCTCGGAACTTGAATCGCATCTGTTTCTTCAGGGTTTCACGCTGCATCTCGATGCGGCTGTGCCTGGCCGCAGCCTTTGCGGCTGCTTCGGCCTCTGCTCTGGCCTCTGCTCTGGCCTCTGCTCTGGCCTCTGCTCTGGCCTCTGCTCTGGCCTTGTCAGCGGCCCTGGCTGCAGCCTCGGCAACGACGGCTTTGTATTCGTCGGAGAAGGGCTCGGTGATTTTGGGGTGCTTGAACATGTCTTGGAAGGCCTCCTTGGCACGTCGTGAGAGGTGCGCGAACACCAAATCATTGTAGAGGTCGTGTTTGTCTTCGTCGAGGGACGACACCATGGCCGCCGCAGCCACGGCGATGTCGTTTGCGCTGGGTCCTTTGCCATGGGTGATGGCCGAGAGAAGCATCATCTCGGGTCGGGCTTTCGCGAACTCCGGGTCTGAGGTGACGGGAATCTCTTCAGGGCCGAAGACGATGGGGGTGACCCAGCTGTTTCGCCCGAGGCGGATGGGCTGTCGCGCCCAACGGGCCACTCGAGCGTATGGTGTGACAACCAGTACTTCGGCGTCGCAGCGTTTCTTGAAGCGGGCCGAGGCGACATAGCCAGGCCAGCTGTAGAGCTTGGCCTCTTTGACCTCGAGCTGCACCTCCACGATGAGTGCAAGCTGTGGTGTGCCTGCTGAGTTGAGCAGGGCCACACCGTCGGCGTCATATGCCGCCGTCGTCTCTTGAGACAGGTTGATTTTGTCGCCTTGAAGCGTGTCGTAGTCGGGCAGCTGCCCCAATCCCGCGCTCTGCCACAGCTCTATCGTGAGTTGCGGGTCGGACGTGAACATCGACACGATGGCTTCGTGCAATACACTGGGTATCTCATCTCCGAATGGGTTCCTCTACCACCGCTTACACACAAGGGCGCTCGATGATTCCCCTGATGTCGATGCTGCGACACGCGAGACACATGATGTGGGTTGCGGTCCTCGTGTTTTGCTGTGCTGGAGTCGCCGAGGGTCGCGATTCGGTCGCCGTGTTGATGTTCACGAACGACTCGGGCGTGAAGTTCGAGAGACTGTACGGTCTGGCTCAGGTGGCTCAGGATGAGGCGACTAGGTTGCCTGAAGAGGTCTATGCCGTCATGGCTGGAAGCAAGGTGCTTCAGCGGGCGCTGACCACGTCGCTCATGGCCTGTGACGGCAACTGTGACGTGGCGACCGGGCGGCTGCTCCGGGCTGACTATGTGGTGAGTGGCGCAGTCACCAGAACCCGTAGCGGCGTGAAGGTGTCCATGCGGCTCCAGTCCGTAGGCTCTGGTGAGCTGCTCGCTGCCGAGGTCGGGGTCGCGAAGAAGAAGAAAAGCGATATGAAGGCGGCGGCGCGACAGGTGGCGAGGCGGCTGCTGAAACCCTTGATGCGCAAGGGGGAAGCGGCCATCAAGCTGCACGGCAAAGCGCCGAAGGGCAAAGAGAAGCAGGGACGTATCGCGCAGAGGTTATCGAGACACCGCGCATACACACAGCCGGATACAGTAGCCACCGTGCTGCGGCCCAAAGCCGCGAAGGCGGGTGTCGAGATGATCCTGCTCCCTGAAGGGCGCTTCATGATGGGATCCACTGATGGCGCCGTGGACGAAGCGCCTGTGCACGAGGTCAGCGTGAAGGCCTTCGCGATCTCCAGGACTGAGATCACCGTGGCGCAATACAAGGCGTGTGTTGATGCCAGGGCTTGCAGCACCAAGGGGCTGACCAGCGACAGCCGGTGCAACTGGGGCAAGCCCGAGCGGGCATCACATCCGATCAACTGCGTGCATTGGAAGCAGGCTGCGGCCTTCGCCAAGTGGGCCGGTGGGCGCTTGCCAAGCGAGGCAGAGTGGGAGTATGCCGCCCGAAGCGGAGGCCGAGCGCAGGCTTTCCCCTGGGGTGATGCACCGGCGACGTGCCGGCAAGCGGTGATGCGGGATACAGGCGAAGATGGCTGTGGCATGCCCAACACACAGCCGGTGTGCAGCAAGCCCGATGGGCACTCCGCACAGGGGGTGTGTGACCTGACCGGAAACGTGTGGGAGTGGGTGCAAGATATCCATGGCGGTTACGAAGACGCCCCTGTAGACGGCAGTGCGAGAGGCAAAGGCGCAGGCGACAGTAGGGTGTTCCGCGGTGGAGGTTGGGGCAACTCCGCCGAAGCGCAGCGGGCCTCGTTTCGGAGCGGTACCTATCCGGAGCGTCAGGAGAAAGACATCGGCTTTCGCATCGCCGTCTCTGTACCCTGAGCCGATGGCTGTCGGTCTCAGGCGGTCATCAGCGTGAAGCTGAACACCGAGCCGTTCTCGGTGCCAGGGCGCACCTCGATCGTGCCCCCGTGGGCTTCGACGATGCGTTTACACAGCGACAGGCCCAAACCCACGCCCCCCGTGCCTCGTGTGCGACTCCGATCGGCGCGATAGAATGGCTCGAAGACCTGGGCACGATCGGCCTCGGTGATGCCAGGGCCCTGATCAGCCACTTCGAAGGTGAGCCGAGCTGCGTCACCGCGGACCGAGAGCGAGATGGGTGGTGCGCCATGCTTCATCGCGTTTTCGAGCAGGTTGTCGAGCACGCGCCTGATCAGTGCTGGGTCAGCGTGCACGTTGGGGATGTCGTCGAGGTGGGTGTGCACTGACAAGTCCACATCGCGATGCCGGGCTCTCAAGCGTTCGGCTGCAGCGTGCACCACAGCCTCCGGATCGAGGGGGGCGAGGTGCAGAGGCAGGCCCTCCTGCCCCAGGCGGGCGCTCGCGAGTACGTCGGCCACGAGCATCTCCAGCTCGCCGAGATCCTGCTCGATGTCGGCGAGGAAGCTCGGATCTTGCTGGGACAGCTCGAGGGCCACGCGGATGCGGGCCAGTGGCGTGCGCAGCTCGTGGCTGATGTTGGCCAGCATCTCCCGCTCGGCGCTCAGCATGTGATCGATGCGCGAGGCCATCTCGTCCATGGCCCGTGCCAGGGCCCCCACCTCGTCTTTGCGCTCCAGGCCCGTTCGAGCAGAGAGGTCACCGGCGCCGAGGGCCTGCGCCGTCGCCGTGAGGCGCTCGATGGGCCGGGCGATGTGTCGGGCGAGGGGGATCGATGCCAGGGCCAGCACGCCAAGGATGGAGATCAGGGCGCCGATGAACTTCAGGGGGCTCTTGGTGTCTCGCCAGCTCACCGCCAGATAGGCCCCACGGGGGACCATGGGTCCTTCGTTCAACAACAAGGCAAGATGCACGCGTCCGTCGTGACGGTAGTGTGTGTGCTCATCGTGGTTCAGATCTGCGTATTCGTCGGCAGGGATCGCTGCTGGTGGCGCGTCGCCTGCAGCTGCGATGACTGTGCCATCAGGACCGAAGACCGCGCCGCTGGCACCGAGCAGCACGTTGAGATGATCCATACGGCGCTGGAGATCGGAGAGATCGGAGGCGGTGCTCAGCGAGGCCTGCGCACCGCGCTCTAGCTGCTGCCAGAAGGGCCGGCCCCCAGCGCTCCACGCGAGCACGCCCACCACGAGCGCCACCACCACGAGCATCAGCACACCGTGCAGATACACCGACCAGAACATGCGCCGACGGCCGCTGAGGGAGGGCCCGAGCATCACCGACGCTCGTCAGAGGACATAAACTGATAGCCCACCCCGCGGACCGTACGAATGCGGGTCGGCTTGCGGGGATCGTCGCCGAGCTTGTGTCGCAACCGGGAGATGTGCACGTCGATGGATCGATCGAAGGCCTCGTCGGCATTGCCCCGAGCGCGCTCCATGATTTGCTCCCGACTGAGCACCCGGCCGGCGGCTTCTGCGAGCACCTTGAGCAGACTGAACTCGTACGATGTGAGATCGAGGGGGCGCCCGTCGAGGCGGGCCTCAAGACGGCCGGGGTCGAGGTGTAAATCACCCACCTGTACCGGCGTGTCTCTGGGGCCCACGCGGCCTCGGGCCCGGCGCACCGTGGCCCGCAGTCGAGCCAGCAGCTCTCGAGGGCTGTAGGGCTTGGGCATGTAGTCGTCGGCGCCGATCTCCAGGCCCATGACCCGATCTGCCTCTTCGCCTCGGGCGGTGAGCATGATGATGGGTACGTCAGAGCGCCCTCGGATGCGCTGGCAGACCTCGAGGCCGTCCATGCCGGGGAGCATCAGGTCGAGCAATACGGCGTCGAAGCGGTGGTTGAAGACCTCGCTGACGCCGTCGCCGCCGTTGTCCACCCAGGTGACCACCACCCCGTTGCGCTCGAGATAGGTCCGGGTGAGCGCGGCGAGGCGGGCGTCGTCTTCGACAAGCAATACGTGAATCAGGGTCTCTTCCATGGGATGTAGAGTAGCGACTTCGAGCACGACGCTGTGTGAAGTCGTGTGAACCCGGTGAGCACACACCTCATCGAGGGTGTGATTCATCGCTGCTCCATCGAGGTGGATATGTACATCCCGAAGCCTCGCGCAGGCCTGGAAATAGAGCGGGGCGCTGACCGTTGGCACCTGCGTGATCCGATCACCGCGCAGACGGCCACCCTCAACGCTTTCCAGATTGCGATCTTCGAGGCCCTCGGTGAGGGGCATACAACCCCCGAGGCGCTTCTCAAAGCTTTGCCCGAGGCTGATCCCGGTCGAGTGTTTCGGGCGGTGAAGGCCCTGGAGGAAGGCCTGATGCTCGACGGCCCGCTCTGGCGCATTCAACAGGAGCTCTTCGAGGCACGTGAGGCCACAAAGGGATCGGCAGCCGGGCTGAGACTTCATGCATCTCTGGCCCACCAGTGCGTGGGCTGCGGATCCTCGTGCAGTGGGGTCACGGTGGGCCCGGTGCCTGAGCGTACGATCCAGGCCATCGACGCGTTCTCTTTGTGGCAGCAGGTGTCCGGGCGGCGATCTGGGGATGATTGTGTGGAGACCGTGGAGGCCTCGGATCGTCAGCTCAAGCTGATGGCCCGTCAGGAAGGCGGGTGTGTGATGCTCGACGGCGAAGGGCGATGCCGTGTGCACGCCGCCGCGGGCCCGGAGGCCAAGCCAGGGATCTGCAACCAGTTCCCCTACACCCTGACTGCCACCCCTGATGGGGTGTACGTGGGCTTGCAGATGGAGTGTCGAAGCTTCATCGCCTCAGCAACGGCCGGCGCTGCCGTCGATGCCGAGACCCGACGCGCTCAGGTGGAGCAGCTCGATGCACTCCCGGATGTGCAACATCTACGCATCCCTACGCCCGTACCGCTCGCCCCAGGGGTGTTCGCCACCTGGGCAGATTACCGTCGCTGGTGGAGCGACGCGATCGCGCACCTCGAAGAAGGCGCCGAGCTCGACACCCTCGGTGACACGCTGGAGGCGTTGGTGAAGACGAAGGTGCCGGTGGGTGCCTTCGCGTGGCGCGATTCAGATGCCTGGCCTGAGGCTGTACGCGGCGTCGCCGGGCGAGCGTTGCAACGCAAGGGATTGCTCAAGGTGCTCATCGGGACCTGTGACGAGGCCTTGATGGCCGCCGGCGAGGATGAGGATTTGCAAGCGGAGATGCTGGAGATGGCCCGAAAGGGGATGCTCTGGTTGTTGGGCCTGGTCCCGACAGGGCGAGTGCGGCCTGGGGATGAAGACGGCCCACGGCTGTTGCGCACTGCCATGCTGGCAGAGGTGTACGGGCATCAGCACCTGCTTCGTCGAGACGTCGCCTGGGGGCTGGGGCGCCTAGCACTCACTGTAGAGTTGAGCTGGGCCATCGCGGTGGTTCGGGCGTGGCAGGTGGGGCGGGTGGTCGTCTATGGCCAGGATGTGAACGATGGCGTCGTGGTGGCCCAGAAAGTCATGCGATCACCCCACATGCTCACCGCGCTGATGCGCATGGGGCCCGCCGTACGCAGCTGTGTGGGCTTTGGCGTGGAGGGCTGACTCTGGGGCCCTGACAGTGGGGCTCTGAAAGTGGGGCTCTGACTCTGGCACCGTGTCGGCACATCGGCACAGCGCTGCGTGCCAGATGCGCATGGTTGATGACCGTTTTTCGCCATTGCAGGCAAGTGAAGCAGGGCTGGCACGGCACATGCGTTGGCTCAGCGGTGTCTCAACACCTGCAACTCGACGAAAGGCGTTCACATGACCACTGCAAAGGCAATCATCGACGGTGACACCATCACATGTGGCCCGTTGAGCCATCGCCGCTGGTCGGCGTGGGTCGACATGATGCCCATCGTACCGCCCTCTGTGCCCAAACCACTCATCGTCATGGGGGAAGTGCAGCTGCGCGGATCACCCGCAGAGGCGGCGCTGGTGCGGGCTTCGCCCCAGGGCACCAGCGAGTCACATCTGATCCTCGATCTCGTCGTCCGCGCCCTCGACAGCCCTGGAGACACCTCTGAGTGGACGCCCGTACGGTTCAGTGAGCCCTACGAAGAGACCATGGCCCGCGAGGTGCACGTGCGATATCGAGGCGAGCTCATCGCGACCCTCGAGGTGAAGTTCGCCCATTGAACATCGTGTGCACAGCATGATCACACGGTGAGCAGCTGGGCCGCGATGTGTGCGCTGACGTTTGCTTGAGCCTGCATCGACACACCTGCCTGACCCAAAATCAGCTGCTTCGCTTTCTCCGTGGACAACCGCGCGTAGTCCGCATCCTCGATGCGGCTGCGAGCTTCCGCCTGGTGTACATAGGCGCGGCTCATCTGATCGATGCCCGCCGACATGCGGTTGTGTACCGCTCCGAGCCGTGAGCGTTGCCCGAGCACCTCTTCCAGGGCGCGATCGATGCTCGCCAGAGCGTCATTGGCCCCCTGAGGCGTGGTGACGTCGATGCGACCCACAGAGGTGGCCTTTGACCGGCCTGTGATGCCCGCGCTCAGACCTGCGTCTCCCGGGTCTGCACCATCTATCTCGATGGCGTCGGCGCTGGAGAGCGTCACCGTGCCGGTGGTGGTCCCTGCAGAGAGGCCAGTGATGGTGCCGGCATTGCCACCGAGTTGAAGGTCGATGTTGCGCCCATCTGCCGATCTCAGCAGCAACACACCGTTTGCATTCAGGCTGGCGGTGACACCGGTCTCGTCACTTGCGGCATTGATGGCATCTGTCAGAGCACCTCCGGCGTCGTCCGCCTCCACCTCGGCAGCGATGCTCACTCCATTGATCTCGAGGGTATCGGCATCACCAAGGCTGCCACCCTGCACGTCGCCGCCTTCGACCTCAGCGGCCTGCGCTTCCGCGGTGACGCCGGTGTGTGCCGTGGCCTCGTTGATCGCCGCAGCCACGGCGATGGCGCTGCCCTCAGGATGGGCGGTAGACAGCGCATCGTCTCCTGCTTGGGTGGCGCGGATGTCGACGCCGTTGATGGAGAGCTCACCGGCTTGAAGACCCGAGGCATCGATGGCACCACCCTCCACGGTTGCCCCTTGTCCGAGCTGGTCAGCTTCACCGTTGAAGCCCGGGATGTCGATGGGGCTGCCCTGGCCCGTACCGATCTGCAGGCCGTCGCCCATGAGAGGGCGTTTGCCGTTGAAGACCGTGCTCCGCGCAGTGTCGCTGATGCCCTGGGCGAGCTGATCCATCTCTTGCTGGATGATTTTTCGATCTGCGGCGTTGAGTGTGCCATTCCCTGCCTGGACCGCCAGCTCGCGCATACGCCCGAGGGCATCACTCATGCTGCCGAGGCCCGCCTCTGCGGTCTGCGTATATGAGATGCCATCGCTGAGATTGCGCATGCCCTGGTTGAGGCCCCGCATTTCCCCGGTCATCCGGCTCGCGATGGCCATACCTGCCGGATCGTCACTGGCGCTCGAGATCCGTTTACCCGACGCCATCTGCGCCAGGAGCTTCTCGAGGCGCGCCTGGCTCTTCTGTTGGGTTCGGAGCGGGGTTTGACCCTGTATCCCTTTGATCTTCATCGAAATGACCTCCGCGCACCCGATAAAGCACGCGCTCTGGTTTATCGTTGGGATTATCGTGCAAGGGGGGGAGGGCGCTTGAACGACGGGTCAAGCGGGGTGGGTCAATCCAGACCGGGGGGCTCTGGCGCGTTGACGTTACAGTTGCACGTTACAGAGGCAGGGCCTCGATGCGATCGCCGGCAGCAAAGGGCGGGCTGTCGATGGGCACCCGCACCAGAGCGTCGGCACCGCCGATGCTGCTCAGGGCACCACTGGACTGCTGCTTTCGAGGCGTCACGTGGAGTCTGCCTTCGGCATCATGATGGCTGCCCACGCGGATGTATTGCTCCCGACTGCCCCCACCGCGCAGCGGTGCATCGAGGACCGCCCATTGGAACCGGGGCTGCACATCGGTGTGCCCCATCATGCGCAGCAAAGCGGGTTTGACGAAGAGCTCGAAGGTCACCAGCGCGCTCACCGGGTTCCCGGGCAGGCCGAATGTGGCACAGCGGCCGATGTGACCGAAAATCAAAGGCTTGCCGGGCTTGATGGCCACCTTCCAGAAGGCAAAGCTCTCTCCAGCGAGGGCTTTGATGACATGACCCACGTGATCATGCTCGCCGACGCTCACGCCGCCGCTGGTGATCAAGACATCCGCCGAGGCGGCCTCGGCGAGGGCCTTGAAGGTGGCCTGACGATCATCGGGGATGATGGGCAGCACCCTGGGGTGGGCCCCGAGGGCGCTCACTGCCGCAGCGATGGCCAGCACGTTGCTGTTCACGATTTGCCCTGGCCCTGGAGGGCCTGCGTCCACATCCACCAGCTCGTCACCGCTGGAGACGATGGCCACTTGAGGAGGGCGGACGACGCTCAGCTGGCTGCGACCCTGTGATGCTGCGAGGGCGATGTCACCGGGGGCGAGCACTCGGCCTGCTGAGAGCACCTCAGCACCCTCAGTGACGTCTTCGCCCCGCCGCCGCACGTGGCGGCCGAGGAGCGCTGCCTCGGTGAACGTGATGTGAGGTGTGCCCAGATCTGCGGATGGGGCCGTGGTGTTCTCCTGCATCACCACCGAGTCTGCCCCAGGGGGCATGGGGGCGCCGGTGAAGATGCGCGCCACGGTGCCTTCGACGAGGGGAGCAGGCGCCGTGCCTGCGGGGATCTGCTGGCTCACAGGCAGTGTGGCCCCGGCCTCGATCTCTCCAGCCCGGACGGCATAACCATCCATGGCGGAGTTGTCCCACGGAGGCAGCGCTCGCCGCGCCACGATGGGGGCCGCGAGCACGTGGCCCACTGCGGAGATCAGGTCGACGCGGATGGAGGACAGCGGCTGTACAGCTGCGAGGATCTGGTGTCGGGCCTCTTCTACCTTGAGCATGCATGCCTCACGTGTGTCGTCATGGGATCACCAGCGTCTGCCCTCGGCGTACCGCATCGGATTTGAGCTTGTTGCGTCGCTTGAGATCTTTGACATCGACCCCGTACTTGCGCGCGATCTTCCACAGCGAGTCGCCCTTGCCCACTGTGTGCGTGCGGCGGCGGGCGCTGGCGGGCTTCGCGGCGCGGCGGCGGGCCTTGCCTTTGGGCGCGGGGGCGCTGCGGGTGGGTATCTTGAGCGCGGTGCCGATCTTGACGCGGTCTTTGGGTCCGAGGCCGTTCGCTGCCCGGATGGCGTCCACAGTGGTGTCGTGGGCGCGGGCGAGGTTCCAGAGGCGATCCCCCTTCACCAGGGTGTGCTCGATGTAGCGGGTCCCAGCAGGCTGCACCTTCGCAGCCTCGGCTTTGACGATGCTCGCCGCAGGCGTGCCAGCCTTCACTGTCTGTACCGACTTCGCGGTGGCCACCGCGGCGGTGCTCAAATCGAATCGCTGATCGAGGAACAGGCGCACCACCATGCCCCGGAGCAATGGCACCTGAGGGTCGAGGCCGTTCCACATGGCGATGTCGGCGACAGTGACGCCGAAGAAGCGGGCCACATCTTCAGCAGGCATCGTCCAGCGGATCGGGAGATACACCGTCTGCCGGTCGCCGATCTCGAACTCCAGGTCCGGGGCCACGTAAGACAAGACCGCCAGCGCCTCTTCGGCCCGCGGCGACTTCGAACGTTGCCCGGCCACAAACACCGTCTGCCCCGGCGAGGGCTCACCGCGTACACCCAGATCATTGAGCCGCCTGAAGGCGCTCACGCCCATGGCGTGATCACGTGCGATGTCGCGGGCGCGCTCTCCAAAGCGCACGGTGTATTCGGTGAGGGCCTTGCCGCCACCGCTCACCACCGCCCGCACAGCCTTGGCACTGGCGGTGGGCACCTGCAGGGGGTAGTCGTCCCCGTAGGGGGGCGTAAACCCTCGCCGCAGCTCGGGGTTGAGGACGGAGAGCTCGTCGAACGTCAGCCCCTTCACCCTGCGGGCGAGCTTCTCGAGATCGATCCCACCAGGGGTGGACACTGTCTGCGCTCTCCGGGGCGCCTTTGGCTTCACATCCTCGAAGCCGAAGAGGTGCGGGCTGCGACCGATGATCTGCGCTGCCATGATCTTGGGCACATAGCGCGAGGCCTCCCGAGGCAGAGCGCCGCGATCGACGAGCACCCAATAATCATTGGTGTTGTGGCGGTTGATGGCCTTTTGCACCGTGCCCTGGCCGGCGTTGTAGGCCGCGAGGGCCAAAGGCCAGCTGCCGAAGCGCTGATGGAGTGATTTGAGATAGCGCGCTGCCGCCCGAGTGGCCTTGACTCGATCGCGGCGCTCGTCGATCCAGTCATCGACTTTGAGCTGAAAAGCACCACCCGTGTTCTCGGTGAATTGCCAGAGCCCGACGGCCCCTGCAGGGCTCACGGCGTCAGGGGAGAAGCCGCTCTCGATCATGCAGACGTAGATCAGGTCCGCGGGCAGCCCTGCCTCGGTGAGGAGGCCCGTGATCAGGCCATGCTCACGGCCCATTCTGGCGTACCAGTGGGCGAAGGTGGATTTGCCCCTGCCGGTGAAGAAGTCGATGAACTGCTCGACATAGGGGTTGAGGGTGACGCCGAGGGCGTCGTGGCTCAAGTCGGGCAGGGGCTTGCCCCGCCATGGGGGTGCGGTGAGTGCTCCCGTGAGCCCACCGGTAGATGTCAGGCGGCCAGCGAGGGCGTCTTCTGCAGCAAACCAGTCGAGCTCACAGCCTTCGGCCAGGGCACAGCGAGATGCGGGGGCAGGCCCTGTGAGAGCGCGCTCCAGATCGACCACAGGGGGCGTGGGCGGGCTGGCCCCTGCGGCCATCGCGAGCAACACGCCCAAGGTGCTGGTCAGGCCGACGCGCCATGGCATGCTCAATATGTCCACAGCCACCACCGCCCGTCCGATTTGAGGATGACCGAGTCATTGTCGACGGGCTCTGCCCCGGCTTCTGCGCGCTCGTCGGCGAGATAGAAGGTCACCGAGCGACCTACGCGGCCACCATCAAGGGCCACGGGATCACCCACGGCGAACTTCACCATCGTGTAGCGATCGAGCTGGGCTTCGACGTCTTTGGCGTACTGGTCGAAGGTCTCGCGCTGATCGGGGTGTACCATCAGCCTGAGCTGTTGCTGCTCATCGCGATTGAAGGCGTCTTGCCAGGACTGCACCATGCGCTCCGGAGTGTCGTGTGGATATCGCAGCGTCGCCCCGCAGCCCATCTGACCGAACAGCAGGAGGGTGACGGCGGCTGTGTGCGAGAACGGGCGCTGCATGCTCTGTCTTCCCCGTGATGGTTGTTGGTGTGACCGAACGGCGTCATGTCATAAAGAGTTCGCGCTTCGATGGCCAGCCTCATGGCTTGCTCAAACCCGGAGTGGCCCGTGCCGACTCAGTGAAGAAGGTGTCGATGTCCAGGAGCCATACGTGAAGCAGTTCGAGAATGACGGTGCACAGGCCGAGGTCCTGGCGGCGAGCGAGACCCCGATGCCGACCCCTCGGCAGTATTCGGTGCTGGTGGTCGACGACGACAGCTGGAGCCGGAAGACCACGTGTGATCTCCTCTCGACCGAGGGATACGCAATCCATCAGGCAGAGGACGGCATCATCGGGCTGGAGCTCTTCGAGAAGGTCAAACCCGATCTCGTGCTCCTCGACGTGATGATGCCGGGCCTCGATGGCTTCGAGGTGTGTCGGCGCATGAAGGCGCTCAGCGGCCGCGCCCACACCCCGGTCATGCTGCTCACCGCCCTCGACAGCAAGCGCGAGGTGGTCCAGGGCCTCAAGGTGGGGGCCGACGACTTCCTGAGCAAGCCCGTGCACGGTGCCGAGCTGAGGGCGAGGGTGGCCAACCAGCTCAAGCTCAGAGCCTATGACCAGCTGGTGCGCACCCAACGCGACGCCGCCCGCAAAGAGGTGGAAGGCCTCAGGGCGCAGCTGCTCCACGCCGATCGCCTCGCCACCATCGGCACCTTCGCAGCCGGTGTCGGCCATGAGCTGAACAACATCAGCACCGTGCTCACCGGGGTGCACTATGCCTTGAAGAACGATCCCGATTTTCAGGCGTCCATCCCCGAAGAGCTCACTCGCAGTCTCGGGCGCGTCACCGAGCACGTGACGCGCCACGCCAGCTCGATTCTGAGGTTCGCCCGCCCTGCCGGGGTGCAGACCGAAGAGGTCGATCTCATGCATCGTCTGGGCGACGTCACCGAGATGCTCAACCTCACGGGCAAGACGCGTTATGTGCGCTGTACGCTTACCGGACCCGAGCAGGTGGTCCTGGTCGAGGCTGTGCCCATTCACATCGAGCAGGTGTTCTTGAACTTGATTGGAAACGCCGCTGACGCCCTCAAGGATGATGGGGCGGGCCTCATCGAGGTGTCTGTGATCCTCGAAGAGGGTGGCCCCCCTCAGGTCACCGTGAGCGACAATGGCCCAGGCATGAGTCCGGATGTGCTCGCCCGTATCTTCGAGCCGTTCTTCACCACCAAGCCGCCGGGCAAGGGCACTGGGCTGGGCTTGCCCGTGGTGCGTCAACTCGTAGAAGGCTGGGGGGGCAGCATCGTGTTCGAGAGCGAGCCTGGGCAGGGCACCCAGGTACGGGTCACTTTCCCGGAGGTGGCGTGATGTCCAAGACGCAAGATCCTCAAAATGTACCGCCGCCAGAGGTGCCTACGGCGTGGTCCCGTCGGTTTGCCCAGAGGCTCACCTCGGAGAGCGGTGACATCGTCGAAGAGCAGCGACTGTTCATGCTGTCGATCCTCGACGCTGATCCGAACCTCATCTTCGTGAAAGACCGCTATGGGCGGTTCATCTTCGTGAATCAGGCTGTGGCGCGTCTCTTCGGCGCCGAGCCTGAAGACGTCGTGCGTCAGGCCAACGACGCGGTGCACGAGAACGAGGCCGAGCTCGAGGTCTACGACAAGGTGGACCAGGAGGTGCTCCGGACCGGTGAAGAGATCCGCATTGAGGAGAGCTTCACCCTCGCCAATGGTCAGGTGTGCTGGTTCGACACCCGCAAGCGCCCGCTGAAGGCCCCCAATGGCGAGACCTACGTGCTGGGCATCAGCGTGGACATCACCGCCCGCCGTGGGGCAGAGGCCGCCCTCTTCGAAGCCAACCGACGCCTCGAGATGGCGGTGAGCGCCGGTCACCTCGGGCTGTGGGACTGGCAGGTCAAGACCACCAAGGTCTATCTGTCACCCACCTGGAAGTCTCAGCTGGGCTACAGCGACGCCGAGCTCGTGAACAGCTTCGACACCTGGACCAGCCTCATGCACCCCGACGATCTCGATCAGACCGTGGGTGTGGTCATGCAGCATGTTGAGGACCCGAGGGCAGACTCTCGTTTCGCCATCCAGTTTCGTTTGCGAGATCGGTCGGGTACGTGGCGGTGGATCGCCAGCTACGGGCTGGTGATTCGAGATCAACACGGCGAAGCAGATCGCGTCGTGGGCTATCACGTCGACATCCACGAGCAGCGCATGCAGCGTGAGCACCTCGAGGAGTCGAACGAGCAGCTGGCCCGGGCCGCCCGCCTCAAAGACGAGTTCCTGGCCAACATGAGCCACGAGCTGCGCACCCCCCTCAACGCCATCCTCGGCCAGAGCGAGGCGGTGAGCGAGGGCCTGTTCGGCCCTGTGAACAGCGAGCAGATGCAGGCCCTCAAGACGGTGGAGGAGAGCGGGTTGCACTTGCTCTCGCTCATCACCGACATCCTCGACGTGGCCAAGATCAACGCCGGGCACCTCGAGCTGTACCGCACCTCGGTGCACGTGGACGAGGTGTGCGAGGAGAGCTTGAGGCTGGTGCGGGAGCAGGCCCGCCGCAAAGACATCGACGTGTTCTATGCCAAGGACGGCGCCGTCGAGCGGGTGCCTGCTGATCGTCGCCGCTTGAAGCAGATCCTGGTGAACCTGCTGAGCAACGCCAAGAAGTTCACCCCCAGTGGTGGGCGGCTGGGCCTCGAAGTGGCGATCTCTGCTGATGGTGACGCGTTGACCTTCACTGTATGGGACACAGGCGTGGGCATCCCCGAAGAGCGCCGCGCTCGGCTCTTCGAGCCCTTCATCCAGAGCGACGGTGGCCTGAACCGGCGACACGACGGCACCGGCCTCGGCCTGGCGCTGGTGAGCAAGCTCACGGCGCTGCACGGCGGTCGGGTGGAGCTGGAGAGCGAGCCGAATCGGGGCAGCCGGTTCACGGTGTTTCTGCCGCTGGGCAGCACCCCGGAGCGGGTGGTGGTGTTGCCGGCCTCACCGACCCCCGTCGTGCTCAACCAGCGTGCATCTCTGAGTCACGTGCGCAAGGTGGTCATCGCCGACGACAACATCAACAACGTGTTGCATCTGAAGACCCACTTCACGGCCCTGGGCATGGAGATCGTCATCGCTCAGAACGGCCAGGAGGCCATCGACGCCTGCGAGAAACACAGCCCCGATCTGGTGCTCATGGACATCCAGATGCCTGGGATGGACGGCTTCGAGGCCATGCGTCGGTTGAGGGCCAACCCCGAGACCGCGAAACTGCGCATCATCGCCCTCACGGCCCTGGCCATGCCCGGTGATCGAGAGCGGGCCCTCGCCGCTGGTGCCGACGAGTACCTCTCCAAACCTGTGTCGGCCCGTCGCCTGCTCACTGTGGTGGAGATGCTCTGCACGCAGTGAGTCGTGTACTCATTGAGTCCTGCCTTCACCGAGTCTTGTCTTCACTGAGTGTTGGAGTGACTGAGTGGTGGGCTCACTGGTCGCTGAGCCGGTCCTTGTCGGGCTTGGGGCCCACCGAATAGTCTTCGAAGCGCACGTCGAGCACCGGCTCACCCCGAATGACGTTGTTGATGCGATCGAGGTAGTCCACCTCGAAGCGGCGGCGACCGCCAGGGCCTTGGGCCGGCTCGGCTTTACGGCGGGTGGCGAGGAAGTAGAGCATGCGCAAAAGCTGCTTACGGCGTTGAACCACCTCGGCCCGAGTCGCGGCGTCGGGCACGGTGAGCTTTACGTGGGCTCGGGCCACCCGGTTCTCCTCCGGATCGTTGAAGAACAGGATGTGTTGCCCGTACGAGACCTCGAACGGGCCTTGCTCCACCTCTGCATCAGGGGCCTCTTCCGCCACCTGGACTGAGGGGGCGTTGATTTTCGGCATCGCCGTCGGCAATGCATCTGAAGGCTGCGCCTCTGGCGTGGGGCGAGGGCGAGTCACCGGCCTCGCCGCAGTCTTCGAAGGCTGGCTGGGGGCTGAGATCTCTGTGGGGGCGGGTGCCGTGGCCTTGCGGGCCTCGGGCCTGAAGAAGGCCCACAACAAAACCCCGGCGCCGGCCACTGCCATGAGGGCCGCGAGCTGAATACGAGGGCTCACGAGCTGCCTGTCCGTTGCGCTTTGATGTTGAGGGTGGGGGGGCTCTCGATGACCGTCACGCGGGGGTCAACCGAAGAGGTCAGCCACACGTTGCCGCCGACGACGGCGCCCTCGCCGATGACCGTCTGGCCGCCGAGCACCGTGGCCCCTGCGTAGATGACCACACGATCTTCCAGGGTGGGGTGGCGCTTCGAGCCCGCGAGCTTGCGCTCCACCGAGAGGGCCCCGAGGGTGACCCCCTGATAGATCTTCACGTGATCGCCGATGTCGGTGGTCTCGCCGATGACCACCCCCGTGCCGTGATCGATGAAGAACGAGCGTCCGATGCGGGCCCCGGGGTGAATGTCGATGCCCGTGACGTTGTGGGCATACTCGGCCATGGCCCTGGGGATGTAGGGCACCCCGGCGTCGTACAGGTGGTGGGCCACGCGATACACCGTGATCGCCGCAAACCCCGGATAGGTCAGGATCACCTCGTCGAGATCCCGAGCGGCGGGATCACCATCGAGGGCTGCCTGAGCGTCCAGGAGCAGGGCCTGCCGCAGCGTAGGCAGCGCCCGCACCAAGGCCTCGGCGTGACCCTTGGCCTCGACCTGAAGCGGCGCCTTGGGCTTCGTCGGCGCGTCATGGGTCATGGCCTTGAAGATGATGCGGCTGAGATCACCGAGCAGCTGGCACACCCAGGTGCCCACTCGATACCGGCAGCTCGAGGCCGGCAGCGTCTCTTCTGCGTAATATCCGGGGAACAGCAGGCGCCGAATCTGCTCCATCGTGGCTACGATGGCATCTTTGGGCGGCAGACGACGCTCGATGGGCTGCTCGTAAGTGGCCACCAGGGCGTCGACGGCGGCGGTGAGTTCTTCCTCGGTCATCAGGGCTCCCCAGGCGGATTCACCGCCTACGCTACATCAAGCCCCACCGTCGGCGGTAGAACCACTCCAGGCTGGGCAGCAGCACCCCGAGGACCAGCCACCAGGCGCTGGACCACAGGGGCACGTCACGGCGGCGGTTCACCTTGATGATGCGGGGTTCGACCCGGTTCAGATCTGCGAGATCGTCATCGAGGTCGAGGCCCTGACCACCGCCAGCGCTCGCCAGGGCGGCCATCGTCTCCCGGCGAGCGTCGGTGCGCCGCAGCTCGACGGGATCAGCAGCGACGACGAAGACGTCGGTGTCGAAGGCCTCGCCCCCGGAGAGGGTGGCCGTCGAGCGCACGCTGTAGGCGCCGTCGGCGGTGGGTTTGAACTGCACCACCACCTCACCGAACTTCGTGGTCACGCCTTCGTGGCGGTGAACCACCTCGGTGAGCAATCGCCCGTCTGCTCCCATAGAGGTGCGTTCGATCTCGACTGTCACATCGACGTCGGCGGCGGGGCTGAAATCCTGGTCGACGACTCGGGTCACGAGAGAGGCCTCGGCCCCCAGCGGGTAGCGGTCTCGATCTGCCTCGACCCGTACAGCGTTGAGGGCTGGATCTTTGATCAGCCAGCGGATCGTGTTGCCCCAGAATTTGTAGTAGTGGCGGTTGTCGCCGCCATCTGCCGTGGCCTGGAACGCCCACTGCCATGTGGTGTCCGTGGTCACCGCCAGCACCCGGCCTTCGCCGAACTCGCGGACCACCGCCACGGGGAACGGCTGCCCACCGGTGGTGCGGCTCGGGTGCTGCAGGAGCACCGTGGCGTCTTCTCGAACCCCGCTCACATGGTTGGCCCCCTCGAGCGGTGGCATCTTCGACCAGAGTGCTTCGTTGTCTTCCGGCACGAGGCTCAGGGCGGTGATGGGGTGCGTGCGGCCGGCCTCGGTGAGGGCTGCGGTGAACTCGTCGGTGTGCACCTGCTTGCCACCGCCGGGCAGGCTCACGGGCAAGAATTCGGCGATGGGTGTACCGGCATAACCACCACTGGCGAAGCTCTGATCACCGCCGATCATCACGAACCCGCCGCCGTTGGCCACAAAGTCTCTGATGAAGGGCAGGTACTGCCGCATGTGGTACCCGCGGTAGGTGAAGTTCTGGAAGATGATGAGATCGAAGCTGCCCAGCTGGGTCTCGAAGAGCTCCCGGGTGGGGAACGGGATCAGGGACATCTCGCTCGTGGGGGTGAGCATCAGGTTGGTGCCCGTGCGCAAGATGAAGAAGCTGATCAGATCGACGTTGGGGTTGTTCTTGAGCAGCTTGCGCAGGAACCGTTGATCCCAGCTGGGGCGCCCCACCACCTGCAACACCCGGATCTTGTCGCGGATGATGCGGATGACGAACTGCTGCTGGTTGTTGACGGTGATCTCTTCGCCGGGGGCGATGTCGACCGACAGGGTGAAGACCGCCTTGCCGGTCTTGTCGGGCACGAACTCGAACTCGAAGGGGTACTCCGAGACACCGCGCTCTACCCGCAGGCTGCGCACGCCGAGCACGGTCTCGCCCCGACGCAAGGTCACAGGGAGGACGAGGTTGTCGTAGCCGGTGACGGTGATCTTGCCCTCGATGCTCACGACGTTTCGCACGAAGGCGAAGTCGTCGTACTTCACCTCGGCGACAGCGACGTCCTTGGGCGGCTCCTCTGGCCCGGTGAAGATCGTGTGCACCGGCGCGCCGAGGCGCTGTACCGCTTCGACGACGTTGCCACCGACCTCGCCGTTCTCGTCCACCCCGTCGCCGAGGGCGCCGTTGTCGGCGCCGTCGCTCACCACCACCACCGCGGCGAGATCTTCGGGCTTCAGGCGGCTGCCGATGTCTTCGAGACCGCTGAGTAGTCGGGTGACGTCACCGGTGGCCTCGAGCTGCTCGATCTCGCTCACGGGCTGGGCGCGATCGTCGACAGCGAAGAGATCGATCTGGTGATCAGCGCTCCAGGTGTCGAGGGTGCCCTTGTGGCGTTGCATGAAGGCCTTCACCGAGGCGAGGCGGGTCATGCCCCCTTCACCGGGCAGGGCCATGCTGCGCGACGCGTCGACGAGGAACACCACGTGGTTGCGCACCCGGCTGAGGTTCTCGAGGCGCACCCCGGGCTGCAGGAACAAGATGCCCAGCACCACAAGGGTGCCCAGCCGCAGGCTCAACAACAGCCGCCGTCGGCCCTTGCTCAGGGGGGCGGTGTTGAGCCAGCCGAGGACCACCACTCCGATGGCCAGGGCGGCGATGGCCACCAGCAGCCAGGGGCTCCAGTCGGAGAGCCAGACAAATCGGGCGGCGTTGAATTCGCCCTCTGGATCGAACAGCTCACGCCACATGCATGCTTCTCTTTGATTCGATCACTGTGTGCGTCACCGGGTGGGCCCGTTGGGGCGGTCCACCCGCCAGCGGCGACGACGCAGGATCGCGGTCACGTGGACCTGATCGCGTTTGTAGTTGAGGCAGGTGGCGTACATGAGCAGGTTGATGCCGAGCCGGAAGGCCCGCTCACGCTGCGCCGCCCCACCAGGGACCACAGGCATCAACCATTGTCCGAAGGAATCTCTGCCCAGAGCCCCGAAAAGATCGTTCCGGTTGTAGATGATGGGGCATCGATCGTCGAAGGGCGTGCCCTGCAAGAAGGCCTTGCGGCGCACGCGGCCGTAGGGTTCCTGCAGCAAGAAAAAGCTGCGATAGATCGTGTGATCGTTGCTGATGGGCGTGAGGGGCACGTCGGGCATCAGGGCTTCGATCTCACGGCGGGCGCTGGCGTCGAAGCTGTCGTCCCCGGGCACCGTGGCGTCGTCGATGAACAGCGTACCGCCCGCGCGTAAAAAGCGACTCAGGCGCTGCCGGTCGGCTTCGGGAATCGGCGCCGTGGCTCCGGTGCCGATCCAGACGAGCAGGGGGCTCTTGTAGAGCTTGGCGCTGCTGGCGTCGACGATGAGCGGGCGCTCCCGCACGTCGATGCTGGTCTGCTTGGTGACCTCCCACATGAGCTGTTCTACGGATCGTGGGCGCTCGCGGTAGCCCCCGCCGTGCTTGAGCAGGCCGATGCCCAGCTTCGAGCTTTTGCCGAGGGCGAAGGCGTCACCTGGCGCGACCAGCCCGGCACCGAGGGCGCCGAGGGCGGTGGTGTTGATGAACTGGCGTCGGTCCACAGGCCCTCTCACTGTGTCGTTCTCATTGGGTCGTCTGGTTCCAGAGACTCTAACGGGTTGAGATGCCCAGAGTTCTTCCAAGTAGCGGATCAGAGTGAGATCAAGCAGGACTTTCAGCGAGCAGAGACACCGCTCGAGCGTGATCTGTCGGGCCCGCGGCGAGGATCCCGTCGGGGTTGGCGGTGATCATCGGATCGTAGGTGATGAGGCTGCCGTCCGGCTTGGTGAACTCACCACCGGCGGCCCGCAGGATGGCCTCGGGGGCGCAGCAATCCCAGAGCGAGGTGCCGGCGGTGGGGTGCAGATACAAGTCGGCCTCACCGGCAGCGAGCAGGCTGATCTTCACCCCGACGCTGCCCCGTGGGTGCAGCTCAGCGGGGCCGAGGCGCTCGGCGAGGGTCTCGATCTGCGGCGGTCGGTGGCTGCGGCTGCACAGCATGCGCAGCGGGCCCTCGCGGGTGTCGCTGATCGTCAGCGGCCGCTGCACGCCGTCGCGCTCTTCGAATGCACCCTGGCCGACGACGCCCACCCACAACGTGTCGAGGGCGGGGGCGGCCACCACGCCGATGAGGGGCCGGCCGGCGACGCACAGGCCGATCATCACGGCGAAGTCGCCGGTGCGGTTGACGAAGTCCTTGGTGCCGTCGAGGGGATCGATGAACCAGATGCGGCGGCCGAGGGCCCGGTTGGCGTCGAAGGGGGTCTCTTCGCTGAGCACGTTGTCTTCAGGAAAGTGCTCTTCGAGGCCAGCGAGGATGATGTCGTTGGCGGCCTTGTCGGCGTCGGTGACGGGGGAGCCGTCGGCTTTGGTCTCGACGCCGAACTGACCGGCGTAGATGCGCTTCACCTCGGCGGCAGCGTCACAGGCGAGTCGGATGGCGATCCGAGTAGAATGGTCGAGCATGAATCAGTACGCCTTTGCGGGGCCCTCGCGGGCGTCTCCCCGATGCGCGGTCATAGGGGCCTCGTCTCACGGAGAAAGAGGCCAAAACCCGGTCATAATACAAATGTACGGCCATGTCAGGGGGCTGCGTGAGCCCATGGCGTTGATCCAGCCTGGGCGTTCGCTATATCTCCCGCCTCTTGACATCCTCCCCACCGTGAAGGGCAGGGATTCCCCGAGTCACCTCGGGGCGCTTCCTGTTTCAACAAGCCGTGCCTTGTTACGCCGAAGCGCAGGTGGGTCTTACAGGCTCTTCACAGGCTGAAACCGCCAGCCCGGCGGCCAAAACGTTGCGGGACGCGTTGATGTCGCGGTCGTGGGTAACGCCACATTCGGGGCACTGCCAAGACCGGACACTGAGCAGCATTTTCTTGTGGGTGTAGCCACACTCTGAGCATCGCTTGCTGGAGGGAAACCAGCGGTCGATGGCAACGAGAGTGCGCCCGTACCACAGGCACTTGTAATGAAGCTGCCTCAAGAACTCCGACCAGCTGGCGTCGGCGATAGATTTGGCGAGGCAGTGGTTACGTAGCATGTTGCTCACGGACAAGCTCTCCACGGCAATCACTTGGTTCTCGCGCACGAGCCGAGTGGAGAGTTGATGCAGGAAATCTTTGCGAATGTCTGCGATTCGAGCATGTAAGCGAGCAACCTCAGTGCGGGCTTTCGCTCTGTTGCGTGAGCCCTTCTTCTTTCTGGCCAGCTGTCGCTGTAAGCGGGCCAGCTTCCTCTCGTGTTTTCTCAATACGTTTGCGGGGTCCACCTTCTCTCCGGTGGACAACGTGGCGAAGTGCGTTAGCCCCAGGTCGATGCCCACTTGGCCCTTCACCCTATGCAGGGGCGATACAACATCATCGACGAGCATGGACACAAAATAGCGCCCCGCTGAGTCTCTGGAGACCGTCACCGTGGTCACCCGAGCACCCTTGGGCACCTGACGCGACCACCGGACATCGAGGGGGCGCCTCATCTTAGCCAGCTTGAGGGTTTGGCCATCCCACTTGAAGGCGCTGGGGGTGTACTCCGCTGACTGTGGCCCGTGCTTGCGCTTGAACCTCGGGTAGCGCCCCCGCTTGGCGAAGAAGTTGCCAAAGGCTATGGTGAGGTGGCGCAACGTCTGCTGTAAGGGTACGCTGCTTACGTCTTTGAGCCACGCATGCTCTGGGGTCTTCTTGAGGGCCGTGAGGGCTGCGGAGGACTGGCCGTAGCTGATGCTCTCTTGGTGATGTTTCCAGGCGTCACTGCGCATCTTCAGCGCCCAGTTGTAGACGAAGCGTACACACCCGAACGTCTGGGCAAGCTGCTTTGCCTGTTCTTTGCTTGGGTAAAACCTGAAACGGTATGCACGCTTGATGTCCATGCGCCCAACTTACCTGCTCATTCGTTCTCTGTATACACTGTGCCCTCCGCCAACTTGGAGCGGCCCTCTCCCTCCCCGGCTTTCAAGCCGGGGCCTCCCGCGCCACTGATGAAACGTTTGCTCACCACATTGTTGATCGCGTGCCCGCTGGCCCTCGGGGCCTGCGACGACAGCGGCGAGGACTCGACCTCCGCCGCCTGGATCGACGCCCCCACCGACGAGCTGCCCGCCGACATTGCAGAGCTGGGCCTCTACCCCGATCTCGGGGATGTCTCGGTGGTGCACCCACGGGCCACTCTCTACACCCCCCGCTGGCCCCTGTGGACCAACGGTGGCCTGAAGACACGATACGTCGTGCTGCCCGAGGGCATGTCGGTGAACGCCACCACAGAGAGCCCGTGGGATTTCCCCGTGGGCTCGATGCTCTTCAAGACCTTCGCCTTCAAGCGCACCCCCGACGGTGAGCCCATCCCTGTGGAGACCCGGGTGATGCGCCGGACCGACGAGGGTTGGATCTACGATGGCTACCAGTGGTCGGAGGATGGCGCCACGGCGACTCTGCGCGATGTGCGCCGCTCGGCTCTGGTGCAGGTGTACGACGACGCTGGCGAGCCCTTCGAGCATCGGATCCCCAACAAGCTCGACTGCGAGAGCTGCCACGTCTCGGAGCCCGGCGAGGTCCTGGGCTTTGGTCCGCGTCAGCTCGCCGCCGATGACTTGAGCGCTCTGGCTGGTCAGGGCGTGCTCGACGTGTCTCCTGAGCCCTACACCTTGCCCCTCGAGGGCCTCGATGGTGAGATTGCCGCCTACTTCGTGGCCAACTGCACGTTCTGTCACAACGGCGGCAGCGGGGCTTCGAATGCCTTCGACATGCGTCCCGAAGTGTTGCTGGAGAACGTCATCAACACCCCCACCGAAGGCAGCGGCAGCACCGTGGGTCTCCGTGTCGTGCCCGGCAGCCCTGAAGAGAGCGTCTTGTTTCAGGCGGTGAGCGGAGAAAGTGACGATCCGGAGCTGAAGTTGATGCCTCCGGACGATCTCGTGCAACTGAGAGACGTCGAAGGCATCGAGATGCTGCGACGCTGGATCAACTCGCTGGAGCCCTGACATGTCTTTCACCCCTTCTCGAACGGTGGGCCGCTGGCTCTCCGCCCTCACCCTCGTCTCCGCGGCGAGCATGCCCCTGGTGGCCTGTGACGACGATGGCGACAGCGACAGTGGCGGTGGAGGTGCTGCAGGTGGTGGCGCTGGAGGAGCCGGTGGTGGCGGGGGCGCGAACCTGGCGGTGGGCTTCCAGCCCATCACGCTGCCCGAGCAGCACGAGGCCGTGAGCGAGTTCGTGTTCCTGCCGGGGGACAGCAACGAGTTCCTGTTGCTCGAGAAGTTCGGTCGAGTGGTGCATTACCGCCTCGAAGGCGACTCGGCGACGGCCCTGGGCGAGTTCACCGTCGAAGGTGTGCACGCCGACTCGGACTGCGGCCTCATCGCCGCGGCCTTCGATCCGGACTGGGCCAACAACCAGTCGATCTACTTCGCCCACTGCATCAACGCGCAGGGCAGCGGGGTCTACCGCCACACCTTCGACGGCACCACGTACGACGGGGTCGGCACCCGCCAGGGCACGGTCATCGAGTTCGATGATCCCCGGGCGGAGCGCTCGTGGCACAGCGTGGGCGACATCGGCTTCGATCCCCAGGGCGTGATGTGGGTGCTCTCTGGGGAGAAGACGTTCCCGGACAACTCCCAGAACCCAGAAAACCAGCTGGGCGCGGTGGTGCGCATCGTGCCCGACGCTGATGGGGGCTACACGCCGGCCTCGGACAACCCCTTCCTCGATCAGATGGGCTTCGATCCGGCGATCTACGCCTACGGTCTGCGCTCACCCTGGCGGGGCCTGCTCGACGCCGCAGGGCGCCTCTGGGTGGGCGACGTGGGCGCCGAGGACTTCGAAGAGGTGAACCTCGTGCCTCCCGGTGGCGGCCAGAACTTCGGCTGGGGGGTCTGTGAAGGCCCCTGCGACGAAGCGGGTTTGACCAACCCTGTGGCCCACTGGGATCGCGACTTCGAGCACCCCTATGTGTTCGATGATCCCGACGCGCCGCCCCGCCGCGTGCGCGTGGTTTGGGTCGGTGGGCCTGATCGCCTCGGCGCGCCGGATCGGTACGACGGGCTGATGGACGACACAGTGCTCTTCGGTGACATGTGTATGGGCTTTGTGCGGGCGCTCACTGTCAGTGAGGGCGACGCCATCACGTCTGATCGCCACGTGGGCCACATGCAGGGCATCAGCCAGATCAGTCAGGGGCCTGACGGGTTCTTGTACGCGACGACGTACGGGGAATGCGTAACCAACGCTGATAATCAGGGCGGTGGGCTCTGGCGTCTCGTGTTGCGTTGAACGGGCAAATTATTGCATGTGGTAAAACAGTAATGGATGTTCTTCGGTTGTCTCTGAGCCAGATGTCTTGAATGACTATCTAGGGGGAATGCATATGCTACCATGTTATGGTTTGCTCTGCGGGCTTTGCATGGAGAGCTGACCGCCATAGTTTTTCAAGCTCTCGGCCTAGGCGAACATAGTTTGCTGCTCCTGTGAGCTTCGGAGCATCACCCTTCTGACCAGGGTAAGATTCTAAGGGTTGTTTTTTTCCCGGTTTGCTATACCAGTATGCATAGTCTGAAACAGTTGAGTCTCTTATCATGGACTCGAAATTGTCCTGACCTAACAGTACTCTGTCGGCGTTAAGGATGCTGACCAATATTGGGCTTAGAGCAATATGACATGAACTAACGCCTATCGCTTGCCAGAGAACATTTGTCCTTGGCTCATTCCAAGCCTGCTTGTTGACACTTTTTACGGCTCCCCAGAAACGAACTAGAACACGATAGAAAAACTCAGTACTGCTTCCAGAGTCGCCGAACTTTGCTTCAATTAGTGCTGAAAGGTCTTCGTTGCAAAGAATAGGCCTCAGGCTTGAGAAGAACGCACCGTGTTTTATGGGTTTTGTAACGGCTTCATTGGGCATCTGAATTAGACCATGCCAGGGGCTATCAAGATTACTGTTCAGCATTCCCACAAGCCTGCTTGCTTCAAAGCGCCAGGAATCAGTGTCAGGTACAACTGTCTGAAGAATGCGCTTGTCATCATCAGATAGCTGATCATCGTCCATAGCATTTTGGACTACTCTCAGGCTTAAGTCTGTTCTTACTCTCTTTTGCTTGTCATTTATAAGCAAAAAATGTGCAATTTCTTGTGCTGGTGCCTGATTTACATAAACACGTACATCAAATGTATCGCTAGGTGAAATGTAGCCTTCTGCAAGCGCCATTTCTATGCCAAGCATTCTCGTCCCACCATCAATGATTGATAGCCATTTGCCTGAGCCTAAGAGGTTTAGAAAACCAAGTCTTTTTTTTTCATCAATAGGTTCAAAGTGTTGATCTGGCTGATTTCTTGCGTTCGCGGTTAGCTCAAATAGATGTGGCTTAACTTGTTCCTTTAGGCACCTGCCAATGTATTTTGCAATTTCTCTCCCGCGTCGATTTCTTGAGGTTTCCTTTCGCTGGTAGCCAGAGCCTCCATCTTCTTCATAAAAATCAACGAAGCCATGTTTTACAAGGGCTCCTGCTTCGAATGAAGCGCTAAACGAGCCATCCATATTAACTTTGGCCAACAATCCCAATGAGCTCACTGCCTGCCTCCAGTTTATTTCAGGTTCACGCATTGATTGCGCCATTGGTTTCTCTCATGGATTTCTTGGTTTGTGCAAGTTTTATGTTTGAGAGTTTTGTGTGCGCATTTTTTTGCTGTTGAGGTGAATGCTCGATGGTTGGCGTTAAGTGTTTGTTTTTTGTGGTGTTGTGGGTGGGGGTGGGCTGCATCCTTTTTGGGGTGGGAATGCGCACACGTTTCTCTAGGGGGGCGGCTGGAGACCGTTGGTAAGGGATATTTGAAGAGGTTAGCGTGTTTAAAAAGCAGGCACATCCCGACGGTACACCCGCAGCCGGTTCTCGCTCCGGCCCCCAGCGTCCACGTTCATCTCCAACGCCCCGATCACGATCGTCTGACCATCCACCGCCGCGGTGATGTAGAAGCCCTGAGCCCCTGTCGTGTCCACCTGCACCGGCAGAGCCCCCCAGCCGTCGCGGCTGCGGACCTTCATCAGCAGGTCGAGATCCGAGGCGTCCTGGTAGACCACCACCAGATCACCCTCGTCGTCCATGCCCAGGGCGGCGTCGGCGCCCACGAAGCGGCGCAGACCGCCCGTACCCAGATCCACCCCCTCGAAGACCCCCTCAGCACCATCGCCGCGGTAGAACAAGAGGGCCTCGGTGGTCTCGTCCACCAGCACCATGCCCACTTGACCATCGCCGAGGGGCATCAGATCGCAGTGCCCACCCAGATCATGTTCCGCAACGTCGGCGAAGCGGGCGTCGCCCTCAAGGCCGATGCCCGGCGTGCCCGTGATGGGGGCAGCGTTGAAGCCGTCGGCGCCGATGGTGGCCAGCCAGGCCTCACCCATCAGCGCGTCTCGAAAGCCGATGAAGGGCCGTCCGCTCGCCGAGAGGGCCAGGCATGGCATGATCCCGTGGGCCACTGGGGTGTCACCGGGCGTCGGGGGTGCCACACCCTCGGGCGTGAGGCGGAGGGACACGTCGACCACCGAGAAGCCATTGGGCGTGTTGCTGTCACCCACGGCGTAGCGCACGCCGGAGACGTCGCCCACGTTGAGGGCGTCGGCGCTGGCGGCGAGGTAGTAGGCGATGTGGGGGCGGCCGTCGGCGTCCACCGCCAGGTCGGCGTAGCGGCCCACATCACCATCAGCGTCCACCACCATGGGGGCCGCCCATTGACCGTCAGCCGTGCGGCGGGCGTACATCAGGCGGCGGGCGTCGCTGTGGTAGTAGGCGATGTGCACCTGACCATCAGCGGAGATGGCCATGCTGGCGTAGCGGCCTACCTCGGGGCCCGGCTCCACCACACCGGCGCGGGGGCCCAGCGGATCAGCCACAGGTGCACCCGCGGGCACGCCGTCGACGTAGGTGTAGACTGGGCGGCTCGCGCCGTCGTCCAGGCCCTCGATGAAGACCAGATCGCCGTATTCGTTGTCGTAGGCCGCGAAGACCGGATCTCCGTTCACCAGTGCCATGCTGGCGTAGCGCCCCACGTCGGTGGGCCGCAGCGGGGGCGCTGGCACACAGCTGCAGGTGGCCTGGGACAGATCACACGCTGCGCCGGTGTAGGCCGAGGGGTTGTTGACGACGCGCAGCTCGCCGGGGGCGCAGCTCATGTCGCATTGAGGCGGCGCTCGGCGGCACTCCCCGAGGTGGGCGTAGCAGGCTCGGTCCGAGGGGCATGTGGTGCAGGGCGGGTTCAGGTGGCAGTGGCCCGCGAGGCACACACCGCCGTCGGCGCACTGAGAGCCATCGGCGCAGGCGTCGTGCACACAGCGGCCGCCGTCGCAGGTGCGGACTGAGCCACAGTCGTCGTTGGCGCCCGCCTCGCAGCGGTTGACGTCGGGGCGGCACTGCCCGCCTTCGCAGACCGAGCCGGCGCAGCAGTCTTCGCTGGTGCCACACTGATCAGCGGCCACACACAGCCCCACCTCGCAGACAAAGCCGCTGGGGCAGTCACCAGAGACGTCGCAGGACACTTCAGGGGCCTTGCGCTCGTCACCACAGCCCGTGAGCGACAGCGCTGCGAGCACGGCCGCGAGCAGGCCTTTACGACGTCGGCAGAGTCCGAGCACAGGCAGCAATGCGAGCAACCAGCCGGCGGCACCAGGGGCCGCAGTGGCGCTGCAGCCCGAGGCTTGAGTCGGCGCAGGGGCCTCAGGCCGGGGCTCTGCAGCAGGAGCCTCGGCGGTGAGAGGGGTCGTCGTGATCTGCACCGTCGCTGGGGTTTGATCGAGGGTGCGGTAGTCGTCGGCGGCCACCGCCCGAACCGAGATCGTGTGATCGCCGACGGTGCGCAGCAGCGAGTCTCGTACCGTCAAGCGGCCATCATCCGCTGCACGCCACGGGCGCCAGGGACCGCCGTTCACCCGCCATTGGTAGAGGGCAGGGCGATCGTTGGTGGTGCCGTGTGCCGCAGAGACCTGAAGCGTGATCTCACCCTCTGCGCCGTGGCCTTCGGCGTAGGCCGCCGAGGTCTCCACGGCGCTCTGGGCACCCGGGCGACTGAGCTCAAGGCGCATGAGCAGGCTCAGGAAGTCCCGGGAAGCGCCGTCGACGTTGAGGCCTGTGATGCGGGGATCAAAGGGCAGCCCCGTGAGCATGCTCACCAGGCCGTCGAGGCCCACCTCAAGCTCGATGGGATCAGTGGCCAGGGCCGAGGTGGCCAGGTTGCTGATCAGATCGAGCAGCTCGGGGATCTTCGCGTCGTCGAGCAGCTCGTTGTAGGTCTGGCTCAGATCGGTGATCACCGGCGGATCGATGGCCAGGGCCAGAGTGTTCGCCGGGGTGGGGTACACCTCGACGCCCAGATCGAGGGTGACCCGGGCTTGGAACAGCCGCGCCCAGCGCTCTTCGATGCGGGTGTAGAACGAGAGCCCGACTTGGGGCAGGCGCATGCGCATGCCTGCTCTGGGCATCTCCCCCGGGGCCCCTCGATCTTCGAAGTCGACGAGAGGGAAGTCCCGGAACCCGAAGGCTGGATCGAGAGTGATCAAGATGGGCTGTGGGGTGCCGGTGAGGGTCTTGAGGCCCGGCAGGATGATGCCCAGCAGATCAGAAGAGACCTGCTGATTGAGCAGCGCCCCGATGCGATCGGTGTCGACGGCCAGGCAGAGCAGGCCGCCTCGGTAGGCTGCCCAGAGCAAGCGGTTGATCACGGCCGAGGAGAGGGCGAGCCCCATGTGGTAGGGCTGCCCGTTGTTGTCGAGGCCGTCGAGGGTAGGGATTGGCCCTGTGAAGAACGGGGGCACCTCGTCGACTGGGGGCACACACGGGTGATCAGCGGCTTCGAGGCCCACGTCGAGATCGAAGCGCACGCCCTCGGCACCTTCGGCGCCGCCAGCAGGGGGCTCCACAAAGAGCCCCTGGGCGGGGATGCCACCGCGGAAGGCGATGGGCTGAGCGTCTTCGATGACCCCGGCGAGGTTGGGGACCAGGGTGCCCAGCACATCGCTCGGGTCGAGGGTGCCCTCCATGAAGAGGGGCTGCCCGTTGAACATCTGCAGGGTCTCGTCGATGGTCTGGCTGACCACGGGCTCTACGAGGGCGTTGAGATCTGATTGCAGGGTGTCGAGCAGCTGGCCCACGATCTCGAGGCCCCGCTCGGTGGCGCCGCACACGATCTCGCACTCTCGGGCGTTGTCGTCATCGGCGCACTCTTCGAGCTCGGGGTTGAAGCTCAAGGTCAAATCGATGTCGTGCACGGTGAAGGGCAGGAACTCCACCCGAGTCTCCAACCTGCCTTCTTCGTCCACCTCGAAGGCCACGTCGGCGGAGAAGTCGGCCACGAGCACGGCCTCGTCTGCAGTGCCCGGGGCGATGCCGTTGCTGATCTCACAGGCGGCGTTGCCGCCAAGGACCACCCACACCACACCCTGAGACAAGCTCACCCGAGCGTTCTTGATGAAGATTCGCAGGCGATCTGGATCAGGCAGGATCGCCATCTCCACTTCGGCGGCACGCAGATTGAAACCGGCGATGACGTCGCGCACGCCGATGCCCAGCCGGCCGTCCGGGTTGCCGAGCTCGGTCACTGGGAGCGCGAAGCTGACCCGGCCGAGGGGGTCGACGTCGAGCAGCAAGCCGGCGATGGCCTCACGTTGAGCGACGAGGAAGTCGACGCCTGCCCGAGTCATCCGGCCGAGTACACCGCGCTCCACGGTGTTCTCTTCAGTGGTCACGAAGGGCTCTGCAGGCCCACCAGCACAGCCACCGAGGCCGAAGTCGATGCCGCCGTCACCACAGCTGGCGCCGATGAGCAGAGCGAAGAAGATGGCCGGCGCGAGGCGACGGGGCCTGCGCTGAGGGCGTGGAGTGGGGTGGAGCATGGCGAAAGCCTTCGGCATCTGAAACGCCGAGAGGATCTCAGCTTGTGGAGTCTTTCACAAGCGAGGGGTGCCCCTTTACACCTTCAACATGACTTATTCCGAAATGGAGCACCACTCCGGGAAGACATCGGGCAGCCCCGTCTCCAGGTAGGGGGACCAGCCGGGCTCGGTGCCGTAAGGGTGATCCATCATGAAGCGCCACAGCATGCGGAATCGGCTCACCCCTTCAGGGACATCCACCGGCGGGATCCCGTGGCCGGCGTCATGGGTGCACTGCACCACGAAATGGTTGTGATCTCTCAGGGCGTTGATGAGCCGGAGCGAAGCTTCTTCGAAGCTGAGAGCCAGCCAGTCGAGGGGGCCACCCCACAAGACCAGGGCAGGGTAGACGTTCTCCTGAGGCGTGAACTGCATCTCCCACGCGCCGAGCACCTCTCCGAGGCCGCCGGAGAGGGACTCCAGGGCGGCGAAGTGATCAGCCCGATCGGTGCTGCCGACATAGCTCACCCACAAACCGCCGGCGCTCACACCAATGCCATAAACACGGCGCAGGTCGACGTTGAACTGCTCCGAGACGCAGCCCAGGATGTCGTCGGAGAAAGTCAGCTCCGACTCCACACCCCACTCTTCCGCGTAGGGCCAGGTCAGCAGGTAGACTTTGTCACCGTCTTCGTTGCGCTGAGCTTCGGGCAACACGGTGATGAAGCCGGTCTGATCGATGGCCGACTCCAGCTCCCCGTCTTCGATGAAGGAGCTGCTGCTGCCGTTGAGCCAGTGCCAGGCAAAGACCACGGGCCATGACTGATTGGGATCATAGTCCTCGGGTACGAGCAGCCGGAAACGCCGCTCGGTACCCATGGAGACGAAGCCTTCGTTCATCGAGCCGTCTTCCACGGGGCTGTGTACGAGCATGGGGCACTCACCCATGGAGTACATCGGCGCTGGGGGCGGCTCACGGACGGGGTTGTAGTCATCGGGGAAGGGCGCAGGGCCACCCATGGGCCGATCAGGCTCGGGCCCTGGCTCTGGCTCGGGCTCAGGTTCGGGATCTGGCTCCGGTTCGGGCTCTGGCTCCGGTTCGGGTTCGGGTTCAGGCTCGGGTTCTGGTTCCGGCTCGGGTTCTGGTTCGGGATCTGGCTCCGGCTCCGGCTCCGGCAGAGCATCTGGAGCATCCATGCCCATATCGGGCTCGGGCGGCATGAAGAAATCTGCGTCGGACTCGACCCGACGCTCACGGCCTGCGTCGGGTCGGGTGTCTACTGCCGGTGTGCTCTCGTCGCCACAGGCGGCGAGCGTGGCTGAGAGGGCCAGGACCCATGTGATGGATGGCACGAAGCCATTAAAAACGGGGTGCACGAATGCCTCCTTGATCACGGGCGTCGGGAGAGCGTGTGTCTCGCCAGTCACACAATGTGCGTGAGCAGAGGGTGGGTGTGCAAGAGCAATGCCTTGACCTGACACGTCATGATCCGCAGTCTCTGGCGATCTGATCTGACCGAGGAGTCATCCATGATCCGCATCATGGGCCTGCTCATCACCTGTGCGCTCCTGACCCCCGAGGCCATGGCCAGGGGTGGCGCCCCGGCGAGCGCCGAAGATGCCCCCAAGGCCAAACGACCGCGGAAGGGGACGCGCAAATCAGCCGAGATTTATGTGCTGGGCTCTTCTTCGATCGGTGGACGCCTGGGCCGTGACGTGGCGAAGCTATTCTCCGAGCGGGGTCACAGCGTATATCGCTTCGCGCGACGCTCTACGGGGTTTGCCCGTCCGGACTTCTTCGACTGGTGGGCCGAGGTGGATCGCATGCCTGGCCTCGGCACGGCCCGTGGGGTGGTCTTCTACATGGGGGTGAACGACGTCTTCACGGTCTGGCTGCGCCCTGACGAGCGCGAGGGTGGTCGGAAGGGGCCGAAGTGGGTGAGTGCCAGCGACGCGCGCTGGCCCGAGGTCTATCGGGATCGAGTGGCCTCGCTGGTGCAAAAAGTCTGCGACATGGGGGCGAGCAAGGTGGCCCTCCTCACGCCCATGGACGTGGTGGACAATTTCCGACAGCACCGCCTGGAGTCGATCCGCACAGCGCAAGCAGAGGCGATGGCGCAGACGACGTGTGGAGTCGCCATCGCCACTGACGGTGACATCGACGCCATCCGCAAGGGCGACAAGAAGCGGAATGCGCTGCGTACGGCTGATGGCAGCCATGCCACGCGGAAGGGCACACGCATCATCATGGATCGTGTACGGGATCCATTGCTGGCGGCACTGCTCGATGTACAGACCACACATGAGGTTGAGCCGCCCAGCCCGAGTCAGCGGGACCTCGAATCACCCACGCCTGAAGGTGAGGCGCGCCCTGTGGATTCGGCGCAGGCACCTGTGGCGGCTCATACGGTGGAGGCGTCACCGCTGCCCGCGAAACAGCCCGTCGAGGCAAAACCTGTCTGGGATGACGAAGATTTGCCCCAGCCTGCGCCGGTCACAGAAAAAGTCGAAAAATAAAACTCAGCAAATTCAGTTGATTGGGTGGCGTTGGGGTAGTTCTATCTGGGGGCTGGTCCGAAAGCTGTGTGACTTTTCACCTCGACTCTCGGTCTCTGTTGGCGAATCACGATTAATGGAGATTTGCCATGAACGCCTCTGCCTCTGTGCCCACGGACAATGACTTCACCAAGACCCTTGATGATGCCTTCTCCCGCCACACCGATGCGGGTATGCCGGCGACATTGGCGCCGGTGTCTTTCGCACGGCCGGCGGCCTTTGGTCAGCCCGTGGAAGGCGCCGCCCTCACCGACACTGGTTGTGTGAGGGCGCGCAACGAAGACAGCTATCTCCTCCGACCAGATGTAGGCCTCTTTGCGGTGGCTGATGGTATGGGCGGTCACGCTGCGGGCCACGTGGCGAGTGCCCTCTGCGTCGAGGCGCTCTCCATGGCGGTCTCGGGCCCAATCGATGAAGATCCCCGTCTGCTGTTGCCCCGAGCCATCGAAGCAGCGAACACCCGCATCCGGGCCCGCGCCGAGGCGCAGATTCACCTGAGCGGCATGGGTACGACGGTGGCGGCGCTCTGGCTGCACGAAGGCTGGGCGGTCATCGCTCACGTGGGCGACAGCAGGGTGTACCGCATACGCGGGGGCCGGCTTGATCCGCTCACCCTCGATCACTCCCTCGTGGGTGCGGCCATCCGACACGGGCAGCTCACCCGGGAAGAGGCGGAGATGCTGGGGCCCTGCAATGTGCTGACTCAGGCGCTGGGCACGCGAGACACGGTGAGCGTCGAGGTGGCCGAGGTACCTGTTCAGCCCGGTGACCGGTTCCTCATCTGCAGCGACGGCATCTCTGATCTCATCTCGGACGACGACATCGCCCGTACCCTCGATGCATACGATACGCCGGCTGGTGCGGTCCGCTCGCTGGCCCTTCAGGCGATGGACGCTGGCGGCAAGGACAACCTCACCGCTGTGGTGGTCGACGCCCGCTGACCGATTTCGGTCTGCGGCCGGCGTGGTGGTCTGCCCGCCCCGCCCCCCCTGCCCGATCATTGCGTCGGTCGCAGGCCACCTTTTGTTTGCTCCGCCGCTACGGCGGCGTCAGCCGCCGTGAGGCCCACGATCCTCCGCACAGACGCCGCGAAAAACCGGTCGCCGTAGCCGCTGGCTCTGATCGTCCTACACATCTTTTGGTGTAGTGGTGGATTGGTTAGCGGCGAGCCAGCCCAGCTCGAACATGAGGATTTTTT
>JBKAGE010000063.1:0-47166 GCA_046290225.1 Bradymonadia bacterium | reverse complement strand
TTCGAAAAAATCCTCATGTTCGAGCTGGGCTGGCTCGCCGCTAACCAATCCACCACTACACCAAAAGATGTGTAGGACGATCAGAGCCGGAGGCTACGGCGAGCACCCAGCGCCGGTCTGATGCGTGGCATCGCCGCGCTGATGTCGCTACGACGCTCGACGCCAACAGAGCTTCGAGGAGGTATAGAAGAGCCCGAAGAGCAGTTCTACAGAAACCTCAAGAGAGCACAGCGAGTGTAAGCGAGCGAGCCTGTCTGGCCTGCCCTTCGGGCGCTGAGGAAACACTGAGAGCCCGAAGAGAAGGTCCTACTCTGATATGATGAGCGTCTGTCTGTCCGTGGGGAGTACCTCGTGAAGCTACAACTCTTGCAGTATGTCGCAGGGCAGTGGACCACGCCCTTCGATTCAACGCTCGACAGTGAGCAGACCCTGATCCTCGCCTTTGGTGCGCCATGCTTTCGTGGTCAGCCAGAGGTCCTGCGTGAGTTGTCCGATGCCTTCCCTCAGAGCCGGCTCTTCGGGTGCTCCAGCTCCGGTGAGATCTTCGACACGACACTGTCCGACGAGAGCATGGCCGTCGCCATCATTCGCTTTGAGAAGAGCCAGCTGCGCAGCGCCTTCGCCACCGTGGAGTGTGTCGAGCGATCCTGTGAAGCCGGCGCCGAGATTGGAAGAGCGCTGCTCGCCGACGAGCTGAAGGGCATCCTCGTGCTCTCCGATGGCCTGCACGTCAACGGGAGCGACGTCGTGCGGGGCCTCAACAGCGTGTTGCCCGAACGGGTGGTCGTCACAGGGGGGCTCGCAGGAGACGGCAGCGACTTTGAAGACACCTGGATCATTCGTGAGGGCCAGCCCACGCGGCGAGTCATCTCTGCCGTGGGCTTTTATGGAGATCATCTCGAGATCGGCCATGGGTCCAAAGGCGGGTGGGACGTCTTCGGCATCGAGCGTCGAATCACGCGGGCCGAGGGCAACGTGCTCTACGAGCTCGACGGCAAGCCCGCCCTCGAGCTGTACATGAAGTATCTCGGTGAGCGAGCGGCCGAGCTGCCTGCGAGCGCGTTGCTGTTTCCTCTGGCCGTGCGCAGTGACGCGCAGAGCGATCGTCAGCTCGTACGGACTGTGTTGTCGGTCTCTCACGAAGAGAACACCATGACCTTCGCCGGCGACTTGCCAGAGGGGCACCTCGCCCAGTTCATGAAGGCCAACTTCGAGCGGCTCGTGGACGGCGCGTGCAATGCCGCCCTGATGTCTCGGGCCTGCACTACTGGAGACTTGCCAGTGTTGTCGGTGGCCATCAGCTGTGTAGGCCGTCGGCTGGTGCTCGGCGAGCAGTCTGAAGAAGAGTTGGAAGCTACATTCGATGTGTTGCCGAAGGGATCACGGCAAATCGGCTTCTATTCCTATGGTGAGATCTCACCTCATGGCAGCGGATCATGTGACCTGCACAACCAGACCATGACCCTCACGACCTTTGCCGAGGTGTGATGCACAAGGTTCTCGAGCGACAGCTTCGCAAGGCCGGACTCTCCGCAGAGGCTCTGCCCAGCTCTCTGGAAGACTGGCAGAGGTTCCTGGACAGAGTCAGCGGTCACTATCAACAGGCCGATGATGGTCGCTATCTGTTGGAGAGATCTCTGGCCATCTCTTCCGAAGAGATGCAGGCCCTCTATGAAGACCTGCGTCAGAGCACAGCCAGTCAGATCGCTGAAGAGAGAGACAAGCTCAGTCGGGTCATCCGATCCCTCGACGCAGGTCTGTGCACCCTCGACCGCGCTGGCAATATGGTGAGCCTGAACCCCGCAGCAGAGCGTTTGTTGGCGTGGTCCGAGGGTGATGCAGTCCCCCACGGGGGCGAGATCCTTGAGCAGATTTTCTGCAACACCGAGTTCACCACGGTGTTGAGACAGGCTGTCTTCACCGAGCGTCAGCCCTTTCGCGCCGACGAAGTCTGCCTGCACCCGCGAAAGGGCGATGTGTTCTATGCCACGGTGACCGCCAACCCCGTGGAGGTCGACGGTGAGCTGAGGGGGGCGGTGCTCATCTTTGTCGACGTCACGCCCACAGTGCAGTTGCGGCGAAAAGAAGAAGAAGCCCTGCGCATGGCCAAAGAGGCTGCCGAAGAGGCAGCCCGGGCCAAGAGCTCGTTCCTGGCGAACATGAGCCATGAGATCCGTACGCCGATGAACGCCATCATCGGCATGACCGAGCTCTTGTTGGAGACCCCCCTCGACGATCATCAGCGCGACTGGATGGAGACGATCCGGCTCAGCGGTGATGCGCTGCTCGACATCATCAACGACATCCTCGATCTGGCGAAGATCGAGAGTGGCCATCTCGAGCTGACCCAGCTGCCATTCGAACTCGAGGGGTGTATCGAGAACGTGCTCGATGTGCTCTCTCCCCTTGCCGGGCGACGACTGACCCTGGCCCATGTCGTCCATCCGGATGTACCTGCCGTCATGCTCGGCGACGCCTTTCGCATGCGTCAGGTCCTGACCAATCTCGTGAGCAACGCCATCAAGTTTACGGCTGAGGGCCATGTGGCGGTGCAGTTGGAGCCGTATCATCCCGCTGAGCAGAGTGTGCCCTGGATGAGGTTGACCGTGGCCGACACCGGCGCCGGCATTCCTCCAGATCAGCTCGAGTCGATCTTCGGCGCCTTCTCTCAGGTCGACGGATCCTCGACCCGCAGACACGAGGGCACGGGCCTTGGTCTGGCCATCACGCGCAAGCTCGTGGAGATGATGGGGGGCAGCGTACACGCCAGGAGCTCTGGCATACCCGGAGAGGGCTCGGTCTTCGAGGTGACGGTGCCGTGCCCGCTGTCGCGGTTGGACGACTTCACTGGGATCATCGAGAAGAGAGCAGAGTTGGAGGTCAGAGGGCGAGTGCTCATCTCCATGGAAGTCTTTGAGCAAGCCCTCAGCTTGAGTCACCAGTGCACAGCATTGGGCCTGACGCCGGAGATCGCCGCTGATGCCGACAGCGCGATCAGGATGTTGGGGCAGGGACCCTGGGTGGCATGCATCCTCGATCAACAAATGAGCTGGCAGGGCCGCTCGCTCGTTCAGGAGATGACCCGTAGGCGCGTTGACCCTGCATGGTATTGCATCGTGGTGGTGAGCGCGCCAGGCGCTGGCCGAGAGGGCTTCGAGGCAGAGGCCCCCCGACGAGCGGGGGTGCGCACGCCTGTACGCCGGAGCGCCCTCGACGAGGTGCTCACAAAGATGCTCACCGAGGCGTCGATTACGCGCTGGTCCAGTACACAGCACCGACGCCCTCAAACGGAGGGCAGGCTGCAGATTCCACGAGAGCAGAAGGGCACTGTGCTGGTCGTCGAGGACAATCCCACCAACGAAAAAGTGGTCTCGGTCATGCTCGACAGCCTCGGCTATGGGGTTGAAGTGGCCCGGGACGGGTACGCCGCCATCGAGCAGCTGCGACGCCGGTCTTTCGAGCTGGTGTTGATGGACATGCAGATGCCCGGCATCGACGGCATCGAGGCGTGTCAGCACATCCGCAACGATCATCTCATCGAGCGGCAGCCCCCCATCGTGGCCCTGACGGCGAACGCAATGCCTGGGGTACAGGCCCGTTGTCTGAGCGCGGGCATGGACGGTTACATCGCCAAGCCGATCCGCATCAAGACCCTGAAGGGGGTGTTGGAGCAGCTGGTGGCAAAGCCGGGGTGAGGCGGCTCAGGGGGCGGGAGGCGTCAGATCAAAGGAGCCGCGGAGAGTGTGGCTGTTGAGGCCACCGACGGGGCGGGTCTCTTCGAAGATTTCGTCAGGGCCATCGTTGATGATGCGGCTGAAGTAGCCCGTGGTCTCGGGGTAGCGGCCAACCTCGCGTCGAATGCTGTCCAGCTGCGCCACGCTGACGCGCATGCCCGTGATTTCGAGGGCGTAGGTGGTGTTGTGGGTAGAGCGGGTGGTCCAGGTGGCTTCGGGGGTGATGGTGAGGGTGAAGTCCACTCGGCCATCGTTGTTGGTGTCGGCCCCTGCAGGCAAGGTGATGGGGGTGGTGGTGCCCAGCTGACCGTCGATGGTGGTGACGCCATCTTCGAGGGTGATGGTGTACGGCACCGTGCTCACCTGGAAACGGAATCGCTGGTTCACCCCATGGGCCAGGACCACCTCGGGCTCCACGATGACATAGTTGACCCGATAGCCGCCCACGTGGGGCCCGAAGGGGAAGAAGTCGAACTCACCGACGTTGGTGGGCACGCCCAGGGCCCGGAGGGCAACGTTGAGGTAATTCACCCAAGCGATGCGGAAGTCCACAGGGGCGTGGTTCCAGTCGAAGCTGTGATCGAAGCCGTTCGCCGTTGAGGGCAGCGGGAACTCGCGGTAGAGCGTCGGCCGGATGCGGGCCTCGTTGAAGCCCCCGCTGAACTGGAAGTTTCGGCCGGGGTCGTGACACGCCGTTGCGGCGCAGAACTGCATGCCCTGGATGCCGAAGTTGATGAACTGCATGCCCGCCTCGTACCGCCAGCTCGGTGAGCCGAGGAAGGCTCGGCCATCGTTCCAAGTGAGTGTGGTGTCGAAGTCGAAGGCGGTGCCGGTGGTGATGGCGTCGGGGTAGGTCACCCGGGTGTTGATGGGGAACTCCACCGAGTACTCACCGAAGAACGACTGCATGACGAAGTTCGCCAGCATGCGCCCTTGAGTCCGGATGGTCATGTAGAAGCCGCTGAACCGCGCCGTCCACTCACCGGCGCCGATCTCACCGGCCTGGGGGTTGCTGGTCCAGGAGGGGTTGAGAATGTTGAAGTTGGGCAGTGGGTTGGCGTCGGCCCACATCGACTGCCGGACTGTGCTGAAGGTGAGGTCGAAAGGTGCCTCGACGATGTTGACATTGGTGAGGTCGATGACCTGAGGAGGACTATTCGCGAAGGCGCCCTGGGCGTCAGTGGCCCTGAGGGTGAGGGTGTGCTGTGGCTGTGTCTCGAAGTCGAGGGCGCGGTTGTCGACGACGCGGATGGCGCCGGTGTTGGGGTCGATGGCGAAGATGCCATCGTCGTTCCCGGCGACAATGCTGTAGGTGAAGGTGTCCTCGGCGTCAGGGTCCACCGGGGTGGGGTTGATGCCGCCCACCACCGTGCCGTCTTGTGCAGACTCCGGAAGCGTCATCGAGTCCAGCGCCGCCGCCCACACTGGGGGCTCGTTTTCGTCGGTCAGCTGCACGAAGACTCGCGTGCTCGTCACCACACCGTTCTCAGTCTCCGCCGAGACTCGAAGCTGGATGACCTCTGGCACCGTCTCGAAGTCCAGCGGCACTGTGTCTGCCACGAACAGCTCGCCGTTTGCGTTCACCCCGAAGGCGTTGAGTGGGTCTTCGAGCATGCCATAGGTCACGAAGGTACCGTCCAGCACGCTCACGTCACCCACGATGCCGCCATCAGCGGTCAGCTCTGGCAAGTTGAACCGGAACGGATCCTGAGCGAAGGCAGCACCAGGGCGTACCGTCACCGTGTTTTGCACACGGACTGTGGCCAGGCCGCTGTACCACATCACGAAGCCCTGCTCGTCCTCCATGCCGAGGGTCCAGTCTCCACCGGTGAGGACCACGTCGTCCTCGGCGGTACCCAGAATGAACACCGTGTTGCCGATTTTCTGCATCTCGAGCACATCTTGCCGCGCGAGGGCGACGCTATGAGGCTCCGGTGCGGAGAGGTCGATGGCCTCGACCTCGAAGAGTCGGCCGCGGAAGGTGGAGGGGAGCAATCGCCACGAAGGGCCCACCATGGCGAGGGTGTCGAAGCCTGAGCCGCCGCGAATGCGCTGGAAGGTCGCGTCGGCCACCTCGAAGCGGTCGTTGCCCTGGCCGCCGTAGAGCACATCGGGCCCACCGTTGCCCCGCAGGGTGTCGTTGCCGCGACCACCCACGAGGGTTTCTCCAGTGGGCAGCCCGTCGAAGGTGTCGTCCAGCTCGCCACCCAGCTCGAAGATGCTCTCCGTGAAGTCCTCACCCAGCACCACGGCCACGCCACCGAGCCCGTTGGCATTGAATGTGTCCGGCACCCCAATCACCAGGTCGCCCAGCCCGTCACCGTCGATGTCACCGCTCCCGTCCAGGCTCTCACCCAGACCGGCGCCGGCGTGAGCACCCTCGACGATGAACCCGCCGATGCCCGCCTCGATGTCTCGAAGGTCCACAGGGTCAGTGTCCCGCTTCCCCCAAATCACGTACACACGACCGTTGTTCGCCAGTTGAGGTGTGCTTGCTGCTTCCCAAGCCACGGCGATCTCGTCGAGGCCGTCGCCGTTCATGTCCTGCACAATGGTCACGCTCTCGCCCAGCCGCTCCCACTCGAAAAACTCCGTGCGGGCCAACTCGGTGATGGCGAAGCCCTGTCCTTGGTTGTTGTGCAACTCGCTCACTGGGGTCAGCTGGCCATTGCTCTGACCAAAGGCTACCCAGGCACCGTGGGCGTTGCTCGCGCTCGGCATGACACCGGTCATCACCACGTCGGCAAGGCCATCACCGTTTACGTCGCCACCGCTGCCTAGAGGCTGCGAGACTGTCATGGGCACATTGCCGCGCAAAATATCGGGCTTGAGGAACCCGTTGAGGAACTGCGGCAGGATGTCTGCCCGGCCCTGATCGAGCCGAATACCACGATCTGGGGACAACTCCCCAAGGATGAGATCTGTGTGGGTGGCACCGCCGAAGAGCAAGAACAGGTTCTGATCGGTGCTCCAATCACCATCGAAGAAGCCATTGGAGTTGTTGGGTGTGTTGATGATGAGATCACCAAAGCCGTCACCGTTGACGTCGCCAGGGGCTTCGAGGTTGGGCGAGAACCCATCGGCGCCCGCACCGCCGACGATGGCGATCTGGAATCCAGCGTCGCTGTTCACATAGTCGGTGATCGAACTCGAGAAACCTCCGCGGCGCCCGAAGATGACGGTGATGACATCAGACGGGTCGACGTCCCGCTGGTTCGCGGAGAAAATGGCCAGATCGGAGAGCCCGTCGCCGTTGATGTCGAAATCACCTGTGATCTCGAAGCCCATGACGTCCCCGTTGGTGCGCTCCAGGGCGTTCCCGAAGACCTCACCGATGAAGACCGTGCCCTGGCGAGCGGCAACATGGCTGCCGCCGACCGGGGTATCGCCCTCGAGAGCGTTGAGGTCGACCTCGGCGGCGGTGGCGCCGGAGATGATGTGCACCTCGCCGCCCCAGATGCCCTGATCTACGCGGGCCCAGGGGCTGCTCACGGCGAAGTCGCCCACACCATCACCATCGAAGTCGCCGATGGACTCCGTACGGGTGCCGAGACCACCACCATCCAGACCTGCCCGCCAGCCTTCTACTGCGTACAGATCGGTGTTGGGCTCGATCTTGAAGCAATCGTAGTTCACGGGGTTGGCGTTGACGCAGAGGGTGTTGAGGAAGTTGTAGTTGCCGTCAGCGCCATCGCGAATGAAGCCCTGGTTGTTGGCCTCGATGGCGTCGAGGTCGATGTCGACGTTGTTGCTGGAGCCATAGACGACATAGAAGCGGCCGGCGTCAGGGCCAGCGGGGCCATCGAACGAAGGGGCACCCACGAGAATCTCGTCATAGCCGTCGTCGTTGATGTCGGAGGTTACACCCACTGCAAGGCCCGCGAGGCCGCGCCCTGCGCTGGCGGTGAGCTGGAAGTTGGGCTGACGTGAGCGAATGATAGGGTCGTTGGGGTCGCTGCCGAAACGGAGGATTTCGATGCCGTCGAGGACGCCGTCGCCGTCTGAGTCAGGGTCGAGAGGGTCGGTGCCGAGTCCGAGCTCCGTACCGTCGTCGAGGCCATCTTCATCGGTGTCGAAGAGGTCGGGGTTGGTGCCGAGGTTGTTGGTCTCCTCGGTGGTGCACAGGCCGTCACCATCAGGGTCGTCGGGTGCGTCGAGGGGGCAACGGTCACAGGCGTCGGGCACATTGTCGCCGTCAGTGTCCACGCGGTCGTCTTCGTTGGGGCACACATCGTCTGTGTCGCAGACAGTGTCGCCATCGGAATCATTGGGGTTGTCGAGAGGACACACGTCGCAGAAGTCCGCGACACCGTCTCCGTCTCCGTCCAGGCGGTCGTCTCCACCAGGGCACACGTCAGCGGAGTCACAGATGCTGTCGAAGTCTGAGTCGTCCGGGTTGTCAGCAGGGCAGACGTCACAGAAGTCGGGGGTGCCATCGCCGTCGTTGTCGATGCGGTCGTCGCCACCGGGGCAGGCGTCTACGGAGTCGCAGACTGTGTCCCCATCACTGTCATCAGGGTTGTCAGCAGGGCAGACGTCACAGAAGTCGGCAACACCATCCCCATCGCCATCTACGCGGTCGTCGCCACCAGGGCATGCGTCTGCGGAGTCACAGACTGTGTCGCCGTCAGTGTCGTTGGGGTTGTCAGCGGGACAGACGTCACAGAAGTCGGGGGTGCCATCGCCGTCACCGTCAATGCGGTCGTCACCACCAGCGCAGATGTCTTGCGCTGTGCACACGGTGTCGCCGTCGGGGTCATCGGGATTGTCGAGAGGACAGACATCGCAGAAGTTAGCGACGCCGTCACCGTCGCCGTCCACTGCGTCATCACCTCCAGGGCAGGCGTCAACCGCATCGCAGACACCGTCGCCGTCAGTGTCGTTGGGGTTGTCCTGAGGGCAGGGGTCGCAGAAGTCAGCAACACCATCACCATCACCATCGATGTTGTCGTCTCCACCAGCGCAGACGTCAGCGGAGTCACAGACGCCGTCACCATCAGTGTCGTCGGGATTGTCCTGAGGGCAGGGGTCACAGGCGTCGGGCTGGTCGTCAGCATCAGCGTCGAGTGTGTCGTCTTCCCCGGGGCAGAGGTCGAAGGTGTCACACACGGTGTCTGCGTCGGTGTCGTCTGTAATATCGAGGGGGCATACGTCACATGCGTCGCCTGCACCATCACCCGTGCCAGGCACAGAGGTCCACGTGAACTCGATGGCGTCTTCCACAGCGTCGAAAGCCACTCCGTTGCGGCCTTCAGCGGTGGCAAACGTAGCGTCACGCCAGGACTGAGCGCCCTGAACGACAGGGGTACCTTCCAGTGGTAGGCAGCTCTCACACTGAATCTCTACGCCACCCGATTCACGGAGAATCATCTGGAAGCTGACTGTGGGACCCTCGCCAGGCCCGTAGGGCACAGCTTCGAACGCCACTCTCAACTCGCGGCTGCCTTCTTCGCCTACCGTCTCGTATGCAATGCGTCCACCGGAGGAAGGGGCCAGTGCGGTCCAGAAACCCGCAATCACACCGGGCGTGGTGGAGCGGATGGGGCCTTCACCACCCTCTGGCACCTCACCAAGGGCCATCGCGTCTTCTGCCATGGGGGCTGCACCCTGTGGATTTACATAGATAAACCCTCGGGCTGAGACGACGACCTCGGTCACAGGCAGGCCGAAGTAGCTCCACTCGAAGCCCAGCTCCACCCGAGTGCTCTCACCATCGGCGAGGACGAGGTCATTGGCTGGACTGGGGCGCAGGTTGAAGTCGACGCCCGCTGCGAGAGGGCTCCAGTCTCCGTCGCTGTCCAACTGACCGGGGTTGGGCGCGTCTACGCAGTTGTCGCATGCGTCAGGCACACCATCACCATCTGTGTCCACACCGTCTTCGCCGGCTTCGCACAGGTCGCACCCATCAGGCACACCGTCGCCATCTGCATCGGCGCCGTCGTCGCCACCCGGACACACGTCACATGCGTCGGGGACACCGTCGCCGTCTGCATCAGCGCTGTCGTCGCCCTCTGCGCAGATGTCTTCGTCGTCGCACACACCATCGCCATCCGTGTCGGCGCACCCCATGTCGGCCTGCAACTCTGCGTCGGCCTCCACGAACATGTCGTCATCCATGCCCATGTCTGGCTCAGCCTCAGCGTCGGCCTCCACGAACATGTCGCCATCCATGCCCATGTCTGCTTCAGCCTCGGCATCGGCATCGGCATCGGCATCGGCCTCGACCTCAGCATCAGGCTCTGGAGTCACCTCCATGTCAGGATCGACCATGTCGGTGCGTGCGTCTGCCCCCGGGGCTGCATCCACCCCATCACCGCTCGTGCCCGTGTCGTCACATGCTGGGAGAGACAGCGCTGCCCCCAAAAGCACTGCCAGCAATTCGGATTTTCTATGTCGTGCAGCCAAAACCTGCTCCCTCACCAGCATCTGAACTGGGCTGGAATTCACACATCACGGGCCGTCTATCATCACATGCGCGCGAGTCGAACATGTACGTCTCGCGTGGTGTGACACCGCGTGATTTGATGGTGGCAAAAAAATCGAAAATTTCTGCCTGGGCCTTTAAAGCGCGAGTGAGCGTGCTGTGCATTCGGATTGAGTGTGAGTGCTTGTCTTGAGGTCAGATTTCGAGGTTGAAGATGCTCAGTGCTTCTTCAGAGGCTGCCCTTCGGGCGCTTCTATGCTCCTACGGCTTCGCCTCCGTCGACTCCGAAGCGTCTGGCCTCAGGCCAGACAGCCTCACCTGCGCTCTTCGCCCCCGAACTCTGCCCTCAATCCTTCGCCCTCCCGACTCAATCCGAATGCAAAGCACGATGAGAAAAACTTCCCCCTTGAACTCATGGCCCTCTCTCCTGCATCTCTCCCCCGATGCACGACACGACGCCCATACGCGAACTCGAGGTCAGGCACCTCGGCACCATCGGCTATCAGCAGGCCTGGCAGCTGCAGAAACAGCTCGTAGATGAGCGGCGTAAGGGCTTGATTCCAGACACTTTGCTGCTTTTGCAGCACGAGCCGGTCGTCACACTGGGGCGAGACACTGATCCCCAGAGTCTGCTCTACAATGAAGCTACACTGGCCGCCGTGGGCGTCGAACTCGTACAGAGCGACAGAGGGGGAGACGCCACCTATCACGGTCCTGGGCAGGTCGTGGGCTATCCTATTCTCGACCTGCGCCCTGATTGGATGGACATCCCCAAGTTCGTGCGGGCCATCGAGCAGACCATGATCGACACCATCGCCGAGTACGATCTTGTCGGCGGTCGGGTCGAAGGCTCCCCCGGCACGTGGCTCGCCGAGGACGCACGGGGGCCCGAGCGCAAAATCGGCGCCGTGGGCGCCCGCATCAGCCGGTGGATCACCCACCACGGCTTCGCTTTGAACGTGAACACCCACATGGACCACTTCGAGCTCATCGTCCCCTGCGGCATCCGCGACAAGGGGGTCACCAGCCTGAAGGCAGAGCTCGGGAGAGAGGTGTCCATCGACGAGGTCATGCGACACCTCGCCGAGCACCTGGCCCGCAACTTTGGCCGACGCCTCGTCGTACGGTCACAGGAGGAAGATCAGTCATGAGTGATCTCGTCTCCATCGACGATCCCCGGGCCAAGGACTCTGGTCCCGCCCCTGATCCCCGCGTCCGGGCCCGAGAGCCCGGCCCTCGGCCGCCATGGCTGAAGGTGCGCTACCAGAGGGGCTCGAAATTCGCCGAAGTCCTCGAGCTCAAAGAGGGCAAGCGGCTGAACACAGTCTGTGAAGAGGCCCGGTGCCCCAACATCGACGAGTGTTGGACCCACGGCACCGCCACCTTCATGCTCATGGGTGAGATCTGCACCCGCCGTTGCGGGTTCTGCGCCGTGGGCAAGGGGCCCACGCAGGCCCTCGACGCTGAAGAGCCGGTACACACCGCCGAGGCCATCAAGGCCCTCGGGGTGAAGCACGCGGTCATCACCAGCGTAAATCGCGACGATTTACCCGACGGTGGCGCCCAGCACTTCGCCGACACCGTGCGGGCAATCCACAGGATCTCTCCGGGCACGCGCATCGAGCTGCTGGTGCCCGACTTCCAGGGGAACTTCGACGCCCTCGACATCGTGCTGGCGGCGCAGCCCGACATCGTGGCCCACAACACCGAGACCGTGCCGCGGCTCTACCGGCGGGTACGCCCTCAGGCGGACTACCAGCAGAGCCTCGACGTGCTCGAGCACATCGGCAAGTGGCGGGGGCCCAATGGCGAGCGCATCATCAGCAAGACCGGGGTGATGATGGGCCTCGGTGAGTTCGACGACGAGATCGAAGAGGTCATGGCCGACCTGCGGGCGGTTGACTGCAAGGTGCTCACCCTCGGGCAGTACCTCTCACCCACCGTGAAGCACCTGCCCGTAGATCGCTGGGTCACCCCACAGACCTTCGACCGCCTGCGTGAAGTGGGCCTCGCCCTGGGCTTCGATCATGTAGAGTCGGGGCCTCTTGTTCGCTCAAGCTATATGGCCCATCGCCACGTCGACTGATCGGAGCACCTTTATCATGGCCACCCTCGACTCATATTTTCCCAAGACCGACGACGCCGTTCAGGCCACCGCAAGGGCGACGTTCTCCGAAACCGCCCTCGGCATGGCCGCCAGCCGGATTCTGGTGATCGCCTACGCCGTGAAGGATCGCATCGCCGCCGGGGAAGAGGTGGCCAACTTCACCGTGGGTGACTTCGCCCCAGGTCAGTTTACTGTGCCAGCCCCCCTCGCCGAGGGGATCCACAAGGCCGTCGACGAAGGTCACACCAACTATCCGCCCGCCGACGGCGTGCTCGAGCTGCGACAGGCGATTCGCGACCATTATCACGCGGTGTTGGGCCTCGATTACCCTGTGTCGTCGGTGGTGGTGGGCAGCGGCGCCCGGCCGGTGCTCTTCGCTGCATACCAGTGCCTCATCAACCCCGGCGAGAAGGTCATCTGCCCGGGCCCGGGCTGGAACAACAACAACTTCTGCCAGCTCGTCGGCGCAGAGCAAGTGGTGGTGAGCAGCCGCCCTGAAGACGCTTTCATGCCCACCGCCGAGGGCCTCGCCCCGCACCTGAAGGATGCCCGTCTGCTGGTGCTGTGCTCCCCGATGAACCCCGCGGGCACCATGATGACCGAGGGGCAGCTCGCCGACATCTGCGATCTGATCATCGAAGAGAACCGCCGCCGCGAGGCCGCCGGCGAGCGCCTGCTCTATGTCATCTACGATCAGGTCTACCGCATGCTCACGTATGGTGATCGCGTGCACCACACCCCTGTGGGTCTGCGGCCTGAAATGGCGAAGTACACCATGTTCTCCGACGCCATCAGCAAGTGCTACGCCGCCACGGGGCTGCGTGTGGGCTGGATGGTGGGCCCGCCGATGATCACCGCCAAGGTGAAGGCCCTGATGACCCACATGGGGGCCTGGGCCCCTCGCCCCGAGCAGATGGCTACGGCCCGCCTGCTCGCAGAGCCTGCCATCGTCGAAGACTACATGACGGACTTCAAAGCTGAGCTTCGAGGCCGGCTCGACATGATCGCAGACGCCATCAAAGGCTGGCAGGCTGCGGGTCATCCGGTGCAGTGCATCGACCCTCAGGGGGCGTTCTACCTGAGCGTGAAGTTCGATTTGGTGGGCCGCCCGGGCTTCCCCGACGAAGATGCTGTGGTGGCCTGGCTGCTGGAGCACGGCTGCGCGGTGGTGCCCTTCAGCGCCTTCGGTTACCAGGGCGACGAGACGGGTTGGGTGCGGTTCAGTGTCGGCGCGGTGAGCCGGGCGCAGATCGAGCGCTGTGTGACGCGTTTGGGCTCGGCGCTGGCTTCGATCTGACGCATCCGCAGCAGCGGATGTGTTGATTGCGACATCAACGGCTCATCACCACCCGGGCGCGGGTCAGCGTCACTCGCTCGGGCTCTTCAGCCCCTTCCCGCTTCACCCACAAATCGACGTCGGTGCCCACCTCGCCGCGGATCGCCTGCACGATGGTGGTGAGATCGCCGCTGCGGGCGTCCATATCGTTCACCTGTACGATGACATCGCCCTCGTTGAGCAGCTCTGCTGCGGGACCGCCGTCCACCAGCTCACGGATGTAGATGCCCTCTCGCGTGCGCATCAACACCGCCCCTATACCCGTGAGCTCGCTCCCCGGTGACTCTTCGTCTTCGATGGGGCTCATGGCGAAGTCGCGGCGCAGCTGATCTCCGGGTTGCCCAGCGACGCCACCTGCGAGCACCTCACGGTAGCCTTCTGCCTGCACCACGATGCTGGTCCGGGGCCCTGGCAGCGAGGGCAGACGGTAGTTGCCGTTCTCGTCGGAGTAGGCCGAGACTGATTCCGCGAGGGTGCGGCTCTGCCACTCCGCAGGGCGGACCAGGGCGCCCTCGACAGGGCGCCCTGTTTTGAAGTCGGTGATGCGGCCCGAGAGGGTCATCGAGGGCTTGAGCGTGATCACCACCCCCGAGGTCTCTTCGTTCACCTTGACCTCGATGCCCTTGACCTCGCCAGGTTGGAACCCCGAGGCCACCGCCCACAGCGTGTGCTTGCCCTCGGAGAGCGGGCCGAGGCGGAACGCCCCGGTGCCTGCTTCGAAGCTCTGAGCCTTGGGGCCCCCCACGCCGTAGACGAGGCCGCTCGTGCTCACGGAGAACTCCGCCACCGGATCACCCTCCGGATCGACCACTCGACCGGAGATGTAGCCGCCGCCCGGGAGCACGAGGGTGACCTCTTTGGCCCCCTCGATGACTTCTCGCACTCTTCCGTATTGAGCGTGTCGTGCTTCGAGGCTCCAGAGACCGGTCTCGTTGGTCTCGGTGTCGATGTCGAGAGCAAAGCGGCCGCTGAAGTCGGTGCGGGTGGCCGCTTCGGATCGCCAGCGGCGCATGCGGTCGAGGGTGGCGCTGAGCGTGCCACCACGGCGGACGCCCACCCAGGCATCTGAGACAGGCGTGAGGGTGCCTGCCGGTCCTTGAACCACAACACGGCCGTAGAGCCCTGGCGCCGGCACCATCTCCACATCCCAGCGCACCCGTGGGTCCTTGGGGAACGAGGGCTCTTCGAAGGTCTCGCTCTCGTAGCCCGTGGCAGAGAACTCGAGCACGTCGGGACGACCGGGCACACCCTTGAGCGTGTACTCGCCAGCAGCGTTGGTGAGGGTGGTTTTGTGTGGCTTGCCCTCGACCACTAGGCGCACCGTCACTCCGGGGATGGGGGTGTTGTCGGTGGTGTTGGTCACCGTGCCCACGAGGGTGCGGGTCTTCGGCACTGCGGGGGCGACCACGGGTTCAGGCTGAGGGCGCGCCTCAGGGGCCTCGTCTGCCACCTCGTCGACAGGTGGCGCAGGCGTCGGCGCGGTCTTCGCCACTTTTCGCCGCGGGGTGTCCCGCTTGGGCGGATCTTGCTGCATGGCCCAGAGCATCCAGACCACGGCGACAGCGGCGAGGGTGGCTGCAGCAGCGAGAATCAGGCGAGCGCGATGCATCGTGTGCCTTTGGCGTGTGTTCTCAGAATGGCGGTACGAGAAGGGACGGCGCGCCTCGAGGTCGGGTTGCAGACTTCGAAGGCGGGCCGACACTGTAGAGTCAGAACAGTGTAACTGTTTTTGGCACGCAGATATGCCGGGAGATGTGCTGTGAGAGGGGATTTCTGGCTTGTGGTGGGGATCGCGTTGATGGCGTGCGATCCCGCTGATCCGGGCGGCCCCTCCGCTGATGGCTGGGCGATGAGCCCCATCGAAGATGCCATGTTGGCCGACGCTGAGCTCGACTTTGATCTCGGAGCTGTCGACGCGGACGCGCCTGATGCCAGTGAAGTGGATGCCTTCTTCACTGATCTCGATGTACCAGACATCGACGTGTCCGACGCTGAGCCCGACATTGAACCGCCCGCGGTCGAGCGCATCGAGCTGGGGCCGTGCGCACTCGGTGTGCCTGTCACCTTCGAGGTGCCTGATGGCTTCGAGTCAGCGTTGATACAGGCCCGAGGCCGCAGCGATGGTGTGTACCTCATCGCTGATGTCGCTGGCCCCAGTGGCGCCCTCGAAGGGGCTGCCGCGACGGCCCCACAGCCAGAGATCGCCACAGCTCTCATGCCCAACGATGGCACTGGGATGCCCTTGGAGCCTGGAGCGTATACCTTCGTCCTCGAAGCGGTGGGGCCAGTGGAGGGTGGGTTGAGCTGTGAGGTCTGGCTCAAAGGGCCTCCGGGTGCCACGGTCACCGCCATCAACCTGCTCTTGCCGCCTGGCGCCGAGGTGGCGCCCGGCGACGCCGCGCTCGAGCAGATGGCTCAGGCCCTCGAGGGCCATCTCGAGGCCCAGTTCGACATCCAGGCCGAGATCTCCATCACATCGCTTGCAGCAGGGAGTCCCACCGTGCTCGATCTGGGGCCCACCGGGGCTGAGCTCGTGGCCCTCGGTGAGCTGGGCGCAGGGGCCATCGGTCTCGATGTGCCCGAGGGCATCGACGTATATCTCGTCGATCAGATCCAGGTAGGGGCCCTCACTCAATCGGGCATTTCTGGTGGTCTGCCCGTGCCCATCGGCCATCGAGGCCGCGCATCATCGGTGGTGGCTGTACGCACCAGTCTCATCGAAGACTTCCCCGCTGACGTGGCCTGGCGAGTGGCCCACGAGATCGGCCACGCCCTCGGGCTGTATCACACCACCGAGGCGCGGCTGATCCCCGGGCGAGATCCCGTACACGATCCCATTGAAGACACTTTGGAGTGCCCGGAGATCTGCGATGTCGACAATGACAGGGTGCTCTTCGCCACAGAGTGTGGCGTGAGAGGGCAGGGGGTGCTGCCGTGTGAAGGCACCGCGGACAACCTCATGTTCTGGAGCCCCGCAGGTTTGAAGTTGATCACTGATGGTCAGCGAGAGGTCATCCAGAGGCATCCGCTCGTCGGCGGCATCTTCGAGGATTTTCGATGATCTGCACAGGCGCCCTTGAATAAATCTACTCATCGGTCGATAGTTGGTGTAGCCCACTGATCACGTCGGAGTTCGTCATGGCCACCGCTTCCGATCATGCTGCCCCTGAGCGCGCCCGGTTCCCCATCGCGGCGATCTTGCCTTTCTGCTTCGCCTACATCATTCCTGCCGTCGTCGCTGCGGGCATTCTCGCTGGTGGCTGGTGGACCTTCTCGGGGATGATCTTCGCCTACGTGCTCACCCCCATCCTCGACGAGATGATGCCCCTCGACACCGACAACACGGTGCCCGCTGATCCCGCGATGAAGGCAGGCCACGTGCTGCACCGCGTGTTGACCTGGGGTTGGGTGCCGACGCAGCTGGGCTTCATCATCTGGGGCATCTCTCTGCTGGCCAGCGGCACCCTGGCGCCGGTGGAGTACGCCGGCATCACCCTCTCGGTGGGTCTGCTCGCTGCCGCAGGCATCAACGTGGCTCACGAGCTGATGCACCGCCGCGACGTCAAGTCCCGGGCCGTGGCCGAAGTGCTGATGACACTGTCGTTCTACCCGCACTTCTGCATCGAGCACATCCTCGGCCACCACGTGAACGTGGCCACCCCCGGTGATCCTGCGAGCGCCCCGAAAGGCATGAGCCTCTACCGCTTCTTGCCCAAGACCTTCATCGGCAGCGCCCGGAGCGCCTGGGGCATCGAGAGCCGCCGCGTGGCTCGGCTGAACATTGCCTGGACGCTGAAAGATCGCCGCCTGCGCTACCCGCTCACCCTCACTCTGTGTGCCGCAGTGGCCTGGGCCATCGGAGGTTGGGTCGGTGCGGTCTTCTTCGCCGTGCAGGGCCTCGTGGGCGCCACCTTCCTCGAGGTGATCAACTACGTGGAGCACTACGGCCTGCGTCGCAAAGAGAAGGCCCCTGGACGCTACGAGCCGGTTCAGCCTCATCACTCCTGGAACTCGGCCCACCGCGTGACCCGACTCTATCTGTTCTCGCTGCCCCGCCACGCGGATCATCACCACCAGGCGGGGCGCGCTTACTGGCGTTTGCGCCACATCGAAGACAGCCCCCAGCTGCCTACGGGTTATGCGGGCATGATGCTGCTGTCGTTCGTGCCGCCCCTGTGGCGCAAGGTGATGGATCCCCGCGTTGACGCGCTCAACGCCCGCTGATGTTTTGAGCGGGCGGCCGTGCTTGTGCCTGAAGCGGACGGCCGTGCCTTTGGCACCGCCTGTAGCGGACGGCCGTCCGCTCAATTTATCTTGCCCTGGCTCATCCCAATGCCGTCCCATGTACAGGAAGGGTGTTTTTTGATGCGGGCAGCCTGCAGGAGGCGATGTGCGACGGCGTGCGACATGCACTTGGGCCCTGATCTGGAGTTGTCTCTGGTGCCTCGGTGCTGCTGAGGCAGCCCCTGAGCGCGCCCTTCGAAAGATCGCCGTCCTCGAATTCGAAGACGCCGCCAGCCTCGATGAGCAAGCCCGGGCATATGTGACCGACCTCGCTCGGGTCTCGGCTTTGAAGTTGCCCCGAGGCCGCTACTTCGTCATCACCCGTGAGTCGATCAAGCAGGCCCTGCCTCCAGGGTACGATCTCGCCGAGTGCGAGTCGGACTGTGAGGTGGAGACAGGCCGCAACATCGGCGCCGACTTCGTCATCTCGGGGCAGATCATCCGCTTCGATGGTGTGCTCAAGGTGTCGATGAAGCTCTTCGACACCCACTCTGCGGCGCTGCTCGGGGCCGAATATGCTTCAGCCGAGCGGGTGGCCGACTTGGAACCTGCGGTCGTCGAGGGGGCCACCCGGCTGCTTTCCGCATTGCGCCCAGCCACTGAGCCCGCAGAGTTCAACCGGGTCTGGCGTCGAACCACCACCGCCCGTCAGTGGGCAGCGCACCGCCAGAAGGTGGATGCGCATTGGAAGCGCACACGGGCTATGGCTCACCTGGGCGGTGAAGAGGGCCTCGAGGCCCTCGACGACTTCATCAACGCCTACAGCGCCCACCCTCTGGGGAACCACCGCCGTGACGAGGCCGCGGCCCTCCGGGATCGAATCGCCGCTGGACAGGACTCTGCAGCCCGCCACGCGCCGCTGGAGTTTTTGAAGGTGGGTGAGTGGCGTTTCTTGCCTCACCCCCAACTCTCAGATGCGTTCTATCTCTGGTATGGCGAGCAGGCGGATCCGGCGGTGGAGATCGTGCAGGACGCCAATGGCTGGTGGCGCCTGGGCACGGGCACAGATGCGTGGACGATGTACGCCATCCATCACCGCCGCCGTCGGGCACTTGGTGATCGCCCTTGGGAGCGCACGTTGCCTGTGGCGGTGACGGTGAATCGCCCAATGCGCATGAGCTGGCTCGGGCGCTATGGGCAGACGGTGTTCGAGGTGTCGAAGACGGAGATCGTGGTGACTTTGCCTGATGGCGGGCGGTTGCTGATCCCCACGGATACGCCCCAGGTGCTGTTCACGGACACTGCAGGGCGAAGCAAAGTGTTTCCGTAGAGTGACAGCCGTTCCAGGCTAAACTGGCCAGGCGCATCACAGTACGGGTTACTTCGCCATGCTCATGGCCTTCTTGCTGCCCTTCACCTCGCCCAGGTCGACGTAGGCGCCGTCGTTCATGATGACGAAGGGGCGATCTTCGATGGACAGGTTGCCCTCACCGTCGTGGCGGATCACCTGCACCTTGCCCATGCCGTAGCCGAGGGGGCCGCGGCGGTAGTAGTGGGCCTTCAGGCGGTAGGGGAACGCCTTGGGGTTGTGCACCGTGAAGCACTCGGGGCCGTAGCCCGTGGTGATGTCGGCGTAGAGCTCGCCGCCGCTCGAGAGCTGCTTCCGGGAGTAGAAGGCGTGCTGGTAGTCCTTGTCGAAGATGTGGAAGTCAACATCGTTGGCATCCGTCTCCCAGGTGAGGACAAAGCGGATCGTCGGGGCGGTGTCCGCGGTGACGCCGTGGGCCTTCAGGCGCGCCTCGATGGTCTTGCGATCATCGGGGCTGTGGGCGATCCAGGCGGCGCCGATGAGGGCAGCGTCTTCTCGAAGGATGCGCTCCACCTGGCGGAAGCGGTTCGCCACCCGGCGAGCCTTGATGCCGTCGAGCACCACGGTGAGGGCCTGCTCGAACTTCTTCTCCCGCACCAGGACCATGGCCTGCTGGTGGTAGACCGAGGGGTGATCAGGGCGCTGCTCTGCGGCGGTGCCGTAGGTGTCGGCGGCGAGGGCCATGCCCGCCTCGCCCACCTTCTCCAGCCAGTTGCCGGCGAAGCGGCGCATGTCGGCGCGGGAGGGGTAGAAGTCGAGGATGCTGCCGAAGGCCCGGGCGGCCATCTCGCTCTGGCCAGTGGCCATGTAGCCCTGACCCAGGGCCACGAGGGCCAGCAGATCGAGGGGGGCCTCTTCGCGCCACTTCATCGCCGCGGCGAGGGCGGCTTTGCCGTTGCCCTTTTCGATGTCGGCCATGATCTCGGCCATCTTCCCCGTGAGGGCAGGCTTGCCACGGTTGATCTCGTTGTACTCCCGACGGCCCTGAGAGACCGTGCGACGAGGCACGCGGTTCACGCGGCCGTTGTCGCTCCCTGGGAAGGGATCTGGGCTCGGCCGGCGGGCAGAGGCCACACGCTGAGGGGCGCGGCGGGTGCGGGGGCGGGCGTCGTCCGCAGGGGCCTCTTCACGCATATTCCGCTCGGCCACGGGCTCCGGCTCGGGCTCCGGAGCGGGAGGAGGTGCTGCGGGATCCGCCGCGGCAACTGCTGTCTCAGTGACGGCGCCTGCTGCCGTGCCACCACCGCCACGACCGGTGCCCTCAAGCGCCAGGCCACCAGCGACCTCCTCTGCGTCCTCCATCAAGCCGTCGGCCATCTCTGCCGGAGCCGCAGCAGGGGCCCCGCCGAAGTCGTCCTTGTCGGCCTCGACCTCCATCTTGGCGGACTCGTCGGATGCGCGCCGACCCTTGCTGGCGACCTTCTTCTGAGGCTTGGCCTGATTCTCCGCGGTCTTCGTGGTGACCGGCTGGACCGGGTCCACGGCCATGGCCATGGTGCGGCCCTTCAGCTCCACTCCCGTGGGGCCCACGGTGAGGATGTCGGCGAGGGCGGTGCGATCGATGCCGAAGCGGCGGTACTCTGCCTCGGTCTCCAGGACCACCAGGGCGGTGAAGGGGGAGAGCACGCGGTGGCGGGTCGACAGGGTGATGATCTGCTGCTTGAGGGCCCCCTTCATGTCGGGATCCCCTTCGGTGCGCATGGCCTGCAGGCGGTCGATGCGGGCGGCCACCCAGGCGCGCTCCAACAGAGGGCGCTCTACGCCACGGGCCTTGGGGGCCACCTCGGCGGTGTGGCCGCCGGAGAGCTTGAGCGAGAAGGGCTTCGCCTCGGCGAGATCAGCGAAGGCGATGACGGTGTCGCCCTCTTGCAAGCCCTTCACCTCACCGGGCCAGGACCACTTGGCGCCGGGCACGGTGATCTTCACGGGGGTGAGGGTCTGGCGGGCGAGACGGGCGATCTGGGCGTTGAGAGGGGCGCGGCCGTCGATGATCTTGCCGGCGCGAGGCAGCTCGGCGCCGACGAGGGCCTCGAGGACCAGGGGATCACGGGCCGTGGTGTCCACCACCACGTCGGTGCGCATGACGCCGCGCTGGGCCAGGGCGCCGGCCCGAGCGCCGAGAGCCTCGAGATCGCGCTCCCCGGCGGTGATCATGCCGTCGGTGACGAAGATGACCCGGGAGGGTGCCCCACTGGGGATCGCCTGCAGGGCCTGCTCGAGGTTCGAGGCACCCAAAGCAGTGCGCTCGGCGATGACCTTGAGCTGGTCGTCACCGAAGCCCTCGGGGCTGCCGCTGTAGATCTCCTGGGTGCTCTGGTCGAAGACCATGACCTTCACCGAAGTCACCTGGGCCTGGCCGAGGCTGTTCACCAGGGTCTTGAGATCCTGCAGTCGGCGCTCGAACTCCACAGCGCGAGAGGCCGAGGTGTCGAACATCACGTAGGCGGTGGGGATCTGCTCGGGGGCGGTGCCGGCGTTCACGGTGAAGCGGGCCATGGAGAGGTTGCTGTGGCGCAGGGCCTCGCCGCCGGCCTCGAGCTTGCCGCCGGTGACCACCCAGTCCTCCTCGGGGGTGTAGTTCTGCTTCTCCACCCGAGAGACCTGGTAACGGCTGGCGGTGCCGCCGAGGGTGCTCTTGAGGCCTCCGCCTTCTTCGACGCCGACGAGGGCGCTCAGGGTGAGGTTGCGCAGCTTGGGCAGGCCCTTGAGGGGCATGCGGTAGGCCTCACCGGCCTCGGTGAGGTTGTGGGACCACGAGATGATGAGGCGTTTCTGCCCCCGGGCGGGGATGGGGAACACCCGGGCCCGGAACACGTTGCCGGAATCCTGCTCCAGCAACGCCGGATCCTGCCGGCGATGCAGAGCGTCTTCATAGGCGCGGCGAGCGGCCTGCTTCTCTACGACCTCGCCCTCCATCCACTTGCCGTTGATCTCCATGGCGAAGCGGCTGATGGCGGCGCCGTCGGGCATGGTGACCTTGAAGTGGCCTTCCATGGTGCGGTTCTGAGGGTTCTCGAAGGTGAGGTGCACCTCGGTGAACGCCAGAGGCCCGTCGACGACGGCGCGGGTGTCGAGGGCCACGAGCTCGAGGCCAGTGCCGTCGGCTGCGGTGAGGCTGAAGGGGGCCTCGACCTTCTGGTCAGGGGCGGCGATCTTCAGCTGGGCTGAGGCGGGCAGGCACAGGCAGGCGACCCCCAGGAGGGCTGCCCCCAGAAGTGTGGCTCTGCCGAGCACGCGGGCGGAGGAGAATACACGCTGGATCATCAGTGGCTCCACAAGGAGAAGGGGGTGACAGTCTCTGAGGTGGAGGGTGATTCGTCCAGGTCTGTGAAAGGATCTAAATTTTGAGCGGACGGCGGTGCCAAAGGCACGGCCGTCCGCTCCTCAGCGCGAAGGCTGCTTCGCCTCGAAGGCCTCACAGCGCAAGCGAGGCTGGGGCAGATACTTTCGGGGCAGTGTGGTGCACATCAAGAACACTGTGCCCTTGCCGCTGCGGATCACCTTCACGTGTTTGCAGCGATGACAGAGGCTTCGAGGGAAGGGGAGGGCGTCATGACTCATGTGAGCAATGATGCTGGAGAGGCGGGTTTCGGTTGCAGAGCGTAAATCACTTGCCCGGGTTGAAGGGGTTGATCTCCAGTCGGACACCCTGGGGATCGATCTTCACCTGGGGCACCGTGAGCACGCCGTGCTCGTCGGCGGTGATCTGACCCGAGCCGATGAGGGCGTTGTTGCGCTTCAGCTTGAGCTTCCAGATGTAGTTGCCCTTGGGGGTGATCTTGAACTTCTGCGTGCGGCGGGGGGTGATGTCCACCGTCGCCGGTGCGCCGGAGCCACAGCGGGCCTCGTTCGGTGCCGAGGTGCACAGGCTGATGCGCCAGCGCTCCGCCTGATCGATGGGCTTGCCATCCCAGGACAACCAGGACGACGACCAGTAGATCTGGTGATTGTAGAGGCCGGCGACCGGGGGGTTGAGCGCAGGGTTGCTGCTCACGTTGCTGATGCCTGGGATCGTCTCGCTCTTGACGACTCGAAGCTGGTCGAATGGGGCGCCCTGTGGTGCGCGGAGCGGGCCGCCGAGGCCCCGGAAGCCCTGCCAGTTGTGACCAGCGGTGGTCGCAGCAGCGGACCAGGTGCGTTTGCCCGCGTCGAGGGCCGGGAACAGCTCGACTGCTTGAGTCGACCAGTTCACCTGGCGGTCGGCGGTGCCATGGAGTACGCCCAGAGGGGCCATCGGATCAGCAGTACGGCTTCGAAGCTGTTGAACATGGTTTTGCCAGTCCCAGACGCCGGTCCCCTCGTACTGCTTGAGGTGAGCGCCATAGCCCCCTGGGAATTGGAGAACCACCGGCAGGTTGAGATCGGGGCTGCCCCACTTCGGGGTCACGTCGTTCACCCAGTTGGCGCCGCCGCCACTGCCCGAGGTGCGGTAGTTGGCCATGGGAGAGGCGGCGTAGGTGGCGGCGAAGAGATCCGGGTAGCGCATGGCGAGGGCCAGGGCGCCGCTGCCACCCATGGAGTGTCCGAAGGCATAGACGCGCTCGCGATCCACCATCGAACTGAACTTCGGATCGTTGAGCAGGTCGTGCACCATGCGGACCTCGCGGGCCTCGGTGTAGTTCACGATCTCGTCGCCTGCCGCAGGGGGCTTGCCCTTGCGGTAGTCGGTCTTGCGGCCGAAGCCGAAGTGCCACGTCTGCCCCTGATCGATGGGGAAGATCATGAAGGCACACCACCACGGATCCGGGTTCCGCGTGGCGGGCTTGTAGCGGCCACCGCCCCAACCGTGAGGTTTGAGGATGACCGCGATCTTCTGCCCGGGCTGGCACTTGCCTGGCTCAGGCTCGTACACCCCGTAATCATGGGCATAGGCGAGCTGGTGCGCGCGCCCAGGATCACCCTCTGGCAGGCCCAGGAACTTGTTGTGGGGCCCTGGGGCGTGAAAGGTGCCGTTGTAATTGCGCAGATCCATGTACTGCACCATCAGGTGACCCTGAGGGCCGATGTCGGCGTCGGCCACCTCGATGGGGCGTGGGTCAGCAATGGACTCTTCGATGGGGCCTACGCTGTTGCCTGGGCCGAACTCGGTGCGGTTGGCGCCTTTGCTGTTGGCGCTGACCACAGCGTAGTAACTCGGCGTCGGATCTGCTTTGCCGATGGTCCAGACCAGCAGCCCACGGCCCTTGGGCACGCGAGTGCCGTCTGGGTTCACCAGCTGCTCGCCATACCGCCAGTACCACTCACCTGTGTCCTTGATGGAGCGGTTGGCGTACCAGCGGGCTGATCCCTGTCCCACCTCGGCGAGCAGGGTGGCGGTGTTGATGTTGGCGGCGGTGATGGGCTGGTGCAGCCGGTAGATCTGATAGCGCCCCTTCTTGCCACCGACCTCGTCCCAGCTGATGAAGGTCTGGCCGTGCTGATGCACCGCTGTGAGCTTCGTGGGTTGGGGGATCTTGACGTTGCGGCCTGCTGGCGCGGCCAGGATGGTGGCGCCAGTGGTGACCGCCGGCGGCGCGGCTTGGGCGGTGCCACCGCCCGCGTCGCGATCACAGCCGACAGTGCTGCAGAGTGTGAGGGCGATCAGGGGGAGCCCACGGAGGAGGGAAGAGCGCATGCGAAGCCTCGTCGGGGGTGGCGTGTCAAAGGTCGGGTATCGTGAGGACCTCTAACACAACCATTCCCTCATCGGCCATTCATCCGCTGAGGTAAAGACGCTGCTCAGCGGGCGCCGCAGGCCTGCATGCAGCTGTCGATCTCACCACGGCGATGCACGGCGCACCCCTCGAGGGGCTCACCGGAGATCGCACACTGATAGAACGCGTCGTCGGCAGCGATCACGCAGACATCTTCACACACGAGGTTGGCACAGTCGCAGGTGCCATCGGCAGTGGGGGCACAGCCTGGGGCACAAGGCTCGAGGCAGCCTGGCAGGCACATCTCCACGTGCTGTTGGTGGAGCGCGTCACATTGGAAATCGTCCTCGGGGCAGAGCTCGCGGTGATGATCGGCCTCGATGAAGCAGAGATCTTCACACAGGGCCGCCCGGTCGCATTCACATTGACCGCTGCGGCCCACCCAACAACCAGGCTCACACTGAGGGGGTGGAGGTGGGGGCGGGGGGGTGCACTGCTGCAGGCACCCATCGAGGAAGTTCTGAGTCTCGGCTTCGCACTCCTCGGGGCTGATGCCCACCGACAGGCAGTTGTCCATGCCATCCGCTGCATCTGCGTGGCATTGTGCTTCGCAACCACCGGGCTCACACATGCACTCGCCTTGAGGACCCACCTCACACTGAGGGTCGCACTGAGGCGGCGGACACATGCACATCCCAGTGGGATCGATCTCGCAATGCTCGGGGCAGGGGGCCTCGTGGCAGAGAGGGAGACACTGGGACAAGACATCATCGAAAGCCTGCTGACAGGCGTCTGGGACACCACCTTCTGCTGCACACTGATCGAAGGCCAGCTGAGCGTCGATGTGGCAGGACTCTTCACAGGGATCCCCGCCACCACACTGGCAGACACCGGCGGCGTCTACGAAGCAGCCCTGGTCGGCGTCGCAGAAGGGCGGCTCCATGGGATCACAGCCAGCAAGACAGGCATCGGCGAAGCTTTGGCGATCTGACTGGCATTGTGCCTCGTCGGCACCTGTACTCAAGCAGTCCTGGAAGAATTGGTCGGCGCCGATCATGCAGCCCTCTTCACAGGGCACCTCTGGATCCGGGCCCGGCCCACAGGCCTGAGCGCAACCATCGAAGATCTCTTGATGCTGTGACTCACAGACAGCGGGGTCTTCACCGGCATTGATGCAGTTGTCGACCTCGTTCTGTGCCTGATGGGCGCACTGCTGCATGCAGTCCAGGGGCTCGCAGTGACAGGTGCCGTCGGCGGCTGGGGCACAGCCGGGCTCACACTGAGGCACCCCACAACCTTCCATACAGGCTCGACGTGTGTCGTCGAAGACGAGCTGGCAGATGTTTTCGTCCTGTCCTTCTTGCAGGCAAAGGTCGAAGGCCATCTGTGCATCGGCATCACAGCTGCCCTCACACTCTTGAGGGCAGTCACACGAACCGTCAGCGAGGGGGACACACTCTGCAGGGCACTCGGGGATACATCCTGGGAGGCACATGTCGAGGAACATCCGGTGTTCCTCAGCGCAGGTTTCCGGATCAAGGCCCTGAGCTTCGCACTGGGCATCTACCTGAGCCGCCTGCTGGTGACAGTCATCCTCGCAGCTCACCGGCCCGCAGCTTTGCACACAGTCACGGATGAAGCGCTCGTGGTCCTGCTCACACTGGTTCGGGTCGACCCCGTCGACGTAGCACGCTTCGCGGATGGCGTCGGCATCGATGTGACACTGTTCATCGCAGCGGGGGGCGTCAGGACAGTGGCATACTCCGTCAGCCTGCACTTCACAGTCTAGAGGGCAGCCGGGCTGGCAGCTCTGTATACACATGTCGACGAACTGGCGATGGTCGTCTGCACAGAATGCGGGGTCTTCACCACGATTGAGGCAATCCTCTTCGAGATTGCGGCCCTCATCCTGACACGTCTCCTCACATCCCGGGCCGGGCTCGCAGTGGCAGGCACCATCGGCGTCCAGCTCGCAATCTGCGGGGCAGCCAGGGTGACAACCCGGCAGACAACTGTTGGCGATGTCGTCACGTACCTGGGCGCACAGTTCAGGGTCTTCACCGGCGTCAAGGCAGGCTTGGAGCTCGCGCTCGGCCTCGTGGAAGCACATGTCTTCGCAGCTGGGGGGTTGGCACTGCTCGAAGCAGCCCTGAGCGAAGTCTTCAGCACGGGCGTCGCAGTTCTCTTGTGGCTCACCAGTGGCCTGACACTCGCCCTTGATGCGGTCGATTTCAGCTGCGCAGCCTTCCATGCACGGGTCGCCGGGGCAGTGACAGGCGCCATCGGGGCTCGGTTCACAATCGGCGGGGCAGCCGGGCTCACACCCCATGAAGCACTCACCGATGAACTGATCTCGGTCGCGCTCGCATTGCTCAGGCGCTGCACCTGACTGCAGGCACTCTTCGAAGAGCCTGTCTGCATCGTGCAGGCAGACATCTTCACAACCCTGGCCGGGATCACACTGGCAGACGCCGGCTGCATCAGGCCAGCAACCCGGGTCGCACTGGGGGCCGCACCCAGGGAGGCACATGTCGAGGAACATCCGATGCTCCTCAGCACAGAATTGCGGATCTTCGCCGCGCTCCAGGCACTCCGCCTCGATGCGGCTGCCGTCGTCGTGGCACTGCTCTTCACAACCTGGGCCTGGATCACAGTGGCAGTTGCCCATGTCATCGGGCCAGCAGCCAGGGTCGCAGTGGGGCACACAGCCCTGCATGCAGTCGTTCACGAACTGATCGTAATCCTGCTCGCACTGTCCTGGCTCGCCGCCATCGGTGTAACAGGCTTCACGCATGCGATCGGCCTCGAGATGACAGTGATCTTCACAGTGAGGCGGCTCGGGGCAGTGGCACGCGCCATCCGCATCCTGCTCACAATCTGCAGGGCAGCCGGGGTTACAGCTGGGAATACACATGTCGACGAAGCGTTGGTACTCGTCGGCGCACATCTCTGGTGAGAGGCCTTGCTGGAGGCAGTCAGCCTCGATGCGCCCGCCCTCCTCGTGGCATTGCGCCTCACATCTGGGGGGCTGACACTGTTCGAAGCAACCCAGGGCGAAGTCCTGGGCGCGTGCGTCGCAGTTCTCCTGGGGCTCGCCGGTCTCCTGGCATTCGCTCTTGATGCGCTCGATCTCGGCAGCACAGCCTTCCATGCACGGGTCGCCGGGACAGTGACAGGCACCATCGGGGCTCGGTTCACAATCGGCGGGGCAGCCGGGCCCACAGCCCATGAAGCACTCACCGATGAACTGATCCCGGTCACGCTCGCACTGTTCGGGCGCCATGCCTGATTGCAGGCACTCTTCGAAGAACCTGTCTGCATTGTGCAGGCACATGTCTTCACATACTGGGCCTGGGTCGCAATGACACTCACCTACAGCATCAGGCCAGCAACCTGGGCCGCATTGGGGACCACAGCCTGGGAGGCACATGTCGAGGAACATCCGATGCTCCTCTGCACAGAATTGCGGATCTTCACCACGCTCCAGACACTCCGCTTCGAGGCGGTTGCCGTCGTTGTGGCAGCTCTCCTCGCAGCCTGGGCCGGGCTCGCAGTGGCAGGCACCATCGGCGTCCTGCTCGCAATCTGCGGGACAATGAGGCTGGCAGTTCTGGGTACAGCTATCGATGTGCATGCGCGCTTCGTTGGAGCAGAACTGAGGATCTTCACCGCTCTGGAGACAGTCATCTTCAAAACGGCGGCCCTCGTCGTGGCACTGCTCTTCGCAACTCGGGCCAGGCTCGCAGTTGCAGGCACCATCGGCGTCCAGCTCGCAGTCAGGTGGGCAACCAGGGTGACAGCCTGGCAGACAATTGTTGGCGATGTCGTCACGTACCTGGGCGCACAGTTCAGGATCTTCACCTGCGTCGATACAGGCTTGTAGCTCGCGCTCGGCCTCGTGGAAGCACATGTCTTCGCAGCTGGGGGGTTGGCACTGCTCGAAGCAGCCCTGAGCGAAGTCTTCAGCACGGGCGTCGCAGTTCTCTTGTGGCTCACCAGTGGCCTGACACTCGCCCTTGATACGGTCGATTTCAGCTGCGCAGCCCTCCATGCATGGGTCGCCGGGGCAGTGGCAGGCGCCATCGTCGAGCTGCTCACAATCGGCGGGGCAGCCGGGCATACACCCCATGAAGCACTCACCGATGAACTGATCCCGGTCACGCTCGCATTGCTCAGGCGCTGCACCTGACTGCAGGCACTCTTCGAAGAACCTGTCTGCGTCTGCATGGCACATGTCTTCGCATCCAGGGCCCGGATCACACTGGCAGATGCCGGCAGCATCAGGCCGGCAGCCAGGCTCGCAGTGAGGCTGACACCCCTGGATACAGCCTTCGATCATGCCCTGGTGCATCTCGGCGCAGGCCTCAGGAGGCTCGCCGCTGCGGGCACACATCTCGAAGGCCTCGTCGGCACGGGCGAAACAATCCTCTTCACACCCTGGAGGCTCAGGGCAATGACAGGCGCCGTCGTCGGGCTGAGCGCAGTCGGCGGGGCAGCCCACCTGACATGCGTCGGCACAGTGACCGATGAAGACATCGCGGCCTTCGCGGCAGCGATCTTCCGGCACCCCGCTGCGAAGACAATCGTCGAAGATGCGGGCCCCTTCGTCGAAGCAGGCCATGTGGCACGGATCAGGCTCAGGACAGCGGCAGTCGTCACCATCGTGGTGACAGCCCATGGCGAAGTCGCAGTGATCGTCGTCGGGCAAGGGGAAGCCGCAGGCCTCCATGCACCCTTCAACCCCGTCGCCGATGCTCTCCATGCATTCGCCAAAGGCTGCGGGGTCGTCCAACAAGGCTTCGCACTCTCGAGCGGCCGCCTGAGCTTCGTCGAGGCAGGTGTCGACGCAGGGGGTTTCGCCACAGAAGCTGTCGGCGCATTGACGGTAGCTGGCGCGCACCCGATCGGCGCAGAGGCTCGGGGGGTTGCCCGCGAGGACACAGTCGTCGAACTGGCTGCCGGCTTCGTCCATGCACCAGGCGGGGCAGGGCACGTCGTCGGGCACGACATCACAGGGACGGCGACAGGCGTCGAAGATCTGCCGTGCCTGCAGCTGACACTGCTGAGGTGTCTCGCCCTGAGCGAGGCAGGTCTGCTGTGCGGCGGCGGCGCGTTCGATGCACGGAGCCTCACAGGGGGTGGGGGCGTCGCAGATACACTCACCGACGTCGTTGGGGGCGCAGCCGGGCTCACAGATGGGGCCGCAGCCTTCGAAGCATTCTGCCCGCACCGCGTTGCGGCGGTCCTGACACGCTTCCGGAGCGTCAGGGTTTTCGGCGTTGCACGAGAGCAGCTCGATCTCGCCCAGGCGGGTGCACTGATCGACGCAGCTGCCTTCCTCTGCGTCACAGCGCAGACGGCAGGCGGCCTGATGGGCGCCACGCTGAGCGGCGGAGTCGCACCAGGGTGCCTGATGCTCACCGCGATCACAGGCCTCCTCCACCTCCATCTGACAGGCTGCCTCGCAGGGCACGTCGCAGAGGCATTCACCATCGAAGACCATACAGTCCGCGGGGCATTGATCGACACAGCCAGCGCGGCAGATGTCGAAGGTCGCCTCGGTGGCCTCGATACAGGCCTCTGGGGGCTCACCGGCGAGGGTGCACTCGGTCAGCTGGTGGGTGGCCTCTTCGCGGCAGCGGTCCGAGCACTGACGATCGTCGTCGGGGCAGTGACACGCACCCGCTGCATCGAGATCGCAGCCTGGCGCGCATGGGCGCTCACACTGAGCAAAGCAGGCGTCGATGGGATCGCGGGTGTTGTCGAGGAATTGCTCACAGGTCTCCGCATCCCAGCGGTTCTCTTCGCAGATCCGCAGTCGGTCGCGATCCTGACGCTCGCACTCATCGGCGCAGGTGAGCGGCTCGTCGGGGCAGAAGCAGGTGCCGTCTGCCTCGGGGTGGCAGCCCTCGGGACAAGGCTGATCACAGGTGGAGAGGCAGTGGTCGAGCTGATCGACGAACTGATCCTGGCAGACGTCAGGGCGCTCACCGGACTCGAGGCAGCGCTCGAAGCGCGCCTCAGCCACGGGGCGGCAGCGGTCGGCGCAATGCTCGGGGGTGCGCTCGCACTGCCACTCGCAGATCTCGCTGTGCTCGGCGGTGCGATCACCACACGCCTCCAGGGTGCCGCCAGCGGCGAGGCACTCGGTGAAGACGTCGATGCTGCTCATGAGGCACTCACCCTCGCAGGTGGGCGGGCCGTCGAAGCAGGTCTGGACGCAGGCCTGGGCGTCGATTTGAATCGCCGCGGCACACTCCGTGACGTCACGGCCGAGGCCCACGCAGAGGGTGAAGTCTTCGAGACGGCCGATGACACAGGCCTGCTCACAAGGGGGCTGATCCACATCGTCGTCACAGCGCTCCATGAGGCAGACCTGAGCCACCTGCTCCGCCACGGCGTCGCAGTCGGCCTGCCCGTCGTTCACCTCGTCGCAGGCTGCGCGGGCCTGGGCAGCACGGAGAGCGCAACCTTCCTCGCAGGTCTCGGGTACTGGAGGCAGGCAGGCGTCGACACAGCTGCGGCGGTACTCGCCGGCTTGCATCTCGCACATCTCGGGGGGCTCGCCGCTGCTGATGCATGCGTCGAAGATCAGGTTTGCCCTCGGACGGCAGATGGCATCACACGCTTGCTGATCACACTCGAACCCCTCACAGGCAGGAGGCTCCGGAGAGTCAATGTCACAGCGCAGCTCGAGGCACTGGTTGAGCCCCCGCTCGGCGGTGTCGAGGCAGAAGCTGCGATCACCACCGTTGCCGAGGCAGTTGCTCAAAGCGGCGAGGGTGCCATCGAGACACTCTTGATCACAGGGCACCGGAGGAGGTGGGCAGCGATCAGCCTCACAGGCTTCGACGAACTGTCGGCGCCAGCCTGCGCATTGGTCTGCAGAGATCCCGGCGGTGCGATCGCAGTAGCGTTGCAGGGCGTCACCCTGGGCGCCGCAGGTCTCATGACAGGTTTCTTCTCGAGGCTCGGCGCCACACTCGATCACATGGCAGACGTGCAGACCCTGGTGAGCCGTCTCGAGACACTCGGAGGGGGGCGCCTCACCGAGGCTCAGGCAGCGCCGGAGGCCTTGCTCGCTCTCGAGCTGGCAGGTGTCCTCGCAGCTGCGCTCGCAGCGAGACTCGCGACACTGCACCTCCATCTGCCGTGCCTCGTCTCTGCAGATCTCGATGGGGGTGCCTGCAGCTGCACAGGCACCAGCCATCTGGCCTGCCTCGCGGCGACAGAGTGATTCACAGGTCTCCGCAGGGGCGGCCACACAGTGGGTGTTCACGCACCACGACACATGGTCGCGGCTGTGGGCTTCACATCGCTCAGGATCACCGCCACCCTCGACGCAGCCCTGGGTCACCCAGGGGGCCTGGGTACGGCAATCCACCTCACAGGTGCGGGGCGAGGGCTCAGGGCACTCCGCGGCGCAGCTGCCGAAGCTGCGCTGATACTTGCCCACACACAGCGGGTGATCGGCGTCGCCCAACAGATCGCTGCAGAGGCTGGCCACCTCGCTCGCTTGCCGGCTGCAGTCGATGAAGCAGCCAGCGACAGGATCTTCTTCGGGGGCAGCACACTTCACCGCCTCACAACTCTGAACGGCGCGCTCTGCCTGAGCGGTACAGGTGACAGGGGGCTCCCCCTCCATCAGACAGGTCAGGCCCACCAGACGCTCGTCGTATGCGCAGCGATCTGCACAGGTGGGGGCCTCGGGATCATCCGCGGCACATGCGTCGATGCAGCGATCGAGCAGAGGCTCCATCTGTCCGCGGCACGTGTCGAGCGTCTCGCCGAGCGCCATGCAACGTCGCATGTACTTGCGGCCCTCGGTCTCACAGCTCGGGATGCATTCTGCGTCGAGCGTGTCCGAGGTCACCCCCAAGACCAGATCGCCTTCCCCAGCGGTCTGATCGGCAGGTGAAGCCGATTTGGGTTGATCTGTCGGGGGTGTGGCGTGTTCGTCGCTGCAGCCTCCCACCGCAGCGACGGACAGCGCCAGCAACAGGCCTCCCAGGCCCTGGCGATGTGCATGTTTCATGAAACCCTCTCCTCCAGGCGATGACGCGCGGCGAGAGCCCATCGGTAGACGGGGACGGACTCACGCACGACGGAGCGAGGAACGGAGAAGGGTCAGGCCCGCTGAACTCGGGGGTCTCCTCAGCGTGAGTATCCGGTGACCCACGCCTTGACGCGCTGCCGCCGCTGATTCAGAACAGATCCCATCACCCCTTGCCTGGAGAGCGCTGTGCCCACTGGCCATGAGTCGCCCACCCCCGTCACCCCCCACAGCTTCGACGAGCCCGCCGCCCGCCCCGCTCGACGGCGGCCCATCCCATTGAAACCTCTGCATGTTCGACTGCACGTGCAGATTGATCCCGAGCGGCCCGTGGTGGAGGGCGAGGTGCACCACACCGTGGAGATCCTCGGCGATGACGTGACCCGGGTGCCCATCGACGCCACTGATCTGGTGGTACACACGGTGAAGCTGCTCACCCCCGGTCAACCCGCGGTCGACTTGAGCCACAGCCCTTACGAGGGGGGGGTCATGATCACCCTCGACACGCCCCGACAACACGGCGAGACGATCATGCTGAGCCTGCGCTACACCGCGTGGCCCACGGCAGGGCTCTACTTCGTCGGTCCCGACAGCCACGCCCCCGAGCGGCGCGTTCAGGCCTGGACTCAGGGGGCCATGGAAGACCACCACCGGTGGTTCCCGTGCTTCGACGCCCCAGAGCACATGGTGACTTCGGAGATCATCGCCGATGTGCCTGAGGCATATGCGGCGCGGGCCAACGGGGTGCCCGTTACACCCGCAGCTTCAGAAGGCGCGCTCCAGTGTCCGGAAGGCTACGGCCGATGGCACTGGCGCCACGACACCCGCCATGCGCTCTACCTGATGACCCTGGTCATCGACGACAGCGTCGAGGTCACCGATCAGGCAGGCGAGATCTCTCTGCACCACTACGTGCCCGCCGGTCGGGAGGCAGACGCACAGGCGATCTTCTCCCGGATGGGGGAGATGCTGAGCTTCTTCGCCGAGAGCACTGGCACTGCGTATCCGTACCCGCGCTATGGCCATACGTTCCTGCAGGAGTTCATGTGGGGGGGCATGGAGAACACCACCCTCACGAGCCTCACCGATCTGGTGCTCGTCGAAGGTCGGCATCACCGCGAAGAGGATGTGGAGCGGCTGGTGGCCCATGAGCTCGCCCACCAGTGGTTCGGCGATCTGATCGCCCCCAGGGGGTGGACGGAGATCTGGCTCAACGAGTCCTTCGCCACCTACTTCGAACAGCTCTGTATGCAGGCCCTCGAGGGCGATGACGATTTCTACCGTCGCATGCAGAGCGAGCGAGACAGCTACCTCTCCGAAGCCAGAGAGCGGTATGCCCGCCCCGTGGTGAGCCGCCGCTATGCCGATCCTTATGTGCTCTTCGATCGTCACGCCTACGAGAAGGGCTGTCTGGTCTTGCACACACTGCGAGATCAGATCGGTGACCGGGCGTTCTTCAGAGGGGTGCAGACCTATGTGTCCCGGATGGCAGGCCGAGCGGCAGAGACCTGTGATCTACGGCGCGCCTTCGAAGAGGTCACCGGGGCTGATCTACACCCCTTCTTTGAGTCGTGGGTCTACGGTGCGGGGCATCCCCAGATCAGCGTGAAGTGGTCCTGGCGGGCAGATGGAGGTTTGCTGCTGGAGACCACGCGCACTGACGAGGGCGCCCACGCCCTCACCCTCACGGTGCAGGCCTGGGCTGACGGTGCCTTGAAGACGTGGCGGATACACGCCGGCTCAGGGGGGGTGACGTCACTGCCGCTCTCCACGCCGCCGTCGTGGGTGGCTTTCGATCCACATCAGGCATGTCTGGTGGAGATCGACGAGTCAGGTGAGGCCGATGGTGCCCTCGCTGCTCGGCTGATGGGCCCCAACTACGTAGCCATCGACGCGACCCCCGGTGGAGAGGGGACTGGCCCGGTGCCGTTGCGTATCCGCACGGTCAGGGCCCTCGGCAAACGCGGACGCCCCCAGAACACCCGGGTGCTGGCGCAGGTCCTCTGCAACGACCCGTCACCGGCGGTCCGCCGTGAGGCGGCCCGGGCCCTCGGTGCCCATCAGAGCATCATGGCGCGACGAGCATTGAGACAGGTGATCTCCGCTGAGGCTGAGCCGGAGTGGCGGGTGCGGGCCGCCGCAGTCCGCGCCCTGGGCGTGGGCAGCGAGCCTGGCCAGATCGACGTCCTCGCCGATGTGCTGCGCTCAGAGGAGAGTCACCGTGTGCGCTGTGCCGCCCTCGGGGCCCTCGGGGAGATCAAGACCGAGGAGGCGCGGGCTGTGATTCGTCTCTACCTCGACGCCGCCTCGCCGCGGCACTGCATCGCTGCCGCTGCAGTCCAGGCTTTGTCCGCCCACGAGGTGGCCGAGGTCTTCGACGAGATCGCCCTTCGTCTTCAGCCCGGTCACCCGCGATCGATTCGACAGGTGGCCACGGGGGCCCTGGCTCAGTTGGGTCGCAAGGGTTCGACTGAGCTTAAGGAGAAGGTGCGGCAGACCCTCGAGCACTACCTGACCGATGGCACCTTCGCGGTGCGGCTGCTCACGGTGAAGGCCCTGGCTCGTCTGGGCGACGCCAACGCGAAGAGCGCCCTCGAGCGAGCCCACGGCGCGGAGTCTTCCGCCCTGGTGAGGCGGTACATTCGAGAGTCGCTGGGCCAGCTCTCGGCGAGCTGACCTCATTTTGGCTACCTGAAGCGCTTGATGAAGGGCAGCTCCAGCCACTGGTAGGAGGCCCCCGCGATGGCGTAGCACACCACCAGGCCCGTGGCGCCGGACACCGCCACCTCCAGCGGCCGGCTGCCCAGGCGATCCACCCAGAAGCTACCGGCCCAGAGCAGCACCGGGTATTGCCAGATGTAGATGCCGAAGGACCACTTCGCCGTGAGCTTCAGGAACGCGTTGTCCAGCAGGCGCCCGGTGAGGTTCGAGCGGGGCAGGCAGAACAAGATCGCCGCCACCAGCATCGGATAGGTGGGCCAGGCGTACTTGATGTGGTGCAGCGCGGGGATGCCCTTCATCTCCAAGGTGGAGGGCAGCACGAACATCAGCGCCACCAGCACCGCAGAGATGATGTCGTAGAGACCACGCTGATCATCACGTCGCGGCAGGTGCAGGTGCAGATCTGCTGCGAGCACCCCCCACAAGAAGTGCGTAAAGGCCACGTGGGCCGGGAACAGCGTCGACTGGTTGGTCGAGTTGAAGAGGGTCAGATCGCCCACCGCCGTCTCGATGGCCGGCGCATAGGACAAGAACACCCAGTGGCCCACGGCGATCACGGTCATCAAGCCCACGATCATCGCCCAGGCGCCCCCACGGGATCTCACCCGGAGCACCAGCCACCAGCACAGGGGCAGGAAGACGTAGAACGTCATCTCGATGCTGATCGACCACAGCGGGCGGTTCCAGTCGGGCTGATAGGTGATGGGCAGGAACTGGTTGGCGAAGACCACCGACAGCGCCACGCTCTTGATCACCCAGGTCTTGGCGATGATGCCGTTGATGATGGCCGGGAGCAGCAGCGCCGCGAGGTAGCCAGGGATGATCCGGGCCACCCGCCGCCGGGTGTAGCTGCGCAGGTTGGGCTGCGTCTGAGGTCCGTCGTGGGTGGCGTGCTTGCGCCAGAAGGGCTGTGACAGCAGGAAGCCACTGAGCACGAAGAAGATGGCCACTCCCATGAAGCCCTGATGAATGAAGGTCTTCCCGGTGAAGGTCGTGGCCTCGTACCAGTCTTCGTCGATCAGGTACAGGTGGCTGAGGAACACCCACAGGCAGGAGAGGGCGCGCACGCCGTCCAGGCCGAGGATGCGGCGATCGGTTTGGGATTTGCCCACGGGCGGCGCTCTTCCGGATGTGTCGGGTAATGTATGTGGATTACCAGCGCAGACCCTGAGGCGCAATGGGTCTTTGATCACCCGGCAGGGGTATCGGGCTGATCAGTTGGGTTGATCAGTTGTCGTACCAGGTGCCGTTCTGGAACTCGCAGCTCTGGCGGGCGTCGGCGATGTCGATTTCGGGATCAGGATAGTAGTGTTGGATCTGAGGGAAGCCGAGCTGTGTGCCCAGGGCGCGCAGATCGCATCGTCCGAGGCGCCGAGCCGACGGGCAACGCGCGTCATCGGTACACTGCGGCCCCGCAGCGCCGCAGACCTGGTTCCAGGCCCGCTCGCTGAAGTCGGGAGTCTCGAAGACCTCGAGGCAGATGCCTGGCGCCCCAGGATCGAAGATGTAGCCCAGGGGCTCTGCATCGCCGATCGGATCAGGGTTCTCCAGGCCGGTACAGATGCCCTCGGCGGTGCTCAGTGAGCCAGAGATGAAGCTTGGGCTCTCTCTGATCTCGTCGCCTATCTGCTCAGCGTAGAGCCCCATGCCGCTGAACTCGATGCGGATCCCGCCAGGGCCGATCTCCAGCACGCGCGCCGAGACCGACTCGGCGTTCAGGCCGTCGCGCATGCGGCCCACGGCGAAGGCGGCCTCGTAGACCCCCGTAGGCCCTTGACACTGATCGTCGAAGCCTGGGTGCCCCCTGAGTGCCAAGGCCCCCGCTGGCTGTCCCTGGGGGTTGCCCACTTGGTTCAGGGCGAAAGTCCAGGTGAGTACACCATCTTCGTCGGGCACCGCCCGTGGCTGCGGCACCAGCACCCCCTGGCCCTGGAACAGCCCTCCTGGGGCACCGGTGACCGACCAAGCGCTGCACTCGACGTTCACCGTCATCGTGGCCTCGGCCCAGCGGGTCTCATCGTCGACGTCAGTGGCGCGGATCACCACGCGCTCTGCATCAGCGGGAGCGATCCAGACGCCCTCGGGGTTGATCTCACCCGCCGCCTCGCCCTCGATGGCCCGCACGGTCCACACCACCTCGGGCAGCGCCCCGCCAAGATCAGTCACCACCTGAAACGTGGTGCTCGAGCCGGGGGCTACACATTCGCCGCTCGGGGCGACGTAGAACTCCGCCTCGCAGATCGGCGGAGGATCGTCGCAATCACAGCGCTCCTCGCGGGTGCAGCTCGGGGGGGCGTTCGGCACACAACAGTCGGCCACCTTGACCTCGGCGCTGCCCCGCTCGATGCCGAGGCCGCCGGGACGCACCAGCCCTGCCGAGATCTCTCCGGGGTATGTGCAGATCTCGCGATCGCAGGTGGGGGTTAGGTACGCGCCCGCCTCTCGGTCGAGCACGGCGCCGCCGTCGGTGCCCAGCGTGGTCCACAAGATCTCGTAATCGTCGAGACAGGTGACCTCAGCGGTGAGGATCACGGTCTCGCCTTTCTTGGCATAGACCGGATCAACAAAGATCTCCACCACGTCGAGCTGGATCGCCGCCTCACGGCTCGCCTCGGCGCCGGCGAAGCGGTCGGGCAGGGTGGTGACCGTGAGGGTGGCCGTCAGAGAGACATCGCTCTCGTGGCTGTAGCGATCGACGACGACGGGCATCCGGGCGTCATCGCTCTCGACCTTGAACCACGTAGTGTCGGGCAGCGTGATGGGTCCGAAGCGTCGGGCGCCGAAGGTGACGAGATCGCCGGTCCCCGGGGACACGAGGCCGGTGAAGTTCACGATGCCGTCGCGGATGATGCCCCACACGGTGTCGGCGCCCTGCTGCACCGCCTCGCGCTGGCCGGCGGTGAGGTTGGCGAAGCGGGCGCTGTCGGCGAGGGCCTCGCCGGCGCTCGCCCCAGTGCCCAACACCTTGTAGGCCTGGGCCACCCCCACCGAGGCCAGCACCCCGTCGATGATGGTGAAGATCGAGATGGTCCAGCCCTTGTTCTGGGCCACCACCGTCACTTGCTGCACCTCACCGGACTCGCCGTCGCACAGCTTGGTCTTCGTGGCCACGAAGGTGATGTCTTCGATCGAAGAGGGCAGCAGGTTCTCCAGAGCGTCGATCATCTGGTTCACCACGAAGTTCACCAGACCCGCCACGGCGGCGGCGGTGCCCGCGGTGAACACCCCGGCGACGCCGATGGCCACGCCGATGGTGGCCCGGATGTACTTCGCCGCTCTCGAGGCGAAGATGGCCTGCACGGTAGATTGCACGCTCATCCAGCAGTCGAGCTCATCGGCGGTGCTGATGTTCGAGGGCAAGACCCCACAGTCGGCGAGAGAGGCCCCGACGAGATCGCCGGGCCGCAGCCCCTCTTGCATCTGGTCGAGGGGGGGCAGATCGGCCACCACCTGGGTGAGCACCCGGTCGATCAGCTCGCGCTGTGGCCCCGCGATGCTGAGGGTCGCAGCGGTGCCGTCGGCCACTCGGGCGAGGCTGTCGGGGTTGTCGGGGTGATCGAGGGCGTAGCGCACCGCGGCGAGGGGGGCGAGCAGATTCACCATCTCCGGATCAGGGTCGTCGAGCATCTCTTCAGTGACGCCAAAGAAAGCGAGCTGCTGGTCGAAGACGCTCTGTAGGTCACCGACGACTGTGGCGAGCGAGGCATCGCCCACTTGAGGCAGCGGCGCCACGGTGAGGGTGCCGGCGCGGCACGGATCTGCACCGTCGACGTGCAGCTCCACGGCGAAGGTGGTCTCGGCGTCCATGGTCTCCACCATGGCGGGGGCGAAGAAGCCGATCTGCTGGTCATCGGGCAGATACGTGCCCGGGATCGCTGTGGGCCCAGGCAGGGCGGGGGCGTTCACCACGATGGCGAACTCTCGCTCGCCGAGATCGACGCCCTCGAGCGTGATGACGGTGCCTGCTCGCGCAGCCTCGGTGGACAACGACACGGCGCAGGCCTGCTCGGCGCCCCCAACGCCACCGTCGCTGTCGCCCCCACCACCTCCTCCGCTGTCATCACAGCCCTGAGCTGCAATGGCGAAGGCGAGGTAGAGCATGAGTGCGTAGCTTCGATTCATCATGTCTCTCCGATTGATTCCCCGCGTGGAGCTTCTCAGCGCCCTTGGGTGTTCTGCAAGGGCACTACGCACATTACGCCTTCACTCTTTTTTGGTTGGGAAGCGTTCAGGTGGCTACTGCTGATGTGCTGGCGTGAGCCTACGTTTTCCCGGGTGGAGTCGTGAAGCCCTGGTAGGCAGTCATCGCTTCGCTCTGCCTGCGTAGGCGCCGGGCCTTCGGCAGTCCTTCGGACAGCCTCGTCTGGCGCGTACACGTCGCCACGCTCGCTGTCGCGAGCAGGCCTCCGGGTAGGCAGGGTCGCTCAATGCTGACGCATTGTTTGCTCGCTCCCCTGCGTAAAGAGCTTCTTCTGTCTCTTGTTGATGATGCCTGCCGGGATTCGACCTACCGCGAACTTACAAGCCTCTGAGCTTCAGCGTTCGGCGTAAGCCCCAACAGCATTGGAAGCACTTTGGAGCCACACCAGAACTGACTTTTTACGCAGGGGAGCGAGCAAACAAGGCGAAGCCTTGAGCGACCCTGCCTACCCGGAGGCCTGCTCGCCTCAGCGAGCGTGCCGACGTGTACGCAGCTCCAAGGCGGGCCGAAGGCCGGCCGACAAAGCTGCCTACGCAGGCAGAGCGAAGCGATGACTGCCTACCAGGGCTTCAGCCACAATCTGCATGACTGCGTTCAGGTAAGCTTCTCTACTGTGTCCTTTTGCTGCGCGAACATCTCGAAAACCCGTGGCCAGTCTGGCTCACCCTCGCTGCGACCTCTGGGCGTCAACTCACCGATGGCCTTCAGGCTGCGGATCATGATCTTGCCGCTGTCGGGGAGCTGCACCACCTCGTCCGGATCATTCCCGCCGATGGCGAGGTAGATGAGATCCTCGTCATAGGGGTTGCCGACCTGGTGGGCGATCCCGCTGCCTGCAGGGCAACTGACGCAGTCTCCAGGGCGCAGTGGGTGAATCTCGTCGCCATATCGCAAGACACCCCGACCAGAGAGAATGTAGAAAATCTCGTCATCGCGCTGATGCGCGTGAAAAGGCACCGCGACGCACTTGGGAGGCAGGCGGCTGAGGTTCAGGTTCGTGCGCTCGTAACCCATCTGTGGGGTGAGTACACGGTAGCCATGTTTGAAGCAGCCCCCACCATCACTGAACTCTTCTTGGATATCATCGACATTGACCACGGGGTTGAAGCGCTTGCTCATCCGAAATGCTCCATCATACGAAGCCACGCCTCAGTGTCGTGGATCCACTGGCGTTGGCTCGGGGTGTCAGGCACTGGTCGGCCCCGAGCTTCCTCGATGAGGGTCCACGCTTCAACAGCTGAGTAGCCTTGGTACAACAGGATGCACGCAGCCATCAGCGACGCCCGGCCGATGCCCTGTCGGCAGTGACAGACCACGCCAGACTGATTCGCCAGCTGGGCGGCGAGGGCCCGTATTTGCCTGGCGTCCGGCGGCAATCCGCGGTCGGGGATGGGGTGGCTGATGTATTCGAGGCGGAGGTGGCGAGCGAGGTGGGGTGCGTCGGTGAGGCCGAGCTCGGCGAGCTCTGGTGGGGTCAGCAGGCAGACGATGGTGCGGATGCCCACACGTTGCCAGTGCAGCAGCTCGTCTTCGAGCCATGGGTTGCCCCGTGGTCGGGGTGCGGTGAAGAGTTCAGGAGTGATGGGGTAGAGCGATCTGGGCATACGCATCGAGTCCGTGTTGAGGGGCCACAGCCCAACTCATCAGAATATGTGGGGGTCATCTGTTGTATGACGGTGAACGCAGCGCCGCAGCGCTGCATCTCGGAGAGGTTGCTCTCCTGCTCTTGGTCGGTGTGTTCTCGAGCCGAAGAGGCTCAGGTGTCAGGAAGCGCTGCATGAATTGGAACTGTCTGGGGATCATCGGTGTGTTGGCGCTCGCGTCGCCTTCACAGGCCCAGAGCCCGCTCACAGAGGTGCCCGCTCACGGCCCGGGTGGTCTGCTCGAAGGCGTGAGCGGGGGGGCGCCATCTTCGGGATCTTTCGCCGCACCCCGCACAAGTCGGGGACCTGAAGATGGCCGTCGAGGGCGTGGCCTGGTCGAGCTGCCAGAGCTGCCCGAGAAGCCCCGAGAGAAGCCCGCCGAGACCCCCATCGACTTCTCCTCCGAGGTTTGGTGCGAAGACAGCGGTACTGTCTGTTGGTCAGAGGACGCGTGGATGCCGGGGATACGGTTCCTCGTAGAGCCTCAGCTCGGCTTCGTCTCTCAGTTCGGAGACAACAGCTTCTCCAACAGCAGGTTGCTCAGCACGGCGAGCTTTGGTGTGTCGCTCGCCATCTTCGAGGGGTGGGCTGGGATTCAGCTCCTATACATCCCAGAGCATGTCAACGATCTGGACGATGACAGCCAGCTCGTCAAAGAGGCCCGGAAACCAGTCGATCCGTCAAACCCGAACTCTCCTGCAGTGGCACCAGACTTCGATGGCTCGCTGAAGGTCGACTTCGGTGTGGCCGCTGGGGTGTGGTTGTTCGATGGCGTCGTGGTGCTCGGCGCCGGGTTCCTCAACTACGACACTGGCCGGCTCCCAGAGCCCCTCCGGGCAGGTGCTGCAGAGGACGATGGCTTCCTGTACATGGCCATCCAGCCCGCCTCGACGCTGCGGGCCATCATCAAGCGTTTGAAGTAACCGGTTGGCACTGGCAGCGAGGTCTGACAGCGTGACGCTCAGTCGCTCTTTGGAGAGACAGGGTGATCCAGGCCGACCTCGAAGTAGGCTGAGGAGATCTGCTCGCTCATTTTACCCAGCACCTCGAGCATTACGAGCACTGACTCTCGGATGTTCGACAGCCGCGCCTCTCCAGTGGGTAAGTCACCCTCTCGGTAGTCGAAGTCGATCGTCATGTTGTCCACGGGGTAGCTGCCCAGCCGCAGGGCCGGCCCACCCTTGACGAGCTGCTCGGGCTCGAGGCCGAGCACGTCGGCGATCTCCACAGGGGCCATTTCTTCAGGCCAGATGTTCTCGCGCTCGATCTGCACCAGGCCATCAGCGACAGCTTCAGGGGTCAGCTCCAACATCTCGGCCAGTGATGCTTCAGAGAGACCAAACCATGTCATGGCGGTCTTCAGGCGTCTGATGTCTGAGTCTTCGGGGGTGTGCATGATCTCAAAACTCTCCGCCGGCCAGGGCGGTGTAGAGCGCGTCGCAGACGATGCGTACACGCGCGGTGTGTCGTGCGTCGGGATGGTAGAGCAGCCAGACGTCTCGATCATACTCAGCGAGGTGCTCACGGTAGGACTCGACCTCGACAAGTGTCGGCTCGAGGCGAGCCAGACGTCGAGGCAGCCGCCCGATCCCCAGGCCAGCGCGCAAGAAGGCGATGTGGGCGGTGGGGTTGCCAGTGATCACGGCGACCTCGCCTGCATGCTCACGCTCCCATCTGGCGTCTGGTGTGTAGAGTCTGGGCTTGCCCGAGACGACCCAGCGATGGGGCCGTCGCTCGACTGCCTCTCGGGTGCCATAGACGCCATAACTTACTGGAGCGAGTCGTCGCCCGACCAGCCCGTCAGGTGGATGCTGGATCACCGCGATCGACAAATCGACCTCCCGCCGGCGCACGCTGGGGCCGTCGTCTGCCAGATAGACCTCGATCTCCAACTCCGAGTGCGCTTGACGCACCTGGGCGATGGGGGCGACCAGGAATGGCAGAAAATCCACGATGGTGGTGAGGCTGACGCGTCCAGAGGCTGAGGCCTGGCTGGCCTTCGCCATGGCCTGGGCTTTTGCGAACTCGGCTTGGGCATTCCGCGCTGCAGTGACGAGTACCCGGCCCGCAGGCGTCAGGACCACGGCGTCGGTCCCACGTACGATGCAGGGTGCGTCGAGGGCTGCTTCGAGCCGGGCGATGCATCGATACACAGTGGATGGGGCGACGGCCATTTCCCGAGCGACGGCGGCCACTGAGTCGTGGCGGGCGAGGGCCTCGAGATAACGCACGTCGTTCCAGTTCACTTGCGCTCTCCTACTGCTCGGCGTCGGCTATGTTGGGTCAAACCCTTCAACGACAACGTGTTACACGCCGGTGACTGTCTTGTAGCACAATCGCAATTGCATCTCGCAAAGTTGCAATGCCTGCTTCACCAGCGTTCCGGTTAGTACAGACGCCTTCGAGCACGGGAGGAGAGAGATGCAAAACGCATATTCGTTCAAAAAAGGCGTGACCAAGTGGGCGACTGCCCTGGGGATCATGCTCCTGATTCTCGTCATCACGATCCCCGTAGGGATCTTCTTCCTGGTCAAGCGCAGCGGGCGCCTGGAGATCGATGCGAAGGGCATGACGATCCGCGGCTTCGGGCTGACGGCGAGCCGTTGGGATTTCAACGATCTTGCTCGGATCGGCCTGCTTGAGATTCAGGTGGACGCACCCTTCGGTCAGGCCATCAACGGCGGTCACGTGGCCCGCAACCTGTGCGCCGTGACCAAGGGCGGTAAGAAGCTGAAGTTCATGGTGTCACGCTTTGAAGAGACCGACGCGATCATCGCGGCGGTGATCAGCAACACCGAGCTGTCTCTGGAGCGCCTCAGCATGGGCATGAACGGCGCGAAGTGGCCGTGACCCGTTTCTCTGTGCCCAAGACCTGAGAGCAGGTAGCCTCCAGCACACGTCCTACCGTGCTGGAGATTGGTCGTGCCCACCCAAAAGCGAAGGCTCACAGCCAGTGAGCGTCTGTCCAAGATCATCGAGACGGCCAGGGCAGAAGGGGCGCTCGTTCTAGATGGCCATCCCGACCCCGAGCTGCCCGACGAGGTGCTGGACCTCACCGGACTGAAGCACATCAAGCTGAGCGATTGTGCCCTGACACATCTTCCCGAAGCGCTCGCCGCCCAGGAGACCCTGGAGCGAGTGTCCATCAAGAGATGTCAGAGCCTGAAGAGTCTCCCGGAGAGCCTGGGCCGGCGCTCCCTGCTCAAATCTCTGCAGATCGAGTCATGCCCCATCGAAGCCTTGCCAGATAGCGTCTGGGCTCACCCAACGTTGGGGACGCTCTCGCTCGTGGCGACGCGCATCGGTGAGATCTCTCCGTCGATCAAGTCATCAGGACTCAACAGGCTCACCATCAACTCGGCGTCCCTCTCGCGGCTGCCGGATGAGCTGGGTGAGATGGTCGCCCTCAAGTCGCTTACCATCTGCGATTGTCACGACCTCGAGGTTCTGCCTGAGACCATCACGGCCCTGAGCACCCTCGAGACGCTGGAGATCTACAACACTGCGCTCTCTACCTTGCCAGACGACATCGGCAGGTTGACTGCACTCACTCGGCTCGTGTTGGGATCATGGGGGTCGAACCGCCTCACACGCTTACCAGACTCGATCTGTGATCTCAGTCAGCTGCGTTTACTCTGGCTCGCGGACAATCAACTCGAGGTGCTGCCAGAGCGGATTGGCGAGTTGAAGAACGTGGGTTTGATGACTCTGGAGAACAATCAGCTGACCGAGCTCCCAGAATCTCTCTTCGAGATGAAGCCCTTCATGCTCAAGAAGGAGTTCAGCTTCCATGGCAACCTCATGGACGAGGCGCAGATGAAGGCCTACAAAGCGCGTATCAGAAAGATCCCCCGACGGTGACGGGTACTGTGTCGATCTACGATCGGCTGTGATGCTCAGCGTATGAGTTGAGCGTGGCGTGATCAGAACGTTTTCCGCACGAAAGCGCCAGGGTTGACGTCTGTTTTCCAGTCAACGCCGTATTGCCCCAGGTTCAGCGCGCCACCAAAGGCCCAACCTTCCCACTCAACCCCCAAGCGGGCTCGCTCGACGCTGGCCACATGTGCCTGCTCTCGCCACAGCGTATAGAGCTCGGCAGATGAGTACAGCTGCCACCGCTCAGTGATGGGGTGACGATAGCGGGTGATGGAGAAGAAGCTCACCCCGCGCTCTGACGTGAACTCCGTCGACACCAGCGCAAAGACCGTCAGCCCGCCCTGTGTGTGAAGCAGATGGATGCCACCTTCTCCACCTGCTGCTTGGGGTCGAACAGAGCCCACCGCGGTCAGACCGATTTTCCAGGGGCTGGTCACGCTGAGATACAGGCCGCTCAGCATGTCTGTGTTGTTGTCGTAGTCCACTGTCATTCGAGTGCGGCTGAACAGTGAGACCATGGCGGGGGCGGTCGTGAGCATTTCGAGAAACTGCACATCAAAAAACATTCTCTCTGTGCCACCCATTGCCTCCACACTCTGAGCCTTGGCGTGTGTCGACGTGAGCAGCGCCCACATCAACAGGGGCGCGATGAACCGTGAGGCCACCATGGACTCAGCGCTTCGCCTCGAGCTGCTCGAGCACGAGACGAGCGGCCGCGGCGCCGGAGTTCTGCTGCTGCCCGGTGATCAGGTTTCCGTCGGCGATCGCATAGGGCGTGAAGGCCCCTTTGACCTGGAAGCGCGTGTGTTTGATCTTCCGAGCCTCGGTCTCGATCCAGTAGGGCTGAATCCGTCGACCCACTGCCTTGTCGGCATAGGCTTCCTCGGCGTCAGCGAAGCCAGTCCAGGTCTTCCCACGCACCAATAGCTCACCATTGCTCAGCTTTGTGTCCAACAGAATGGCGGTGGAGTGGCACACGGCGGCCGACGGTTTGCCAGACTCGTAGAATTTGGCAAAGAAGGTCATGAGCTCGTCGTTGTTTCGGAACGTGTACATGGGCGACTGGCCCCCGACGAGGAAGACTGCGTCATACGCCTTGGGGTTGATGTCGCTCAGCTTTTTGGTGTTTTGAGTAAGGGCCATCAGCTCCGGCGAGTTGATGAAGCCGAGGCTGAGCAGATCATGTTTGGAGTACCCACTCTCGTGCCGTGGATCGCTGTAGCCGTCGAACTCGATCTTGCCACCCTCGGGGCTGGCGATGGTCACGGTGTAACCCGCCTGGGCGAACTCGTGATACGGGTGCGTCAACTCCGCAGCCCAGAAGCCGATGGGCCAGCCAGTCTGTTTGGAGGTGGACGGGTTGGCGGCGATCATCAAGATGTTGCCCCTGGCTTTCTGGCCATGGTGCGGTGCTGCTTCGACACGCTCACTCACCTTGCCTGGCGTTGAGTGTGCCATGGTGGAGAGGCTGATGGACAATAGACTCAGTGCGGCCATGTTGAAGATGTTGCGCATTTCGCGTTCGCTCCCTGGTGTTTTGAGGTGTGTTTGTAGTGTGGCTCCTGGTTAGGGTTTCTGGAATTGAAACGGGATTAATGAATGATTTCGTTTTGTGAACTATGTCAGGCTTGGGTGTGCCGGGTCCTGCGCGCCTTCAGGTCTGTCGTTTGCTTTGAGACAGTATGTTTCACGGGTATTGAGGAGAAGAGGAACTCAGATTCTTCTGAAGGTTGTTGTCTATGAGTAACCGTTCAGCTGGTGTGTCGAGTAGCCACCCGCGGTTGATAGTGAAGATTTAGGGTTCCAGACTGGGAGCGAATGAGGGAATGATGGTGCATGGTTTAC
>JBKAGE010000062.1:0-51400 GCA_046290225.1 Bradymonadia bacterium | reverse complement strand
TCAGCACACGCTGGGAGAGGAATCCTCGCAACTTTGAGGCCTTCGTCTATGTCGCGTTTGCCTGGCTCTGGCTCACGAAGCTGTTAATGGGATAGTCTCATGAAGAAACGCTTCAACATCGCCGGGCCCTGTAGCCCGAAGTATCACTATATGCTCCCGGCGGCCCCTCGCCTCGCTCCGGTCTTCGATCACGCCGAAGCCGGCGACTACATTGTAGTGCACGCGCCGCGACAATGTGGCAAGACCACCAGCCTCAAAGCCGTTGCTGAGGACATCACCGCTCAAGGTGAATTTGCGGCGGTCTACTTCAGCTGCGAAGCGGGTGCAGCTGCGGGCGATGATTACGAGCGTGCTCAGAGCGAGCTGATCGGCAGTCTCCTCGATGAGGCATCTGAGCAGCTTCCTCCAGAGATGCACCCACCAGAGAACTTTCGGAAAGCAGGAGCGCCCAGACTACAAACTGCCCTGTCGATGTGGGTGCAGGCATGCCCCAGACCCCTGGTGCTCTTCTTCGACGAGATCGACGCCCTGAGAGGACAGAGCTTGATCTCAGTGCTGCGACAGCTTCGCGCGGGCTATCCCAGGCGCCCGGCGCGCGCACCGTGGTCGGTGGTACTGTGTGGGCTGCGGGACGTGCGCGATTACAAGATGGCCAGTGGAGTCGGCCCACGATTGGGTATGTCGAGCCCGTTCAATATCAAGGTGGAGTCGCTGACCATGGGAGACTTCACGCTGAACGAGGTGGCCACTCTCTATCGCCAACACACTGAGGTTACGGGGCAAGCATTCGAAGAGGCGGCCATCGAGCGGGCCTTCGCGCTGACCCAAGGCCAACCGTGGCTTGCCAACGCGCTGGCGGCAGAGGTGGTGCACAAGATGAAGGTGGCCGACACTGTGACGGTGGCCCACATCGACCGCGCAAAGGAGCGTTTGATTCTGGCCCGAGCCACTCATCTCGATTCGCTCATCGCCCGCCTGCACGAGCCCGAGGTACAGCGCGTGCTGGCGCCCCTGATTACGGAGCAGAGCGTCGAGGCGGCTCAGGATTTCACTTACAACGAAGACTTCAGCTACGTGCGAGATCTGGGCCTCATCGCCCGGGATTACCCCGCCCGCCCGGCGAACCCCATCTATCGCGAGGTCATCATCCGCGGGCTCACGGCGAACTATGAGCCGCAGATCGTGGTGCATCCGACAAAATACGCGTTGGAGGATGGACGCTTCGACATGCGCGGTGCCCTGGAGGACTTTGCGGCGTTCTGGCGCAGGCACGGCCGCGGGCTGACCCAACGCGGGGTGACTTACCCCGAGGCCACCCCTCACATTGTGCTCATGGCTTTTCTGCAACGTGTGGTGAACGGAGGTGGCTTCATCGACCGGGAGTATGGTCTCGACCGGGGCGCGGTGGATCTGTAAGTGCGCTGGCCCATCGCTGGGGATGTGCACGATCTGCAGGAGGAGGTCATCGAGATCAAACGCTGGGCGACTCGAGGGAATCCGCTGGAGGAGGGGCTGGCCCAGACGGAGCGTTATCTCACGGCGCTGGGGCTGGACACGGGCTGGCTGGTGATTTTCGACCAACGGAAGGTGGCCCTGGCGGATGTGCCGCAGACGCGATTTGAGTCGCACCGTGGGCCAGATGGGGCGAGGGTGGAGGTTTTGTGGGCGTGAGTGCTGCCTACTCTGCGTCGTCGATGGCTACTCGGAAGCCAAGGCGACCACTCTTGTAGGTCTGCGGCCGCGCACCTCGATGGGTGTTGCGGAGGTTGTCAGTGGCTGGGCTCGCAAAAGAGCCGCCACGGTGGCACCTAAAATCATCACCGACGACTTGATTTGCGGAGCCGTCATTCGGCGCCGTAGCATAGGGCCCATAGTAGTCCTGCACCCACTCTTCGACGTTACCGTTCATGTCACAGAGCCCCTGCTCGGTGTTACCAGCAGGACGACTGCACACTTGGGTTGTCCAGATGGGGCCATCAATCCCACACCCATACCCAGAGTCGGGCTCATTGAACGAGGCAAGGTTGCACGTCGCCGCGCCCATACCCCAGGCATACGTAGCAGTCGAGCCACGGCTCTTGGCGGTGAACTCCCACTCCGCCTCGGTGGGAAGCCTCACCCCGATGAACTGTGCAAACTGAGACGCCTCTTCCCAGGTGACACAGTTGATGGGGTGTTGATCTGCACCTTGCTCGCCATAGTTACACTCCAAGTCCAGATCTGTACCAGAGTTCAAAGATGGCACACTACAGGCGCCTGACGAGACACAATTTCGATACTGCGCGACGGTGACCTCGGTCTTGGCGATGTGAAATGTCGGGACCTGAACGTCACGTGGAGGCCCCTCATCTTCATTGTCACGGAAGACACCGAGCTCGGAGCCCATCGAGAATGAGCCCCCTTCGATCCTGATCCACTCTATCCCGAGCGCCACGCCTTCCTCTGGTGAGTAAGGCACACGGTGACACGCGCCGCTGTACCAGTGACACGCATTCTCGTCGCAGGCTTCGGCACGGTCGTGGTCTTCACAGGCGAGCGGCTGTGGCTCACCACCAATGCCCCCCATCGGCTCACCGCCCACGCCTCCCATGCTCTCTCCTCCCACTCCACCCATGGGTTCGCCACCCATACCGCCTGTGCCGCCTGCGGGCTCACCGCCAACAGGTGGGCTCATGCTCCCCGCTCCCCCCATGGGTTCGCCGCCTACAGGCTCACCACCATTGCCACCCTGCGGACCGCCTTCGGGGAAGGTGCACTCGATGTAACAGCGCCCCTCGCCGATGGCCTGGCAGTCCGCCTCGGCCTCAAACCCTTGTGGCGACTGCCCACCGCCGCCGCCACATGTCTGTGATGCGTTGGTGAAGGTGTCGGAGCTGAAGTTCCCACCGCGAGAGAGGCAGATGTCGAGCAAACGCTCTCGCTCCCCTTCGACACAGCCGCCCGAGACGCCTTTGTCGATGGCGTCTTCGAAGCAGCCTGCGAGGAGTATGCAGTATGAGATTGCTGATAGAGCGCGGAGTCGCAGAGGCATTCGTTTACTGTTCCTATGGAATAGAGTGAAGACAGTGTCAAGCAGAATGGAGAGGGCTATAGCAGATACTCTGAAGATGTTCTGGGCATGAGTTGGCCCTTCATTTCAGAGAAATTCAGGTGCGAGTGTAGTGTAGACACCACCCTCTAGAGAGAAACTCAGTTGGGGATTTCGACGATTGAGCCCTCAAAGATCGCCCGAAACTGGTTTGGACAGTTACCAATATTCAGGTTACCAGCAGGTACAGTGATCGTGGCCCCCCGATCAGCAACAAAGCAGTCAGTGGTATGCCCGTCGGCGGAACTCCCTGCTGACACCAACATCCTACTGGCGTAGGTTGCTCGATAGCCATGATCCCCACCAGATGCAGATGAGTTACCACCCACTCCAAGATAAGACCCACTTGAGACATAGAATCCAGCTCGAGCGTCAGACTCAACAACACATGTCGTACAGTTAAGCCCAGAGCTGCCAGAAGCACTCATACCATAATATTCTGTTCCAGAAGAGCTCACATTGATGACTCGTGCGTAGCTTCCGTTTTGGGCAAGAACACCATAGAAGCCCTCTTCAGATGTCGAATCAGTTACCCTGATGGTGCCAGAATTTACTGCCCGATAACCTGCAGCTCGGAAGTCCTCACTGTTCACAACAGAAGTATTAATCACTTCGGCGAACCCACCATTTACATGGACCCCATCACCACAGTTTTCGATCGTGACATCGCTGACGAACGCCGACGCTTCAAGAGAAATATAGATGCCTCGGTTGGTGCCTTCAGCTGCGCCATTGAAGTCACGGATGATGAGGTTGCGTAACGCCTGTACTGAGACCCCATTGCCCAACTCGATGGCGGCACTCCCTTGCCCTTCCCCGATGTATTCGATCGTCATGCCAGCGATCACGCTCTCGGGCATGCTCTCGGTGAGCACGATGCCGCCGCGGCCCTGGCCGCCGAACAACAGCTGAACTAAGCCGGGACTTTCTTCGTTGCCGATGATGTCGATCTGGCTCGCCTGGGGGTGATCCACGATGACAGGGCCGTCATGGATGTAGACACCCTGTTGCAGTTGGATGGTCACCCGCTGCCCCGCGGGGATGAATCGATCTGCGAGAGCCGTGATGGCTTGGTCGAGGCGAGCATACTCCCCCTCGCCGGGCTGGGGCGTCACGATGATGGTGTCTCGCGTCTCGATGTTGAGCAAGCTCTGGAATGCCGTGAAGGCATCATCTACAGCGGTGATGCTGGCTTCGATGTTACCCGCTCGGGTGCCGAGGCCAGCGATGTTGCCGTTGATGCCGCTGATGTCATCACTGATGGTGGCGATCTGGCCATCAATGCTGTTCAGGCGACCATCCTGGGCGTTGTTGGCTGCTTCGGCGCCATCAATACGACCGTTAATGGTGGCGATTTGGCCGTTCTCACCCACGATGGCATCGATGCGGGAGTTGGCCAGAGCTACGGAGCCGTTGGCACCGTCAATGGCGTTCAGGCGTTCGGCGAAGCCGTTGGAGACCTCCACCGCCGCGGTGATGCTGTTGTCTACACCGTTGAGACGGTTGGTGATGGCGGCGATGGTGCCATCGGGGCCATCGAGGCCATCGAGCCTTCCGCCATGGGCCTGAGTTTGCTCGCTCAGGCTGCTCACAAGGCCATCAAGGCGCTCCACGTCGCCGTCCGCTCCGTCTAGGGCGTCGAGGCGGCTGTTGATTTGGCCGATAAGATCAGCCTGCCCACCGTTGAGGAGAGCAACATCATCGATGACGCCCGTGAGGCGCTCATCGATATCGTTGACTTGACCTTCGTCACCGTCGAGCGCTTCCACACGCTCTTCAAGCGCAGCGAGGGCGCCGTTCTGTTCGTCTGCGGGATCTGCCTCACCATCAATGGCGTCCAAACGCTCTTCGACACCGCTGAAGCGGGTGTCGATGGCCCCAAGGGCGCCGCCATCCTCAGCATCGACCGCGTTCAGGCGCATAGACATGGCCATGACCTGGGCGCTGAGGTCGTTGATGGTCTCATCCCGCTGATTGAGCGCCTCTTGCATCTGCATCAACTGCATCTGCACAGCGTCCATATCCTCATTGAGCGTCATGAGAGATGAGGTATGCCCTGCGATATCAGTCGTGTGTTCACCGAGCGTGTCGTTGTGTGCATCAACAGCCGTCTTGACTTTGGAAAACTGACTGTTCATGACATCGGCGCTGATGAGTTCCCTCGTCTGAAACTCGACAAGGTTGTCTACGGTCTGAGCCATAGAGGTGCTGGCGAGCAGCATCATGCCCCCCAGCCATGGGTAACGAATTTTCATGACTTCTCCCTAAGGATGTGAGCCGAAAGCGCACCTGGCCAGCGGCTCATAATTCAGCGTTACATAAAACGCTTAGATTGAGTTCTATTCTGCGAAGACAGCCTCGCCCCAGTTGGACTCTCCCCATACACCAATGGCAGGCTGACCACCTTCGCCGCCTATCCCAGCCATACCGCCGTCGCCACCCATGCCTCCGTCGCCACCCATGCCTCCGGCACCTCCCATACCACCAGTACCGCCCAATCCGCCGATGCCACCCATGCCGCCGACACCACCCATATCTTGAGTTCCTGTGTTGCCGGCAGGTTCGTCGCCGCCACAACCCCACATTGCAAACGCCATAATGGCGCAATACATCACTTTCATCTTCAACACCTATCACCACCCGGTGAACACTCTGTGTGCTCAACCCTTTGCTGATGTCCACATCATCACTGGCGCCAACAGCGCCACCAACTCAGATTGTCTATGTGTACCCGTCTTGACGAATGCCCGCTTCAGGTGACTACGCACCGTCCAGGGGCTCACCTTCAGCTCCTCAGCCACCTCTGGGGCCGAGTATCCCTTCAGAGTCCATTGCACCACCGCGCGCTCCGCGGGACTCAACTCGTACAGTCCGGGGGGTAACTCGCCCCACCATGGCCGGGACGGATCATGCACCAGCACCCAACAAGCTTTGAGGTCTCGCCCACGCATCACCAAAGCCCAGAGGCTGCGTGAGTGGCCAGCTCGGGGGATCTCTACCGCTGTCACAGAGGGCTGACGAGCATGCATCACACGCTCGATTTGCTGACGAAGGGTGACCTCAGCCACAACGTCGATCACCTGGGCCCATTGCCCTTGGACCTTGATGCCCTCACCTTGGGCCATGAGGACCTGGGCGGCGTCATTGAACGGCATCAGCCGACCAGAGAAGCCCTTGAACATGGGTATTTGTAGGGTATCGAGATAGCGTGTCACCTCTGCTCGTCGTTGACGTGCCGCGATCCCATCAAGAATCCGGCCCACGTGGGCGCCGAACAGCGTGTACAGCTGCTCAATACACTCAACCCCTTTCAGTCCTCGGTGCCATACGACAGCGCTGGGTGCCTCAGCGGTGAGTGGCATCACCACCCAGGCCCCGTTGTCTCGGGATATCCCATGAGAGTCGAAGGCATTCACCACACCCAGGGGGAGTGTAAGGATGGTCTCCACCACAGCTCTTGGGAGATATTCGGTGGCCCAACACAGCGACACATCCCGCGACCACAGCGACACCACGCTGCCTTCGACGGCCTTTGCCAGGGCTGCGACGAGCGTCTCTAGAGGTCGCTCGGCGTCAAGAGCTGTGTACATATCAAACAGCAACCGCCCGAGTACCTCTCGCTCTATTTCATAGCTTTCAGTCGTGCTCACAGGCTGCGTGTGCCAATGTGTTGATCCTGGAGCCCTGCCCACGTCATCTCTCCCACGTTCGAGTCACATCGAGGAAGGCCCTTGAGCGATGATCTTTTTTCGTGAAAAGATCAGAAAGATGACGCCCCATCATATAGTGCGAGGTGTATCCAATTGGTGATGCATCCCATTGATTGGGCGCGATGAGCAACTGACTGATCGTGCTGTTTCCATATGAGGGGCCGATGTCGATCGACATGACCGAGAGCGTGCAGGCGCTCGACCCGTTCACGCGGGAGCTGCTCATCGCCCGAGATGAGAGTGTAAATGCCGCCACTCAGCTCATCTGGCACCGATTCCGGCGATGGTTGGGCTCGATGGCTACCCGTAGAGTGGCTGGTGACGGCGATGATCTAGTGCAAGATGTCATGGAGCGGGTGGTGCACGAACTGCCCGCTTACGATGGCGAACCGCCGGTGTATGAGTGGCTGCGGCGCATGCTGCGAGATCGCGCCAAGAATGATCGCCGCCGTACTCAACGTCGCTCTTCTCTGCTCGACGAGCAGGCAGAAGCCGCTCGAGAGAGCCTTTTCAGAGAACGATTCCCCTCACCAGAAGCTCGAACGGCGGCACGTCAGAAGATCGCGCTGCTCAACGAAGCCATCGCTGCGCTGCCCGAGCTGGACCGCGAGATCTTCGAGCGCCGTATCACCCTGCAACAACACCCTGATGTCATCGGCCCCGCAGTAGGCCTCAACCCCTCGGCGGTCTCGGTGCGAGTGACCCGAATCAAGGCTCGCCTCGCCGAAGCCATCCAACGTCGCGAGCGCGCGCAGCTGAAGGTGATCAAATGAGCCCGTCTGTCGAAGAAGAGCTCGACGCGTTGTTGGCGCTGCGAGCAGAGCTGGTGGCGCCGCCGCAAGGGGCACCCAAGACGCTCGGCGTGCCAGAGGCAACCTCGGAGTCAGAGGCGTTGCTGAGCTTGCGGCAAGATCTCGTCGATCCACCGAGCGATGTGCCCACACAATCCCGCCGTGTTGCGGTGATATGGCTCGCCGCCGCAGCGGGGGTGCTGCTGATGATCTTCGGGGGGCTGTGGTGGTCTAAGCACCCCCTACCCGCCCAGGCCATCACAGCGGATGCCTGGTGGCTGGAATCCCCTGATGGTGAGCGCCAGCAGCCTCCATTTACTGACGGGCAACAACTCGTCGCCGTGCTCGACGTGGCCTCACCTACAGCGCACCATGTGTACCTGCTGCATCAATCCGGCGATAGTGGCAAGGTCCTCTATGAAGGACCTCTGCCTCCAGCGAGCCCTGATGGTCATCATCGGATTAAAGCGTCACCCATGACCTTCACTGCAGACAACACACCTGCCGAAGAGACACTGGCCATGGTCACCAGCCCTACACCGCTGCCCTACCCGCTTCAGACGCTGGTCAAGACGCGCAGCGTGAAGCACGTTGAGGGGCTGTCGATCTATCGGATGAAGTTTACGGTGAAGGCGAAGCCCTGATCACATAGCGCCTCACTTCAGAGAGGGCACTCGAAACACCATCTCCCCTCCACCCGTGCGGGCATACTGAGGTCGCTGTGGCGCGTCGACGGCCTGCAGTACGCGCCGCGTGACCTGAGGTTTGATGAAGGCGGCGAGCTCATCACCAGTGATGAAGCCGTTGAGATCTAGATCTGCAGCCCCTCTCAGCCCATTGAGCACGGCTGCAGTGAACACACCCTGCCCGTCAATCTCATGAGCCAGCTCGCCCTTTCGGCCCGCTACCAACGTGATCTTGGAGTCCCCCTCCAAGGCCAACCGCAGCCAGCGTGGGGCCTCGACACCGCTCAACGGGGGCCCTGCGCGGCTGTTGATGGCCAAGCCGGAGTAGCATGCGTCAGCAAGCAGCATCACATGGCGCGCAGGCAAATGCCCTAACCAGCGCTGCAGCGCCAGCATCGAGACGCCCGTGGACCGTAGCGCCCCCTCGTCGGTGTCCTGGGCTGCGAGGTAGCCCATGGCCCTGTCACCCTGGCCCTCAGTGAGGCCGTGACCGGCGAAATAGATGACCACTCTATCTTTTGCTTGAGTGCTCTGACGCAGAGTATCACCGATGAGGGTGCTGATCTTCTGTCGAGTGGCGTCGGCTCCCAACAGCGGATACACATCGAAGCCCTGGCCTTTGAAGAATGTTGCCACACGCCGAGCGTCGGCCTCAGCGGCTTCGAGATGTCGAGTCATCTTGGCGTAGCGGTTGATGCCGATGACCACCGCGATCGATCGCGCGTAGAGCGGACCCTTGGGGATCTGCGCGCTGGCCTTGTCAGCATGCACGGTCCGCACGCCCCGCGTCAGCACACCTGAAGGCAGATCTATGGTGTCGAGGTGAGCGAGCACTTTTTGCGCGGCCTTGGTGCCGGCATCAGCGAGGGCGCGCCGCGCGGCAAAAGGCCCCTGAAAGTGGCTGCCCTGGCCTGCAGCGCTGACATAGCGCTGAGGGCGACCAGGCATGTGGAGTGTGAGGCTGGCCTCTGCAGTGTACTGGTGCACATCAGGGCCCAAGGGTGAGTCAGCCCACTTGAGCGCCACAGCTTCACCTGTGATGCGCACGCCCTGAGGCAAAGCACCTCCAGGGTACTCTGCGAGCAATGCTGTCGACAGCGCCCTCGCCCCTGGGCCTGGAGCGCTGAGACTTTGCCCATCTACCATCTCTACAAGGCTCAACGTGCCCTGTGAGTTGCCAAGTTGGGGCCAGACAGCCCACATACACCAAAACAGAAGGTTCAAAATGACCACCCCCATCCTCGGGTAGTCTGTGGTGACGATGCGGTCGGGCTCACCGCCTCGGGCGTAATGAGCGCGAGATGCACGAGCTGAGCGAGATACACCGCACCAAAGGCCCACAGGAGCGTGTTCCGCGTGCCATATGCCTCCTCGGCCTGCTCGCGATGAGGCACTGAGCCCACAGTGTCCTCTCTGTAGTGTTTCTCTTCCGCTCTACCTTCCAAGTGGAACCCCAGAGCACCTGCAGCGAGGCCCACCTCCAGGGCGATTACAGCCCAGCCGATGGTCGGCTGGTCATGGTACAGGTGGCCTGTGCCAGGCATGATGGCGCCCACCCCCAACCCAACCAGAAGGCTTTTGCGCTCAATCTGTGATGTGCTCCACGCCCGCCACTCGGCTCGCACGACCCGCACTGGCCGGGTGATGGTCTGTATGACACCTCCGTCAACCAAAACCAATCGCGCGGTGAGTGTGTAATGCGTGTCCATTTCATCCATAGCGATCTGCACGAGACTTCGAGCCCCACTGAGACTCGACAAACGCGCAACCGCTTCGGGATCGCCTGCCGCTTGATCGAGCTTAAGCTGCTGAATCAGCGCTGACATACGCTGGCGCTCAATGAGGTACACCCCCTTGCTGTTGAGGCAATGACTGATGTGCTCGGCGGCGAGGCGAGCGGGGCCTTGATCTATGTCATCGGGCAAGACTGCAACAGGCACCACCGGCTCACGCTTGAGGCCCGCGTGCAGCTGCACACACATCGTATCCAGTGCCTGCTCAGTGGGCAGGCTCGCCCAGGCAAGCTGAGGACAGAGAGCCCACAACAGTATGCACAGGCCAAGGCGCATAAGACTCAACAGCCCTCGTCGATGGTGGCCTCGCTCCAGTCACCAGTATTGGCGCTGGCAAGTTGAGAGCGGCAAATCTGGGCGCCGGTGAGATCAGCGTCGGCAAGACGCGCGTGACTCAGGGTGGCTTGACGCAAATCGATACCCGCGAGATCAGCACCAGAGAGATCTGCCCAGGTAAAAGACGCATCACCCACGACTGCTCTGCTCATATCAACACCCATGAGGCGGGCCCGGTCGAACCGAGCGCCCGACATCACCGTGTCGCTGAGATCTGCCCCCGAGAGCATGGCACTGTCGAAGTCGCCCTCAGACAGCTCAGCGCCATTCAACTCGGCACCATTCAACAACGCGCCACTCGCCTGTACGCCCATCATCTCTGCGCCCACCATCGTGATGTTGCTGAGATCCAAACCGCGTAGATCTGCTCCGGTAAGGTTGGCCCCTTCGAGGCTGGTGAATGTAATCTGCGCTCTATGAAAATCCACCGCACTCAGGTTGGCCCCAACAGCGCTCACTCGACCCAAGGTGGCTCGATCAATGTAGGCACGCGACCAATCAGCATCCGCGAGGTTAATGTCCCAGCCTGAAGCTGCCTCGATGTTGATGTCAGGCATCTGCGCCCCGACGAGGCTGGCACTGTCGAGATTGCTGAAAGGCGCAGCAAAGCGATTCGCTCGGGCACCATCAGCGCGTAAAGCGGCTAGGTTTGAGCGGGAGATGCTCGTGTTGTCGTTGAGCTGGGCGCCGGCCACGTTGAGGGCTTCAAGATTGCTCTCGTGAGCCCTTAGCTGAATTGGACCCTCGTGATCTGACAGATCCGCGCCTACAGCGTAGGTGTTCAGCAGGCGAGTGTTCGTATGCAAGACGTCAAGCCCCACCCCCGTGAGGAAGCTGCTGACGAAGCTGATGTGCTCAGCCACCATGCCCTCCATAGAGGCAGGGTCCAGGTACCAAAGCCCTGCGTCCAACCGCTGGAGGTCGACGCCATCGAGCACGGTGTCCACCAGCAAGTGGGTGTCACGGCCGAAGGCGTCAAAACCTACGATACCTTCCTCAGGCACGATCCTCGCCTCAGTCAGATCCGCGCCGATAAAGGTCTGCAAACTTGAGTTCTGGTCAAAGGGAAAGACCATGCCCCTCAAATTGGCGCGGTTGAAGTTCACCTGAAAAAAGTCGGACTCGATGGCATCTACGCCCTCTAGGTTGGCACCGATGAAGACCGCCCCCTCATACATGTCGCAGGTGTCCACCAACAAGCTCGGATCTTGGGGGATGACGTCGCAGAAGTCGAGGTTGAGCCCCTCGCCAAAGAAGGCCTCAGGGTTGTCGCAGCCTCCATTGAGCAAGAGCTGGCAAGTCATGTCCTGACACGAGAAGTGCACCTCGTCTTCGTAGGGCGCACACGAGGCCGCCATCTCGTGGCAAGAGCCACCAGTGGCACAGATGTCGAGGGCCTGTTGCCCCAGATTAGGCACAAAGCTCTCTCTCATGTCCTGGCGGTTGTAGATACGGTGATCACCTTCATCGATGTTGATGATCATCTCTTCGATCAGCCCAAGCTGCTCCTCACTGAACTCAGTGGCCAGATTGGTCAAGAATTCAAATCGGGCCCCAGTAAAGTCAGCACCAACGACATCGGTACTGATCAGCGAAGTCCAAACCCCAGGCCCTACCCCGCGCAGGCTGGCGTTGTAGAACGAGCTGAGACTGACGCAGGTTCCCGCCCAACGCGCGTTGTTTAGGTTGGCCCCCATGAACATCGACTGGTGGATTCTGAAGGTGTTCATGTCGGCGCCTTGGAAGCCGGCGTCTCGAGCGTCAACCACCATCCAGCTGCTGTGCTCGAAGTGAGCGCCGGCGAAGCTCGCACGCCGGGCACTGGAGGCCTCCCACTGATTGAAGCCCATGTGTGCCCGGTCGAAGCGGCTGTCATCGAAGTTGGTTCTATGGAAATAGTTTCCGTTCAGGGTGGCGTCCTCAGCAGAGGCAACTTGGCTCATATCACCCATAAAGTCGAAGCCAGAGAAAGTGAACCGATCGAGGTTGGCGCCGCTGAATGACGTCCAACGTATCCACGGTAAGGTGCCACGGTTCGCAATCTGGCTCTCTAGGGGCATACAACTGTCTCGTCGATGACGTTGCTCAAACCCGAGCCTCGGCTGAAGAATGCCTGCCACCGTCAACATGCTTGCATCGGTGAGATCGGCGCCATCAAAACGTGTGCTCTCCATGGCGGTCACTCGATCGCCCTGGCCACCCAATGTGAAGACCGCCTCGGTCAGATCAGCGTCGCTGAAGTCGCAGGCCACGAGCTGCATCGTGCCATTCTGGGTCTCAAGGCCACGGCCCTGAATGCCTCGGAACGACCAACCCCAAAAGATACCCTCCATGCGAGCGCCTTCGAGTCGCGCGCCATCAAGCACCAGTGGCCCAATCTCTGCCCGGCTCACCAACACCGCTTCCCGCATATCGGCCTCGGCCAGGTCAGCACCTGCTGCAGCCTCTGGCGCGAACACGATACTGCGCAGGTCAGCGCCCTGCAGCAAGGTATGACGCAACACCGTGCGGCTCAGATCCGCCCCCTGCAACACAGCCCGTTTCGCATCCACCGCCGACAAATCCGCCCCAGTCAAATCCGCATCATTCAGCACCGCCTCCACCAGCGTCGCCTCGCGCAGATCAGCACCATTCAGCCGGGCCACCCGCAGCTGCGCACCGGTCAAGTCAGCCCGACGCAAGTGCGTATTGAACGTAATCGTCGCGTTGTTCAGGTTTGCTTGGTGCAGATCAGCATCCGAGAAATCCACGTGCTCCAGCACCGCCCCAGGCATCGTCGCTCGGACCATCGATGCCCCCGTGAAGCGTGTAGGCACTCCGCGACAGCCCTCCGGAAGCTCTTCTTCACACGCCTCCAGCGTATCCCAGCGGCACGACAGCGGTAGATCGCAACCCAACGGCGGCGACAGCGCCACCCCCTCGCCCGACAGCCCGAAGATCGCCCCTGTGAACTGCCCCTCATCCAGCAGCGCCCCTGAGAAATCGGCCCCGAGCAGCAACGCGTTGTCGAAAGACGCCCCCATGAGCGAAGTCACACATGCTTCGGCGCCCTCAAGACACCCACAGCGGCCGTCCCCGAGACGCTCAGCGCAATGAAAACGTGACCCCTCGAGCCGAGCACCGGCAAAGAGCGCGCCCGTCAGCTCAGCCCCAACAAAGCTCGACCCCGTGGCCACCACCCGGCTCAAATCAGCCTCGGACATCAGCGCTCCGTCGAAGCTCGCCTGCGTCAGATCAGAGTCGGGCAGGCGCACCCCGGTGAGATCCAACCCACCAAAGTCACCCACCAGCGTGCGGCGGGAGAGTGTCGCCCCTGCAACCTCGACCCCCTCGAACCACTCAGCCTGCACCACTTGCCCCAACTCGATGCCCGAGGCTGTCAGGTTGCTCAGTCGGATCGACAGCGTCTCGTCGAGAACCACGTTCAGACCATCAGGGGCGTTCACCACCTCGAACTCAGCCTCGGCGCCAGTGAACCCGGGGCGGCCCACCACTAGGCGGTAGCTACCCGGCTGCAGGTTGTCCACACGGATACGCTGGCCATCGGCGCCCACCAGCTCGGGCAGCACCTCGCCCTCGCGCTGCACCAACACCCGAGCCGTGCGGGCCTCCAGAGGCAGCCACTCAGGCCCTACAGCCACATCGAAGGTCACGCTCCCCCGCGGATCCTCTGCGAGCAGATCAGCCTTGGGCGTGCGTCCTGCAGCGTCGACGAAGGCCATACGCTCTGCATCCCAGGCGAAGGGCTCCCGCGCGGTGAACGGCACATAGTCAGGGCGATCAGCGGTGAATACATATGACTCATCAGGAGACGCCAGCACAGTGAAGTCACCATTGGCATCGGTGATCGTGCGACCCAGCACCAGCTCCGAGCCTGCGAGGCGTACAGTCACCTCTACACCAGCCTGGCTTGCAGCGCCCACCGATTGCACACGACCGCGGAAAGGCACCGCGTCACCCGTGAGCGCGTGATGGCGCAACACCAACAGGCCCACATCTTCGAACCCACCAGGTGCGCCCTGGAAGCTACGCTCCACCGAGCGATAACCTGGGCGGCTGGCCACGAGGGTGTATACGCCTGGAGATAAGTCGTCAGCAGCGACGCGGCCTTGATCACCCACTGTCACTTGGCGCTCGACACCATCGCGGATCAACAGCACACCCGTCGTCGCCGTGCGCTCCGCGCTCTCAAGCCCCTCAAGGGTCACTCGACCCACCATCCGGACAGGGCGGCTGTTGAGCACCACAGGGGCGTCCAGCGTGGTGGCTGCTTCAACGTTCACCCCAGCCACCACCTCAGTGGCGTAGCCAGGATAGCTGAACTCGATGTCGTGGCGTCCGTGGGGCAGCTGCAACGTGAAGCTGCCATCAGTGAGCGTGCGGGTCTGGGCCAGGCCGCCACGCACCGCAACCAGGATTCCACCGTGGCTCTGCTCCCCTGCTGACATCAGCTGCGCTGTGCCAGAGAGCGCCCCCTCAATAGGACGCCGCGCGGTCTGCATCAAACCCAAATCTGCTGGCTGGCACGCGTTTACGCTGAAGGGCACACGAGGCAGATACAGCTCGCCGCCTTGGGCCTCGAGCAGCCAGTCCCCGGACACCACCGCGTCGAAACTGAAGGCGCCATCCGCATCCGCCATCTGAGTCTGTGTGGCGTCGTCCTCACCCACAGCGGTGAGCGTGATCGCCATCCCCTCAACCAGGGCTTGCGGATCACCCTCTGGGGCAATGAGCCGACCCCGAACCACGACCCGAGCCTGCGCCGCCTCTGCAGACTCCGGATCACACGGATTGTCTGCATCTACGCTGCTGTCGCAGCCCCACAACGCCGGCATCAGGCCCAGACTCAGGCACAGCCACGCCCACACACACTGCTTCATCTCGTTTGCACTCCAGCTCGAGAGAGGGCGCGCAAGTCACCTGGATCTCATTTGGGTTTTCCCGCAGAAATCTCACCGCCGCCCCATACACCTAAATACTCAGCGGCGCGGATATAGCACATCACTCGATTGGGCTGTCAATCACCCATTTGGGTATACCAGCGAGGCTCAAAGCGACAATGGCCCGACTCTTGCCGTATATGCACACTGACAATGCATACAGGAGCACCATGAACCCCCCTCAACGCAAATCCCTCCTCGCCTCAGCCATGGCCCTGCTCGGTTTCGGCTGCAAAGGTGAATCCACGCCCGTGAACCCAGAAGCCGGTCAGCCCTCAGGCAGCGTCTCGAAATCGGTCACCGTGGACGACATCCTGAAACAAGACCGGCCACTGCTCATCGACGTGCGCACGCCAGGCGAGTATGCCAGAGGGCATGTGCCCGGCAGCGTCAACGTCCCGCTCAACCAGATTCAGGAGGCCGCCTCGGTCCTCCCGTCGAAAGACACCCCCGCCATCATCTTCTGCGCAGTGGGCGGACGTGCCTCGAGAGCCATCAAAGCGCTGCAGAAGCAGGGTTACACCGGACTGGTCAACGGAGGCGGGTTCAAAGATGTCGCCAGGAAGATGGGCGTGAAGCTCTCTCAGTGAGACATGACTGGCTTGTCATGCCCATTGGTTCAACGCCGCGCCTTCTTCTGCGCCCTATCAATCAGCGCTCTGCCGAAAGAGCAGCAGCAAGGGCGCCAGCAGCGCCACCAGCTCCGACTGACGGTTGGTGCCCGTCTTGACGAAGATGTTCTTGAGGTGGGTGCGCACAGTCCAGGGGCTCACCTTCAAGATGTTGCCCACCTCTGGTGCCGTACAGCCTTGCAGCATCCACTTCGCCACCGCCCGCTCGGCAGGGCTCAGACCATAGAGCCCCTGAGGCAGCTCGATCCCACGCACGTGCTCTGGATCGTGCACCATGATCCAGCAGGCGTCCGTGACATCACCGATGCCGACTCGAGTCACCACAGCAAGCAGATCATGCCGCTCGTCTCCTCGGGGCAACACCACCACTTCGGCGCCGGCTTCTTCGAGGGCACAGACCTCCTGGATGCACTGTAGAAGAGCACGAGCAGTCGCTGAGTCGACAACCTGTACCTCATCACCTCGACGGCGCAGAACCTCGGAGGATGTAAGCAACGTGTTGGCCGACGCGTTTGCCGGCGACATCACGCCTCGAACATACGAGAAGAGCCCCACTTGGAGTGCATCGAGGCTCTTGGAGAGGTGTGTAGATCGATGCGCGAGCTCTTCGAAGATGTGTTCGAGATGAGGACGCAGCAACGCCAGCAATGCAGCCACGTGACGCTCGAAGTGCTCGTCGTCAGGTGAGCCGATCCAGATGATGCTCAACCCCGCGGAGTGTTTGAGCGGAGAGACCACCACTGGGTGGTCAGCACCCGTCTGCCCTGACACCGCAGGTATGCTGGTGACCCCGAGCCCATGTGGCTCGGCCTGCGGCTCCAGGTTGCCCTGTCGATCCAACAGCGCCTTGATTTGAGGCACCATCGTCGACGACAACGGCGCCAGATGAACACCCCAGCACAGCTCGGCGAGTGGCGACCAGATCGCCACGTGTACCGCCTCGCTGAACCTCTGCAGGTGCGCGCTGAGCTGCTGCTCCGGCTGTTGCGCATCGACCGCTCGATATAACGCCAACAACTGCTTGGAGAGCCGCTCGCTCTCAGAATTTACAGGCAACCCGTTCGTGATTTGATGGCCCGCCCCGGCACCATCTGAGTTGCCTGTCTCCCCCACATGCAATGTTGCAGCCCCCTCCTCCTCTTCTGGCCTGCCGCCCATATGTGTCCCACTTCACAGAAAATCATCGGTTTTCTAACCCACGCTCCCCGCGACCACATCCCCCGATTCGGGGATTTACCTCAGGAAACCCGCTCCTGAACCTGCCATCAGGTTGTGTATGTGTACGTGTCTCCTCTGCAGTCCACCCATCTGCACACATAAGATGTTGGCGGTATCACAGACAAATCTCTCAAGAATTGCCCACCCTTGAAAGGCTAAGACATCAACAGCGGTTGTTTCGAATAATCAGCTTGAGACAGTGTGGTGAGACAGGGAGGCGGGCTCAGCTGCGTGGGCAACCTTTCTTGCGCTTACCCTTCTTCCGACACCGCTTGCTGCGCTTGGAGACCCGCTTTTTGTAGATCGTCAGTCGATCACCAGGGCGAATGATCTTCCGCTTCTTGATGCGATTCCAGCGCAAGACGTCCTCGAGATCGACCCGATAGCGCTTGGCGATACGGATCAAGCTGTCCCCGCGCCGCACCTTGTGGCTGACCTTGATGTGGCGCCCGTCGAGAGATTCGGAGTGTATGCCTTTGACCTTGGCGAGCTTTTGCTTCTTGTACGCGCGGTGGGCTTCACTCTTCGAAGCGGCGACGGCCTGAGGCGAGTGAAATCGCACGTGCAGATGGGTGTCATGGCCCCGCAAGTGCCTGATGCGGGCCCGAATCTTCCGCCCTCGAGGCCAGGCGAAGGTCTTCTTGAGCCAGGCCTCGTCACGGCCGAGCTCGTCTCGAGCGTAGATGTAGAGGGGCTTTTGCAGCCGATAGTCGACGAACATGTACTCGACCCCCGCCTCCATCAACGCCTCGATGAAGGCGAAGGTGCGGGGCACGTCGAGGCGGCTTGCGCTCACATGGCTCAGGCCCTTGGGGTGAGGGCGCCGGGTGACATAGTAGGCAATGTCGGCATCTCGACCCGACTGGTGAGACTTGTGGGGCCGAAGCTTTCCACCGTGCTTACGTGACAAATCACCGATGGCGAGATCTGGGGTGTCAGGGAATTTGGCCCTGACCAGATCGACAGCGCGATAGATGGCAGCGACAGTCTCAGCGGTGCCCCAGTTCCGGCCTTTGCGCGTGATGACACCAGGGCGGGTGTGCAACGGCACCCCGTTGAGCAGCCTGCCGTCATGGGCAGCCCCGACAGAGATACAGGGGCCATCGGGATCTTCAGCATAGAGCTTGTGAATCGATGCAGCGTCGTGCTGGGCAGCAGGTGCCAGTGTGTCAGCCACTCGCCGACTCACCTCGACATCCCACTCGGCATCGTTGGGGATCGGGGCCGTGAGGTGCTGGAACAGGGCGTCGGCGCCCTGAAGCTGATCAGCGATCTGCGCGTAGGCAGCGATGATGTTCACGGGCGCGGTGGGGCTGTCGAGAGGCGCCGACTCAGGCAGGTCGAGGGACCAGGCCGAGGACTGACCGGAGATCACCAACGCTGAGGCCAAAGCCAACGCGTTGATTACTCTGAAGTTTTTCGAGACCATGATGGTGCCTCCGTCGAGGGCGACCCGTGTCAAAAATCGCAGCATTGTGTCGAGAATGACACGACACCGCAAGTCATCCCCCAGACGGGTGACGATGACAGCTCTTCACAGGACGCTCAGCACGGGGCTCATGGTGCCGACATGAGTGCACTCCAGGATCAGTCTACGCGCACCACACCCACCTGCCGAACCCTGGTGTGATCGGTCTCAACCACGAGGTAGTGACGCCCGATGCCGTCGAGGCGCTCGGGGATCGCCCCGCCACCTCCGCTGATGAAGGCGTCCACAGTGCCGTTGGAGAAGCTGTAGAACGAGTGCACGTGGCCATAATACGCCACGTCGACCTTGCCCCGACCGAGCATGGTGAACAGCTTCGCCGCCTCTTTGCGGCTGCGCCAACCACCGCTGCGGGCACCCACGGGGTCGATGGGCGGCACATGGGTCAAGAACGCATGAGATCGCTCTCGGCAGCTGTCGAGCCAGCCCTGCATCCAGTCGTACACCATGGGGTCGATGGTGGCGGCGCTCGAGTCGGCGAAGGTGAAACACGCCCCCTGGAACTGCCAGTTGAAGCTGCCCCGGCCGAAGATCTGTGACCAGGGGATCTCATCTACACCGCGCTCGTGATTCCCTGGCGTGGCGTAGAGGGGAATGTTGAGGGCTTCCATCTCTCGCTGGAACCGCCGCAGCTCGCTGCCATGCCCTTGCGATACGAGGTCACCAGCTGAGACCACGAACAGCAACGTCTCGTCTTCGTTCATGCGTGTGAAGATCTCACCGACATCGTCGACGGCTCTCTGAATGTCGCTGAGCACAGCATATCGAAAGGGCATCTCCTCATCTGCCCCAGGGGGTGCATAGCGCAAGGTGGTGACTTCTCCAGCCCTCAGCGTCACTGACCAGACCTGCGCCGTGGGTCGGGGCTGCTCAAGGCGCGAGACCTCCACAGGGCCTTGCCCGTCGGCGCCTTCGAGCACCGACGCAGCCATGCCGTTGAGCAATGTGATGCGCCACTCGCCGTCTACCTCGGCCTGAAGCTCCATGGTGAGCACTGGCGCCTGGGCCCACAACTCCACCTCGCCAGAGGTGAGCGAACGCACCGCAGCGTGGCCTTGGTCTACGTCGATCGTGAGCCCCTCTTCAGAGGCCTTGCCGATCGTGAGGTCGAGGCGGGCGCGATCTTCACCGGGGCGCAGACACCCCGAAAGGGCGATCACGAGACCGATCAACGTGGTGTACTTGAGCATCATCGAGCCACCCCCGTGCGATAGCGGATGCTGGCGCCAACGATGACCGCCGATCCGTATTGAGCGTCGAGATCGAGGGCCAGAGTCTCAGTGAGGGGCAACACCCCGGCGAGGCCCACAGAGCCCACGGCGCCCACGCCTATACCGTCGAAGCTGTAGCCCGCGGCGAAGTCGTCTTTGCGATGATCGTAGTACACGCTCACTTCGCCCCCATATGGGTTATCTGAAGCGAGGTAAGTGCCGAGTTCGAAGCGCATGAGCAGCTGATCGAAGGTGTCTTCGCCGAGCTCAACGCCAGGTATATCGTAGTCGTAGAACTCAAGGGCCCAGCCGATCCCGCCTTCGACGAAGGCCCCTTTGAGAGATCGTGCCATATCACCCAAATCGTAGCGCCCGTCGAGGCTGCCCTCGAAGGTGAGCACCGAGAAGCCCTCAGTGTCATAGTCGTGCCAGATGACACCCCCACGGGCGTCGAAAAAGCTGCCGCTCTGTCGATTGTGGAGGTCACCGAGGATTCGGTGAGACACACCACCAGATACCCTCAGGTTGCCATCATCCACGGCCTGCCAGATCGTGGCGTCCAAGGCCGTCTCACCCAAGCGCCACTGGCCATCGAGATGGGCAAACTGTCGATACTCGAACTGCGGATCGTAGACATAGCGCCAGCCAGCGGCGAGCTGCAGCGTCGGCAGGCTGCCACCTGGGATGGCCTCTCGCCCCCCTGTGGCCGCGCCATAGATGTCGGCGATCCACGATCCGACGAAGAGACCTGCGCCCCCCCCAGTCATATAACCCAGAGGGCCGGAGACCCGACGAGAGGCTCCAGTAAGGGCAAGGCCACTGGCCCCGATGAGCAAGAGGCCCAAGCCTACGCCCTCGGCATAGAGCAGAGTCTTGGCGCCCTCAGTGTCCCCAGCGACATACGTACCTGCGCCGTGGATCAGCACACCGGGAATGATCGCTGCCCCCACCGAGAGAGGCCCTGGAGAGAGCGGACTCTCTTCGACAGGTGCTGGGGGCACCTCCTCTGAGATGGAGGGTGCCGTCTCGGCAGGTGTGGGTGATGGCTCGGTCGTCGGCGCTGGAGGTGCAGCCTGCGTTGTCGCTGTCTGACCCCGAGCCCCGGTGGACGCCACCAATGCGCAGAGCATCGTGGCCAGTGTGTGGTGCTTCATGGAGGGGAAGATAACGAGACGACACACAAGGTGGCGCAGGCTTCACAATTCTTTATGTGCACCTGTGATGCGCGCTCACAGCGCCTTGTCGTGTAGGCCTAGCCCAGTCGCTCAACCCAGCAGCGCCGCTCGGCCAGGTTGAACCACCTCTCGCCACCCTCTCACCCGCACCTCGAAGCGCATGCGATCAGTGACGTGGCCATGGGCGTGCAACCAGTCTGCATCTGGATCCTGCTCGGGGCAGATGGCCATCTTGTGCTTCTGCTCACACTCCGCAAAGGCCCGCGTCACCGCGCTGCGGGTGGCCTCTCCTCCCTGCTGCACCGCCCAGGTGACGAAGGCCCAGGCCAGCTCTGCGTGACGGCCTTCTTCCTCGGCGATGTCCACGAGCACCGACTTCACCTCAGCGTCCGTGGCGATCTGAGCGGCCTCGGCGGCCTCGAGGGCCGAGAGAGTCTCGCCGACGCACCCCTCGATGACCGCCGCCGCCGTGAGGCTGGGCAAATCGGTGGGCCCGAGCACGTCACCACTCATGGGCAAGGGGCCAGGACCCATGGCCTCACCGCGGTAGCGTGCGGCGAGCTTGAAGCAGGCCCGGGCGTGCTTGATCTCGTCAAGGCCCGCCTGATGGGACGCCTCGAGCAAGTGTGGGGGCGCGCCAGCAGCGAGCAGGTGCAGGGTGAACCGCGCAAACGACGCCACCGAGGCGTGCTCTGCCAGGGCAGTCTCCAGCCAGCCCTCGGCGAGGCGCGCGCGAACGTGTTCGGGCATATGCTCCATGGCGGTCTCGGTCTGCATCAGAGGCTCCATTTCAGTCGTTCTATCGGTGCACGAGACGCCGTGATGCCCGGGCCTTACACCCAGTCAGTTCGATGGGCAGCAGGGGCAGTACGGGCAAGGTCGTACACCGTGAAGGGGCGACCGATGATCACCCGGAGCTCTACCTCGGCATAACAGCACGAAGTCTTCGACTCACCGGCGCTCATACACGCACCGGTCATTCGCGGCGCACATTGCTCACTCGCAGGATCCTGTGCCTTCACCAGCTGCTCACAGGCCTCGAGGTGGGTCGGGCATTCTGTGCCAGCGTCGACCTCGACACAGACCGGGCCAGGGGTGCACACCTGACCATTGCTCCATGCCCACGCCTGTGATGTGTCTGCTTCTTTGGGCGTCTCCACAGGCTTCAGGGCGGTATCGTCTGATGGAGGTGTTGTCTCTGCCGTGCCCCCACCACACCCCACAGCGGGCACCATGGCGAGGGCTGCCCCCAGCTGAATCGCCTGCATCACCCGCCTGCTCAACCCTTCAGAAGCCATCGCGCCGCCTTTCTGCTCTACACCCAGTCCGTCCGGTGTGTCGGGGCAGCTTTGCGCATTTCGGCCTCTACATGGAAGGGGCGACCTTCACATCCGAAGTCCACCTCGTAACAACAGCGGGCAGGCATGCCCTCGGGATTGCACGGCCCCCAGGCCCAAAGACAGCCGTCGTCCTGGTAGCCGAGGGCGTCGAGCACCGAGACCATCGTCTCGTAGCTGTGATCGTTCGCCAGATCAGGGCACGGCTCGCCGGGGGGCGGGTCATAGCATTCTGCCCAGTCCGACTCGCACACATATGAACCCATGACAGGCGGTGGTGGGGGTGTCTCTGCGTCCACATCTACGGTGGCATCGACGGTGGACACTGGCGGCTCACCATCGGGCACCATCATGTCGGGCAATGGCGGCGGCTCGACCCGGGCGTCCTGCGTCAGATCAGCGTCTTCGGCAAACCGCATCGTGCCGTCGGGCAACGGCACCTCTGCGTCCTCGAGGCCTTGGGGGTCGGCAATACAGCCGGCGAGCATCACGCCGCCACCGGCCATGGCGGTCAAAATCCGGGTCAACATCGGGTGGGGCATCGTGTTCTCCAGCGAGGGCCTCTCGGATGTATCGCCACTGAGCGCATCCGTCGAACAAGCGTCAAGCAATCCTCACGCCATGGCGTGAAGGCCTCAGCAGCCCGAATTTCCGTCGGGCCCGTCGTCGAATCACTGGATATCTGAGGGTGCAGACCACAGGAATGTGTGTGCTCACCCTTTGTCGTCTGGCATTGGGCCGTCTCCGAGCAGCGCAGGCTCGTCATCTCCGAGCCACGCCTCGCTGTCACCCTCCCCATCGCCGAGCCAGCCAGAGGGCATGTCATCGCCCAACATCGCCGGCTCACCGTCTCCAAGCCAACCCTCTGGCGTCGATGCCTGACCATCTCCGAGCCAGCCCTCGGGTGTATCTTCGACAGGCCCCGACTCGACGGGTGGCACCACGGGCGCTGTTTCTGCGAGGGGCACCCGGTCGTTCTGAGCGCTCTCGGAATCGACCATGGGCCCGCGCAGGCTCGACAGCGCCTCGGGGAGCACCAGCTGCAGGCGAGCGCCAGGCTCGCCGGGGTTCAGGAGCGTGAGTGCCCCGCCGTGCTCCTCTGCGATACGGCGACACAGCGCCAGGCCCAGACCCGTCCCCTTCTCCCGGGTCGTATAAAAAGCGTCGAAGATGCGTGCCGCCGCCTCTTCGGGAATGCCTGGCCCGTCATCGGTGAGAGTGACCACCCAACCCGCGCCCGTGCCTTCGGGGAGCGTGTCGTGATGGGCGGCCTTCAGCACCACCTCAGTCGCTCCGGCCTGCTCGGCGTTGCCTACGAGGTTGAGCAACAGCCGGCGCAACCGGGGTCGATCAGCTACGAGCGTGAAATCAGATGTGGGCAGGTCGCAGTTGAGGGTGAGTGACACGAGACCCTGGACCTCCATGGCCAGCTCGATGAGCGCCACGGGCCCCCGCTGAATCGGTGCTCGACGGGCATATGCCAGGAAGTCTTCGACGATCTGCTTGAGGCCGTCGAGCTCGTCGCCCACCCGGGCCACCATCTGGTGCAGATCAGGCTGATCCACGAGATCTTCTTTGAGCAGGCCCACGAAGAGCTCCATGCCCCCGAGGGGGTTCCGGATCTCGTGGGCGATGCCGCCGAGCATCAACTGCAGCTCGCGCTCCCGGCGCTGCAGCGCATCGCGCATCTCGTCCATGGTGCCACTGAGGATCTGGATCTCCTGGGCACCGGTGCGCACCTGCACGGGCACCTCGAGCTCCCCAGCGCCGATCTTGCGGGCGGCCTCGGCGAGGCGCGCGAGGGGGGTGGCCAGGGCCCTGCTGATCCCCAGGCCGATGAAGCCCATGGCCACCAGGGCGAAGAGCCCGATGCCCACCATGTAGCTGCTCAAGGCGTCGAGATCAGCATAGTCACCGGTGCTCGCCTCCACGCCGACGACGGCCACCACCGCGCCCTCGTGGCGTACAGGGGCAAAACCGCGCTTGTACCGGACCCCATCGAGGCCGGTGTAGAGGATCGAGCTGGACCGCTCCCCGAGGGCCACCTGGGCCAGCTCGAATTGATCCTGCGCCAGGGTGCGATCTTCTTCGCCAGGGGCTGGGGCGTCGTCGGCGGTATCGGCCATGGATCGGCCGTCGAGGCCCACGAGAAACACCCGCCGGGCACCCACCTCTGCAGCAACAGCCTTGAGGCGTTTGAGCAGGTTGCTGTGGGTCCGGGCGCTGTCGGGGCGAAACCGCGCCACGAGGCCTGTGGGGAGCAGCGCCGCGGTGGACGCGGCAGTGGCCTCGAGGCGCCCGCCGACCTCTTCTTCGAGGGTGGCCCGGGCAGCCCGATCGGCAAGCACGATGAGACCGGCGATGAACACCACCGCCGGGATCAAATACGCGATGCTCAGCCGCCCGAAGAGGCTCGCAGGCCAGAGTCGCCCCATGCCTCAGGCCTTGCGCCCGGCCTTGCGCAGCCGGTCCTTGGTCTTGCGACCCTTGCGCTCGAGCATGGGCCTCAGGGCCCGGCCGAGGCCCGGAGCGAGGTATGCCGCCGTGGTGAGCACACCAGAGCGTCCGGGGAGCGCCCGCTCCATTTTGCCATCGGCGGCGCAGTCCAGGATGGCCGCCGCCACCTCTTCGGAGGTGGAGATGGGCTGGGAGAAGGTCAAATCACTCACAGCGTCGATGTCGTCCATGATGAAGCCCGTATCCACAGGACCCGGTGAGACGATGGTCATGTGAATGCCAGTGCCCCGGAGCTCTTCGGCGAGGGCTCTGCTGAACGCCCGCAGCCCGAACTTCGTCGCCGAATACACCGCCGAGCCGGGCACAGGCGCCCGGCCTGCGAGAGAAGCCACCTGCACCACGGCCCCACCCCCGCGCTGACGCAGGTGGGGCAGCACAAGTCGGGTGAGCAGCACCGGTGCCCGCAGGTTCACGTGGACCATGTGGGCGAGATCTTCAGCTTCGACCTCTTCGAAGAGGCCCCGATGGTGCAAGCCGGCATTGTTCACCAGCACGTCAACGCCGCCAAAGTGGGCTACAGTCTCGTCGATCAATGCCTTGCAGGCCCCATCGTCGCCGACGTCACCGGGCTGGACGAAGACCTCGGCCCCCTTGGCCCGCAGCTCTTCGGCAACCTGCTCCAGCCGCTCCCGACCCCGGGCGGAGACCACCACCCTGGCGCCTTCTTCGGCGAACAGATGCGCTGCAGCTTCGCCGATGCCCGCCGACGCCCCGGTGATGATGACGACTTTGTCCTTGAACCGCTCCGCCATGGGGCAGGCCTCCTCACTTCAGATGATGTGTCCAACTGACCCCAGGCCGTCACAGATCGCAAGCCCGGCGATGCCCTCGGCCCTGGTACCACCCGTTGTGAAGTTGTGATGAACCGCGCGCTCACGGTACGGGTGTCGTGATCCGAAGAACACTTCTCCTTCACTTGACGCGCGCGTGCACCTGCACGACGCACTCACGAGGTTGAACGCATGTACCTGGAACGACGAATGCGCCTCGCACTGGCCCTGGCCATCGCCCTCGGCGGTGCGGCCTGTGACGACGGCGATGGCAGTGACGGTGGTGACGGCACCGGGGGCGCCGGTGGCGTGACTGGCGGCGCTGGCGGCTCGATGGGTGGTGCCGGCGGCGAGGTTGGCGGCGCTGGCGGCGAAGTCGGCGGTGCTGGTGGTGAAGTCGGCGGTATGGGTGGCGTGGTGGTGGACCCCTGCGAGGGCACCGGCGACGCCGATGAAGATGGCATCTGTGACGATGTGGACAACTGCGTCGACGCAGCAAACCCGGATCAGGCCAACGGCGATCAGGACGCCTTCGGCGATGCCTGCGACAACTGCCCCGCCGACGACAACCCACGCCAGGTGGACACCGACGGGAACGGCATCGGCGATGTCTGTGACGACGATGATGACGGTGATGGCGCCGACGACACCCTCGAAGGCCAGTGTGGGAGCGATCCGTTCGACCCGCAGAGCGTGCCCGTCGACGGCGACGAAGACGGCACGTGCGATGCCCTCGACAACTGCGCCGAGCTGGCCAACGCCGACCAGGCGAACCTGGATGAAGATGATTTTGGTGACGTCTGTGACGACGACATCGACGGCGATGGCGTCGACAACGATCTCGAGACCGCCTGTGGGAGCGATCCGCTGGCGGTGGAGAGCCTGCCTGCCGACGGTGACGAAGATGGCGTCTGCGACACCCTCGACATCTGTCCCGCCGATGCAGATCCGGAGCAGTTGGATGGTGACGGTGACGGCCTGGGCGACGTCTGCGACAACTGCCCCGCCATCGCCAACGCCGATCAGCTCGATACGGACGGCGATGGCATGGGCGATGCCTGCGATGACAACGACGACAACGACGACTTCGTCGACGCAGAAGACAACTGCCCCACCATCGCCAACAACGACCAGCTCAACTCTGACTTCAGCGCCTCTCTCGTGTGCGACAGCGTCGAGACCTGTGCTGAGCTCGCCCCAGGCTGCAACTTCTTGGAGAGCCCTACAGGTCGACCTTATCTGCGGTGTGCCGAAGAAGAGCTCACCTTCGACGCAGCACGGGCCCGCTGCCAGGGCTTCGGCGGCGATCTCGTGGTGGTGGACGACCTCGAGGAGCAGGCCTTCATCATCGAGACCGCCGACGGCCAGAACATCTGGCTCGGCCTGCGCAGCGAGCGCTTCGAGCAGGTCTACGCCTGGATCGACGGCCGCCCCCTCGGCGTGGCTCAGGCCTGGGACAGCAACGAGCCGGACTATGGCGACGACGATTGCGTCATCACCGAGCCGGACGGCTGGAACGATCGCCCCTGTGACCAGACCTATGCGTTCTTCTGCGAGCCCATCGGCGATCCGCTCGGCGACGCCTGCGACATCTGCCCCGAGACGGCCAACGTCGACCAGCTCGACACCGACGGCGACGGCCTCGGTGACACCTGTGATGACGACATCGACGACGATGGTCTCTCCAATGAGGCCGAGCGGCAGTGCGGCACCAACACCTTCTCGGCTCTGAGCGTCTTCACCGACGAAGATGAAGACGGCGTATGTGACGCCGTGGACAACTGCTTCTCCATCGCCAACGTCGAGCAGCTCGACGAAGACGGTGACGGCACGGGCGACGCGTGCGAGGTGCTCGATCTGGACAACGACGGTCTGAGCGACGCCGATGAAGCGATGCTGGGCACCAACCCCGAGCTCACCGACTCCGACGACGACGGCCGTACCGACCTCCAGGAGGTCGTTCTCGATCTCACCGATCCCCTCGACCCCGAGTCGGTGGCTCCCTTCATCAACGAGTTCAACATCGAGCTCCGAGACGTCAACGACGAGCTCTGGGACATCCGCAGCGATGGTGAGATCAGCGACGGCGGCGACGACGCCTTCGACGGCCACGAAGATCCGGACGTCAATGGGGTGGGCTTCCCCGGTCAGAGCAACGCGGTGCTGAGCGAAGACGGCCGCACGGTGATCCTTGGGCCAGTGCCCTTCGGCAACCTGCGCGTGTACCGCGAAATCACCGTACCGGCGGACAACAGCTACGCCCGCATCGTGGAGCGCGTCGAGAACGCCGGTCAGGTCCCCGAGTCGGTCGAGCTCCACTACCGCGGCAACCTCGGCTCGGATGACGGCACTGGGGTGTATGGCACTGGAAGCGGCGATCTCATCGTATCCTCGGACGACAGCTGGTTCGTCACCGATGACAGCCCCACCGGGGGTGATCCCACCGTAGGCCATGCCTATGGCGAGTTTGCTGCGGTGGGCGGCGTGCGCAACCAGTTCCTCGACGACGACAACCCTGACTGGACCTACAACTTCACGGTGCCTGCTGGAGAGACCCGCATCGTGGCATGGTTCCTCACTCAGCAAACCGGCACACAGCTGGCCGTCGACCTCATGTCGGCCATCGCCGCGGACCCCGCGGCCTATCTGGTCGATCTCGGGGAAAATGCCACCGTGGTGAACTGGCAGTTTGGTGAAGACGCCGACGGCGACGGCATCGACGACGATCGCGAGCCCGCCTTCGGCACTGATCCCAACCTCGCCGACACCGACGGCGACGGCCTGAACGATCTCCGCGAGATCGTCCTGGGCCTTGATCCCACGATGCCCAACGCCAATCTCGACCTCGACGGCGACGGCCTCACCGAGGCCGAAGAACTTGAGCTGGGCACCGACCCCAACCTCGCCGACTCCGATGGCGATCGCATCAATGACGACGTCGAGCTCGCTTTGGGCACCGATCCCACCCAGGGCGACTCCGATGGTGACGGCCTCAACGACTTCGACGAGCTGTACATCCTTCTCACCGATCCCACCATCGAGGACACCGATGGTGACACGATGTCCGATGGGTTCGAAGCCGAGTTCGGCCTTGATCCGCTCGCCGACGATTCAGCCATCGACGCCGATGAAGACGGCCTTACAAACCTCGAAGAGTTCAACCTCGGCCTCAACCCGAACAACCCCGACACTGACGGCGACGGCCTCGGCGACAACGAGGAGCTTCAACTCGAGCCGCCCCTCGATCCGGGCAACCCCGACACCGACAACGGCGGCATCGATGACGGGCAGGAGATCGCCGATGGCACTGATCCGCTCAACCGCTTCGATGAGACCCTGGTGGTAGATCGCTTCGACTTCTCGCTCTTCGACGGCGAGGGCTTCGAGTGGGACATCCAGCGCAACGGCGGCATCGACAACGGCTCCGACGACGCCTACGACGACGGCGTGGAGCTGCTCGTCGGCGGCATCGAGTTCCCCGACTTCGACACCGCAGAGACCACACCAGGCTTCGGCCGCGAGGTGGTCTTCGGCCCTGCGGCCATGGGCGATCTCTCAGTGACCCGCCGCGTGTACATCCCCAGCGCCAACGGCTCCGCCTTTGCGCGGTTCCTCGAGGTCATCGCCAACCCCACCGACGCCGACATCGAGGTGTCGGTGCAGCTGATCGGCGACCTGGGCTCTGACGACGAGACGGTCCTCGTGGCCGAGAGCAGCGGCGACAACGTGCTCGATGGCAATGACACCTGGTTCATCAGCGATGACGTGGACAACGACGACGATCCCTCCATGGTGCACTTCCTCGCTGACCCGGAGGCCCCGGTGACCCCCTCCACGGTGGCGCTGAACGGCGAGGAGTTCTCCTGGGGTTACACGCTCACGGTACCTGCTGGGGGTCGGGTGGTGCTGATGCACTTCGCCAGCCAGAACCGCAACCGTGCCGAGGCCCTCGCCCGGGTGGAGTCGCTCACCGAGCTCGAGCCTGACGTCGAGCTGTTGGGCATCCCCGGCAACCTTCGAGCCGATGTGGTGAACTTCTCGATCTTCACTGACGCCGACGGCGACGACCTCGACGATGGCGACGAAGCCGCTTTGGGCACGGACCCAGCCAACGCCGACACCGACGGCGATGGCCTCAGTGATGGCTACGAGGTGGAGAACGATCTCGATCCGCTCACCGCAGGCGAGCAGGAGATCGACTTCGACAATGACGGCCTCACCACCCTCGAGGAGTTCGCCGCAGGCTCTCTCGCCCGCCGCGCAGATTCGGACAACGACGGCCGCACTGACGGCGACGAGCTCAATGTCGAGCCCTTCACTGACCCGATCAACGCCGACACCGACAATGACGGCCTGCGGGACGGCGCTGAGCTGGAGACAGGCACGGATCCCAACGACATCGACAGCGATGGTGACAACCTCAGCGATGGCGACGAGGTGAACGTGCACGGCTCCAACCCCACCCTCGTCGACACCGACAGCGACGGGATGAGCGACGACTACGAGGTGGAGAACAGGCTCGACCCCCTCGTCGACGACGCCGCAGGCGATCGCGATGAGGACACGCTCACCAACCTCGAGGAGTTCAACCTCGGCACCCGGGCCGACGTCACCGACAGCGACTATGACCTGCTCTCTGACGCTGAGGAGATCGCAGCAGGCACTGATCCCAACAACCGGGACACTGACGGCGGTGGTACCCCCGACGGCCTCGAAGTGCAGGCGGGCACAGATCCCCTCGTCGCTGGGGATGACGAGCCCGTACCCACCCTGTACTTCTCGGGGCCGAGCAACGATATCGCCGAGGTCAACGTGGTCGCTGGCGGGTTCGTACAGTGTCACCGCGATCTGTACGACAACGACTTCAACAGCCTGGATGACATCCTCGCCAACTGTGGTGGTGAGATCCTGCTGATGGCCTGTCGCGAGATCGGCCAGCCGGCCTTCCGCGTGGCCGCCATGGGCGAGCGCGAGTTCGTGCTCGCTGATCAAGGCAACGAGCGGAACCCGGTCAACGAGCACAACGACGTGAACTGGTACTACAGCACGGATCATTCGTGGGGCTTCGGTCCTGTGGGCGGTGAGCTCAGCCGCGGCTCGTGCGACACCAACGGCGCCGACGACGAGGGCCGCTTGTGCTGGCACACGCAGAACGGCCTCCTCGACAACGGCTACCGTTGTGGCGCCAACCGTAGCCTCAACGGTTCGCTGACGTACGAGCGCGTCATCTACCAGCGCGCAGCCCCCCTCATCCCCGCTCAGGACTGAGCCCCCCTACCCGCCGCAAACCCACCTCACTGATTTTGCCCACCCGCCCGATTTACTTGTCTGCCCAACGCTTTTGCGGGTTATAGGCAGATTTCGCGCATACAGCCGTGCACATTCAAAGAGAGGGTTTTGCCCGATGCGTAGAGACAGACACTTACAGGCCGCTCTGGCCCTGAGTCTGGCGTTGTGGGGCGCCGGCTGTGACGACACCGGCGAAGAAGTCTCCGGTGAGGGCGGCATGGGTGGCTCGGTCACAGGTGGTGTCGGCGGCGAAGCCGGCGGTGCTGGCGGTGAAGCCGGTACTGGCGGCGAGGTCGGCGGCGCTGGCGGTGACGTCGGTGGTGCTGGTGGTGAAGCTGGAGCTGGTGGCGAGGCCGGTGGTGCTGGCGGTGACGTCGGCGGCGCAGGAGGCGAGGCTGGCGCTGGCGGCGAAGTTGGCGGGATGGGCGGCATGGTGGTCGACCCGTGCGAAGGCACTGGCGACGCCGACGAAGACGGCATCTGCAACGACGTGGACAACTGTCCCGGCGATGCCAACCCCGATCAGACCGATGGCGACGAAGACGGTGCAGGCGACGCCTGTGACAACTGCCCCGATGACGCCAACCCCGATCAGGCCAATGCCGATGAGGACGAAGCGGGTGACGCCTGCGACGATGATGATGACGGCGACGGCGTGAGCGATCTCGTAGAGGCCGAGTGTGGCAGCGATCCCTTCAATGCTGAGATCTTGCCCACCGACGAAGACGCAGATGGTGTGTGTGACACCCTCGACAACTGCCCTGGTGACGCCAACCCCGACCAGCTAGACACTGAAGGGGACGGCACTGGTGACCTCTGCGACGCCGACGATGATGATGATGGCGCCGCAGATGAGCTCGAGGTGGCCTGTGGGAGTGATCCTCTCGACGTCGGCAGCTTGCCTGCGGACGGTGACGAGGACGGCGTGTGTGACCCCCTCGACAACTGTGTAGCCGATGCCAACCCCGCGCAGACCGACGGCGACGAAGACGGCGTAGGCGATGCCTGCGACAACTGCCTCGCCGACGCCAACCCCGACCAGCTCAACTCCGATGACGATGCTGAGGGTGACGCCTGCGACAACAACGATGACAACGACGATTTCGTCGACGCAGAAGACAACTGCCCCACCGTCGCCAACAACGATCAGGCCAACGCTGACGTCGGCAACGTTTTTGTCTGCAACGACGACGAGACCTGCCTCGCGGAGACCGGCTGCAACTACCAGGTGAGCCCCGCAGGGGTGGCTTATCTCTACTGCAGCGAGAGCGTCGACTGGCCCACGGCCCAACAACGCTGTCAGAGCTACGGTGGTGATCTCGCGGTCATCGAAAATGACGACGAGAACACCTTCCTCGACAGCATCACCAACCAGAGCACGTGGTTCGGGTTCACCGATGCTGAGACTGAGGGCACGTTCCTCTGGGTGGACGGCATCGAGCGCGAGTACACCAACTGGAACAACAATGAGCCCAACAACTCTCGCGGCCTCGAAGACTGCACTGAGATGCGGGCAGATGGTCTCTGGAACGACAACCGCTGCGAGAACACACGACCCTTCCTCTGCTCTGCCGGCGGCGACGCGCTCGGTGACGCGTGCGACAACTGCGTCAACCTCGGCAACCCGGATCAGCTGAACACTGACGGCGATGCCTTTGGCAACGCCTGCGACGACGACGACGACAACGACACCTTCTCTGATGCCTTCGAAGAGATTTGTGGCACCGATCCTCTGGACGCGGAGAGCTTCAGCGCCGACGAGGACGAAGACGGCGTCTGCGAGTTCAGCGACACCTGCCCCGGCATCCCCGATCCCGATCAGGCGGACTTCGACGGCGACGGCCTGGGCGATCTCTGTGACGGCGATGCAGACGGTGACGGCGTGCCTGCAGACGAAGAAGCCATCGCTGGCACCAGCGACTTCGATTCGGACTCCGACAGCGACGAGCGCTCCGACTTGCAGGAGCTCCGCCTCGACGAGACTGATCCCAACGACGCCGAAGACGTCGCGGCCTTCGTAGACGAGTACTTCCTCATCGATGGCGAAGACTTCGGGTGGTACATGGACAGCGACGGCGCCCTCGACGAAGGCGGCGACTTCGCCTTTGCCAATTTCAACGATCTCAACGTCAACGATCAGCGCTTCCCGAGTCAGAACAACGCGGTGCTGATCAACAACGGCCGTGAGTTCGTCTTCGGGCCCGACGTGCACGAGGGGCTCATCGTCACTCGGCAGCACTTCGTCCCCGACGACTCGGGCTACATTCGGGTGCTCGAGACCTTCGAGAACCCCTCGGAGGCACCCTACATCGCCGTCCTGAACTTCGACGGTGACCTTGGCACCTACGACCTCACCACCGTGGAGGCCACGAGCTCTGGTGATCTCGACGTAGGCATTGACGACGAATGGTTCGTCACCGACGACAACGGCGAGTTCGACGAGGGCGGCTTCGGCGCCAAGGGCGGCTTCGGCCCAGGCCCCGGCCAGGCCCCTGCCGTCGGCCACGCTTACGCCTCGCCCGAAGCGTTGCTGCCCTTGTCCCAGATCAATCAACGCTTTGGCGAGATCGAGTGGGCGCCCCGCCGATTCGTCATCGGCGCGGGGCAGACGGTGCGTTTGATGTGGTTCGTCACCCAACAAGATGACCTGGACGCAGCTCAGGATCGCATCTCCGCCATCGCCGCAGAGCCGGCCTCTTACCTGGGGGGCCTGGACGAGGCGACACAGGCCACCATCTTGAACTGGCCTCTGCGCCCCGACGCCGATGGCGACGGTCTCAACGACGCACTCGAGGCCATCTTCGGCTCTGACCCTGTTGTGGCCGACACCGATGACGACGGTGTCGACGACGGCGCTGAGTTCCTCGCCGGCAGCGATCCCAACGTGGCTGATCCTGAAGTCGATGTGGACGAGGACGGCCTCGGTGCGGCCCAAGAAGCCATGCTCGGTACAGATCCCCTCGACCCTGACACCGACGGTGATGGCCTCAATGACGGCGCCGAGCTGGAGCTGGGCACCGATCCGACGCTGATCGACACTGACGCAGATGGCGTCGAAGACAACGAAGAGCTCGATCTGGGTACTGATCCACTCAACCCTGACTCTGACGCGGACGGCATGATTGACGGCTTCGAGGCGCAGTACGCCCTCGACCCCCTCGACCCCGCCGACGCGGAGCTGGACGCCGACGAAGATGGCCTGAGCAACCTGCGCGAGGCGGAGCTGGGCACCAGTCCCCGAGACACCGACTCAGACAATGACGGCCTCGAAGACAACGTAGAACTCAACCTCGATCCGCCCCTCGATCCCACGAACCGCGACACCGACGGCGGCGGTACCGATGACGGCACTGAGCTCGACATCGACTTCACTGATCCGCTCAACCCCGATGACGACATCGTGCGGGTGAGCTTCAACCACGACATCATAGACGGCGCAGGCTTCGAGTGGGACATCCGCAACGACGGCCGCATCAGCAACGGCACCAACGATGCCTACGACAATGGCCTCGATCTCATCGTCGGCGGCACCCGCTACCCCAGCCAGCCTCAGGGCATTCTGGAGCCGGGCTTCAACAGCCGCCTGTTGCGCCTTGGCCCTGCCACCATCGGCGATCTTGTGGTCACCCGTCACATCTACGTGCCCGAAATCGAGGGCGCGGCCTTTGCCCGCTTCCTCGAGATCATCGAGAACCCCACCGAGGCCCCCATCGAGGTGGATGTGGCCCTGGACACGAGCCTGGGCTCCGATGGTGACACGGTGCTCATCGCCGACAGTGATGGCAGCAACTTCGTAGACACCGCCGACAACTGGTTCATCACCGACGACAACAATGACGGCGGAGGCGACTCCTCGATGCTGCACTATGTCTGGGGTGCTGGCGCCGAGGTGCAACCGAGCGCGCTGACTCAAAACGAAGATGACCTCGACTGGACCTACCCGGTGCTGGTGCCCGCTGGTGGGCGGGTGGTGCTGATGCACTTCGCCAGCCAGAACGCCAACAACGCCGACGCCCAAGCTCAACTCGCCATGCTCGAAGAGCTGTCGAGTGATTACGCCCTCGTGGCGTTGTCTGACGACATTCGGGCCGACATCGTGAACTTCAACGCCTTCGACGACGCTGATGGCGACGGCCTGAGCGATCAGGACGAGGCCATCGCAGGCACTGACGCCAACGACCAGGACACCGACAATGACGGCCTGCTCGATGGCTTCGAGGTCCGCAACGGCTTCAACCCCCTCGTGGGCGGCGAGCAGGGCCAGGACCCCGACGCCGACGATCTCACCAACCTCGAAGAGCAGGCCAACGGCACCGATCCCGCAGTGGCCGACACTGACGGTGACGGCCTCAACGATGGCGCCGAGGTGAATGGAGATCCTTCATCGAGCCCCCTCACCGCCGACACCGACGGCGACGGCCTCGAAGACGCCGAGGAGCTCGCAGCAGGCAGCGATCCCAACCTGGTGGACACCGATGACGATGGTCTCTCCGATGCTGTGGAGGTGCAGAGCCTGGGCACTGATCCCACCCGCGCCGACACCGACAACGACGTCATGACGGACGGCTTCGAGGTGGACGCCGGTCTCGACCCTCTCGTGGATGACGCCGCTGGAGACCTCGACGAAGACGGCTTGAGCAACCTGCAGGAGTTCGAGGCTGGCACTGATCCGGCGGACTCGGACAGCGACGATGACCGCCTCACTGATGGCGACGAGGTGAACATCCACGGCACCAACCCGCTCGACAACGACACGGACGGCGGCGGCACCATCGACGGCTGGGAGGTGAGCGAAGACGGCACTGATCCGCTCAACCCCGCCGACGACATCGTACCCCCCTTCCTCTACTTCGAAGGCGCTGCCACCGACATCACTGAGTTCGATGTGATCAACGGCGGCTTCGAGCAGTGCTATGCGGGTCTCTACAGCGAGAACTCACCCGCCATCGCAGACATCCTCGAAGCGTGCAGCAGCCCGGTGCTGATGATGGCCTGCCGCCAGGTGGGCACCGACACGTTCCAGGTGGCTGGCATGGGTGAGCGCGAGGTGATCCTCCAGAACTCGGGCAGCGCAGGGAACCCGGTGAACGAGCACAACGGGCTCAACTGGTACTTCAGCGACAGCTACTCCTGGGGCTTCGGCCCCCTCGGTGAAGACCTGAGCCGTAACTCGTGCGACACGGCGGATACTCTCCCCGAGCAGCGCCTCTGCTGGCACACCGGTGGCGGCAACATGAACGACGGCTGGCGCTGCGGCGCCAACACGGGCCTCAACAACAACGCCAGCTGGGAGCGCTTTATCTTCCAGCGTCCCCTGCCCCTCGTGGTCGCCCCTCAGCCCTGATCCACCCCCCTCGATTTCCAGCCCACCTCACCGCCTGCACGCACACCTAAGTTTGCGGCCCACCCCCGACCTCCGCTAGGGGTGCTTCAGTTATGACTGCTCAATTCCGATGAGCGCATCTGTCCTGTCCACACTGAAGGGAGCCGTGCCCGTGAAGCACACCCATTCGATCCACACAGCCCTGGTGCTGGCCTTAGCCCTCTGGGGCGCCGGTTGTGATGACGAAGAGACAAACGAAGACACCCCGGACGCCCAAGTCACCGGCGGCATGGGCGGTGCAGCTGGCATGGGTGGTGACCCTGGCGGGGCTGGGGGTGAGCCCGGTGGCGCCGGTGGCATGGGCGGTGACGTCGGCGGCGCTGGGGGCGACGTTGGCGGGGCAGGTGGTGAGCCCGGTGGTGCCGGAGGCATGGTGGTCGACCCGTGCGAAGGCATCGGCGACGCCGACGAAGACGGCATCTGCGACGACGCTGACAACTGCGTCGACGCCGCCAACGCCGACCAGGCAGACGGCGATGAGGATGGCCTGGGCGATGCCTGTGACAACTGCCCGAGCGATGCCAACCCCGATCAGATCAACACAGACGGCGATGAAGCCGGCGACGCCTGCGACGACGATGACGACAACGATGGCGTGAGCGACATCGTCGAGGGTGAATGCAACAGCGATCCACTCGACGCCGAGAGCCTGCCTGCTGACGAAGACGAAGATGGCGTATGTGACCCCATCGACAACTGCCCAGGTGACGCCAACCCCGAGCAGACCAACACCGACGGCGACGAAGCCGGCGACCTCTGTGACGACGACGATGACGGCGACGGCGTCGCTGATGCCCTTGAGGTGGCGTGCGAGAGCGATCCGCTCGACGCCGCAAGTCTGCCTGTCGATGGCGACGAAGATGGGCAATGTGATGTATTGGACAACTGCCCCGGAGACGCCAACCCGGCCCAGACCGATGGCGATGAAGATGGCGTAGGTGACGCCTGCGACAACTGCCTCGAGGACGCCAACCCCGATCAGCTCAACTCAGACGACGACGCTGAGGGTGACGCCTGCGACAACAATGACGACAACGATGATTTCGTCGACGCAGATGACAACTGCCCCACCGTCGCCAACAACGACCAGGCCAACACCGACGCTGGCAACGTCTTTGTCTGCAACTCCGAGGAGACCTGCCTCGCAGAGACGGGCTGCAGCTATCAGGTGAGCCCTGCAGGCATCGCCTACCTCTACTGTGGTGAGAGCGTCGCCTGGAACACTGCCCGTGAGCGCTGCCAGACCTACGGCGGCGACATCGCGGTCATCGAAAATGCCGATGAGAACACCTTCCTCGAAGGTATCACCAACCAGAGCACCTGGATCGGCTTCACCGATGCTGAGACTGAGGGCACGTTCCTCTGGGTGGATGGTGTCGTTCGCGAGTACACCAACTGGAACAACAACGAGCCCAATGACTCTGGCGGCGCCGAAGACTGCGCCGAGATCTTGAACAGCGGCTTGTGGAACGACAACCGCTGCGAAAACACCCGCCCCTTCTTGTGTGTGGCCTCTGGTGACACCGTCGGTGACGCCTGTGACAACTGCCCCGAGCTGGGCAACGAAGATCAGCTGAACACTGATGGTGACGGCTTCGGCGATGTCTGCGACGACGACGACGACAACGACACCTTCTCCGACGCCTTCGAGCGCGAGTGCGGCACTGATCCTCTGGATGCGGAGAGCTTCAGCGCTGATGAGGATGAAGACGGCGTCTGCGAGTTCAGCGACACCTGCCCCGGCATCCCCGATCCCGATCAGGCGGACTTCGACGGCGATGGCCTGGGCGACCTCTGCGACGACGACGCAGATGGTGACGGCGTGCCTGCGGACGAAGAGGCCCTCGCTGGCACCAGCGACTTCGACTCGGACTCCGACAGCGACGAGCGCTCCGACTTGCAGGAGTTGCGCCTCGACAACACCGATCCCGCAGACGTCGCAGATGTGGCGGCCTTCGTGGACGAGTACTTCATCACCGACGGTGACAACTTCGAATGGTACTTCGACAGCGATGGTGATCTCGACGAGGGCACCAGCGACGCCTTCGACGGCATCAACAACCTCAACGTCAACGACAGGCGGTTCCCGAGCCAGAACAACGCGGTGCTGATCAACAACGATCGCGAGTTCGTCTTCGGCCCCGACGTACACCAGGGGCTCATCGTCACTCGGCAGCACTTCGTCCCCGACGACTCGGGCTATGTGCGGGTGCTGGAGACCTTCGAGAATCCCTCTGACGAAGCCTACATCGCCACCATCGACTACGACGGTGATCTCGGCTCCGATGAGGACACCCGCATCGAGGCCAGCAGCACGGGCGACCTCATCGTCAACGTCGACGATGCGTGGTTTGTCACCGACGACGGCCCCAACGATGATCCCACGATCGGCCACGCATATGGCTCCCCCGAGGCCTTGCTGCGCCTGTCGAACCAGGATGCCTCTGACGAAGATGAGGTGGAGTGGGCGACCCGACGTTTCGTCATCGGTGGTGGTCAGACGGTGCGCTTGCTCTGGTTCGTGACCCAGCAGGGCGATGTGGCCTCCGCCACGGCCCGCATCTCCGCCATCGCTGAAGATCCTTCGGCTTACTTGGGAGGCCTGGACGAGGCGACGCAGGCCACCATTCTGAACTGGCCCCTGCGCCCTGACACTGACGGTGATGGCCTCAACGACGACCTCGAAGCCATCTTCGGCTCCGACCCCGCCGTAGCCGACACCGACGAAGACGGTGTCGATGATGGCGCCGAGTTCCTCGCTGGCAGCGATCCCAACGTGGCCGACCCTGACGTCGACGTAGACAACGATGGCCTCGGCGCCGCCCAGGAATCGATGCTGGGCACTGATCCGCTGAGCTCAGATTCCGACGGTGATGGCATCGAAGACGGCGTCGAGCTGGAGCTGGGCCTCAACCCGGCCCTCGCCGACACGGATGGCGATGGCGCTGACGACAACGACGAGATCGACAACCTGGGCACCGACCCGCTGAACCCTGACTCCGACGACGATGGTATGCCCGACGGCTTCGAGGCGCAGTACGACCTCAACCCCCTCGATCCCGCCGACGCAGAGCTCGACGCCGACGAGGACGGCCTGAGCAACGTGCGCGAGGCGGAGCTGGGCACCAACCCTCGAAACACCGACTCGGATGGTGACGGCCTCGACGACAACGTCGAGCTCAACCTCGATCCGCCTCTCGACCCGGCCAACGCCGACACAGATGGTGGCGGCACCCCTGATGGCCTGGAGTTCGAGACCGACCTCACCGATCCGTTGGATCCGTCGGACGACATCGTCCGGGTGAACTTCGATTACGTGCTCTTCGACGGCGCGGGCTTCGAGTGGGACATCCGTAACGACGGCCGCATCCGAGACGGCTCGAACAACGCATATGACGGCGGCCTGGACCTCGTCGTGGATGGTACCCGCTACCCCAGTCAGGGCAATGGCATCCTGGAGCCGGGCTTCGACGGTCGACTGGTACGCCTGGGCCCCGTCACCATCGACGAGCTGGTGGTGACGCGCCAGATCTACATCCCTGAGCTCGAAGGCGCAGCTTTCGCCCGCTTCACCGAGATCATCGAGAACCCCACTGAGGCCCCCATCGAGGTGGACGTGGCCCTGGACACGAACCTGGGCTCGAACGCCACGCTCATCGCCGACAGCGATGGCAGCAGCGCTGTGGACATCGCAGACCAGTGGCTCATCACTGACGATGGTCAGGATGGCGAAGGCGAGCCTTCGATGCTGCACTACGTCTGGGGGGCTGACGCCGCAGTACAACCGAGCGTGCTGACGCAGAACGAAGACGATCTCGACTGGACCTACACGGTGCTGGTGCCGGCGAACAGCCGGGTGGTGCTGATGCACTTTGCCAGCCAGAACGCCAACAACGCCGACGCTCAAGCTCAAATCGCCATGCTCGAAGAGCTGTCGAGTGATTACGCCCTCGTGGCGTTGTCTGACGACATTCGGGCCGACATCGTGAACTTCAACGCCTTCGACGACGCTGATGGCGACGGCCTGAGCGATCAGGACGAGGCCATCGCGGGCACTGACGCCAACGATCAGGACACCGACAATGACGGCTTGCTCGATGGCTTCGAGGTCCGCAACGGCTTCGACCCCCTCGTAGGCGGTGAGCAAGGCCAGGATCCCGACGCCGACGATCTCACCAACCTCGAAGAGCAGGCCAACGGCACCGACCCCAACAACGCCGACACCGATGGCGACGGCCTCAACGACGGCGCCGAAATCAACGGTGATCCCGCCTCGAACCCCCTCACCGTCGACACTGATGGTGACGGCCTCCGGGATGGTGCCGAGATCGAAGCAGGCAGCGATCCCACCGTGGCCGACACCGATGATGACGGCATCACCGACGACGTCGAGGTCCTCGTCCTGGGCACAAACCCTGCCCTCGCTGACACCGATGATGATGGCATGGGTGACCTCTTCGAGGTCGACGCAGGCCTCGACCCCACGGTGGACGACGCAGCAGGTGACCTCGACGACGATGGCCTCACCAACCTGGCGGAGTTCAACCTCGGCACGGATCCAGCGGACGCCGACACGGATAACGACCGTCTCAACGACGGCGCCGAGGTGAACGTGCACGGTACTGATCCTTTCGACAGCGACACGGACAACGGCGGCACCATCGACGGCTGGGAGGTGAACGAGGACGGCACCGACCCGCTCAACCCCGCCGACGACATCGTGCCCCCCTTCCTCTACTTCGAGGGCGCCGCCAACGATGTGGATGAGATCGACATCATCAATGGTGGCTTCGAGCAGTGCTTCTCAGGCCTCTATGGCCAAGGGGGCACGTCGGTCGCCAGCGTGCTCGAGGAGTGCAGCAGCCCGGTGCTGATGCTTGCATGTCGGCCTGTAGGGGCAGAGACCTTCCAGGTGGCCGCCATGGGTGAGCGCGAGGTGATCCTCCAGGACTCGGGCCGTGAGAACAACCCGACGAACGAGCACAACGGACTCAACTGGTACTTCAGCAACACCTACTCCTGGGGCTTCGGTCCTGCCGGTGAGGCGCTGAGCCGCAACTCCTGCGACACCAACAACCGTGATCGCAATGACCGCCTGTGCTGGCACACGAGCGGTGGTAACTTCAATGGCGGCTGGCGTTGTGGCTCCAACACAGGTCTCAACGGCAACAACGGCTTCGAGCGCGTCATCTTCCAGCGCCCCTTGCCTCTCGTGGTGAACCCCGAGCCCTGATCCGCCTCGAGACTCACCTCAAGCCCCCCACCTGCTTCCACCGACCCCTCACACCACTCAGTTTGCGAGCCACCCCCGATCTCCGTTAGGGGTACTCACACACGATCTGTCCATTGAAGAGGGAGAGGTGCACGTGAAGCACACCCACTCGATCCACGCAGCCCTGGTGCTGGCCCTGGCACTCTGGGGCGCTGGCTGTGATGACGATGATAGCGGCGGCAATGAAGGCGATCCTGATGCCCAGGTCACCGGCGGTATGGGAGGAGAAGCCGGCGGTGCAGGGGGCGAGACCGGCGGCATGGGCGGCGACGTCGGTGGCGCTGGCGGCGACGTCGGTGGCGCTGGCGGCGACGTCGGTGGCGTGGGTGGAATGGGGGGCATGCCCCCAGATCCGTGCGAGGGCCCTGGCGACACCGACGGCGACGAGATCTGCGATGACGTGGACAACTGCGTCAACGACGCCAACCCCGATCAGGACGACGGGGACGAGGACGGCATCGGCGACGCCTGTGACAACTGCCCCGAGCTCCCGACCCCAGATCAGAGCGATCTCGACGGCGACAACCTCGGCGACGCCTGCGACGAAGACATCGACGGCGACGGCTTCGACAACTCCACCGAGGGCATCTGCCGGACCGATCCGGCGAGCGCCGAGAGCATCCCCCCGGACGCAGACGGCGACGACGTGTGCGACCCCATCGACAACTGCGTGAACGTGGCCAACCCTGATCAGGCCGACACCGACATCGACGGCGACGGCGATCTCTGTGACGACGATCGCGACGGCGACAGCGTGCTCAACCGCATCGAGTACGCCTGTGGCAGCGATTCGTTCGATGCCGAGAGCCTGCCGAGCGACACCGACGAAGATGGCTTCTGCGACGCCTACGACAACTGCCCTGCCGACAGCAACGCCGATCAGGCCGACGCCGATGGCGACGGCCTGGGAGACGTCTGCGACAACTGCCCTGCCGACAGCAACGCCGACCAGCTCGACACCGACGAAGACGGTATGGGCGATGTCTGCGACGACAACGACGACAACGACGACTTCGCCGATGACGTCGACAACTGCCCCACCGTCGCCAACAACGACCAGCTCAACTCCGATGGCAGCAACGCCTTCAACTGCGGCGACGCAGAGGCCTGTCAGGCCGCGACGAGCTGCGTCTATGTGTCGAGCCCAGCGGGCAAGCCCTACCTGATCTGCGCCGAGCAGCGCTCGTACGAGGATGGCCGCGCGTTCTGCCAGCAGTACGGTGGCGATCTGGTCATCATCAACGACGACACCGAGAATGAGTTCCTCCGAACGAGCATAGATCGCACGTACCGGATCGGCCTCACCGACGCCCTGATCGAAGGCAACTTCCTCTGGGTGGACGGTAGTTCGGTGACCTATGATCGCTGGCGAGGTGGAGAGCCCAATGATGCCGGAAACGCCGGCGAGGACTGCGCCGAGCTGCGGACCGATGGCACCTGGAACGACACCCCCTGTGGCAACCTGCCCTTCATCTGCGAAGCCCCCGGCGACGCCTATGGTGATGCCTGCGACAACTGCCCCGCCGTCACCAACGAAGGTCAAATCGACACTGATGGTGACGGCGCAGGTGACGCCTGCGACGCCGACGCCGATGGCGATGGTGTGAGCAACGCCGGCGAAGCCGCCTGCAACACCGACCCCCTCGATCCCGAGAGCTTCACCCTCGACGAGGACGCAGATGGCGTCTGCGACAACGCAGATGTGTGCCCCGGCGTGTCTGATCCCGCTCAGGAAGATGCTGACGGTGACGGCGAGGGCGACGCCTGTGATGTAGACCTCGACAACGACGGCCTCACCGACGATGAGGAGATGGAACTCGGCACTGATCCTGCGCTCGTCGACTCTGACGGTGACGGCCGCACCGACTTCCAAGAGGTCCGCAACGAAGGCACTGACCCCCTCGATCGCGAATCGAGGCTCAACGTGCAGGGCACAAACTACGAGCTCTTCGATGGACTCAACTTCGAGTGGGACATCGACAGCGATGGCGAGTGGAGCGATGGCACCAACGACGCCTTCGACGGCTACGCCGAGATCCGAGTGGGCGGAGAAGACTTCCCCCGCCTCGGTGAAGGCATCCTCTCCGATGACGGTCGCCACTTCACCATGGGCCCTGCCACCCTCGCAGACCTCGAAGTGGTGCGTCGCTACTTCGTGCCCGCTGAGGACAGCTACGGCCGGGTCATCGAGGAGCTGACCAACAACACTGAGGCCCCCATCACGGTGGAGGTCTATCACGACGGCAATCTCGGCTCCGACAGCAACACTCAAATCGAAGGCACCAGCACCGGCGCCGAGTCACCGAGTGCCGCCGACACCTGGTTCGTCACCGATGACGGCCGTGGTGGAGATCCCACCATCGGTCATGCATATGGTGATCCCGGCGCAGAGGCCTTCATCGAGTTCTTCAACCGTCGTTCGAATGACACCTTCGAATGGTCCCGCACTGTGACGGTGCTCCCCGGGGAGACTCGCCGGGTGGTCTGGTTCCTCACCCAGCAAAGCAATGTCGCAGCCGCCACCGAGCAAATCTCTGCCATCGCCGCTGATCCTTTCGCCTACATGGCCGATCTCGACGAAGACACCCGCGCCACCGTGGTGAACTGGCAGGCCGGCGTTGACACGGACGGTGACGGCGTCTCGGATGAGCGCGAGATGGCCCTCGGTATGGATCCCGCCAACCCGGACACCGACGGCGACGGCGTGAACGATCGTACAGAGCTCCTCCTGGGTACGGACCCGAACATGGCGGACGGCGATCTGGACTCTGATGAAGATGGCCTGAGCAACTTCATCGAAGAGCTCCTCGGCACCAACGCCGGCAACCCCGACACTGATGGTGACGGCATCTCCGACATCGACGAGCAGTGGATCGGCATCGACGCCGCTCGGGCCGACACCGATGGTGATGGAGTGGACGACAGGGAAGAGCTCGAAGCGCTGGGCACTGATCCCAATGTGGCTGACACCGACGAAGATGGCATGTCCGATGGCTTCGAGCGTGACGGCGATCTCGATCCGCTCGATCCTGCCGACGCCGAGCTGGACGCGGACGAAGACGGCCTGACCAACGTGCGCGAGTTCGAGCTGGGCACTGATCCCAACAGCAACGACAGCGATGATGATGGCATCGAAGACGCCGCAGAACTGGCCCTCGATCCGCCCCTGAACCCCGCACTCGCCGACACCGACGGCGGCGGCACCCCCGACGGCCTTGAGATCGAAGATGGCACCGATGGCACTGATGCCACCGATGACATTCCCTACTTCGAGTTCGACTTCGACTTCGTTGATGGGCTGGGCTTCCTCTGGGACATCGAGGATGACGGCCAGGTGGACGATGGCACCAGCGACGCCTACGACGGCGGCCTCGATCTCATCATCAACGACACCGACTTCCCCAGCCAGGACTTCGCTCGGGGCCCTGGGGGCTTCGACGGCCGGATCATGCTCATCGGTCCCGTCGACATGGATGGCCTGCAAGTGAGCCGGCACCTCTATGTGCCTGACGCTGAGGGGGTGGGCTTCCTGCGCTACATCGAGCTGATCGAGAACCCCACGGAAGAGGCCATCGACATCACCGTGGAGCTCGACACCAATCTGGGCTCCGACAGCGACACGTACATCGCCGCCGACGACAGCGGCGATGGCACTGCGGGCATCGAAGACATGTGGTTCATCACTGATGACGAAGACATCACCGAGGATCCCACGATGTTGCACTACTACTACGGCCCTGGGGCCATCGTGCCCCCGGACTTCGTGCGACAGGACGAAGATGATCTGCTCTGGCGCTACACCACGACGGTTCGGCCCGGCGAGCGGGTGGCCATCATGCACTTCGCCGCCCAGAACGGCAGTCTTGCGGCGGCCCTGGAGAACATCGAGACTCTCGAGATGCTCAGCGCCGACGTGGCCCTCTTCGGCATCCCGGTGGACGTGCTCGACGACATCATCAACTTCAATGTGTCCATCGACGCTGACGAAGATGGCCTGAGCGACGCCGACGAGGCTGCCCTGGGCACCGATCCGGCAGATCCTGACTCCGATGACGATGGTCTGCTCGACGGCTTCGAGGCCCGCTACGGCTTCGACCCCCTCACCGCCGGTGAAGAGGGCCTCGATCCCGATATGGACGGCCTCACCAACCTCGAGGAGCAGGCCGAGGGCACCCGCCCTGACCGCGACGACACCGATCGAGACGGCGTGCTCGACGGCGCCGAGATCGATGGCGATCCGGCAACGGACCCCCTCGATGCCGACACCGACGACGACGGCCTTGAAGACGGCGAAGAGGCCAACCTCGGCTCGGACCCCACGGCGCCCGACACCGACGACGACGGCCTCACCGACGGCGCCGAGGTGAACAACTTCGGCACCAGCCCGATCCTCGCCGACACCGACAGCGACGGCCTCAGCGATGCCTTCGAGCTTCAGTATGAGCTCGACGCCATCAACAACGACGACAGCGCCGACGATCTCGACGGCGACAACCTGACCAACCTGCAGGAGTTCGAGGCCGGCAGCTCACCGCTGAGCGCCGACACCGACGGAGACTTGCTCAACGACGACCGCGAGGTCGCCCTGGGCACCGATCCGAACAACCGCGACACCGACGGCGGCGGCGCCCGTGATGGCCAGGAGGTGGACGAAGATGGCACTGATCCCCTCGCCGCCGGCGACGATATGCCCCAGCCGCCCTACTTCATCTCCGGGGTGGGCAACGGGATCCCCGACCTCGAGCTGCTCGATGGGGGTTTCGTGCCCTGCTACGTGAACGACTACGACGACGAAGAGAGCTTCATCGCCGACATCGTCGCCGCCTGTGACGGTGATGTACTCTTCATGGGCTGTCGCGAGGTGGGCGAGCCGGATTTCCGCGTCGGCGCAATGGGGGAGCGCGAGTTCGTGCTGCTCGACACAGCCGACATCCGCAGCCCGATCAATGAGCACAACGGCGTAAACTGGTACTTCAGCGACGATCGCTCCTGGGGCTTTGCACCAGAAGGCGGCGCGGTGAACCGGAACAGCTGCGACACCAACAATCTCGACGATGACGATCGTATCTGCTGGCACACTGGCGGTCGACGCATGAACGATGGTTATCGCTGCGGCAGCACCCGAAGCTCTGGCAGCAACTACGAGCGTGTGGTGTATCAGCGCATGGGCCCGTTGGACCCTGCTGCGGACGAGTAAGCCACCCCCCTGGTGCCCTGCCCCTACTCTCTGCGGCTCACCAGCCGCAGGTCCTGCCCTTGTTCTGCTCGTCGAGCCAGCCCTTCAGCGGCTGGAAGTACTCCAGCAACGCCTCGGCGCTCATCTTCTCCTGACCGGTGAGGGCCTTCATGGCCTCGGGCCAGGGCTTGCTGGCCCCCATCTTCAACATGGCGGACAGCTTGTCGCCGGCAGCCTTGCTCCCGGCGAAGTTGCAGGTGTGCAGCGGGCCGGTGTGCCCCGAGGCCTCGCACAGGGCCTTGTAGAACTGGAACTGGATGATGAACGACAGGAAGTACCGCACATAGGGCGTGTTCGCAGGAATGTGGTACTTCGCCCCCGGGTCGAAGGCGTCGGCGGGGCGCTCCACAGGGGCGTGCAGGCCCTGGTACTTGGCCCGCAGCGTCCACCAGTGAGCGTTCCAGTCGCCGGGCTTCACCTTGCCGCTGAACACATCCCACCGCCACTGATCGATCATGCGGCCGAAGGGCAGGAAGGCGATCTTGTCGAGGGCGGTCTTGAACTGCACGTTGAGCAGGCCCTCTTCGTCGCTGGGCACCTCGGTGAGCAGGCCGAGATCTTTCAGGTAGCTCGGGGTGACCGACAGCGCGAGCGCATCGCCGATGGCCTCGTGGAACCCGTCATGGGCGCCGTTCTGAAAGAGCACGGGCAGCTGGTGGTAGTACTGGTAGTAATAGATGTGCCCCAGCTCGTGGTGGATCGTGATGAGGTCTTCTTCAGTGGGCTTGATGCACATCTTGATGCGCACGTCGTTGTCGTAGGTGACGTCCCAGGCGCTGGCGTGACACACCACGTCTCGATCTCGGGGCTGGGTGAGCATCGAGCGCTGATAGAAGCTCTCGGGCAGATCTTTCATGCCGAGGCCGGTGAAGAAGTCTTCGCCCACCTTCACCATCTTCTTCGCCCCCCACTTCTGGGACTCAAGGGCGCCGGTGACGTCGAGGCTGACCTTGCCGGGGAACGGCTCCATGCTGGCGTAGAGGTTGGACCATTCTTGAGCCCACATGTTGCCCATGAGGTGGGCCGGCAGGGTACCGTCGGCCTTCACCTTGTCGGGGTACTGCTCGGCGAGCTTGGCCCGCACGTGGCAGTGCAGTGACTCGTAGAGCGGACGCACCTGCTGCCACAGCCGCTCGGCCTCGGCCTCGAACTGCGGGGCAGGCATGTCGTAGCCCGAGCGCCACAGATCGCCGAGATCGGTGAACCCGATCTCCTTGGCCCCGGCGTTGGCGAGACGCACGAACTGCTCATAGAGAGGCTTGATGGCCGGAGACACGGTCCGCCATCGCAGCCACGCCTGGAGCTGCTCGTCGTAGTCGCGACTGCGGGCCATGGTCTTCGAGAGCTGGCCGAGATCGAGGCAGCCCTCGTCGGTCTTGCCCTCCGGGCACCACTTCCCCTTGCCATAAGTCGCACCCATCTGGGACAGCGTCTGAGCGAGGGCGCCCCGCTGCTCGGGATCGCTCGGCGCAGGGGCCGCAGACGAGATCTTGAGCAGGTAGAGGGTGCGGGCGGTGAACTGGTCGAGCTTGAGCCCGTTGTACCGCGCAGCCTCCTGGATGGCCTTGGTGTTGTAGGCGAGCACCTTCTCGTGAGCGGCGGCGGCGAGCTGGCCGGTGTCGTCGGTGATGTAGGTCTCCGCGACCCACTCGGCGCGGGCGGCGTCGGCCCACAACTGCTTGAGATCAGCGTGCACCCGCTCGGCGAAGGCCTTGGCCGACTTGGGGGTGATCTTCTCGGCCTTCGGGGCGCCGGTGGAGCCGCCACAACCGATCAACGCGCCGGTCAGAGTGACGGTGAGGAGTGATGCCCAGGAGAGGCATCGAGGACTGGCAATGCGCATCTCGTCTCGTCCCTGATCACGGTCTCGGGACCGTGTCACACATGTCATAACTGTCAACAGGCGGCGTGACTGCATGTAAACACCCCAGCGATTCTCAAAAGGTGCCGCCTGATGAGCTGTTCAGCGGTCTGAGGTGGGGCCGCTCAATCGCATTTTCGGGCTCGCCGCACAATCCCCTCGAAACGCCCGAAGGTCCTGTTTCCCCTCAAAAAAGGCTTTAGAAACCACATTGCCCCACCGAAATGGATGTGCTAGGACCTTTGCATTCGGCCAGGGCCCCCCTTCTGGCCACCCACCGCCTCCCCACAAGTGGTTCGATGAAGAAAGTCGAAGCCATCATCAAGCCCTTCAAGTTCGACGAAGTCAAAGAGCGTCTCCAGGAGATTGGCGTGCAGGGCATGACAGTCACCGAGGTGAAGGGTTTTGGCCGCACGGGCGGCAAGCATGAGTACTACCGCGGCAGCGAATACGTGGTGGACTTCATCCCCAAGATCAAGCTCGAGATCGTCATCCCCGAAGCCCTGGTGGAAGAGGTGATCGAGACGATCGAGCACACGGCCCGTACTGGTCGCATCGGTGACGGCAAGATCTTCGTCACCACCGTCGACGAGGTGGTCCGCATCCGCACGGGCGAGCGGGGGCCCGACGCCATCTGAACAGTTCAACACCCGTGGGCGCCACACGGGGCCCACGCCAAACTCGCCGGTGAAGACACCTGCAGACGCCGCTCAGGGCTCACCGGGCAATCCAAGGGAACACGAACATGGCTGATATCAAGAGCGCTGCCGATGTTCTTGCCTTCGCTCAGCAGAGCGGGGTCAAGATGGTCGACCTGAAGTTCATGGACTTCATCGGCCAGTGGCAGCACTTCTCGGTGCCTCTCCACGAGCTCGAAGAGGCCACCTTCGAGGAGGGCTACGGCTTCGATGGCTCCTCCATCCGCGGCTGGCAGCCCATCCACGCCAGCGACATGCTGGTGGTCCCCGATGCCACCACCGCCAAGATCGATCCCTTCTTCACCTCGCAGACCACGCTCTCGCTGATCTGCGACATCGTCGATCCGGTCACCGGCGCGGGCTACTCTCGTGATCCCCGCTACATCGCCAAGAAGGCTGAGGCCTATCTGAAGCAGACCGGCATCGCCGACACGGCCTTCTTCGGCCCCGAGGCCGAGTTCTTCATCTTCGACGACGTGCGCTACGACCAGACGGCCAACTCGGCCTTCTACGCCGTCGACAGCGTCGAGGGCATCTGGAACTCGGGCCGCGAAGAGCTGCCCAACCTCGGCCACAAGCCCCGTCACAAGGGCGGCTACTTCCCCGTGGCCCCCGTAGATCACCACACCGAGATCCGTCACCAGATGTGTCAGGTGATGGAGCAGGTGGGCCTCATCGTGGAGCGCGAGCACCACGAGGTGGCCACCGCGGGTCAGGCGGAGATCGACATCCGCTTCTCGAGCCTGGTGGACATGGCCGACCAGCTGCAGTGGTTCAAGTACATTGTGAAGAATGTGGCCCGCATGAACGGCCGCTCGGCCACCTTCATGCCCAAGCCCCTGCACAACGACAACGGCTCGGGCATGCACTGCCACCAGAGCCTCTGGAAGAACGGCGAGCCCCTCTTCGCTGGTGACGGCTACGCCGGCATGTCGGAGCTGGGCCTGCACTACATCGGCGGCATCTTGAAGCACGCCCGTGCCCTGTGCGCCTTCACCAACCCGATCACCAACAGCTACCGCCGCCTGGTGCCGGGCTTCGAGGCCCCCTCGAAGCTGGCCTACTCGGGCCGCAACCGCTCGGCCTCGATCCGGATCCCGATCTACCAGTCGAGCCCGAAGTCGAAGCGCATCGAGTACCGCGCCCCTGATCCGGCGGCGAATGGCTACATCGCCTTCGCAGCCCTGCTCATGGCCGGCCTCGACGGCATCCAGAACAAGATCAACCCCGGTGAGCCCCTCGACAAGGACATCTATGGGATGTCCCCTGAGGAGCTGGCCAACGTGCCCTCGACGCCGTCGAGCCTCGAGGAAGCCCTGGAGTGCCTCCGTGAGGATCACGAGTTCCTCCTCAAGGGTGATGTGTTCACTGAAGACGTGATCTCCACCTGGATCGAGTACAAGACCGAGGAAGAGATCGACGTCCAGCGCACGAAGCCCACCCCCCAGGAATTCGCCCTGTACTACGATATCTAATGCTCCGGCGCTGCGGCGGCGCCAGCCGCTCTTTGCTACGGCGCTGCGGCGGCGCCAGCCGCCGTGACGCCGGCGATTTCGCGCACAGGCACGATTTTTCCGTCCTCGGCGCAGCGCTGGCAAAAGCCTTCGCTGCGCCTGCGGGTGAAAACCCGCGCCTGCACACGACCTCACCGACCTCACGACGACTGTCGCCACCTCCGCGCCTCCGCGAGGCACGTGCATGCGTCCGCTCCAGCTTTGTTAGAGGCTTTTCATCTCATTGAGTGATGACTCGATAGATGATGAGTTTGTGATATCTGTAGCGAATGGCCCACACCCACGTGGACTGATGCCTTATACACAATGGGCGTCCTCGATTCTGTCATCTTATAAGTCGGAGAAATGTCATGCACGTGCCCCGGTAGGGTAGGCGGGTCGCGGCGTAGTACCGCGTTGCCCGCCCCCCATCGCACCGGACGTGCGGATCTCCCGCATCCGGCGCTCCTGCATCAGT
>JBKAGE010000061.1:0-56012 GCA_046290225.1 Bradymonadia bacterium | reverse complement strand
CACTGTGGTCCAGAGTGACCTGACCAGCGCCACCACCGGAGCAACCCTCGATGACGGTCGAAGGTGCCACAGAAGCAACAGCCTCAGGACGGGGGTTGAACAGCGTCTGGGTCAGCACCAGTACGCCGTAGCCAGCGCCGAGGTAGCTGTTCAGGTGGCTCGTGCCGCTGTAAGGACCAAAACCGTACCAGCCACCGCCGGAGCGCTGCGTACGCACCAGAGACACCGAGAACTCACGGAACCAATCGCGACCACCAAATGACTCGATCTCCGGCACGTTGGAGCGGGCGCCCTTCTGCGTGCTGTAGATGTTGTACATGTAGATGTTGCTCTCGGTGCTGCTGTTGTAGTTCAGGCTCGACCAGTGGTAGTTCCAGCCAGTCACCATGTAGTTGACGTAGTTGTCGAAGATGGTGCGGGCGTTACAGCGAGTAATGTTGGCGTAAGGGGAGTAGGGCTGCTCGTTGATATTCACCCCGTTCGACCCGTCACAGTTGAACTCGCTCGTGTCGTTCCAGCCCAGCAGGCCCGAAGCGACGATCATGCCCGCAGTCAGCTTGATGCCGCCGAAAGTGCTGGGATGGCTGGTGGCGTTGGGTACGCCACTGCTGTTCCGATAACCCACACCGCCATTTCCACCCTGAGCAAACCGGATGTTGTTGGCGAGGCGTCCCCGGAAGAAGTTGTTCACGTACACACCGCGATCCACCATGGCGCGGTAGGCAGACTCGACACCAATGATGGCCCACTGGAACGTGGAGCTGTCTGCACCACCAGCACCAGGGTTACTGGTCTGAGCGGTGTAAAGGTAACCGCCCATACCATTGGCGTTGTTGCTACCATCGTTCTGGGCGTAGACCAGGAAATCGATCATCTGCTGGGCGATGAAAGGCCAGGTGTTACCAGAGGCGATACCGGTCTGAGCAACAGTGTCGCCAAGAGGAGCAGTGGCAACAGCCAGGCCGGCGATGGCGTGACCATCAGAGTACATGTTGTTGTAGAAGTCATAGCCAATGCCATCATTGGTGCCGGCAATGGCAGGGTTGCCATCATCGCCCTCATCGGTCGCACTGACGTTGAATGTGCTCATCTGGCTGAGCATCCAGTTGACGATGCGGATGCAGTCCTCGGCGTAGGGCGTGTTGTTCCACATCTGGTTGTTCTGGAACGTCTCATCAGCCGTAATTGGGCCGTTGATGGTTCCAGGCTGGTATGCACAAATGTGACCATTGAGGGTCAGAGCCCAGATGTAAGCAGCCGAAGCAGAGATATTATGACGGGCATCAGAGAAACTGATGTAACCGCTCATCGTGTTATTGGACCCCCCACGGTTCGACATACCCTTGTGGAGGTACCAAAGACCATTATCAATAGCACGAGAGCGCATGACATTGAGCTGATCTTCAGTGGCATTGTTTGCATTGGCAATGGCGGGTACGTCAGCGCTGATGAGCACCGGGTACGAACCAAATGCAGTATTACCTGCGCCGTCTTGAACCCGAATACCGGCAATGTAGAGTGTATCAACAGCCACATTGGGGTAAGTGTAAGTCGCCTCCAGCACATATGAATTGCTGGTCGAGTACGAATGGTCGTATACACCATCACCGGTGTAATCGAATGACACCGTATAGTTTGGTGTACCATTGCGCACGATGGCTTTGAACGTCGTCGCCGAGCCGTTGTAGGCAGCGTGCGGTACGGTCGTGTCCTGCGGGTTCTGCGGCACGGGGATGACGGTCAAGGCCGATGCGACGTTCGCGGCCAGCATCACTGCTGCCGCCGTCGCACCCATCGTCAATGCCTTGCGCATCCCCGAAGCCCTACGATCCTGCTTCATGAGATTTCCCTCCGAGGTCCCGATGGATGACGTGTGTTTTTCACACATCATCTTCCAGGTAAAAATACGGATGCTCAGGATACACCTCACCTACATGTGTCAAAAACACCTATTTTTCACACACCAAACATTGTCTTTAATTTCAACAACATACACACAAACCTTTCTACTTATTGCACCAAACCGTCTCGTCTCAGCACCTCAACGAGACATGCGTGACACACAAAACGTCACATCTAGATAGCTGAATCAAAATGGAAGGCAATGCCATAAGATGACTGGCCAGTCATCATGCGATGGGTTCAGGTTGAGTCGTGACTCAACACTCACAACCACTGCGGACGAGGAGTGGATTGTGCCCCACCATGAATCGTGGAAGATCCGTCGGCGTCTGGGCCCACTCATGTCTGAGCCCACGAGCATGGAGTCGACCGATGAACAAAATGATGATCAGTGCCTTGATGGTATTGTGGGTGCCGGGCGCATGGGCTGATCCCCCAGCGCCGACACAGGCCGAGGTCCCTCGAGCAGAAGTGCCGCAAGCAGAGGTACCCATGGCAGAAGTGCCTCGGGCATCCAACCCTGCTCGAGAGGCTGCTCGAGCCAAGATCGAAGGCCTCAAGAAGCACCTTGAGCAGCTGGTGAACAGTCGAGCAGACCGTCTTGGGGGTCCCCGCTTCGGCGCCGCCGACAGACGGCTCTCCATCATCCGGTCCATGATCCGTATCACTGAAGCCCAGCCGGCGCTGCCAGTGCCCAAATATGTCTCCGAAGCCAAAACCCTGGAAGAGCTCTGGGGCGGATCCACTTCGAGCTTCGTCTACGAGCTCATGTTGAAGATGTCGGCCCTGCGTGAGGGGGCAGAGCGCCCCAGCAAGGATCAGTGCACGCAGCTCTGCCGCCGGCTCTCCGATGTCTCTGGCCGCGACACTGCCACGGGGATTGAGGAACAGGGCTGGCCCATGGATGCCGAAGGCCGTGAAGCCATCGTGAAGGCCGCGCGCTTCAAGGAGCCTGCCTGTATCGAGCACTGCACGACTCAGGGCGTACACAACCCCGAGTGTGTGGCGAAGCTCGAGCGCCAGGATGGCCTGATGGTGTGCTGGCGACCTCCAACCCAACCCTAAAAATCACTTATCCCTAATATTTGCGTTTGAAATCCGTTTTCAATTGTGTTTGAACTTGAAAACAAATTTCAGTACAACCGCCACCTGATCCCACATCAGGAGGTTCCCCATGGCCAGATTCATCTCCATCGCCGCTCAGATCCTCGTCGGTGCCGCCCTCGTCACACTGCCCGTTCTCGGCTGTGACGACGACACATCGGGGAACGGCGGGGAAGGTGGATCTGCCGGTGGCACCGACGGACTCGCGCGTCAGGCGATGCTCGCCGACATCGGGGCCAACGTCATCGTGCCCACGTACACTGAGTTCCTCGAGAAGGCGCAGGCTCTCGCCGAGGCCACCGAAGCGCTCGAGGCCGCTGGAGGTGACGACGCGGCGGCCCTCGAAGCTGCCCAGTTGGCCTTCAACGACGCCATGGACGTCTGGCAGAGAGCAGAGCTGTTTTCCGTGGGGCCTGCAGGTGCTGACGGCGTACGCGCCGGAGGCCTGAACCTGCGAGACGAGATCTACAGCTGGCCCACCACCAACCCTTGCCGGGTCGATCAAGAGCTGGTCGACAATGAGTTCGCGGGTGAGGGCTTCTTTGAAGGCGCCCTCATCAACGTCTACGGCCTCGACGCCATCGAATACGTGCTGTTCAGGGCCGACACCGAGAACGCCTGCCCTGCGCCAGTGCCCATCAACAGTGAAGGTGGCTGGGCAGCTCTCGGTGAAGCCGGGGTGAAGGCCCGTCGGGCGGCGTACGCTGCTGCGGCCTCGAAGTGGCTGGTCAACCGCGCCCAGACCCTGGTGGACGCGTGGTCCCCTGAAGGCGGGAACTTCATCGCTGCGTTCTCCAACCCTGGTACCGGCGACTCCCCATATGCCGACGCCCAGGATGCGCTCAATGAGCTCTTTGCGGCGATGTTCTACATCGACAAGCAGGTCAAGGATGCCAAGCTCGCCACCCCCGCGGGCCTGAGCATCGACTGCATGGCCGAGAGCTGCCCTGATCGCCTCGAGTCACAATGGGCCATGCGGGCCAGCGCCAACATCATCCACAACATCGAAGGCTTCGAGCTACTGCTCACCGGCGGTGATGGCCTGGGCTTCGATGACCTGCTCACTGAAGCCGGTGCAGGTGATCTGCTCGCTCAGATGAAGGGGGCCACGGATGGCGCGCGCACGACCTTTGACGGCCTCGGTGTCGATCTCATGCCGCTCATGGCAGATCGCATCGAAGACGTACGCAACGCCCACAATGACATCAAAGCGCTCACCGATCTGCTCAAGAGCCAGTTCGTCACCGTGCTCAACCTGAGTGTGCCCCAGGAAGGGGCGTCGGATAATGACTGATCGGATCTGACTGATGAGCACCCACCGAGGCGACGGCCTTCTCGCCCGCCTCTCCCGCCCGGTTGATGGGGCCTCCCTCGCCGCCTTCCGCATCATCTTCGGCCTGGCCATGGCCTTCGCCATGGTGCGCTATACCCTTTCAGGGTGGGTGGACGAGGTGCTCGTTCAGCCCCGCTTCTTCTTCAAGTTCTCGGGGTTTGAGTGGGTGCCGGTCTTCGAGCCTCCGGTGCTCTATGAGTTGATGATCACGCTGTCGGCGCTGGCCGTGTGCATCGCCCTCGGGGTGTTCTATCGCGTGACCACAGTGCTGTTCTGGGCGGGCTTCACCCTGTTGCAGCTCATGGACGTGACCAACTACCTCAACCACTACTATCTGGTGGTGCTGTTGAGCGGATACCTGGTCTTTCTACCTGCCCACCATCTGTGGTCCGTCGACGCGTGGCGACGTCGTCGTCGAGGGCAGCCCTGGTCCGGCGAGGTGCCCGCCTGGACGGTGTACCTCATCCGGTTTCAGCTCTCGGTGGTCTATGTGCACGCAGGCCTGGCCAAGGTGGGAGAAGACTGGCTGACGCACGGTCAGCCCATGGGCATCTGGATGGCCTCTCGGGCCGACCTGCCCATCATCGGCGGTCTGATCACGCAGCCCTGGGCGCCAGTGCTGATGAGTTGGGCGGGTTGCCTGTACGACATGACGATCCCCCTGTGGATGTCGTGGCGCAGAACCCGTCGCTTCGCCTATGTGGGCGTGCTGGTGTTCCACGGCATGACACAGGCCCTCTTCGACATCGGCATGTTCCCGACCCTCATGGTGACGAGCACCCTGATCTTCTTCCCCTTCAGCTGGCCCAGAAGCCTGCTGGGCCGCTGGCGCCCAGCCCTGAAGGCCCGCCCTGAGCCAACGACCCGATTCGGCCTCAAGCCAGCCTGGATGATCCCCCTGTGTATATGGTGTGGCTTCCAGGCGCTGTGGCCTCTGCGCAGCAACCTCTACCCCGGGCATGTCTTGTGGGACGAGCTGGGCATGCGGTTCTCGTGGCGGGTGATGATCCGGGAAAAGCACGGCAGCGTGACCTATCACGTGACCCAGACATCCACCGGGCGCGTGTTCCAGATCGATCCAAAACGCTATCTCGAGTGGCGACAGGTTTCCGAGATGTCGGGGCAACCCGATCTCATCATCCAGCTCGCCCACCATATCCACGACGACTGCCTGAAGCGGGGCCTCGGCGAAACCGAAGTCCGCGCGGAGGCGTGGGTCTCTCTCAATGGCCGCCCCCCAGCGTTGTTGATGAACCCTGATGTTGATTTGATCCGCCTGCCCGACACCTGGCCCCCGGCGTGGATCACCCCCCACCCCGACGGGGCTCCTCTGCCGGCCAGCACCCTCTCACGTCGATCGAGTATCCGATGAAGCTCACCACCCACACCCTCGTGGCCCACTTCGCTCTCTGCGCCCTCGGCGGCGTTGCACACGCCCAGGCCCCTGCCGGTGATGCCGCGCCCCCAGTGGCTGACGAGACGCCTACCTCCGACGACACCAAGACGCCTGTTGAAACACCGACAGAGACACCTGCTGAGGCCCAGCCCCTTGCAGAAGTCCCTGCAGAGCCCTCGAGCGATGACGGTGAAGACGAGGTGATCCTCCTCGACACAGACGATGACGAAGAGGGTGAAGAGGTCGATCTCGAAGCTGAAGGTGATGGTGATGGCATGACCATCATCGGCGATCGGGACGAGCTGGCGAAGATGGGCGGCTCGGCCCACACCGTGGACAAAGAGTTCCTCGAGACCTTCGAGTTCGACGACATCCACCGGGCCCTCACCGTGGTGCCCGGCACCTCGGTCCGCGACGAAGACGGCTTCGGGCTTCGGCCCAACATCGGCTTGCGGGGGGTGAGTCCCGAGCGCAGCGCCAAGATCACGCTGCTTGAGGACGGAGTACTCTTCGGGCCCGCGCCGTACTCTGCTCCGGCGGCGTACTACTTCCCCATGATGACCCGCATGGTGCAGATCGAGGTCTTCAAGGGCCCTGCAGCGGTGCAGCACGGCCCTCAGACCATCGCAGGCGCCATCAACCTGGTCACACGGGCGATCCCCGGGGTGAAGCGGGATCCCGAGACGGGGGTGCAGTCCGCGCAGCACCGCGGGCAAATCGACGTCAGCGGCGGTCAGTACCTCACTGGCAAGGCCCACGGCTGGTACGGCTACGGCGACAAGCACTGGGGCGTGCTCGTCGAGGGGGTGCACCTGCGCAGCGATGGCTTCAAAGAGCTGGATGGCGGCGGTGACACAGGCTTCGAAAAGAACGAGGCCATGCTCAAGCTGCGTCTCAACAGCAGCCCCGGTGAGATCTTCCACCGCTTCGATCTCAAGCTGGGCTACGCCGACGAGTTGTCGAACGAGACCTACCTCGGCCTCACCGACGCCGACTTCGACGCCAACCCTCTGCGCCGCTACGCCGCCTCTGCAGAGGGCCTGATGGACTGGCGCCGCACGCAAATTCAGGCCAGCTATCGTCTGCTCATCGGTGAGGACTTCGATCTGCGCATCACCGGATACCGTCACGACTTCACCCGAGCCTGGACCAAGCTCAACCGCATGGAGAGCGGCTCATCGCTGCGGGACTTGATCAACAATCCCAACGGAGGGCAAAACGCCGTGCTCTACGAGGTGCTCACCGGCGCCCAGGACTCCACGGGCATCGGCGACGCCCTCTTCGTGGGCACCAATGATCGCGACTTCATCTCTCAAGGCGTACAGCTCAACGGCGACTGGTCCATCGGCGGCAGCCAGTGGTTCTCCCAGAAGCTCAGCTTCGGGGTGCGGCTGCACACCGACGAGATCAACCGCAATCACACCGAAGACCGGTTCTTGATGCAGAGCGGCCGCCTCGTGGCCGACGCCAGCGCTCAGACCATCACCACCACCACGAACACCGGCAGCACCAACGCCCTGGCGGTGCACGCCCTCGACAAGATCACCGTGGGCGAGTCGATCTTCCTGACCCCCGGGGCCCGCCTCGAGGTGATCAGCAACACCTTCGAGGACGATCTCAGCGGCGACACCGTCACCGACGACTACTCGGTGTTCCTGCCGGGCATGGGGCTCTTCTGGCAGGCCACCGACCACTTCGGCCTGCTCGCCGGGGTGCACAAGGGCTTCAGCGCCAAATCACCAGGCTCGGACCCCAACGTGGGGGCCGAAGAGGCGATCAACTACGAGGCGGGTACCCGCTTCAGCTTCGAGGGGGGTCGCGGTGAGCTCATCGGCTTCTTCAGCGATTACAGCAACATCATCGCCAACTGCACCATCTCGGCGGGCTGCGACAACAACCAGGAGCAGTTCAGCGGCGGCGCCGTGGACATCTATGGCCTCGAGGCGGTGCTGGCGAAGGCCTTCAAGCTCGGCGGAGGCTACACCTTCGACACGAGCCTGACCTATACGCTCACGATGTCGGAGTTCAAGAACAGCTTCGCCTCGCGAGATCCGCTCTTCGGCGATGTCGAAGAAGGCGATCGACTGCCCTATCTGCCGATCCACCAGGGTCAGTTGTCGCTGGGTCTGATGCACGACGTTTGGGGGGTGAACACCCTGGCCCACTTCACCTCGGAGGCCCTCGACGAGTCGGGCACCTCGGAGAGCGAGGACGTGCTCAAGATCGAGGGCCGCGTGATCGTCGACGTGGCGGCGTACTACCGCCCGTACGCCGCAGGCCGCATCTATCTGCGGGCCAACAATGTCACTGATCAGACTTATGTGGCCTCACGTCGGCCCTATGGCGCTCGCCCTGGCCGACCGTTGATGGTGGTGGGTGGCTTCAAGCACTCATTCTGAGCCCACTGACCCACCCACATCAGTACAGGTAACGCCTCATTGTGCAGCGTGTGCCTCTCATGGCCTCTATGGTCGCAGACCCTCTCTGAACGATTTTGGTGTAGTCCTGCCTCCCCTCATCACTTACACTGTGCTGGTTCTATCTACACATCAGCACAAGAGTGGTTCGAGGAGACCTCATGGCCCATTCATTGACGCGCAAACTCCTGCAGAGCGCCCTCGCCGCAGGGGTTGTCACCCTCGCCGGCCTGAGCATGGCCGAGGCAAGCAACGGCTACTTCCACTGCGCCATCGACGATGGTGGCCAGATGAAGTGCTGGGGTCGCAACAACGACGGCCAGCTCGGCCAGGGCAACACCACGCAATACGGTGACAACGCCAACGAGGTGGCCAACCTCTCGCCCATCGACCTGGGCACCAACGCCCAAGGGCAACCACACACAGTGCAGCAGGTCACCAACGGCCGCTACTTCACCTGCGCCCTGCTCGATGACGGCCGGGTGAAGTGTTGGGGCAACAACGCCAACGGACAACTGGGCCAGGGCAACACCTCTCAGCGTGGCGACGGCGCCAACGAGATGGGGAACAACCTCGCCTACACCGACCTCGGCACCGGCCGCACCGCCGTGCATCTGGCCAGCTTCTACCATGGCACATGCGCGATCCTGGACAACGGCAAGGTGAAATGCTGGGGCTACAACGGCTATGGCCATCTCGGCCAGGGCAACACCACCCAGCGCGGAGACAATGGCGGCGAGATGGGCGACAACCTCGCCTACACCGAGCTCGGTACCGGCCGCACAGCAGTGCAGATGTCGGCGGGCTACTACCATGTGTGTGCGGTGCTCGATAACGGTGACGTCAAGTGCTGGGGCTGGAACTCCACAGGCCAACTCGGTCAGGGGAACACCACCCAACGCGGCGACAATGGCGGTGAAATGGGCGACAGCCTCGCCACTGTCGATCTCGGCACCGGACGCACCGCGACGATGGTGGCTGTGGGCTACCAGTTCAGCTGCGCCCTGCTGGACAACGGCGGGGTCAAATGCTGGGGTCACAACGGCTACGGTCAGCTCGGTCAGGGCAACACAGCCACTCGTGGCGACAGTGCCAACGAGATGGGTGACAACCTCGCCTACTCGGATCTGGGCACCGGCCGAACCGCCACTCAAATCGTCGCCGGCAACCACCATGTGTGTGCCTTGCTGGACAACGGCACGGTGAAATGCTGGGGCCGCAACGAGCTTGGCCAGGCCGGCCAGGGGCACACCAGCCATCGTGGTGATGCCGGTGGTGAGATGGGCGACAACCTCCCTCCGGTGAATCTCGGCACCGGACGCACGGCGATCTCGCTGGGCGTAGGCTTTCACAGCACCTGCGCCGTGTTGGACAACGACACCCTGAAGTGCTGGGGCTACAACCCCTATGGCAACCTCGGTCTCGGCAACAACAGTAACTATGGCACCAATGGTACGAACATTGGTGACAACCTCCCCGCAGTGAACCTCGGGGGCAACTTCAGTATCCCCGTCAGCCTGAACAACTCAGGGGGCCTGATCTGCCCCGACGCAGATGATGATGGGCAATGTGATACCGATGACAACTGCCCGCTCGCCGCAAACGCAGACCAGGCAGACACTGATGGCGATGGTGCCGGTGATGCCTGTGATGTGTGTGCCAACGATGCCACTGATGACGCTGACGGCGATGGTGTCTGCCAGGACGTGGACAACTGCATCACCGTGGCCAATGCGGACCAGACCGACAACAACGGCGATGGCTTCGGCGACGCTTGTGTGAGCGTGAACGCCGACATCGATCCCACCGCGACCCTCGGCAACGACCTCGTGATTGGTGAGAACGCAGTGATTGGTGCCTTCGCCCGCGTGGACGACGGCGCCACTGTCATGGGCACCCTCGGCAGCAGTGTCGGCATCGGCGCTGGCTCAGTTGTGGGCGCAGGGTCCAGCCTCGCAAACGGCGTCAGCGTCGGTGACAACGTAGGCATTGGCGCCAACACCACCATCGGTGTGATTGCCCGCATCGGCGACGGGGCCAGCATCGGCGCTGGTGTGAGCATTGGCACTCAGACGGAGATTGGCGCTGGCGCAGTGGTCCCCGACGGTGTGCAAATCGGTGAGATCTCTCGGGTAGGGGCCAGCACCCAGTTGGGTGCTGGTTGTGTGCTGGGCAACAACGCCAGAATGGGGGCCAACGGCTCCACAGGCATTGACTGCACCCTCGAATCCAACACCGAGATTGGCGATGATTTCGTCTTTGGCAGCACGGTTTACATCGAGTCGAACGCCACCATCGAGCCTGAGGCTGACTTCGGCAACGGCGTACGCATCGGTGACTACGCCGTGGTGGGCCGTAACGCTCACCTCGCAGCAGGCACCATCCTCGCCTCTGGTGCGGAGCTTGGTGAGGACGCCGCTGTGGGCGCCGACTCCGAGATTCGCGGTGCCCTGGGCAACGGCGTGACTCTGGGTGCTGACTGCTTCGTGGGCAACCAGAGCAGCCTCGCTGACAACTGCACCTTTGGCGACCGCGTCACCACTGGCATCTTCGTCACCCTCGGTGCCCGCTGTGATGTGGGCGAAGACTCCGCCATCTACGACGGCGTCACCCTCGGCGTCGATGGCACCATCGGGGCCCGCAGCACCATTCTGTTCCGAGCCACCATCGGTGACACCGCCAACGTCGGCACTGACACCATCATCGACGAGCAGGTCACTGTCGGGCACCGCTTCACGTTGGGCAACAACAGTCGTTTGTGGCCTCGCTCCGGCTTCGGCAACGACGTCAGCGTCGGTGCCAACGTGCTCATTCGCGACACCGCCGATGTCGGTGATGATGTGACCATCGAAGATGATGTGATCATCTACCCCGAGACCACCATCGGCGCTGGCGCCACCATCCGTCAGGGCATTGAGCTGGGCGTGGCCGTGTGTGAGACGCAGGTCTGCGGCCAGGTCACCATCGGCGAGTGTGCCGACGTCAACGCTGACATGGATGCTGGCAGCGACATGGTGAACACCTGCGTCGAGATCTCCGAGAACGGGATCGCATCGTGGGTGCGTGCAGACGAGGGGATCGTGATGGTGGGTGGTGAGGTGGACCAGTGGTCCGACCGCTCGGGCAACAACAGCAACTTCACGGCGCCCAGCGTCAACCGCCGGGTCGCTCTGGTGAACAACGCCATCAACGGTCACCCTGCCATCCAGGTGAACTCCAGCGGTGACACCCTCATCAACAACACCAACTTCTCTTCTCCTGCCACAGTCGTCTATGTCGCCCGCATGACCGGCGGCGCCAACAGCCGTATTCTCTCTGGCGTGAACAACAACTGGCTTCTCGGCTGGTGGAGCGGCGGACACGACAAGGCCTACCACAATGGCTGGATCTACAACCCCGGCACCAGCGCCGACACACAATGGCGGATGTACGCTTCGGTGATGTTGGGCAATCGCTCCGACATCTATCGAAACGGCACCCTCATCGCATCCAATGCTGGTGGTACTGCTGGTCCCAACGGCCTCACCCTCACCGGCCACCTGGCTGGCAGCGAGTTCTCCAACGCGCAGATCGCGGAGATCATCGTCTACGACCGCGCCATCACTGCTGCGGAGCTCGATGAGATCGAGGCTTACATCGCCGACCGCTACAACCTCGCCATCGCGCAGTAATCGCTCTCGCGAGCTCACCCACCTTCGAGGTTCGCGATCCACCGCCGGACCTTCTCCACACCCGCTTCATCGAATATCTCTGTGCCCAAGGGTGGCATCCGCACCTGAAAGCCCACGGTGCCCCGAGTCATGCATTGATACAGTGCGCTGTCTTCCGGGTGACCTGGCTTCACCATGTCGTGCACGCGCATCGCCGTATACAGCGGAGTGTCGTCGAGACGCTCCATACGATCAGTCCGCAATGACAAGTCGAAAGCCTTCTGCGGATCGTAACACCGTGCGCTGTCACCCTTCGGTCGATGTTGGTTGTGACAATGGCCACAGTGCACATGAAAGTGCCCGAGCACCTCTTGCGTCTCCGACGACCCTGGGAGCTTCACGGGGTGTGCAGGCGGATGACTGAGGCGGCCCTCGGTGGTGAGAGTGCTCAGCGTTGTGGGCCCCCGAGCTTCGGCGAGCTGAACAGCAGAGAACCCCAATACAAAGCTTTCGGTGCCCCCATGGCACCCACGGCACGCGTCGGCGGAGGGTACATCATGAGGGGTGCCTCGAGCATCGTCGGCCCCTTCGAGCGTGCGCACGGCGTCGGATCCGTCGGGCAACCAGACATATGCACCGCCGGTCCAACCGTCGGCACCCTCGTCGATACGCATGAGCATACGCGTCTCGACGCGCACCCCATCTCGAACGAAGGTCTTCCACAGCCGCGTGCCCACGGGCATCTGCCATGCGTTCATGTCTCTGGTGTCGATTTGGGCGCCCTCAGGCAATGCGATCCATCGCGACTTCTCGGCGCCGTCGGTCCACAACTCGAATCGTGGCCGATAGGGTTTCACACCAGGTGCGAGGGCCTGTGTTGCAACGTGGGTGAACAGCCCTGTCTCTGACAGGTGGCTCGGCAACGCCTTACGGGCGAGCGCTGAAGGTGCAGGGCAGTCGCCGTACCACAGACGATGGCATGCGGTGTTGAGCATCGAACAGATCACAACGACGATCAGCATGTACCGAGACACGACACATCCTCCATGCCATGACACGCACGAAAGATGCGGGCCCGGCGACTGCGTTCAGGGGATGTGTGAAATGTAGCGATGGGCCAAGCCGGTGAAACCCGGCATTTTCGCAAGGATGGTTTTCTCGAGTGTTTTTCAGCCCATGTCTGAAGGGCTGTTCCAGTTCGCCAACATCACAGTGTCTCCTGCCAATACAAGTGCCTCTGTTTGACGAACCACTGACTGTAACCCCGCACCTGATGCCAATGCCTCTTCGATGGCGGACAACATCTCCAGCCCCCACCAACCCGCCAGAGGGTGCAGATGGCCTCCGGCCTCGTAGAACGCTCCAGGCGCCCGCGTGCCATCGAGCATCGCGTGCTGTAGCTCAGCCAGGGCTTTGGTGGTGATCGCCGGCATGTCGCACGCCAGCACACAGGCTCGATCCAGCCCGCGATCTCGCGCCTCGCACAACGCTGTGTGTACGCCACTTGGGGCGCCATGACCCGGTCGTCGATCGGAGACGAAATCCACCATGGATGGCAACACAGGCCGGTACACATCGGGCGTGAACGTGATCACCAGCACCGCCTCACACTGCGACGCCAACACATCGTGCGCCCGTGAGATCAGCGGTACACCGTCAACGGTGAGCAGGCCTTTGTGCGCCCCACCCATGCGGGTGCCTCGCCCCCCGGCGAGGATCACCCCGAGGGCGCCTCGCGCATCGGTCACTTCAGCCAGTGCCGAACGAAGTTGGCCATGATGATCGGGCCGGTGTCGACATCCACAACCGTGGCCAGCATGGCGTCGGCGGTGCCCGGGCCACCCTCGGCGTCGATCATCTCCCGGCGGGCGTCGATGTAATGACGGATGATGTCGGCGTCGAACTCGGGGTGCCACTGCACCGAGCGACAATGGTCACCATAGGCCATGGCCTGCACTGCTGTGTTCGCCGTGCTTGCCAACACCGTGGCCCCAGGAGGCGCCACGTTCACCGCGTCGGTGTGGGTCTCGACGACGGGGAACACCGACGGTAGCCCTTCAAAGATCGGATCTTCCACGAGGCGCTGCATCTGCACCACGCCCATCTCGCGGCCGTTGGGGTTGAGCCCCACCTCGCCGCCGAAGACATCGCCGATGATCTGGTGGCCATAGCAGACCCCGAGGGTGGGCACGCCGGCTTCTACGACGGCTTTGACCCAAGCGCCGGCCCGCTCGGACCAGGGCTCCCGATGATGCACCGAGGCAGGGCTCCCGGTGATGATCAGGGCATCGACCCCAGGCTCGGGCAGGGGCGCTTCGACGTCGGTGACATCGATGAGCTCGAGCTGGTCCACGGACCAGCCCAGGGCGGCGGCGAACCAGTCTTCATAATCACCCCGCCGGGCTTTGAGTTCGGGGAAGGTGCGGCCGGTCTTCAAAAGAATGGGTTTCATAGGGCGACTGTGGCAGGACGAGGGTGGAAGACTCAAGAGTCCTCGAGAGAGGGAGCCCCATGGCCCGTGTGAAATTCCCCGTGACACCGGCGATCCGCGCCTTGAGGGCGGCGAAGGTCGACTTCACCCCCCGCCTCTACGACTACGTACCCAAAGGCGGTACCGCAGCGAGTGCCGCGGCCCTTGGTGTGGACGAGCACCAGGTGATCAAGACGCTGATCATGGCCGATGACGCTGGCGCCCCCCTCGTGGTGCTGATGCACGGCGACAAGCAGGTGTCCACGAAGAACCTCGCCCGTCAGATCGGTTGCCGGGCTGTAGATCCCTGCCCGCCAGAGGTGGCCCAGAAGCACACTGGGTACATGGTGGGGGGCACCTCCCCCTTTGGGACCCGCAAAACGATGCCGGTGTATGTCGAGGCCTCGATCCTCGAGCTCGAACAACTGATCATCAACGGCGGCAAGCGCGGGTTTCTCGTGGAGATCACCCCACAGGTGCTCGTAGAGCTGCTCTCGCCCACCACCGTCGAGGTGGCGATTTGACCCTGCTGATGGGCGCGCTGCTGGTCCTCGGCGGCGCAGCGGCGGGCTTTGTGAACGCCATGGCCGGTGGCGGCTCGGCCCTCACGGTGCCGCTTCTGGTCTACGCGGGCCTCGATCCGCTCACGGCGAACGGCACCAACCGGGTGGGGGTCTGGGTACAGTCGATCAGCGCCACACTGACGTTCCAACGCCGAGGGCTGATGCAGTGGTCGGCCCTCTGGTACATCCTGCCCCCGGTGATTCTCGGCGCTACGGCCGGCGCTCTCGCGGCGGCGAGCATGCAACCCAAGGCGATCAAGTTGGCCTTCGGCGTGCTCTTCGTGGCTCTGGCGGTGCTGATGGTGGCGAAGCCCTCGTGGCTGGTGCCCCAGTTGCCTCAAGGGGTAGAAGCTCGAAAACCGCCCCATTGGGGGCTGGCCGCCATGGCGGCGGTGGGGGTCTACGGCGGCATGTTCCAGGCAGGGGTGGGGATCCCGTTGCTGCTGGTGCTGGTGCAGGCCCTGCGGGTGGACGTGGTGACGGCGAACGCCCTGAAGGCGGCCCTGGTGATGGTCTACACGCTGGTGGTGCTGGTCATCTTCGGAGGTCACAGCCAGATCGACTGGCCCTCGGGGCTGCTGCTGGCAGCGGGGGGCTGGGTGGGCAGCATGCTCGGTGCCCGCGCAGCCATCGCCAAAGGTGCGGCCCTGATTCGCTGGGCGGTGATGGCGGTGTTGCTGTATTCGGCGGTGCGGTTTTTGTTCGATTGAGGGCTTGTTGGCTGATCGCGCTCTGCAATCAGTCGTCGCACCAGCCGTCCCAGTCCTCGTCAGTGCCGTTGGGGTCGACCTCCCACTCCACACACCCCTCGAGGCCAGTCACGGTGAGCGTCACCGTGTTGCCATCACTGTCTTCGGTGGAGAACTCGCGCTCCTCGGCTTCACGCTCCGTGCACACGTAGCACCCGTACCGCTCGAGCTCCCCGAAGTCGGGATCGTTGTAGTCGATGACGACATCGTCGGTGCCATCACATGCCTCGTCTAGGGCGTCGCAGATACTGCTGTCTGCGTACTGGCTGGCGATGCCCTCGGTCAGGCTGCTCGTCGACACTCGGGCGATCTCTGCATCGCTCGCCTGGGGTCTGAAGCCGAAAGAGATGTCGGCGCGGCGATCGCTGGCCACCACCTCGACGCTCTCCTCGAGGGCCTGGCGTACAGCGCCGCCCACCGTCAGATCACTGCCAGAGAGCAATTGCTCAGGGAACGCTTCACAGGTGGGGCCACTGCTGGCGTGGCTGATGGTCATGTACGCGCCACTGATGCGCTCACCGTCGCGATCGTAGGCGTCGTACCCACTGCGGTTGGGGTTGGCCGAGATCTCGGCCTGACCCGCGAAGCTGAGCCGCGCCAGGCCCGACATCAGCGTGCGAGGGGCGACGTACAGGCTCATGAGCCCCGTGGCGGTCTCGTCCTCGACGTCGTAGGCGAGATTGAGCGTGGTTCGAGCGCTCAAGCTGTAGCCTTCGAGGCAGCCATCACCCGTAGTGCATGCCCGATCAGTGACCATGTACGTGCTCATCGTGTGGGCTGCGGTGTCGGTGCACGTGTCGGCGATGGCGACGTCGAGGACGGTGAAATGAAGGTCGCAGTGATCGCCATCTTCACAGGCGCCCACATCGAGCAAGTCCCGACCATCAGCCAGGTTGCTCTTGATCCACATCCGGCTGCGACACGCGCCGTCGAACTGCACACCATAAATACAGGCAGCCCCAATCGCCCCAGTGTGGACCCCCCCTGGCCTCACCTGCCCGTGGGCAGCCCCTGCAGAGAGAGCAACGAGAGCACCCAGGATCAACGACTTCTTCATGACGAACCTCCATTTCGTGTGTGGAATGGCGGCACATGTCCGCGCTGTGGAGGTCTTCGTGGCGGGCGTGCTCTTTCTGACTGAGGTGCTGTTTTTTACCCTCAGCGACGGCGGGGCATCGGCTCTGCCGCCCGAGTCATGTGTGCCTCACCGGCCCAGGGATCGGCGCGCCCCATGGCCTGGGTCTCGTCCCACACGGGGTCCATGGCCCCACACAGGGGCACCAACGCCGCGGGGGGCATCGGCTCATCGCCGAAGCAGGGGTGATCTTCGCTCTCCGCAGAGACCACGCCACAGCCCTGGCACTCGTCGGGGAGCTGATCCGGGGGCATCAGCCCGGGGCTCACCATCGACGCCACCACCAGCACCTCGCAGGACTCGGGGCACGCGTCGACCTCGTCGCCCGTGTCCTCGGCGCAGGCTGCGGGGCCTGCGTCACCGGGAGCCGGGGAGCACACATCGCCGGTGTCGGTGTTCTGACACGCACAGGCGAAGTCACAGGCCTCGAAGCCACAATCCGCAGGCATCTGGGCGTTGCACAACAGCGCCGTGTTGCCTCCATGGGTCGCCTGAGGCTGGCTCGGGAACATGCAGCCCACCAGCGCGCTGCCCACAGCATTGCCACACGCGTCGGCGAGGCTCGGGGCCCCATCACCGAGCGGATCGACGTACCCGCCGCCCCCCGTCCCGGTCGAAGGCGAGCTGCTCCCCTCATCGCCGCCCCCACAGCCCTCTTCAGGGCAAGGGCCCTCGTCGTGTGTCTCCGCGGCCTCGTCCGAGGTCGACGTGTCCGGCTCAGGAGTCGCCCCTGGAGGCACCGGGTCGGGGAAGGCCACTGCTGGGACGCTGTCGATGGCCTTGGCGAAGCCCGTGAGGAGCCCGATTCCAGCGCCTATGTTCAGGCCCACGAGCGACTTGAGCGTTGCCTCGAAGACCCGATTGACCACAGCATCGAGAGTGCGGACGGGATTGGGCTGCCCCTGAATTTCTTGGCCAGCACCGGCGTTGCCGTTGAAGATCTCGCTCGGGTTGAGGCCCTGGCAGCCCCCGGGGATCCCCCAGCCCCCGTTCATGGGCGTCATGCCCAGGCTCGGCCCTGGACCACCACCCCCCATGGCGGCGCCGTCGATGGGGCTCGGATCACCACCGCCGGGACCACCCGTGGGCATCTCGGGCAAACCACACATCCCAAAAGGGCCATTGGCGAGCCCCATGGTGTCGCCGTGACAGCTCGCCGGGCTCCGGAGCAAATCGGCCCGGAGCTGATCAGCCACCCCGGACATGCCGTGGGGCATCGACCCGCTGCCGGTGGCCTCGTCGATCAAATCGGCGATTTGCTCCGGGGTCAGCGCCGAGTTGAGGGGGATGCCCAACGCTTCGAGGAACTTCGCCTCGGCCACAGCCGTCCACGCGGTCTTGTAGATCTCCAGCAAGGGATCTTCAGCGTCGGCGATGAAGGTGGCGAGATCGCTCCCCACGGCCTGCAGCGCCTCTCGAATCAAGGTGCTACGGCCGAAGATCTGCGCCGCTGCGCACATCCGCTCTCCAGTGCACACCCAGTCTTCTACGAGGGCCACGGCCACCTCGGTGGGCGCTTCAACGACGGTGAGGGTTATGGCCACCCTCACTCGGGTGTACTCGCCATGGAGCACGTTCCAGAGAGGCGCCTTGGCCATGGCGACGACCTCGAGAAAGGGCTCGAAGGTGCTGAAGGGGATCGCGTCTCCAGCACGTGCAGCGATGCTCGAGAGCTGGTGACGCATCAATGGCGGTACATGGGCCATGAAGTAGGCGCTGTCGAGGGCAGCGCGCAGGTGAACCGTCGACATCATGCCCTGCTCGTCGGCGAGCAGGTCGCTGGCGGTGATGATGTGCTGACGGCGGGCATCGAGGGCAGCGCGGGTGGCCGTAGTCATTCGGGTGGCCGTGGCTGTTCGGGCGTCAGCCGTGGGTGTACGGCGCCCCTCTGTCTGTGCAGTCTGCTCTCGGGCCCCAGCTTCATGTGCGAGAGCGGGCAGCATGGTCAGCAGAGCCAGGGTGACAGTTCGAATCTTCATGTAGAGCCTCCTCAGTGTTGGACGAGGGGGCTTTACAGGCTGCTGTGGTGAATCTTTTTTCCTGCGATGCGCTGGCTATAGTGCGGGCATCCAGGCCGGGCTTCGATGAACATGCCAGGCCGCCAAGAAGAGGACGCCGATGCACACCGAAGAGACCGCCAACCCTGTTCTGCAAGAGCTGATCGATCAGCTCAGCCTCGAGAAGATCGAAGAAGACCTGTTCCGGGGTCAGAGCCAGGATCTCGGCTGGGGCACAGTCTTCGGTGGCCAAGTGCTGGGGCAGGCCCTGAGCGCTGCGGCCCAGACCGTGGAGGACACCCCTGACGATCCTCGACCGGTGCATTCACTGCATGGCTATTTCCTGCGCCCTGGCAAGGTGGATCGCCCCGTGGTCTACCACGTCGATCGCATTCGAAACGGTGGCAGCTTCACCACCCGACGCGTGGTGGCGATCCAGGACGGCAAGGCCATCTTCAACCTCGCGGCGTCGTTCCAACGCATCGAGGCGGGCTTCGACCATCAGGACGAGATGCCCGAGACCCCCGGACCCGAGGGGCTGCCCTCGGAGCTGGAGCTCGCCCGACAGGTCATCGATCAGATCCCCCTGAAGATGCGCAAGCGGGCGGTGAGCGATCGACCCATCGAGATTCGCCCGGTGAACCCCGTGAACCCCATGCACCCAGGCATGCTGCCCCCTGTTCGGGCCACCTGGTACAAGACCGCAGGGCCTCTGCCCGACGATCCGTCTCTACACCGCTACCTTCTGGCCTACGCCTCTGACTTTCACTTCCTGACCACGGCGATGCAGCCCCACGGCGTGTCGTGGCTCACCCCGGGCATGCAGGTGGCCAGCCTGGACCACGCCATGTGGTTCCACCGGCCGTTCCGCATGGACGAGTGGTTGCTCCACACCGTAGAGAGCCCCTCGGCTTCAGGCGCTCGAGGGCTGGTGCGGGGGCAGTTCTACACGATGGACGGGCGATTGGTGGCGAGCACTGTTCAAGAGGGGCTGATGCGACGCCGACGGTGAATGAAGAACACGGACGCTGGTCCGTTTTATGCCCTGCACCATGAATCTTCTCAGGCACCGGTGGCTTTTTAAGAGGTACTGACACAACAGCGGACCGAGCCAGGGTCGTGAGGTACGAGCGAGACATCCAGAAGACCCGCAGGCGATGCCAAAGCATCGTCGAGGACGGTTTTGGTTGTCTCGCGAAGTACATCGCGGCACTGGTGACGGGAGCTGTTTGGTTAGGACCTCTAAGTATGCAGTCTCATCGAGCGCTTGTCGCAAAGGTCGGGTAGTATGGTCCGTACACGCACATCTTCGAGCCCGACGCGATGACGAGCCGCTTCGCCATTTCGGTCCACATCCTCGGCATGCTCGCCGTGTTCGAGCGCAGCAAACCCGGCTGCTCGATGACCTCGAACGCCATCGCCAAGAGCATCTGCACCCACCCGGTGGTGGTGCGCAAAGTCATGGCCGAGCTGCAACGGGCAGGCATCATCGAGACCCGCCGCGGTGCCGGCGGCGGCGCGCGACTGGCCCGCTGCGCCAGCACCATCACCCTGCGTCAGGTGTACGAGTCGATCGGACGCGACGAGGTGCTCTTCACCACCCCCCCAGGCGGCCCCAACGAGAAGTGCGCTGTGGCCCCCCACATCAACACCTGGCTCACGGTCTTGTTCAACGACATCGAAGAGGTGCTCAAGAGCCGCCTCGGTGAGATCACGCTCTGCCGCCTGCAGGCCACGGTCTACGATCAGATGATGGCGTGCTGTCACAACGACGACTGAACTTCACATGGTCCCTTTAGAGCAGTATGAGGAATAACCTGTCACATCAGGCTCGCCCATCGGCGAGATCTCGAACTCAGAAATGCTCAGTGCTTCTTCAGAACCTGCCCTTCGGGCGCTTCTACGCTCCGCCGGCTTTGCCTCTGTCGACTCCGAAGCGTCTGGCCTCAGGCCAGACAGGCTCCCTGCGCCTTCTTCCTTCGACCTCTCGCCGATGTTCTTCGCCTGCTGTATCAGTTTCTTCCTCATACTGCTCCCGGTTGAGTCAGGGCGCCTTCTTGGCGACTCAGTGTCTCATGGTAGAACTCACAGCGTCTCGCGAACGCTGAGCGGAGAGCCCCATGACCTCGACCGTACCCGCCGTGATCCAACTGGTGCCCAACCTCCGACACTATGCGTGGGGTGACACGACGTTCATCCCCGAGGCCCTGGGCATGCCTGCCTCTGATCAGCCCTGCGCAGAGGCCTGGTTCGGCGCCCATGCTGCGGCGCCCTCCGAGGCCATCGTCGATGGTGAGCGACAGCCCCTCGACGCGCTCCTGACCACCCATGGCGCTGCCCTGCTCGGCGATCACGCCGAGCTGCCCTATCTGCTCAAGATCCTCGCCGCCGCTCAGCCACTGTCGATCCAAGTGCACCCCAACTCTGCGCAGGCTCTGGCGGGCTTCGAAGCAGAAGAGGCCGCCGGGGTGCCCCGTGATGCTGCTCATCGCCGCTATCGAGACGCATCGCACAAGCCCGAGCTGATGGTGGCGCTGACCCCCTTCGAGGCCCTGTGCGGATTTCGAGATCCGAGCGAGATCGCCACTTTGCTCGAGCAGGCGACGGCGGTGTCGTCGATCTTGCCGCCCTTCGAGGCGAGCACAGCGGGCATCCAGGCCCTCGTCGAAGCCTATCTCGCATGCCCCGACGATGTGGTGGTGCCGGCGCTGAGCCGCTGGCTCGAAGAGCTCGCCACAGCACCAAAGGCTTCGACGCCCGCCCGCTTGGCGCTGCAAATCCACCAGGAGACAGGTGGGGATCAACCCGACCGCGGCCTGCTCTTCGTGCTGTTGCTGGACCATGTGAGACTGAACCCGGGTCAGGGCATGTTCCTGCCCGCAGGGGTGCCCCACGCCTACCTGAAGGGCGCGGGCATCGAGCTGATGGCCTGTTCTGACAATGTGCTTCGGGCGGGCCTGACCCAAAAGCATGTCGATCCTGCAGAGCTGCTGAAGGTGGTGCGCAGCGACGCCCGGGCACCGATCCCCATGGAGGCGGTGACGCTGGGCACAGACGGGGCGGCCGAGCAGATCTACCCCACCCCGACATCGGCATTCGAGCTGCGCAGTCATCGGCTCACGGGCGCCACGGTGATCCGACACGCTGACGGGCCCGAGCTGGTGCTGGCCATCGGCGCAGGTGAGGGTCTGCTCCAAGGGCCCGACGGGGCATCTCTGCAGTTGAAGAGCGGGGTGAGCGCTTTCATCGCCCCGGGCACAGAGTATCGACTTCAGGGAGAAGGGCTTCAGATCTTCCGGGTGCGGATGCCAGGTGGTGAAGCATCGACCTTCCGAGGCCGTACTCCGAAGCCTCTGGCCTTCGGCACAAGTGGCCTGCGTGGCCTGGTGACCGACATCACGGATCTCGAGGCCTACATCAACACCCGAGGCTTTCTTGCCTATCTCGTGGACACGGGCGACGCGGTGCCGGGCACGCCGGTGGCCCTCGGGTGCGATCTGCGCCCGAGCTCGCCCCGCATTTCACGGGCTGTGGCTCAGGCTGTACGGGACGCAGGCTTGTCTCCGGTGTATTGCGGACGCCTGCCCACACCGGCGCTGACTTTCTTCGGCATTCAGCGCCGCTGGCCGAGCATCATGATCACCGGCAGCCACATCCCCTTCGATCGCAACGGCATCAAGTTCAACACTTCGAAGGGTGAGGTGCTCAAAACGGACGAGCAGCCCATCCTCGCCGCGGTGGCTCGGGTGCGGGCTCTGGAGTACGGCCGCGCAGCAAACGACTCGCACTTCGATGACGCGGGCATGGGCCGCGAGGGTCGGCTCACCTCGCTGCCACCTGAGCAATCTGCCGCCCGCGAGATGTATCGCGCCCGAGCACTCGACGCCTTCCCCTCGGGCGCCCTCGATGGGATCACGGTGGCGTTCTACGAGCACTCCGCCGTAGGTCGCACGCTCATCGTGGAGATCTTGCGGGGCCTCGGCGCCACGGTGCATCCCGTGGGCCGCTCGGCTGAGTTCGTGGCCATCGACACCGAGGCGATCGGCGACGATCTGCTGGTCCACCTTCAAAACATGGTGAAAGGGGTGGAGGCCGAGGTGGGCCCCATCGACGCTCTGGTGTCCACGGACGGTGACAGCGATCGACCCATGGTGCTCGGGGTACACGACGGCGAGGTCCGCTTCTTCGGCGGTGACATCCTCGGCGCGGTGGTGGCAGAAGCCCTCGACGCGGACGCGTTGGCAGTACCGGTGAGCGCGAACGATCTCATCGACGCCCACTTTGCTCCTCGGGGGGTGCAGGTGGAGCGCACCCGCATCGGCTCGCCCTGGGTGATCGCGGCGATGGATCGCCTGTCGGGTGATCGAGTGGTGGGCTGGGAGGCGAACGGCGGGTTCCTCACAGGATCACCCCTGCCTCTACCGGGTGGAGCTCTGGCGCCTTTGCCCACCCGCGACGCAGTGCTGCCCATCGTCACAGCCCTGTGGATGGCGAAGCGGGAGGGTGTGCCTCTGAGCGCGCTCTTCGACCGCCTGCCCCAACGCTTCAGCGGCGCGGGCCTGCTCGACGAGGTGCCACGCGATCAGAGCATGGCGCTGCTGGCCCGCATCCGCCCGAGCGACTCGGCGGTGAAGTCCGTAGAGCTGGGTGACACGCCCCGCTGGCAGGATGCTACGGGTGAATCGCACAGCATGGGTGACGGGCTCGCCGCAGAGCTCGAGGGCGTGTGCGCCACGCTCGAGACACAGTTCGGCCCCGACTTCGGGCCGGTGGTGGGGATCAACTTCCTCGATGGGGTCCGGGTGCGCTTTTCGAGCGGTGACGTCGCCCACATTCGACCCTCTGGGAACGCGCCACAGCTTCGGATCTACGCCACGGCGGATACACCCTCTCGAGTGCGGGAGATTCTGACATTGGGGCTCGCGGAGCCGGATGGGGTGCTCCGACGACTCCTGGCGCTCTAGAGAACAGGCCAAGAGCCGAATCGGGCAATCACGGAGGTGGTGGCTGGGCCTTTGTAGGCAGTCATCGCTTCGCTCTGCCTGCGTAGGCGCCGGCCTTCGGCAGTCCTGCGGACCGCCTCGTCTGGCGCGTACGCTGGGCACCGCGCGCGAAGCCAGCCTGCTCAGGTTCGCCCTTCTCGCTCGCTCCCCTGCGTAAAGAGCTTCTTCTGTATCTCGTTGCTGAACCCCGCCGGGATTCGACCTACCGCGAACCTGCAAGCCTCTGAGTGTGAATGCTCGGCGAAAGCCCCAGCAGCACCGGAATCAGTGCAAAGTCACACCAGAACTGACTTTTTACGCAGGGGAGCGAGCAAACAATGCGTCAGCATTGAGCGACCCTGCCTACCCGGAGGGGTTCCGCGCAAGCGGATGCCCGAACGTGTACGCAGCTCCAAGGCGGGCCGAAGGCCGGCCGACAAAGCTGCCTACGCAGGCAAAGCGAAGCGATGACTGCCTACAAAGGCCCAGCCACCACCTCCGTGATTGCCCGATTCGGCCCCTGGTCAGTTCTCTAGAGCGTCAAACCCAGCTGTACGAACCAGCCCCAATCCGCAGGCTCTACATCATCTGGCGGCACTGGCAGCCCCGCTCCCACGCGAATTTGAAACGTCTGGGCGTCGAAAAGTGCCAGCCCGATGTCGAGTGATGCGCCCACCTCGCCCCGGGCTGACCAGTCACCGAGGCCATCAGCCCCCCAGTTGCTGCCCACGACAGCCCCATAGTGGGTCGAGATCGAGAGCGTGTTGAACACTGTGCCCAGGGTGAGCACGTTCTTGATCCGCAGCGCCTGAAGCAATGGGAAGGTCAGCCTGACGCCACCTTCTGCGAGAGCGTCATATGGGCGATTCAGACGGAACAGCCCATCCCCCAATGTCGCCGGCAGCGCAAAGACCGTCGGCCGGCGGAGTTCGAACGCCGCAGGCCCCACCACTCCACCATGAGCCGTCGTCACCAGGCGGGCCGCCCAGGGCAGCACCCATGTGTGGACTGCCAGAGCCTCGCCGATGCCATATTGAGCACGGCCTCCAGGCTCCTGCCCCATGCCCCCGCTCAGCGTGAGCACCAGCCCGCGGTTGATCAGCTCGTTGAAGGTCAGGCCCACGATGCCTCGACCGCCGAGGCCGAAGTTGTCGGTGGATCCGTCTTCGAGCATGCGATTCTCGGAGGCCTCGTTGAACGACAACCCTGGTGCCTCTTCGAGGCCGTAGCGGCGCGTGTGGATCGCCAACGTGTCCAGGTGGCCTTCCACGCTCAACACCAGGCGGGGGATCTCGGTCACCCCGGTGATGCCCAGCTCAGTCTCTCTGAACACCGCCCACTGGTGTGCCACCGATGCGGTGCCGAGGGTGTAGACCGCGCCACCATTCAGCGTGCGACTGTGGTGGCCGTACACACGAGCGAGCAGGGTGTGGCCGCGATCGAGCCGCCACCATCCGCCGGCGCTGGCAGAGCTCAACGGGCCGAAGTCCCGCTGCACCTCATCATCCTCCACATCCTCACCGGGGGCAGCGTATGCCTGCCAGGCCACTACCCCGGCACCTGTGGACCAGCCCCAGCGATTGGACTGCGTGCCGCTGAGCAGCAGGCCCAGACCGTGGTTTTTGTAGGGCCCCACGGGCAGAGGGGTCAGCGACAACACATGGGCGTCGCTGTCCGTGGTGGGGGCCAGCCACTTGAAGCGGGTCTTTCGGGGCAGGGCGTTGTCGTAGCGGCGCGTGTCCGGCGCCCACATCTCCGGATCAGCGATCACGCGATCCACCGTGCCTTTGACGGGGATCTTCACGGTCTGTGTCGGGGCGCTGGCGTCCCACACCACGTCCGCGTGGCCCCAGAGACCCTCAGCCCGCACCGTGATGGGGGTCACGAGCTCACCTGTACGGCTCAGCTGCACCTGCACGCTCTTGCCGTCGGGGCTCATGGACCAGTCGTTGACCGAGACGTTGGCGGTCTGTGTCCCTTCGACGAGGCCCTTCACCCAGGGGGTCAGATCCACCCCGGTCAATGCCAGGGCTTTGCGTTGTAGATCTGCCACATCTACGGGGGCGCCGCCGGCTTTCTCTTCATAGATCGCCTTGAGGAGCGCCTCGGTCTGCTCCACCCCCAACCAGGCATACAGCGCTCGAATGGCGAGGTAGCCCTTCTGATACAGCCGGTACGGATCAGCCTCGTGGTGGCGTCCGTGGGCAAAGGGCAAAATCAACGGCTCTTCGATGTCGAAGCGCACACCATCCTCGTAGGCCGGCGTCAGCTCCTGGGTGAGCTGCTCCTCTGGCAGGCCAAAACCCACGGCGTTCGCCGTGAGCCACTTCACGAAGAAGTTCGGCGCGAAGCCATCGCGCCCCGAGAGGTTGGCCTCGGTGTAGCTCAACGACAGCATCTGAGCCATGCCCTCGGAGAGCCAGTTGTGGCTGTTGAAGGCCACCCCCACCCCGAGGCCCCACCACTGGTGGGCCAGCTCGTGGGCGAGCACCTGGATGCACCGGGGGCGATAGATGCCGTCAGCGAGCCAAGTGTCGTCATAGATGAAGCACAGATCGCTCAGCAGGATCATGCCGTCGGCGGCCATGGCCACGAAGCTGCTCGGCGACTCCACCACCACGAGGCGCTTGAGGCGATAGTCGCCATAGCGCTCCCCCATCCAGCGAAGCATGTTGCGCAGCTGGTTGATCACCCACTGGCCCTGAGCCCGAGAGTCATCGGAGAGCATGCCCGCGTCGCTTCGGGTGTAGGCCTCGATCTGCACCCCGGCGGATTCCACCGATTGGCGGATCAGCTGGGTGGAGATCAACACCGGCACCGATCGCACGGGGACTGAGGAGGTGGCCCACCCGGTCATGTTGCTCTGGCCACCGGACTCACCGCCGAGCAGGATCACGCCGTGGTGATCGGGCACTGTGAGCCGGGTCTCGTGGGTGAACGGTGTCAGGAGCACCGCGTCGGACCACTGGCCATCGGCCCAATGACGCGGCTGGGGGAACCAGCCGAAGCGCCACGTGGTGTCGTCGTTGAAGTGGCCCTGATCACCGATGCGGTGCGGCACGGTGGTGCTGAACTCAATCTCCAGCGTCACCGACGCCCCTGGCGCCACAGCCTCTGGCAGATTTACGGCGAGGGCCCAGCGCTTCAGGCTGTACGTCTGAATCTGCGCAGGGCCGTCGATCAATGACCACTCGAGGGCGTCGCCGGGCAGGCCGCCCTCGACGACGTGCACGGCTTTCACCGTGGTTTTCGAAGGCTCCCACGCGTTGAAGAAGCCCACGCTGTTGGCCACTGAAGACAGGTGCGGATTGATCTCGGCGCCGAGGTTGGCCCAGAGCACGAACTGGGCCTGCGACATGGGCTGGTCGCTTGGGTTGACCCAGCTCCACCGCGCCACACCGGAGAGAGTGTTGTCTTCGAGCCTGGCCTTCAGCTCCACGTGTGGGGTGGCGCCAGTGAGGCTCGGCAACCACCACGCGCAGATGAAGAGCCACCACTTCGCGTATCTCATATTGTGCCCCTCATGGGGCCGCGTCGATGATCGGCCCAGGGCCCTGGGGGACGTCGATGCTCGGAGGCCTTCGACGCAAGCGCTCAGGCATCATGATGATCGCTGACAGCTGACTGGCGAGCGAGAGCACGCTCATCTGGCCTTGAGTGGTGACGTCGACCCCCCGCTGAGTGAGCGACACGCTGATCTCACCATAGCGTGCCAGATCGCTGAGCTGGGCGAAGATCAACCCCGTGAGCCGCTCAGTCTCGGTGTCGATGTCGTCAGATCGCCCCCGGGCAGTGGGCCCACTCTGGAGAAAACGCATCACCCCCGCCGACATGCGCAGGCGCAAGAGATCTTTTGACTGGCCTGTTTTCAGTGCCCATCCAGGATCACTCAACGCGGTCTCGACTGTGGCCTTCGGGCCAGCGAGCAGATGATCACTGCGCTGAACAAAGTAAGTGTCATCGAAGACGAGCACTGGCTCTTCGCTCAGCTCCATACGCTGGCCAGGGCCCCCACCTGTCGCTTGAGCCAGACGCTCAAAGGCGCCGAGGCCATCTGCCTTCGGGTGTGCAGGTAGGATCAACACAGCATCTTGCAAGCGCCTCAAGAGCGTGGAGATCTCAATGCCGAAGTCGGTGGCCTCGGAGATCTCACCAAGGTTGCCGGCGAAGAGCAGTTGCCCGGTGAAGGTCTGAGACAGCACCTCGATGCTGCTGCCGACAAAGAGGGGTAGGCTGCTGCGCAGGCCTTCCAAACCGGTGTCGATTTGCTGCTCGGGGCTCACCTTCAGAGCTTTGCCGATGATGGACATGCCCTCGAAGAAGCCTTCGAGGTTGATGTGGGCCTGAATTTGTATCCAGCCGTTGCCGGTCATGTAGGGTTGGGCGATTTCCGGCGCAGGGTGCTGGCTGTCGAACATGCGCACGAGCCCCCGATGCACCTCGGGGGTGTTGACGATGTGCAGGGTGGTGTCGCCTCGATCGAGAGACACCCCCAGAGCCCTGGGCACCAGCTGCAACCACTGCGCACCAGGGAACCCCACCTGCAAAAACTCGTAGATGCGGGCGCCGTTGACGTACACCCGACCGTTGAAGCCATCGTCAGCGGCGAAGGTGTCGCGGTAGAGCGCGTCTGCGTCGAGGGCAGGCGCTTTGTGGGCCAGAAACGCTTCGAACCGGTCCCGGCGCCCATCGGCTTCGGCCTGATCTGTGCCGTCGTTCGGGCTGATGACCGTGATCTCACCCCGGGTGCCCATCAAGAACGCGCTGCCATTGATGGTCAGCAGAGACGATGTCCGATCGGACTGGCTGACCACCACGATCTCCACGCCCTGATCACGCAGCCACTTGATGAACTTCGCCCGATCAGTCAGCCGCATCAGACACAACAACTGCATCTGCGCCTTCTCAGACAATGTCTCGAGCGCGATCAATACGCCTGTTTCGGCATCAAAGCCCCGCTCTCGCCAAGCCCCTGCGTCGGCCAGATCGAACCCGAGCGCGTCGGTGCGGGCACTAGGTCGGAAGATGGACGGCACCCGAGGCAACAGCTCCGGTCGGAGCTGGGCAAAGGCCTCTGCATATTGACCAATGGTCTGGGGCCAGTGGGGACCGTGCATCGAGATCGCCGTCGTCGAGGCCCTCAAATGGGTGGTGAGATCGACAGCAGGCGCGCTGCCCCGTTGGGCCCCACCACACCCGACGAGACACAACACCACAGACAAAAGCGCCCACACACAGGCTCGCTGCGGCCGGCCCGGCTCGGGCCTCTGGTCTCGTGATCTCAAGTACATAGCGCCCCCTTCCACCATAGATGTTGCGCGCTTCATCTGTGCCACGAGTCGTGCATGAAAGAAACCCTAGGCCTCGACGGTTATTGTCAACACAACACTCAGAATCCCCCAAGGAAGCACCATGACCTCAGAGCACGCCCTCGTCGGCTGTTTGATGGGCACCGCCGTCGGCGACAGCGTGGGCCTGCCCGCCGAGGGCCTGAAGCCCCGACAGATCGCCCGACGTATGCCCGGACCCTGGCGCCACCGACTGCTCGGCCCCTGGGGCATGTGCTCCGACGACACCGATCATGCGTTCTTCGTGGCCCAGAGCCTCATCACCAGCCAGGGCGACGTCGACGCATTCCGCGACCGGCTCGCCTGGGCCTTGAGGGGCTGGTTCCTCGCCCTGCCCCCGGGCTTGGGTCTGGGCACAGCCCGGGCCTGTATCAAGCTGTGCCTCGGCTGGCCGAGCCGCCGCGCCGGAGTCTGGTCTGCAGGGAACGGGCCGGCCATGCGGGCCCCGATGATCGGCGCGTATTTCCACGACGACGCTGAGGCACGTCTCGCCCACGTGGAGGCCTCGACCTGGCTGACCCATACCGATCCACAAGCACTCGTAGGGGCCCTGGCCATCGCCGAGGTGGCGGCCTGGTCGAGACTCGGCTCGACAGAGCCTGTCGCCGATCTGCTCACCCGCCTGCGCGCGCTGCCAAACGGAGACGCCACATGGCGCGAGGCGATGGACTCGGTGCAACACGCCTTGGCTGGCGAACTCACAGTGTCGAACCTTGCAGATCTATTGGGTTTGTCGGAAGGCATTACCGGGTACATGCACCACACGGTCCCCATGGTGATCTACACAGTCCTGCGGCACAGAGAAGATCCCTGTGAAGGCCTGGACCAACTCTGGCGCTGCGGGGGTGACACCGACACCACCGGGGCCATCGCCGGGGCCCTCTTCGGCGTCGAGCACGGGCCGTCGATCTGGCCTGAGGCGTGGCTGACACCCATCAAGAACGGCCCGCTGTCTCTGGCGACGCTCCAGAGAGCCGGTGAGGCCCTGGCACGTGGCGACGATCGACGCGTGCGCTGGTGGTGGCCCCTGGTGCCCGTCCGCAACCTCGCGCAGCTGGTGGTGGTGCTGGGTCACGGCTTCAGGCGGCTGGTGCCCTGAGATGCGATACGCGCTCTTCTTTCTGGTCGCTCAAGGGCACGGCCGTACCGGGACTGTCGCCGCAGCGATTCTGCTGGCTCGCGGGCAAGCCCAATCCGTCGATGAGGCTCTCGAAACCCTCAGAAATACTCGCCCTCTCCTGAACGTGAGCGATGCTCAGCGGGCCTGGCTCGATCGGCTCTGATTTGCCCTCGAGACCCACTTGCGTCACCCTCCCACTCGCTCATCCGTCGCGGTGAGCCATGCCATCACAACCATGTGATGCCTGACACTCAGAAGCCCTGACTGTCAGGGCTTCTTGCAGGCGCAGATGTGCGCCAAGGAGAAAGACCATGCGATCACAGACGCTGATCGTGGAGATCCGGGCCGCCGAGGGCGGCGCCGACAGCAAGAGCCTCGTCGAAGCACAAATGGCTCTGTACGTGAAGTACACGGATCACAAACGTCTTTGACCTCCGAGTCCTCGACCAGCGCCCCGGCTTCGTCTGCTTGCAGGTGAGCGGCTCCGGGGCCGCCGAGGCCTTCGCCCACGAAGCGGGCGGCCATCGGTTCCAGAGGGTGCCTCCCAACGAAAAACGCGGTCGTGTGCACACCAGCACCATCACGGTGTCGGTGCTGCCCATGGTGCAGGCCTCCGAGATGCGTCTCGATGATCGTGATCTCACGTTCAAGGCTTGCCGCGGCAGCGGCGCCGGGGGTCAACACCGCAACAAGACCGACAGCGCGATCCAGCTGACCCATATCCCTACGGGGTTGATGGTTCGAGTGGAGTCCGAGCGCAGCCAGCACCAGAACCTGCAGCAGGCCAAAGCCATCATGCGTGCGCACCTGCAAGAGCGTGCACGCTCTGCACGGGCTGCCGAGCAAAACGCTCGGCGACGGGCAGATATCGGTGGTGGCGCCCGGGGCGACAAGCGCCGGACGATTCGTCTGCAGGCGGATCAGGTGGTGGACCACGTCACTGGAGGCCGTATGAGCGCCAAGCGTTATATGCGCGGCTTCATCGATCTGTTGTGGCGCTCAGATGAGTAACCTCAGAAGAAGCTCTCCATACGGGCCAGATCCACCTCTGTGCCATCCATCCCGAACCGTCGGTCATGGCATATCGGGCCAAGTCGACGGCGTTCCCCGTGGGCACATGTCGTGGCATACCCAGAGTCTCTTCCCTGAGGAGGCCCGATGACGAATCCAGCAGATCTGTTCCCCGAGCTCACACGCCTAGTCTCGCGCTACCGCGACAGCTACAGCCTCGACGATAAAATCAGAGACCTGTGTCGAGAGAGGTTCGACGGCAAACACTCCACGCTCTTGTGGGCGGCCTTCAGGGCCGGAGAGGTCGACCTCGCCCGAGAGGAGCATCTCTACAACGTGATCAACGACGAGCCTGACGCTTTCGACGCCGACGACTTCGTCAAGTGGGTGCTGGCCATGGAGGCCTGCTACCCCAAAGCCATCAAAGATCACGGCAGCTACACCTCGCGCATGGCAGGCAGTGACGATCTCGACGGTGATGTGTATCCCATCTCGTATCTCATCCAGATGAAACGAGAAGATGCCGCCTTCGCCGAAGCCATGGGCACGCGCTGGTCGAATCTGCCCGAGCCCTGGCGCACCGCCGTGGGCTGGCATCTCACCCGCAACGGTATGCTCGAGTGGTCTGCCCTCGACGAGGTCACCCTCTATGCTGTGGCCAGGCAAATTGTGATGCACCACACCGGCCAGGCCGACGGACTGCCCCTCGACCTGCTCACCCCGGTGATGGTGAAAGCTGCCGACGATGTCGAGGTGACGAGCATCGAGAAGCCTGTCTTGCTCGGATCGATGCTCCCCTACACCGACACAGAGACCCTGCTGCGTGTCGCCGAGAAGACTCAATACAGTTATTACATCTGGCAAGGTATCGAGGCCCTCGACGCCCTACCTGACGATGCACTGCCCCAGCTCGAACGCGCGATTGCCGGGCTCACCATCGGCCCGGTCGAATCCCGCAAGCCCTGGCCAGCCTTTTTGCTCATCATGACCTATCTGCGCCGGTGCCAGCGTGATGGTCAGACCCCTGCAGCCACCCTCGACCCACAATTCGAGCAATTCATCACCCATCACCACCAGAACTGGGGTGGCAGCGGTGAGGGTGAGCACCGGCGCGCGGTGCGTACGTGCATCGCCGTGATCCCGCCCGAACGGCTCGAGGCCCTGGTGCTGGCTCCGAAAGAGACCCCCTGGCTGTTCATCGGGGCCTGCAACACCCCCAAGGTGCTCAAGCACATCACCAACACCCTGTGTGCGCTGCCCGGACGCCTGGACTATGACCAGAAGCACCTCGTCGAGACGCTCGTAGGCACTGAGTACGAAAAGCACACCGACGGGCACCTGTACGACCGGCTCAGTGATCTCGTGCCCAACTTCAACGCAGCGCTCACGGCTCAACGGGGCTCGAGCGCCACCCACTCGGTGATGCTCACCTTGTTGGCGAAGAGTGGGCAGGCCGAGGCCGCCGAAGGTGTGGTGGCAGGACTCAACAGCACCAGCAAGACCATCCGCGAGCAGGCAGAGGGCGCCATCGCCCACCTGCCCCCCGAATCGGTCACACCCCACGTGATCCCGCTGATCAATTCGAAGCGCAAGGACACCCGCCTCGCCGCCGCCCTGGTCCTCGCCGGCCTGCCACCCACTACCGAAGCCTACACCACCGCCCAAGCCCGCCTCGGCAAAGAGAAAGCCGCTGCCGTGAAGGCAGCCCTCGCGCTGGTGCGCGATCCAGAGACTGAAAGCGAAGGGGATGCGGCTGTCACCGAGCAGATCATCGAGGCGCTCTTCGACAGTGACGGTGCCCGGTGGACTGAGTTTCGCGACCAGGGCTCTCAGCTGGCCCACATCTACAGCCAGTATCTCGCCCGGGCTTACAAAGACAGCAGCATCACCCACTATGCACAGAGCTCGAAGCACTGGCTCGAGGTGGTGAAAGCCTTCGGTGACGATCCTGAAGTCCGCCGTCGCGCGCTGGCCATCGCGCCCTGCTACAGCCATTACGGCGACGATTACCTGAGCGCCCTCGTCGAAGTGTGCCCCGCCATCAAAGACGAGATCACCCCCTGGGCCCTCGGCGGCCCGCTCAAGCGCCCGCTGGAGTTCGGCAGACACCGCGGCGAATTCGACCTCGCCGGTGTGCTCGCCTGGGCTCGACAATACGACTTCGAGGCCTTTGTGCCACTGTTCATTGGGGCCCTCACCGACACTCGGACCAAGGTGCGCGGGCCAGTGATCGAGTCTCTCGTGCATCACATTGACGAGGTGCTGCCGGCGTTACACACAACGCTCGCTTCCACCCAAGATCCCCTGATTCAAGGGGCACTGGTGCAGATCCTCAGCCGCACCATGTTGCCGTCGAGCCTCGAACCGCTTCGCGCATTTGCCGCCAGAGTGGGTGAGGACTTCCCAGGCCTCAAGAGCGCCCTCGCCCAGGTGCAGGCCGCCAGCATAGACATCGACGCGATCGCCGACGCAGATCTCAACGCCACCCTTGAGGGCCTGAGTGCTCCAGAGCCCCCATACGGTGTCGAGCTCGACACACTGCCTCTGGCTCAGTGGAGATCCGGCGAACCGCTGACCCGGGCAGCCCAGGCCTGGCTCATCGGCACCGTGGGGCAGGAGAGCCTGACCCGAGGCTCAGAGGCGCTGCACGCCCTCGCTCGACGCCTCGATCCGGTGAAGGCAGAGGCACTGGCCAGCGCCCTCGTGGACGCCCACCGGTTCCCCTACAGTGGGTGGCCACTCTTCGCCCAGGCGATCTTCGGCGGTGTCGACCGGGTAGCGGCCATCGCCGGCCAGCTCGACGAGCTGGCGAGCAGTCAGCGCACGAAGTGGGGCGACGAAGGGGTCGAGGCTCTGGTGCGCAATGGCTCGGACGCCGCGATTCGAGCCCTGGACACAGCCCACCGCAAGACCCGTCGTGATGCCCTGAGGTGGCGCTCGCTCGCAGGGCTCCATCGCATGGCGGACGCCCGAGGCATGACTGCGGACGATCTCGTGGACTCGGCGATGTCGGCTTGTGGCTTCGACGGCTCGGGCCGACAAATGCTCGACTATGGGCCCCGAGCCATCACCCTGCAGCTCGATGAAGATCTCAACATCAAGATCATCAGCAACTCAGGCAAGGTGGTGAAGTCACTGCCAGCGGCCCGCACGACCGATGACGTGGTGAAAGTGCAGCAGGCCAAGGCCGCGTTGTCGGCCATCCGCAAAGAGATGAAGCAGATCCAGAAGGTGCAGCCCCGGCGTCTCGAAGACGCCCTCGCATCTCAACGCACCTGGCCCGTGGCGGACTGGCGCAAGCGCTTCGTCGAGCACCCGCTGATGCGCACCCTCGGCCGCCGCCTCGTCTGGGAGGCTGTCCACGCCAGCGGCAGCTCAGCGGGGGCGTTCCGCGTCGATCGAGACGAAGACGGGACTCACACCACCGTCGATCTGAAAGACAACACCTTCACCTTGCCCGAAGGCGGTGCCGTCAGGCTGCAGCACCCGATCCACCTTGATGCGGAGCAGCGTGACGCCTGGAAAGATGCCCTCTGGTATGCCAAAGAGCGCGCCCTCTTCATGCAGATGGATCGACGGGTCTTCACCCCGAGCGACCTGCCCGACGATGGTGAGTTATTCACGCACCTGCCCCGTATCACCGCAGGTCAGCTCATGAAGGGCCTCAACGCCCAGGGCTATGAACGCGGTCCTCGGGAAGACGCTGGGGCCATCCACGAGGCCAGCCGTACCGTGGGCCAGTATCACATCACCCTCCACCACGATGGTTACATCCCCGATCTCGCCGGCGAAGAGATCGAGCTCACTGGCATCTCGCTCAGCCATGACGACGACACCCTCCAATGGCGTGAGGCCCCGGCCGTCGTCTTCAGCGAAGTGGCTCTGGACATCCACGTGATCACCGGCGCATGACCTTTCACCTTGCTCGCTGAAGCGTGAGACCTCTCACGGTCACAATCGAGTTCGGGCCTCCCCAATCTAAAACCACTTCCAGATCAGACACCTACAATAAAACCTCTGGCCTTCGTGTACGAAAAACACTTTAGTGTAAATCATACACCAACCCCTCACCGAGGAGGCCAGACATGCCCGGCAAGAACGTTCACCTCGTCATCATCGACCCGCAGATCGACTTCTGCCATCCCCAGGGGGCCTTGAGCGTACCCGGCGCCGACAAGGACATCGATCGGCTCGCCCTGCTCATCAAACGCATGCGCAACACGCTCAGCGACGTGCACGTCACCCTCGACGCCCACCACCCGGTGGACATCGCCCACCCGGCCTGGTTCGTCGACAGCAACGGCAAGCACCCTGCGCCCTTTACCCGGATCACCGCCGCTGATCTCGCCGACGGGGTCTGGACCACCACCCGCCCTGGGGCCTATGCCCGCACCCTTGAGTACCTGCGGGCCCTCGAAGCGGGCGGCCGCTACCCCCACACGGTCTGGCCCCAGCACTGTCTGATCGGATCAGAGGGTCACGGCCTGATGCCCGATCTCGCCGATGCCCTGAGCGAGTGGACTGATCGCTTCGCCTGGGTGGACTACGTCACCAAGGGCAGCAACCCCTGGACAGAGCACTTCAGCGCAGTGCAGGCCGAGGTGCCTGATCCACGAGACGCCACCACCCACACCAACACGCGCTTTGTCGAATCGCTCGAGCAGGCCGACGTGGTTCTGCTCGCCGGTGAGGCTGGCAGCCACTGCCTCGCCAGCACCGTGCGGGACATCGCCGATCAGTTCTCCGCGGCGGCCTACGTCGAGAAGCTCGTGTTGCTCACCGACGCCACCTCGCCAGTGCCCGGATTCGAAGATCTGCAGGCGGCCTTCATCGCCGATCTCACCGCCCGGGGCATGAAGACGGCCACCACTGACACCGTGCTCAACCACCTGTAATTCAAGGAGTAAGACTCATGCCTTTGTTCGACGATCAGAGTCAGCCTCTCTCAGGCCACTATGGCTTCTCCGCCCTGCCGGTGGACGAGCTCGAGGCCACGGAATACACCCTGGCGGTCATCGCCGCCGACGTGAGCATCAGCGTCGGTGACTTCAAAGACGAGATCGAGGCCTGCCTCAAGCGGGCAGCCCAGGCCTGCCGCAGCCACCCGAGGGCCGACAACCTCATGCTGAGGGTGCTCACCTTCAACAGCCAGCTGCGAGAATTGCACGGTTTCAAGCCCGTGCTCGACTGTCCAGCGGGGCAGTACGACGGCGAGATCAAGATCGGCGGCTCCACGGCTCTGTACGACGCCGCCTTCAACGCCACCACCTCGGTCATCGGTTATGGCGAGCGCCTCGCCGACGTCGACGTGGCCTGCAACGCCATCGTCTTCGTCATCACTGACGGCGAAGACAACAGCTCCAGCGCCACGGCGGCGGAGATCAAAGCTCAGATCTCCCAAGCACGCCGCGCGGAGGCCCTCGAGTCGCTCACCACGGTGCTCGTAGGGGTGAACGTCAACCACCAGGGTCTCAGCCAGGCCCTGGGCGACTTCAAGAAAGATGCGGGCTTCGACGCCTATCTCGAGCTCAACGACGCCACAGAAGACACACTCGCGGCCCTGGCAGGCTTCATCGGGCGTTCGATTTCGGCGCAGTCGATGGCGCTGGGCTCTGGTGCGGCGAGCGCACTGCTGAGCTTCTGATATGCAGATCTACCTTGAAGGCCACAGCGCCCCCATCAACCTGAGCACCGGGGATTTCGTCGCCGAGGGCGGTCAGGGCAAGGTCTTCGCCCGGGGCGACGTGGCCTACAAGGTGTTTCATGATCCGGGGCAAGTGCCCCCTGTGGGCAAGATGAACGCTCTGCGGGCCATCGATCATCCTGGTGTGCTCGTACCTGAGACGCGGCTGCTCGACAGCAATGGGCAGGTCATCGGGTACACCCAACGCTTCGTGCACACCGCCACCCCGCTGTGCTCATTGTTCTCCAAAGCGTGGCGCCGCCGACACCAGATCACCGAGCAGACCATCGCGGATCTGGTGCTCGAACTGCGGGAGATGGTGTGTCGCGTGCACGCCGCCTCCACCCTGGTGGTCGATCTCAACGAGATGAACTTTTTGGTGGCTGACGAGCCCGGCGGACGCCGCCTCTATGCCATCGACACCGACAGCTACCAGACCCCCGGATACCCGGCGACGGCTCTCTCGGAGCGTGTACGGGATCGCCAGGGCCCTCAGGGCGTGTTCAATGAAGGCACGGACTGGTTCGCCTTCGCCGTGGTGAGCTTTCAGATGTTCCGAGGGGTACACCCTTTTCAGGGAAAACACCCCACGGTCAAAGGCCTCGACGCCCGCATGCAGGCCGGCGTCTCGGTGCTTGACGACGCAGTGCGAGTGCCCGGAGCAGCTTTGGGGCCCGAGGTGATCCCTCAAGGGTGGCAGAGCTGGTACTGGCGCGTGTTTCAAGAAGGCCACCGCGGCCCACCACCGGCTACGCTCAACGCCACGGCCACGACGCACATCACCGTACGACCAGCTGTGGATGACGACTCGATGACCCGCCAGGAGGTCCACCGCGCGCCAGGGCCGATCCTCGCGTGGTTGCCCACGCCTCGGGGCCCGGTCTATGTGAGCGACGATCGGGTCTGGCTCGGTGACCGCCCGGTCATGCCTCTGCCTGGAGTGCGCTGGGCCCTCGTGCTGAGCCCTCGCGGGCGCCGTCCGGTTCTGGTATGGCTCGATGGCTCAGCGCTGAGAGGGGTCGATCTGCTTACCGAACAGCCGCTGACGCTCAACATCTACGCTGATGATCTGGCCCCAGGTGGTGATCAGGTGCTCTACCGCAGTGGCGCAGATCTCTACACGCTCACGCTGAAGGAGATCGGCCCCCAGCTCATCGCTGCACCGCGTCGCCTCACCCCCGTGACGCCCCTGGCGACGACATTGCTCCACGGCTGCGCCCTCGATCACCTCGACGGCCTGCCTCGACTACACGTGAGCCAGGCCTCGGGGGCCTGCCATACGCTTCGACTGCCCGACTTGCAGGCCTACCGCACCCTCACTGGCGCACGTCATGGTGGAGTGATCATGTTGATCGGCCAGCATCAGTCCGGTCGCTGGGATCGCATCACGATCCGTACAGCGCTCAAAGGGCACACACTGGATTTCGACCTGCACGTCACTGAAGACGTGGACGAGCGCTCGGTGAGCTTCGCGCTGCTCGACACGGGTGTGCTGGTGAGCGCCACGTCTGAGGGGTTGCTGTTACAGCGCTCGAAGGTGGGCCAGAGCGGTGAACGCCAGGTACCCGCAGGGGGGTTGCCGGTGGATCATCAGATTTACTGCCGGGATGACGCGCTGTTGGCCTGTGGGCCTGAAGGTGATGACTGGGTGATGTGGCGATTGCGACTGCAGTAGGCCCACACACGCTGGCCCTTAAACGAGCCTGGACATTCACCAAGAGTAGTCATTGAGTGGGCGTTGTGGCTGGTCCTTTGTAGGCAGTCGTCGCTTCGCTCCGCCTGCGTAGGCGCCCGGCCTTCGGCACATCTTCGATGCGCCTCGTCGGTCGCGTACACGTTCGGGCATCCGCTAACGCGGAACCCCTCCGGGTAGGCAGGGTCGCTCAATGCTGACGCATTGTTTGCTCGCTCCCCTGCGTAAAAAGTCAGTTCTGGTGTGGCTTTGAGAGCACTCCCAATGCTGTTGGGGCTTTCGCCCAGCGTTGGGGCTCAGGGGCTTACACGTTTGCGGTAGGTCGAATCCCGGCGGGTTCAGCAACAAGATACAGAAGAAGCTCTTTACGCAGGGGAGCGAGCAAACAAGGCGAAGCCTTGAGCGACCCTGCCTACCCGGAGATCTGCTCGCCTCAGCGAGTATGTCGACGTGTACGCAACTCCAAGGCGGGCCGAAGGCCGGCCGCCGGCAGTTGCCTACGCAGGCAGAGCGAAGCGATGACTGCCTACAAAGGACCAGCCACAACGCCCGTCACAGCCCTCGTCAGGAAGGTGCCCTCCTTTCAGTGATGGCTTCGTGGTGTGCTTCATTGAGTACACAGATCGCCAGCACAGCCGAGCACTCAGCCCTCCACCCCGTTTCCGCTCGCATTTTCGCCCCCTTGCGCTTCATCTTGTGCTGAGATAACCCCAAGCATCACTACATGACCACGGGAGGCCCCACTGGACACCTTCCTCTATCAGCTCGTCTTCGGCGGCCTCGTGTGCCTGTTCGGGCTCTACATCGGCGCCCGCCAGGGCTACATCGGCTTCAGCGGCAGGCCCCTGCGCAACCTGCTCACGTGCCTCGGTGTCGCCGGTCTGTTCATCGGCCTGCAGGGCTGGCTGCAGTATGGCGACATGACCGTGGCCCCGGCCAAACCCTACGCCGGAGGGGCCGACGAGGTCGTCGCCCGAGCCGGTGGTGCTCGGGGCACCGCCCTCGATTACGGCATCATGATCGGCTACTTCGTGCTGATCCTCGCCGTGGGCACGTGGTTCGGACGAAAGCAGAAGACCACCAAAGACTTCTTCTTCGGTGGCCAGCGGTTCGCGTGGTGGCTCATCGCCTTCAGCATGGTGGCCACCGTGGTGGGCTCGTACTCCTTCGTGAAGTACAGCCGCATCGGCTACAACTTCGGCATCGGATCCAGCCAGACCTATCTCAACGACTGGATCTGGTTCCCGCTGCTGGCCTTCGGCTGGCTGCCGATCCTGTATTTCTCTCGCATCACCAGTATCCCCGAGTACTTCGGCCGGCGGTTCGGCTCCAGGGTGCGGTTGTGGTCCACCATCTTCATCCTCATCTATCTGGTGGGGTACGTGGGGGTGAACCTCTTCACCATGGGCAAGGTGCTCAACATCTTGCTCGGGTGGCCGATCCCGCTCTCCGCGGCCATCATCGCGGCCATCTCTGCCACCTATGTCACCGCCGGCGGCCAAACCAGCGTCATCATGACCGACCTGTTACAGGGCGTGATGCTGCTCGTGGTGGGCGGCTTGATTCTGTACCTCGGCGCCGACTACCTCAGTGATGCTGGCGGCCTGTGGGAGAACTTGCCCCGAGACGCCCGGCAGGCGTTCCCCACCTTCAACGAGCGGGCTGACTTCCCCGGGGTGGGCATCTTCTGGCAGGACGCCATGGCCAACAGCGCCATGTTCTACTTCCTCAACCAGGGCATCATGATGCGCTTCATGGCGGCCCGATCCGTCGAGGACGGCCGCAAGGCCATGCTGAGCGTGGTGGTGGTGCTCATGATCGTCGCCGCCGCCGTGGTGGCCAGCGGCGGCTGGGTGGCCCGGGCCCTGGTGAACGCCGGGGTGTTGCCCGACAACATCGCCCCTGACCAGGCCTTCTTCGTCGCCGCGGAGTTCCTCAGCCAGCCAGGCATGTTCGGCCTCGTGCTCGCCGCCCTCACCGCAGCGCTCATGTCCACCGTCGACACGCTGATCACCGCAGTGGCCGCCATCTCGGTGAACGATCTCTACAAGCCCTATGTGCGCCCCGACGCCACCGACGCTCAGCTGATGAGAGTGGCCCGATACACCTCGGTGGGGGTCACCCTCTTCGGCGTGGCCCTGGTGCCCCTCTTCATGACCTTCAAGTCGATCTACTCGGCACACGGGGCCTTCACCGCAGCGGTCACCCCTCCCCTGGTGGTGACGCTGATGTTGTCGGTGTTCTGGCGTCGCTACACCGCCAAGGCCGCTCTGTGGACCCTCATCGGTGGCATGGGGCTCGTCGTCGTGTCGCTCATCTATCCCGAGATCATCACGCCCTTCGCCCATGGTGTGCCCATGGCCGATGTGGGTGACGGCCCTCTGGCGGGGTTGAAGCAGTACAAGTTCATGCGGGCCTTCTTCGGTCTCGGCGTGAGCCTGATCATCGGCGTCGGCGTCACGCTCTTCACCCGCCCAGAGCCAAAAGAACGTCAGCGCGGTCTGGTCTGGGGCACGGTGGCCGACGCCCTGGCCCGCTACAAAGGCGCCCCCGGCGACGAAACAGCCCTGCGCCGCGCCCGGGCGCTCCCCGCGCGGATGGACTCGGAGCCGGAGCCCACTGGGGAAGCGTTGTTGCCCGGGGTGCAGCTCTCACCGGCGATGGCCCAGGCCCTCGAAGCAAAGGTGGGTGATCTGATCTACATCGCCGACAAGCGCTGGTGGCTTGGCGGCCTCCGCTCGGCCCACGCCGTGGTGCAGGGCGTGGAGGCGCCCTTCGACGACGCCCGCGTGGTCATGGGCCCGGAGACCTACGAATCGGTGGTCTCCGCGAGCCGAGGCGAGCGCATCGTCGTGGTGGATCGGCTCTACTGAGCGACCGTCGATCTGGCCATCAATCCAGCGTGTGGCCAAACGCTCTGAACATGGGCAGAGAGATCGCGTTGAACGGGCTGTACTGGGTCAGGTTGACCCACGAGAAGGGCGCAGCCTCTTCAAACGTCCAGAAACCCCGACGACCGTTCGAGTCGTCCAGAGGCTGCACACACGTCGCCACAGCCATGTGGCGCTGAGATCTACGGTTGGACTCGGCGTGCATCTGGACCGCCATCATCAGATGCTCGCCGGGCTCCAGGACGACGGGTGCCGGAAACACTACCTCGACACGCTTCAGACCATTGCTGTTCACATCGGACAATTCGACCCGCCACTCATAGATGACATCAGGCTCTGCGCCGGGCTCTTCGTCGTTCGTGATCCACACCCTGACCCGATGCGGCATCGCGGCGTCTCGGAAGTGATCCACCACAGTGAAGGTGTCATCTTCGATCAAGAAGTACTCTGCACGCTCCACTGAGAACGCCCCGAGAGTCGGGGAGGTCAGCCGCGCAGAGATCCAATCACCGTCTTCCTCAAGATACGCGCTGAAGCTGCTGTTCTGCTGAGTAGGCCCCACACCAGGGATCGGCGTACACGGCTCGGTGTCATTGGACATCACCTCGACACCTTGGGGCCCACCACGGGTCGTATAGGGGCTGGTCTCGGTGATCTCGAGGCGAGAGGGCGCGTTCCGGGTGTTGGTGTTGCGCGCAGAGGCGGCGGTGGCCATCAGGCTGGCGCCGAGGATCGTGCCGAGGATCGTGCCAGTCAGGATCTGACGCTTCAGGTTGAACAGGTGCATTGTGGTTGCCTCGATGAAAAGAGTGGGCACCGGGCTCAAGCCCGGTGTTCAGCGGGGTTGTCCCGCCGTGCCTGCTCTTTACAGGGGCCACCTGATCTTCTTTTTTCGAGGTCGATTTTTTTGTGTCGGGACATCACGCCCCATCAACACACGCTACAGAGACCACACCCCGTTGAACGGCCCGAAGCTCAGTGAGAGGCGGCCCAGCACCGGCACATCGAAGAACAATGTGCCTTCGACGCTGTATGGAATGTCGAAGTTGGGGCTGTTGCCGCTGCTGAGCTGATCAATGGCGTCGTCGGCCACCTGGCCCAGGATCCCCACGATGGCGTCGATGCCCAGGTCGAACTGTACGTGGGCGTCGAGGCTGCCAGGGCAGGATTGACACAGCTGGCCCATCTCGTCGAACACCACCCGGCATTCAGTGGGCACGGGCGTACACGCGCCGTCGCAGCAGATTTGCTGTGCGCCGTCGTCAGCAGTCTGGATCGCGCAGGCGTCTTCTTCTGGACGACAATCCGAGAGCTGGCGCTCGGGGATCACGCGAAACTTCAGGTTGTCGAAGCTGTCTTCGAAGGTGCCGTCGATGACGTCTGTGGCCAGCTCGATGAAGCCCTCGACAGTGGGCTCGTAGTCGAGGAGGCCTCTGGCATCACCATCGGCCTGGCAGGCCTGCTCAGCGCTCGGGGCCACACAGTCCTCTTCTTCCGGATCGCAAAACGACACACAGAGCGTACCCAGGGCCGCCTTGGCGTCGCCTTCGAAGACGTCGAGGGCCACCAGGATCTCCACCGTGGGCACTGGGAAGGTGTTGGGATTCCCGAGGCCATAGACCGTGTCGAAGCTGAACCGCAGGCTCTCTTTCACAGGGGCGGGGCCGAAGGCGAGCTCACAAGCGCCGCCGAGCAAGCCACCACCACCGATGAGATCATCGCAGTAGTAGGCCGCCAGCTCGGACTGAGAAGGGTTCTCCACCAGCAGGACGCTGGTCAGAGATGCCGTGGGCGGCATCGGGTCAAAACCTTCTTCGCCATTGCTGAGGCTGTTGAGCGCGTCACAGCCCATGGCGCCGATGGAGACGAGGGCGGCAACGCCGCAGTAGAGACCCTTTACGCGCATGCTTTGAACCCTTCGGTCATCTTCAGGACGCAGGCAGGACTCCCCCTCTGGGGAGATCATTCCAAGCGGGCTGATTTTTACTCGCCTGACGCCTCATCCACTGGCTCGGAAGCCTCACCTGCATCATCGCTGTTGGCAGCGTGCTCAGCGGCCATTCGGTCCGAGGCCTTCACCGCCGACCCGCGGGCGAGGTGCACGGGATACTTGTTCTCGAGCACGTTGAGCTTGTCGAGGGCCGCCTGCACCGGATCGATGCCCACAGCAGAAGCGAAGTTGAGCAGGCTGAGGAGCACATCGGCGATCTCTTCGCGCATGCGGTGCTCTGGCGGCGGCCCGGCGCCTGGGGGGTGGGGTCCGGGACCTTCTCGGGTCCACATGAAGAGTTCAAGCAGCTCGGCGGCCTCTACGGAGAGGCAGGCTGCAAGGTTGCGGGGGGTGTGGAACTGGCCCCAATCTCGGGCCTTGGTGAAGGCCGCGAGGCGCGTCTGCAGCTCAAGCAACGCGTCGTGGGGGGTGTGATCGTCGGTCATGTGATCTCGTGCCGCCTCGATGCCCAACACCTGAGATGGCGCATCTGGCGGTGCATCTGGTCGAAAGGTGAGCCAAGATAACGCTGCCTGGGGAACATCACCAGGGCCTCGGTGGTTGCCCCGTAATTGATGGCCGAGTCCGCTCACGCAGGATGCACATGCTCGAGATCAAGAACGTCACCAAACGCTATGGGCGCTTCACCGCGGTGGACGATTTGTCCTTCGAAGTGCCCGCAGGTCAGATCTTCGGCTTCCTGGGACCCAATGGGGCCGGCAAGACCACCACCATGAAGATGATCACCGGCCTGATCCAGCCCACTCAAGGGCAGATCACCGTCGATGGGATCGATGTGGTGCAGTCGCCTGTCCACGCCAAGTCGGTGGTGGGGTACATCCCCGATCGGCCCTATGTGCACGATCGACTCACGGCCCTGGAGTACCTCTACTTCATCGCCGGGCTCTACGGGATGAAGCGTAAAGACACAGCCCAAAGAGCAGCGGAGATGCTGGCCCTCTTCGAGCTCGTGCACAAAGCAGACGATCTCGTGGAGAGCTTCAGCCATGGCATGAAGCAGCGCCTGGTCATGGCTTCTGTGCTGCTCCACCGGCCCAAGCTGCTGGTGGTGGACGAGCCCATGGTGGGCCTCGACCCCCGAGGCGCCAGGCGACTCAAGCAGCTCTTGCAGAAAGAAGCCCACGAGCATGGTCTGGCCATTTTGATGAGTACCCATACTCTCGAAGTGGCTGAAGAGGTGTGTGACACAGTGGGTATCTTGCATCACGGGCGCCTCGTGGTTCAGGGGCCACCTGATGTTTTGAGGCAGCGCCAAGGTCTGGAGGACGAAAAAGAATCGAACCTCGAGGCACTTTTCCTACTGCTCACAAATCCAGAAAACACCAACCAATCTGAGACCTTGCCACTCTCCGACGCACCATAACGAAAAACAGACAGAAAAAAATGAGCTCTCAGCAGAGAGATTTTTGAACATGTCGCCCTATATGGGAGTTGCATGCACCGGCCGCTTTCTGTAGAAATCTATCTCGGTGGGCCGGTCGGTCTTGGGGCCCTGCCCCGCCCCCCACACCCAAGGGCGGCCGTTCCCACCACTTTCATTTTTCTCCCCCCCATATGTTGTTGTCGTAATTTCAAGATACACGTGTGTTCGTGTGTGTTGGATTTTGCGTTCGACACACAACAGGCGATGGCAGGATCACAGCCATGACTGTGCAGCCTTCCTCCACCGAACACGTCAATCATCTGTTGTGGCCTCGATGGCGCACCCTGCGCAACGCACCTCAGAACAACACTCGCCGAGCCCGACTGCTGTTGTTCTCGGTGCTCGGTGTGCTCTTCATGGTGAGCTGCTTCATCGGCGCGAAGTGGCTCTTCGCTCAGTTTGCCCAGCTTGAGTTTCTTGCCGAGCCCCTCATGCGACGGGTGGTGAGCCTCGTGCTTACCTTCTTCACAGCCTTGTTGCTGTTGTCGAGCACCATCACGGCCTTCACCACCCTCTACCTCGCCGACGATCTGCCTTTGTTGTTGAGCTCACCGGTCCCCATCGGCCGGCTGTACATGGCCCGACTGGTGGAGACCTGGGCGCAGTCGTCCTGGATGATGCTGGTCTTCGCGTTGCCCATGGTGGCGGGCTGTGGCCCTGCACTCGGGGCACCGTGGTGGTTCTATGTAGCCCTGGGCCTTTTGTGTTTGCCCCTGACCCTCATCTGCGGCGCCGCCGGCACGGTGGTGGCCATGGTCCTCGCCCGAGCGCTCCCCGCTCGCCGAGGCCGTGACGCCCTGGTGGTGCTCTCCCTCGTGGGCTTCGTGGCCCTCTATGTGACCTTCAGGGTGGCTCAGCCCGACCAGTTCGTGCGACCTGACGGGGTCGCCAAACTGGTGGAGATGATCCAGGGGCTTGCCCCCTCGGGCGCACCGCTGAGCCCTGCGGACTGGGTCGTAGAGGGGCTCTTCGCCATGCTCCGCGGCGACGCGGCACCTGCGAGCTTGATGTCGACGCTGCTCATCTCGGGCGCTGGGGCCACGTGCGCCCTTGGCGCATGGGTGGCCAGGGGCATCTACCTGAAGAGTTTCTGGTTGTCCCAAGAGGGCCAGGGTGGCTCGGTGAGCCCCTCAGGACGCCGCCGTCGGCCTGCACGCATCATCGAGTCGCCTCAAGGGGCCATCACCCGCCGTGACTCGCTGATCTTCTTCCGCACCATCGGGCAGTGGTCGCAGTTGCTGCTCGTGGGTGCTCTGGGGGCGGTCTACATCTTCAACTTCCACCACCTGCGCACCCTCGGTGAGCTGGGCATCGCCGGATCAGTGGGCCTGTTCTTCATGAACCAGATGTTCGGTGGCTTTGTGCTCACCACCCTGGCGGTGCGCTTCCTGTACCCCTCGGTGAGTTTGGAGGGGCGAGGCATCTGGGCCATCCGCTCGGCGCCGATCACCGCCCGGCAGCTGCTGACAGCGAAGGTGCGCTGGGGGCTCCTGCCTCTAGGCGCCCTGGCCCTGGGCATGGTCTCTCTCGGACAGGGCCTGCTCAACCCCGACTGGATCCCCATCTGCGCCGCAGGCCTGACGGCGCTGTTGCACACCTGGACACTCTCCGGCCTCGCTGTGGGCCTCGGCGCCACTGATCCCCGATTCGACGAGGACAACCCCGCCCGCATCGCCAGCAGCATTGGTGGGGTGGTGTTCATGTTGCTCTCTGTGGTCTACCTGCTGGTGAGCTGTGGCGCGCTCTATCTGCCTCTGCGTGGCCTGTACCGCGGCATCGAGTCGGTGCCTGGAGGCTGGGGTGGTGTCGCCGGCGGCCTCGTGGTGGCCTTCGCCATCGCCTGGGCGCTGCGTACAGTGGCACTTCGAGCCGGCGCGCGGCGTCTGGAGCGACTGGATCGCTGAGGAGAAGACACGGGCATGATGAGCAAGCAATGGGATCTGTGGAAGCTGAAGCGCCTGCTCAGCCGCTATGAGCGGATCGCAGTGCTCACGGGCGCAGGCATCAGCGTCGACTCCGGGATCCCCGACTTTCGATCCCCGGGCGGGGTCTGGTCCCGCCTCGATCCGAGCGTGTTGTCGTGTCAGGGCTTCGAGTCAGGGCCTGAAGGCCGAAAGGCTTTCTGGTCGGCCCTCTGGGCCCTGGTGGATCCAGCAGCAGCCCACCGCCCCAATCCAGGCCACGAGGCCCTGGTCGATCTCGAGCGTCAGGGCCGTCTGCTCGGCGTGATCACGCAAAACGTCGATGGCCTGCATCAAGCAGCAGGGCACGATCCCGACAAGGTGGTCGAGCTGCACGGCACAGTGGCCACTGCACACTGCACAGCATGTCCAGAGCGCTTCGATCTCGAAGACCTCAAAGGCTGGTACACCCAAAAGGTGGATGATCCGCGGTGCACCGCCTGTGGCGCGCCGGTGCGCTCGGATGTGATCGCGTTTGGCGATCCGCTGCCCATCGCGGCACACCGCCAGGCGATCCGCTGGGCGCTGGACTGCGACGCTTTCCTGGTCCTCGGCAGCAGCCTCGGGGTGCACCCTGCAGCTGAGCTGCCGATCCACGCACGGGAGACGGGCAGCACGCTGATCATCGTCTCTCTCGGAGAGACCCCTCTGGACACGCTCGCAGATCTGAAGGTGAGCGCTTCGCTGAGCGAGGTGCTGCCCGAGGCGGTGAAGCGCCGCTGGTGAGCTTGAGCGGACGGCCGTGCTGCGCACCGCCTGTAGCGGACGCCTGCTGCGGCTTCGCCTTGCAGAGCTGTAGCGGACGCCGAGTCTGCCTCCGGCAGCCTGAGCTGTAGCTTTCTAAGAGAGTTCTGGTGTGCGTGGTGGGTTACTCAACCCAGGTAGAGGCTTACGCTGAAACTGATCCGTCAGAGGGCCGCGACGTTCGCGGCAGATGAGTCAACGCCCCCCAACTGATCTTCAAAAAGCTACAGGGAATTTGCCGGAGGCAAATGAGCGTCCGCTACAGCTCTCGCCAAAGGCGAGGCGTCCGCTACAGGCGCAGCGCAGCTGGGCCGTCCGCTACAGGCGGTGCCAAAGGCACGGCCGTCCGCTACAGACGGTGCCGAAGGCACGGTCGTCCGCTCAAACGCCCGCGGCTGCAGCCTCTGCGAGAGCCACGTCGAGCTCGGGGTCGAGACTCGCTCCGAGGAAGAACTGCTTGACCAGAAAGTAAGCAGCAAGGGCAGGCTCTCGAGCAGCGAGTCGCAGCAGAGGCGTCACCGCGTCGTGGCCGCCATTGATGATCAACGCACGCTTACGGCTGAAGAACGACGTGCTCACCACCTGAATCTCCTGGAGCGGGGTGAGGCCCCAGGGGGTCTTCTGAGTGATGGCCACGCGATCGGCGATGCCTGATCCAGGGGTGTCGAATCGACCGAGATACACCTCGCTGGTCCTGGCGCCATGACGATCGAGCAACGCCACGACGGCCTCTTTGAGAGCTGGCCAGCCCTCGGGCTGCTCACCGAGGGGGACTGGCGCACACCACCGATCGCTCAACGGCTCGATGGCAGGTCCCCCGAGAGCGTTGAGACACTCGATCACCACTGGGGTGTCTTCGATGACAGTGACGCCCTCTTCAGACTCGGCGAGGGCGATGATGGGGCTGTGGGCGAGAGGCGCGGAGAACAAACGCCCCTTCGCTTTGGCCTGTTGGCATCGGGCGAGGGTGAGCCAGGTGCCTTTGGCATCTATGTCTGTGGAGTCAGGCCCTTCGTACTCAGAGCCCGCACGCCGTGCGATGGGCAAGCCGAGGGCGGCCTTGGGAGGTTCACCATTGGCCAGCTGTACTTGAAGGATGTGGTACAGCGCCTCACGAGACAGCTCACCCCCCTCCTCAGTGATCCCTCGAAAGGCCGCCAGAGGCAGCGACTCCTCGATCTGGGTCTTGAGCAACGCCATGGCTTGATGGAAGTGCTTGTCCCGGAGCACGTTGTCGCGGGTGAGGGTGTGCTCTAGATAGCGAGAGCTGATCTTGAAGTGCACGCCAGGGAAGAAGGTGTCGTCGCTGCCCTCGAGCAGGGTGAGGCCCTTGTTGTAGAAGCCATAGTGACTCGAACCGTCCTCGGCATACCCCGCGATGAGCTGTGTGCCCTCGACCTCGTGGCGCACGATCACGGGCAAGTCGAGATCGACGGGGCCGTTGATCATCTCCCCCTCGAAGATGATCTCTGCCTGCTCTACGTGCTTGCACCAGAACCGTACGGTCTCCTCGGACCGACGCACGAAGTCGGCGTACCCCTCGGCATCGATGGGCTTGTAGATGCGAATCAACGTGCCGTCGACAGGCTCATCTCGGGCGATACGCGTGAACGATCGATCTTTCTCGAAGAGCACGCGCCAGTGCTCTCCACCTCGAGATGTGTCGACACACACCGCCTCGGGCTCTACAGCAAAGACCGAGACGAACCCGATGCCGAAGCGGCCGATCTTGGTGAAGTCGCCGTCTTTGGCAGAGCTGAAGAGGCGTGTCAGGCGCGTGTCGATGATCTCGCGATCCATGCCCTCGCCGGCGTCATCGACGTGGATGATCATCACCCCAGGGGCACTCTTCTTTTTCGACCCTTTGGCGGGCTCGAACTCGAACCAGATGTCGATGGAGGGACTGCCGGCGTCGAGGGCGTTCTGGATCAGCTCGCGATAGAACGACAGCGGATCCGAAAACTGGTGGACCAGCTGTTCGAGGGCACCCTCGGCGCTCATGTGCCGACCTCCGGCTGTTGTTGGGTGATGCAGTGGAATGATCCACCACCACGCAGAATGGCCGCGGCGGGTGACGAGATCACCACTCGCTCGGTGTAAATGCCGGCGAGCACCTCACGGGCCTGTACATCTGCAGGGTGTCCATAGGCAGGCACGATCACCACCCCATTGCCGATGTAGAAATTGGCATAGGTGGCTGGCAATGACTGCCCTTCTGCGTCGAGTACGACAGGTGGCGTGGGCAGCAGAGTGATCTGCAGCGGTCGATCCTGAGCGTCACGCTGACCTTCGAGGCCATCGAGAATACTCTGTAGAGCCGCTCTCTGGGCCTCGGGCCCTCCGGGACGCATACACACCACATGGCCTGGAGCCACGAAGCGGGCGAGGGTGTCCACATGGCCATCGGTGTGATCGTTGGGCAAGCAGCCGGTGAGCCAGATGACGCGGCTGACACCAAGGGCATTGCTCAACCGCGCCTCCACCACAGCCTGACTCGGGGTCTGACCATGGGCCCACCGATTGGGGTTGAGCACACAATCAGTGGTGGTGAGGGCCGTGCCTTCACCATCGACGTCAACAGCACCACCCTCCATCACCCAATTGCACGACAACACACGGGCACTGGCGGCATGACCGATCTTCGCTGCCAACACCTTGTCCTGCTCGAATGGGAACTTGCCGCCCCAGCCATTGAACTGGAAACACATGGCCCCTCTGCCGGTGAACAGAGGGGCTGTGTCTCGCAGCCAGATGTCATCATAGGGCACATCGGTGTGCAGCTGATGAGGTCGGGCGCCGAGGGCATTGGCCACGTCACCCGCCACAGCCTCGGGCACGAGCACATCGACATGCTGATGATCTCCGAGGTGCTGAGCGAACGTGAGCCACTCTCGCTGCACCTCAGCGAGCGTGCCGATGCCCCCCCACTCTTCAGCGTCATGTGGCCACGCGATCCACACGGTTTTCTGGCGCGACCACTCGGCCGGCATCAAGGCGGATGACTGCATGGGACGGGAGCATCTCGCGGACACGTGGCCTTTGCAACCAACCTGCATTCATCGTGGCCTCGGGCCAGAGGCAAGTATAGAGTCGAACACAACCCCCCTCGAGTTGGAGCAGGTGATGTCAGATCAATCCGTCGACGAGACCATGCCGGAGCAAGGGCCGCCCCTGGTACGCATCATGGGATCTCTGCAGTCGTGGGGTGCCTCTGATTTGTTCCTCTGTGAGGACAAAGTCCCCGCCGTACGACTGCACGGCGCAGTGCGCCCCCTCGAATACCCACCCACGACGAAGCAGGATCTACAGACCCTGATCAAACAGGCTGTGCCCCAGACGCTCCGCGAAAAATTCGAGAAGACGGGCGATCTCGACGTGGGCTTCTCCATGGACGCAGATCGTCGATTCCGGCTCAACCTCGCTCGCCAGCAGGGCCGCATCGCAGTGGTGGCCAGAGCGCTGCCGAGCGGCGCCCTCGAATTCGAAGGGTTGCACCTGCCCCTGACTTTGCGACGACTCGCCGAGATGTCCCGCGGGCTCGTGCTGGTCACCGGCGCCACGGGCTCGGGCAAGTCCACCACCCTGGCGGCGATGGTCCACCACATCAACGTCAACCGGCGCTGCCACATCGTCACCCTCGAAGAGCCCATCGAGTTCCTGCACAACGACATCAAGAGCCGGATGACCCAGCGAGAGGTAGGGGTGGACACCGTCTCGTTCCAGGTGGGCTTGAGGCAGGCAGTCCGCGAGAGCCCTGATGTGATCTTGATCGGCGAGCTGCGAGACGAAGACACTGTGCGTACGGCTATGCAAGCTGCGCTCACAGGCCATCTGGTGCTCGCCAGCTTGCACACCATCGACGCCAGCCAGACCCTTCAGCGCATCGTGGGCTACTTCCCCGATCATCAGCGGGCTCAGGTGTCGCTCGATCTGTCGATGTGTCTCAAAGGCGTGGTGGCCCAACGCCTGCTGCCCCGTGCCGATCATCAAGGTCGGGTGGTGGCGGTGGAGATGCTGATGGTGAGCCCCGCGGCGGCCCGGCTGATTCGAGAGCAGCAGGTCGAGGCGCTGCAAGATCTCATGCGCACCTCTGATGAGCCGGGCATGCAGACCTTCAACGACGCCCTGCTCACCCTCTACAAAGACAACATGATCACCCACGAGCAGGGGATGGCCTACGCCACCGAGCCCGAGGAGTTCGCGCTCCACGCCAAGGGCATCAAGCTCGGGGTCTCGGCTTTCAGAGCCGAGGCCGACGATGTCGCCTCCACAGGTCTCGACATGAAGCGGCTCCTGCACGAGGTGCAGGCCCGAGGGGCCTCCGACTTGCACCTCTCGGTGAACCGCCCGCCGACGCTGCGCATCACGGGGCGCCTGGTACCTCTCGACATCCCCGCCCTGAACGCCGCGGACATGCGCGTGCTCTTGTATTCGATCCTGAGCGTGCGCCAGCGCACGACTTACGAGCTGGAGCGCGAGCTGGACTTCGCCCTGGCCCTCGACACAGGTCAGCGATATCGCGTCAACGCGTATTACGAAAAAGGCAACATGGCGGCGGCGCTGCGATCCATCCCCAGAACCCCGCCCCCGGCAGAGTCTCTCGGCCTGCCCCCGGCCCTTCTGAGCATGGGCGAGGCGCCGCATGGCTTGCTGCTCGCAGTCGGCCCCACGGGCGCAGGCAAGACCACCACCCTCGCCTGCCTGACCGAGCGCATCAACCAGACCCGGGACTGTCACATCCTCACCGTCGAAGATCCCATCGAGTATCACTATGACGGGGCTCGAGCGACGATTCACCAGCGAGAGGTCGGGGCCGACACCAAGAGCTTCTCCGCTGCGCTGAAGTACATCCTGCGGCAAGATCCAGACGTGATTCTGGTGGGCGAGATGCGCGATCTGGAGACGGTCTCTGCGGCCCTTACGGCGGCTGAGACCGGCCACCTGGTCATGGGCACGCTGCACACCAACGACGCGGTGCAGACCGTGGACCGCATCGTCGATGTGTTCCCAGCACATCAGCAAGCTCAGGCCCGCACCCAGCTGGCAGCGAGCCTGCTGGGGGTGGTCTCTCAGCGCCTGCTGCCTCGGGCAGATGGTCAGGGTCGGGTAGGGGCCTTCGAGTTGTTGGTGGCCACACCGGCGATTCGGAACATGATCCGCGACAACAAGATGCATCAAGCGGCGAGCGCCATGCAGTCGGGCAAGGCCCAGGGCATGATCACCCTCGACGAGTCGCTGATGATGCTGGTCGACAAGGGGCTGGTGACGGTGCGCGACGCCATGCGCTATGTGAACAACCCTGCGATCTTCAGCGGATCTTGAACCATGCGCCACCCGATGACGCTGCGCCTGCCCTTCGCCATGGTGGACGTGGGCTTCAACATCGACCAGCTGCTGTCCCGTGATCCCACGCTGTCACGCTCTCAAGCTTGGCAGCGCCTGGAGCGCTTCGCCCTGAGCGGCCCGGAGCGGGTGTTCACCCGCCGTCTGCTGCTCGAGCGCCGCAACATGTGGCTCTACCGCTGCAACCAACGTGACTTCTGCGGTGACTTCATCGTGGTGGACATGTCGGGGGGCGCCCTGGCCCATCGCCGCGCCATCGCCCTTGAGCTCAAGCAAGGGGCGCCGCTGAAGCTCGCCGCGGGTGGCGTGCAGATGGCACGGGTCACTGAAGCAGTGGCCGAGATCGCCGAGCGAGATGGCGTGCTCGATGCTCAGAGCATGCGTCAGCAAGTGCTCGGTGATCCCAACGCGGTGTTGCGCTGGTTGTGACGCACTCAGTTCACAGTCGGGTGATACGTCCACGCATCATCGAGATGCGCCTCTCGCCGCGCCACCAGGCCATCGCTGAGTGGCTGCACCAGGGCCTGACCCCGCAGCATCCGTAACCAGTCCTGCGGCAGGCCCGAGTACCCCCAACGCGCCCCAGCGATGCCTGCAGCCACACAGGCAGTGGTATCAGTGTCATTGCCCAGGGCGATGGCCTTGCGAATCACCCCACGGACATCTTCGGCGGTGGTGGCGTAGATCGCCGAATAGAGGCAATCGACCACATACCCGGAGCCATTCGGACCTTCTGGGGCATCAGGGCGCAGCTTGTCTTCGAGCTCGGCCCGGTGCGCGGGCCAGTGGGCGTCATAGATCATCCGCAGGCGCTCGAGGGCTTGCTGCGCGCTCCCAGCGTGGCCTGCAAGCTCCATCCGCGCCCAAAGGCAGTACCACGCACAGCAGATTTGCGAGCGCAGATGACCATGGGTGACCAGGGACTGCCGGTGAGCATCAGCAACGAGGGCCTCATCAGTGCCTGTGTGCCAGAGGGCGAGGGGCATCACCCGCATCAGAGCACCGTTCCCGTTGTCCCATTCCCCATTCGGGCCGGCCTGCTCGGGGTCGACCCCCTGCTCGAGCCGATTGAGGGCCCGGCTGGTCTGCACTCCGATGTCGAAAACCCGACGATCCACAGCGTATCGCCCCTCGCGGTACCACTCCACGAGTCGCTGCCCCAGATCGTACAAATCGAGGCCACCGCACTCGAGCAAACTGTCGAGCAGGGCGAGCGCATGGGCCCCATCGTCGGACCACGTACCTACGGGCACGCCGATGTGCGCCCTCTGAAAGAGGACGGGCGGTGTGAGCTCGATCTCGTGAAACGGTGGGATCTGTCGAGGGCCGTGAAACTCATAGGGCACGCCCGTGGCGTCGCCGAGGAGCAGCCCCCACAGCGCGCCTTGGAGTCGATCGCCGAGGGTGAGCTGTGGGGCGTTGTGTGTGGTGTGCATGGCAGCCTATCCTCCAGTGATTGCCTGATGAGGACAAACTTAGTGTCAAAAACACACAAAAACAAATCCGAGATCCGATGAGCCCCGGCGCCGTGCTCACGATCGTCGCTACAGTGGGGGCCCTCACCTTCGAAGGGCTGGATCGAAGGCCCGGGGTCTGGGTGTGCAAGCCTCTGGCGGCCTCCGGGTTTCTGTGGGCCGCTCTGAGCTGGGGCGCCCTCAGTCACACTTACGGCCAGTGGATCTTTGCGGGGTTGTGTTTGTCGTGGGTGGGCGACATGGCCCTGATGCGCCGCACAAAGGGCTTTTTTCTCTTCGGGCTCAGCGCCTTTTTGCTCGGCCACGTGGCCTACATCGGGGCCTTCGCGGCCCGGGGCCTCGATCTCACCGCCCTCGCCTGGGCCACGGCCCCCATGATCCTCGGCGCCCTGGTGGTGGCCCGTATGCTCAAAGGCCACGTACGCGGAGGCATGGTCTGGCCCGTACGGGCCTACATGCTGGTCATCACGGTGATGGCCACTCTGGCCTGGGGCACCTTCGGCTACGCCCCTGACTGGTTGATCACCGCGGGGGCCACGGCGTTCTGGGCCTCTGACATCTCCGTGGCCCGAGATCGGTTCATGGGGGCCGGCTTCGGCAACCGCCTCTGGGGTGTACCGGCCTATTTCGGCGGTCAGCTGCTGCTGGCTTGGAGTGTCGCCTCATGAGCTGGTCTCTGGTGATTCACGGCGGCGCAGGGGCGATGAAGTCCATGGGCCCCGAGCGAGAGCGGGCCTACCGCGAGGGGCTGCACGCCTCGATGCACGCGGGGCAACAGGTCCTCGCAGCCGACGGCTCTGCAGTAGACGCCACCATCGCCGCAGTCCGGGTCATGGAGGCCTGCGGGGCCTTCAACGCCGGCCATGGCTCATGCCTGAATCAAGAAGGCCACATCGAGGCCGATGCTGCGGTGATGGACGGCACTGAAGGCCTCATCGGCGCGGTGGCGGCGGCACCGATGCTGGCCAACGCGGTGGAGGTGGCGGAGCTCATCCGTACACAATCTCCCCATTGTCTGCTCGCAGGTGAAGGCGCGGCCAAATTCGCCACTTCACAGGGCTTCACTCCCGAGCCGGCGATCATCTCCCCTCACCGCCAAGAGGCCTACGAGGCTCAACTGCTGGCTCAGCAAGTCACCGGCCCGCCGATCTCCGCGGAAGATCTGACCCGCCTCGGCGGCACCCACGACTCCGGCGACACAGTGGGCGCGGTGGCCCGTGACGCCCACGGCCGCCTCGCCGTGGCCGTGAGCACAGGCGGCATCTGGCTCAAACACCCTGGCCGCGTGGGCGATTCGCCGCTCCCCGGCGCAGGCTTCTGGGCTGAAGACGGCCTGGGGGCGATCTGCGCCACGGGCACGGGGGAGTTCATCATCCGCGGCATGTTGTGTCAGCAAGTGATCAATACGCTGGCCCGCGGGGACACACTCGACTTCGCGGCCAACGACGCTCTGGATCGCTTCTCGGCCCGCTTCGGCCGGGGCAAGGCAGGCCTCATCGCCATCGACGCCTACGGCAACATGATCGCGCCGTTTCACACTGAGGGGATGGGGCGTGGGCGCTGGTGTGATGGCATGGATGGTCCGGAGGTTGCTGTTTGGCCGGGGGAGCC
>JBKAGE010000060.1:0-57238 GCA_046290225.1 Bradymonadia bacterium | reverse complement strand
CCCAAGAAATGCAGCATGTCCGCCAAACGCCGCATCGCCGGTTGGGACAGGCCCTTCTTAGTCCAAGTCCTCACCGGGTTTTAACGTGCGATTGCCCTGGGGTATACCAGACTTCCGGAGTCTCCATGAGACCGAGTGCGCTCCTTCCCATGATATGCTTTCCCCGCACGCACAGGAGCCCGCATGGACAAGTTCTTCAACACCACCGGCCCGTGTATCGAAGCCATGCACTACATGCTGCCGGCGGCCCCGCGGCTCGCTACCCTCAAACGGCACGTCGCTCGTGGGCAGTACGTCGTCGTGCACGCCCCTCGACAGTGCGGCAAGAGCACCAGCCTTCAAGCCATCGCCGAAGACATCACCCGCGAGGGCCGATACGCCGCGTTGTACTTCTCCTGCGAAGCCGGTGCAGCGTGGCCAAACGACCCAGAAGGTGCGCAGCAACAAGTCCTCGGCAGCATCGTACAGGCCGCACAACAACAACTCCCCTCAGGTCTCCAACCCCCGGCAAACTTCACCGACGCCCCTGCGCCCAGCCTGACCAATGCCCTCGACCAATGGGCCCAGGCCTGCCCCAAGCCTCTTGTGCTGTTCTTCGACGAGATCGACGCCTTGCGGGGTGAATCCCTCAACGCCGTGCTCCGGCAGCTGCGCGCGGGCTTCATCAACCGGCCACGTCATGCGCCATGGTCCGTTGTGCTGTGCGGGCTGAGAGACGTACGTGACTACAAAGCCGCCAGCGGTGGAGATCCCCAGCGACTGGGCACCTCGAGTCCGTTCAACATCAAGGTGAAGTCGCTCACGATGCCCATGTTCACCGCCGATGAGGTGGGCACGCTGTATCGACAGCATACCGAGGCCACGGGGCAAGCCTTCAGCGAAGATGCTGTTGCCAAAGCCTTCGACCTCACCCAAGGTCAGCCCTGGCTGGTGAACAGCCTCGCCGCTGAGATCATCGACGAGATGGAGATCGACGGCCCCATCTCCATCGAGCATGTAGAGACCGCCAAAGAACGACTGATTTTGACACGGGCTACGCACCTGGATTCCCTCGTCGCTCGGCTCCACGAAGAGCCAGTTCGACGTGTTCTTGAGCCGCTCATCTCCAGCGGTGCGCCACAGACGAGCTCCGACATCACCTACGACGACGATGTACGCTATGTCACCGACCTGGGCCTCATCGCCCGCGACGCCCCCGTGCGTCCAGCGAACCCGATCTACCAGGAGGTGATGGTTCGAGCGCTCACGGCAAACTACACCCCACGCATCAACGCTGAGCCTGCACGGTTCGTGGGCGCTGACGGGCGCTTCGACATGCAGGGGGCGCTGCAGGCCTTCGTCGAATTCTGGATGGAGCACGGCGAGGCCATGGCTCGCCCAGGGCAGACCTACCCCGAAGCCACGGCGCAAATCGTGATGATGGCGTTTCTACAACGCGTGGTGAACGGCGGAGGCTTCATCGATAGAGAGTATGGCGTCGGTCGTGGTCGCATAGATCTGTTGGTCAGATGGCCATACGAAAGCCCAGAAGGCCGACAGGTTCAGCGCGAAGTCATCGAACTCAAGCGATGGGCCACCGGAGACCGCCACGGAGATCCTCTACACAGAGGCCTCGAACAGATCGACGACTATCTTGCTCGCACGGGAGTAGATCATGGCTGGCTCGTCATCTTCGACATGCGTGATGACGCCGCTGACGTCTATGAGCGCACCCGGTTCGAGCAACACACGAGCCCGAGTGGCAAGCCCATCATGGTGTTGAGGGCGTAGATTACTTCCTGAACCGCACGTGAATATGATCGTCGTGGTTCTTCCAGTGACGCACGATGCCGTACGCCCGCTTCTTGCTGCGCGGGTACTGGAACCACTGTGAGAGCTTGTTCTTCGAGACGCCGCGCTTACGGGCGTACTTGTACAAGCGCGCTTGCACGTCATAGTCGATGAACATGTACCGAATCTGATTGGTCTTCAGGAACGCGTGCACCAGCCCCCAGGTGCGCTTCACGTCGAGATTGCTCTTCGTGGCCTTGATGAAGTCCTTGAGCTTGCCGGCCTTGCGGGTGTGCACGAAGCCGATGTCCACGTCCATGCCCGTCTGGTGCGACACGTGGCCCGAGATCTGACCCCCGCCCTTCTTGCTCAAATCCCCCATCACCACCACGGGGCCTTTGTATTTGCGACGGTACGTGTTCATCACTTTGTAGATGAGCTGCACCGTAGAGCGCGTGCCGAAAGAACGGTGGGGGCGCTTGATGTGATAGTGGCCGCTCTTGCGCAGCCGGTAGCTCATCTTCAGCTTGCCCTTGTCCTGGTCAGGTGGAGCGAAGGCCGCGAGCACGTCACCATCTCGCCAGATGACCAGCTTCTGCCCCACCTTGAGGCCCTTCTTCCGGTTGAACTTGCGGCCTTGGAACGAGACCAGCTCGTCTACGGTGAGATCGAACCGTTTGGCGATCTTCGACAAGGTGTCGCGACGCCGCACGAGGTAGTCCTCCCGCAGGCGCTCCCGAGGGGGAATGCTCGGGCACACCGCCAGCTTCATGCCAGGGAAGATGCGATCAGGGTTGCGGAGATCTCGGGGGTTGAGCGTCTTGAGATCAGTGATGGTCACGCCATATCGGCCGGCGATCTCACCGAGGATCTCGCCCTTGAACACCTCGTGGGTGTGCAAAGGGGTCAGGTAGTCACAGGACTTGTGGCCCTTGGGCTTCTTCGACTGCCGACGCTTCCTGGCCACCTTGCGCTTGGCGGTCTTCTTGGCTTTCTTGCTGGCTTTGGCCTGCTTCTTCTCTGAGTTCTTCTTCTCAGTGTTCTTCTCAGCCTCGGGCTCTGGTGTCGCTTGGGGCTTTTGGCCCTTGTCGATGGCACCGCTCGCCGACTGGTGCACTGGCTTCATGCCTGGGGGCAGATCTTCGTCGGCCACAGGCGGCCGTGGATCAGCCAGGGCTGTGGCACAGAGCAGACAGCAAATGCTTGAGCAGAGGAGTGTGGGATACAAGACGCGCATGAAAAGGCTCGACGATCGAAAACCAGGACATTTCAACGTGGAATGACCGTGAGCGCAAATCGGGCGTGGAGAGAATCTATTCCGCCACTGCGCAGCTGCTGAGGCAGAGCTTCAAGGCGCGGCGGCGCACGTCCCCACGTCATTGGCGTCAGCGTTGAGGCACAGAAGCCCCGGACCACACGGCACATCCGCCCCTCGGGCGTCGCAGGCTGCGCCCGCGGAGAGCACTGGGCCCGTCGTCACCGAGAGGCTGTAGGTCAACGCATCGTTGTGCCCCAGCTCGTCGATGGCGAAGTAGTGGGTCCCGGCGCCGAGGACCACGTCGAGGCGTGGGCAGCGACCGTCGAGATCGTCGTCGTTGAAAGCCAGCCGCTGCCCAGGCAGCAACGCCTCTGCGCCCAACGCGTCGAGGGTGGCCCCATCGACGAGGCTCAAACGCGGATCAGCGCCCACGCCATCACAGCCGCCCTCTCGCTCCGCGGTGATGACCACACGCTGTGGCCCATCGAGGGCGAGGGACATCACGTCATATGCATCTGTTCGGGGGCTCAGAGTGCCCGACATGCCTCCACCGACGACGAGGGCCTGGGCATCGGCAGTGGTCTCGTTGGGCTCCACCTCGGGCACCACCTCGCCCTGACCAGGCTGTAGTGGAGCGATGGCGCCACAGCGGCTCTCGCCATTCTCGAGTACCCGACACGTGAGATCGGACTGGCAACGATCAGAGAGCCCTTGTCGATCACAGATTTCACCGTCGGCCACGCCACGCAGCAGGGCGACGTTGAGCGTGTACGGCCCGAGGGGCTCGAAGGGATCTCGACCCGTCACCACAAAGGTGTAGTTGCCCGGCTCGAGGAAGATGCTCAGAGCAGAGCACGGCGCGCGGCCACGGACCATGTCGTTGTCGTTGCGGGCGATCTCAGTGCCCTCGGCGTCGACGATGGACAACACCGTGTCGATGCCACATGGGGTCCCTGCCGGATCGAGGGTCCAGGCATCGACCCATGCCGGATCGTGCAGGACCATGTCATGGCGACCCTCGCCGTCTACAGCGTCGATCTCACCGGCAAAGGGCGCGTCGAGCTCAGCATCGGGAGGCGGCGCCAGACACAGCTGCTCCGGACCACAGACGAGGTCGCCGTCGCAGAAGCCCTCACCCTCAGCGCAGCGCTCACCGACCCCGACATAGGGCACGTACCAGATCGAGATCAGGTTGTAGCCCGCCGTGGCGTTGTTGAAGAGCTCATTGATGCGGATCAGGTAGTCGCCGGCGGCGAGGCGCACCACACGGTTGGTCTCCGCAGGGCTGATGCGCGGGCAGAGGCCGATGGTGTCGTCGTTGCGGATGATGCGGTTGTCGAGATCGTCCGGGTGGAACAGCCAGGCCTCGAGATCGCCTTCACACCGGGCGCCCGACTGCAGCGCGGATCGGGTCTCGATGTAGAGGTCGGCGTCGAGGGGCAGCGTGATGCGGAACCAGTCCTCGTCTCCGATCTCGGGGATCTCGTTCACGATGTCGAAGCGGCGATCAGGGCCGAACTCCACCACCCAGGGGCTCTCGGCGCTGTCGGGCTCCGCGGTGCTGTGGAACGGCATGTATCCGCAGGCCTCGGAGCACACCACCGAGCCGGGCAGCGCCGCCGCCGGATCACACACCTCGTCGCCGGCGATGAAGCCGTCGCCACACACCACCTCGGCGCACTGAGCGCCGTCATCGCCGGGGCGGCAGAACAGCTCTGCATCACAGACGAAGGTGTCGTCCTCAGGGCTGCACGGGCCGTCGAGGGGGATGGGCACGATCTCGCAGAGGGTGTTGCAGCCGTCGTTCTCGGCCTCGTTGCCGTCGTCGCAGCTCTCCTCGAGCCCCACGATGCCATCACCGCAGACGTGCACTGCACACTGCAACGTGTTGGGGTTGCAGAACCCTTCGTCGACGCAGGGGAACCCGTCGAGCGTACACGGATCGCCGAGATCGATGGGATCGAGGGCACACGCTGAAGTGCAGCCGTCGAGATCGTTGTAGTTGGCGTCATCGCAGGCCTCGTCGGGGCCCACGAGGCCATCGCCGCACACGTGCACGGCACACAGGCGCGTCTCGGGGTGACAGAAGGCCGCCGGTGGGCAAGGGTTGTCTCGATCGCCGAGCAGGCAAGCGTCGCCGATGGCCATGGTCCGGGCGATCACTGTGAGGCGGTTCAAGCCCCGGGTCTGCGGACGGAACGGCCGCAGGTGAATGACGTAGTCACCAGGGGGCAGCTGCGCATCCGTGCCATCGTTGAAGGGGTTGATCACCGAGCAGGGGCTGTCAGGCCCTGCGTCGTCATTGAAGGCGATCTGGCGGCCCTCGGCGTCGAGGATCTCGACCACCGTGTCACCCTCGCAGCCAGAGCCGGTGAACGACTGGGTGGTGATGGTGATGTTGGTCGAGGCCTCGAGGGTGAAGCTCAGCCAGTCCTCGTCTTCGTCGGGCTTGAACTGGAACAGCAGCTCCGCCCGGCCCTCGTCGTCGAAGACGAGGGGCATGGGGGCCTCGGCGCTGTCGGGCTCCTGATGGCGGGGCAGATCGAGATCGACGAGGCAATCGACGCAGAGCGGATCGTTCTCGTCACACTCTTCTTCTGGGGCGATGACCGAGTCACCGCACTCGTGCAACGTGCACCCCTGCGCGCCACAGTAGGCACCGTCGATACAGGCGTAGCCATCAGCCTGGCAGGGGAAGCCCAGGGGGATGCCTACGATTTGACACGCCGCGCACCCGTCGTTGCCGTTGTTGTTGCCATCTTCGCAGTCTTCTCGAGGGCCGATGAGACCGTCGCCACAGCGATGCGCCACGCACGCGTTTCGCCCGTCGTCACCCTGGCCGCAATACGCCGCGATCTCCAAGCAACGAAACACCTCGTCATCGGGATCACAGGGCTGGCCCACGTCGAGGGGGGCGATCTCACAGGCCTCACAGCCATCGCCAGCATCATCATTGCCGTCATCGCAGGCCTCGCCGTCGAGCACGATCCCGTCGCCGCAGACGTTTTGCCGACAGATGCCCATGCCAGCATCACAATAGTTCGGCGCGATGCAGGCACGTCGCACTTCTTCACCCAGGCACGGCATGCCCTCGGCGATGGGCTGCATCTGGGTCACGGTCACGCGGAGCGGACCCGCCCCCTCTTCGGTAAAGGTGTACCCCCGAATCAGGTGAGTGCCAGCAGGCACCTGCCTGACATCTGGTGCCGTAGCTGGGTAGAGCGAGGGGCAAGGGCTGCCCTCGAAGTCATCGAGGAAGGTGACGGCCCCGATCCCATCTTGGAGATAGAGCGCCACCGCTGGATCACCTGCGCAAACACCCGCGAGCGGATCGACGGGGGTGAGCACAATGGAGAGATCGGTGGGGGCGTCGAGGGTGATGGAGAACCAGTCAACGTCGTCTCCGTCACTCAACTCGAAGTCGCCCTCAGCCACCCCAAATCGGTTGAACACCAGAGGCACTGGGGCCTCCTGGCTGTCGGGCTCGCTGTGGATTACGGGTTGCTGCACACAGACGCCTTCACCTGCGGGGCCAGCGATGGCGCAGTTGCGCTCGGCCGCCTCGGCTGCAGCCAGAGCATGGGTGATGCGACACTGAAGGGTGTCCCCGAGCTCGTCACCGACGGCGCCATCTTCAGGGAGCCGCCCACACTCCGCCAGACAGGCCTCACGATCAGCGTAGGCCTCGGCGCAATTGTCCAGCATCAAGTCACAGTAAGCGTCACAATCATTTGGCGGCGGAGGCGGCATGCCACCGGCGCCGCCCATGCCACCCACTTCACCGCCGGCACCGCCGACATCGCCACCGGCACCACCGACATCGCCGCCTGCGCCACCCATGCCGCCAGCGCCGCCAGCGCCGCCAGCTCCACCGATGTCGCCTCCGGCACCGCCCATACCGCCGGCACCACCAGGGTCTCCACCCATACCACCGGCGCCTCCAGGTACTCCGCCCATGCCACCAGCACCACCTGGGTCGCCGCCTGCGCCGCCGACGTCGCCACCCATACCGCCAGCACCACCAACGTCCCCGCCAGCACCGCCGATGTTGCCTCCGGCACCGCCGACGTCGCCGCCAGCGCCTCCGACTTCACCGCCAGTGCCGCCAACGTCACCACCAGCACCTCCGGCGTCGCCGCCAGTCCCACCGGTGTGACCGCCGGCACCGCCGACGTCTCCACCAGCACCGGCGACGGCGGCACCTGAGCCGCCGGTACCTGTGGCTTCATTGCCCTCATCGTCACACCCCCCAACCAGGGCAGCAGCGCAGACAATGACAGACAGCAGAGAGTGAATTCGCACGTTCCCCATGACGCTCCTCGACAGGCGGGCTCTCGACCCCTCTGTGTTAGCACGAATGCAGGGATCAAAGAGAGCCTCGCGACGAGGCTTTGTGCAGATGTGGGGGGAAGATGACGAGGCCGGCGTCAGCGTTGCGAGCGACGCCGGCTCAGGGGGGAGATGACGGGGTGCCCCGAGGGGCAGGCGGCATCAGTTGGGGAGCTCCACGAAGCACGCACCGGATGCAGCACCGGGAGTACCGTAATCAGCGCCGTTCACGTCGGGCACTGCAGGGGCGTACTCGTCGGAGGCGCTGCACCAGTTGGCGCCGTCGTTGTTGTCCCCAGCGACGTCACCGTTGAGCTGCATGGAGCGCCCCGTGTCATCGGGGTGGGTGGCGTCGGTGAACTCGACCCGGTCGAGCTCGATGGGGTTCGCGGGATCGGCAATGTTGGTGAGCACCAGCTCGTCGGAGCCGTTGGCGAGCTGAATGTCAGTGCCGTCGGCGCCACCGTACTCGTAGACCGCGTTGAGGTTGCCGTTGAAGGCGTTGTCGTTGAGGCGGGCGAGCACCGCGTAGGTGCCAGCCTCGATCACCACGCTCGAGGCGATGACGTGCACGTCACCGTCGTTGTCGGAGATCTGAATGCCCGCCAGGTCGATGGGACCATCGGTGGCGTTGTAGACCTCGAACCACTCCGCGTCAGCGTCGGAGAGGTTGGGGTTCTTCATGATCTCGGTGATGATGACCTGACCATCGGCGTCGGGGGTGGCCGGCGCCGCCACCACGCAGGTGCCAGCCTCTTCGCCCTCGGCGATCTCGCACTCACCCTCGGCACACATGGCCAGACCAGGACCACAGGCCTCGTCGGCGCCCACGTAGGGCACGTACCAGATGCGCACGACGTTGAAGTCGAGCTCGCCGTTGTCGTTCAGATCGGTGAACTGGAAGACGTAATCACCGGCCATGGCGCGCATGGCTTCGGGGTTGCCATTGGGGTTGATGGCGGGGCAGAAGCCCGGGCCGTCGTCATCGTCGCTGGCGATGGCGTTCTCGAGATCACCCGCTGCGAACAAACGACCGAAGGCGTCACCGGCACAGGTGTTGAGCGACGTGGCGCTGAAGGTCTCGATGTAGATGTCGGCCTCGACGGGCAGGGTGAAGGCGAACCAGTCCTGGTCGCCCACGGGGGTGATCTCCGCCACGATGCCGAACTGGTTGTTCTCGTCGAACATCACCGCGTAGGGGGCCTCGCCACTGTCGGGCTCGACCTCGTCGTTGGTGATGAACTGGCAGGTCTCGGGGTTGCACAGCTCAGGGGCCGGCAGGTTGGCCTCGGGATCACACTGCTCGTTGCCCTCGATGATGCCGTCGCCGCACACCGGAGGAGGCAGGGTGGCGATGTCGAGGAAGTACGCGCCGGTGTTGCCGCCGGAGAAGGTGGAGGGCACCACGGTGAGCACCTGACCGGGCTCGATGGTGATCTCCTCGACGAAGCTGCCCCGAGCAGCGGCGCGGCCGCTGCGGGCGTGATCGTCGTCACCGATGATGCAGCCCTCGAGCTCGCCGCCGTTGAAGGGATCGACGAAGACGTGCAGGTAGCCGTCGACGTCGGGCCAGTAGGCGAAGATGTTGATGCGCTGGGGCTCTTCGCTGGTGTTCACGATGCGGTGCAGGTCGTAGTACTCGTCCGCAGCGCCGAAGCCGGAGGTGCAGCCGGCGTTGGGGCGCTGCCACTGAGCGTCACCCTCTTCGAGGGCGGCGCCGATGTAGACGCTCTCGCCCTGATCGGCGATGGCCAGGGCGTTCTCGGGCTCGAGCATGCACATGGCGTTGCAGCCGTCGCCGTCGTCCAGGTTGCCGTCCTCGCACTGCTCACCCTCGGCGAGCAGGCCGTCACCGCACTCACCCACCTGAGTCGTGATCTCGATGGTCAAGTCACCGGTGATGTTGGCGCCGAAGGTCGAAGCCACGATGACCAGCTCCTCACCGTCGCGGATGACCACGTCGGTGAGTCGGCTGGCGCCCGTGCCGCCGAAGTCGTCGTTGCCGCGGATGCAGTTGTCGTAGTTCTCGGGATCGAAGGGGGCACGGTAGACGTGGATGTAGCCGTCGTAGCTCCAGGCGCCGAGGGCGGTGATCTGCTGATCGAAGCCCGTGTTGTTCACGATGCGGAAGGCCTGGAAGTAGTGATCCACGTTGTCGTCAGCGGAGCAGAGCGCGCTGGGGCGGGCCCACTGAGGACCACCCTCAGAGAGTTCACCGGCCACCATCACGGCGCCGCCAGGGGCGGCGATCTCGAGAGGCGCCTCCTCGAGCTGGCACAGGTCGTCACAACCATCGCCAGCCTGGGTGTTGCCGTCCTCGCAGGTCTCGGCGCCTTCGCCTTCACCGTCGAGCACACCGTTGCCACAGGGGTTCAGGTTACAGATGAAGTTGCCCTCGACCTCGGAGCAGAACAGGCCCTCTTCACAGGCGAAGATCTCGCTGGCGGGATCACAGGGGCCACCGTCGGGGATCGCCACGATCTCGCAGAGGGTGTTGCAGCCGTCGTTGTCGGCCTCGTTGCCGTCGTCGCACTGCTCGTCGCCTGCGGCCTGGCCGTCACCACACTCGATGAGGGCACAGGCGTAGCTGGGCGCCTCAGCGCCCTCTTCGGTGACGTCGGAGCAGAAGCTGCCCTCGGCGCACACGAGAACGTCGCTCTCGGGATCACAGGGGGCACCGTCGGGGATGTCGACGATCTCGCAGAGGGTGTTGCAGCCATCGTCGTCGTTCTCGTTGCCGTCGTCGCACTGCTCTTCACCCTCGACCACCTCATCGCCACACTCAGGCGGGATGAGGGTGGAGATCTCGAGGGCGAAGGGCCCGGTGACGCCAGCGCCGAAGGTCGACGCCACGATGGTCAGCTGCTCGCCGGGACCGATGGCGATCTCCTCGAGGAGGCTGAAGCGGGTGTTCTGGAAGTCGTCGTTACCGGTGATGCAGCCCTCGAGGTTCTCGGGATCGAAGGGGCTGGTGAAGGCGTGCAGGTAGCCGTCGAAGCTCCAGGCGCCGAGCACGTTGATCCGGTGGGGGATCTCGTCGGTGTTCACCACGGTGTAGGCGCGGTAGTGACGACCGGCGCTGGGGAAACCACAGGCGGCGCTGGGACGACCCCACAGGGGGCTCTCCTCGTTCAGCTCGCCGAGGAAGGCCAAGCTCTCGCCGGGGGCGGGAATCGGGAAGGGCTCGGCCTCAGTCTGGCACATGGCAGAGCAGCCGTCGCCGTCGACGTCGTTGCCGTCCTCGCAGGTCTCGGCGCCGGCGATGATGCCGTCACCACAGACCACGGGGGCGCAAGCGAAGGTCGGGTCCTCTTCGCCCTCGGCGGGCTGCTCGGCGCAGAAGCTGTTCTCGCCACAGACGAGGGTGTCCTCGGCGGGATCACAGGGGGCGCCGTCGGGGATCGCCACGAGCTGACACTCGCTGTTGCAGCCGTCGTCCTCGTTGTCGTTCTGATCGTCGCACTGCTCCATGAAGCCCACGATGCCGTCACCGCAGACGTGGGGGATGCAGATGTTGATGGGCTCGACGCCCTTGTTGGCGGGCTCGCCGCAGTAGCCTTCTTCCACACAGGGGAAGCCTGCGGGATCGCAGGCGTCGCCGAGGGCGATGGGCTGGATCGCGCAGGCGTCGGTGCAGCCATCGGTGTTGTCGTCGTTGCCGTCGTCGCACTCTTCCATGAGGCCGATGATGCCGTCGCCACAGACGTGAGCCACACAGACCGCAGGATCGTCACCCTCTTCCACCTCGGGGCAGTAGCCCTCTTCGGGGCAGGGGTTGAGATCGTCGCAGGCATCGTCGATGCCGGTGACGGCGAAGCGCACCTCGATGAGGTTCAGCTCTTCGGGGCCAGGAGGGCCACCGAAGCCCACGAAGGGGGTCACCCGGATCAGGTAGTCGCCGGGGGCCATCTGAGCGGTGACGCCGTTGCTGTTGTCGGGGTTGATCTCCGAGCAGGGGCGGAACGAGGGGTCACGACCGAAGGGCGCGTCGTCGTTGCGGGCGATGGAGTCCTCACCCTCAAGGTTGTAGAGGTCGAGGATGGTGTCACCCTCACAGCCGTCGGGCTCGAGGGCGGAGCGGGTGAGGATGGTCACGTTGGCCTGCACGGGCAGGGTGAAGATGAACCAGTCCTCGTCGCCGGTGGGGTTCAGCTGGAACCCGGCGGCGGCGAGCTGCTCGTCGTTGAACTCCAGTCGGTAGGGCTCTTCGCGGCTGTCAGGCTCCTCGTGACGGGGCACGTTCACCTGCACCTGGCAGTCCTGGCAGAGCTCCTGCTCGCCCTCGCACTCCTCGAGGGGGCCGAGGATGTCGTCGCCACAGACGTGGGGGTTACAGACGTTGATCACCTCGCCCTTCTCGGGCAGCAGCGCAGGGGGGCCACAGAAGGAGTTGGGGCCACAGAGGTAGATGTTGCTGAGAGGATCGCACTCGTTGCCGTCGGGGATCGCTACGATCTGGCAGGCCTCGCAGCCGTCGCCGTCGACGTCGTTGCCGTCGTCGCAGGTCTCCTCAGGGCCGACGATCTCGTCGCCACAGATGTGGTCGATGCACACGAAGGCGGGATCGCCCTCGCCGGCCTCGGCGTTCTCACCGCAGTAGGCGGCCTCGTTGCAGAGGTAGATGTCGCTCTCGGGGTCACAGGCAGCACCGGTCTCGATGGCCACCAGGGTGCAGCTGTCGCAGCCGTCACCGTCGATCTCGTTGCCGTCCTCGCAGGTCTCTTCGCCGGCGATCACGCCGTCGCCACAGACGTTGGCGGTACAGACGGGGTTCCCCTCTTCGTCGGGGGCGCAGTAGGCGTCGAAGCGGCAGACCTGAACCACCTCTTCTTCGCCACAGGGATCGCCGTCCTCAAGGGCGGGCAGCTGAGCCACCACGATGGCCAGAGGCCCGGTGACGGCGCCGTCACGGGACCAGGCGCGCACCACGTGGTCACCGGCGGGCACCCGAACCATCTCGGGGTTGCTGCCAGCGGCGAGGAACGAGCAGGCAGCGTCGATGCCGGGGAAGTCATCGTTGGTCACCAGGGCCTCTTCACCGCCGAAGGGGTGCAGGGCCACGAGGGTGTCGTCCTCACAGGCGGACTCACCATCGGGGCTGGTGATGGCGATGGCCAGGTCGACCGGCTGCTCGAGGGTGAAGATGAAGTAGTCGTTGTCACCCTCGGGATCGAGGGCGAAGTTGCCCTGGGCCACGCCGAAGCGATCGAAGGTGAGCCGCACGGGCATCTCGAGGGCGTCGGGCTCCTCGTGATCCGTGGGGGGCAGCGCGCAGACACCGTCGCCGAGCTCACCGGCGTGGTTGCAGTGCAGCGCAGGATCGGCAGTGGCAGGCACACCGCCGTGGTAGATGCGGCACTGCACGCTGTCGCCGCTCACGGCGCCGACATCACCATCGGTGGGGATGTCTTCGCAGGCGCTCAGGCAGCTGTCGCGATCGGCGTACTGTGCGTTGTCGCCGGTGCAGGTGTCGTCGAGGAGATCACAGTAGACTTCGCAGTAGCTGCCGCAGACACCGCCGCCTTCAGCGGCAGCGTGGGGGCAGTGCAGGGCGCTGTCTTCTTCAGCGGCGCCACCATGGTAGATGCGGCACTGCAGGGTGTTGCCGTCGGTGTCGCCCACATCGCCGTCGTCGGGGAACAGCGCGCAGGTGCTCAGGCAGGTGTCGCGATCGGCGTACACGTCACCGCAGTTGGCCTCCATGATGTCGCAGTAGGCCTCGCAGTCGTTCGGCGGGGGCGGGGGCATACCGCCCATGCCACCGTCGCCGCCCATGCCGCCGGCGCCACCAGCGCCACCGCCACCGTCGCCGCCCATGCCGCCTTCGCCGCCCATGCCAGCTTCGCCACCGGCGCCGCCCATGCCAGCGACACCACCGGCACCGCCGCCACCGTCGCCGCCCATGCCAGCTTCGCCACCAGCGCCACCGCCACCGGCGCCGCCCATGACGCCGCCAGCGCCACCGCCGCCGGTGCCTTCAGAGTTGTCATCGTCATCACAGCCGATGAAAAGGGCTGAGGTGAGACAGAGCACGGTCGTTGCTCTTCTAAGGTAATGCCTACCCATGGATCTCCCCATGTTGTTTCAACTGGCCCGCACCGAATCAACACACTGCGTAGTCGGCACGAAGCGGCCACCAGAGTCGGCAGAGCACATATGCCGACATAAGGACATCTGCTTAGCACGAAGCAGCGGAACAATGCGAGCAGGCCGAACGGCCAATCTCACGCTTTCGTGACGCCCACAGCGATGCCCGCCAGAACCACCCCACAGCCCAGCCCCGTGAGGAGCGCCACGGGCTCGTCGAGCCAGATCCAGCCCAGGGCAGCGGAAACCACAGGCTCGCCCACTGTCGCGAGACCCACCACCGTCGGGGCAGTCCGCCTGAGCACCCAGGTAAGCAGGTTGTGGCCGACGAGCTGCGGGACCAGCGCACCGAGGAGCAGCCAGCCCAGAGCGCTGGTTTGAGGGACGGACAACTCACCTGGCCCAAGGGCGGCCACGAGGAACAGACAGGTAGCCCCGACGCTGGTGGTGAGCCCGGCGAAGGCCAGCACGTCCAGTGGGGGGCGCCCCTGGGCTTCGAGATGATGCCCCAGGGTCCTCACCTGAATCAGATAGCCCACCATGGCCAGTGCGCCGAGCAACGCCAGCGCGTCACCCACCAGGGCATCGGGATCCGCGCTGAGATCTGCCCAGCCGATGATGAGGGTGCCCACCAGGGCGATGGCGATGGCCCACCATGTGCGGCCGCTGGGGGCGTCTCGTCCAGTCCACCACCCCACCAGCGCCAGGAACAGCGGCGTGGCGGTCACCAGCGTCACTGATGCGGCGACGCTGGTGAGGCTGAGAGAGGTGACCCAGGATCCGAAGTGCAGACCGTAGAACACCCCACAGATCAATCCAGCCTTCACCACCATTGCCGGGAGCAGCCCCCGCAACGCAGCCCGCACCGTGAAGGGCAGCATCATCATCGCCGCAAAGGCCAGCCGGGTGCCGGCAGAGATCGCCGGCGGCGTGGGCTCGGCGAGCTTGAAGAAGATGGCAGCAAAAGAGATGGCCACGACGGCGACGCCGAGGGCGAGGTGGCTGGCCTTCTGAGCCCCCTTCTGTGTCCCCGCCGGGGATGCTGATGGAGAGGATCGCTGACGCACGGGTGCAGAGTGATCCAAGATGTCGCCAAAGTCGACCGCTCTGGAGATCACGTGCCCCTGCCTACCCCTCAATCCCCGCCCTGGCCACGGCCCGAGGGCGACGCGCGCTTTGGCGATCGCAGCCTCTTCGCCGATCTCGGTGAAACCGTTTACTTCAACCACGCCGCCATCTCACCGCCGTCATCGGTGGTGCAAGCTGCCGTCCTCGCAGGTCTGAAGGATTACGCCACGCACGGTGCTGGTGCCTTTGGTGCCTCCTTCGCCACCCGAGGCCGGCTCAAAGCCGAGCTGGCAACCCTGCTCGGCGCCGAGGCCGAGGCGCTGGCCCTTACCTCAGGCACCACAGCGGGGGTGCAGGCCATCGCTTTCTCCCTGCCATGGACGCCCGGTGACGAGATCGTGGTCTTTGACGGGGAGTTCCCCACCAACGTGACCACCTGGCAGCAGGTGGCAGGGCGCTTTGATCTCAAAGTTCACATGTTGAGCCTCGACCCCTTCGCTGAAGCGTCGGGGCCAGATCTCGGCCAGCTCGAAGCCACCCTCGCCAGCGGACGCGTGAAGCTGGTGGCGGTGAGCGCGGTGCAGTTCCAGACAGGCCTGAGCATGCCCCTGGAGGCCATGACGGCGCTGTGTCATCGCTACGGCGCGGCGATCTTCGTCGATGTGATTCAGGGCGCAGGTGTGGTGCCTCTTGAGCTGAGCCGCTGGGGGGTGGACTACCTCGCCGGTGGATCGCACAAGTGGCTCATGGGCCCTGAAGGAGCAGGCTACCTGTACGTCCGGCCAGATCGGCTCCCTGAGCTGGAGACCGTGATGGCGGGCTGGTTGAGCCACACCAATCCCCTGGGCTTCCTGCTCGACGGACCAGGACACCTGCAGTACGACCGACCGATCCGACAGAGCGTCGACCTCTTCGAGGGCGGCTCGGCAGCTGCGGTGCTCTTCGCTGCTCTCGACGGCGCCGTGGGCCTCATCAACCAGCTGGGGGTGTCGGCCATCTTCGACCATGTGCAGCGCTGCCACGATGTCTTGGAGGCGGGCTTGAGCCCCATGGGCTTCGCCAGCCTGAGGGCCCCGGATCGAGCCCGCCGCAGCGGCAACCTGTGCTTGCTGCCTCCAGAGGGGGTGGACGGCGTACAGCTGGTGAAGGCTCTGGATGCTCGCGGGCTCAGCTGCGCCCTGCCAGATGGCCGCTTGCGGCTCTCACCACACTGGCCCAACGACACGGCACAGTGTCATCGCGCGGTCGAGATCGTGGGCGACGCCCTGACAGAAGTTACTGCGGCGTCCAGGTGAAGGTCAGGCGGAAGGCCCCTGTGGTCTGGGCAGAGAAGCTGTCCACGATCACATAGATGTCGCCGGCGCCGAGCACTGGCCCCTCAGCCCGCGCTCGGGTCAGAGGGTTGGGGGCTGACTCGTCGTCCTCGTTGCAGGCGACGCCAGAGGCAGGGGCAGCACACGCTGTACGAATGTAGACCGACGGATCATAGCCATCATTTGCAGTGGCCTCGACAACGGCCTCCACCGTGCCTGGGCCGGGCACAGCGATCACAAAGGCCCGATCAGGCCCTGCACCGCCAATACAGCTCAATGGCACGTCATCATCCCGAGCGCCGGCGGTGGTGCCCTCGGCGATGGCAGTCTGGGTCAGGGCCGACAACGTCAGCCGCGTCGGCGCGTTGCACCCGTCGTCCGGCACCTGCCCTGGAGGCTCCCTCTCAATGGAGAGCTCGTAGCGAAGCACACCCGGCCCCTCGGCCCGCATGACCTGCACCCCGTGGAACACGACGTCTTCTCGTTCGACCACCACCGAGCGCCGGAGCGTTTCCTGTGCAGCCACGGTGTTGTCGTACACCTCGAGCTCAGCTTGTCGGAAGTCGAAGGAGAGGAACTGCAGCGCGATCTCCTGCGGCTGGCCCAACTGGGTCACCTCAGCGGTGATCCGATCACCAGGCTCTGCGAGGAAGGGGAACACGTCGGCGCCTCCCGAGCACAAGGTCATGTGCCTCAGGACGATCTCGCGGTTGAAGTCCAGAGTGGGGATCCCCAACAGCGTGGTTCGGGCCACTGGATCGATGGAGGCCAGCGCCCGCACTGAGGGCATGCCCCCGATGAAGTTCGACACCTCGCGCAGATCTTTGGGGCACTCCGGGGGTACCTGACGCTGCACGCTCGCCGAGAGCCGGTATTGACGCTGGCCGATGGGACTCTCGCCCACCACGCGGATGAAGATGTTGCTCTGGCCACAATCGTCATCCGTCTCACAAGAGAAGGGGCTGGTGCCGTTCTCACCTTCGCACTGGCTCAGCTCGAGGTTGCACGTGAGCTCCGGGGCCTCGATCACCAGCTGACCACCTTCGGCGTCAGCAGAGAGAGACGCCACGACGCCCACAGCGTCATCGTACTCGTCGAAGACATTGACCTCGGGCAGATCAGGCCAGTCGGGGCCATGGACCTCGAGGGCGACCCCCACCCCGTCACCGAGGGTTTCGAGATCGAGGGTGAGCGTGTCGCCGCCATAGAGACGGATGCCGTACCAGTCTTCGTCTTGAGGGCACAGCCAGCTGTCCACTGACTCCGAGAGCTGGTCGACCCCATGGAGCAGCGGCGTGTATTGCCAGTAGCCATCCTGAGGCGTGATCTCGTCATCAGGGCACTCTGGGACCAGCAGCTCCACCTCGAGCTGGTAGTCGAAGGCCCCTGTGAAGCCACCTGCCCGGACCTCGAGGTAGATCTCTTCCTGAAGCAACGCTTCAGCGGCCACCGGATCGTTGAGGCGGTAGCTCAGCGTGCCGTCGATCTCTTCGACGGCTCCAGGGAGTGACTCGCCGAGGGCGTTGACCACCGCGAGGCCCATCCGAGCCCGAGGGCTGTCTTCCGGCCGCACCAGCACGCGGAACGGCTGACCGCCGTTGTTGAACCGGTACCAGTCCACCCCTGAGGTGATGCACATCCGGCGGCGCTGGAACACCGCAGTCTGTCCACGGCCGATGTCGAGGGCCGTGGCCAGGGCCTGGACCTCGTTGGGCTCTTCGAGATCGTCTTTGCAGAAGCGCACGCAGGTGTTGTCGGGCTGGCAGAGCAGACCGTCGGGGCAGATGCCCGGGTAACGACACCCGATACGGCACCGGCCGATGTCGCAGACACAGCGCCCCCCAGCGCAGGCGGGATCACCCCCGAAGTTGCAGTCGGCATCCCGGGCACAGATTTGATCGGCGGGCAGACACGCCCCGGCGATCTCCACCCCGGTCTCAGGCTCCACTGTGGCGCCAGGACGACAGCCGAGGCGGGTGCCACAGTCGTCGTTGTCTTCACAGGTACCAGAGCACAGCCCGTCCACACACTGCCCGGACGCGCACTCCTGACCGACGACACAGGCCTGCCCCACAGTGAAGAGGCCCTCACCCGTGCCGCAGTAGCGCTGAATCTGGCCGGTGATGTCGAGGAAGTAGCCTTTACACGTCTCCCCACCCGGACAATCGAGATCGACGGTGCACGTCGCCCCGCTGCCGATGGCTGGGGTCAACGGCGTGCAATACCCGAATGAAGCCTCGGGTGCCGAAACGCTGGCGACAGGCTGCCCTTCGAGGCACACATTGCCCTCGGGGCAGCGGCCGATGCCCGTACACGGCGTGAGGCAGCGTCGGCCGCCCTGACCATCTTCCACACAGGCATAACCGTTGGCGCACTCTCGATCAGCACCACACGGGGTGCCCACAGAGCGATCTCCAGGGCTTGGTGTCTGACAGCGACCTGCGAGAGAAACATCGCCACCGGCGACGCCGATCTCCCCTTCAAACCACAGCGCGCAACGCTCACCTGGGGCACAGGCGTCATCGTTGTCACACGGCAGCGCCGATCCCTCTGAGGTCACACAGACCCGCCCAGTGGCTCCACCGAGACCGATGGCGCCAGGGGTACCCAGATGCACCCCGAGACACGCTGCCCCCACTTCGCAGTCTTCATCGCCCGCACACAAGTCGACGCACCGGAACCCGCCAAGCGTCAGCGACGCACACAGGCCGCTTCGACAATCATTGTCGTTGGAGCAGGGGTTGCCTTCTTCGAAGCCCAGGATCCCGGGCAGCCCGCAGCGTCTCTCTGTGGCAGCCCCCAGCTCAGGATCCGTGGTGATCACGATGGGGCGACAAATGAGCCCGTCGAGGCAGACCTCATCTCGATCACAGGGCAGGCCACCCAGCTGAGGCATCTGCACCTCGTCTTCGGCCACTGACACTGTTTGTACGATGAAGCACGCGCTCACCGACTCCGGAGTGCCGTCCTCATCTCGATCGAGATCGGCCACGAGCGCCTCGGCGAGCTGCACTGAGGTCACCTGGTCGAAGATGGCGCAGCCCGAGGGGCGGGCTTCGGCCTCGAACTCAGCACAGGCCGACTCTGCAGCAATGTAATCATCCATGATCTGTTGACGCTCGAGGGCGCCGGTGAGCGCCGCGTCGGCGATCCGCAGTGCAAGCTCTCCCCCTTCGACGAGGGGGCCATTGAGCGCAGCATCTGTCATCTGCACGGTGCTGAACGGTCGTAGAGCAGGCTCGAAGCTGTAGACGAAGGGGCTGATCACTTCGAGGCGCTCCGCAGCCTCACCGGTGGCGAGGCGTCGACCGAGCAAGCTCACCTCGGGGATCCGCGCCACCGCTTCGCCGAGAGGATCCAGCCCCTCTCGTCGCACCTGAATCGTCTCGCCGATCAGCTCACCTTCGAGGAACTCCAACGGGAACGGCGCCTCCACACTCAACGCAGGGGCGCGGAGCAACGGGACTCGATCGCTGTTGGCCACAGAGAGCGCCAGGGATTGATTGTAGAGGGCGGCGACAGCTCCGAGGGCGTTGTCGGGCGCCCCGTCGAAAGCCCCACCGGCGCCGAGATCGGCGCACCGCTCGTCATCGCTGTCGGCGATGGCCATGAGGGTGACCCGCACCGTGAGGGGATCAGGGCACACTGCCCGATCATCGATCAGACCATCACAATCATTGTCGATACCGTCGCACAACTCGGCAGCGGGCTCACCAGGGCGCGCGTCGCAGGTGGTACCCAAGCCTTCCTCGGTGCATACCCGAACCCCAGCGCGGGTACAGGCCCCGACGCCCACCTCACAGGCGTCCCCCAGCTCGGGGAAGTCGTCGTCGACCACACCATCGCAGTCATTGTCCAGACCATCGCACAGCTCGGGCACGGGGCTCACGGGCTCGGCATCGCATCGCAGCCCGCTGCCATCGTCGGCGCATACGTATGTGCCTGGCGACGGGCACTGGCCCGACTCGTCGACACACGGGCCACCGAGGCCCAGCTCGACGAAGGTCTCGTCAATGGCGCCGTCACAGTCGTCGTCGATGCCGTTGCATTGTTCGATGACGGGATCACCGGGCGCAGCGTCACACGTGGTCCCTGAACCATCTTCGGCGCAGACCAGGGCTCCAGATCTCAGACATGCCCCGACGCCTACCTCACACGCATCGCCGAGGGTGTCGAAGCCCTCGTCGGTGGTGCCATCACAATCATCGTCTTCGCCATTGCACAGCTCAGCGACGTCCGGCCGCCCAGGCTCGGCGTCGCAGATCACTCCGGCCTGCCCCTCGAGATCGCAGGCGTACACCCCTTCTCGGACACAGGCCCCCTCCCCCACCGTGCACGCCTGGCCGAGCAGGTCGAAGCCTTCATCGGTGGTGCCGTCACAGTCGTCATCGAAGGTGTTGCAACGCTCTGGCAGCTCTCCAGGCTGCACATCGGGCTGGCACACCACCCCCTCTTCACTGCACGTCAGCGTGCCTTCGAGACACAGCCCCGGCAAATCGCTCTGGCAGGCCTCTCCACCCTCGGGGTTGCCTTCGTCGACGGCGCCATCACAGTCTTCGTCGATGTTGTCGCACAGCACCTCGGGGCGCTCATCGTCCGGCTCGACGTCGGGCACGCAGACCACCTCGAAGGTGCCCTCGCCCGTCATGCGACATTGATGCGTACCCTCAGCACACACACCCTGGAACCCCGTGGGGCAGACCTCGCCGGCAGTGGGAAAAGTCTCGTCGATGGTGCCGTCACAGTCATCGTCTATGCCATTGCACAGCTCATCGCTGCCGTTGCGATCGGTGGGCTCACAGACCGCCTGGCCGCCACGGCACTCGAAAATGCCTGCCCGGCATGCGCCCACCAGGGCTTCGTCTTCACAGGCCTCGCCGAGGCTGAAGTCCTCGTCGATTTGCTCATCACAATCGTTGTCGATGTCGTCGCACAGCTCAGGGCGCTCAGGGTGCCGCTGCGGGTCGAAGGGGGCACAGTCACCACCGGGCAAGTCGCCTCCGCAGTCGAGGGCCTGCACGTACCGATCACCATCTTGATCGACACACTCGGGCCGCATGGGCTCGGCGTCAGGGACCGACGTATCTGCAGGGAGCTCCATGTCGGGGCTCGGCGGCTCGAAGGGGGGCACATCGCCGCTCGGCGGGCAGCCGGTGAGGCCGAAGACAGCCAGCGCACACACCCAGACCAGGGTGGCGCATCGTGGTGACGGTGAGGGGTGCGGGTCCACGTTCGTCCTTCATGCCATTCACGTACACCCGAGTACATACGGGTGCAGCACCCTATGTATCAGAAACGGACGGTCCAGCCGAAGTGGGCCCCGCCTCGAGGATCAGGCACCACCGTGATCTGTGGTGTTGACTCGCGGGCTTCCGGCGCGAAGAGCACGGCAGATACGCCACCGATGATCAACGCACCGCCGAGGCCGTAGAAGACGTAGGACAACGTCGAAGATGAGTCGCGCTGGCTGACCAGTTCATCGTAACGGCCGCGATCCCCACGGGCGATGGCGCTGGGGATATCGTCATCGGCGCTTTGAGCATCGAGGGCGAAAATCACGCCACCAGCGACCATGAGAGCGCCGAAGCCAGCCCCTACATACCCCACCAGAGGCCAGTCGATGCCCTCGGTGGTCGGCTTGCCGCTGGGATCACCCACAGGGGCCTGCGCCTTGAGGGCGTCGCGCTCACGGATGGCCCGCTCGGCGGCCGGTGTGCCAGGGAACGCCGAGACCACCTGATTGTAGAGCCCCACAGCCTCTTCTCGGCGCCCAGTACGGCCCAACGCCCTCGCTTGAAGCAAGGGATACTCAGGCTCACAAGCGTCGAGCTTGGCCGCAACGCGGAACAGCGCCAGGGCCCCTTCGTAATCACCCTGGCGCGCCATCTCGACGCCCTGGCGGGAGTTCACCTCTGCAGTGACCGCATCAGTGGGCGTACATTGACCTGCCTGGGCGAGGGCGCCATGCGGGGCGAGGAGTGCTGCGCCACAAAGAGAAGCGACGGCGGCGCGGCGGGCAAGAGATGGGATCAAGGGTTGGACCTCAGAACTCGTTTTGATCCAGGGCGATGGTCTGCTGCAGGCGTTTGATGCTGGCCCGAGCCGACCGGGCCTCGGAGCCTTGCAGGCCACCATCGAGGGCCTTGCGATACAGCCGCTCGGCGCTGCGGGGTGCGCCGCGATGCTCAGCATCGCGAGCTTTGTCGTACAGCGCCAGGGCAGCTGGCGGCGTCGTCGGCTGGGGTGCCACCTGTTTCGGGATCACTTGAGCAGGTGCGATCGCGCTGGCGACGGCGGTGGCCGGCGCCTGCTTGACGACGACCTCTTCAACTGCCACAGGCTCGGGTGCAGGCTTTGGCGCCGCGCGACGCTTGCGCACCCTCCGGGGCTTCTGGGCCCGGGGCTTGGGCGGCACCTGAGCGACCACGTCGGCCTTGACGGACGGCTCTGTCGCCGCCTCACTCGGGGGCTCGGTACCCGCCATCTGGGGTACCGGCTCGTGGGGCAAGGGCTTCTGGAGTGTGGGCGCCTTCATGGGCTCGGCCATGAGCGCAGCCGTCTCTGACGGCGTGTCAGGATCGGCTGTGGGCGCATCGAGGCGCATCTCGTTCACTGGTGCTTCTTCGAGCTCAGCGGTCTTGTGCTCAGCGGTATTGTGCTCAGCGGTATTGTGCTCAGGGTTCGACCCGGACAGGCCGTCGTGGGCAGCCAGCTTGGAATCATCAGGGGACGTGTCCTCCATCGGAGGCAGGGCCGGTTGAGCCGGCACCATGGTCCGTGGCGCCGGTGCGGTGGCACCGACGACCCCAGGTGAAGTCTCCGAGCGGAACATGATCACCAGAAGGATCGCAGCGACCGCGCCGAGCAGGGCACCAATGGCCCAGGCGCGCCGTGGCGCTGGCGGTGGAGGCCCTCCGGTGTCCCACGAGGCCTCTCGAGAGACCGAGGCGCTGATGCTGCCCGTCTCTTGCGATGCATCAGGCGACCACTCTCCAGAAGGATTCGGCGAGGGGGCCAGCACCCCTGTGGGTACCGGCGTCGCCGCTGGCGCGAGGGCCACCATGTTGTCGGAGGACGCCATGGCCGCCGCGGGGGGCGTACCCGCCGGCTCGGCCCCCATCATGGGCCCGATGTCGCTGCCGGAGTCATCGCGGGGCCAGGTAGACTGCGGCGCCACCTGAGGCACATGGGCCGCATCTCGATCTCGAGACACAGCCTCGAGCACCTCGAGGGCCTCTTGCGCCACCGCGTAACGTCGGGATGGATCCACGCCGGTGCAGCGTTTGATGAAGTTGGTCAGCGCCACAGGCACCGACTCACCCTTGCTCGTCATCGTCACGTGAGGGCGAGGGCCTCGACAATGAGCCCGGGCCATCTCCGCCAGCTCCATCTTGGGCACGGGCGGCTGACCGGTGAGCATCTCGGCGAGAATACAACCAAACGCGTAGATGTCGGTGGCCGGGGTGGTGGGCAGCGCACGCCACTGCTCAGGCGCCATGTACTTCGGCGTGCCGAGCACCCCGCCCTCGTTGGTGAGCTGTGTGTGGTTGCCGGCCCCTTGCAGCGAGGCGATGCCGAAGTCGAAGAGGCGTGCGTGCCACTCGCGGCCCTTGCTCTCGTCGATGAGCACGTTCGAGGGCTTGAGATCGCGGTGCACCACGCCCATCTGATGGGCGGCAGCGAGCCCCCGCAAGATGGCCACGCCCACCTTGAGCGATGCCTCGAGCCCGAGACCCTTCGAGCGCTTGATCACGCGACGTAGGGTCGGCCCGTCGATAAGCTCCATGGCCATGTAGAGCACACGGTCGGACTCGTGATCGCCGAGGGCCGCCTCACCGTAATCGAACAAAGTGACCACGTTGGGATCGAGGATCTGTGCCGCGGTACGGGCCTCGCGCTTGAACCGCTCGATGACCGTCTCTTCAGTGCCTGCTTCGAGGACCAGCAGCTTGAGGGCCACATGACGCTCAAGGGTCTTCTGCACTGCGCGGTACACGGCGCCAAAGCCGCCGGAGCCGAGATAGCCATCGATGATGTATGCGTGGTTGACCTCAACCCCGAGCAGGTGACGCTTTGCCCTGGGGGTGGCCTCTAGATCTTCGCGGGTGACCCCGTACACACCACCAGTGATGCCGTGATCATTGGCGCATGTACGCGCGCCCTCGGCGAGGGCGGTACCGCATTGGGGGCAGAACAGTGTTTCGTCGCTCATAGGCCTACATCTGCCACCCGCACCTCCCTCAGCCGATAAGATACCCCTACGGACCACCATGGCGCAACCGTCACTGCGCCCGAGGCGTCAACCACAAAGGCATACATGTAGCGAGATAAGGCGGCAGCGCCCCTGCAGCGAAAGCCACGAGGGGCGGCACGTCGTGCCCATATGCGATCAAGAGCGCGCCCACCAGAGCCGCGCCGGGCAGACGCTCCAGTGCCGCCCGTGGATCAGCGTGTCCTCGGGCAGCGACCCGCCAGGCCACCCCCGCAGAGAGCATCCACCCCGCGATCACCGCCCACAGGTGAGGCACGATGAAGGGTTGAGGATCCACATGGCTCAGCACCCAACCCAACCCCGCTGACATGACCAGCATGCCCACGAAGGCGACGGGGAGCGCCAGAGCGATGCGTTCCCAGAGTGGCGATGTACGCCCGGCGTCCATGATCCCCACCCATCCTGCGGCGAAGCCGCCCCACGCCACCGATGCTTCCAGGGGAAAATCGAAGAGGCCTGGCTTCTGCCAGATCCAGAGTCCGCTTTGAATGCCCACAGGGCCGATCACCGCCAAGTCGAAGGCCACGATGCATCCGGCGACGACCGCCCGGCCACCCGCAAGGCGCGCCGCCGTGGTGATCACTGCGGCCCAGACCAGGGGTGCGAGAGGCGGGACTGGGCCCAGCGGACGCCACCATCCATCAGTGTAGCTGTGAAGACCGAAGAGGATGTGCCCTGCCCATTCAGCAGCCCAGAGGGCGATCACTAGACACCAGAAGTTGATCCAACGACCCGCTTCGGTCCCTCGACGGCCCTCTCGTGCGGCGACGAGCAGCGCGACGACCGCGCCAAACACCTGAAGTGGGACCATTTTGGCGAATCTCCTCCAAGAAATCGTCGACGAGACTATCCTGCCCACACGTGCCATCACGCCGCAGGATCTCATGGGCGCCCCCATTTCGTTCGTCCGACGCTTCAATTCAACCCTCTTTCTGGCGCTCGTCGCCTTGACAGCGAGCTGCGACGACGGCTCGGACAGCGGCTCGACTGCAGATGCCAATCTCGGCGCTGACGGTGCCATTGGGGCTGACGGTGCACCACCGCCAGTGGGTGCGTGCTGTGGCTCCAGCTGCACTCAAGAAACCCAAGGGGCCTGTGAGGGCACCGGCCGGGCCTTCATCGGGGCCAATGTGGCCTGCGATCCCGATCCATGCGCAGTGGGCGCTCGGGGTGCGTGCTGCCTGCCCGAGGGTGGGTGCGGGCTGCTCGGTGAGGCGGCGTGTATCTCCGCTCGGGGCGCATTCGAAGGGGCGGGCACAGCCTGTGAAGATGCTGATCGCTGTCCCCCACCCTCTACAGGTGCGTGCTGTGATCCCCTGGGGATGTGTACCCAGGAGACCTCCACCCTGTGTGCTCAGGCAGGCAGTCTCTTCATCGGCGACGCAGTGGCCTGTAACCCGGATCCGTGCCCGGCTGGTGAGATCGGGGCATGCTGTGGCGACGACAGCTGCGCCATCGACGACGCCCGACGCTGCCGCGGCGAGTTCCTCGGAGAAGGCTCTACCTGCGCTGAGTGCCCGGGGGCGCCAGATGCAATGCCCCCACCTCCCGATGCAGAGATCCCCGACGCCGAAATCCCCAACGCCGAAATCCCTGATGCCGAAATCCCCAACGCCGAGGTACCCGATGCAGATCCACCAGACGCATCGGTCGGGATGATGGAAGACGCTGCGCCCCCCGCAGACGCCGGCATGCCCTGATTCAGGGCATCATAATTCTCATCAATGTGATGCATTCCATGCAGATCTTTGTGCATGTGAACCATGGTTTCTGTATCATCGCCCCGCCACGGCGTTGCTGAGAAAAACCGCCTACATTCAAGCATGTAGGCTCCATCAACCGACATTGTGCCGCCCTGTAGGGCACCCTCCGTGCCGCAAGCGCACATATGGTGTGTCATGCATGCGTACGGTGTCGGCCAGACACAGGAGGTGAGGTCCCATGAGAGACAGACTCATCCACTGGTGGACCAGTCGTTCTGGTCCCCGAGGCGCACGCTCGATACGGCGCGCCCTCTGGCTGCAGTCGGCCCTGATCGCAGGGCTCGCTGGCGGTCTCGCGGCCTGTGATGATGGCGGAGGACAAACCGCCCTGGACATCCCCGATGGTGGCGCCACTGGCGGCAATGGGGGCGGCGCAGCAGGCGCTGGCGGAGAAGAGGGCTGTGTTTCCGATCTGGAGTTCTTCCAGCGCGAGGTCTCTCTTCCCTTGCTGGAGACCGACTGTCTGAGCTGTCACAACCCTCAGGGGGCGGCGCGGAACTCGATGATGGTGCTGTTGAGCCCTTCTGAGGCCAACTACCTCTCAGAAAACATGAACACGCTTCGAGAGGTCGCCGCATACGAGCGCGACGGCACCTCGATCTTGCTGCTCAAGCCCACCGGGCAGGTCGATCACGGTGGCGGTGTGCGCATCGACGCAGAGGGGGCCCAATATGCCGCCCTCGAGGGGTTGCTCGATCGGTTCGAGAACCCGGTGGAATGTGCGACTCAGATGGACGATCGCGGTCTGCTCGACCGGGTGCGGCTGCTCGACCTGCCCTCGACGTTGAGGCAGGCCCAGCTGCAGCTCACGGGCACACTGCCCGGCGCTGACGCCCTCGACCAGGTCACCGTGGAAGGCGAAGAGGCCCTCCGGGACATCGTCGCCGGGCTGCTCGAAGACGACGCCTTCTATGACCAGCTCATGCGCTGGTACAACGACCACCTGCTCACCGACAAATACCTGCCCGGCGAGTCGGCCCTCGACCTGCTCGACGGCGATCGATTCCCCCGCAAGTACTACAACGAGCTGCCCGAAGAGTCAGAGGCCCGCACCCTCGGCCGCCGCTACACCAATGTCGGCGTGGCCCGTGCCCCCCTCGAGCTGATCGCCCACGTGGTGCGCAACGATCTGCCCTTCACCGAGATCCTCACCGCCGACTATATGGTGGCCAACCCCTATGTGGCCCAGGCCTACGGCATCGACGACATCGACTTCGACGACATGGCCGATCCCGAGGAATGGCGGGTGGGGCACATCCCCGACATGGCCCATGCGGGGTTGCTCACCGATCCGATGTTCCTCAACCGGTTCCCCACCACCGAGACCAACCTCAACCGCCACCGCTCTCGGATGGTGTGGCTGTTCTTCCTGGCCACCGACATCTTGAAGAAGGCCGAGCGCCCGGTGGATCCCACTCAGTTCGAGGGGCACAACCCCACGATGAACGATCCGCAGTGCGCGGTGTGCCACGAGCAGGTCGATCCCCTCGCCGGCGTGTTCCGCAACTGGGACGGCCGCGCTCGCTTGGTGGAAGACGCCGAGTGGCCCGAGTCACTGCGGCCCCCGGGCTTTGGTGACGATGTGCTGCCTCCGGCGGAGTACCCTCGAGCCCTGCAGTGGGCGGCAGAGCGCATCGTCGCCGACGAGCGCTTCGCCATCGCCGCCGTACAGGTGGTGTATCAAGGCCTCATCGGCCGACCCCCCATGGCCAACCCTACTGATCCGAACGCCCCGGGCTTCGATGCCCAGCTGGCCTTCTACAACCTCGAGCAGGCGTTCTTGCGCACCCTCGCCGAGCGCTTCGTCGCCAGCGGGCACCAGCTCAAGACCATCATCCCCGACATCGTGGTGAGCCCCTTCTATCGCGCTCAGGGGAGCGACGATCTCACCGAAGACGAGATGTCGGTGCTCGATCCGCTCGGGGCCACCCGGCTGCTCACGCCCGAAGAGCTGCACCAGCGCATCATTGCTGTCACCGGTTACCCCTGGAAGCGCCGGGTGGGCGATCGAGATCTGCTCCTCGACGGCCGCGAGATGGCCTACTTCTATGGGGGCATCGACAGCGACAACATCACCCGGCGCATCTCCGAGCCCAACGGCATCATGGCCAACATCGGCCTGCGCATGGCCTCGGAGATGGGTTGTCTGCTCTCCCCACGAGAGTTCACCAAGCTCGCCGCGGATCGCGACTTGCTGCCCTATGTGGAGCGCACCTTCACCCCTGAAGACGACAACGGCTTCGCCATCGACGGAGCCCAGCAGGCGATTCGGGAGAACATCCGCTACCTGCACTATCGCATCCTCGGCGAGGTGCTCGATCTCGACCACCCCGAGATCGACGCCACCTTCGAACTCTTCATGTCGGTGTGGCGCGAGGGTCGGGTGGGTGTGGCCCAGGGGCTGATGCCTCGGGATCTACCCAGCCACTGTCACGCCAACGGCGATTTCTACACCGAAGAGCCGGTGCCAGAAGAGATGCGGGTCTTCAGAGACGACAACTACGTGGTGCGCTCGTGGGCCGCGGTCATCACCTATCTGCTCGCCGACTGGCGATTCCTGTACCAGTAAGGAGGCTCTGATGAACAACAAGCGCTTTGATCGTCGAGACTTCCTGAAGCTGGCCGGGGCCTGTGGCCTCGCCGTGGCTACTCCCTTCGGCAGCCTGAGCGCCCAGGGCATGGGTGAAGAGGAGAACAAGGGGCCTTTCTGGCTCTTCGTGCACGCTGGTGGTGGGTGGGATCCCACGTCTTTGTGTGATCCCAAGGGTCGAGCCTCTGAAGAAGAGGAAGATCCGATGAACATGTACTTCACCGACGACATCGGTGAAGCGGGCAACATCAAGTACGCCCCGGTGGGGTTCAACGCCGAGTTCTTCCAGAAGCACTACACCCGCACCATGGTGCTCAACGGCGTCGACACTCAGACCAACAACCACGACGCTGGTGTACGCCACACCTGGAGCGGCAAGCTCAACGAGGGCTACCCCAGCCTGGCGGCCCTCATCGCCGCCCCTGACGCCGAGCGGCGCCCCATGGCCTTCATCAGCAACGGGGGCTATGACAACACCGGGGGCCTCGTGGCCCCCACCCGCACCGGCAACATCGGAGCCCTCAACCGCATCGCCTACCCCAACAGCACCAACGGCGATCCCAACAACACGTTCCACGATCCGTCCATCATGGGGCGGATCCTCGCCGCCCAGAACCGACGCCGGGGGCACCTCGAGCGCACCTTCAACCTCGGGCGCCCTCAGCACGGCATCAACGCCCTGTTCACCGCCCGGGTGAGTCAGAGCGAGGTGAAGCGCCTGAGCGAGTACCTGCCTGCGGAGTTCGACCGCGCCTCGCTCAACCGTCAGGCTCAGGTGGCCATGGCAGCCTTCCGCGCCGGCGTGGCGCGATCCGCCAACCTCACCATCGGCGGCTTCGACACCCATGGGAACCACGACGCCTCGCACATCCCGCGTCTGGCGGAGCTGCTCCAAGGTGTTGACTTCGCCTGGGCCGAGGCCGAGCGCCAGGGCATCGCCGACGAGCTGATCGTGGTGGTGGGTTCAGATTTTGGCCGCACCCCGGGCTACAACGACGGCAACGGCAAGGATCACTGGTCCATCACCAGCATGTTGCTCATGGGCGCCGGCATCCCGGGCAACATGGTCATCGGCGAGACCGACGCCCGGCACCGGCCCATGGAGGTCGATCCCGCCACTCTGCAGGTGGTGGAGTCTGGTGGCGTGCGCATTCAGCCTGGCGCGGTCCACCTCGCCCTGCGCCGCCTCGCTGGGATCGCCGAGACAGGTCCCTCTCGAGCTCAGTTCCCGCTCATCGGCGCCGAGACCCTCGACTTGTTTGGGGCATAGGCTGTCGGTCGTACGTAAGGTGGTTGCGCACATCTACCCATTGCCACATACTGCCCATTACAGGTCACTCCGACGGAGCCCGCCCACGTGCCTCTCACTGCCTTCGATCCTGTCCAGCTGCCGGAACGGCGCTACACCCGACAGGCCCTGATCACATCGGGGGCAGCGGCGCGGGTCTATCGCGGCACAGATCATCGTACGGGCAAGACCATCGCCCTCAAGCAGTTGCGCCATGAGCTGCCCCACCACACAGTCGAGCGTGAGCGCTTGATCCGTGAAGGTCGCCTTCTTGGCCTGATCAACCACCCCAACCTCGTAGACATCACAGATCTGGTCATCGACGGTGACGATGTCACCCTGGTCCTCGGCCTTGTCGACGGGGTGGATCTGCGTCGCTTGATGGTGGCTTTTGCGCCCTTGATGCCTCTCGTGGTCGTGCCCGCGGTCGTACAGGCCGCCCGCGCCTTGGGGCACTTGCACCGTCGCGGAGTGATCCACCGCGACGTGAAGCCCGCGAACCTGTTGATCAACAGCCAGGGTCACGTACGGGTGTGCGATCTCGGCGCTGCCCACGTGCTGGCCTCTCCGCGTGATGGTGACGCAGGCCGGGTGGTGGGCTCTCCGGCCTTCGTGGCGCCAGAGTGCATCACCGGTGAAGCACCGACGCCTGCTGCAGATCTCTATGCCCTTGGGGTGGTGCTCTACCAGGGGCTCACCGGGCGACTGCCCTTCTCTGGGCTGGATCATCATGCGGTGTTTGCGGCCCGTCTCGAGTCAGAGCCCGCAGACGTACGCGATCACAACCCGTTGATCTCCGCAGAGCTCGCTCAGATGGTCGAACAACTGATACACCGTGATCCTGCGGCGCGCCCCCGAGACGCCCTCGCGCTCGCAGAGCAGCTCGAGCAGTGCTCTGCAGCCCGGCCTGGGCGTCGAGCCATGGAGACGCTCCGCGAAGCCATCGCCTTGCTCCGCGATCAGCCCATCCCTACGACGGCCTCCTGCATGCAGCCCACAGCCCCCGAGAGCCCCCTGGTCTCAGAGGCATCCCACCAGGCTGGCTAGATCTAGATCCGTAACATCGACCTGTTGCGCGCCAATCGCTGATCCCTCCACTGCCAGCTGTGATATGGTCCCCGAGTTTTTCACCCTGAACGGTTGTTTACGGTGTCGTCCTCTGCCCTGAGCGCTCACGATCGATCCCGCCTCTTCTTGATCGCCGGCACGGTGATCACAGGTCTGTTGTATGTGATCCCTGGGGGTCACTATGTCGCCTACCCATTGATGTTGCTCAGCACCCTGGCCCACGAAATGGGTCATGGCCTCTCGGCGGTGCTCGTCGGCGGTGACTTCTTGCAGTTGGAGATGTGGTCCGACGGCTCAGGTCGAGCGACGTGGGCTGGCCACGTGGGCCGGGTGGCTCAAGCCTTCGTCGCCGCCGGCGGCCTGGTGGGCCCCTCGGTGGTGGCCGCCGCGGCCTTTGGCCTGGGTCGTACCGAAAAGGGCGCTCGGATCGGGCTGGTGGGCATCGGCGTCTTCCTGATCATCTCGGCGCTGTGGGTGGTGCGTGGCCAGTTCGCCCTGGCCTTTGTAGGCGTGACAGCACTCATCTGTCTGTTGCTCGCGCTGAAGACCAAGCCCTGGGTCTCGCAGGTGGCGCTGGTCTTCCTCGGCGTACAGCTGGCCTTGAGCGTGTTCTCTCGGGGCGACTACCTCTTCACTGACGTCGCCATCACCGCCAACGGGCCCATGCCCTCGGATGTGGCTCAGATGGCCGAGGCGCTCTGGCTGCCGTATTGGGTGTGGGGTGGGCTGTGTGGGGCCTTCTCCATCGTCGTCCTGATTCTTGGGCTTCGGCCCTTCCTCCGACGCGACTGATCGCTCTAGCTACAGCGATCACCCCACCGCGCCTGGCGGCGGGCGATGGCCTGCTCTGCAGCAGCCTTCACCGCAGGCTCTTCTGACTCTGCCAACGCAGCAAAGACAGCATCGATGGGTCCGGGAAACGCCGACGTCAGCGCTTTGATCGACTCGATCTGCGCCGCCGGCTCTCCGCTGTGCAGGCCTTGCTCGATCACCGGCTGGGTCTCTTCGAAAGCCCCCAGTGTGCGCAGCGCCACCGCCAGCGATACGCGGGCACGATCAGAACTGGCCTGGGCAAAGGCCGAGCGTGTGGCGGGCAACAGCTGTGGATCTCGCAACGTCGCCACGGCCCGACCGAGTCGGCAGTCGTCAGGTGACTGAGTGAGCTGCTCGATGAGCATGGCCCGGGCCGTGCGACGCTCGATGCCCTTCAGGGACCGCAGCGCGCGGAGATCGAGGGGCTCCTCGGGTCCGGCGTACATCGAGCGCGAGAAGGCTTTGAAGTGTGGCGTGCCGTCCAAGGGGCCCTGTGAGTGCTGAGGAGGTTCCGTGTGTTCGCTCATGATCCTGGGGTGCGGCGACACCAGTCGCCGCTGGGAATGACCGGCCGTCCGGCGCTGTGCTCCGGCCGCAGCAGGTACGCCATGGCCGAGGGCAGAGCGCCCTCGCTCAATGGCACAGGCACTCTTGTGTAGAGATGAGGCACATCCTCGTAGGCGTCAAGGGCCGGGATCATCGCCTCGGGTACGTCATAGATCTCGCCGATCACGCCGCTGGGAGCAATGCCTTCGACAGCAACAGCACCAACAGTCTGTGGGATCGCGATCATGGCCGGGTACCAACCCATGGAGATCAATCTGAACCCAGGGGCAGTTCGGGCGAAGCCCATCCACTGTGCCCCCGCCATGAGGTGCTCGGCCCGCTCGCCACGGCGGAGCGTGCCATAGACAAAGACCTTTTGGCTCAAGGCGGCACCGCTTTCTCGGGGCGCCGCGTGATGTGATGGGTCCGGATGGGAATGGTGGCCTGAGTGCCCTCACGTGTCTTCACGGTGATGTCGCTGGCCACCTGTCGGGGCATGTGGCAATCGACGCAGCCCGTCGTGTGGCGGGTGGTGTCGCTGCAGCCCTTGTCTTCGCCGTGGCAGCTCTTACAGCGGGCTTCGAAGGGTGCATGGGCGTCACGCTCGTGGCGATGCACGTCGTGACAGGTCGAGCACGTCATCTCGGGGCTCTTCTGGAAACAGGCGCTGCGCTGTAGATAGTTCACCTGGCTGGCGTGGGTGGTGGCCTGAGCGAGATCTGCATCATCGAAGCGCAAATGCTCAGAGAGCACCCCACCAGGTTTGAAGCCCGCGATGCCCTGCCCGACCTCTTCTCCAACACCATTGTGGCACAGACCACAGGCGTCGATTTGTCGGTCTCGGGGCATGCCCTTCACGTTGATGATGTGCGCCCCCTCTTTGGCTTCGGGGTGTTGTTGATGGTGCTCCACATGCCGACGCCCCGGGCCGTGGCAGGCTTCGCACGTAATGCCGAGCATCAGCGAGTCGCGCTTGTAGGCATACAAAGTGACGTCACGCATGGGCCGCCGAATGACCTCGTGGTGGGTGGCGTGACAGTGCATGCACCGCGGCGGCACCACCACGGGCACCGTGATGCCTCGCCCACCTTGCTCGCCAGGGGTGAGGGTCCAGTCGGCGACCCCCGTGGCGTAGTGGATCGCGAGGCGGACGATCATGCCGTACCCCTCGGGTACATCTTCGGTTTTCCACTCAGCGAAGTTCTGAGCCATCTTCCCAGAGCCGATGCTCATGTCGAAGGGCTGGTCGAGGATCACCTGCCCACCCTCCATGACCCGCTGCCGACGATCTCCGTCAGCGGTGTACATCTGGATGGATCGCTCGATGCCCGGCAGCGGGAAGGTGGCGCCTTCTGGTGAGCCCCCAGGGGTCTTTGCGAAGGCACCCCTCACCTGGCCGTACTGAGCCAGCGGCCAGGGCTGATCCAGGGCAGGCACCGGCGCCGTGGCACCCTGGTGTGCCGTACGCAGATGCGCGTCGTAGATCGCCGTATGGCACGACCGGCAGGCCTCAGGCCCCACAAAGGGATCAGTGGGGGCCAGTTGCAGCGGTTTCATCAGGGGCTTTAGGGGCTTTGCTGCAACAGGATCAGGCCGGGTCACGCCGCGATCAGGCGCAGGCGCGCTCGCATCGGGCGCCGGGGTCGACACGGTCTGGGTCTTTGATGGGGCGGTGGACTCGGGCCACACCAGATAACCCACGCCAATGAGTCCGGAGAGGGCCAGGACCCCGAGGGTCAGCCTGCTCATGATGATCAGCGGGGCCGGATCGACGCCTCGAAGCGCCCTGAGGGGCCATCGCAGTCCAGCTCGCCGGCCCGCAACACATCGGGCGCGAGGACGACGTCACACGACACCGCCACGTCGTCCGGGGGTACGAGATCGTCGTCGACGAGCTCCAGCCTCAGCTCGCTCCCGGCGAGGATGTTGAAGGAGAAGAGCGTGTCGAAGTCTGTCATGAAGACCCCGTTCACCGTATCAGTGGACTCGATCTCCTCTTCGTTGAGGTACACCTTCACCAGCAGGTCGGGGGCATCGCAGTCGAAGACACCATCCCAGCAGTCGCCGTTGGGATCCCGATCGTTGACCGTGGCCTCGCCGATGTAGAGTTCGTAGAAGCGGTTGTACGCCGGCTCGCAGTTGTCTTCGATGCAGATCGTCTCGCCGTCACACCCGGCATCACATCCTTCGTCACCGCCCATGCCACCGGCGCCCATACCACCGGCGCCGCCCATGCCACCGGCACCGCCGATGGGGCCGTCATCAGGGCAATCACAGGTCTGCTCGAGCTCGGGGAATTGCTGACACAGCGCCTCGTTCGAGGGCTCGCAACCCAGAGCCACCACCACGGAGACCTCCGCCTCGGTGGGCGGCGCGGGATCACACTCTTCGAAGCAGGACACCCGGAAACCGGAGCGATCGTAGTCGGTGCACAGATCGTCGAGGCACGACTCGAAGAAACCACACAGCTCGCTGCACGTGGAGTCACCACCACCCGCACCGCCCATCACAGGATCCCCACCCATGGGCATGCCCCCAACAGGGTCACCGCCCACAGGCATACCACCAACGGGCATGCCACCAGCACCACCCACGGGGTTACCACCCATCGGCATGCCACCTACGGGGTTACCACCCACAGGCGTCCCACCCATGGGCATGCCTCCGGCACCCACAGCGCCACCAGCGCCCCCCATGGTCGAGCCACCAGAGCCACCGGCTGCAGGGGACTCGGTGGTCTCGTCGTCACAGGCGACGCTGAGGCTCAGGGCGAGGGTGCAGAGGAGTGTGGTGCCCCACATGGGGCGCAGAGAAAAACGCATGACCAAAGTCTCCGGCTCACTTTTGCCGGGACTATATCAGCGATGGGCGATGAATGCTGGGGAGATCCAGGGCAATCGCTCTGCGCTCAGCTCTCGCCGCTCACGGAGCGCATGCTCGCCGAGAGGCGGCGGGCCTTCCACTGGCCATCAGGGCTGACATCCTCGAGCACCCAGATCGCCCGGGGCCGTCGATCGACCCAGTGGGCCGTCGCAGCACCAGCAGCGGCCCCCGCAGCGGCGACGACGGCACGGCCACGAGAGAGCAACAACCCCGCCACGGCGCCGATGGCCGCCCCGGTGGGCATGCGGGTGTCGTGCACCACGTGTCCCACTGGGTCTTCGCTGGGGTTCCTCAAGAAGCGCCAGATGCGGATCACCCCACGCTGGGCGAAGATCTGACCCTCAAGGCAGCCACCGTTCTTGAGGGGCCATCGAGGGCGGTGCACGTGACGTGGAGCAGAGGGGCTGAAGTCGCCTCGGGGATCGACATTCAAGCCCGCCCAGTCAATGCGCCGATCAGCAAGCGAGAGCTCGAGGTGCACCCGTGCGTTGTGGTCCGCTTCGAGGCGGTGGATGATCTCGTCGAGCAGGCGCAAATCGACCAATGGACCCGAAGAGCGGCGCTTCGGCAGCAACTTCCACGGCAGGCTGATCTCTTTATCATCGTTCTGCATCTTGAACTCCGGCATTCCATCCACTCATGAAACGCTCTAATATACTGTGCTTCGTGCCCCTCGGCGAATCTTCCATCACGAGAGACACCCGCTTATGACACGCTTCGAGCCCCTTTTGGCCGCCCTGGCGGTTTTTACGCTGAGCATGACCACCGGCTGTCAGGAGGATGCAGATCCTGCAGCCTCGGGCTCTGAAGGCGAGGCCCGGCCTCCGCGCATGCCAGAAGATGACCTCACCCGCCGCATCGGTGACGCCAGCCTGCCCGCTGACGATCCTCAAGCAGGCTCTGGTGGGGGTGTAGGTCCCATCGGTGGTGCAGCCGGTGGTCCCGTAGGTGGCGGAGCAGGCGGCGCTGCTGGTGCCCCTGTCGGTGGTGATCCTGTGGGTGGTGCTGGAGGCGGCAATGACTGCCCCGGTGGCGGTCCCGAGACATGTGACGGCGCCGACAATGACTGTGACGGCACCATCGACGAGGGCACTGATGGCGGCGCATGCAGCGTCGGCGAGGGCGAGTGCGCCGTCGAGGGCACCGAGGTCTGCGCCGGCGGTGTACTCACCTGCGAGAGCAACGGCGCCCCTGGTGGAGGCTTCGAGACGTGCGATGGCCTGGACAATGATTGTGACGGCGCCGTCGACGAAGACTTCGATGACGGGCGGGTGTGTTGCACTGTAGACGATCACTGTCCAGGGGCTCAGACCTGCGTCAACCGCGAGTGCAGCGACGGTGGGGGCAATCCCCCGCCTGGTGGTGGTGGCAACCCACCACCCGGCGGCAACCCGGGTCCAGGGTGCCAGGGTGCTCAGGCCCTCGGCGGTCCGGGCTCGGTTTTTGGTGAAATCGGCAACGAGGGCACCCTCGCAGGCAGCTGCTCGCTCCTCTCGGGCGGCGAGGCGGTCTACACCCTGCAGGTCAACGCCCGTCAGCGGGTGGTGGCCGACACCGCCGGCTCCCTGGTCGACACAGTGCTTTATGTACAGACTGACTGTGGCAACGTCCTCACCGAGATTGCCTGCAACGATGACATCGATGGCTTGTTCACCCCCTCCGAGGTGGACTTCGTCGCCGAGCCCGGGGTGACCTACAGCATCGTCGTCGACAGTTTGCTCATCGGTGGCCTCTACCAGCTCAACGTGGCCTATGTGCCAGAAGATGGCGGAGGCGGTGGCAACCCGCCTGTCGATCCGCCTCCTGCAGGGGCCGACACCTGTGACACGCCGACGGTCTTGTTGAACCCTGGTGACTACCAGGGCAACACCGCTGACAACGATCCGACCCACGCCGGCACCTGCGGCCGTACTGATCCCAGCCCCGAGCAGGCCTTCTTGCTGATCCCCGATGTCACTGGTGAGGTCACCTTCACCACCACGGCAGACTTCGACACTGTGATGTACGTCCGCGGCACCTGTGGCGACGACGCCTCGGAGCTCGACTGTGACGATGACGGCGGGCCGGGCAGCAACAGCGCCCTCACCTTCGAGGCTGAGGCCGGCGAGAGCTACTACATCGTCGTCGACGGCTACAACGGCGACAGCGGTCCCTTCACGCTGCGCTACGAAGAAGCCGGTGCTGGTCCTGTCGATCCCCCAGAAGAGCCCGTCGACCCGCCTCCCGGAGGCGGCGATATTTTGTGTGAGGGCGCCAGCATCCTGCTGGCCTTTGGTGAAGAGCAAGGCACCACCACCGGCGGCGCTTCAGATCTCACCGGGGAATGCGCCATTGGCGGGCCTTCACCAGAGCAGACCTGGTTCTTCTCGGTCGATGTGGCTCAGCCGGTCACCATCGAGGTGGTCGATGCTGAGTTCGACACCGTGCTCTACGCGCGCACCACCTGTGGTGACCCGGTCTCCGAGGTGGCCTGTAACGACGATGGCGGTGATGGCCTGCTCTCGCGCATGACCTTCGATGCCGAGCCCGACACGCTCTACAGCGTCATCGTCGATGGCTACAATGGTGCCAACGGCGCCTACACATTGAGCTTCAGCTCCGCACGCTGATGCCCCCGTCTCTGCTCCGCCTCACCATCGAGGTGCCCACCGAGCTTGCTGACACCGCCAGCGCCCTGTTGATGATGCGTGGCCTCCCTGGCTTCGAGGTTCAGGGTGATGACGACACATGCACCTTGATCACCTGGGTGGAAGCCACAGCCCGAGAGGCAGTGGGCGACACTGTACGTGATGTGCTCGAAGCGCTGGGCTGTCAGGCAGATCGATGGGAACTCGCTCCACACGCGGACGAGGGCTGGCTCCATCAACTTCGAGACGAGCATCCGCCCATGCAGGTGGGGCCACTTCATCTACGTGCTCTGGCCCCTGGCGAAGACACGGTCCATGCCACCACAGACGATCTCGACGGCGTTCAGCTGGCATTGACCCCCGGGCTGGCTTTTGGTGCTGGGCGTCACCCCACGACAGCTTTGTGTCTCGAGGCTCTGGTGGCCCTCGAAGCCGGCGCGGAGATGGTCGTCGATGTGGGTTGTGGCTCGGGCATCCTGGCACTTGCGGCCTTGCGGCTGGGCGCGCACCAGGCCTGGGGGATGGACGTCGACCCTGCCGCGGTGCAGGCCGCCCTGCACCATGCTCAGGTCAACGGACTCGAGGGCCAGAGCCACTTCACCACCGACTTCGACGCCCTCCCTGAAGGTGATTTGGTGCTGGCCAACATCACCCCACCGGTCCTCGACGCCCTCGCCGAAAACATCGCTGGCCGGGTGGCCCCAGGGGGCACGTTGATGTTGTGCGGGCTGCGAGAGGCTCATGTCGAGCGCCTCGTGACGCGATATACCGGTCATGGTCTGCAATTTTCCCGCAGCCACGCGGATGAAGAGGGCTGGCGACTGCTGTTGCTCGTCGCACCCGCAGAGGGGCCCACGGCCACATCGTAAGATGGCCAGCCCCCGTCGAATGTGCCACCTTGCACACACCCAAAGTCCAGAGAGCCCATGTCTGACGATCACGATAAAGCCAAGCCTCCGGCCGCCGGTGCACCCGCAGAGGGCGAAGCCGGTGAGCGTCGCGGCGTCGAGGCCCTGCTCAAGGCCCTGTTCCCTGACGGCCCACCAGCGCCCAAGGGCGATGCAGGTAAGGGCAAGAGCCTGCTCGACGACGTGGACGGCCCCTCTGACGAGAGCCTCGCCGCAGAGAGCCTCGCCGACTTTCTCGATGACGACGATCTGCTCGATGATCTCGACGATGACGATCTCGCTGATCTGATGCCTCCGCCAGGCGAGGCGCCTTCGAGCCCCGCTGCGGGTCTGCTCGGCCCTGTGGGTGACGCCGAGGATGGCGCTCCACCGCCCTCGGGTCACCCGCCTTCGCCGAAGGCCGCAGAGAACCTGCTCAAAGCCATCTTCGGCGGCGGTGATCTCGGCGATGATCCGCTCGGTGAAGAAGAGGCGCCGGAAGACGCCTCCGAGGATGCTGATCCTGCGGGTGCGCTGTCGATGCTGCAGTGGATGCTCGATCATCAGCAGCTCGAGCTCGAGCCCGGAGCCGATCTCAAGGCCCTCGCCGACGCCTTCACCCCGATTCTCGCCCCTCTGCTCGACACTCCCGACGGCGCCACAGAGGCTGCCGACTGGCTTGCAGATCGCCCTGAGGTCGCCGAGTTGTTCATCTCGGACGAGCACCTCCAGGCGCTGATGGATCAATGGTAGACATGCCCGCCTCCTCCACCCGCTCCGCCGGGGTGCTGCTGCACCCCACCAGCCTGCCCAGCCCCCACGGCATCGGTGACTTCGGCGCCGAAGCCACCCGCTTCGTCGACTGGCTCGCCGACGCCGGAGTGAAGTGGTGGCAGATTCTGCCCCTGGTGCCCCCAGGCCCCGGTGACAGCCCCTATTCTTCATGGTCTGCTCAGTGTGGCAGCCCCTGGATGATCGATCTGCGGGACCTCGCCGATGGCGGCCTGCTCGACGACTTGCCTCGAGCCCAGAGCCCCCATGACGGCCCGGTGGACTACGAAGCGGTGAAGGCCCTCAAAGCCCCTCGCCTCAAAGAGGCCGCCGAGCGTCTGCTGGCTACCCCCGATCATCCCTGGCGCCCCGCCCTCGAAGCCTTCCGCACCGAGAATCCGTGGGTGGAAGACGCCGCGCTCTTCTATGCCCTGCACGTGCACTCTGGTGATCAGCCCTGGTGGCGCTGGCCAGCAGCCTTGCGCGATCGACAGCCCAAGGCCATGGCCCTCATGGGCAACACCCTCAAGGCCGAGATCGACGAGGTGGTGGTCACGCAGTTCTTCTTCGAGCGCCAGTGGCAGCGCCTGAAGGCCTACGCCAACAGCAAGGGCGTAGGCATCATCGGCGATGTGCCGATCTATGTGGACTGGGACAGCGTCGACGTCTGGTGCAACCGCGAGATCTTCCACTTGAGCCCTGAGGGCGAGCGCCTCTCTCAAGCGGGTGTGCCCCCGGACGCATTCAGTGCCACCGGCCAGCTCTGGGGCAACCCCACCTACCGCTGGGACGTCCTCGACGCGGGCGGTTACCAGTGGTGGATCGACCGCATGCGTCGTGTGCTCACCCAGGTCGACAAGGTGCGCATCGATCATTTCCGAGGCTTCGCCGCCTACTGGTCGGTCCCCGCAGATGCCGAAGATGCACGCTCGGGCCACTGGATCGAGGGTCCTGGCACCGCGCTCTTCGACGCGCTGCGGGCGGCCTTTGGCGATCTGCCCATCATCGCGGAAGATCTGGGCATCATCGACGACGCCGTCGTGGCTTTGCGCGACGCTGTGGGCCTCCCGGGCATGAACGTGCTGCACTTCGCCTTCGGCGAGGGCCCCGATCAGCCCTACCTGCCCCACAACCACGTGCCCAACGCCGTTGTCTACACCGGCACCCACGACAATGACACCACAGGCGGCTGGTGGACCCACGCGCCAGAGCACGTGCGAGATCATGTGCGGCGCTACTTCGCCTTCGACGGTCACGACGTGATTTGGCGGCTGATGCAGTCGGCCTTCGCCTCGGTGTGTGATCTGGCCGTGGTGCCGATGCAAGACCTGCTGTTCCTGGGCACTGAGGCCCGAATGAACGTGCCCTCGAAGCCCTCGGGCAACTGGAGCTGGCGCATGCCGGCGTACGCCCTCTCCCCTGATCGCGCCGCGAACCTGCGGCACATGGTGGGCCTCTACGGCCGCTGAGATCCCATGACCGACATCACCCTCGTCACCTGCGCCCATCTGCCCGAGCCAGACCCTGACGCAGCCCCTCTGAGCGCAGCCCTTGAGGCCGCCGGCCTGAGTCACCGATGGGTGGCCTGGGACGATTCGTCAGTGGACTGGTCCACGAGCCCGCTCACGGTGATCCGCTCCACCTGGAACTACTATTCTGATCCTGCTGGTTTCGAAGCGTGGCTCGACACGACCGCTGCAGTGACCACCGTGCTCAACCCACCCTCACTGGTGAAATGGAACCTGCACAAGGCCTACCTTGCCGCCCTCATCGGCGCCGGAGTGCCAGTGACGCCCACGGTGTACCTGCCTGCGGGGGTCTCCCTCGATCTCACAGATCTCTGCGCCGAGAAGGGCTGGGCTCACGTGGTGGTGAAGCCGGCGATCTCTGCAGGCTCTCACGAGACGCACTTCGGCGCCCCCGCTGAGCTGCTCGAAGTGGCCCGCCGGCTCGGGCCCACCACAGACTTGATGGTGCAGCCCTTCATCGAATCGGTGAACACCTATGGGGAGCGCTCTCTGATCTGGATCGACGGCGAGCTGACTCACTGCGTGCTTAAGCGTCCGCGCTTCTCTGGCGAAGACGAGTCGGTCTTGGGCCCCCACCCCATCGCTCCAGAAGAGGCCGAAGTGGCCGAGATGGCCCTGGCGGCGATCCCTGTGGCACTCGGCCAGCCCCGATATGCCCGCATCGACTTGGTCCGGAATGATGCCGATGCGCCAATGGTGGCGGAGCTGGAGCTGATCGAGCCATCACTGTTCTTCGACTTGGGCGGCGAGCAGGCTCTCGACCGCTACGTTGAGATGCTCCGCGCCGCGCTCTGACACAACCTCATAGAATATCGGTCGCCCATGCCCGTAGAAGAGGCGAACACACCACCTCTTCAGGCCGGCGATGACACTCAACCACCTTCCTCGCGCCATCGTGCCTTGGGCGCTGCTCAGCGCCCTGCTCATCGCATGTGACGATGACGACTCAGCTCAGAACATCGATGCATCGCAGCCCGATGCTGTGGTGATGGAGATGCCTGACCAGGGCATCTCACCTGACATGATGGCCGACGCACCCGACATGGGCAGTGAGGCCCCAGATGCAGGGGCCGACGACCCTGCTCCGCTGTCTCTCATGCCCGAGGGGTTTCACCCCAGCGCGATCATCGGCTTCTCACCGCTGATCGCCGCCAACCGCGACGCCGTGGAGGCCGCGTGGGGTGAACTCTTGTCTGCAGGGATGCAGGTGGGGCGCGCGCAGCTCTCGTGGGCTGATCTGGAGCCCAGCCCTGGCGTCTTCGACGAGGCCGCCCTCGACGAGACGCTCGCCCCCTTGCGCGCCGAGGGTCTCTCGATCTTTCTGACCCTGGAGACCATCGACTCCTCGAGCTTCGAGATCCCTGCCGATCTCATCGAAGACGAGCTGACCCTCGCTGAAGACCGAGCCTTCGACGATCCAGTGATTCTGCAGCGCTTCGAGGCGCTCCTCACATGGCTCGTGCCCAAACTCGTCGAACGCGGCGTATTTGCGGTGGCTGTTGGCAATGAGCCCGACAACACCATCGTGGATCGGCCGGAGCTCGGCGCTGAAGTGGCCGGCTTTACTGAAGCTGCCCACAGGATCTTCCGGGATCTCGAGCCTCGCATGTCGATGTCGATGACCCTCACCCTCGGAGCCGTCACGGGCGACTATGCGCCCCCCATCGTGGCCCACAACGACTTCTTGTCGATCAACTACTACTGTCAGACGGTGGACAACCGCGTGAAGACGCCCGCAGAGGTCGACGCCGATCTCGACGCCATGGAGGCCCTCGCCGACGGCCGCCCGATCATCTTCCAGGAGCTGGGCTGCTCGGCGGCATACGCTGATCCAGAGGCCCGCCGACTCGCTGGCAGCGACGCGGAGCAGCAGGCCTTCCTGGCTCAGGTGCTGGCACGGTTCGAAGCCGCCCCGGAGACCTACCGCGCAGCCTACTGGTTCACCTTGCTGGATTTCGGCCCGAACGAAGCAGATCTCATCGCTGACTTACTGTGCGCCGAAGGCTTTCTGGATCTGTGCGAGATCCTCAGGGAGGCGATGGAGACGTATGGCCTGCTCCGCTGGTCAGATGGCTCGAAGCGGCCAGGGTTCGTCACCTTGATGGAGAGCATCGAGCGGGCTTCGAGATAAAGCTCATCGTCCTCCCGACTCAATCCGAATCCAGAGGGCGCTCAGAGCCCAGAAGATTTGACCGGCGCCTGCTCCGCAGTGTCCCACGGCACCTCGGGCCACCACTTCTCAGTGGGCTGCGTCACTCCAGGCTCGATTTGACCGCCAGGCTGCGGCGTCACCACAGGCACTCCAGCAGCCTTCGCCGCCACCAGCACCCGCTCCATGGGCTCAGTCCAACCGTGCAGGGCCAGGTCGAACAGACCCCAGTGCACCGGCATCATCAGCCTGCCCTTCACCATCTGATGGGCCTTCACAGCCTGCTCAGGGCCCAGGTGCACGTCAGCCCACAGCGCGTTGTACGCCCCGGACTCCATGAGGGTCACGTCGAAGGGCCCCAGCTTCTCGCCGATCTCCGTAAAGCCCGGGAACATGGCCGTGTCACCGGAGAAGTAGACCCGGTGCTCGTCACTGATGAAGGCCCAGCTTGTCCAAAGCGTGGCGTCTTTATCGAGCATAAAGCGCCCTGAGAAGTGGCGGCACGGCGTGGAGACCAGCCTCACCGTGCCCAGGTTGTGCTCCTGCCACCACTCCAACTCGTGGATGCGATCAGCAGGCATGCCCCAATACTCGAGGTGGGCGCCGATGCCCAAAGGCACGATGAAAGGTACGTTCTTCTCGATGAGCTTCACGATGGTGGGGTGATCGAGGTGATCGTAGTGGTCGTGGCTGATGACCACGGCGTCGATCTCCGGCAGCTCCTCGAAGGGCAACGGCGGTGGGTAGAACCGCTTGGGCCCTGCCCAGGTGAAGGGCGACGCCCGATCACCCCACACCGGGTCGACGAGCAAGCGCTTGCCACCGATCTCGATGATGAAGGTGCTGTGGCCCAACCACGTGATGCGCAGGCCTGAGGCGGGGGGCTGAGCAAAATCGGACTTGCTCCGTTGCTGCACGGGGATCTTCACCACAGGCTCACGGTGATCGCTGCCTTGAGTGAAGAAGGCCCAGGCGGCCTTTGCCATGGGTGGATCGATGCGAGGCATGACATCGACGAAGTGATCTTCGGACCACTGGGGCGAGGCCTCCATCCGTGCCTTGCGCTCCCCGGTGGCTCGGGTGCCCATGGCGGTCCACCCGGTGGCAATCATGATGGCCCCGGCGACGACGGCGAGGCCCGTGAGAATGAGCAGTGCGTACAACAATCGGCGTAGCCAGCGTTTGAATGTCTTCATAGCGCTGGAGGTTAGCCAGTGCGCAGAAGGCGCACCATGAATTTGTGTGAACAGTCCCCTCGTGGTGATGCTGACAGTGATGAGATCCCAACCTCACACAGAGACTTTGCCTATGGGTGAGATGACACGGGTCCGATATACTCAAGAGAGCACTCAATACTCATCGATACAGGGAGTGTCATGCACTCGCTCAAGGCCCCCAAAAAACGCTTCAGTGTGTGCTTCGCCATGGTGACGACCATCGCTCACTTCGCTCACGCCCAAACCTCAGAGCCGCCGACGAGCCAGCCCTCGAGCCAGCCCACGGCGCCACAAGAGCAGACACCTTTGTCACCGCAGCTCGTCGAGGGCAAACACCTCTACACCCAATATTGTCGCCCCTGCCACTCTGTCGACGGCACGCGCATCGTAGGCAGCACCTTCAAGGGAATCTTCGGCTCGGAGAAGAAACACACAGACGGCACCACCGCGAAAGTGGACGAGGCATACCTGAGGATCGCGATGATCGACCCCAGGGATAAAATCACCGAGGGCTATCCAGCAGCGATGCCCTCGTTCAAAGACGACCTCACCGAGGCTCAGATTCAGAGCCTCATCGCGTGGATCAAGATTGTACGCTGATCACATCTGAAACACGCCCTGCATCTCTCGGGGTGGGGGCAGCTCTTCGATGCCCGCCATCTGCAGCATGTCCCGCTCGATCCCTCGGGCCATCGAAGTGATCGGCACATCGTTCACCAGGCCCTCGAAGGGGTTCTCGCTCCATTCGCCGATGCGGCTCGTCGTCAGGAACACCCAGCCCACGATCGACGTAAAGGGGATCGCCAGCCACACCAGCTCAGGCATGTCGGGGCTGATCGTGGAGAACTCGCGGCACAGCCCAAAGGGGATCAGCCCCACGAGTAACGCTGCGAAATAACTGTTCACCGTGGCGTACTGGCGAGGGAACGGGAAGTTCTTGATGCGCTCCGCCTTGCCTTGCTGCGTCATCAGCTCGATGAGCAGTTTCTGTAGCTCCATGTGGCGGAAGTCATCGATGTAACCCTGGTCGAACAGCTCGGCCAGGCGACGGGACTGGTTCGACAGTAGATGGGCTGCGGGGTTGATCTGCGCCATCACCTCGGCGGCCTCTTCATCGCCGAGATGACCTGCGAGCACCTCTTTGAGGTCCTCGTCGTACTCTGCAGGACGGATGAACTCGCGGTACCGATCATATGACCGGCCCTGGTGCTCCCAGCTCTTGAGCTTGCGCAGCTGATGGCGCAGAGCGTCCATCCAGGCGATGTGGCGACGGACCAGCTCGTGCCTGATCTTGAGCACCTCTCGTGGATCAGCGGTGCGGCCCTCCATCCAGCGGCCGGTGACGAAGTCCCGCGACGAGAACGCCCACGATCGGCTGGCATTGACGATGGCCCCCCAGATTTTACGGGCCTCCCAAGTGCGGTCGTACGAGGCGTTGTTCTTGAAGCCCAGATAAAAAGCCACCGCCACGCCCACCATGGAGATGGGCAGCCAGGGGATCTGCAGCCAGCTGAGGTCGAGGGTCACATATAAAGTCGTCACCACAGCGGCCCATCCCAGGGGCAGGGCCCAGTCGAGGGCGGACCAGCGCAGGGTGCTGACGAGGCGAAATCGTTTTCCGGTGTGCATGCAGGGCGCTCACAGAGGCTCGAGTTGAGAAGTGCTCGGGGCGTTCGGCGCGGGCCTCGGGGCACCTCGCGCCATGTCACAGCTACGTCATCGGGGCTTCACCAGAGTGTCTCCGAGGCTGCAAGTATCCGTCATTGCACAGAGTCTGCAGCGGGTGTCGCTGTGGCCCTTGCCACTGGACCACCCCCGGGTTAACGTCCGCGCGCGAAAATGCCCGGTGTGGTGGGCTTCACCGCCGATCGAACCCTCGATCGGGTGGGCGAGACCACCTCCCGAGCGCCTCACATTTGGAGCGTTTATGCAGGCAGCGGCGTTTTATGACGTCGACGGCACCCTGGTCAGCACCAACGTTATTCATACGTATGCATATTATGCCGTCAACGTGCCCAGCCTCTCCGGCAAAGTGGGCCGGGCCCTTGGCCTGGCCGCCTCACTGCCGTTCTACGCCGTCGCCGACAAGGTGGGGCGCAAGTTCTTCAACGACATCTTCTACAAGAATTACAAGGGGATGACCGAGGACCGCCTCGTCGTGCTCGGTGAAGAGATGTTCGATCGGGTGATGCGCAAGGCCATCTTCCCCGAGATGAAAGAGCTCATCGAGCGGTCGAAGGCCGAGGGCTTTCGGCAGGTGATCATCACTGGGGCCCTCGACACCATGGTGGCCCCCATGGCCGAGTACCTCGGCGTCGACGACTGGTTCGCCAACCGCCTCGAGATCGTCGACGGCGTGGCCACCGGCCGCATGCTGCCCCCCGTGCTCGCCGGCCCCGAGAAGGCCCGCATCGTGCGGCAGTACGCCCGAGAGCACGATCTCGATCTCGAGCGGTGCCGCGCCTACGCCGACTCGGCGAGCGACGTGCCGATGCTCAGCACCGTGGGGCGCCCTGTGGCGGTGAACCCCGACTTCTCGCTGCGCACCACGGCGAAGGCCCATGACTGGGCCATCATCGACACCGGCAAAGACTGACGTGTCGGCCCACGCCCCCCATCTTCTTTTTCTCCCCCGGGTGACCCTCGGGCCTCTCATCTTCAGGAACTGAAATGCCTCGACCTCGCACACGCATCACCCGCGCCGACAACATCGAGTTCATCGACGAAAAGTCCGGCCCCCGGATGGTCCACTACGGCACCCGGTTCAAGGAGATCATGCTCCCCCGGGGGACCCGCGTGATTCACCCGAATCCGCCCCTGGAGCCCCTCGGGAACCCCCTGGCGGCCATTCGGTACGCCCTGAACAACCCCGAGGAGATGGAGCCCCTCTACGCCCAGCTCAAGCCGGGCATGAAGCTCACCATCGCCATCGACGACATCAGCTTGCCGTTGCCCCCCATGGTGACGCCCGATCTCCGTGAGGTGATCCTCACCGAGATCTTGAAGCTGTGCGCCGATCACGGGGTGGACGACATCGAGATCGTCATCGCCGTGGCCCTGCACCGTCACATGACCGGCCCTGAGGTCAAGCGGATGGTGGGCAAGAAGATCTTCAACGCCTACTGGCCCGACCGCCTCTACAACTTCGACGCCGAAGACCCGGATGGCATGGCCGAGCTGGGGGTCACCGAGCGCGGCGAGAAGGTGCGCATCCACCGCCGGAGCGCCGAGAGCGATCTGCTCATCTACGTGAACGTGAACCTCGTGCCCATGGACGGTGGGCACAAGAGCGTCACCGTGGGCCTCGCCGACTACGAGTCGATCAAGTCGCACCACAACACTCACGTGATGCACAAGTGCCACAGCTACATGGATCCCCGCCCCGAGACCTCTCGCCTGGCGAAGATCTGCAACCGCATGGGCAAGATCGTCGACGAGCACGTGAAGGTGTTCCACATCGAGACCGCCCTCAACAGCAACATGTACGGTGGGCCCATGGCGTTCCTGGGCAAGCCCGAGAGCCGCTGGTCTGAGTTCGACCGCAACAAGTTCGGGGCCACGCGGGCCCTGCTCGACCGCCTGCCCGAGGCCGGTCGCCGGGCGGTCTTCGAGCGGGTGCCGGCGCCCTTCGGCCTCACCGGGGTGCACGCCGGCAAGACCGAGCCCACCCACGAGAAGATCCTCAAGAAGTGCTTCGACCAGTACGCGGTGCCGGTGAAGGGTCAGGCCGACGTCATGGTGATGGGGCTGCCCTTCATCAGCCCCTACAACGTCAACAGCATCCTGAACCCGATCCTGATCCAGGTGATGTTGCTGGGCTACGCCTTCAACATGTACCGGAACTACCCGCTCATTAAGAAGGACGGGGTGATCATCGCGTTCCACCCCTGCCACGAGGACTTCAACAAGACCCATCACCCCTCGTACGTCGAGTTCTATCACCGCATGCTGAGCATCAGCACCAGCAGCTACGATCTCGAGAAGTACGAGGAAGAGTTCGCCCGGAACCCCGACTACATCCAGATGTACCGCACGGGGAACGCCTACCACGGGGTGCACCCCTTCTACATGTGGTACTGGGGCGACGCCGGCCGGGCCCACGTGGGCAAGGTCATCATGGTGGGCCCCGAGAACACCCGGGTGCCCGAGCAGCTGGGCTGGTCCCACGCCCGCAACCTCAACGAGGCCCTCGATATGGCCCGCAGCCACGTCGGCAAGATGGAGCCGGACATCACGATGTTCCACTACCCCCCCATCATGATCGCCGACGTCGAGGTCTAATACGATGACTGACGCCACCCATCTCAACGGCTCTGGTGCCCCCGGAGGCGCAATCGAGCGTCGCGAAGAGTCGCCTCTGAGCGTTCGCGGCAGCCTCGCGGGCAAGCACATCTTCATCACCGGCACCACGGGCTTCGTGGGCAAGGTGTTGCTGGCCATGATCATCGCCGAGATCCCCGAGGTCCGGCGTATCTCGGTCCTGGTGCGGCCCAACCGCCAATACGACTCGGTGCAGGAGCGCTTCGACGGGGTCGTGGCCCTGAGCGAGCCGTTCCAGGCCATCGCCGAGCGCATGGGGAACGAGGCCCTCGAGCGATGGCTCGAAGAGCGCATCAACGTGGTGGGTGGCGACGTCACGTACGACAACCTCGGCATGTCCGACGAGGACTACGCCGAGGTCACCGAGCGCGATCCCGTGGATCTGATCATCCACTGCGCCGGCAAGGTGAACTTCAACCCGCCCCTCGATCAGGCTCTGGGGGTGAACGCCCTCGGCGTGGCCCACAAGCTCGAGTTCGCCAAGAAAGCCGGCTGCCCCCTGGTGCACATGAGCACCTGCTTCGTCGCCGGCTCCCGCAGCGACAACGTGCTCGAAGATCCGAACATCGTGGGATACTCGCCGAGCGGCCGCGCCTTCGACGCCGAGCGCGAGATGAAAGACGCCGTGGCTCTGTGTGAGGAGATCCGCAAGCGGGCCCTGACCCAGACCATGGAGCGGCAGTTCGAGGCCGACGCCAAAGACGCCCTCACGGCGAAGGGTCTCGATTACGAAGATCCTCAGCGCCTCGCCGAAGCCACCAAGACCTGCCGGAACCGCTGGATCGACCAGCGCCTCACCGAGGAGGGCGAGGCTCGGGCAGAGAGCTGGGGCTGGACCAACATCTACACCTACACCAAGAGCCTCGGGGAGCAGGTGACCATCGCCCGCTCCGAGGAGATGGGGGTGCCGGTCACCATCGTCCGGCCCGCCATCGTGGAGAGCTCCCTGAGCTTCCCCTTCCCGGGCTGGAACGAGGGCATCAACACCAGCGCCCCGATCCTGTACTTGCTGTGGAAGGGGCACCGCTTCGTGCCCGCTGATCCCGACAACACCCTCGACGTGGTGCCTGTCGATTACGTCTGCCGCGGCACCCTCGTCGCTGCCGCGGAGATCATGAACGATCGCCACAAGCGGGTGTATCAGTTCGCCACCGGCGACTTTAACCCGCTGACGATGCGCCGCGCCGTCGAGCTGGCCAACCTGTCGAACCGGCAGGGCTACGACGACGAGCAGAAGAACATCGCCGCCCGCTACGCCCTGAAGGTGTTCGACTCGGTGGTGGTGCCCACGGAGACCTTCGATCGGGTGGGCGCCCCGGCGATCCACAAGTGGGCCAAGCGCGCCCGAGGGCTGCTCAAGCAGCTGCCGGCAAAGGGCCCTGTGGCCCGGCCCATCATCAAGCAGCTCGACAAGAGCCTGAAGGGGGCCGAGCAGGCAGGCAAGCTGTCTGCGGGCATCATGAAGCTCTTCAAGCCCTTCATCGAAGACAACAACCCCTGCTTCAGCACGTTCAATGTACGCCAGGCCAGCAAGTACCTGCCCGACGACGAGAAGGCGGTCTTCGCCTACGATCTCGACGACAAAGAGGTCTTCACCTGGCGGCACTACTGGATGGACGTGCACATCGCCGGCCTCAAGAAGTGGGTCTTCGGTCTGCTCGACGACAAGGTGAAGCAGGTGCGCAAGGTGGCCCGGGCCCGAGATCTCATCGAGGTCTACCGCACCGCCACCCGCACCTTCGCCGAGCGCAAGGCGCTGTCGTACTACACCGCCGAGGGCGAGGCAGACGCCTACACCTACGAGGAGATGTGGGAAGCCTCTCTGCGGGTGGCCGCCTGGCTCAAGAACGTGAAGAAGCTCGGCCGCGGCGACGCCGTGGTGCTGATGGCGAAGAATGAGCCCGCGTGGCCCATGATCTACTTCGGCATCCTGCTCGCCGACACGGTGGCGGTGCCACTCGACCCCGAGATGCCCGTGGCCGATGCCCGGCGCATCTGCGCCAAGTCCGAGGCGAGCCTGATCATCACCCACGAGGAGCTCACCGAAAACTTCGGCGTGCCCCACGCCCACGTGGGCGACTGCTTCGACGCCGAGCCTCTCGAGGCCATCGAAGAGCGGGATCGCAGCGAAGATCTCGCCAGCCTGCTGTTCACCAGCGGCACCACGGGTGATCCCAAGGGTGTCATGCTCACCCACGGCAACTTCACCGCCCTGCTCGCCAGCCTGCACACCACGTTCAACATCAACGAGAAAGATCGTTTCCTGAGCGTGCTGCCGCTGTTCCACACCTTCGAGTTCAGCTGTGGGCTGCTGTTGCCGGTGAGCAAGGGCTCGTCGATCACCTACCTCGAGGAGATCGATTCGACCCTGTTGCGCTCGGCTCTCAAAGACACCCGGCCCACGGCCCTCATCGGCGTGCCTGCCCTCTGGGATTTGCTGCACCGTCGCATCGAGAGCCAGGTGGAAGATCGAGGCGAGGCCGCGCGCCTCACCTTCGACGCCATGGTCCGCCTCACCCGCTTCACCCGGTCCCGCCTCGGCGTGAACCTGGGGCCGTTCCTGTTCCAGGAGGTGCACCGCACCATGGGCGGCCGGGTCCGGCACCTCATCAGCGGCGGCGCCGCTTTGAGCGAGCCCGTCTTGCGGGCCTTCGAGGGCCTCGGCTTCGAGCTGCTCGAGGGCTACGGCCTCACCGAGGCCGCCCCGGTGCTCACCGTGCGTCGCCCCGGCGATCGTCGCGGCGCGGGCTCTGTGGGTCGCCCCCTCACCGGGGTCGAGGTGCAGGTCATCAACCCCGACGAAGACGGCGTGGGCGAGGTCATCGCTCGCGGCGACAACGTCATGATGGGCTACCTCAACGACACCAGCGCCACCGAGCAGACCGTGCGCAAGGGCTGGCTGCACACCGGCGACCTGGGCAAGCTCGACAAAGATGGCCGCCTCATTTTGGTGGGTCGCCGCAAAGAGCTGATCGTCACCTCGAGCGGCAAGAACGTCTACCCCGACGAGCTCGAGCCCCTCTTCGAGGATCACGCCCTCATCGAAGAGCTCGCCATCGTGGGGATCCCTGATCGTCAGGGTGACGAGCGGGTGGCCTGCATGGTGGTCCTCGTCGACGACGCCGAAGATCAGTCCGATGATCCTCAGGGTGAGGTGAAGCGGCACTTCCAGCAGGTGAACGCCCCCCTCGCCGATCATCAGCGCATCCGCACGATGCGGTTCTGGCCCGAGCCCCTGCCCCGCACCGCCACCCGCAAGGTGAAGCGCAAGCTGGTGCAGGAGCAGCTCACCCGTCTCGTAGAGATGTCGGAGAGCAGCCCCCGGGAAGACAACGCCGTGCCCGGCGGCCGCGAGCCCGAGTGGCTGTACGGCGCCCTGGCCATCGTCACCGGCATGGAGGCGGTGGACATCGAGCCCACCAGCCACATGATCTCCGATCTGGGCCTGTCGTCGCTGCAGCTCGTGGAGCTGCGGATTCTGCTCGAGGAGCGCGGGGGCATCCCCGTGAACGGCGCCGATCTCGCCAACTGCGAGACCGTGGTCGATCTTGCCGAGCTGGTCCAGGGTGGCACCCCCCGTGCGGTGGCCGAGGCCCGCGAGGCCGACGACGCCGATCGCATCGAGGTGCCGGGCATGGTCTCCCGCTTCGGCAAGCAGCTGCTCGGTCGCGCTCAAGAGGCCCTGTACGACACAGCCTTCAACGTGCGCATCGAGGGCGAGGAGAACATCCCCTACAACCGGCAGGTCATCGTCATCGCCAACCACAACTCCCACCTGGACATGGGGTTGGTGAAGTACGCCCTCGCCGATTACGCGCCGAAGCTCTCGGCCCTGGCGGCGAGCGACTACTTCTTCGACAACAAGGCCAAGCGCACCTACTTCGGCCAGATGACCAACCTGATCCCCGTCGAGCGCGGCGGCTCTCTCGAGGTGAGCCTGAGCGCCGCCGAGGAGGCCATCGCCGAGGGCCGGGTGGTGCTGGTGTTCCCCGAGGGCACCCGCTCGAAGTCCGGTCAGCTGCAGCAGTTCAAGCACGGCATCGGCTACCTCGCGCTGCAGAGCGGCCTGCCGGTGCTGCCGCTGTACCTGCGGGGCACCCACCGGGCCCTGCCCAAGGGCAGCGCCGTACCAGTGAGTCGTCGCCTCAAGGCGGTCATCGGCCCAATCATCGAGCCTGAGGTCTTCGCCGAGGCGCTCGAGAAAGAGAACCACAGCGAGGGCTACGCCGTGGTGGCCGCCAAGCTGCAGCAGGCCATCGAGGCCCTGCGGGACGGCACCCACTACCCCTGGGACGCTCCGGCGAAGCCCAAGGCCAAGGGCAACGGCCTCGTGGGGGTCTTCGATGAACTCGAGACCCGCTTCGTGCCCGGCGCCCTGGGCAAGCGCACCACGTGGTACTTCAGCCTCGGCACCGGTGGCGACGCCCGCTGGACGGTGCAGGCCGACGACGCCGCCGTGGTGATCAAGCCCGGCCGCCCCGAGGGTGGTCAGGCCGACTGCGTGCTCAAGACCGACCCCCGCACCTTCGAGCGCATCGTGCGCGAGCATTACGTGCCGGGCTTCGCCGAGTTCGCCGAGGGCAAGGTCAAAACGAACGATCCTGACTTGCTGCGCACCTTCCAGACCACCTTCAACCTGTAAAGAGTGACATGAGTGCACCTGTTTTGATCACCGGTGGCAGCGGCTTTCTGGGCACCCACCTCGCCGCCGTGCTCACCGAAGCCGGCGCTTCCGTGCGCAGCCTGGGCCGCAGCCACAGCGACGCCCTCGAGGCCCTGGGCGTGGAGCAGATCAAGGGCTCGGTCCTCGACGAGGGCGACGTGGCCAAGGCCGTCGAAGGCGCTCGGGCCATCTACCACCTCGCCGGTCAGGTGAGCCGGGACAAGTCGAAGGTGGGGGCCATGCAGGCCCTGCACGTCGCCGGCACCCGGAACATCATCGAGGCTGCCAAGGCCGCCGGCATCGAAGAGGTGCTGGTGGTGAGCACCAGCGGCACCGTGGGCGTGAGCGATGACCCCGACTTCGAGGGCGACGAAGACAGCCCCTACCCCTGGGATCTCATCGGCAGCTGGCCCTACTACGAGTCGAAGGCCTTCGCGGAGAAAGAAGCCCTGCGCTACGTCGAAGAGGGCTTCCCGGTGAAGATCGCCCGCCCCTCGCTGCTGCTGGGCCCCGGCGACACCCGGGGCTCGAGCACCGAAGACGTGGTGCGGTTCCTCGCCGGCAAGGTGAAGGCCGCCCTGCCCGGCGGCGTGAGCGCCGTCGATGTGCGGGATGTGGCGGCAGTGCTGCCCTCTCTCATGGCCAAGGGTGAGCCGGGGGTGGGTTACATGCTCACCGGCGCCAACCTGAGCGTCCGCGACTTTTTGTTGTCACTCGAACAAGCCAGCGGCGTGCGCGCGCCGTCGTTCGAGATGCCCAAAGCCCTCGTGGATCGCGCCGGCGGGCTGCTCAAGCGCGTAAGTAAGCTCAAGGCCATGGGCGACATTGACGAGCAAACATTCGAGATGGGCTGCCGTTACTGGTACGTGACATCTGATCGGGCCCGTGCCGAGCTGGGTTTCCAAACTCGGCCCTTTGAGGATACGATCCGTGACACAGTCAACGATCTGATGCGCGGAGAAAGACCTAGATGACGGAACGGCGATCAGCGTCAGAAGAAAAGACGGCACAGCTGATCGCCGAGCTGTTTGCGCAACCCCCGACCAATCACGCCGATCTCACTTGGCGCCTGCGCCAGATGGATGCCCCTCTCGCCCGCCGACTGCTCGTCGATATGTTCGAGCGCCGGGCCCTCAACCGCGACCAAATCGAGCTGTTCGCCGAGACCCTGACCCGCTTGGGCCCAGGGCAGGAGCGCGCCCGCTTGATCCGTCTGGCCCTGAAGCCCTTTCACAGCGCCGACGAGCGTCTCGCGGCCCTGGCGGTCCTGGCCCAGGACGATCCGACCCGGATTCTCGAGCTGAGTCACCGCCTGTCGCCGGAAGAGTCCATGGCCCTCGCCGACGCTACGCTCCACGTCATCCTCGCCGACGGGCAGCCGGAGACCTTGGGCGAGACGGTGACCCAGCTGCTCATCGACGCCCCAGACGACGACGCCCGCCGCCAGTGCCTGGAGCACCTGGAGCATCTGCGACACCAGACAGGCACCTCGGCGGCATCGGTGTACCAGGGCCCGCTCCGAGCCGAGGGCTTGCGGCCACTCTGGCCCGACATGGTCGACGCTCTGGTGCACGAGCCGGAGCCCGAGGCCCTCGAGCTGCTCGAGCAGCTCAAGACCGAGACCCAGGACGCCCTCTGGCAGCGCCAGCTGCAGAAGGCGATCTTGAAATGCCACACCGAGGCGATCCACCCCGACGCGCCCGCGGAGCAGCCCGAAGGCTATGCCCTGGTGGGCAACTGCGACGGCCAGAGCGCCTTCCCTCTCATTGGGGTGTTCACTCACGCCGACGGCACCTCTACCCTGGCGAGTCTGGTCATCCGCGCCGCCGGCGACATCCGCGATGGCTTCCGCCTGCCCCGACAGCCCGCTGAAGAGCGGGACGATTACCTCGAGGCCATGGGCAGTGCCGACAGCACCGCCCTGGTCCGCGTGCCCCTCATGGCCGTGGTGCCCCTGGTGGTCGACGCCGAGCGCCGCACCCGAGGTCAGGGCCGTGGGGTGCCGCAAGACGCCAAAGAGTCGGTGCGTCTCTTCACTCAACTTCGTGGTGTGCACCCTGCGCCGTCGACGGAGCCACCGCAGGCGACGACTGAGATCACAGCGGAGGCTGTGAGCGCCCTGTTCGAGGACGAGGTGTACGACGGCTGGCGCTTCGACGCGGGTGATCTCGCCGCGGTGGGTCTGCTGAAGGTCTCCGCCGATGCCCACGACGAGGCGCTGCTGGCGACGACGCTCTCCAATTTGCAGGGGACACCCTTCCAATCCCGCCTCGTGGCGATGACGGCCTTCATGGCCCAATGGCACCACTGGCGTGGGGAATCAGCGGCGTCAGCCTTGTGCCACGGCCTGAGCGAGCAGCTGACCGACGACTTCGCGCATAGCCCGCTGAGCCGCCTGATGCTGCTGCGGGGGCTCGAGGACCTAGCGGCTCGGGGCACGCCTACAGCTCGCCTGACAGACGCTCTCGGTGGGGCGATGCTCCGGCAAAGTTTGAAGGCAGAGTTCTTCGGGACCACTGAGCGTCCCACGGCGCGGGATCTCGCCCGACTGGACTTCACCGAGGCGGCCTACATCGCGCTGTCGACGTTGCAGGCTGGTTTGGCCGCAGAGCACCGCCTGCGAGAGACGGAGCTTCGACACGTGGCCTGGCTGGCAGGTCGAGGTGCTGGAGATCTGGCTCAGCATCTGCCGACGCGGGCACAGATGACGCACGAGGCGTTCAGGGCGGAGCTGACGGAGGCTGTGGCTGAGGCGACGGGGGCGACACAGGAAGCTCGTGAGGCGCTGCTGGAGGGGGTGCTGGCCCGGCTGGACGAGTTCAAGGCGAACGTGTGCGCGGGGTGCGCGCGGCATTGCTTGAAGCGCCCGGATGCGGATCGGACTGCGGACTTTTTCTCGACGATTCATCCTGCTCAGCGGTGATAGATGGTGGGTAAAAGAGAGAGTTTGCATATGGTTTTGAGGGCTTACTCACCTGTACCTTTCCAACAGCAACCATCCAAAGCATAAATTCAACTCTGATTTCGTTGTTTTCGAAACCGCTTGACTTTCCTCAGATGCAGGCTTTAACCTTTCAATGTGGTAAAACGGCTGTGGGGGCCTTTTGGATTGTTGATTCATTTTTGTCAGTCCTATCCTGATTTCAAAATGGCGAAATCAGTAATCCAAAACCAGAGTCTTACAAACAAGCGTTTGCTAACAAGGCTCTATAGTCCCCCTTACATTTAAGCAGAAATACTCCTCACTAAACAACAATTGACCAGGGGTATAGACTTTGACAGGCAACACATATAAGATCTTAATGTCTGCATTGATTGCAACATATTCTTGTGCCAACAACACCAATCATATAGAAGAACAAGTAGATTCAGCAATTCGAGCAGAAGATGCTAGCATGTTGGACTCCGAAGTGGTTCCAACGGTAATGAATGGTGTACAATGGTGGTCAAATACCACACGATTCAAAATATGGTCACTTCATTCAGAAAATGAACTTGTGTGTGAATCAGACTTCCATTTCAACACAATTCACCCAAGACCAAATACACCAGAGGCATTTCCAGCGAGTGGAGCTGGTCGATGTATGGGACCGGATGAAACGCCCTACCATTTCTCCATTTCAACAACATCTATCGGTTTATACGAAGGTCTAAACACTTTTAATTACATATTTATCGTAGGAGAGTCTCGCTATCAGGGTTCCATAGAGCTGTTTTTCTCACGTGCTGAAGGAGTAAGTGGTGAACTCGTAATAGAGGAGGCTTCGCAGATGGTTGAATATGGCATCCAATGAGATCGAGAGTTCAATGCTCTCGATAGGACAAACAAGGCGCTCAGACAATACGAATCAGTAAAGTTATATACAAGAATTTACTTCATCAGAATGTGGGGAGAACAATGAATACACGTAGATGGAAAAAAATTGGTAACCGTTCAGCCGGTATCAGGCAGTGGTAGGAGCGACGGATAGTCGAAGCCGCACCGATACGCGGTGATCGATCGCTCAAGATAGTCGAGCAGATTGCG
>JBKAGE010000059.1:0-61067 GCA_046290225.1 Bradymonadia bacterium | reverse complement strand
CCCAAGAAATGCAGCATGTCCGCCAAACGCCGCATCGCCGGTTGGGACAGGCCCTTCTTAGTCCAAGTCCTCACCGGGTTTTAACGTGCGATTGCCCTGCGGCCTCGTCGAGGATCACGTCACAGCCCAGGGCCGAGGGGATCTGCTCGCTGTTGCGCAGGTAGCCCTCGATGTCCTCGTCCACCTCGCCCTGCACCAACTCGCGGGTGCCCTGGTAGATGTCCTTGAGGCCCACGTCGCGCTGCACAGTCACTGTGCCCTGGCGCCCCACGAGCTTATAGAGCCAGATGCGGCCCTCGGGCGGGGTCACCTGCACAGGCTCGGTGACATAGCCTCGAGCGCCGCCGTTGCTCCAGGCGTCGACGACGATGCCCCGAAGAGGGCCCGAGCCGCGGATCTGGATCGTGATGCGCTCCTCGTTCTTGCCGAGGGTGGCCATCAGCTGGGCGGCGGTGAGGGCCCGGCCCAGGGCCACGGCGGCGAGGCCGGTGATGTTGTGACGCAGGCAGGCCTCTCGGACCACCTCGGTGTTCACCGCGGCCACCACCCGGAAGCTGTGGTCGAGTGAGATGAAGCGATGCAGGTTGTCGGTGGTGGGCTCTGACATAAGCACCTCGCTTAAAGCATTTGCTGTGAGCGTTTCTGCGGGGGGTTGTGGCCACTTGTGAGCGTCACGTCAAGTGGGCTCAGGCGTATGAGGGTGCCGTTGAGGGACCGCATACCGTGTGATGCCGGAGATGGGCCCTGAGGTTGTGGGCCCGTAGATCCATGATCCAGAAGCACTGCACATGGGTACGTGGGGGTGCCCGGGTGGCTTCGGACGAGGTTGAGCAGAGCATCCATATAGAGATGAGAACACGGAACCCCCGCCCTTGCCATCTCGGCGGCGCTGAGTGAACGTGAACGGGCCGAGCGGTGAGGAGGATTGGGTGATGCGACAGATCTGTGTCTGGGCGTTGGCTCTCGTGCTGGCTCTGGGTTGTGAAGATGATTCTGCTTCTGGGGGCGCCGCTTCAGTAGATGCTGAAGAGATGGCAAGAGCCCCTCGAGATGGCGGGACCATCGGCGGCTCCGGCGGCGCGGGTGGGGGGATGACCGGTGGCGCGGGCGCCGCGATGATGCCCGACGAGGGGCTCGATCTCGACGCCATGGTGATGCCGGATGTCGGAGTCGCTGACGCAGCCTTGATGCCCGACGCGGCGAGTTTGGCCCCCGATGCGCAGATTTGCTTCTCACAGACCTTCGATTCCACCCCACTTCTGAGGCCCGTGGACATCATCTGGGTCATCGACGCTTCGCCGAGCATGGGGGAGGAGATCGCCATCATCGAGGCCGAACTCAACGACTTCGCAGGGCGCATCGCCGCCTCCGGTCTCGACTACCGCGTCGTCGTCGTGGGCAGTGATCGAGAGCAGTACATCCCCGCCGAGGCCCGTCAGTTCTTCGAGATTTGCGTGCCCCCACCGCTGAGCGGCGCTGCGCAGTGCCCGGACGTCGACAGCCCGCGCTATCGACACGTGCGTGAGCCGATCCACAGCCGTGAGGCCCTCGCGGAGGCTGTGGCCACCTTCGAGCAGTACCGTGACTTTCTACGCCCTGAGGCCAACAAGCACTTCGTCTTCGTCACGGATGACGACGAGGGGTGGGGAGACGGCGCCGAGGATTTTGCCGCTTTGATCGCCAGAGAGGCGGCCCTCGGTGACCGGGCCATCGTGCACAGCATCGTCGACCTGGTGGGGCAGACGCCCGGGTGCGCCTTCGACGACAGTTGCTCGTGCGGTGAGTCTCGCGGTGAAGCTTATCTGGCGCTCTCCGAAGCCACTGGAGGCCTGCAGCAGTCGATCTGCCTGCCGGACTGGAGTCCGATCTTCGAGGCCCTCGAGGCGCGGGTGGTGCAGGCTCAAGCGGTGCCATGCACCTTCGACGTGCCTGATCCCGGCGAGCGCTTCGAGGTGGAGTACACCGACGTGCAGGTGCGCACTGCGGGCCCGAACCCACGTGATCTCCCTGCGGTGGATGGTCCCGAGGATTGCACCGACGAGGGCGGCTGGTACTTTGACGCTCCGGCCGATCCGCAGCGCCTTTTGCTGTGCCCCGCTTCGTGTGGTGCTGAGGCCGAGGCCCTGGAGATCGAGCTGGCCTGCATCTACGAGAAGACCTGAGGCATAGAACTGAACGCCCCACCTCGCTATATTCCGCGCCCTTTGGCGCCCGCCGTCCGCGGTGGTGCCCTCGATAGATCTGGAGCAGCGCAGTGACTCAGGGACAATCGCCCAACGATACGCAGGCCCTCGACCCGTTCCGCATGCAGGTGTTCAAGAGCCGGCGGCAGCTGATCAAGAAGCTCGACGTCGAGACCTATGATCAAGGTCATGTGCTCTACCCGTGTCCCAACTGTGGTCACCCGGTGGTGGTGACCGACGCCTTCCCCGAGTCCATGGGCGAGGGCCCCATCGAGGCCTTCATCGAGGGGCTGACCCAGAGCTGGTGGTCGGTGCGCCTGCATCTGCCTCACGCCCAGTGTGAGTCCTGCGGCCACGAGGGGCCCTTCGTGGCCTCGGCGGCGCTGTACTCTCACTTCATCAAGACCTCGGGCTTCGACTGGTCCGTCGAGCTTGAGGCGCCCGAGGGTGAGGTCCCTGGAGCGGCGCGCTGCTGGCGGGTGGACGCTCGGGGCAAGGCCGTGGAGCTCGAGGCGCCGGAGAACGAGCTGATGTTCCGCGATCAGGTGGGGGCGTTCTTCGACCTGCGATCAGGGTGGCGGATGCTGGTGCAAGGGGCCGTCGAGGCCGAGACCTCCCTCGCTGTGGAGGTGGAGCCGGGCTACATCATCGGCGCCCGCCCGGGGGATCCTCAGGATCCAGATCCTGCCTCCCGGGAAGACGCGGCCCTGGAAGAGGTCCTGGGCCACAGCGCACCCCGGCGCTACGACACCCTGGAGTTCCTCGGCCGCGCCGACGATCCCCTCGACCTGCTCGCTGCAGAGGAGAGCCCCGCGGCTTGGCTCGGTCCACACAGCGAGGCGGTGCACGGGGGCGCCCTCGAGATGTTCGCCCTCTCCGACGCCAACCGCATGCTGAGGGCCATCGAGTCTCTGGCAGAGGTTTATGGGGTGCAGGTCACCTCGGTGATGCAGGGTGAAGAGCTCGAAGATGCCGGGGTGCAGGTGTCTCTCTCTGCGGGCACCGTGAGCCAGATGCTGCCCTTCGACGCCTTCTATCTGCGGACCCTGCACGCGGGGATGACCTTCGCCGACGGCGCCGCGGTGTGGTTCGGTCCGGCGATCCGGGCCACGGCAGAGGGGCGCGATCTGGTGACGCGCCTCACCGAGGCCCTGGAAGACTGGATGATCTCCGTGGAAGACGGCGCCACGCTGGTCATCGCCCGAGAAGATGCCGCTGACGATGGGCGGTATCGATGGCCCCTGATGACCCTCGTGGGTCGAGCCCAGGAGGGCGTCGACGCCTTGCTCGACATGCTCGGGTATGACCACGCAGAAGACACCTTCCGCCGCGACGCCCACGATCTCACCCGTTGCCCGGTGACCGGTGGCCCTGCCCGGGTGGGGAAGGTCATCCGCCCCCTCGATCTGCTCGGCGTAGATCCCCGCACCCTGGCGGGGGTGGTCATCGGCAAGCATGTGGTGGTCTACACCCTCGAGGGGCCCAGTCACTCCACCTTGCTCGAGGCGGATCCTCGCCGTGATCTACAGCGTCTCGAGACGGCGTACCAGGAAGGGCTGGGCAAGGCTCACCTGAAGGTGCTGGCCTTGCGCAAGCTGCCCGTGGATGAAAGCGAGGCATGGCTGATCGTGGCTGCAGATGCCGGCTCCCTCGTGTTGGAGCCCGGGCGGATCCACCAGGTCATGGGCTCGGCTGGTGTGCCCGGCGGTGAGATCGCCGCGCTGAGCCACGCCTACAGCTTCTTCCCCGATGCCCTGGTGCTCACCAAGGGGGCCTTGAGCCCCAAGACGCTGCGGGCGCTGCGCCGCTCCGCCCACGAGGCGGTCCGTGGGGTCTTCCCGGGTCGCGACTGGCCCCTGGCCGTGGCCCGCCCGATCAAGCTCAGCGTGGCGCCGGTCGGGCAATCGGAGCTGCTCTGATGCTGAAGGGGGCGCTGAGCCGCATACACGCAGGGGCTCTGTGTGCTGCGTTGATGCCGGCGGCCGCGTGGGGGCAGCACGTGCCCCCGCCACAGCCCGGTGCGCCCCTCACTCTCGGCCAGGCCCTCGATGGGGTGGGGGCCTTCGCCGAGATCTTGAACACGCCTGAGGTGGAGCGGCTGCTCCGGCCCGTACCGCCGCCTGTGCGGCCCCTTGGCGTGACGCTGCTCATCACCGGTGGGGTCATGGCCCTCGCCGGCCTCGCCGGGACTCTGGCCAGCCCGACCTGTGGCACTCGAGACGCCGAGCTCCGCTGCGTCGATCGCCAGGGTCCGCACTGGGTGTATCCCTCGATGATGGTCTTTGGCCTGGGTACGATGATCTCGGGCACGTACTGGTATCGCCTGGATTACTCGGAGGCGCCGCCGCCAGTGCCTGCCTTCGAGTGATTTCAAGGCAGAGGAGGCTGGCCGTGCGAGGGCCCGACGGGCCCGTGTCGAGTCGAAGGTCGTGCCATGGCTGCAGAAGCTGACCATGTCAGCGCGTGAAACGCCCGCGGTGGCCAGCGGCGACCGATTCTGTGATATGACGCCCACCATGCACCTGTGGATGATCGCGACTGCACAGATGATCGGCGGGCTGATGGTTGGGGGGCTCCTCTCCACATCATCTGCTCACGCTCAGAGCCCCGCTGAGGCTGGGCGGGCCCATTACAAAGCGGGTCGCTACGCCGAGGCCCTCGACGCCTACAAGCAGGCCCATGCCACTGAGCCTGCGGCACCACATGACTGCGTCATCGGCCTCATCTACACCAAGCTGCGGTTGCCCCACCGGGGGCAGTATTTCATGCGGCAGTGCCAGAGGCGCATTGGCGACGCCCAGCGCTTGCCACCATGGCTGCCCGACGAGCTGAAGCTCGTGGAGCAGAGTCTCGAGCAGTCCGAGCGGTACGGCGCCCTCAAGATCGCCAGTGGTGCCACAGGGACACGCATCAGCATCACACCAGGGTTCGAGCCCGACGAGATTTTCAGGACGCCGGTCACTGTGTGGCTGCCTTATGGCACACACGCCTTCGATCTCACCTTCGAGAGCGGAGTACGCACCACTCGACAGCTCAGTGTGGATCGAAAGGGTCCCACGCGCATCATCTTCGACCCTCTGAAGCCCAACTGCGAAGAGGTGGGCTGCCCTGGAGAGCAATTGTGCGTGGCGCAGAAATGCGTGCTTCGGACCTGCGAGTACATCAAGTGCGGTGAAGGTGAGCAGTGCGTCGAGGGCCAGTGCAGCGCCATCAGCAGCCCACCGAGGATCGCCGAGCCTGTAGAGCCCCACGACAACACCTTCGCCTGGACCCTCACAGGCTTTGGCGGCGCGGCCTTGGTCGCCGGGGGCATCTTCGGCGTCAAGGCCTTCAATGGCTGGCGAGATCTCGAGGACGACAAGAACGCCATCAGCGGCAGCGCCCTCGAGGATCGGCAGCGCACCATCGACAATCAGGCCGTCCTCTCCTGGGCCCTGGTCGCCATGGGTGGTCTGGCGCTCTACTGGGGGGTGAGCGAGTTCGACAGCGATGATGTCGGCCCCACGGCCTCATGGGATGGCGAGCAGGCCATCTTCGGCTGGCAGGGGCGCTGGCCATGACCACCTCTCCAGGGGGGCCCGATCCGTGGCTGGGGCGCACCCTCGAAGGTGATCGGTACACCGTGACCCATCACCTCGGCGGTGGGGGCATGGGGCAGGTCTACCGGGCCCGCCAGCACAACATGGACCGCGACGTGGCCATCAAGATCATGGCCCACCATCTGCGGCACCACAAAGACGCCCGCAGCCGGTTCGTCCGCGAGGCCAAGCTCACCGGAGCCATCAACCACCCCGCCATCGTCACCGTGCACGACTACGGCGTCGAGTCCGATGGTGCCCTCTATCTGGTCATGGAGTTCTTGGAGGGGCGGCCCCTGAGTACGGTGCTTCGGGAAGACGGCCCGCTGCCCCTGTCGCGCATCTGGGCCTTCACCGAGCAGATCTGTGGGGCTCTCGTCGCCGCCCACGGCGCGGGGGTGATCCACCGGGATCTCAAGCCCGGCAACATCATGATCATCGACCGCCCCGGGGCCGCAGAGTCGCTCAAAGTGCTCGACTTCGGCCTCGCCCGCTCGGTCCTCGCCGAGCGTGAGTTCACCGAGCTCACCCAGGCGGGCAAGATGTTCGGCTCGCCTTCGTACATGTCCCCAGAGGTGGCCCTCGGCCGAAACTGCACCCACACCGGTGATGTGTACGCGCTGGGCTGCATCCTCTACGAGATGCTGGGCGGTCGCACACCCTTCGCTCACGTCGAGAGCCTGCTCGTGCCGGCGGCTCACGTCCGGGAGCCGGTGCCCCCATTGCCTGTAGAGACGCCCAGGGCTCTTCAGGTGCTGGTGAACGATCGCCTGTTGGCGAAGAGCCCAGAGCGTCGTCCGCAGAGCATCGCCGAGGTCAAGGCGCTGCTCGCAGAGATCTTCGAGGGCCTCTCGTCAGCGCAGCTCGATCAGCCTACAGCCCCGAATGTGCCCCACGGCACGATCACGGCGTTGTCCCCAGGTGGTCTGGCGCCTCCCCCCGTCGACGGCTCGGTGAACTCTCAAGGCGAGACTGTGGCGCCTCCCGGAGAGACCACAGCCACTGAACACTCTGCCGAGCCCAGCCACTCCGGGGTGATCTCGGAGATCGAGCCGCAGCCCGATCGACGTCGGGTGATGGCCTGGCTCGGTGGCGGCGCGTTGCTCGCCGGCGGGGTGGTGGCCTGGCTCACCCGAGGTGATGGTTCGGGCCCTGAGGGGGTGCTCGGAACGGGCAAGCAGACTTCGACAGCTCTGAGCGGAGAGGCGGATGCCGGCCAGCCTGCGCCCTCTGACGCTGATGTGAAGGCGCCGTCACCACCCGACGCTGCGCCCTCGCCGGCCGACACCTCAGTGGCTGCGCCGCCTCCACCAGAGCCGAAGAGGGTGCTGACGTTGCACTTCGGCTCACAGCCCGAAGGCGCCACGGTGACGCTGAATGGTCAGGTGCTCGGAGAGACGCCCATGACCCACAGCCACATCATCACGGCGCCAGGCGTGCCTCTGAAGGTGAGCCTGAGTAAAGCCGGGCACCTCACTCATACCGAGACCATCGAAGCCTTCGCTGCTGGAGAGCAACGGACGGTGGCCCCTCGTTTGAAGCCCAAACCGCGTACGCCCACCACCGAGCTGGTGCGCATTCAGGTGAAGACCAAACCTGCAGGGGCTCAGGTCACGATCGACGGCCAGAGCGTAGGGCAGAGTGATCTGACCTTGGAGAGGCGCCTGCCTCGAGGCAAAGCGGTCAAGGTGCGCATCACCAGGCGAGGCTACGAGGATGTGGAGAAGCGGGTGAAGGCTCGCGGGGGTGCCATCTCCATCGAGGAGCGTCTTCAGCCCGCTTTCTGAGCGGCCATCTAAACGATGGTTAATCCTCACTCGGTGGCACGAGGTCGTAGGCTTTGATCCAGCGATAAATCTGCCGGCGATCGCGATCATAGTGTTTCGCCGTCGCCCGCACGCTGCCAAACCGTTCCAGAGCCTCGGCCAGCTCTTCTTTCGACGGCTTCGGCGGCTTGGGCCCCGCAGAAGACGGGGCGAGGGGCTCCACTGGCGTCAGATCTACAGTGGGGCGTGCTGCGCGATGGCTGCCTGTCGTCGGCCCGGAGGATTGGGCCAGCAGCGGCTTCAAGCGTGCAGCAGTCACAACCCCCTCAGGACTCACTGCGCCCGGTGTCATCATCAGCTGATGGACCAAACGCTTGATGCCTCGAAGGTTGTCGGGCCACGGATGAAGCACCAGCGCTTCGGCGGCCTCTTCGTCGAAAGACAGCGTGGCTTTGGCCCGTTGTCGATCATCTGCCCAGGCCTGGAGCAGGCGTTGGCACCAGCTCAATATGTCACCGCGGCGGGCCCGGAGTGGGGGCACCTCGATGAAGCTCAGGTTCAGTCGGGCGTGCAGGTCTTGCCTGAAGCGGCCCTCTTGCACCATCTCGCTCAGAGGCCTGTGGGTCGCCGCCACCACCCGGGCGTCCACCGTGACAGGGCGAGGGGCGCCCAAAGGCGTAATCTCACCACTCTCCAGAGCCCGGAGCAGCTTGGCCTGCACTTCGAGGGGCAACTCGCCGATCTCGTCGAGGAACAGCGTGCCCTTGTGGGCGCTCTGAAACAGCCCGCGATGCTCTGCCACGGCGCCGGTGAAGGCCCCGCGCTTGTGGCCGAACAGGCGACTCTCGGCGATGTTGCCTTCGATGGTGGCGCAGTTCTCTACCACGAGTGAGCCCGGGCGGCCGCTCAGGCTGTGGAGCGCCTGGCAGATGCGCTCTTTGCCTGTACCCGTCTCGCCCATGACCAGCACCGGCGCCGGGTCGTGCGCCAGCTGGCTCAGCTGCACCCTCAGCCGCCGCATCACCCCCGAGTCACCAGGGGCCATCGACGCGTCGACCCCCGCAGGGGGGGTCATGGCCAGGCCCAGATCGCGCTCGTACACCATGACCACGTCGCCGAGGCGCAGGACCGAGCCCTCGGTGAGCCACAGAGGCTGGGCCCCCAGCTGCGCGCCGTTGAGCCACGAGCCGTTGCGGCTGCCCAGATCACGCACCGCGTGTTGGGCGGTGCGTTTGTCCCAGGTGATCTCACAGTGGGCTCGGGAGACCCGCCCCGACGAGATGGCGGGCAGGCCGCCCTCATCTCCGGGGCTGCGGCCGAGGATACCCCCAGCGTCACCGAGGGGGATCCAGCCGGCGAGGCGCTCGGGGTGCACCACCCGCAAGAAGGTGGGCACCACAGCTTCGTCGACGGCGGTGGCTGGGGTGAGGGTGAGCGTGACCTCGTCCGACATGGCTCAGCTCTCCCGGTGGGTGTCTGAGTGTCGGTTGTGACGGCTGGGGCGCGGCGCCGCCTTGGCGGCCTGTTGAGCTTGATCGATGCTCCACAGCGCACCCTCTACCGAAGCCAGCAGGGGCCTCAGCGTCGGCCGCTTCATGGCGCTCACCCCGATGGCGTCGTGCAGATTGCAGAGGTTCTCCGCGATCTCCGGCGTCATGCGATCGGTCTTGTTGAAGACCTTGATGCGGGGTTTGTCCATCAACTCGAGATCGCTCAGGATCCGCTCCACCGACTCCATCTGCTCCTCCATGCGGGGATCGCTGATGTCGACAACGTGCAGCAACAAGTCGGCCTCGTGCAGCTCCTCGAGGGTGGCCTTGAAGGCGTTCACGAGATCTTTGGGCAGATCTCGGATGAAGCCCACGGTGTCGGTGAGCACGACCTCGCGCTCTTGAGGGAACCTCAGCCGCCTGCTCGTGGTGTCCAGGGTGGCGAAGAGCTGATCCTCGGCGAGCACCTTGCTCTGAGTGATGGCGTTGAACAGCGTGCTCTTCCCGGCGTTGGTGTACCCCACGATCGACACCACCGGCACCGCCCGGCTGTCCCGCCGATGACGACGGGTCTGGCGCCGAGTGGCCACCTGGTCCAGCTGCTTCTCCAGCTTGCGGATGCGGTCGCGGGCACGCCGACGATCGACCTCGAGCTTGCTCTCACCGGGCCCGCGACCGCCGATGCCGCCCATGAGCCGCGAGTAGGCGGTGTTCTTTTGGGCGAGGCGGGGCAGGGTGTACTTCAGTTGGGCCAGCTCTACCTGCAGTTTGCCCTCACGGGTGTGGGCCCGGCGGGCGAAGATGTCGAGGATCAGCTGGCTGCGATCGATGACCTTTACGTCGGTGACGTCAGCGATCGAGCGCACCTGATTGGGGCTCAGGTTCTGGTCGAAGATCACCAGCTCACAGTCGAGCTGCATCGTGAGCAGCAGCAACTCGTCGAGCTTGCCCTGACCCATGACGAAGCGCGGATCGAGGCGGGGCCGCCGCTGGATCATCACGTCGACGATGATCACCCCAGCGGTGCGGGCGAGCTCTTGCAGCTCTTGCAGGCTGGTGTCGGGATCGATGCGATCTCGACCGGTGGTCACGTGCACCGCGATGGCCCGGGTCTGCCCCTCGGTGGCCCGGGCGCCCACGGTGCTCTGGGTGAACTCCGCTTCGAGGGCCTCGATGAACTCGGTGAAGTCAGTGCGCTCGTCGTGCACCGTGGTCACCGTGGGCTCGGCGTAAGCGTCGCCCCGGCCCGCCGGCATCATGTGGGTGTGATAGAGGTTCGCCGGCTTCCCATGCGGATCGACGCCGATGGCCACCACCATGTCGAGGCGCAGGCGCACGAGGTCGGTGAGGTCGTCATGGGTGAGGGGCTCGTTCTTGAGGTGCGTGTGCACCAGACGTACGCCTCTGAACCGGCTGTCGCCGGCGCGAGAGCGCCCCAGGTCGGGCAAGAAGAGCTTCTCGTGGTTGCCGATGATCACGTGCACCACCCGCCCTCGTCGATCGAGGGTGACACCCACCTGACGCCCGGTCTCGTGAGAGAGCTCGGTCAAGGTGGTGGCCAGGGGTGGGGTGATGATGACGTCCCGAGGGACTTTACGATTGTACAGCCGCTGCAGCCGCTGACGCTGGCTGGGCTTGAGGCCGTTTGTGTTGCCGTGGATGTTCAGGGCCTGTGTCCTTCTTCACTGAGTCGGAAATCACGGGGGCTGAACGGGCGAGTATAGCGGTGGGATGGGCAGGGGGTGAAGAGCCGTGCTCGGCTCAGCCCACCTTCTTGGCCCAGGAGGCGCACCAACCCTTGGGGTTGATGGGGCCCTTCACCACTGCGCAGCCGCCACATGCGGCTCCGCCCGTTGCAGCCTGGTAGAGCTGGCAGTTGGCGCAGTTCTGCTCGGCGTTGGTGGAAATGTCGATGTACTTCAGCTGGGTGCGCATCGCCTTCTCGGCGTCGTTGAGCTTGGAGATGTCGGTGCAGCCGCCGCCACCTGCGGAGGCGGCCTTCTTGTCACCACCAGTGGCGGCCTTCTTGTCGCCGTCTTTCTTGTCGCCGTCCTTCTTGCCGCCGCAGCCGGCGAAGAGCACGCTGCCGGCGACGACGCTCAGGCCAGTGGCCACAAGCAGAAACTCACGACGGCTGTTCTCGGTGCGCTGGGTGTTGCTCATTGTGCTTCACTTCTCCACGTGTGTTTCGCCCCCGACGTCTCCCTCGTCTACGGGGCAATCAGGCCAGCGATGAGGGGGCTGGCCGGTGTCTGTCTCGAGGCTATGCAAAGAGCCCGCCGGGCCCTTCAGGTTGCTTCGACGGGGCACATGATGCGCGAGAACGCCCCAAATCAAAACTTCTTTGAAGCTCTGAAAATGCTTTTCAATCAGGGGGTTGAGGGCGCGGCAAATCGTCGCGGGGTGGCAAATTGCCAGGGGAGGGGCCTGGAAGGGTGGCTCAGCTGTTCTTCTTACGGTTGGTCACGATGCTGTAGATGATGCCGCCGCTGGTGTAGTAGGCGAGCAGGATCAGGGCGGTGATGAGGCCCAGCAGCAGGCAGCCGCCAATGCCGGCGAAGATGCCGCCGATGGTGTGGCCGATGCCCGGATCTCCGCCACCGACCATGGTGCCGCCCGTGGCCATCATGGCTGGCAGGCTGAAGCCACCAGGGGCGCTCATGGCCATGGCCGTCAGATCACCACCCATGGTGGCGCCGCCCACGCCGCTGGTGAGCAGCCCGCTGATGCGCAGAGCAGGGATCACGGTGAGCAAGAAGATCACCGTGATGGTGAGCGAAGCCAGCAGGATGTAGCCCACGAGCTTGAAGCCGTGCTCCTGGAACAAGCCCAGCAGGCGCTTGAGGGTCTCCACAGGGCCAGTCTTCTCGTTGTAGATGACCGGCACGTAGAGAGGCAGGCTGTAGAAGGCCGCCACCGCCACGAGGCCCGCGGCGAGGCTGAGCACCACCGTGGCCGGCGACAGGATGCCCCAGAGGATGGGCCCGGCGAAGGGGATGAGGCCCAGGAAGCCCACCACGGCCTCCACGATGCCCACGGCGAGGATGACCGCCAGGAAGGCGAGGGGGGTGCCCACGACGCCCTTCACGTTCGACTTGGCCCAGGCAAGACCTGCCTTGAGGGATGAGGGCTTGCCCTCCACCACTGTCTGGAAGCAGACGTAGGCCATGATGGCCCCGACGAAGGTGATGCCCCCGAAGGCCGCCACGCCGGCGATGACGTTGAAAATGGTGCCCAGAATGCCCACGAGGCCGCCGAGCAGGGCGCCCACCCAGGTCAGCAGGAAGTAGGCCACGAAGACCACGGTGAGGGCCGCGGCGGAGTACAGCACACGCTTGGGCTCCGCCACCCCCATGAAGGCCGTGGGCAGATCACGCCAGGTCCAGTGGTCGCTCGAGGCAGCAAAGCCGGGGATGTTCAGGCCCGGAGGTGCTGTCTCCGGCTCCATCTCGCCCTCGGGATCGAGGAAGCCACGCTCTTCGGCGGCCACCGGGGCGCTGTCCGCCGTGTCAGGACCAGCAGAGGGCGCTGGAGCGGGGGCTTTCTTTTTCTTCTTCAGACGTCCGACGGGGCCGCCGCCAGCGCTTGGAGGCGGGGCCACGTCGACGGGCTTCTGCGCTTCGGTGCGCGTGCCGTCGTCGATGGCGGCGTCGGCGCCAGGGCCGAGAGGCGACATCTCGGGGATCGCTGCCGTAGAGGCGATGTCGTCCATCGAGGGACCAGGGGCCGGCGTCTGGGGCGTCTGCGAGGTCGCTGGCCCCAGAGCTGGCTGGGGGGCGTTCATCACCCCTTGGGGACCCAGCTCGATGTGCACCCCGCACTGCGTACAGGCGACGGTAATGCCAGCAGCGGGGATCTCCGATTCAGGGAAGCTGTGAGGCGTGTGACACGCGGGGCAGTCGAAGTTCATGGTGTGGGGCTCCTCCTCGTCCCAGAGCGGCGGCCAATCTCGCACCCCGGCTCACAGGCGTCAACGGCTCCGGGGGGTTTTCGCGGCGCCTGTAGACGGCACGGAGTTGCAGTTGTTCACAACTGATCAGATACAGTGGCGCCCACGTCACCTGATCTGCTCTGGGAGCCCCCGCGAAGTGCTCGGCCGAATCGCATTTCTGACCTGCCTCTGGTGGGCCGCACATCCCGCCCTTGCCCAAGGGCAGGGCGGGGTCACGGTTCAGTTCGAGCCCCCGCCCCCAGGCGTAATGTGCCCTGCTCAGAATCGTTTCGAGGACGCTGTGGTGCAGATCCTCGGGGAGCAGCCCTTCAGCGCCGAGGGCAGCCACCAGTGTCATCTCGCCTTTCGATTGGAAGGCGCAGACCTGCACCTCGACTTGATGTGGCGTCAGGGTGAAGTGCTGCTCGGCGGCACCCGGTTCACCGACAAACGTGATCGATGTGGGGCCCTCGTACAGGCCGCGGCGGTGTATGCCTCCACCCTCATCCAGACATTGCCACCTGCAGAGCAGCCTGAGACCATCGAAGCCCCCGTCGAAGGGCGTCGTGCCCCACGGTGGGCCCGGGCGTTGACCCCCCAATGGCCCGTTGCCGTGAGTGAGGGATCCTGGGAGCTGTCCACCCAACCCACAGGGATGCCCCGGCCATGGCGCACCGCGCTCTCCGTCCTTGCTTCGGTGGGGGCCCAACCCGGGATGGGCCTCGCCTTCGGCCTCGAGGGCGCATATCGCTGGCCCACTTGGTCGGTCTCTGCAGAAGGCCGTGCCACCTTCGGCAGCGCACAACCACGCCGCAATGGGCAGATTCGCTCTGACCTCTACGCTGCGGTGATCTCGGGTTGCTGGCATCGAGATCCGCTGGCGCTGTGCGGTGTATCGCTCACCGGCATGCGTCGCGATCAGGGAGAGGGCTTCGACCGCAACACCAGCAGCAACGCCCTGTACGGCGCCCTGGGCTTACGAGCCGTACTCCGCACCCCCTTGCCGAGAGGTTGGGCGCTGAGAGGCCAGTTCGAATTGTCGGTGCCCTGGACTGAGACAGAGCTGAGGGTGGGTGGCGACACGGTGTGGAGGACCCCGATTTTCAATGGCACCGTGGGCTTTGTCGTAGAAAAAGCATGGTGAGGTGACTTTTTCGAACGGATTCACCTCAGACCGTTCAATTCTGAGGTGATGAGCATGGTATCGCGCCCACGACCCGACCCGAAGGAGCTCCACGAGGTGCCGAGCTTTCGGGAGATCTACGAGTCGTGGTTCGACTATGTCTGGCGCACCTTGAAACGCCTTGGCGTCAGGGACGCAGAGCTCGAAGACGCCGCTCAGGAGGTCTTTGTCGTGGTGCATCGTCGGCTCGATGATTACGATCCCAGCCGACCCTTGAGACCCTGGCTCGCAGGCATCGCCTACAAGGTGGCTGCCCGAGAGCGTCGACGGCCACGACATACCCGAGAGCAATTTACAGATGATCGCGCGCTGACTGAGCGGCCCTGTCATGGGCCTGATCCGGAGAGGGCGGTACAAACTCAGCAGCGTCGAGCCCGAGTGATCGAAGCTCTAAGCACCCTCGATCCGGAGCGGCGCATCATCTTCGTCATGCACGAAATCGACGGCACCCCCTGTCCAGAGATCGGAGAGGCTCTCGGGGTGCCCCTGAACACTGTGTACTCCCGGCTGCGCATCGCCCGTCTGCGTTTTAAAGCGTCGATGGACCGACTGCGGCTGAGAGGGGGTGAGGCATGAGCATGCCCGATTGGATGGACGACGACCTCCGCCTCGAACTCGAGGCTGAGCGGGAAGCGCCGGGGGCTCCTGAGGGCGCACGCAGCCGCGTACTCGCCGGGGTGCTCGTCGCCGTAGAGGGGGCCGCTGTGGCAACGGGGGCCACTGCCATCGCGAGCAGCGCCAAGGCGGCTGCTGCGGGCGGGAGCGCCACTGCCGGTACGGCGACGAGCTTCACCGCTGCAGCCACAGCCGCTGCGCCGGTGGCTGCAAAGGGCTTCATGGCCATGTGGGCCCCCAAGTTCCTGGCCATGGGCGTGCTCGTCGGTGGTGGGGGCATCTGGATGGCTCAGCAAGACACTACGAGCACCGTGACCCGCGACGTCGTCGCACCGGCCCCTGAGGGTCGGCCTGCGCCCCACGTCGCGGCACACACCGAGAGGGCCCGCAAGCTGCTCGCCCAGACGGGGGCCATGGCCGATGCCATCCCCACGCCATCAGAAGATCAACTCGACGAGCTGCCCATCGAGCTCGAAGTGCCACCGCCTCCAGCTTCGGCACCTGTCATGGCACTGCCCATGAACGATCAGGCTGCTGAGGCTGGCCTCGAAGAAGGGGCACCGTCGAGGGCGATGAAGCGGCGTCTGCGTCGCCTCGCTGCCAAGGCCAGCCAGAGTGAGAAGAAGGCGTCAACGAAGAGCGACAGCTCGACCGACTTCAAACTGGTGAAAACCAGTCGCGCCAAGGTGGGCCGTGGTGGTGAGCCTGTGGCCGAAGCCCCCAAGCCTCGCAAGGTGTTCACGCCCGGGCGCAAGGGGAGTGAGCCCACTGTGGCACCTGCCCCTGTGGATCCCGAACTCTTGAAGGCCGAGGCTCGCATTCTCACCGAGGCCCGCCGGGCGCTGAGTCAGCGCCGTGCACCGGCTCGGGCGTTGCAGTTGATCCAGAAGGCCGCTCAACAGTTCCCCAATGGACAGATGCGCGATCTGCGGGCGGTGCTGAAGGTCGAGGCGCTCATGGCCCTCGATCGTACCAGCGAAGCCCGCACTCAGGCGCTCATGTTCATGACCCGCCACCACACCAGCCCCTTCGCAGGCCAGGTGAAGCGCTGGCTTTCTGGCCCTTTGAGCGAGGGTTCGGAATAAAAACGAAAAAAGTCATTTTTCCGTGACGGATTGAGACAGCCGGTTTCAATTCTATCAGTGAGGACGCAGAGACGTCCGCGAGCAACTCAAAAGACATGACACCATGTAAAACGATACTGGGGTCAGTCGAACGAAATCTGATAACTGTGTGTATCGAACGAGTCTGTACATGACTCGTCTCAGTGGAGGAGCACCATGTCGTCGCAGTGGAAGCAGTTGTGTATCTTGGGCCTGGCATTCACGGCTCTGACCGGTTGTCGTTTCGAGCAGGCCGCCGACATCGGCGCCGATGATGAGCCCGAGATCGGCGGTGAGAATGGCGGGGATGTCGAGGGCCCCATCGGTGGTGAGGACACGCCCGACAACGAGCTGCCTCCGGAAGACGACTGGGAAGAGCCCGGCGATGATGATCCCGAGGGTCCCGACGGCGACGGGGGCGGTGGTGAGATCCCCGCTGATCCCGAAGAGCCCATCGAGCCCGACGAGCCCGGCGACGAGTGTGCCGAGGGCTGTGGTGAGTTCGCCGAGCTCATCTATGAAGAGTGTGCCGCCGACGGCACGCCCGAAGAGATCTGTGGCGAGATTGCCGACGAGGCCTGGTATGCCTGCCTCGCGGAAGAGTGTGACGACGGCATCCTGCCTGATGATCCCGGTGCTCCGGAGGACGTATGCATCGAAGCCTGCTTCGAGGGCGCCGACGCTGCCTTCGAGGAGTGTGTCGAGGCGGGTGAGGATCCCGGGTTCTGTGACGAGGCAATCAGCGAGGGCATCGATCTGTGTCTGATGGATTGTGGCCCCAACGGCGAGCCCTGGCCTGACGATCCCAACCCCGACCAGCCCGATGACTGCGTGTCTCAGTGCATCGAGGGCGCCGAGGCTGCCTTCGTGGAGTGCATCGAGGCCGGCGGCAACCCCGAAGACTGCGACATCGCCATCACGGCCGAGATCGACCAGTGCCTGATGGCCTGCGAGCCCGGCGATGAGCCCTGGCCCGACGAGCCCCACCCAGACGATCCTGCTGCGTGTGGCGAGATGTGCTTCGAGTACATCAATGTGCTGTTCGAGGAGTGCCTCGAGGCCGGCGAAGATCCCGCCTTCTGTGATGCGCTGGTGAGCGCCGAAGCTGATGCTTGCCTCGCTGCATGTGACGGCCAGGACCCCAACTTCCCCGACGAGCCGGGGCCTGACGAGCCTGCCTGTGAAGAGATCTGCCTGGAGACCGGCGAGCTGCTCTTCGCCGAGTGCATCGAGTCTGGCGAAGATCCGGGTGTGTGTGACCTGATCGCTTCCGATGTGATCGAGAGCTGTTTCCAGGAGTGCTCTGGCGACATCCTCCCCCCGGAGGAGCCCGAGGAGCCCAACCTCTGCGAGAACGAGTGTTTCCTCGCCGCCGAGGATGTGTTCATGACCTGTGTCGAGTCTGGTGAGGACCCGGCCTTGTGTGAATTGGAAGCCTTCGGTGGTATCGATGCCTGCCTCGCTGCTTGCGATGGCGGCGAGATCCCCGACGAGGGTCCGGACGGTGACGTGCCCGGCGACGAGATCGATGCCTGCTTCCAGGGGTGTGAGGAGGGTATCCAGCAGGCTTACGAGATGTGCCTCGAGTCTGGACTGCCCGAGGAGGCTTGTGACGAGATCATCAGCGCCGAGGCCAACACCTGCTTCGAGTCCTGCCTCCCTGGCGACGGTGAAGGCCCCGGCGGCAACATCCCCGATGAGGGCCCGGACGGTGAGATTCCCGATGACGGCTTCCCCGGTGGGGGCCCTGATGGTGGCTTCGGCGAGTGTGAAGAAGCCTGCTTCGCCGCAGGCGATGAGGCTTTCGCTGCCTGCCTCGACAACGGTGGTGACTTCAACGCGTGTGGTGAAGAGGCTGGCGCTGTTGCCGAAGCCTGCATGATGCAGTGTGGTGAGGGCGAGCTGCCCATCTTCCCCTGAGGCTCACACAAGCGAGCCTGAGAGGTCCCAGGACCTCTGAACCCAGAGTCTCAAGAATCTCCGCTGTCCTGCGGAGGCTCTCTCTCCCAACTTGAGACACCTCCCAAGAGGGCGTCGACGCAATCGCCTACTCTCGCGTCGACGCCCTCGCCTCTCTTCGAAATCACTGATGATGTGACTCCGGTCGGTGTATTCACTGCACTGGCGATGTGGGCAAGTCTGGCGGGAGTCTCTTCCTCAATACATCCGGCAATGAGTTGTCTGAGTGATGCTTTTTTGTGACGGAGTCAGGTATGCAGGCTCAATACTGTAATTGAGGGCGGTGAACGCCCATGTATCAGCCAACAGTAGAACTTGATGGCGTCCAGTGTATGCCCCTGGTGCGGCTGATGAACGACTCTGTGTATGTGTTGTGTCGGCGGCTGGCATCTGTCAGCAGAGGTGAGTCATGTTTTCGAGGTGGAGTTCCATGTGTGTTCTTGGGCTGGCACTGGTCTTTCAGGCTGGCTGCGATGCGGGTCAGCCCTACGATGATGAGCCCGAGACGCCTGAGGATGAACATGTAGAGGTGGGAGAGCCCAGGCAAACGCCCTCCGACGAGAACGAGCCTGGTGAGGGTGAAGGAGATCGACAGGAGGCACCTGAACATCTGCCCGACGACATTGAGCTGAGTCTCCCCGATGACATCGCAACGCCATGGGATGACTTGAGCGACGAGATCGAACTGGATACGCCCAGAAACACTGTACCGGAGGAGGTGCCCCTGGCCCCTGCCTGCAATGTGTCCTGTTTTGGCGTGTTCAGCGAGAACGTCGGCGATTGTGTCGAGGCGGGCGGTGTACGGGCGATCTGCAACGACGAGAAGAAGCCAGAACTCGTCGAATGTTTGTCAGGTTGCCACCCTGACGAAGCCCATGAAGAAGAGCGCCAGTGCCCTCAAATGTGCGAAGAGGGGGCCAAGACGACCTTTCATGTATGTGTCGATCTGAGCGTGTCCGAAGATGTCTGCAAAGAGGTGTCAGAGGAAGACGTAGAGAGATGTGTCTCGTCTTGTCAGGCCGACAAGTCAGCAGGAGCCTGGTGAGGGTGTTCTGATGAGGGCGTGCAGAGCATCTGTGCCCGTGATCTTCTCGTACTCTTCCTTGCTCATGACCACTGTTGGTATGTTTGGTCCATGCGCCAGACAAATTTCCCCTCTCTGATCGTGGTTCTACTCACCGGTGGTCTCGGCGGCTGTCTGGCGAGCTTCCCTGAAGAGCCCACTGTCCGAGTGATTGACGCAGCCCCCTTCGAGGAGGCTGACGCCCTCGTGTCGTTCGACGCTTTCGCGCGCCCAGATGCCGCCCCCGGGCCTGCAGATGCCTTCGTTGCACCTGACATGTTCATGTTTCCGGACCGAAGGTTGCCCGACGCTGCCCCCCCACCGCCTGATGCCGAGCCTGTGCCTGACATGGCCCCCATGATCGATGCCTCGCCTGTGGGGCCACCCCCACCGAACCCGGACGACTACCAGACTGTGGGCGGATGCGCGCTGGAGGTGAGCGCAGCCCAGGGCGTCTTGGCCAACGACAATGCGCCTGCAGGGTCTGAGGTGGTGCTGGTCGATGGGCCGGATGGCGGCGAGTTGATCCTGCGACCCGACGGCAGCTTCAAGTTTCAAGCCGCGCAAATCGAGCGCACCAGCTTCACATATCAGGTCACCCTCAACGGCGTGAGATCAGAGTCGACGACCGTAAGCCTGAGCCCCATCGAAGCGGTGGTGGTGAACACTGAGATCGATGAGGAGATCGACGAGGAAGAGGACGACAAGGGCGAGGCACGCTGCTCCTTGAGACGGGCACTGCAGACCATCGCTGATCCAGAAGTTCAGGGATGCAATGCCCCTGAAGGGGTATCGCTGATCGTCTTCGCAGATCATGAGATGCGCATCAGCATCGATCCCCTCGTGGGTCCTCTGGTGCCTGAAGCGGAGGCCAGCATCATCGGGTGTGGCCATGGCAACACCGTTCTCAGCGGCGACGAGCGCGGACGCATCTTCGAGGTGCCTGATGGGGTGAGCCTCACCCTCAACACCCTCACACTCACCCGAGGGCTCGGCCTGCACGGCGGTGGGGCTGCTTGGGTAGAAGGCGCCCTGGTCGTAGAAGGGGTGGAGTTCGTAGACCATGTGGGCCAGGGAGATCACGGCCGCCTTGGTGAAGAGCGCGGAGGCAATGGTGGTGGTGGTGGTGGTGGCGCCCTCGGTGGGGCGGTTCATGTGGCCGAAGGAGGCAGCCTGACCGCTCGAGCAGGCGCTGAGCCGTGTGTGTTCCGCGGCAACCGAGTCATCGGTGGAGACGGCGGCCACGCCCAGGAAAACAATGGCGGCCGAGATGGTGATGGAGGCGATGGCGGCGGCCCGGACCCCGGTGAAGGTGGCAGAGGCCGTGGTGATCGAGAGGGGGAGGATGGCGGAGATGCCAGCGGCGGTGGCGGCGGTGGCGGAACACGCCAGGGCACAGGGACTGGTGGTGACGGCGGCTTCGCGGGTGGCGGCGGCGGAGGTGGTGCTCAGACCCAAGGTGGCGATGGCGCACCACCGGGAGCGGGTGGCTTCGCTGGTGGTGATGGTGGCCTCGGAGGCTGCTCGGCTTCGGGCCCTGGAGGCGGTGGCGGCGCCCTCGGAGGCGCGGTCTACAACGGCGGCGGCGAGGTCCAACTCGAAGAGTGCGTGATCACAGACAATGGGGCGCAAGGTGGGCCCCCTGGTGAGGAGGTCTTCGGTGGTGCCTGCGGCGCTCCAGGTGAGCCGGGATTAGGGATCGGAGGTGCGGTCTTCACCCGCAATGGGGAGACCCGCATCGTGCGGCCACTCTTCATGAACAATGGGGCAGATGTCGGGGCGGATGACTTTGTGTGTGGTGAAGGCGATCCACCCTGCCCATGAGGGCCGGTTGAGTCACTGCCGTGGGTAACACACCGCGTCGTACTCCACCCGGAGCGTGCTCTGCTCCGGTGGGTGCATACCCCGAGGGAACACGATGATGTTGGCGTCGGCGTTGAACTGCCAGCCTTGAAGCTCTTCGCCTTCTGCTGTGGCCACGATGCTCTCTTCGACCGCCGGGCGGCTCAGCGAGAACGATGCATCGAGGTTGTCGTTGAGCCGCTCGATGTTGAAGGCATCGACAGTGGCAGCCTCTGCCACGCCCTCCGCCACCAGGGGAATGCTCAGCTCTCCACCGGGCATGCCTGCGGTGACCTGCGCGTCTGAGTCGACGATGAGCGTGCAGTTGATCTCGCCCACGGCGTCGGGCTGGGCCCGGAACCTGAAGTTCACGCCGTCGCCACGCTCCGCAGGGCGGCACATGCCCTCGAAGGCCGGATCTTCGAGCAAGACGAACTGGTCGCAATCGGGGCCTTCGAGCCGGAAGTCAGGGCCGATGCACAGAGGCACGAAGCCCACGTTCTCTACGCGACCGGTGCGGATCCAGGAAGCGCATTCTCCAGCGGTGACCTCGCCGAGGCTGACCTCGGTGGGCATGGCGCCGAAGGTGGCCGGGGCCCCGATGCCGAAGAGGGCCAGGGTGAGTCTCCGGTTCTGGCCGTCGGTCTCGCCCACGGTGTCTACGAGCAGCGCGCCGCGCTCACCCTGAGGGTTGGCCATCTCCGGGGCGAAGCTCACCTCGAGGGTGGTGCTTTGACCGGGACCCAGCGGCGGGGGCATGGCCTCGTCTGGGGTGGAGTAGGCGCCACTGTCGACAGCGACGTTTCGGAATATGCAGGTGTCCGAGCCGAGGTTGGTGATCTCGGTGGTGAGGGTCTCGGTGGTGCCCAGGCGCTGCTGGCCAAAGTCGAGCCGATCGGGGTTGCCCTGAAGCAGGCAGCCAGAAGGGGCGCTGCCCCGAGCACTCAGGGGGATCTCAAAGTTTGGGGTGTCGGGGAGATCGGTCTGCATGGTCAACGTGCCGATGGCGGTCTCTCCAGGAGGGAGGGCGTCGTTGACGTACCACACGTCGAGGCGGACGATGTTGCCGGCATCGATGGGGGCACCCACTGGATCGACGTTGACGCGTGGAGCCCACTGAAACCCGCTGTCTCCTTCGATGCTGACGTCGGTGAGGGTGAAGGGGGCATCACCGCAGTTGCTCAGAGAGGCTTCGAATCGGCTGCTGTCCACGCCGGGGGCCACCTCGCCGATGTCGATGGACGGGGGCTGGGCGCGGGCGCAGATTTCGATGGGGCTGCCTTCGAGGGCCACCACCTGCTCGGGTACTGCGGGATCGTTGCTGGTGAAGACGAGTGAGCCAGTGGCGGGGGCGTCGCCTTGCCACACGACTTCAACACGGTTCTCCCCGCTGGTGGGGATGACCCCTGGGCCCTCAAAGCCACTGAAGGAGAACCCTGGATCACCGCGCAGCTCGATGCTCTCGATGAGCAGGTCGAGGGTGCCACCGTTGGAGACGATCAACACGCCGGGCTCAGATGGCTCACCTGGGTAGGCTTTGAGCTGTAAGGCTGCCGGGTTGATGATGATGCGTGGCGGGGTCTCGGGGAAAGCATCCGGCTCATCGACGCTGGCGTCGACGCTCACCATGGCGTCGGGGGTCGATGGGTCACCGCCGCTGCTGTCGCCGCTGTCGTCGCAGGCGGTGAGGGCGAGGAGGAGGATGGGATAGAGGGTATGGGTGCGCATGGGCGGACTATAGCCTGAAGGGGTGGGTGGGATCCTGTTTCTTGGGGGAGAGAGTTTTCGGGCACGGGCACGGGCACGAGTCGAAGATCCCTGGGCGGTTGGATGGGTGATTGGGTGCGTCGAGCGCCTGGTGGAGAGAGGGTTGTGGCGGTGATATTGAGCAGGTCTATAGCTTGCCTATGGGATGTCTTCCATGGGCTGGTCGAACCATTTCATAAGGTATCCGTGGAAATAACCGGCCTCATCGCCCTGGTCGAACAATTGGTTGGCCTCGTCTTCAGTCATGAGCCGGTTGAGCGAGTTGAAGAATGAGTGCAAGCGGAACGGGTCAGGACGATATCGGAAGGCGAGTGAGTGTACCGAGCGCCCGATACGTACGTTGAAGTCTATAGAGTATTGGTCGCAGTGAAACCCGCAGCCTGCGCCGTGGAAGTGCACCTTGAGCGCACCATGTTCGTCAATGAATTCGAAGGTCCTCATGGGGCTACGTTTTGCGATGGCACGCCCTGCAACCCAAACCTCGTGCCAGTAATGCCCAATACACGGCATCTCTAAATGAGCAGCAAGACGCTCGACGCTGTGCTGTGCAAATAATTGAAACGTCAGGAAGTAATGTTTTGTGTCATGTGGTAGTCCCATCGGTCCTCCCATCACCTCTACACTGAGTATCAATACCGTACAGCAGGTGCACTCCCTTCAATCATCTGTCATCCCCCGGCTCTACAAAGCCATAACCCACACATGCACGTGCCCCGCGGAGGCGCGGAGGTGGCGGCAGTCGTCGTGAGGTCGGTGAGTTCTCGTTCAGATGCGGGCTTTCACCCACAGGGGTAGCGAAGGCTTTTGCCAGCGCTACCCCGAGGACGGAAAGGTCGTAGCTGGGCGGGAAATCGCCGGCGTCACGCCGGCTGACGCCGGCGCAGCGCCGTAGCAAAGGGCGGCTGACGCCGCCGCAGCGCCGGAGCTGTTAGAGAGTCAGCTCGCCCTGAATGAACCAGCCGTTCTCTTGCGCCATCGCGGCCAGGGCTTCGTCGCCGCGGTCCACCACGATGGAGATGCCTTCGCAGTTCTCCATCAGCTCCGCGTCGTTGATCGAGTCGCCCACCACCAGCATCGGGCTGCGGCCCACCGTGTCGAGGAACAGCTCCAGCTTGCCTTCACCCACAGGTGAAGGCTCGATGATGCGATCCGTGTAGACGCCCGACTGAGTCTGAAGCTCCACCCCGAGCACACGCTCCGGGGGCAGATTCACGCGGCCCAGAAGTGCCTTCACCACCGGCGCGCAGGACGCCGACACCACCCAGACCTGGAACCCGTGCTGATCCAGGATCTGCATCAGGTTCAGCATCTCGGCGTAGTAGCGAACGCCCTGAGGTACCGAGAGGTGGTGGAAGGGCGGGCCCGCGGGGATGTCTTCCATACCCAGAGAGCGGTCCAGCTCGTGATCCACCACCTCTTCCACCAGATCAGCCACCGTGCGCTCGTGGATGCCGCGGAGCATACGGGCGGCGAAGGCGTACGCCGCCTGAGGGCCCTCGGGGTTTGCCCGGATGTTCTCGTACACGCCGATGAGGCCTGCACGGTAACGGCGGTAGGCCGCAGTGTCCTTGACCTCGTTGTCCGCACGGCCCGCCACGGCGTTGAATGCCGCCCGGATGGCCTCGCGGCCCATGCGCTCGGGGATCAGGTTCCAGAAACCCCGATCCGCGTGGATGCGGCGGCGGGTGATCATGAACCGCAGCAGGGCCTCGCCGATGTCGTGGGCGATGAGAGTCTCGTCGCAGTCGAAGACCACCAGGGGTGGACGCTCGGGGTCGTACCCCTCGGCGTAGAGACCGTGTTGAGTGACGAGATCACACAGAGCGGCATACACCTCGGGCTGCCAGGCGCCCTCGGCGAAGCCCTCGATCTGAGGGACGGTATCGGTCATGGATAACCTGTTGTGCGGTGTGGAGAGTTCACGAATACGTGGGGGAAGGCTCAGCGGCGGCGCCGCGAGATCCCGGCCCCGAGCAGGAGCAATGAGAGCAGGAAGAAGGGGGCGGAGGTGCGGCCAGCAGAGACGGCGCAGCTGCCGCCACCACCGTCGCCGTCACCGCCATCAGCGCCACCATCAGCGGTGATGGCGGCGTCGGGCTCGCCACCAGCGCCCATGTCGGCCTCGACGACGCCCATATCGGCCTCGACGACGCCCATGTCGGCCTCGACGACGCCCATGTCGGCCAGGTCACCCCCACAGTCCGAGCCCTCGATGACGTGGGCTGCGCTGTAGGCGGCGGTGTCGTCGTCGGCGCGGAAGCTGAGGTTGGCGGCGTTGTTGCGCAGAGTGGGCTCCTGGAAGCGGGCCCGCAAGCGGGTCACCCAGGTCACGCCGGCATCGCCGAGCAAGGTGTTCAGATCACCATTGTCGATGCCGGCGTTGGCGATCTCGTCGGCGTACTCCACCACGAGGGCCTGGGACTGCACTGCGTCCACCGTGTCCTCGAAGATCTGGTCGTAGTTCGTGGCCAGAGGAGACGTGAAGTTCACCCCGTCGAACTCCAGGGTTCGAGTGGGGAGGTTGGCCCGGGTGCGGGCACCGTCGAACAGCCAGAAGAGCATGTCCACGCGGCTGTTGTTCGTCAGGTTCGCCGCGGCGAGGCGCAGGAAGACCTGAGGATCACCATTGTTGGGGTAGGTGGCGCTCACCACGGGATCTACCCGGGGGATATTGCCCAGGGGCACGTTGACGATGGCGAACATGTAGTTGCGATCGGCCGCGGCGTCCATGGCTTCGGACATCGAGTCGGTGAGTACATAACCGAGGGTGTCGGTGATGTAGGTCTTCGCTGCGTCGAGCTCGGCCCGGCGGAAGATGCGCTGGCCCGGCGCCTCGGGGGGCATGGGGCCGAAGCTCTCCCGGAACTGGAAGGTGGTGGATTCGCCGTTGGGAGCGCCGTCGCACTGACCTTCGAAGGTGGGCAGCGTGGCGGCCTCGAGGGCATCGAAGGCCTCTTGCCCGAAGCTGGTGTTGATCACCACCCCGTCATCAGGGTTTGCGTCAGGGATAGGGAGCACCCAGGCGAAGGCCGTGGGGCTACCGTCGTAACGCAGCTGCGTCACGAGCTGCACCGTCTCGGCGCCGCGGACGAGGAATGTGCGCGAAGCGTCGAAGGTGGCCGACTCGCCGTCGACAGTGACCACACCACCGAGGGCCGAAGACTCGGTGGGCAGGGAAGCGAGCGCTGAGGCCAGCGCGGTGATCAGGGCCGTGCTTTGGGCAAGGCCTCGGGTGAAGGCGAGCAGCCGACGCATGCAGACTCCGTCAAAAGGCGTCGTGGGTGGTGGCCCGTCGAAAATCGGGCATACATGCGCGGGAAGTTAGGCGCCAAGGGCCACAGAAGTCAAGGCAAGGCTGAACTGTTCAGCGGCTGATGTCCCGGGCGCCGCGGACCTCCACGGAGACGCCATAGCGCGTGAACTCACCAGCATCACCCACGCCGGGGACAGGGCCAGCATCAGTGCCGAAGGCGTCTTGCTGTACGAACACGTAGAGTCTTACACGCTCCAGCGTAGTCGTGCTGCCCGCCACATGGGTGAACACGCCCCCCGTGATGCGGTTGCGGGTCGCGTCGAGAGCTGCGTCCTGAGCTGCGGGATCCCACTGATCAAAGCGACCGAACAGGCCGAGCAGTCGAGGCGACACCACAACCTCGAGCCAGCTCTCCAGGGCCGTGGCCTCAAGGGTGGCGCGGCCTGCGTAGCCGTCAGCGGCGGTGTAGGCTACGCCGAGGCCCACGCGGGGGTGCAGCACCGTCACCGCGCCGCCGAGACGATCGTCGCGGGCGAGGCCCACGCCCCGGGAGCCGCTGCGGTACATCCCGTGGAGCGAGACGTCCAAGGGCCCGCCCCAGAGTCGGCCTGTGAGGGCCTTCACCGAGGCCACCACTGTGGCGTTCTTGCCCGAGTTCTGCTCCCGCTCGTTGCGCCCCTCGCCGTTGGTGAGGCTCGCCATCAGGCGCAATTTGCCCGAGAAGAGCTGAGCGCCGACGATGACCCCCAGATCGGCCTGATCGGAGAACCCGCCGCGCTGCACCAGCGTCGAGGCTACGCCACGCAGTCGATAGGCGCGCTCCAGGGTCTCGATCCAGATGTCCGGGGCCAGCCCGCCCTCGACACGAAACTGAGCGCCCAGGAGGACCAGCTGCCAGCTCACCCGGGCCCGCTTCACCCGCATCACCAGCGAGTCGCCGTCCACACCCACCACGGAGTCCGGCGTCGCCGCACGGACCGCCTCGAGGCGAAGTTCGGCGCCGAGCTCTGGCGTCCAACGGCCACGGACACCCACCTGGGCCCGCTCGAGGAAGAACTCGTCGAAGGTCTCACCATCAGGCACCTCGTCCATGGCATAGCCCGCGAACAGCTCCGTATCGAGCTGGAGCTGGCGACCTTGCGGAGGCAGGGCGCTGGGGAAGGGCTCGAAGTCACCGGTGCCCTCGCCCAGGGGGGGCGGCGGCGGGATGGCGTAGGGTGGGCCGTCGGAGGGCCGCCCTGAGGCGCTCAGCGCCCACAGCAACGGGAAAACGAAGGCAAGGACTCTGGCGCACAGGTTCAACGGATCACCGCACCTCGGCCGGCGCGGTAGCCCAGGCGAGGCCCTTCAGATTCAACCATGTCGACGAAGAGAGCGTAGTCAGCCACCACACGGGGGCCGTACTGAGAGACGAAGAGCAAAGTCTCCTCCACGAACCCGGCGGGCTCTGCGAGGCTCACCTGCTGCTCGAGGGGGTGGGCACCTGGAGCAGAGAGCCCGAGGGCCTCGGCGATGGCCTCCAGACCGCGATCGGCGTCGAGGGTGGGGGCCAGGGCGTGGCTTCGGGCGAGCAGCCGACCAGAGCGCTCAGCGAAGGCGATGATGTCGTCCTCGGTCCAGTCGCCCTCGGCGAGTTTCTCGGCCATTCGAGAGACGCTGATGCCCTTCTGGTAGCTGGTGCGGTGGCGCACGCGGAAGTTGAGGGGTGGCACTTCGGCCCAACCCAGCAGGGGATCGTCATCGAGTCGCTCTTGCAGGGTGCGCTGGGCCAGCACCACGCGCTCGGCGTTGGAGGCGAAACGCCGAAGGGGGTATCGGATCAGCCCCTCGAAGGCTGGGGGATCGCTGATCTCCTTGAGCTCGAGCAACCAGTCGTCGTGTGGGTCGGTCGTGGGGCCTTCCACGAGGGCGTAGTAGCGCAGCACCGGGTAGTTCGACACCCCGGAGCCGAGGCGACGAGAGATCCCCTTAAGGGCGAACATCTCCGGGGTGTAGGGCTGTTGCCCCGGCATCACCACAAGACTCTGTGGGTACGCGGCGAGGGCGGCTTCGACCAGCGCTCGCTCTTCAAAGGAGACTTCCATCACCTCGTCAGCGTAGACACCGGGGATTTCTGGCGGATCCAGCTCGCCATAGATCATGTGGCGTACGCCATCTTCATCGACGGCAGAATAGGTGTTGAGGTGTTCTTGATCACCCCCGTCACGGTGGGCTCTTCGGAGCAGGTCGTCCACGAGGGTGCCGTGCCCTGCGAGACGGCGCAGCTGCACACCTTCGGCTCCGGCGAGGAGGGCCTGAATCTCTTCGAGATAGCCCACGGCCACCTGTTGGGTCGCAGCGTCTCGGCCCTCGGGGCTCATGGCGGCAGAGATCCCGGCGATGTAGACACCGAGGGCCAGGCGTCTCACGTCGAGGTGGTACGGACCGAAGGCACAGGCGTCGAAGTCGTTGAACTCCACCAGCAGTGTGCCGTCGCCGGCGCGAAAAGAGCCAATGTTCTCAGGATGGGGGTCGCCGAGGACCAGTACACGGCTCGACCTGGGGCTGCCGTAGCGGGTCGGCAGCGCCCCAGGGTTCGGGGCGATGGTGTCGGCGTGAAACACCCCCAGCGTGCCTCTGAACCAGGGGTAGAGCCCACTCGCCATCTTCATCATTTTGCCTTCGGTGAGCGCCGGGCTGCGCTCGAAGAGGGCGCGGTTCTCGTCGATGACGTAGGATCTCAGCCAAGGCCGCCGGGCATCATCCACACTGTCGCTGCAGGCGCCGAGCAGAGTGAGTACGCACGGCAGGAGGCAGAGCAAGGTGGCGTGTGGGCGGAGGCGCTCTCCAAACATCAGGCCGTCCTCATGGTGCAGATGCTGTGGTGCAGGTGATGAGGGGTATGCCACGTCAGCGCGTCAGCGGAGAGGACTTCGCGTGACACGCAGGTGAAGACCGCAAGAACTCTGGGGATTGTTGCTCTGAAGTCATCAGAACGTCACACAGGCAAGCTACCGAGTGCATGTAAGCCCATGACCTCGCAATCATCGGGAGGCCCATATGTCCAGCGCCGGTCGGATTCTGGTGGTCGACGACGAGCCCGACATCACCACAGCCCTGCAGTATGCCTTCGAGCTGCACGGGTACACAGTCATGGTGGCCCATGATGGCGTCACCGCCCTCGAGATCGCCGAGGGCCCGAACACCCCTGAGCTGGTGATCCTCGATCTCATGTTGCCCGACATGCCCGGCACCGAGATTTGCCGACGCTTGAGGCGATCAGAGCGTACCCAGCACGTGCCGGTGCTGATTCTGAGCGCCCGCAGCGAGGAGATCGATCGGGTGGTGGGTTTCGAGGTCGGGGCCGACGACTATGTGGTGAAGCCCTTCTCCACGCGCGAGGTCATGTTGCGGGTGAAGGCGTTGCTTCGGCGCGCACGTCTCAATGACACCGCCCCGGTAGAAGAGAGCTTCGGCCCGCTGCGCCTCGACTCGGGGGCGCACCGGGCGTGGGTGAACACCGAAGAGTTGGAGCTGACTGCTTTGGAGTTCCGGTTGCTCAGCACCTTCCTCGCCCGGAGAGGTGTGGTGCAGACCCGAGATGTGTTGCTCACTGATGTCTGGGGGCTGCCCGCTGGCATGCGCACACGCACTGTCGATACCCACATTCGCCGTCTGCGGGACAAGCTCGGCGTCGTAGGCACCTATGTCGAGACTGTGCGTGGGGTGGGCTATCGATTCAGGGCTGCGCCCTGAGCAGAGGAGAGCCCTTGCTCAGTCTTCGAGGGCCTGTCGGTGCCATCGAAGCGCGCCATCCATGCTGTAGATAAGATCGTTGCCGTCGAGGGTGTAGCCGCCTGCGGGCACGTTGCCCTCGTCGATCAACCACCGAGCGCCGGTCTCCAGATCGAGCCGCCACAACATGTCTTTTTCGAGCCAGAGCAAGGTCGAGCCGACGAGGCGCGGTGCTGTCACCTCGCCGCCGACGGCTTGAAAGCCCGCGTCCACTGGTCCTGCTGCATCTACTGGTACAGCCCAGAGGCCACCGCCTTGAAGGGGCCACACCAGCCAGTCTTCGCTGAGCTGAGCTGGCCCCGCCGGGCCCATGGGGGCGCTGAGCAGTACGTCGCCACCAGAGTCCTGACGGAACAGTACCTCGCTCTGATCATCGGTCCAACGCCGCAGGGCGAGCCGAGCGCCAGCTGTGGGAGAAGGATCAGACAGGTCGATCCCCAGATCGGAGACCCCTGGCATTTGCAGATCCCAACCTTTGAGCAGCGGGCGCCCTTCGAGCACGCTGTGCCACAAGACCTGACTGTCGCTGAGGACTGGGGGGCCGTTGCGTCCGAGGCCGGTGATGTTCACGGCCTCACCTTCGAAGGGCCAGAGCATCACGCTGGCGGTGCAGTTGAGCGGCTGACCTTCGTCCGCGCAGGCGGTTTCGGGCTCGATCGCCTCACCACGCTGTAGCCACACCACATGACTCACTGTGCAGTGCACACTCAGAGGTCGATCACCGTCAGGCACCCTCTCAGGTACAGATGCCGCACCATCGGTGGGCGCAACCGGGCGAGGGGTCTGGTAGAGGGTGTCGCCGGAGACGAAGAGCAGTCGGTCACCGCACAGATGTGGTTGCTGTGCAGCCTCGACACCGTCGATCGTCAGGATGCAGCGCTCGTCGGTGACGTCGTCGCAGTCATTGTCGATGCCATCGCACATCTCCGGCTGGGGGTCGTATTCCGACTGCCCCTGGGCGGTGCTGCAGGCCTCGCGGGTCGGGTCAAAGACGCTGCATTCGACCTGGCCGAGGCCACAGGCGTTCCCACAGGTCATGCCGAGGGAGAAGCCCTCGTCGATCTCCCCATCGCAGTCATTGTCCCGGCCATCACACAGCTCCGGCGCGCCCGCCCACACGTCGCCGCGGCCGTCGTCACAGTCGCTGATGGATTCGAGGAGCGCCTCGGGCAGGGGCAGAGTGCAGTCCACGACGTGACAGTCGCCGTCTGTGTCCGTGCACCCTGCTACGAGATCAGCCACGAAGGGGCAACGATCAGCTTGCTCTTCAGGCACGGGACCCACACATCGATCCTGAACCCAGAAGGTCCCTGGCTCAGGACAGGGCGGGCCCATGTCGTCTCCCACCTCGCCTCCAGCACCACCCATGTCGGGGGGGAACTCGCCGCCACCAAAATCATTGTCGAAGCCGCTGTCGGCACAGCCCGCCAACACCCACAGCAGCATCAGCCAACTGCGAGCATGTAACCTGCCGCGGCGATCACTCGAGGGCTTCATATCTGATCTCCCAGTCCGCTGTGCCACCTTGTCCTGCCCAAAGCACAAACCGGGCCGAGAGCGAAGGACGTCGGACGTTGAGGGGGGCGCCGAGGGGGCCGCGGGTGTTCGAGAGCAAATCGTAGAGATTCATGCGGTAGCCGCTGGGTGAGTAGCCCACCACGGCCAGGTGATCGCCGTGTACGGCAAATTCAACGGGGGCAGGTACATCTTGCTGTACGGCTTCTTGGAGGCGCGGTCCTTCGAGCCTGTCGAAGAAATCCAATCTCCACAAAACCTTGCGGCCATCAGGGCCGTCGGCGAGCCAGAACCATCGATCGCCACTGGACTGGAGTCGGGCATCGGGCCCGGGATCATCAATGGAAAAAGCAATGCGGCGTCCACAGGCGAGGCCAGTGGTGAGCACCAGCTCGACACGCTGCGAGCGCCCGGGGCTCGGGACCGAGCGCTCGAACCAGCCGACGCGATCCGGGGTGACGAGCGGGCTCCACTGGATGATGCCTGAGCGACCCTCGCTGCAGTCCAGCCGGAAGCCCGTCTCGTCGAGCAGGATCACCCGGCTCTCCCCAGCGTTGCCCGCCTCGACAAAGCCCGAGATGCCTTGCCATTGAGTGGGCTGGCTCTGAGCCCTCAAGCTCTCCTCGAGTGGGGAGGGGCCAGACTCGGGGTCGAGCACATCGAGGCGCATGATACGGGGCTGATCACCGAGCAGATCTTCGTAGAGCACCGTTGCGTCGTCGATGACCAGCTCAGCGTTGGCGTCTATTTGCGGGCCTTCGATGGGATCGCCCTCTGGGGTGTTGACGATCTGCAGGGCCATGGCGCCGCTGTCCTGGACGTCGAGCCAGACGGCGCCACCAGTGCTGCACCAGCCCCGGGGAGGGTCGATGGCTGAGCGGGTGGGGATGACGCCCCGCTCATCTGCGAAGCAGCGGCCTTCGGGAAACGGTAGGGGGCCGGGTGTGGTGGGTACGAGCTGGTTGATGGTGCCCAGGTCGGGGAGAACGCCATCGTCCGGTATGGAGGCGTCGAGCTCGGCGTCGATCTCGTCACCGAGCTCTGCGTCGAAACCTGCGTCGCTCAACCCCGAGTCCTGGTCGACAGCCCCCGCGCCGCCTTGCCCGCCTCCACTGCCGCCCTGACCACCGAGGTGGCCCTCAGTCCCAGGTTGTGAGCGGGCACAGCGTCCGCGGTCGACCTGGCAGGTCCACCCGGTAAAACAGTCGTCGTCCGCCTCACACTCGCGGCCGTCTTGAGCGCCGATGAGCCAGCCACAGCCCGAGAGGCTGAGTTGCACCACCACTGCGAAGGAGAGCCACCGCTGCATCACTCTGCCTCCAGCAATTGCCAGATCAGCCCTGTGAGGATCAGCGCTCCACCGATGCCCGTGAGGGTGTTGGCGGCGTTGATGCGATCGTCTCGAGAGTTGATGAGCTGATCGATGGAGATGTCTTCGTCGACCTGGCTGGAGTAGTTGTCGATCCGACGTTGATCCTGCAAGGCGACGGCCCCGAAGCCGAGCCCCGTGACGAAGAGAAGACCGCCGGAGACATAGCTCACGACGGGCACCACGCTGCGGCTTTCTGGGAAGGCCACGCCGAGGGTGACGGGGCGGCACTCTGTGGTGCCACAGACAGGGACGTCGATCACCCCTTCGGCTTTACCCGCCCACGGGTGAGCGGCGCGCCATGTGTGCGAGCCGGGCTCCAGCGCGAGATCGAGCACTGTGCTGGGGGTGTCGTCGATGACGAGCGAGCCGGGGGTGAGGGCCTCGCCGTCGCCGTCGTAGGCCACCACGGTCACCCGGCGGGCGAGGGTGATCGACACTCGGTGAGGGGCGTCGCAATCCGTGGGCTCAGGCACATCGACAACCATCTCCCGAGATACATGCCCGTGCATGGTCACCTTCACCTCTCGTGGTCCCCAGGGGCCAGACCCGTCACCTTCGATCTGGGCCTGCTTCGGGGTGGCATCCACTGCAAGCGTCGCGCCCTCGCACTTGGGCGGCGTCACCTCGACGACAGGGCACTTCGGCGCCGCCGGCCATGGATCAGGGCCCGCACCGAGTGGCAGGGTAATCAGCCCTGTGGTGCGGCCGCAGGCGGTGACGATCGTGGCCTGGTATCGGCCGGGGGCCATGGGGATTGCCGTGACTGCTTCATCTTTGCTGGGCAGCGGCAAAGTGAGGGCGAGACCTTCAGGGCAGGGCCCCGCGCATCCACGCTCAGGATCAGAAGGGCCGAGGGTGAGACGACCATCAGGGCCCCGTTGGGGCAATGCCACAGGCACAAGCGCCTTGCGCACGGACCAGCCGTCTACACCCTTCAGTCGACTCCATGCGGTCTTGAGGCGTACGCGGCTCTGCCGGCTGCGGGCGATGGCCGGATCGAGACGGATCGACTGCCACAGGTGCTCCAGAGCCCGCGCCGCGGCGATGCGGTCGGGCCGTCGGCCTGCGGAGGACAAGTAGAAGTGCCCTTCGGCGGCGAGGTAGTGGGCACACGCGAGATGGGGGCTCGATGGCGGCAGCGCCTCAATGCGCACTTCGAGTTGCGCTGTCACCCGGCGCCACTGAGGCGCCTGGCCGCGTTGCAGGTTGCGGCTCGCCGTAGAGAGCGCAGCATCTTCGACGTTGTCGCAGGGGCCTGCGGCGTCAGCGGGGGTCGTCACCAGCGCGAGGAGAGACACGACAGTGAGCAGTCCGTGGCGGAGAGCTGGGGGGTGGCTGAGCATCATCGGTCGATCGCGTCTCGGAGTGGCCCTCGGGTGGATTGGGAGACACCGTAAGCCAGAGTCGCAGAGTCTCTCCACTGCGTCGGGCGGTTTTCAACGCTCGAGGGAGTTCGTCGAGACACTTGAGCCCCTTGCAGCGCCCTTGAGTGTGACCGGGAATCAACCATCGAGCTGCCAACAGGCGTTCACCCTCGGCGGCGTCGCCACATCGTACAGAAGAAAAGAGCAACGCCTCTTCCGCGGTGCGTCGGAGGCCCCCGACACCCCGAAGGGGAATCTCGGGAGGCGGCGGTTGGGCTGCATCTGCCTGAGCTGCGTCTGCCTGAATGGCCGCGGCGTCAGCGACACGTGCATCAGGGGCGGTCTGCTCTACGGTACCTGCATCATGTGAGGCTGTGGTGTGCACGGCAGCATCTACGGTGAGGTGCGCGGTGGAGTCACCGGTGGCCACCGTGTAGATCCCTGCATCCGAGGTGTTGAGGTTGCCTTCAGGCCAGATCGCCAAGGCGACACCCCCCAAAAGCGCCAGGGCGAGCACGGCGACCAGCACCCCACGCCCTGGCCGAGGGGCCAGCATGGGCGGCGCCGACTCGGGTGTCGGGCGCGGCGCAGGGGCGGGTTGTACTGGGGGCAGGCTCGGCGTCAGCGTAAGAGCAAGTGCCTCGGCAGAGAGCCCCGCGCTCACTTCGGAGAGGGCGTCGGCCACGGCCCCTGCCTCTGCAGGACGATCCGTGGGCGTGAGCGACAGACACTGGTCGATCAGCTCTGCCAGGGGCTGCGGCACATCAGGGGCCACGGCCCTCAGGGGCTTGACCCCAGCGTCGAGGAGCACCTTGAAGATCTCACCCTGAGTCCGGCCGGGGTTGGCCCGGACGCCGGAGAGGCACTCGTAGAGCACCGCGCCCAGTGCGAAGACGTCGGCTCGGGCATCGACGGTCTGCCCTCTGAGCTGCTCTGGGGGCATGTACTGGAGTGTGCCCATCATGCGGCCCGAGCGGGTGTGGGCGGGGCCATCGGCCATCTTCACCAGCCCGAAGTCCAACAGCTTCACGAAGGCGTCGTCATCACCGCGACGCACCAGCATCACGTTGTCGGGCTTGAGATCCCGGTGCACCAGCCCCATTCCGTGGGCCACCGCCAGTGTGCGGGCCACCACCTCGCCAAAGGCCAGGGCTTCGCCCACGGTCATGGGCCCGCTGACCAGTCGATCCGAGAGCGTGACGCCTTCGAGCAGCTCCATCACCAGGAAAGGCTGGCCCCGCTCTGGTGAGTGCCCCACGTCGAAGACTCGGACGACGTTGTGGGTGTGATCGCCGAGGGCCTGGGCGGCGCGGGCTTCTTGAATCAGCCGGTCGGCGAGGCCCTGAGCCTCTTCAGGTGGCAGATCTGGAGGCACCGAGATCAGCTTCAGGGCCCGACGGACCTGAAGACGGGTGTCCTCTGCCACATAGACCTGCCCCATGCCGCCAGCGCCCAGGGCGTGGATCAGTCGATAGCGGCCCCGATCGAGGGTCTCTGGCGCCTGCAGTGGAGCACCACAGCTGTGACAGAAAGCCGCCGCCGCGTTCTTCACCTCGGCGCCACAGCGGGGGCAGGCGTCGGGTTGACCGGGGGTGCACAGAGGGGCAGACCAGCCGTGGCGCGTCCAGTCGCCGTGGCACCAGGGCCCCATGCCCGGAAAGGTGCTCGCCGCTGCGGGGGCGTGATCGATGACATAGTGACTCAGCTGCCGAGCGGTCACCGGAGCCCCTGGAGACGGCGCTCCGGCGAGGCCTTGCAGCAGACGGTGCATGAAGCGGCTGGGCCCGCGATCGCTCAGCGGCGCCGGCTGCATGCCCGCACCGGCGGCGGCGAGGATCCACTGAGCACCAGGCACGTCATCAGCGGCGAGGCCACCGTCGACGATGAGGCCGCAGCCGTGTGAGAGCTGAGCGCTCAGCTCGCTCAGCGGCAGCCCCGTGCGATCTTCCAGTCCCGAGCGGGCGTCCCGGGTGATGAAGCAGCCCTGGTGCACATGCCCCGAGAGCACGAGCAGCCCCCGCTCGCCTTCAGAGAGCCACCTCAACTGAGCGAGCATGCTGGCGAGGGTGGGCCGATCGCTCTCGTCGGGGGCGTCGTCCACGAGCAGCCGCACCTCGGCCTCGGCCCCCTGGAGCAGCTGGCTCACCCTTCGGGCGGCAGTGATGGCGCCGGGTCTCACCCGCCAGGCCCGGTCGATGGGGTGCTGAACGGCGACGACGAGGGCCCGGAGCGGGGTGGGCAGATCAGAGCTCATTCGGAGAGGCTATGTCACGGGCTGTGGCCGAGGGCAAGAGCCCCGTTTCGTAAAGCAGAGCCATCTTCAACGCCAGATGCGCTCCACCGCTGTGCGGCCCGCTTCGAGGGCCTGCGTGATCTGCTGTGCGATGGGCGTCGCGCCTGGTGACCAGAGGCGGTCAATGGCTTCGAGGGCCTGGTCCAGATGCCCCAGGTTGCGGAGCAATTCGATGCGGATGAGGGCCTCACCCTCTGCCCCAGCGTCGAGCAGGACCAGCAACCGGGCGCCGTTCTCAGCATAATCTGCCGTGGGCAGCTCTGCCGGTCGCTGTCCGGGGTGCTCGGGACGCACCGCGTCGTTGGCTCGATGCCAGGCCATGATCCGCAGACGCTTCTCACGGGCTGTCGTGTCGCCGAGGCCCGCCTGCAGCGCCTGGAGCACCCCCGCGGCGTCGAGCTGCCGGGTGGGCGGCGCCTCGAGCCATGCATCTGGCGCTTTCGGATCACCGAAGCTGACCTGACCGGCGGGCGAAATGTCAGCGCACCAGTAGAAACCGCCACAGGCACCACACTGCGTGGCCGCGGGGATCTCCGGCACCATGGGGGCGTAGACGCGGCCGTCGGTCCAGAAGCGGGCGCCGGCAAAACCCCCGCGGAAAGGCCCAGGCTGACGGGCCAGAGCGCCGCAGTGAGGGCAGGGGAGCAAGAGATCGGGGGTATGTCGCATCAGATCCTCGTGGAGCACGGGGCCAGGGTCTCGGGGTGGATAGACGCCCGCAGCAGGATCAGCGTCGCAGCCAGCCGAGCTGCGTCATGACCTTCACCGAGACCGCCAGGTCCACGGGCCGACCCATATTCTGGAATGTGAGGCCGCCGCTCAGCACTCCGATGACGTGACCATCGCTCAGTCGAAGCAGGGGCCCGCCGCTTGAACCAGGGGCTGCGCCGGCGTCGACCTGGAAGATCGGCGTGCTGCTCCATGTGCGGATGCTGTTCACGACACTTCGGGTGGGGATCAGCCCATCGCCGATCTGACGGATCGGGTAGCCCAGCAACCCCACCTCTGCACCGATCTCGGTGGGGTGGTCGTCATCGGCGAGCGGCAGCCAGTTGACCGTGCCGTCGAGATCGCGAATCCGCAGCAGGGCCAGGTCGTGTGTCGCGTGGGCCGCCACCACCTCCACCGGATGTCGCGTGGTGTCTTCCCCCACAGTGACCGAGAGCGATTGGGCCCCTGCGATTACGTGATGGCACGTCACCATGAAGCCCTCAGGGGTGATCGCGAAAGCGGTGGCGGTGTAGCTGCCCCGAAGGGTGGTGGCGTACACCCGACCCACTGCCTCAGTGATGGCCTTGGGGATCCCCTCAGCTGTGGGCGGTCTGTCTGCTTGGAAGCCGACGGTGGGCAGTGTCACCGGCAGCAGAGGCGAGGGCGCGCGAACGGGCGGCGGTGGGGGCATTCTGAGGCCACTCCGTCGCTGAGCCGGCCTGGGGGCGGGCTGTGGCGGCGTCGACGAGGGATCCAGCGCGGCGAGATGGGCGCTGCCCAGGGCGAGATGGGGCGCCATGGCTCGCAAACCGCCGACAAACCCTTCGCCGTTGGCGCTGCAGCGCCAGCTGCCCTTGAGATAGATCCCGCAGTGGATCATGGCCCCTTCGGAGTCGAAGCTTGATGGGGCGGGGGCGAAAGTGGCCATTGGCTGGTCGTGGTGGTCTTTGAGGATCACCGCAAGACTGCGGGCAGAAGACAGGCTGGTGGCCTGCCCTTGCTCGCTCATCCACATCACCAGCACTGCCCGCCGTCGCCCCATGCGTTGGAGGTCGAGGGTATACCCCTGCTCAGTCCAAGTTGCGGCACCGTCTTCCGAGCGGGGAGCATCGCGGTGCACCACCGCCGTGGGTGCACTTTGGCCGAGCTGGCCCCCGCCGGGGTACAGCAAGAGCACGGTCTGCAGGTGGGGCCGGTCTCGTTCGTCGAGGTCGAGAGCGAGGTGTAAGGTGTGGTCTTCCGGGAGCGGAAGCCGTTGGCCCGGATGCATGTCGATCATGTGGTTTCTCCAAGGCACCCTTACCGAGGCAGGTCATGCGCGGGGGTGGCGCCGGCGCCAACTCAACGTCGCCGTCTCAACGTCGCCGTCTCAGCATCGCAGTCTCAGCGTCGCAGTCTCAGCGTCGCAGCCAGCCCAGATCCAGCATCGAGGTCACCGAGACCGCGAGGTTCACGTGCATGCCCATGTTTTGAGAGGAGATACCACTGCTGAGCACCCCCAGCACCCGCCCGTCGCTCAGCTGAAACAGGGGTCCGCCGCTCGAGCCTGGCGCGGCGCCCGCGTCGACCTGGAAAACCGGCGTGCGGCTCAGGGTGCGGGTGCTGTTCACGATGCCTCGGGTGTAGTTCACCTCGTCGCCGAGCTGCCCGAGGGGGTAGCCCAACAGCCCCACCTCGGTGCCCAGATCGGCCTGATGATGCAGATCGGCGAGCTGTAGCCAGGCGGGCGTCCCGTTGATGTCCCGAAAGCGGAGCAACGCCAGGTCGTGCTCTGCGCTGGAGGCCACGACGTCGACCGGGCGCTGCTCGGTGCTGCGCCCCAGGCTCACCGAGAGGTCCGTGGCGTCCTCCACCACGTGATGACACGTCACCATGCAGCCGCCGGGCGTGATGACAAAGGCGGTGCCGGTGTGGCTGCCCTCGCGGGTCATCGCGTACACGCGGCCCACTGCCTCTGTGAGGGCTCTGGGGATCTCCCGAGCGGTGAGCTCGGCGTCACCTCGAGGCCCCACCGAAGGCAACGTGACCGGGAGGATCCCCTGCGCGCTCGCGCTCGAACCTTGCCGAGAAGGCGATGGGCGGCGGTCTCGTCGCAGATCGGGTCGACTTGGGGCACGGCTGGGCGCTCGGGGTGGAGGCGGAGGGGCTGCGTGGGCGTCCAGGGCGCCGAGATCCGCATTGCTCAGGGCGAGGCGGCTCGCCATGGCGCGTACCCCGCCGAGAAAGCCCGAGCCATTGGCGCTGCACCGCCAGCTGCCCTTGAAGTAGATCTCGCAGTGGATCATGGCCCCTTCGCGACCGAAGCTCGAGGGGGCAGGGGCGAAGGTGGCCATCGGCTGGTCGCGACGGTCTTTGAAGATCACCGCGAGGCTGCGGGCAGAGGACAGGGCCGTGGCGGTGGCCCGGGCCTGCTCGCTCACCCACATGACCAGCGCCGCCCGCTGTTGCCCCATGCGACGGAGATCGAGGGTGTAGCCCAGCTCACTCCAGGTGGCGGCGCCATCTGCCGAGCGGGGGGCGTCACGGTGCACCACCGTCGTGGGCGCCTCTCGGCCGAGCCGGGCCCCTTCGGCGTACAGTAACAACGCGCTCTGCAGATGGCGTAGATCTCGCCGGTCGAGGTCGAGATAGAGCTGCAGGGTGTGATCTTCCGAGAGCTTGAGCCGCTGGCCCACTTGCATGTCGATCATGTCGCCCCCTCAGTGCGCCCTGAGCGTTGACTACTTGGACCCCGCCGTCCACCGAAAGCCGAAGCCGAAGTGTCGGTCACACTCCAGGTGGGTGGGGAAGTATCGCTCTTCCTTGGTGATCTCGATGTCGTCGCCACGGGTGGTGATCTGGCACACGGCGCAGAACGTCTTGCGCGGATCCGGTGCGTCACATCACACCAGGATCTCGCTCCCGCGGCCATCTTTGATGGTGACCCGCCCGTTCACCGTGGTGAAGTTGGCGGTGCCCTCGTAGATCATGGCGAAGATGACGAGCTTGCGGATCAAATCGGGGCGATAGATGCGCATGTTCTCGCCGTCGGTGGCGGCCCCGGAGCGATCATCCTTGTCGAGCACGATGTAGGGTGGCCGTGCCCGAGCGCCGAACTGGTTGCCCAGAGGCTGGATCACCCCACGCTCCCCGGTGGTGAGCTCGAACATACAGCCCAGATCGAGATCGACGCTGTTGTCCCGGAACCACGACTTCTTCGGCGAGTCCCAGTTCAAGTTCACGTGGATCACCGCCCCGGACTCGGCGCGGCCCTTGGCGAGGCTGACCTTCTGCCCGCGCTTCTCCAAGGTGACTTTGCCGAGGCTGACCTTGCGAGGTGGTGGCGTCGGTGCAGGGGCAGCCTTCGGAGCGGGGGCAGGCCTGGGCGCTGGCTTTGGCATGGGGGGAGGCGCTGGGGTGGGCGCCGGGGCTGGCGCTGCGACGGCCTCGCCGCCGAAGTGCTCCAGCAGCGCCTTGAGGCCGCCGTTGAAGCCCTGGCCCACAGCAGCGATGCGCCAGACCGTCTTGAGGTAGACCTCGCCGATCATGACCGCTTTTTCTGCGGAGAAGAGATCGCTGGAGAAGGGGAACCGCATGACCTCGACGCCATCCACGAGGAGCGCCAGGGCGCCGTCGGTCTCCGACATCGCGCCGTCGCCGTCGATGTTGGCGGTGAAGACGAGGCGCTGCACCTGAGCTGGCAGCGTGCTCAGATCGATCTGGAAGACCTTGTCGAAGCCTCGACGGTCCACCATCTCGATGCTGCCGCAGGGGGAGCGGGTCTGGTTGAAATAGATGAAGTACCGATCGTCGGAGAGCTGCTTCTGCCCATCGAGGCCGAAGCAGCTGACGTCGATCTCCCGGTGACGGGGGTTGGTGAGGGAGACGCCGATCTCGATGCGCCCGGCGCCAGTGCTGTCAGCGGCAGTGCCATCAGCGCCAGTGAGATCGGAGAGTTTCGATTTCTGACCGCGCTGAAACTGCATAGAGCCCCCTCTCAGGCGAAGCGTCGTGCCTGAGGTTCGATGTCCTCGATGGTGCGCTGGCGGCCCGTGCAGGGCTCGCCGATGGCCTCGAAGCTCCAGCCACCGCCGGTGCGGATCACCTTGGCGATGATGAAGCCCCGGTAGTCGCCGCCATCAGTGTTGAGGTTGTAGCGGGCCGATTCCTTGCTGGTGGCGCCGTCCACAACGTTGCAGAAAGCGAAAGGCACACCCTTGAAGCTCTCGCCGCTGTAGCTGTTCACCACAAAGACAATGCTCGAGATCTCCCGGGGTACCGCTGTGAGGTCGACGTTGATCACCTCGTTGGGATCCTGCTCGGAGCCGCCTCCGGCGCGATCGTCGCCGGTGTGCACGATCGAGCCGTCCCTCGAGCGCAGGCTGCCGAACCACACAGCGTCGACAGGCTCACCGCCGCCGCTGTACAGCAGCGCCGAGGCGTCGAGATCGACGTCGGCCTTGAACAGCCCGAACATGGCTTTCTTCTTGCCCCAGCCGAGGCCCACTGCGATGCGCTTGAGGCCCCCACCGTCAGACTTGGTCAGGCTGACCTTTTGACCTTTTGAAAGACTGACACCCATCAGATTCTCCTGAGGTTCTCTCGGGCTCGAGCTGCCTGATCAGGCAGGGAGCCACTGGATGATGTCGTTGGCCCACTGCGCCCCCTGAGCGCGGCCGACGACGAAGGCGGTCCACATGAAGTACAGCGAGAACAGGATCGCGGCCTTGCCACGACCGATGCCCTTGCCGATGAGGAACAGGCTCAACACCACGGCGGTGACCATGAGCAGCACCCAGCGCAGGACCTGCACGTCGGCGGCGGAGTTGTCGGCGCCGGGGATGGCGGGGCTGATGCTGATGTCGCCGAAGACGAGGCCGTAGATGAGCAGCGGCACGCCGAGGCAGATGGTGATGTCGAAGATGTTGCTGCCCACGGCGTTGGCCACGGCGTCGTCGTACTCACCCTTCACGGCGTCCTTCACCGAGAGCACGGTGTCGGGCACGCTGGTGGCGGCGGCGGCGAGGATCACTGCGGTGAAGTAAGGCTTCACCCCGAGGGCCTGAGCGGAGTGCTCCACGGCCCAGGCGATGCCAGCGCAGGCCACGGCGATGGCGAGGATGGACCACGAGAGCACCACCCACGCCGACTTCTGCGTGAACTCGGCACCACCGTAGAAGCGGTTGTTGAAGTCGAGCAGCCAGCCGAGGCCGAAGATGCCGACGCCTTCTTCCTCATCGTCGTCCTCGTCGTCCTCGTCATCATCATCGTCCTCTTCTTCGACACCGAAGCCGGTGCTGAGGGTGATGGCGATGTAGACCACGTAGATCAGCACGAGCACGCCGCCCATCCACCAGGCCATCCGCTGATCGCCGAGGAAGAAGATCAGGGCGAGCTCGGCGAGCACGAAGAAGAAGCCATCCTTGATGACCACCCGCTTGTCGAGGACGACCTGAGAGACCTTCTCGGGGGCGCCCTTGCCCTTGCGCACGCCGAAGAAGGTCACAGCGATGATGCACAGAGCAGGGATGATGACGGCGTTGAAGACCGCGCTGCCGGCGCAGGTGGCGATGCCCGCGGAGAAGCTGTCTTCGCCGTTGCCGAAGAAGCCTGGCGCCACGAAGGGGCCGAAGAGCAGCAGCGAGGTGGTGAAGAGCTCCGGCAGCGAGCTGCCGATGGCGTTGATGGTCGCCCCCTTCACCCCGGGCTTCATGTTGCGGCCCAGATAGTCCGCGGCGTCTTCGAAGGCATTGCAGGCATACATGATGACGATGGACGTCAGCGCGATGACCGCGATGGAAAGAATGAGGAGTCCGCTCAATGCCTGCTCCTTGAGTGCAGAGACTTCAACAACTGTGTCTGCGGGGGTCTCGACGAGGTTTCAAAAGAGGGAGAGCCCTTGGCCCGAGGCCATTCGAGGGCGGATCAGACGTTGACCCCGTAGTTGCGGGCCAGGGGGCCGAGGCCGCCGGCGTAGCCCTGGCCGATGGCCTTGAACTTCCAGTCGTTGCCCCGGCGGTACACCTCGGCGAAGATCATGGCGGTCTCGGTGCTCATGTCCTCGGAGAGGTCGTAGCGGGCGAGCTCCTTGCCGTCGGTCTCGTTGACGACGCGCACGTAAGCGTTGCTCACCATGCCGAAGTTCTGACGCCGACCCTCGGCTTCGTGGATGGTGACGCAGATGGCGATTTTGTCGACGTTGCCCCCAAGGGCGCTGAGGTCGATCTTCACCTGCTCGTCGTCGGACTCCACAGCACCGCCGACGAGGTTGTCGCCCATGTGCTCCACGGCCCCGTCGGTGGAGACGAGGTTGTTGTAGAAGATGAAGTCGACGTCTCGGGCCACCTTGCCGTTGCTCCCGAGGATGAAGGCCGAGGCGTCGAGATCGAAGTCGGCGCCGTCGGTGACCCGCTCGTCCCAGCCGAGGCCCACCGTCACCTTGGTGAGGCCGCCGCCAGCTTCCTTGCTCAGAGAGACGTTCCCACCCTTGCTCAGAGAAACAGCCATTTGAGTCCCCTATGTCCGTCCAGAATCTTGAAGTGCGCCCATGGAGCGAGTCTCTGCCTCTGAGGCAGCCCTTGACCCTCTTACAGTGCGCGGGTGCGGCATCATGGACTCGCCATCGAGAGCGCGTCAAGGCAGAACCTGGGCCCCGGCCTTGCCGCCGGTGGGCTCGTTGCGGTATCGCTGAACCCATGTCGGGCCCAGGGCGGGCTCCACAACTCAATGTTCAGAAATCTCAGGAAAAAGCTCAGAGGCCACCGTCGTGAAGCTCGACACCTTGGACAGCCTGTTGACCGTATGGCAGGGCCGGATCGACACCATGCTGAGCAACCTGGCAGAGCTCTCGGAGCTGACGGGGTATCGCTTGCTCAGGGGGAAGGGCCTCGAGCGGCTCACGGGACACCGGGCTGCGGAGATCCGTGGCGCCGTGGAGGGGCTCGACACGCTCCACCAGGAGCTCGATCTGCTCCGGGCGGTGGTGGCCAAAGCCAAACAGCGCCGGCACAGCCTGTCGATGTTCCGCACTGCGAAGAGCATCGCTGACATCGCCACCCTGCTCGAGGGCCCTTCGATCAACCTCGACGCCGCGAACATCCCCCTCGAAGAGCGCGACTTCTTCGGCAAGGCCGCTGCCGAGGTGAAGGTGACCCCTGCGGAGCTCGCCAAACGGATGAAGGCCACCTTCGACACGGTGAAGCCCGTGCTCATCGCTGTAGATCGAGCGTGGTCCACCTATGGCGTACCCCTGGGCAAGCTCACCCAGGAGGCGCAATCCATGCGGAGCACATTCGAAGCGTATGGCCTCGACGTGCCCCACAGCCTTGTGGCCTTCGAGCGCCATGTGCGCCGGGCCCAGGACGACCTGCTGAGCGACCCGCTGGGCCTCGAGTCCACCCTGTTGGAGTTTCTGGGCTCACATCAAAAAGCAGCCCGAAAGGCTGCAGAGGTCCTCGTCGCCCACAGCGAAGAGACCCGATCTCGTGTCGATCAGGCGAGCGCCCAGCTGGAGAAGCTCTCTCAGCTCGATCAGGCCTGTCGGGAGATGGCCGCCCAGAGCAACGCGCGCTACACCCCTGTATCCGCCGAGGCCCTCAACGACGCCATGGCCGCGGTGGAGCAAGCCCTCGAAGCCCTCGAGGGCGATGCCCTGGACGCCGCCGCCGAGGCCGTGAGCAGGTTCGACGGCATCTACCGGCCGCTCATCGCCCCCCTGCGGGCGCGCCATCGAGAGCTGAAGGCTCAGGCAGATCAGGCCGGGGCCCTCGACGAGCGCTGGCAGGCCGCCCAGGCTGCTGCGAGCGCCTCCCCAGTGGGGGGCGACAAGGTGCTGGGCAAGTTCGCCGCCAAGATCGAGGCCCTCAGAGCAGAGGGGGCGCCAGAGGCCGACATCGAGCGCCTCGTCTATGCCTATGAGGTGCGCTTGAAGGAGATGGAGGCGAGATCTCGGGCATGAGTCATCACGATCTGCGCCCTGACGACGACCAGCCCGATCCGCTGATCGGACAAACCATCGCCGATCGATTCACGGTGATCGCCCCCATCGGTGCCGGAGGCATGGGCACGGTCTATCGGGCCGTGCAGCAACCGGTGGAGCGCCCTGTGGCGCTCAAGATCCTCGCCCATGAGCTGTGCGCCAACCCCCAGGCGGTGAAGCGGTTCCTCCACGAGGCGAAGATCATCAGCAAGCTCAAGCAGGTGAACACCGTCACCCTGTACGACTTCGGTCCTACGGGAGACGGCCGGCTGTACATCGCCATGGAGCTCATCGAGGGGCTGCAGCTGCGGGAGCTCATCGAGCTGGGGCCCATGGCCGTCGAGCGCGCCCTCGACATCGTCGAGCAGATCGCCCGCTCTCTCGCCGAGGCCCACGAGATGGGGGTGATCCACCGGGATCTCAAGCCCGAGAACATCATGATCTCCCGCAGCCCGGAAGGCGGAGACGAGGTTCGGGTGGTGGACTTCGGCATCGCCAAGCTGCACACCGGTCACGGCACCCTCACTCAGCCGGGCACCATGGTGGGCACGCCGGCCTATATGTCGCCAGAGCACGCCCTGAGTGGTCAGGTGGATGCCCGGGCAGATGTCTACGCTCTGGGCATCATCCTCTTCGAAATGCTCACGGGTGCGCCGCTCTTCGACGCCGAGACCCCCATCGCCCTGCTCTACAAGCAGGTCCACGATGCCCCCAGACGACCGCGTGCGCTCCGGGCGAGACTGCCTTGGGCCCTCGACGATCTCGTGATGCGCATGTTGAGCAAAGAGGCCGACGAGCGACCTCAACATGCCGGTGCACTGCTCGAGGCGCTGGCCGCCCTCGATCTCGATGCCCCAGAGCCTGCGCAGCCGCCGGAGACGCTCAACCTGGAAGGGCCAGTGCCCGAGCCTGTGGTGCCGGCCCGAGATGATGAAGGTGGTGATCGCCGCCGACCCTTGCTCTTGGGCGCGCTGCTCCTCGTCGTGGTGGGGGTGAGCGCAGCGCTGAGCCTGTGGCCTTCGGAGAAGGCACCCGTGATGGGCCCCAGCGGGCCTGATCGGACCGTCGCTGTGGGTGCCCTGTCTGTCGACGCTGCGACACTGCCAGCGGCGGCAGTCGCTGATGCCACCGTGACGGTGTCTGATGCAGCCTCCGACACCGCAGTGTCAGACGCTACAGCCCCTGATGCGGCCATCCCGGATGCTGCTGCCCCCGACGCAGATACCCCTGCCGTGGCCGCGGCGCCACCGCGGCCGAGCCCCAAAGATCAGGGTCGCAGAGATCCGGGTCGCAGAGGCCAGGGGTCCAGAGGCCAGGGGCGCAGAGGTCAGGGACGCCGTGCCGGGCGGCGGACGACGGTGACCATCAAAGATACGCATTCAGAGGGCAGACGCGTGAAGATCAGCGGCCCGTGCGGGTCAGAGCTACGGGACATCGTGCGCGCTTCGAAGGGAGCCTCGCTCACGCCAGGAGGCTCTCTGTGCCGCAACATCGAGGCCCTCAGGCGGCGAAAGTCCGCGGGCGAATGTACCTTCGAGCAGCGTCAGGCCCAGGAACTGGAGATGATGGTCGGGTTGTGCAGAAAGGGGTGAGGTCATGAGAGGTGCCCGGTGGCGCTGGGGGGCGCTGTGGGTGAGCGTGTGGGGGCTCTTGATGATGGCCTCCACGGCATGGGGGGCGGTGCCCAACCGCAACTTGTCATTTGTGGCGGTGGCCACCGACGACACCCCCTGGGTGAGGGCCTCCGCGGCCCGTGTGGCCCGCCACGCCGAGGCCCGCTTGGGGCTCAACCCCAGGAAGGTCCACGTCATCGACGGCCCGCCCACGGTGCAGAGCTTCCTCAAGCTCTTCTCCGAGGGGCGTCCCTTTCAATACGTCTCTCAGAGTGATCTCATGGTGGTCTATCTCGCTGGGGCTCAACAGACCCCCAATGGGGTGGCGCTCGCCGACGGGGTGGTGGACTGGGCCACTCTGGCCACTCTCGGAGATCGCCTGCGTCAGGGCCCCGGTGAAGACCTGGGTTTCTTCGACGGCACCGTGTTGCTGGTCCTCGACGGCCTCGGCAAGCGCCCGGAGCGCATCTTCGAGCTGAAGCCGGGCTTCGCGGCCCTGACATTGTCTTCGGAATCCCGCGATCCATGGCCCCTCGATGGGGCTGTGCCAGCGAGCGCCGGCGCCACCGTCGCCGCAGGGGTCGGGGCCCTCGCCGAGGTGCCGATGCCCGAAGGCGAGGGTGGTGGTGTCGCGAACATGGTCTCGCCCGGTGCTGTGGCCTGGGCGGGCGCTCTGGAGCAGCTGCTCGCAGATCCCGAGACCCGCGGTGAAGACATCAACGCCCTGAGCAAGGCCCTGAAAAAAAGCCGCCGGGAGACAGGAGTGAAGAGCACCCTCGCCCGAGGCCGCGACTTCACCCCCCGTCGCTTTCGGCTGCTGTTGTCGCGGTTGAGGGTGGTGGTGCATCCGAGGTTGCTGCAGAACGTCGAGACCGTGGCCTTGCTCGACCGCCTCAAGTCGGAGATCGAGCAGGCGGCGCCAGAAAGCCTGCGCCCCTTTGTGGAGATCGTCCGCTCCGAGGTGGGAGATCCAGCGGCGGACATCGACTGTCAGGCCCTGGCCAATGCCCAGATGGCCTATCTCGAATGCGTCGAAGGCCGCACGCCTCTCTTCGCCGATCGCATCGACATCTCCGAGCCCCGCAGCGCCCTGGCGCCGGTGGTGCAGCAGATTCTGCGCGACTACAAGAAGCTGGTGGCTCGGGACTGGTCCACGCGCCGAAGCGATCTGCGCCCGCTGGAGATCGTGGCCCTCGTCGACCAGTCCTTGTCGATGGCCTGGCACGATCCAGTGAACGCCACGGACCCGCTGTTGCCCACCTCGGCGCCGGCGAAGCGCGAGGTGGCGCTCACCCGTATGGCAGCCACCCTCGGCGCCCACGCCATGTCCACTGGGCAGCCCGCTCGCCTTCAGGTGTTGCTCTTCGGCGACGAAGTGCGCCCCATGAAGGGTCCGAAGGGGGAGACCTGGATCGAGATCGACGGTCGGCTCTCCGGAGCCCAGCTCGGGCAGCTGGTGAGCGCCTTTCGGGCGGCGAGTCGCCCGTCGAGGTACACCGGTATCAGCGCCGCCCTGGACGCCGCAGCCGCCCGCTTCGCCGATCGAGACGCCGAGGCGGCCCGTCACGTGATCTTGATCACCGACGGGCGGGAGTCGGTGGTGCGCACAGATCCCCGAGGGGCGGTGAAAGCTGCTGCGGCCCGCGTACAGGCCATGGGGGCCACATTGCACACCGTAGGACTCGCGGAGAGCAGCGGCCGCCTGCCAGGGTATCTCGATCGCATGCGCGCTGGTGGCAAGGTGCTCGAGCGTTACGTCGATCTGATGCCCATGGCCTTCGCCCCGGCCCGATGTCGCGACACTGCTCAGTGGAAAGAAGACGACGCCGAGGCCTGTGGTGGCTTCTACGCTGGCATCATTGAAGAGATCGGCGCCTTCGACCCGGGGCTGCTCGACGAGATCAGGCGCTCCACCCGGGGTGGAGTGAGCACTGGGGTGGCGCTGCTGGCCACAGATCGAGGGCAATTCCAGCGGCAGCTGCCCGAGCTGCTCTCCGCACTCACCGGTGAGGGGGTGTACGCCACCCGCCACGGCGTGCGGCAGCCGAACCCCCTCGATCCGAGCATCGTGCTCGACACCTGGCGCTTCGATCTCGACCTGCGCACGGCCGCCCGCGTGCTCATCTACAACCGTGACGCCCTCGACTTCACCGAGTGGTCGGTTTTGAAAGACGGCCGCCGCGTGAGTCTCGAAGAAGGTCTCGAGGTGCTGCACGAGTCGGACGCGGTCACCGTGGTCACCTTGCCGGCGCCGGCCCGAGGGGTCTGGATCGTACAGCGGCAGGGCAAGCGCAGCCCCGACGAGGCGCAGACTTCACAGACAGGAGCCACCCGTGAGCTGTAAACACACCGCCCGTGGGCTGCTCTGCCTCCTGGTCATGGCGAGCGTCGCCCAAGCCCAGGAGGGTGATCCCACGAAGGAGCAGACCGACGAGGCCGTGGTCATGGCCCCCTCGGCCCTCTCGGTCATCGGCCTTAAAGAAGAGTACGCCATCGACGAGCCCATCGAGCTGGTGGTGAAGGTGCCTCGACAGAACGTGCTTCGGGCCCGGGCCGAGGTGGTGCTCATGCACGAAGAACAAGCGGGGGCGCCCATTTATCAGGGCCTCAAGGACTACGACCGCTTCTCCGACGTGCAGCAGCTGCGCTTCACCCTCACCCCGCCCACAGCGGAGCGCAGAGGGCGTCTGGGCCTTCTGGTGCGGGTGCGCGGCCTGCGAACCGCTCGAGCCGAGGGCCCCGCGGAGGCCTTCGAAGAGGAGCTGAGCTATCGGGTACGCTACGCCGACGGGGGTGAAGCCAAACTCACCGCAGGCAAGCGCCTCGAAGGTCGGGTGCACTTCGCCGTGGACTCCGCCACCCTCGACGACAAGGCCGTAGCCGAGGTGGGCCGGTGGGCCAACGCCCTCAAGGCCGTCGAAGGCCTCGCGGAGATCCGTGTCGAGGGTCACGCCGATCAGCTCGGGCGTCAGAACTATAACCTCGCGCTTTCCCGACGTCGGGCAGAGATCGTCCGTGATCAGCTCATCGCCTCCGGGGTGCCGGGCCACTTGATCCAGGTCATCGGCTTTGGCTTCAGCAGGCCCGTCGAGGGGGCGGCCCCACAGCCCGGTGGCCAGGGGGTATGGGAGAACCGCCGTGCCGAAGTGGTGTGGTTCACACGGGAGGAGAAGTGATGGTGCGCCTCTCGTTGATCGCCACGTTGATCACGGGCCTGTCGTGCCCTGCGGCGTGGGCCGAGACGCCAGCGCCGGATCCCACCCCGTGGGAGCTGACCGCCCTCACTCTTGCTGGGGTAGGGGTGGCCACGGCCACCGCGGGGCTCACCACCTATGTGCTCGGTGTCGGTGACGAAGACGAGATCGTCGACGCCCGACGAGACGAGCAGGGGATCATCATCGGCCTGACCCAGGTGCAAGCCCAGGAGATGCAGGAGAACGCCGACAGCCGGCAATCCACCGGGGTGATCCTGATGGCTGCTGGCGGGGCCCTGCTCGCCTCGGCCCTCGTGGTGTGGCTCATGGCCCCCGAGGAAGCATCCGCGCCAGAAGCCCAGCCCCTACGCCCCGTGCCGGGCATTCGCCCCTACGGCATGCCCCGAGTGGCAACGACCCCCGGGGGCGAGGCTACAGTGGGGGCCGAGGTCGGGTTCACGTTGAGTTTTTAGAGAGGGTATATGGGCAGGCTGACGGCGCCCCTGGCATTGGTGTGGGTCACCCTGCTCGCAGGGTGTGCTCGAGAAGACGCTCTGGATCAGGGGGATTTCTTCTGTGTCGACGACACGGAGTGCATCTCCGGTTGGTACTGCGGCGAGGGCCGCTGTGTTCGAGGCACCCCACCACCTCGCCCAGATGCTGACACCGGGCAGGAGGATCTCGGGGTCGAGCCACCAGTTGATGCTGTGCTCCCCGACGATGAAGGCATACCTGATGACGGCATACCCGACGGCGGCATACCCGATGATGGCGTGCCTTGTGCGGGTGACACGTTTTGTCAGCCAGGGCAGGTGTGCCGCGAGAACCTCAACGGACAGGCCGTCTGTCTGCCTCCAGGTGCGCCCCTCCTGGCCATCGACTTTGCCGGTTTCGACCCCGAGCAGGGCCTGGTGGCCTTCAGCTTCAGGGCCCAGGACGACAACCCGCTGCCCGATGCCTTCATCGAGCTCGCAGTTCGGGATGGCGATCAAGTCTTCCCGTTCTTCAGAGAAGAGCTGTGGCCGCTGAACGACTTCAACCGGTGGGAGGAGAACCTCGTCGATGGCATTGTGGTGCGATCCTGGGACACGCTCGTGGGGCTCGACCCGGATGTCTTCGAGATCACCGTCTTCGACAGCGACAACAACGCTGTGTTGCAAACGCGCCCGCCCGAGCCCATCACCGGTGTGGGCGTCGGTGGTGTGTGCAGCCCCCGAACGCTCCTCAGGCCCTGTGTAGAGTATGGGTGGTGCCGGCCGATCTTCGACCTCGGGGAGATCGCCGGGGGTCTGTGTCTGCCCCCTGCTGACGAGGACGCATGCCTGATCCCCGAGGGGTCGGCGTTGATCCCCGAGATCTCTCTGGATCCCGGCTCAGAAGAGCCAGAGACGTGGAGCATCGACACCCGGGAGGGTCCCCGGCTCGCCCTGGCCAATGGCGCCTGCGCTCTGGACAACAACCGACTGCCTCAAGAGGGGGTCACCCGGTTCACCGCCACAGAAGGTGCCACCTACATCTTCACGGTGATCGCCGAGCCTGACCTCAACGAGAATGGCGAGATCGTGCCGGACAAGGTGCCGGTGTTGTATGCCCGGTGGGGCTGCATGGGTGATCTGCCTGTAGAAGCAGGCGTCGAGCCACAAGAGCTGGGGTGTGTGGTGGCCGAGATTCAGGAGGATGGCGTCGTGGGCGCGCGTCTGACGTTGGATCTCTTCGCCGGGGAGACGATCTATCTCTACCTCGACGGGCAGTTTGGCTGGACCGGAGAGGCAGAGCTGGCCGTAGAGCGGGTGCGCCGCGAGCCTGTAGGCATCGGCTGGTTCAATGACGTGGACAACGTGCTGGGTTTCGAAGCGCAAGGGGAGAACTGGGGCTCTCCGGTCCTCTTCGTAGAGCTTGGCCCCTGGTTCGGTGAGCAGCCCCTCTTCGACGACCCGGTCCTCGACGGCCTCTTCATCCCTGTGCCTCACCTCGAGCTCGCCAGCGAGCTACACGACTGGTTCGTGGTGAAAGGCGCGCTCCCGCTGCCTCTCGATCAAGTGCAGCCCATGATGGAGCCCTTCCGAGATCTCGCCGTCACTGTGTACTTCGAAGATTTGGCGGCGCCCCCCATCACCAACCGCATCGAAGCCGCCCCGAACCCTCGACCACCCATCAGCGAGCTCGGCGATCTCTGCGATCCACTCTCGGGCTGGTCTGCCTGTGACGCACCTCAGGTGTGCGTGCCCGTCGAAGCCGACACTGATCTCTCTGGGGTTCATGTGTGCGCCCAGCAGGCTGCGCGGTGTCCGCCAGGTCGGGTCAGCGAGATCATCGGCGATGCCCTGGAGGTCGAGCCTGCGCCGATGCCCTTCAATGCCCGCGTGTGGCAGATCGACGGCGACACCCGAGTCACCCTGAACCGTCAGATCAGCCAGTGCGATACGAGCTGGGTCCCCTTTGCGACTGACGCCACCTACAGCTTCGTCGCCCCTGAGGACGGTCGCTATCTCTTCAGATTGCTCGAGGACAGCTTCGAGGGTCATGTGTACTGGAGCCCTCGATGTGATGTCGTCTCCCGAGTGGACGCGGATTTTCTGCCCGACAACGACGCCGGGCGCCAGTGCCTCACCGAGGCAGAGATCTTCGAGGAAGATGAACTGCCGAGAGCGTATCCGTGGGCCGAGCTGAGAGGGGGAGACGAGATCTACATCACCGTCGACAACGAAGGGCTCACCGCCGAAGACCTCGCTGAAGATGACTTCGAGTTCGAAAGCGGGCGCTTCACCCTCGAGGTGCGCCAGGCGAGCAGCCCACGCATTGCCGATGTGTTCGTACGGTACAACCCTGACGCGAACAGCATGTTCATTCGGGTGTGGGGCACGGATCCCGACCAGGACGTCGTCGAGATCGATCTCCGCCTGTTCGGCGAAGCTGGGGTGTTGCCGCTCGGTCTCTTGGAGGGCCGCCCGGACGACACGGAATTGAGACAGCCCGTGCAGTCCATCATCAACGCAGAAGATGGCCTCTCGTTTTCACTGGATCACTGGTTGCCCTTGCCACAAGCGTTTCGCCCTGTGATCTGGGACGAAGCCAATGGGCGGCTCACGTTCAGCGTGGAGGTCACCCTCGTCGACAGCGCAGGTCAGAGCAGTACACCGTCCGATCAGCTGCTCACTGCATATGAGCTTACCCCCCTCCACGACGAGGCCACGGGGTGCGATTTGCTGCAGACCCTCAACCGCTGTGACGCTGCTCGACGTTGCGATGTCATCGACATACTCGAAGATGAGCTGATCACTGCGTGTATCGATCCGCAGCCGGGATGCCCCGATGACTGGCCCGCTGGTGTCGTGATTACTGTGGACCCGGATGAAGGTTTACCCATCGCAGATGGTACCCAGTGGGTGGTCCGACGCCCGCTCAACGATCAGTGGCCCCATAACCTCCCCGCCACGTGTCAGGCCGATGAAGCAGGGTTCGTGCTCGATCTCAGCGCGCTGCCTCAGGGGCTGTACGAAGTGCGCGCGAGCGGTGTGCCGGGCCTGACGTTCTCCGCTTCGGCCCGTACAGCGTGTCGCTACCCCAGCCGTATCTACCCGCAGGACGAGATCGATTGTGACGACGACATCAACGGCGTGCGCGCATTGAACTTCGCCCTTGGGGGCGAAGGGCCAGCCTACGTGTTCCTCTCAGCCTCTGAGCCCCGTGGTGAAGACGAGGTGCAGATCACCATTCGCCAGCGCGTGCCCGTGGGTGATCGCTGACGCCCCTCGGCGCAAGCGTGCTCAGCGCGTGAGGTCGGGCAAATCGAAGAGCTTGATGGTGTTGGCCATGGTCGAGGCACAGAGATCGGCGTAGCTCACCCCCCGAAGCTCGGCCACCTTCGCTGCGGTGTGCACGACGAACGAAGGCTCATTGCGCTTGCCCCGGTTGGGGGTGGGGGCCAGGAAGGGCGCGTCGGTCTCCACGAGCAGCTTGTCCTCAGGGATGAGAGGCACCGCCGCCTGCAGATCTCTGGCGTTCTTGAAGGTGACCACCCCGGAGATCGACACGTGCAGATCGAGGCTCAAAGCCCGCTCGCACTCTCGAGGGCCTCCGGTGAAGCAGTGCACCACGCCGCCTGCAGGTGTGCCCACCTCCGCGAGGATCTCGAAGGCATCGTCGAAGGCGTCACGGATGTGGATCACCACCGGGAGCCCCACCTCACCCGAGATCTCGAGGTGCCGGCGAAACAGCTGCTGCTGACGCGCCCGGGGGCTGTAGTCGTAGTAGTAATCCAGCCCCGTCTCTCCCACGGCCTTGATGTGATCGTGGGCCCACATCTGCTCGAGCCTGGGCCAGTGGGCATCCTCGAAGGCCCCTGCCTCGTGAGGGTGGATGCCTGCCGAGGCGAAGAGCCGGTCGTGCCCCTCAGCGAGGGCGAGGGCCGCCGCGCTCGTGGCCACATCGGTGCCGATGGTGAGGATCGCCTGCACTCCGGCGCTCCAGGCCCGATCCAGCACCGCCTCTCGATCGGCGTCGAAGCGATCGAAGTCGAGGTGGGCGTGGCTGTCGATGAGGGGGATAGAGCCCTCGATGGCGCCCTCAGTGGTACTCACTGACCAGCCTTGGCCTTGATCGAGGCGTACGACACCCCGTCACCGTTCTCCGTGGAGGCAGGCAGCCCCTCAGTGGACCAGCCAGCGACAGCGCCGTTGCCGGACCAGCCACCATCCATGTTGGTGACGTCGGTGTAGCCGAGGTGCTCCAGCATGCCCCCGGCGCGGCCGGAGCGGCCTCCGGAGCGGCAGGTGAGGATCACCGGCGCGCTCTTGTCGGCGAAGGTGGCCTGAAACACGGGGATGAACTCGGGGTTGGGCACCATCTGCCCCGAAGCGTCGTGATCGAGCAGGGGGATGTTCACCGAGCCCTCAGGGTGTCCTGCGGCGAACTCCTGCTGGCTGCGTACGTCGACAAAAACCACGCCTGCCTGCTTCACCTGCTCGGCTGCTTGGGGTGGGGTCACGATCTTCATGATGATCCTCCTCGATGTGTGCCCGTGCATCGTGGGCGTGTGTAGCGCCTCGATGATGATCAAGAGGCTGTTCGGGTTTCACCTTCTACGCTGCGCCTCGCCCCAAGGCAATGTGGGTGCGTGGAGATTTGGCACGGCGTTCTCAATGCGCGGCGGTGTAGCCCGAACCACGACACAGGAGCCAACCGTGCATTGGACCACCCGCTATGCTCACAAGATCGGCAGCCACGCAGACGCTGTACGTCGGCTGCTCCCTGGCCGTCGTATCTTCATCGGATCTGGCGCAGCAGAGCCTCTGGGCCTCGTCGACGCGCTGTGCGCTCATGGTGATCATCTCGCCGACAACGAGATCGTACACCTGCTCACTCTCGGAGAAGCCCCCCACGTGGCTCCGGAGATGGCGAGCCGGTTTCGTCACACCGCGTTTTTCATCGGCGCCAATGTGCGAGAGGCAGTGGGCGAAGGGCGGGCCGACTTTATGCCGGTCTTTCTCAGCGAGATCCCCAAACTGATCCGCTCGAGGCGGATCCGCATCGACGCCGCCCTGATCCAGATCAGCCCACCTGACGCCCACGGCTTCGCCAGTCTCGGGGTCTCCGTCGACGTGGTGCGGGCCGCTGTGGACAGCGCCGGCCTGATCCTCGCCGAGGTGAACCCCTATATGCCCCGTACGCTCGGCGACAGCTTCGTGCACATGGATCAGATCGACGCCCTGGTGCCCATCGAGCGCCCCTTGCCCGAGCTGCAGCCACCCACCCTGGACGGCGTGACGAGGCAGATCGGTCGCAACGTGGCCGATCTCATCCCCAACGGGGCCACACTGCAGATGGGCATCGGCAAGATCCCCGACGCCGTGCTCGCCGCCCTCACACATCACCGTGATCTTGGCGTGCACACCGAGATGTTCTCCGACGGGGTGATCCCGCTCATCGAGCGCGGTGTGATCAATGGCAGCCGGAAGTCCATCTTGCCGGGGAAGGTGGTGACGTCGTTCGCCATGGGTACCCGGCGATTGTATCGCTGGATGCACGACAACCCCATCGTGGAGATGCGTCCCAGCGAGTTCACCAACGACCCCTTCACCATCGCCCGCCATGAGCGGATGATCGCCATCAACAGCGCCCTCGCTGTCGATCTCACCGGCCAGGTGGCCGCCGACACCTTGATGGGTCGTTTTTTCTCGGGCATCGGGGGCCAGGTGGACTTCATCAGAGGGGCCGCCCGTAGTCAGGGGGGGCGCCCGATCATCGCATTGCCGTCGACGGCGAAGAAGGGGCAGGTGAGCAAAATCACTCCGGCCTTCGAAGAGGGCGCAGGTGTGGTCACCAGCAGGGGAGACGTGCACTACGTGGTCACCGAATATGGGGTGGCCGAGCTATGGGGTAAGAGCATCCGTGAGCGCGCCATGGCTCTCATCGACATCGCCCACCCTGATCATCGAGGTGAGCTATTGGCTGCGGCGAAGCGTCGACGGTATGTGCTGCCTGGCCAGAGCGTCTCCCAAAACCGTCACCCTCACGACACTGCGCAGGTGAGGCAGCTACCCGATGGTGACAAGATCATGTTGCGCACAGCGCGCATCACCGACGAGGGGCTGCTCAGAGATTTTCTCTACCGTGTGTCGGACAACAGCATCTACCACCCCTTCCTGGCCCCGAAGACTGAAGGGGCCATCAACCAGAGCCGACTGACGCAGCTGCTCGATGTCGACAGCGGCGGCAACCTCGCGGTGCTGGTGTGTCCAGTGCTCGATCCAGAGGTGGCCCCTGCGGAAGAGGTGGTGGCCATGGGACAGATCAGCCTGGACGCTTCAACCGGGTTGGCGGATCTGGCCTTCATCGTCACCCCGGCGTGGCAACGCAAGGGGCTCGGGACAGTGCTCTTCGATACGCTCACGGCGTTGAGCCGAGCCCGTGGACACCGAGGCTTCACAGTGCACGTGCCGATGCATAACACGCCCATGCTCAAAGTGATTGAGCGGGTGCCGCAGTCACTGAGCCGCACCGAGGTGGGGGAGCGCGTCCGTTTCGAGCACGTTTGGCGCGAGTGAGGTCAAATGGTAGCATCGTTTTGGGTTTTGTTACTGTTTGGTGTCACTGTTTCGCCTCCCCTCTGTGTCCAGGCCGGTTTTGCGAGTGGCACAGTCTTTTCAATGGCCCAAAGCGCTTCAACGACGGCCAAAAGGGAGACTGAGCATGCTGTCCATCAAACGTATCCTGGTCCCCATCGACTTCTCCGCGTGCTCACAGCACGCCCTCGACTATGCGCTCACCTTCGCCGAGCGGTTCGAGGCGCGGGTCGATCTCCTGCACGTGTACGAGCCACCTTTCGACTTGGGTGACGTACCCGTACAGGTCGGTGACGCCCCGCCGCTGCCCATCAGCGAGTACATCCGAGTCCAGGTCCGCAACAACCTCGAGGTCATGCTCGACCAGTGCCCAGAGCACATTCAGGTCACCAGTCACCTGATCACCGGTCGTGTCGATCACGAGGTGGTAGAGCTCGCCGAGCGCGAGTCGATCGACCTGATCATCATGGGCACTCATGGTCGTACCGGGCTGTCGAGGTTCTTCCTCGGCAGCGTGGCAGAGCGGGTGCTGCGTCGTGCGAACTGCCCGGTACTCACAGTGCGTCACCCTGAGGAAGACGCTGACATTGAAGCTGAGCCTCGCGAGAACGGCTGAGCTGATTGTCCGTGAAGTGGCCTCAAGGGGCCACTTCACGGCCTCATTGAACGCACCCGAGATGGGAGAACACCCCAATGCTTGAGATCCTGCTGGTGGACGACGAGCCCGCCATCCGCCTCCCCGTGGGCGATGCGCTGCGCGCCGTAGGTCATCGCGTCACCGCCTGTGCTGATGGTGAGGCAGCCCTCGACGCGATCCAGCGTCAGAGCTTCGATCTGGTGATCTCCGATATTCGCCTGCCCAAAGCCGACGGACTGACGATCTTTCGCAGGACGCGAGCGCTCTCGCCCACGACAGAGGTGATCCTCATCACCGCCTATGGGGCCGTTGAGGACGCCGTAGGGGCTTTGAAGGATGGCGCTTTCGACTATCTGACCAAGCCCTTCGACGTCGACGAGCTGTTGCTGAGGGTTCAGCGCATCGCCGACAAGCGCGATCTGCAGGCAGAGCTGAGCAACGCCCGGGCGGAGCTCGCCACCCGGGCCCCGAGCAGCGACATCATCGGCAAGGCACCATCGATGCGCCGCCTGCTCGAGCGCGTGGAGATGATCGCGCCGAGCGAAGCCCCCGTGCTGATTCAAGGGGAGTCGGGTACGGGTAAGGAGCTGGTGGCCCGGCGTCTGCACGCCCTGAGCGATCGCAGTGACATGCCCTTCGTGGCGGTGAACTGTGCGGCCTTCCCGGAGACCCTCATCGAGGCAGAGCTCTTTGGCCACGAGCGGGGCGCCTTCACGGGGGCAGTCCGTCGTCGCGATGGCCGCTTCAAGGCTGCGCATCGGGGCACGTTGTTCCTCGACGAGGTGGCGGAGTTGCCTCTGATGGCGCAGGCGAAGCTGCTGCGCGTACTGCAAGAAGGCGTGGTGGAGCCCCTGGGCACCGACACCCCCGTCCGCGTCGACGTGCGGGTGATCTCGGCCACCCACCGCGATCTGCGCACTCGGATTCAACAAGGGCACTTCCGAGAAGATTTGTTCTACCGCCTCAACGTGCTCGACATCAGCATCCCGGCATTGCGGGCCCGTAAAGGGGATATGCCCCTGCTCGTGGAGCACTTTCTCAAGCGTTACAACAAGTCCGACACGGTGCCGGATATCTCACCTCGAGCCTGGGCGGCGCTCAACGAGTACGGCTTCCCGGGCAACGTGCGGGAGCTGGAGCACGCCATCCACCACGCGGTGGTGTTGTCACAGGGTCGAGAGATCGATCTGCCCCATCTGCCCGACATCATCGTGGGCTCGGAGATCCACGAGGTCCGCGAGGATGTGGATCTACGGCCCCTCTCGGTGGCGATGAAAGAGTTCGAGCGCCATTACCTGTTGCGGGCGCTTCGCCTCACCGCTGGGCAACGCACCAAAGCGGCAGAGCTGCTGGGCATCAGCCGCAAGAACCTCTGGGAGAAGCTCAAGGCTCAAGGCATCTCGGACGACGACATCGGCCAGACCGCAGAGTGATCAGCTCAGAAGTCGGCGCGGGTTGGCCTTTTCGGTGAAGATCAGCTCCAACCATTTCCACACCGCATTCACATGGGGCAGTTTTCGCTGAGCGCGGTGGGCCGTGAGCCACAGCGCCCCGCGCAGCTCGGGAAGATCCCCCATGGGCAGAGGCGTCAGCTGTAGGGCGATGCCCAAGTCGGCATCCAACATCGAGACCCCGAGCCCTGCCTGTACCGCCCGAATCACCGAGGTGCCAGAGGAGAAGGTGAACTGAGGGCGGATGTCATGGCGCGCACACCAGCTTTGCCATGGAGGAGGCCGGAAACGGGGGTTCGCCAGGGCGATCCATGGCCACCGCTCTGGCGGCTCGTGGGCCAGGGTGAGGGCAAGGTCACTCTGAGCATGAGGCACCAACGCGCCAGAGATCATCTTACGCGTCACCAGGTCGCCAGAGGTGGGGCGAAAAAGGCGCAGCGCGATGTCGGCTTCCATACGGCCGAGATCTGCGATGTCCGATGAGGCGAGGATCGTGATCCGCAGTTGGGGATGCTCACGGATCAAGAGCGGCAAGGTGGGCACCAGCAGCTCGTCGGCGATGCTGTGTACTGCGGCAATGCGCACCTCTGCATCGAGGGCAGGGGCGTTGTGACGTTGCCAGCTACGGTGCGCCGCAGTCACCTGAGCCTCGGCGAGGCGCGCGGGCTCCACCCAGCCCTCCCCGAGGGCGGTGAGGTGCACTCCTTCCCGGTTGCGTAGGAAGAGCGGTGCGCCCAAGCGCTCTTCGAGCTCAGCGAGGCGGCGCGAGACGGTGCTCTGATCGATGCCCAGAGCCCGAGCCCCCTGCGACAGCGAGCCCCCACGGTGGATGGCGAGAAACAGTTCCAGATCGTGAAAACGCAGCTTCATCATGTCATGGTGCACGATGGTGGGGCAGATGTATGCACTGATGCATGGCTTATGTGAGGAAACACCGGTGAGTCTCCACCCTCAGCGCTCCTTATCTCTATGGGACACACCCCACTGGAGATGGAGAACGCCATGCCGACGCCGAGCCCCACCCATACGCTTTTGATGCTGCTCGCTTTGTGGGCTGTCTCGCCCGACCTGGCTCACGGGCAGCACGTTTCAGTCGGCGGTGCCTACGACAACCTCGACGGCTACGGCGCTGTGCTCGACGCGCGCTGGCAGACATCGGAGGCCGACGTGTACGGCTTCCGGTTGCAGGGCCACGACCTTCAGAAGCGGTTCGTCGCCGGTTACGCCGTAGACTCGGGCATCTCGGTCACCGGCATGGCCTTCGCCGACTGGGCCCTGGCCCAGCAAGCCGAGGCCGTCTACACCCTGGGCCTCGCCCTCGGCGCTCGGGGCATCTTCGCCGACGAGGAGACCCTGGAGGGTGATCAGAGCGTCGCCGCGCTGGTGTCGCTGCGCCCAGGGGTAGAAGCCCCCATCAGCGATTCGCTCGATCTGCGATTGGGCCTGCGCCTCGACATGGCCATGGCCGTCGACCCCGAGGTGGAGCTCGACACCCTGGCCACCCCTATGGAGATCAGCGCCCGTTACTGGGTGAGCGATCAGTGGGCGCTGTACACCGAGCTGCTCACCGGCGCCGCCTTCGGCTATGGCGGCGACGGCATCAAGTACACCACGCAGATCAACGGCGGGCTCACCTTCACCCCGAGCAGGCGGGTGCGGCGTCTCGAAGAGGGCCCCCGCACCGTGGGCATGTTCGCCAGCCTGGATTGGCGGGCCATGGCGCTGGGCGATCATCTCAGCCACGGCCCGGGCTTCAGCGCCGGAGTCATCGTGCTCGACGGGCTGCTCAAGCTGGGCGTCGCCGGGTTCAACCGGCCAGGGCCCATCAACGGAGAGACGTTCTCGGTGAAGACCTCCAGCGGTGAGGCCTACAAGGGCAGCGACACCTTGAATCTGCGGAGCGACGGCGGGGTGGTGGGCCTACTCGTAGGGCTGCACCTGCCGGTGACTGAGTCTTTCGCCCTCGAGGTGCCCCTCACCCTGGGGCAGGCGGCCTTTGGCTTCTATCTCACCGACGAGGATCGGGAGACTCCGGACGGGCGCCGGGTGAGTGAGTGGGAGAACGAGCTGATGGATGGCCGGGATGCGTCGTTTGCGCTGGGGGTGGATGCTGGTCTCAAGGCGGTCTACACGCCTCAGACGGTGCCTTGGATGCGGCCTCATGTTGGGATTTTTTATACCGCTGCGCCAGGGTACGACGCTTATGCGAAGGGGGATTACAGCGGGTTCAGTGTGGCTGCTGGGGTGGAGGTTGGGGCGTATTGAGAGGGGGTGGGCTCGCTATGCTCGCAAAGAGAGTTTCGGGCACGGGCACGGACTCTCTATCAATTCGCAACCCCCCTTTTGAGGGTAGGTTTTGTGGTGTAGCGGAGGACAAGCCAAACCAGGA
>JBKAGE010000058.1:0-61084 GCA_046290225.1 Bradymonadia bacterium | reverse complement strand
ACTGCTGAATTTCAAAGAGCTACATGAGCAAATCATCGGTCTTCTACCCCCTGAAGTGAAATCCGTTTATGGCCTTCAAGAAGGGTGCGGAAGGTAGGTCCCACTGGCTGGATACTGTCTTTAGTAGCACGGATCAACTCAAAGAGAGGAATATCGATTGGCAGCCTTCCATCAGGGTCAATCATCATCGCAGGGTTGCCATCCACATACACCCCAGCCCCTTGCCCAGCATGATACACTGGGTCCCGCGACAAGAAGCCACCCAGCTCTGGCCGGTAGTACCGAGCCTGCATATAAGTCAGCCCCGACTCATCCTCCATGTGGTTGGTGTAACCCACTGAGTAATTCCGCCCATCCGCAAAGCCCACCTGCGGGCCTCGGGGCATACCCCATACATCCCGCAATCTGAACACCGGCATCGCGTTCGCAGAGCTCATGGAGAAAATCGGCGTACCCCGCACATCGTGAGCCAGCTCGTGCTCGCCCATCTTGAGCGTACGGCCCATGGCCGGGGTGTGGTCCACTGACTCTTCCGTCGCCCCTTCGCCCACCGTGTGACGCAACACCTGATTCCCAGACCACACGTTTCGCTGCAGCGGCCGTGAGTTGTCACGTGACTCTACAGCACCGGCGATTCTCGGCTCTGCACCCACGCGCAGGCCTTTGGCGTTGTAGGTGTATTGGGGCTGTTTGATGAAATGGGCCGAGGTATGCCAGGGGCTGCGCCCCCGGACCCCCCGCGTTTACTCGAGTGGCTGGCCTCGGCCCATCTCATCTCTCATCGATTGCCAATGACCATACAGCGTTATAGCACTGTGTAGTGCGCGGAGTCCCCATGCACAATATGCACTCACAGAGTCGAGTTGGCGCAGCCAAATTAGACGCCCACCACCACCAGTGCCACACTCCATTGCGAGCATCTCGCCAGGAGTGAACCGTGAGCATCAACCAGAGCGCCCCCGAGATCGAGCACATGGACGACGTCGACACCCTCGTCGGCGCCGAGGCCGTCGCCTCTGACGGCATCGACACCGCCGTGGGCCTGCCCGCCGTGAGCGTCGAGGCCGAGCAGTCTGAGCGCGGTGACGACGAGTTCGACATCGATCGCACCGAGCTCATGGATCTCAGCGAGGTCGAAGCCCTGCGGGCCATGTGGCTCGCCGAAGCGGAGCAGCGCCAGAACGGCTGAGCGTGCAACAGCTCAGCCCCACGCCCTCAGCCGCCCTCGGCCATCGTTCGGGCGAAGTCGATCACCGACTGCGGCGCCTGCACCAGCTCGATGAGCACCCCCTCCCCACCTTGCGGTGACGCCTCGTTCCCCTTCGGGTGAATGAAGCACACATCGTGGCCCCCGGCCCCTTTGCGAATGCCCCCAGGCGTGAAGCGCACCCCTTGCGCCGTGAGCCAGTCCACCGCGCTGTGGAGATCATCCACCCACAGGCCCACGTGGTTCAGCGCCGGTTGATGCACCTTCGGGCGCTTCTCCGGGTCGAGGGGCTGCATCAAGTCCACCTCTACAGCCGCCGGACCGTGACCCGCCTGCACGATGTCCTCGTCCACGTTCTCTTTCTCGCTGCTGAACTGCCCCATGGGGGTCAGGCCCAGCAGATCGACCCAGAGGTGCCTCAGGCCCGATTTGCTCAGGGCGCCCACGGCGATTTGTTGAATGCCCAGCACGGTGAAGGGTCGGGTGCTCATGTCGTCTCCGTTCTCGTTGCGATCACTGGGCGCACAGTGTGGAGCCATCGTGTCCGAAATTGGAACGGTCACACGTAAACCACTGTTTTCACGGGATTCATTCCCCAATGACACGACGTGGGCCAGTCTACTCAGTGGGCCTTCGAGGGCCTGCGTTGCACTTGGCTTTGAACTTGCACAACGAAATCACCGTTAGCGCAGTGCGCGTTCCGATCACCGCCGACACCTTCGAGGTCGTATGTTGAAGCACCCCCTCTCTCTTGGCGCCGTAGCCCTCACCGTCGGGCTCGCAGGCTGTGCCGATGAGCCCCAGATGGGCTCTGGCGAAGACGTGCAGGTGGCCACCCGGCTCTCTGCCATCGAGAATGGCCAGGTCGATCCGAACAACACCGCTGTCGTGGGCCTCGTGACCCAGGCCGGCGGCGGGTTCGGCACCTGCACCGGCTCGCTGGTGGCGCCGAACATGGTCATCACCGCGCAGCACTGCATCGCCAGCACGCCTCCAGGGGGTGTCATCTGCGGTCAGGCCACCTTCGGGGCCGCCTCGAACCCGGGCACCGTCTTCGTCACCACCGAGACCAGCCTGCCTCGACGGTCGAACGGGTACTACGGTGTGGCTGAAGTCATCGTGCCTCGAGAGAATGGCGACATCTGCGGTGAAGACATCGCCATCTTGATCCTCGACCGCAACATCCCCAGCACCGAGGCCATCCCCCTCGAGCCCCGCCTCGACGAGGCCGTGGCCCGCGGCGAGCGCTTCACCGCCATCGGCTATGGACAGTTCGGCGAGGGCGGCTCCTCGGGTACCCGGCGCATTCGGAACGGTCTCGAGGTGCTGTGCTCGGGGCAGGGCTGCGCACAGTTCGGCGTACAGTCCAACGAGTTCGTCGGCGACGACGGCACGTGCCAGGGCGACTCCGGCGGCCCCGCCATCGACGCCGATGGTCGAGTGCTGGGCGCCCTCTCTCGCGGCGGTCAGAGCTGCTCGTTCCCAACCTACTCCGCCGTCTCCGGCTGGGGTGACTGGATCCGTGAGCAGGCTCGGCGAGCTGGTGAGCGCGGCGGTTACGAGTTGCCCCCGTGGGTAAACGGCGCCAACAGCCCGCCCCCCATGGACACCGACGGTGATGGCATCAGCGACCGCTTCGACAACTGCCCTGACGTCTCGAACCCCCAGCAGGCGGACACGGATCTCGACGGCCTCGGCGATCGCTGCGATGACACCGACGATCGCGATCGCGGTGGCAACTGCGCTGTGTGCAACCTCTGCGACAACGACAGCCAGTGTGATCCTGGTGGCTTCTGTGCCGACACCGGCGAGGGCTACGGCATCTGCACGGTTCAGTGCGAGAGCGGCGCCGACTGCCCCGGCAACACCGCCTGCTACCAGGTGCAGCCGGGCTTCAACGTCTGCCTGAACGACAACGCTGATCGCCAGGGCATCTGCCCCGAGACCTTCATCTGCGGCGGCGAGCGCGAAGACGATCCTGAAGACCCCGAAGACCCGGTGGACCCCGAGGATCCTGAAGATCCCGAGGACCCTGAAGATCCTGAGGGCCCTGAAGATCCTGAGGACCCCGAGGATCCTGAAGAGCCCGAGGGTGGCGCTGGCGGGGAAGACATGATGCCCGTGGGTGGTATGGGTGGCATCACCGGCGAGGTGGAAGAGCCCGGTCAGGACGTCGACCGCATCGTGGAGCGTCAGCAGGGCAGCAGCGAGGGCTGCTCCACCTCGGCCACGACCTCGGGTCAGGGCTTCTGGCTGCTGGGGCTGCTGGCCCTCGGCATCCGCCGCCGTCGCCGCTGAGCCTGCCGCACCACACGGGGAAAGTTTGAACCCCGTCGTCAAAAAGCCCACCCTGAGGCCTCTTCAACACGAGAGGCGCCTCATGTCAGCTTCAAGCCCCATCACCACGCATGTTCTCGACACTGCTGAAGGCAGCCCCGCTGAAGGGCTGGCGCTGAGCCTCGCTCGTCGGGCGGGCGACCAATGGGAGGTCGTGGCCTCGGGTGTCACCAATGCTGACGGCCGAGTCACTGACCTGTTGCCTTCAGGAGCCAGCCTCGTGGGGCACTGGCGTATGCAGTTCGAAACCGGGCCATGGCTCTCGAGTCGAGGCCGTCCGGTCTTCTATCCGCAGGTGCAGGTGGAGTTCGTGGTTCCCGAGGGGGTGGGTCCTGAGGCACACTACCACATCCCGCTACTGCTCAGTCCCTTTGGATACAGCACTTACCGAGGCAGCTGAGCCCACGCTCGATCGACAGGGGGAGACTGTTGGCGGACGATCACCAGGGGGATGACGCGATCGGGAGCGCGCCACCACAGGCAAACGATGAGCACGGCGAAGTCACCCTGACGGCAGAGCTGATCGGTGGTCGTTATCAGCCGATCACCATCCTCGGACAGGGGACCTCGGGGGTGGTCTATCGTGCCTGGGACACCCTCAATGGCACTTCGGTGGCCCTCAAGTGGCTCTTTGGCACCCTCGAGGAGAAAGGCGCTCGCCTGCTTCGAGAGTTGTCGGCCCTGCGCGCGCTGCGGCTGCCGGGGGTGGTGCGGTTCCTCGACGAGGGTGTGTATCAACGTCGACCCTTCATCGTCACCGAGCTGATCGAAGGCAAGCCCTTCCCTGGCTGCCCGCCGACGCCGGATGGTCGATACCGGTGGGCCGCAATCGCCGAGACCACCAAAGCCCTGCTCTCGAGCCTGCACAGGATCCACGAGCGGGGGGTGATCCATCGAGATCTCAAACCGGGGAACGTGCTCGTCGACGATCAGGGGCACCCGGTGATCCTCGACTTCGGCCTGGCCCGTGGCGCCGTACTCGGCAGCACCATCACGGGGAACGTGATCCTGGGCACGCCGCGCTATGTGGCCCCGGAGCAGGTGCTGATGCACACCCCCGACGGCACCACCCGCCGCGTCGACGGCCGCGCCGACATCTACGCTGTGGGGGTGATGCTGTACGAGGCCCTCGCAGGTCAGCCCCCCTTCCCCGGGCACGATGTGGAGGCGGTCCTCGTACAGCGCGTGACCACCCCATCTCCTCCCCTGAGCTATGTGCACCCTCAGATCGACCCAAAGCTCGCCGCCATCGTCGATCGCATGCTCGCTCAGTCACCTGACGATCGCTTCCGCAGCGCGGGCGCGGTGATCGCCGCCCTCGATGACTTGGAGTTCGATTACGGTCAACTGCCGTGGCTGGGCTCGCGGGCGACTGTGGACGAGGCGGTGCGCCGTGTGTCGTCGGGCGAGAGCATCGACATCACCGGTGTGCAGGGATCTGGTGTCAGCCGCACCATCGAAGAGGTGGTGGGGGCCCTCGTCGAAGCGGGCAAGCAGGTGCTCTATCTGCCAGACGGTGAGCAGCCGCTGGAGAGCCTGAGCACGCTTGGCGAAGGCGAATCTGCCCCCTCGTCGGAGCGGCTGGGTCAGGCCTGGCTCGAGGCTCAATCCTCTCGGGCCGCCATCCTCGTGGTGGACGACGAGCAGCGTCTGGATCGCTGGACTCAGCGCTTGCTCGCGGTTCACCGCAAGCGCTGGCCGGTGCTTCGGGGGGTGCGCGTTCCCCCTGCGGATCCAGATCAGCCCGAGGTGCTCTCCCCTCAAAGCCTGACCCCGGCGGCGATCACCGAGCTGGATCTCGCGCGGCTCTTCGAAGGGCCTGATCGACTGCTCCATCTGCAGACCGACGGCGCCGCGTTGCTGTACACCCTCACCCGGGGTCACCCCGGCTCGGTGACGACGGAGATCGGCGCCTGGGTGGGCACGGGCATGGCCCGCTGGATCGGTGAAGAGGCAGAGCGGCGACTCTGGGTGGACTGGCGCTGGCTGCAACGTATGAAGCAGCGACCACCTCTGGCGATCCGCCCGGGGCGGCGCCCGTACCTCGACGAAGCCCAAGGCACCCTGGAGACCCTGCTGGCGTGGATCACGCTCGCGTGGCCCTATGCCACCCCCGAACGGCTCGCCACCCTCACCGGGCAACCTCGCTGGGCGCTGTCGATGTCCCTCGCCGAGCTCACCCGCGCCGGAGCGATCCGCAGTGACGGCTCGGCATGGGCACCCTGTGTGCCTGCCACAGCCCTCGACGAGTGGTCTCACGAAGATCGACAGAGCGCTCACGGACGCATCGCCCACCTGTTGCCTCCGGGGACCCCTGGCCGGCTGGAGCACCTGCTCACCACTGATCACCTCGATCCGGTGGTGGAAGAGTCGCTGCTCACGGCGGCGCAATGGCGAGGGCAAGGGGCGTTCCCTGAAGCGCTGTGGTCCCTCGAGGAAGCCCTGAGCAAGGTCAGGGTGAGCGGTACGCCCCGGCCGATTCGCGAGATGCAGTTGCTTGAGCAGCTCACCTTCACGGCCCTTGAGGCGGGCCAATGGGGGCTCACCAGCGCCCCAGTGGAGGCGCTCTATCTCGTCGAACGCAGCGAGCTGCCCCGGGCACAGCTCGGGCCCCTGCTCACTCTGCTCAACGCCGCCCAGGTCTTTCTGGGGCAAGGGCCCATGGCAGGGCTCAACGCCCACACCGACGACTTGTCCGCAGCCTCGGACGAGGCCTTTGTGCCCACCTGGATCTCCGAGGAGCCTCACACCGAGGTGGCGCTGCCCATGGTGGTGCTTGAGCAGCTCGACCAGCTGCCAGAGCACCTGAGCCGTGATCTCGACGTCCATCGTTTGAGCCATCTGGTCCGCCGCGATCTCCTGATCGAGCCCGACGGCGCTCAGGCGCTCTTTCAGCGCTGGACATCCCTCGCCGATGGTGCGCCGCCCTTCGGACGCCGTGGCCCGGTGCTCTGGTGGTCCTGGCAAGGGTGGCAGCGACTGCATCAGGGGGCGATCTCCTCTGCGGCAGAGGCCTTCGAGCGCGCTGCAGAGGCCTGTGATGTGCACGCTCAGAAGATCAACCACCTGCTCATCGTCGCCGAGGCCCGCCTCGCAGCGCAGCAGTTCGACGAGGTGCAGCGCATCGCCAGCGAATGTCGGGCGGTGGCAGAGGAGGCCCGCTGGTTGCAGCAGGAGGCACGGGCCACGTGGCTTCTTCGAGCCTCGAGCCCTCGGGACACGGCCCCTGACGAGGCCCTGGTACAAGGGGCTCTGTCGTTGCCTCAGGCCTATCCCATGGCCGCAGACACCGCAGCCCACATCGTCTTCCAAGAGGCAGTGTTCGCGTGGCGCTCAGGGCACCCGAGGGTGCGGCGGTGGGCGCGACAGGCCGCTCGACTGTGGCGTGCAGTGCCCCGGCCCCATCTACAACACCTCGCCGAGGCTCTGCTGCTGTGCAGCCAGCCTCACGCAGATCAGGCGGAGCAGCAGCGTCGATGCCAGGCGCTGGCGCAACACCTCTGCCCAGTGCCCACCCCCTCCATGGCTCTGGGGACCCCGCTGCACATCACGCCTACAGCCCACATCAACGGTCAGGCCCTGGCCTGGCTCGTGGAAGCCGCCCCCGAGCCTCTGCCTCAGTGGGTCGCCCTCGCCAGGCGCCGCAACCCCAAGGGCGTTTGATGCACCGCCCCCTCGATCAGTGGTCTGGTCTGCGCATCGGCGACGGCATCACCCTCGGCGTCATCCTCGGTCGCGGCGGCTCGGGGGTGGTGTACCAGGCCCGCCAGCGAGACGGTGAGCTGGTGGCGGTCAAGCTCATGTCTCCGGGCAACGACACTGAGCAAGGGCGTATGGCCCGTGAGATCGCCGCCCTCGAGTGCCTGCAGCGTCCTGGGGTGGTGCAGCTGATCGACGAGGGCATCCACGAGGGGTGCCCCTTCATCGTGATGTCTCTCGTGGCGGGCAGCCCCTTCCCTGGCCCTAGAGGGCATGGGGTACACCCAGGGCGCTGGGACGCCATCGCCGACACCGTGCAAGCGTTGCTCGAGATCCTCGGCGGTGTGCACGATGCGGGCCTCGTACACCGCGACATCAAGCCCGGGAACGTGCTCGTCGACGCCGAGGGCTGGCCCACCCTCATCGACTTTGGCGTGGCCCGGCCCATGGGCAGTGGCTATACGGTGACTCGGGAGGGCATGCTCGTCGGCACGCCCCTCTACCTGTCTCCAGAGCAGATCATTGGCGGTGAGATCACCCACCTCGCCGATCTCTACGCAGTGGGCGTGATGCTGTATGAGCACCTCGCCGGGCGACCGCCTGTGGGGGGCGATGACATGCAGCTGCTCATGCGGCGCAAACTCGTCACGGCACCTGAGCCACTGCACAGCGTGGCCCCTCACGTACCGCTCCACGTGTGTCAGGTCATCGACGCGCTGCTCAGCATCAAGACCGACGACCGTCCGCGCAGCGCTGCGGACACCCTTGCCCGACTACAGCGGGGCGCTGCCCTCGGTGAAACCCTGCCACCTCTCGGCGACGGTCGAACCATCGAAGCCCTCGTACAGGGTGGGCTGAGCGGCAAGGCCATGGATCTCTCCGGGCCCTCGGGCTGTGGCCTCACCTGGACGCTGGAGCGCGCAGCAGAGCGCTTGGAAGCGCAGGGCCGGGTGGTGCACTGGCTGCCCGCCGGCCGTGGGCCTCTCGAGAGCCTGACCCCCATCATCGACCCCTCAGTGCTCGAAGATCCTGCGTTGCTCTCTGCGGGCTTGAACGCCATGCTCGATCGGGTCGACACCCTCATCGAAGATCTACTTGCTGCAGGCACCGTGCTCATCGCCGATCGAGCTGATCAGCTCGATCGATGGTCAGCGAACTGTCTACAACGCATCAGGGACAAGGGCGCAGTGTTTCGCGTCGTGGCCGAGAGCCACCCTGCAGATCTGATCTTGAGCCCGCTCGACGCCGCCGATCTCAGCCCCCTCTTTGCCGGGCCTGATCGGCTGTTGCACCTAGTGGAAGATGGGGTCCGCACCCTCTTCAACCGTACTGGGGGTCTGCCCCGGCACATCACCACCGAAGTGATCACGTGGCTGAGCGCCGGCCTCGCCACCTGGCGTGACGACCAGCTGCACATTGGCCGAGACGCGCTCATACGGCTCGATCAGCGTCCCCTGGCGCGTCAGGCCAAAGGCGCGCAGACCGCCCTTCAGGCGTTGTCGAATCAGCCAGGGCTCGAAGACCGGCTCGCCTGGGTCAGTCTGGCGTGGCCCCACACCACGGTGGCCGAGCTTGCAGCCTTCACCCAGGTACCTTTGTGGACACTGCAGATGGAGATCGAAGCGCTGACGGAGCTCGGCGCGGTGCACACGCTGATGGACGGCCGTGTGGAGCCACGGATCCCAGCTCGGGCTTTGCAGCGGTGGAGCCCCAACACTCGCCTCTCGGCGCGGCGCACGGTGGTCGACGCCCTGAGCCCCGGAGCCGAAGGTCGACTCAGCCAAGCCATCGCCCTCGGCGACGGGCCCCTCGTGGCCCGTGAGGGGGTCGCCCGGGCGAGCCGGCTGCTCGAGGCAGGCAATCAAGAGTCGGCCCTACAGGTGCAGATCATGGCGCTGGAGGCGTTGACGCCTACCGGCCGCCCTTCACCGCTCTCTCATGCACAGCTCAGCCCATTGCTGCACTCGCTCACGCTCACCGCCCTGAGCTCACCGACCTCACAGGCTCGGGCCACCACCATCGACGCTCTGGGTCGATGTACCCACAACCCCGAAGCCGAGCGGCTCGTGCAGCTGCTCGAGACCTTCGAGGCCGTCGCCGGCCAGGATCCAGCCACCGCCCAGGCCGCCGTAGACGCCCTGGCGCCCTTCGACGACCTGGAGCTGGAGTGGCGACGCCACGAAGCGCGGTTCAGGCTCGCCACACGACAAGGCGCGCAACATGTCTCTGAATGCCTGACCGCCCTCGCCGAGCAGGCACGGACCGCCCCTCAACACCTTCAGGGCCTCTACGCCACGTGGTGTGGCATCGCCGCCTATCAGCGCGGTGATTACGCCAAGGCCGCGTCGCATCACGCGGAGGCCGCAGAGAAACGACTCAAGATCACCGAGCGGCTGCCCTCTCGCATCAACGTCGCGCTCAACCATCTTGAGAGCGCCCGTTATGGTGACGCCCGTGCCACCGCGCTGGAGATCAAGGCGGAGGCCGAGGCGCACCGTCTGACGTCGAGCGAAGCGTACGCCGAGTACATTTTGAGGGATGTCGATATTCGCCAGGGCCTCGCCAGGCGCGTCGATCTCGAGCTGATCGAGGCCGCGGAGCAGATGGGCACCCCTGATCAGCTCCTGGGCATGCTCGTACAAGAGGGCGTGCTCGCCCTCAGGCTCGGTGAAGCAGAGCTCGCGGAGCGCCTCTCTCGGCGGATCCTCCACATCACCGGCGGGCAAGGGCCCGTCGGGCTGATCGGCGAGGCCCTGACGTACGCCGCCTCCTCAGACCCGCCGCTCGATGCCGATGCGATCTCGGCGAAGGTCCAGCAGGTACGCAGTCAACTCCCATTGACCCTCGCCATTCAGGTGCTGGGGCTCTTCGCACACAAAAGAGGAGCCCACGGCGAGGGTTCGTGGCACGATGCCGTCGCCTCTCTGGTCGAGCTGGTGCCCGAGAGGTTGCGCACCGTTCATCACGGCATCATGTCGCCCCTGGAAGCCCTCACGGGCTTCGTCGGGTCACCGGAGAGTTCATGCGACGTCGACTCCCCCTCAACGCCCTGATCCCCCTCGCCTTGTCTGGCCTCGGTCTGCTCGCCATCGCCCACGGGCAGATCGTCGTCGGGCCCACCTACGTACCTGCCGACGATGGGCTCCTCACTCAAGGGCAGATGCTCTGGTCCTCTCGGGGCAAGCTCTTCAGCTTCTTCGAACACAAAATCGTCCCCACCAGCAACGCCGACGCCGGCTTCAGCTTCCACGAAGAGGTGTGGCGGCAGATGTCGGGCAGCATTCTCCCGGGCAATGGCAAGTACTTCGCGGCCGAGCTGCCCCAGAACGGCTTCACCGATCAACTCGGCGCCACAGTCGGCAAGGACGACGCTGCGACCGCTCTGGCACCCAACAGGGGTTATGTGCCTCAGCTCGTCTCGGACCGGCAGGTGAGCACGTACACCAAGGCAGTCACCGGTGCCAACAAGACTGCTCGACAGTCAGGGTTACAACAGTTTCAGGTCAAGCCTGCCTCTGGCGAGCAGATGTACGACGTCAAGGTGGGTGGTCAAACCGTCGGATACGCCAAGCTCGTGGGCGAGACCAGCGCTCAGCCGACGCTCCATTGGGCCTTCAATGATGGTGAGTGCGTCAAAGACGCTTCCACCGACACTTGGGGCTGTATTCGACCCGGCAACAGTGGCCAGAAGAAATACACCTTTCACACCCGCAACACCGCTGTGGCCAGCGCTACGCTGACCAACAGCACCTATGTAAAATCGATCGTCACGCCACTGTATCCACGGCTGATTGTGGGCAGCAAAGCGCTGTCGTGGAACGGCAACGCCTTCAGCGTTGTCAGCCCCAACCCTGCCCACAAGGTCACCGACGACGCCTGGCGATTCGAACGCCTGGCCGACGGAGGGGCGAAGGCCGACACCCTGATCATTCGCTGGAAGACCACGAGCAAGAAGGTGCTCACCGTTCAAGGCAAGAATGTCTTGGGGATCTCAGATCTGGTCGGCGGCAACACTGCCCAACAATGGAAACTCGAACAGGTCGCCGGAGGGGGCTACAAGATCGTCAGCGCCAGCGACGCCTCAAAGGCGCTGTACTGGGATGGCACGACCCTCACCCTCAAGCAGGGCCAGGCGTCGACCTGGTCTCTGGGCATCGATTGATGCACTGAGCACTTCACGATGCCCGCCGACTCGAGCTGGGCATCAGCCCCGCTCTTGATCTGGTCTATTCGAAGGACTAGACCGAACCCATGATGCGCATCGTCTCACTCCTGGTGTTATCGCTCTCCTGGCCCATGTCGTCCCGGGCCAACCTCTTCGACACCTTCGGCGCCAACGCAAGGGGGCTCAGCCTCGCAGGCTCTGGCGCCGCCAGCGTGCGGGATCCCTCTGCGGTCTGGTACAACCCCGCCGCCCTCGATCGCAGTGGAGATGCGTTCTCGGTGGGTGTACTCACCGGGTTCCACCGCGGGCGGATTCTGCTCGCTGATCGACCCACGGGATACGAGCCACCCGGGTATGCCGATCGCATCAACCCGCGGAGCAACACCGAAGACGCCCAAACCTACGGCGGCGTCCTTCTGGGCCTGAGCATGCAGCTGCTCAACGACAAGCTGCACCTCGGCCTCAACCTGATGGCCCCCTTCAGCGGCTTTGGCCACTTGCAGACCGAGTATCCCGACGAGCGGGCGCAGAACTTCTCCAACCGGCTCGAATGGACCCTCACCGGCGAGCGGTTGCGCTCAGAGGTCATCGCCGGCGCGGTGTCGTATCGCATGACGCCGTGGTTCACCTTCGGCGTCGGGGTGAACGTTCTGCCCCGGAGCACCCTCATCGGTGACGTCTACACCCGCAACGCCGTCGATCCAGCAGACGTCGACTTGAACCTCAAGGTCGAACAGAGCGCCGCCTACGGGCTGCTCGCCGGGATCCTGGTCTCCCCATATGAGTGGCTCGACGTGGGGCTCAGCTTCCGAGACGAGGTCTTCTTCGAGCTGAGCGGCTACAACGACATCGAGCTGCCGGAAACCGGCGAGGTTGTGCGCCAGCCCATCGATCTGAGGGTACACAGCACCCCCACCCAGGGCACCCTCTCCGTCGCCGCCCGCCTTGACGATCTCACGCTGAACATCGACGGCATCTACAGTGGCTGGAGTCGCTTCAAAAACCAACAAGGCGAAGACGCGGGCTTCGATGACACGGTAGACGTAAAGGTGGGCCTCGAGCTGCTCACCGACGAGGACACACGCATTCGCGGAGGCCTGGGCTGGTACAGCTCACCTGTACCCGACCAGACCGGGCGCACTCACTACGTGGACAACGACCGGCTCGTGCTCGCGGTGGGTGTGGGCCGAGAGCTCACCCTCTTCGAGCGGCTGCTCGAGATCGACGTGGGGGTGCAGGTCCACCTGTTGCGGCCACGGGAGACGCAGAAAGCCCTCGGCGATGCACCTGTCTGCGCCCCTGGCGTGGGGGTGATATGCGACGAAGTCCCGGACCAGACGGAAGACACGGCGTTGCGCCGCGCTGCGGATACGCAAGGGCTGCAGACCGGCAACCCCGGCTGGCCCGGGTTCAGCAGTGGTGGGTACATGGTGGCCGTGGGCGCCGATGCCCGGTGGAGGTTTTGATCATGGGTTGGCGTGTCACGTGGCTGACCCTGATTGTGTTGGGTTGTGAACCTTCAGAGGTGACCGGCCTCTATCCAGATCGAGACGCTGTGCCTGCGACAGATGCGCTGGTCCTGACCCAGGACGGCGGCGTCGCCACGGGGGAGGCCCTCACCGCACCCGATGGGGTGTGGTTGCTCTACATGCACGATCGCTCGTGCCTGAGCGCGCTGAACAACTCAGTCGAACAGATCATCTCCACCACCTACCGCGTGGAGATCAGTACCCTCGGCATCGGTGGACAACCCGACGAGCGGCTGCTGCGGCAGCGTCTGCAGATGTGCAAGCAAGATGTCAGCCCTGCTGTGGGCGGCCTGCGCACCACCATTCCTCCAGCGATCCCCGCGAGCCGGCCGGTGCAGACGCTCGACGCCATCCTGCGCCTCGATCCGGACGAGGGGCCCAGCGCGTATACGACCACAGAGTTGATGGACATCTGGGGCCTGCCTGCGGAGACCACCTTCGACGAGGTGCTCCCCGACTCTGCCGATGATCCCCGTGTGCAGGATCAAGACGGCGACGGACAACCTGGGGTGACGGTGGTGGTGGGCAACGATCTCTGTGAGATCTACATTGTGCAGCGGACCCGCCAGCGTCTGAGCGGCGCCTCGGTGAGCCCCATTCGAATCGAGGGCACTTTCTGGTCGGTCGTGGAGCAGAACGTACTCGCCGCCACGAATCGCCTCTGCGAGAGCGAGAACGTACAGACCATCGGACCCAACCCCTACCCCTTCACCCTGCTCCGAGTGGATGGCGGGCAAGGATCCCTCGACCTCGATCTCGACGGCGATGGCGACATCACCTGCGATGAACTGATCACCGCAGAGCAGGCCCTCATCGACGGCGACACGCTCACCGCCATCACCCCGGAAGAGGGTGTGTGTGACGGGCTCTGAGGGCCGGGGTCGGGTCTGCACACCGCGGTGCACAGAGTTGCCCTTTTGTCAGGGGCAATGGCCCCCTACCGTGAGGGCGTGCACATCGTACCACTCAAAGCCGCTCCCCAGGCCCAGCTCCAAGCCTGTCTGGCCGTCGTAGAGGCCCGTGATCCACTCGTCCCTCCGACTGATCCCACGTGGCTCGAGCAGGGTGAAGGACGCGTGGCGCTGGCGAGCACGCCAGAGGAGCAGATCCGGGCCGGTGGGCCCATGGGTGATGTGCTCGGCGTAGGCTGGCGGGTGAGCCGCGGTGGCGGCACCTTGCTCGAGGTGAGGGTGCCCCCAGGACGACGCCGTATGGGGGTGGGATCTGCCCTGCTCGATCATCTCACCGCCGAGACCGACGCTCCGTGCTTCGCCGGCTGCGACGCAGGTCACCCCAGGGTGAGCCGGTTCTTGATGCGTCGTGGGTTTTCGCCCGACGGCGCCACGTTCCACATGCGCTGGGACGGTGATCTCGAAGAGGTGCCCTCGGGGTTCCGCACCGCGGAGATCTCACCCATCAAACGGTACGCAGGCCTGTGCGCAGATCTCGTACGTCTCTTCGGCGCCAAGGTCTGGCCGCCTCTTTACCCCGCACTCCCACGCGCCATCGGCGGGCCTGATGGTGTGATCCTCTCCGCCCGCCTCGACAACCGCGAAGTGGGCCTCGTCGCCGCACACCGACGGCAACATCCAGATCCTCAGCTGTGCATCGACGCCCTCGCCGTCGATCCGGCCTTCCGCAGCCGGGGCATCGGCCGCAGCCTGGTCCTCGCCATGATGCGACTCGCAGCCCGTGAGGGCCGGGGTGCCCTTCTCACTCTGCCCGCTCAAGATGAGGACACTGTGCGCTGGGCGCGAGATCTGGGGTTCTGGGCCTCACGCTCGTGGCAATGGTTTCAGCGCGGGGCGTGACGCCACCCTTCAGCCACGACACAGAATGAATCATTGAAGTCTGCCGACGAATCAGATGATATCTGACTTCTGCGCACCGGGGAGGAGTGACCAGAGTGCGGATATCTGAAAACCTGCTGTTCTTGATTGCGCGGCAGATGATGAAGCGTAAAGGCAGCGTCTCCGAGGAGTTCAGCGAGAAGCTCTCCTCAGCAGACACCTACAATGACTATCGCACTCAAGAACTCGAGCGCATCCTCGCCGCCGCTGAGCGCGAGGGGATCATCTTCGCAGGCAAAGATGTGCTCGACCTGGGCTCGGGCCCTGGCGCGATCGCCTATGGGCTCCATGCCACAGGCGGAGCCCGCAGCGTCGTCGGTGTCGACATCAAGCCCCACGAGGTCGATGCCGCCAACGCGCGCTTCGGCGGTGAACACGTCCGCTTCGTGCTCAGTGGTCAGGATGGCATCCCCCTGCCTGACGCCAGCGTCGACGTCATCAACAGCTTCGACGTCTTCGAGCACGTCTCCAATGTGCCCGCCATCCTCGAAGAGTGTCACCGCATCTTGCGGCCAGGGGGTGAGATCCTCATCGGCACCTGGGGCTGGTACCACCCCTTCGCGCCCCACTACTGGCACTTGATGCCGGTGCCCTGGGCCCACGTGGTCTTCTCGGAGAAGACCTTCATGCGGGCCTGTCGGCGCATTTACCTGTCGGATGTGTACACCGACCCCTTGCCCTTCGAGCTCGACGAGAACGGCGAGAAGGACATGAGCCGTCACAACATCGACTACATCCCCGATGTGTATGTGAACAAGCTGCTCATCAAGGACTTCGAGCGTCACTTCGAGAGCAGCCCCTTTAACTACAAGATGACCCTGATCCCCCTCGGGCCCCTGAAGAGGGTGCCCCCGGTGGTGAAGCTGCCCCTCCTCAAAGAGCTGCTCACGGGCTACCTCTGGGTGAAGCTCACCAAAAGGTGAGCCGAGGGCTCTGGCTCATTGCTGAGACTGAATCTGCGCGCACACCTGAGCATCAAAGCAGATCCCGACGGTGGTGCCGCTCTCGGAGAAGGTGCAGCACACCTCGCCCCCACCACACTCGCTGTTGTTGCTGCAGCCACCCGGAACGCCACCAGGGTTTCCTCCCGGGTTGCCACCAGGGTTGCCGCCAGGGCTGTCCTCGAAGGTGCAGCTGTCTTCCTGCTCATTGCCACCCGTGCAGGCCTCCAGGCGCTCCTGATCAGCGCTGGTGAGGGTGACTGAGTCCCCGTTCGGGCAAGTGATGATGGTGGTGTCGCCGTCGTCTCGGGTGTTCACCCTGTAGGTCTGGCCATTGCTGTTCAGAGAGATGTTGAAGGTGAAGTCATCCCCCTCGAGCTCCCCCTCGCTGGCCCCTGTGGCACACAGGCGGCCACCTGGGCCGTAGTACCGTGCCTCGTAGCCGGTGAACATGCCTCCGGACTGTTCGAAGCTGGTCTCGACGCGGGCGCCGTTGCTGTACCGAATCGTGCCCCCGCTGGAGACCACGCACTCACCTGCGGGCTGGTAGCACTGGCTGAACTCATTGAAGAACGGCTCGACGCAGGTGCCTGTCAGGGGGTTGCCGCTGTCGTTGCAGGCCACGGAGACCCCATCGGGGCCACGATACACGTCACGCTCCACGGTCCAGACCCCCACGTCGAGGCAGCGCTCGTCGCCAGGGGTGGGCGGCACGGTGGTGTCTTCGACGCCGGAGGTGACCACCCGGGCCTCACCGCCGCCTTCGCGGTGGCTCACGAGCACGGAGACATCTGACGATTTGCGCACGGCGATGTAGAAGCGACCATCTTCGAGGGTGGTGGCGTTGGACATCCCGCTGTAATCCACCCCCCGAGCGGAGACACGACCTCCGGCGAGGGGGCGCTCGAACTCGTCGACGGCGAGGCCGGTGATGCAGGTGGCCTCTGCAGGACGATCAGCGTTCCAGGTAGAGAAGTGGCCCACCTGGCCCACATAGGCGCCAGCGGCCTCGTCATAGGCGATGGAGCCTTCCTCTTCCCACTGGCCGTTCTCTTCGTTGAAGTGCCAGAGAGGCATCTCCGCGGGGGGGTTCTCCATGCCCTCAGGGGCAGGAATCCTGATCTCCACCTGCATCCCCTCAGCCACCTGCACCGCTTGGTCATTCTGGTCGAGGGTGACATTGAGCATACCGAACGACTCGAGGAGCACCCCTTCGCCCTCAGCGTCAGTGCCGCTCAAATCCCCCGGCGCACTCTCCAGCTCGGCCTCGATGGTGGGATCGATGGCGGTGAGCCTGACGTTGATCATGCCCTGGACGGGGGCACCGCTGGCGTCGACGAAGGCCCCTGCCGGGGCCACGATGCCGGCTCCCCGCATGCCCATGGCCGCCCCCCCCATGGTGGCGTCGAGCAAGACCGGCTCAGCGAGAGGTCGCAGCGTCGTGTCCATCACCGTGGGGTGGCCATCGACGATGCGGGTCTGGCGCGTGTTTGGCATATAGCCGGTGTGGGTGAACTGCACGGCCACGCGCTCGCTGGCGGCGGTCTCGAGGGCATACCGCCCCGATGCGCCCGTGGTGACGCTCTGCCCCCCGAGGGTGACAGTGACCCCTTCGAGGGGGTTGCCGTCGAGATCGGCAACCCGGCCTCGAATCATGGTGCTGGTCTCGAGCTCTGCAGGGCCGCTCTTGCTGCTGCCTCCGCCGCTGTCACAGGCGACAAGGGGCGCACCCCCGATGAGCGCAGTGAAAGCGACGAGGCGAGCCGTGTTTCGCATTCTCATATGGATTCCCTCTCCATGTGGTGTGTCTCCCGGTGGGGCGTTGACGGAGACTACGCGGAAATATTGAGCCACTTTTATTCGTGGAGAAGAATTTGTGTCGGGTGTTCCGACTCAGTGAGCACCTAAATGTAGAATCTCGCGGGCTTCCTCTGCCGAAGCCACCTCGCGGCCTGCCTCGCGGGCCACGTTGGCCAGCGCCTCGATGAGGGCCCCGTTCCCCGAGGTCTTCTCTCCGCTGGGCAGGTAGAACGTATCTTCCACACCTGTGCGCAGATGGCCACCCAGCTCCGCGGCCTTGCGGTGCAGTGGCCAGATCTCCTGACGCCCGATGGCGGTGACCTGCCACGTCGCCGGCACCTCGAGGTACTTCACCAGCAGCGGCAGCAGCTCGGGATCAGAGGGCATCCCCGAGGCCACCCCCATCACGAAGTTCACGTCGGGGCGCTCGGTCATGCCGTTGTGAGCGAAGAGGTTGATCGAACGCACGATGCCCACGTCGAAGCACTCGAACTCCGGAGTGGCGCCGGTCTCCGACATGATCTCGAGGAACGCCTTCACCTTGTCCACGGGGTTGTCGAAGACCATGGGCGGCCAGGCCCAATCGCCGCTGCGGCGGGTCTTGAGGTAGTTCAGGCTACCGGCGTTGCAAGCAGCGATCTCCGGCTTGATGCGGCGCATGACCGCAGCAGGGCCCGAGATGTCGGGGCCCACCACCCCAGTGGACTGGTTGATGATCACCCCAGGGCACGCCTCGCGGATGGCATCGATGCAGGCAGCAGCCACGTCGGGATCCCACGTGGGCAGATGACCCATGCCCGGCTCTTGATGCCGGAAGTGTACGTGCATGATGCTGGCGCCGGCGTTCCATGCCTCACGGGCCGAGGCGGCGAGCTGCTCCGGCGTCACCGGTACGGGGTGCTGGGCGGGGTTGGTGAGCACCCCGGTGAGGGCGCAAGTGATGACCGCTTTCATACGATGCCTCTCACGACATGCCTCTCATGGCATGCCTGTCAGTCTGAAGAGTCGAGTTCGAGGACGACGAGCACCTGTCTTGGGCTCACTTGATCGCCGGGCCTGGCGGTGATCTCCTGCACCACGCCATCTGCAGGGGCCAGCAGCTCGTGCTGCATCTTCATGGCCTCGAGGATCACCAGCAAGTCACCAGCGGTGACTTTCTGGCCTACCTCAGCGCGTACTTCGATGATGGCCCCGGCCATGGGGGCCGTGACGTGATTGCCAGCCTTGCCTGAGGCGCCCTGACCACCCACGGGGGCCAGAGACCAGCGCGTGGTGAAACCGTCGAGCGTGAGGCTGAGCTCACCTTCGACGAGGGTGCAGGCCCCTTTTCGATACACCCCGTCGACGGCGTAACGCAGTTCGCTCGCCTGAGCGGGCTGAAGCACCAGCGTCGTAGCCTCTCCTCCCTCGGTGACCCGCACGGTGAGCGGCGCGGGTTCTACAATCTCCACAGCGCAGAGCGTGGGCGTATCAGCCCCCTCGGCGAGCAGCTTCACCGGCTTCCGCGAGGGGCCGCCGCTCCGCCAGTGATCCACCTCCGGACGCGCGCCGGAGAGCAGCGCCGCGGCGAGGGCCCGGGCTTCAGCAGAGGGGGCCACGCCGCGCGCCTCTTCAGGCAAGTGCTCGCCGATGAAGCCGGTGTTGGCCTCCCCAGCGACAAAGGCCGGATGAGCCATGATTTGATGCAAGAAGCCCTGGTTGGTGATCAGTCCGTGCAAGGTGGTGGCCTCCAGGGCCCTCAACATGCGCCGGCGCGCCTCGGTGCGTGTGGCACCGTGGGTGATGATCTTGGCGATCATGGGGTCATAGTGCGGTGTGACGCTCTGCCCCTCGATGATGCCTGAGTCCACTCGAACACCAGGTCCCACTGGCGGGCACCACCGAGTGATCCGCCCCGTCTGCGGCGTGAACTTCACCGGATCTTCTGCGTAGAGCCGCACCTCGATGGCGTGACCGCTTCGGGTAATCTCATCCTGACTCAGCGGCAGAGGCTCACCGGCTGCCACAGCGAGTTGCCAGGCCACGAGGTCGAGGCCGGTGATGGCCTCGGTGACAGGGTGCTCCACCTGCAGTCGAGTGTTCATCTCGAGGAAGTAGAACTCACCGCTTGGCGCCAACAGGCACTCCACGGTGCCGGCACCGACATAGCCAATGGCCTCCGCTGCGGCCACGGCGGCGGCCCCCATGCGGGCCCGCAAGTCTTCAGAGACCGCTGGTGAGGGCGCCTCTTCCACCACCTTCTGATGGCGTCGCTGAACGGAGCAATCCCGCTCGAAAAGGTGTACCGCCTGCCCCTGGGTGTCGGCGAAGATCTGCACCTCGATGTGACGGGCGCCGTCCACGGCACGCTCCAGAATCAAGGCACCGTCACTGAAAGCGTTCTCCGCCTCAGATCGGGCACTCTTGAGAGCATCAGCAAGGTCCTCTGGGCCTTCGAGGCGCCGCATGCCGCGGCCGCCCCCTCCGGCAGAGGCCTTGATCATGAGCGGGAAGCCCACCTCGAGGGCGTGCTCAGCCAGGGCATCGAGATCTTGCTCACCCCCTTCATAGCCCGGCACACAGGGGACACCCGCGGCGATCATCCGCGTCTTGGCGGGCCCCTTGAGCCCCATGGCCCTGATCGCCCCTGCCGGTGGCCCCACGAAGACCAGCCCCGCCTCGGCACAGGCCTCGGCGAAGTCGGCGTTCTCCGACAAGAAGCCATACCCGGGGTGAATCGCCTCGGCTCCGCTGCGGCGGGCGGCGTCGAGTATCGCCTCGACGTTCAGATATGATGCCCCCACAGGGGCTGGGCCGATGCACACCGCCCGATCAGCGAGGGCCACGTGTGGTGCGTCGGCGTCGGCTTCGCTGAAGACCGCCACCGTACGCAGGCCCATGGACTTCGCCGTGCGGAGCACCCTGCAGGCGATCTCCCCGCGGTTGGCCACGAGCAGCGATTCGAAGGGTCGATACAGGCTCAAGTGGGCTCTCCTTCAGACGGCTCTGCTTCGGGCTGCTCTTCTGTGGGGGGGTTCCATGGCGGCCGTTGCTTGCTGATGAAAGCCAGCGTGCCCGCCATGCCCTCGTCACCGCGCACAGCCTGGGCGAAGGCATCGGCAGCCTCGTCGAGGCGGCGATCGAGGGGGCGCACATCGGATCCCGCAGCGAGATCGTTGAGCATGGCCCGGGTCACCGCCAGGGCCTCTGGAGCGCACCGCCGAATCTCGGCGAGGACCACCTTCAGCCGCCATTCAAGGTCGTTTTCGTCAGCCTCGACGTAGTGCACCAGCCCCAATCGCCCGGCCTCGGTGCCATTGAAGCGGGCCCCGGTGAGGGCGAGGCGTCGAGTCTGGGCGAGGCCAATACGCCGCCCCACGAAGAGGGCGATCTGCGCTGGAGGCAGCCCCAGAGTGACCTCGGGCAGCCCAAAGCGTGCATCAGCGGTGGCGATGGCTACGTCAGAGACACAGGCGAGCCCGAAGCCTCCACCGAGGACCGACCCCTCGAGAGCCACCACGAGCACCTGGTCGAGGCCCTGAGCGGCGACGAGCAGGTCGCCGAAGCGGCGGTTCACCCGAGCGATGGGGTCAACGCCGTCCACAGCCTCGGCCTGTCGGGCCATGGCCATGTCCTTGATGTCGCCGCCGGCGCAGAAGTGCCCCTCAGCTCCGCGCATCACCACCGCCCGGATCGAGCGATCACCCTTGAGGGCCGTAAAGATGCCGATGAGCTCGTCCACCATGGCCAGGCTCATGGCGTTGCGCACCCGGGGGCGGTTCAGCGTAACGAAGAGCGCATGATCGAGCAGCCGCACGCTCACCGTGGTGTAGCGCGCCGCGGCCACCTGCGAAGCCGGTGTGTCAGTCCGCTCAGTCTCCGACATCACTTGCTCTTCTTTTTGCGTGAGCCTTTGCTCGGGAGTGAGCCGCTCATCTTGCAGATGATGCTGAGCATGACCTCATCAGCACCACCGCCGATGCTGATGAGCCGGGCGTCGCGGAACAGCCGGCTGATGTTGGTTTCCCACATGTAGCCCATACCGCCCCAGAACTGCAGGCAGCTGTCGGCGACCTCTCGGGCGAGGCGGCCGGCCTTGAGCTTGGCCATCGAGGCGAGGCGCGTGACGTTCTCCCCTTGCATGTAGAGCTCGCTGGCGCGGTACACCAGAGAGCGCAACAGCTCGACCTCGGTCTCGAGCTCGGCGAGGCGGAAGTGCACCGTCTGAAAATCGAGCACGCTCTGGCCGAAGATCTTGCGCTCGCTGGTGTACTTGCGGGTCTCGTTGATGGCCTTCTCGAGGGATCGGATCATCGAGGCGGCGCCCCAGAGGCGCTCCTCCTGGAACTGCTCCATCTGGTACATGAAGCCGGCCCCCTCGTGGCCGATGACGAAGCGCTGGGGCACCCGCACGTCTTCCATGAAGACCTGGGCCGTGTCCGAGGACCACATGCCCAGCTTGTGCAGCTTGCGCTCGATAGTGATGCCCTTGGTCTTCATGGGCACGCAGACCAGGGTCTTGTTGCCGTAGGGGCCGCCCTCGGTGCTGGTGTTCACCAGGGTGCACATCCAGTCCGCCTGGGTGCCGCTGGTGGTCCACATCTTGCCGCCATTGATGATGTAGTCGTCGCCGTCTTTGCGGGCGGTGGTCTTGATGCTGGCCACGTCCGACCCCGCGCCCACCTCGCTCACCCCAAGGCAGGCCACGAAGTCTCCGGCGATCGACGGCGCGAGGAAGTTGCGCTTCACCTCGTCGCTGCCGTGCTTGGCCAGGGCCGGGGTGGCCATGTCGGTCTGTACCCCGATGGCCATGGGTACACCGCCGCAGTTGATGTTCCCGAGGGCCTCGGCCACGAGCACGCTGTACGAGTAGTCGAGGCCCATGCCGCCGTACTCTTCGGGCTTGGTCACCCCGAGGAACCCGAGGTTGCCGAGCTTCTTGAACAGCTCGTGGGCAGGGAAAATCTGCGCCTCTTCCCAGGCGTCGACGTAGGGGTTGATCTCTTTCTCGATGAACTTCTCGAGGGTGCGCCGAAGCTCATTGTGCTGGTCGGTGTAGATCATGTGCGCTTCCTTAAAGACGGGCGACGCCGAAGGTGTTGGGGTGAAGGGTGCGGCCCTCGGCCTCGGCGCAGGTGGCGAGGCAGAGCGACAAGACGCGGCGCGAGTCTCTGGGATCGATGATGCCGTCGTCCCAGAGGCGGGCGGTGCCGAAGAGAGCCGTGGTCTCAGGATCCATGCGGCCCACCAGATCGGCTTTGATCTGGTCGAGCATCTCGGTCATCTGCTCCGGAGGCACGCCCATCTTGGCGAACTTCTGGGCGGCGACGATCTGCATCACCTTCCCTGCCTGCTCCGGGCCCATGACCCCCACTCGGGCGTTGGGCCACGAGAAGATGAACCGCGGGCCAAAGCCCCGACCGCACATGCCGTAGTTCCCGGCTCCCCACGAGCCGCCGATGACCAGGGTGATGCGGGGCACCGGGGCGTTGGCCACAGCCTGAATCATCTTCGAGCCGTGCTTGACGATGCCCCCGGCCTCGGCGTCGCGGCCCACCATGTAGCCGGTGGTGTTCATCAAGAACACGAGGGGGGTGTTGCTCTGGCTGCACAGCTGGATGAACTGGGCGGCCTTGGTGGCCCCCTGAGGGTTGATGGGCCCGTTGTTGCCGATGATCCCACAGGCCCGACCCTCGATGCGGGCGTGGCCGCACACGGTCTGAGGCCCATAGTCGGCCTTGAAGTCGAGGAAGGCGCTGTCGTCGACGATGCGGGCGATGACCTCGCGCACGTCGTAGGGCTTGCGGTAGTCCACCGGCACGGCGCCGGCGAGGGTGTCGGGGCTGTATCGCGGGGGCTTGAAGCTCGGTGTAGCCGCTTGGGTGCCAGGCCAGTTGAGCATCGACACGATCTCTCGGGCGAGGTGCACGCCGTGGGCGTCGTCTTCGGCGACATACTCACCCGTGCCGGCCACCTCGGCGTGCAGCGCGGAGCCCCCGAGCTCTTCGTCGGTGGCGATCTCACCGGTGGCGGCCTTCAACAGTGGCGGCCCCGCGAGGAAGATCTTCGATTTGCCCCGGACGAGCACCACATAGTCCGACAACCCGGGCAGATAGGCCCCACCAGCAGTGCTCGATCCGTGCACCACAGTCACTTGAGGCACCCCAGCAGCGGACATCCGCGCCTGGTTGGCGAAGCTCTGCCCCCCGTCGATGAACAGCTCGGACTGATACATCAGGTTGGCCCCGGCGCTCTCGGCGAGGGTGATGAAGGGCAGCTTGTTCTCCAGGGCGATCTGCTGCATGCGCAAGCCCTTCTTGAGCCCCATGGGGCTCACGGAGCCACCCTTGATGGCCGAATCTGTGGCCACGATCATGCACCGCCGACCGCTCACGTAGCCGAGGCCGGCAATGCTGCCTCCGCCCATGACGTCGTCTTTGCCGTCGTCATCGTGCATGGCCAGCCCCGCCAGGGTGGACATCTCCAAGAACGGCGCCCCAGGGTCGAGCAACAACGCCACCCGGTCACGGGGCAGCAGTTGGCCCCGCTTCTCGAACTTGCCCCGCTTGCTCTCCGAGTTGGCTCGCACCTTCGCCTCGAGGGCCCGAAAGCCGTCGACGAGGGCCAACATCTCGGCCCGGTTCTGGGCAAATCGCTCGGAGGTGGGGATCACCTTGGACTCGATGATCGGCACGCAGTCGCTCCTCAGGTCGGGGTCGAGGGGGCACCCCCCTCGCCGTGAAAATTCAGATGGGGGCTCACCAGGGTGATCCAACGATCGAGCACGGCCTTTGCCCTCGCCCTCGCCTCGGGGCCCGACTCGAGCTCCAGGGCGAGACCCCTGAGCATGAACCGGGTCATGGCAAGCAACAGCGCGGGATCTTCGCCATCAGCGCCGTGTGCAAGTGCAGAGAGTCGCTCCTCGATGAGCGTATTGGTCTGGGCCAGGGTGGGCAGCAACTGCGCCCGCAACGCCTCGTCGGTCCGGGCAGCGAGCATCAGCTCAAGCACGGCATCGTATTGCTGGGTGTCGAAGAGTCTGGCCCACAGATACTCGATGAAGGCGCGGAAACCTTCAGGGCCGGCCTGTAGCCGCCGGGCTTTGCGCTCCGCAGCGCCGATGACCTGCCGAATGAGGTGGCCAGCGGTGGCGACGATGACCTCGTGCTTGGTGGGGAAATGATGCTGCATGGCCCCACGGCTGATGCCCGCCTGTTGCACGATGCGGGTGGTGCTGGTGCCCTGGTAGCCGTACTCGGCGAGGCATGCGAGGGTGGCCTCGCAGATGCGCCGCCGGGCCTCGGCGCTCTTCTCCTGCTGACGCCCCTGAGGCGGGGCGGGGGTCTGGAGCAGAGGGAGATGTTCGGTTCGCTCGGTCACGCGGGCCCCAAAAAGCAATACGGCCTGATTGTTTCAAGCAGAGCGTATTGTTTTGTGGTGCCATGGGCAAGTGGGATTTCATGGCCAGTGAAACGGGGCATCTTTCCCGTACATAAAAGTGAAGGTTGGGGCTGAGCCTTTGTAGGCAGTCATCGCTTCGCTCTGCCTGCGTAGGCAGCTTTGTCGGCCGGCCTTCGGCCCGCCTGGAAGCTGCGTACACGTCGGCACGCTCGCTGAGGCGAGCAGGCCTCCGGGTAGGCAGGGTCGCTCAGGGCTTCGCCCTTTTCGCTCGCTCCCCTGCGTAAAAAGTCAGTTCTGGTGTGGCTTTGAGGGCACCCCCAATGCTGTTGGGGCTTACGCCGAGTGTTTGATGTTCAGAAACTTGTACGTTCGCGGTAGGTCGAATCCCGGCGGGGTTCAGCAACAAGAGACAGAAGAAGCTCTTTACGCAGGGGAGCGAGCAAACAATGCGTCAGCATTGAGCGACCCTGCCTACCCGGAAGGGTGTCCGCGCAAGCGGAAGCCCAAACGTGTACGCGCCAGACGAGGCGGTCCGAAGGACTGCCGAAGGCCCGGCGCCTACGCAGGCAGAGCGAAGCGATGACTGCCTACAAAGGCTCAACCCCAACCCTCGCTTCTGCGCAATTGGACTCTTGGTGTGCGCTCCAGAGACATCTTCAACAACTCTATCCATGCCCCCCAGAGAATATTGATAGAGTCGTAACCTACGCCCTTGTGTCTATCATGTATTCATCTATCACTCAGCCAAGCCACCACACCCAACACCCACACAGTCCACCTCGAGTGATTCCAACCACACCCGGTCAGCCCAGAAGGTCTCAGTGCTCACATCCAGCGCCGTGTGATGCGCCAGTATTGCCACACAGGTCAGCGCAGAGGGCCCGGCGAGGCTCAACCCCACCGGGCGGCCGCCGATGTTGCTCATCTCCCCGGTGATCCTCGAGTTGCGCACGATGAGCGTGCCCTCAGAAGCCACTTGCTGAATCTGAGCACCCGTCATGCGGGTGTGCTCCACCAGCGCCTCGCCCCCAGCGTCCACCTGGATCGCCGTCTGAAAGCCCAGAAACTCCATCTCGCTGTGGGCCATGCTCAAGCGGCCCCCCTCCACGACGTGCCAGAAGGGCGTGTTCAGGGTAGACGCACCCGTCATCAGCACATCTTCCATCACCAGCAGCCCGCCGAGGCCGATGCCCCGCTCACCTGCCTCGTTGGCGGTGAGCCTGCCGTGGCGCAAGCGCACGTTGCTGTTGCCGATGGTTGCCGAGAGCGACTCCAGGCGGAAGCCCTCCATCCGCACCTCGCCGGCGAAGGCCGTGAGCTCCAAGTCGCCCAGGGCATCGATCCAGAGCAGATCGAGCCCGCCGCCGCTGGTGCGCAGCTCGATGTCGTCACCGAGCAGGTGCAGGCGCTCCCCTCTCAAGTACGCGCCGCCGCTCACCCGCAGCCACGCGCCATCGCGCTCGATGATGGACTCGGTCAGGTGAAGGCAGCCCGATCGCACCCACACTCCACCAGGGGCCCGGTCGACGACATCGTTCGCCGGCCAGCGCACCCGTGAGGCCTCGTGTGGGCACACCTCCGCTTGGAGCGATGCGGGATCCAGCACCTCGATGCGGGCGGTCTGGCCGTTGAAGCGCGACTCGATGATGCGGCTCTGCCCTCCCCGAATCAGCACCGCTGACTCTTCGCCTTCGAGCTCTTCCACATCGGGCAATGCCACGCTGCGGTCGATGGACAGCGCCCGCAAGGTCAGGCGGCCACTGCTCTCGATGGAGGGGCTCTCCCCCCCACGAATGGCCACATCACCCAAACGCACGTCACCGCCCTCACCCACGAGGATGGAGCGGCCCTGCTCCACGTTGATCGAGAGCTGCCCCTCGAGCACGGGCTCGGCCACCTCGCAGTCGATGAGAGCCTCACGGTCGTTCTGGGCGCAGAGGCTGGCGTGCTCCACCTTGATCACCCAGTTGGCGAAGCTGCCCGTGATGGAGAGGCCACCACGGACGACGCCGGTGCGCTGAGGATACAGCGACACGCTGGCGCCGTTGGACACATAGAGGGCGTGGTTCGAGTCCTCGGTGCCGTTGATGTGCACACCATCGAGCAGCACCTGTGTCTCGGGATCTCGGGCGACGATGCCAAAGCCCGGGGTCTCCACCCAGGCGTTGCGCATACGCACCTGAGCGCCCCGCTCGGCGATCACAGCAGGTACATCGCGATCAGGGCCGTAGATGAGGGTGCTGGGGCCAAACTCGAGGGCGGCGTTCCGCGCGACGACGCCACCCTCGATGACTGCGTGCAAGATCGCCGCGCCGCCTGCGTCGCCATCTTGAGGGGCCGACAGCGTGAGGCCGCCCTCGATCCAGACGTGACGCAGGTCGATGTAGGGTGACGCCGCGCTGCTCTGCTCGAGATCGCCTCTGATCCACAGCGCCCGCCCAGTACCCGGGCCATTGCTGCCGCCGTCGCGTACGAGACGGTCCATGCCGAGGAAACCGAGCCAGGGGAAGTCGGCCTGCACGGTGAGCACGTCGATGGAGGCGGGGGTAGGCCACCGCTCTTGCTGGCAGAGCGGCTGACCCTCAGGGCACGGCGCGCCACAGAGCGTGATGTCTTCGAAGACGGCTTCTCGAGGGATGACGGGCGACTCGTCGAGGGCATCGAGGAGAACGATGCGGGCGCTCTGGCCCCCACGGATGCGCTCGAGGGCCTCGGCGACAGAGCCCACGGGGTCAGCGAGCGTACCCGCCCCGAGGGGCTCACCGGCGCTGGAGACGTGCACCCAATCAATATGGGCATCAGCGTTGGCCCAGTCGCTGCGCAAAGTGGCGCACGGTGAGGGGTCCTGCCACACGTTGCCGTCTGCAGGCATCAGCGGCTCACAGTTGCCTGAAACATCTTGGATGATCTCACCAGGGCCACAGCGGTTCACCGGGGTCACACAGGCAGGGCTGTCGATGTGGTTGCGGTACCCCTCCAGATCGGTGCACCGCAGAGGCTGGAGCAACGCGCCGGGCACCGTGAGTGGATCTTCGAGGGCCCGCTCCGGAGCGACGCACGTGATGCCGGCCCAGCGCCAGCCTTCGGGGCACAGCAATCGCTGACACCCACAGCCATGAGGCAAAGTCAGGGTGCCCTGAGCAGCGCAGTTCTGCAGCGCAGGCCCTCGGGGACCCTCTTCAGTCTCGACCCAACCCTCGCACGACGCTGGCCGGTTGGGGCACAGCCAGGCCCCGATCTCCGGCCACTCGGCGAGCTCGGGTGGCTCGAACGTCGGGGGCGTGTCCATCCCCCCCTCACCGCCCATCCCACCAGCACCACCGGCATCCACATCATCGATCGCAGCGTCGAAGTCGGCGTTGGGTGTTGCTGCGTCAGTGCCGCCCTCACCCCCCGCGTCGTCCGGCACGCCCATGTCCTCTTCGAGGCCGCCCTCACCACCAGCGCCGCCGGCCATGCCTCCAGCGCCTCCGCTCCCCGCCATGCCGTCGATGCCGACGGCCATTGCATCTGCAGCGTCGGGCTCGCTCGTGGCGTCAGGCACCACCTCGAGGCAGCCGGTGACGACCCACACACACACGAGCAAGCTCATCCGAGCGGACTGACGCTCAACCCTCGTCTTCACTGGACTCCTCGAGCTCCATCTCTTTACGGACCGCACGGGCGCGGGCGGTCAGCTCGCCGAGCTCCAGGGGCAGGCCACAGGCCTCGGCGACACGCAGCAGCAGCGCCTCTTCGGCGGCGTTCACCTTCCCGTCGGCGGTGGCCATGAGCACCATCAGCTCCAGCGTCAGCTCATAGAACGCCTCATCATTTATCTTTTTCAAGCTGTCGAGGAGCATGTCCTCCGGAGTGTTCATGCTCACGAGCACCGTCTGGCGCACCTCGGGATCATCGCTGTACCGATCGAGGGCTCGGGTGAGGAGATCCCGCTCGCGGCGGTGAAGCTTTGTACGGCCATCGGCACTGGCCATCAACATCATCAGGGCGAGCAGCAGCCGCTGGCCGGCGTCGTCGTAGCCCACCATCTCGTCGAGCCAGCGCTCGCGGTGACCGGCGTGGCTGAAGCGCTTCGAAGCCTGCTGCCCGAGCTTGAGGGTCATGTAGTAGTTCAGCGCCGCCCCGGCGCCGATGCTGATGAGGGGTACGGCGACCTTCATCGCCGCCCGCTGGGAGAACCTGATGCCCACGACGCGAAAAATCTTGATGGCCAGAGTGCGGCTGTACGCCGCGACCCGAGTGGCCCCCTTGACCTGCAGCATGCTGCCGTAAAGCACGCCCAGATCGCTGGCGTGACGTGGGTCGAGGTTGTAGCGGTGGGCGCCGGCGATGCTGAAAATCATCGTGGACTGCAGCCGCTCGAGCCACATGAGCTCACCCATGGTGAGCAACAAGGCGACCCCGAAGGGCAGGTTGGTGGCGGCGGCCTCTGCCAGAGAGATCAACGCCCCGGCGCAGCCCCCCACCCAGGCGGCCCGCCGGGCGGAAATCTGTATGACTTTCTTGGCGAGGGCCTCGTCGTCGAGGTCGGGATACTCGGCCCGTAAAGCGTCGGCGCGGGCATGATACTTGGTGGTCTTGCGGCCCATGAACCACGCGTTGAAGCGCCGCAGCTTCTCGATGAACCAGCTGCCGTCACCGAGCTGTTTGGCGTCGAACCGCGTGAGGGTCTGTCGCAGATGGTCGAGGGGTGATTGCGGCGCACTGCTCTTCTTGGGCGTGTCCGTACGACCGCCCTCATCTGCAGGCTGCTTGTCCACCGCGTCACTCATGGCTGCAGAGTATAGAGCACCAGGCGGGGAAACTCCCATCGGCTGGCCTGCATATGGACCACACTCAATCTGAGCGCAGAGTGCGTTCAGGGTGTAATGACCACCGTCTGAAGAGAAGCTCGAGGGCTCTTCAGCGTCAGCGTGTGCTTACCGAGTCGCAGCACATAATCCACGTCGGCACCGCTCTCGTTGAAGACATGCACCGCGATGGTGCCATCGGGGTTCTGGATCGACGCCGTGTGCAGCCCGTTGGGGATCGAGCGCTCTGTCTCCAACACCACGCCGCCAGGGCGGCTGTGCCGTGACACCTGCTTCATCACGTGGAACAGCGGGGTGTAGTGCACCGTGTCGGTCTCGCCGTCCACCATGATGGGGGCGAGGCAGAAGTTGCCCACGTGGTTCGGACCGCCCCGCTTGTTGAGCACGATGTTCCAGTCCACCCAGCCCGCGAGCCAGTGATCCATGCCCACGACGAGATCGCGGGCATAGCGAAAGGCCGGCGCATACTTCGGGTGGATGTCGCGGCGATCCGGGGCCCAGTCCCAGCCCCAGTCTGTGGCCTCCTTCTTCCAGTACCAGTCATCGGCCTGCCACCACGCATAGAGCTCTTCACAGCCACACGGCGGCTGTGGGCACGCCTGATCACAGGAGGCTTTGCCGGAGACGCTGTCGATGGTGCCCTCGCTGTGGATGATCACCTTGTCGGGGTATCGGGCGTGCTCGGCGTCGAGGACCTCTTCGTAGACCTTGAAGGTGCTGTTGTACCAGTGCACCGCGGTGCCATAGACCAGCGAGGCCACCTCTTTGTCGCCGAAGAGCACCTTGGTGTACTCGGGCATCTCTCCGCGGTTCTGATCGAAGATCAAGATGCGGGTGTCGAGGCCCGCGGCCCGCAGCGTGCGGCCGAGCACGCGCACGAACTCCCGCTGCTCTTCGGGGCTCATCTCCATGCTCTCCCAGGTGCCGTTGTTGCCCTGGGGCTCGTTCACCGGGGTCACCGCCCAGATGTCGACGCCGGCGGCCTTGTAGGCCTGGATGTACTTCACGAAGTAACGGGCGAAGGTCTCGTAGTGTTCGGGCAAGAGCTTGCCACCGCGGCCTTTGGGGGGCTCGAAGAACTTCTGACTGTCTTTCATCCAGGGTGGAGCAGTCCACGGCGAGGCGATCATCTTGAACCGCGCGCCAGCGATCTTCTGGGCATCGGTGATCAGCTCAAGCAGGCCGTTCTTGCGATCCTCGTGGATCGAGAAGCCCTTCAACTCGGGATCAGCCTCTGGGGCGTAGGTGTAGCTGTACTCGGAGAAGTCAGAGCTGGCGATGTGCGTACGGCTCAAGGCCAGGCGGGCACCATCAGCGCCGAAGTACGCCTCGAGGATCGCCTGCCGGTTTTTCGCCGACACGGTCTTGAGGGCCGCCGCCGAGGCCTGGGTCAACGATCCACCGACGCCCTGGAACACCTGCCGCTTGCGATCCGGATGCACAACGATGTGGGCGGTGCCTTTCGAGTCATCGCCCTTCGCACGCTCGACCATCGACCCCGTGCTCACCTCTCGCATGGCGTCGCCTGCACTCGATGTGAGCAACACTCTGACTCGGGGGGGCTCTGTGGCGGGTGTCTTGACACCACCATCAGGGGTGGCACCACAAGCAGACAGCAACAACACGGCGGGCAGCAGCGAGCGATACATGGCGACTCCTGAGGGGGTGCACCACAGTATCCGAGACGTGGTCGGAAGTCGTCGTTCTTTAACGGGGAGTGATGTTTTGACTTGGCCCCATTGTGGCTTCAATGGGGCTGAAGCTGGTGGGCCAAAGGAAGGCTCTCAGGGCATGGGCGCTCGATGAGACCCCCTGCACCTCTGGGGGCCTCAGCTCTCGGCCCGACCCAACAGATCTGCCAAAGTGGTCGCCTCGAAGATGCGATCAAAGACCCCATCAAGCTGCTCCGAGGTGGCTTGCTCCACCCAAGCACGAGCAGACTCTGCCTCATCAGGGAACTTGCGGCTGATCAGCTTCATGGTGTCTTCGATACGGGCCTCTGATCGCCCACGGGCTTCACCACGAGCTTCGCCACGGCCTTCGAGGGCTTCAAGGTAGCGATTGGCGTAGGGCATGATCTCCTCTCCTGTGAGGTCGTTGACCACGGTCTTGAGCGCCCTGACGAGTGTGATGTCGGGCATCTCGGAGTGAGTGAGCAGAGTATAGCGGAAGAACGGAATGGAGTTCTCCCAGCCTCCAGGCAGACGCATGAGGTCCAAGTAGAGTTGGCCCCACCGGCGCAGCGCCACGGTGACATCTCGAATGTAGGCCATCGTCTTGAGGTTGAGCAGCAACAGCGAGAACCATGGCGATGCGCCTGCTGACCGAGCGATGACCTCCTCCTCGGATAACACCGTCAAGTCCACCAGGAAGAACTCCAACCCTGGCAAGTAGCGACTCTCACTGACCAGCCCCTCACCGTGCATCATCTCCCGCAAGGTCGTGGGGCCAGTCCAGCGCCGCTCGCCGTGGTAGATGACCAGCGGGATCACTCTCGGCAACCGCCCTGTCGAGTTCGGGTGGCCGGCCTTCCACCGCGCCCAAATGCGAGTGATGTACTGGTGCATCCGCCAGGGCATGTCCCGATCTACAGAGCTTTGATGTTCCGCCAGGATGTAGGCGTAGACCGGCGCCCCATCATTGCTGGCCAGTTCGAAGAGCAGGTCGGTGCGCTTCTCACGGAACGCCTCGTCGATGAAGGTCCCCTCCATCAACCGCACGCTGGACAGGTCTAGGTCGCTGATGCTCTCGGGTGGGAGCAGGGCTCGCAAGCCAGCAGCGGCCACATCTGCCTTGGACATGACGTGACGCACGAGGCTGTCGTGGGGGTTGTTCTCGGCCATGCCCGCCACCTTGCATCAGCCACCGAGCATGCACAAGTGTTCAGCACCCATATCCGTTCAGAAGTCGTCGATCTCCGACACGAGCTCGGGGCGATCCACGAAGGGGTTCCGGTTGCCCTGCACACCGGCGACGCGGGCGTTGCGGCTACGCTCCTCGGCGTTGGGGGGGTCGAGACTGTGCCAGCGACGCAGCACCTGCTCTTCGCGGTGATCGATGGCCGTCTCGTAGCGTACGGCGAAGTAGAAGAGCGCCCGGGCCACGTCGCCTTTGTGCCGCAGCGGGGGCTCGAAGACGATGCGCCTCGAGTCGTCGCGGCCGAGGTAGCTCGCTTGCTCGTCGTCGGCGTGAAAGCCACTGGACCAGTGCACCTGGCTCACCTCGCCAAAGGGTCGGTTGCCCCGCTTCGAATTGGCCTCGCTGATGCTCGGGAACAGGTGGTGCAAATCAGAGTTCGCCGGCGAGTGCTCCGCCCCGCGGCTGCGGGGCCACGTGTGCTCGATGTTCATCACGTCGGGATCAGGCACCGACTGGGTGCGCACACGCTCACCGGTATAGACGCACTCCACGGCGCCGCCCTCGTTGTGCAGCTGCCGAAAGACGAAGTCCCGCGCTCTGTCGTAGCCCACGTGGCGATGCGGCCCACGGACCTCGTCGAGCAGCGCATCTCTGAGCGCTAGGCCGCCATCATCAGGACCCTCTGCGTCGAGCGCCTCGATGTTCAGCTGATAGTCGCCCTGATGCCCCCAATACCCGTCGACGCCGATGATGACGGCTTGGCCTTCGACGAGCTCGTGATCGAGCTGCGACTGAAACGTGCCTGGCCGCGCGTTGTTGTTGCAGGCGATGACCTCGCCCTCACAGCCGTCGAGCACGTAGAGCACAGTGCCAAAGCTCGACCCGAACGTGCTGAAGCGATACCAGCCGTCTTCAGGGGCCACCCAACGCACCATGGCTTCGGGCGCAGGGCCACCGGCGCACTCGGCGGTGAGCCGATCTTCGCCGTCACGGGTGCTGCCCGTGGCCACGCCAGATCCGATGGCAGATTCGAGATCCACGTCGAAGCACGTTGCGCCCACAGGCGGGTCTTCCACGGTCGGCTCATCTACGGTCGGCTCGTCTGTGGGTGGCTCGTCCCCGGGCGGTGTGCACCCCTCGCACGTCGCGCCGATCGTGTATTGCCCCTTCGAGATCCCATCGGCGCTGCCGAGCACGATGACGTACTCGCCGGCCCCCAGCGTCTCCTCGATCTCGCTGATCCCCCGAGTGTTCAGCGACCACGCCTCACCCTCGACGCGCGGGCCGAACAAGAACAAAGACGTGGAGAACGATTCGGACTCGGAGAAGAATCGCGCCCGCCCCTTGGCCTCGATCTTCACGTGCCACGCTTGAAACTCGAACTCGAACCGCAGCGCCTCGTCGCGGGCCTCGCCCAGGGGCAGGTCGCCCACTTCACGCACACCAGAGGAGAAGTCAGCCTTACCCTCCGCGAGCTGTGGTACCGGCGGCTCGAAGGCAGGCTCGTCGACCGCACAGCCTCCGAGGATCAAGATCGAGAGAGAGGCCAAGGTCACGCGCATCTCCGTCCTCCCATCACCCTCGCGCCCCCACCTGCGGGAACATTGGGGATCGGATCAGCTCTGACAACCCGGTGCTTGGCTGAGTGCGTACCAATTTTGGGGATACAAGGCAGTGGCTGGTGGCCGAGACCCTGGCGTATAAGCAGGCCCTCGTCGGGGCGGGGCTGGGCGTGGGCATCGGGGTCCTCCTGGCGGCTGGGCTGGGGCTGGCAGGGAACCTACTGGCGAGGGGGCGGGGTGTTACCCGTGGTGTCGGGCTACCGATCCGGTCCCCGCCATTCGTGGAAGTAGCCGTACTCACCGTGTTCGTCGCAGCGCCATCCTTCCTCCCGCCAGCCGCCGTCTCCAGCAGAATACCTGTAGGCCAGGAAGTCTGCTCCCGTTCCAGGGCTGACCCTGCGGCCTAAGAGGAACGGAAATAGCACAGCCGAGATCCAGGGAGGATGCCCATCCACAAGGTCGCAGCCGACTATCCCCTGGAGTGTAAGGCCAGGAAAGCCCGTCTCCATCAGGACCTCGGCCGAGAAGCCTCGGCCAACATCTGGCGGCTCAACGTAGGAAACCGTGGCCGCCAGTCTACGGGAAAGAGCGCCAACGACATGACCAACGGCCTGCTGCCAGAACAGCAGTGACGGCTCATCGGTCAACGGGAAGGAGAGAGCTTCATCGATTTCATTCATTGGGATCACCTCGGAAGCCAAGCGCCGGGCAACGAAGGAGGCGGCGGGGTCGGCGCCGCCGGATCAACCCGGTGGAACGTGGAGTTGTCGTGCCACTTGTCCGTCACGTAGGAAGCTCGCTTGGGGGCACTCTTACCGTATGCGGTGATCACCGCCTGTGTGTCCGCAGCCTTGGACGACCGCGGCTCACACCTTCGCCTTCATTCGCTCGTTTCGTATTGCTCATGCCTTCAAATTACCCGGGACACCCAGGGGTTTTCCAGGCCCCAAATGTGTCCAACGCCTGGGGGGATACGCATCACGGCGAAGCACTGTAGCCTGTGGCTGTGCGTGAAATCACCACGCTCACGGCGGCTGGCGCCGCCGGAGGCGCGGAACAAAAAACGCCCTCATGGAGGCAGGCGGGCCTCCATGAGGGCGAAGCGCGTGGCCTTATGAGAGGATCGAGGCGGCGATCCTCCCAGAAGACCGGGGGTCAGTGTATCAGCGAGCAGAGCTCACTGATTGATGTAGTTGTCCGCGGCGCCCTGAGCGTTGCCGTCGGCGTCGATCCACGAGTCGAGGACCAAGCCCGTGTTCGGATCAGCCAGCTTCTGGATCATCTGACCCGGCAGCGGCCCACTCATCTCGGGGTTCGACGCCCCGAAGCGTTGCACCGGTGGGTTGTCCACCATGATCGGGTGGGCGCTCGAGACGTTCGACGCCCCGTTGATCTCCACCAGGCGATCCGTGTCGTAGACCACGTCGTTGGCGTCGAAGTTGTCCGCAGGGGCGCCGTCGGGGCAGTACTGGCGGTTCGCGTTCGGATCCAGGGGGTTCACCGGGCAACCCGTCTCGTCGAAGAGGAACAGGCCCGTGCCCAGGCCCGCCACCATGTGCACCCAGAAGGGCGAATCGAGCTGGTTACCGGGGTTCTGACCGATGTGCTCCGCGAGCAGGTCGAAGTCCAGGTTGGCGAAGTCGTTGGCGTAGTACGTATCGCGGAACTCTGCGTACTCGTCGCCGAAGGTGTCGATGGCGTTCTGCGTCAGGTGACACGACACGCAGTAGCGGGGGCCCTCTTCAGTGTCGGTGACCTTGCCGCGGACCGAGTGGTTCGATGTCTGGTTGTGACTGAGCGCCGGGAAGGCGTTCGCGCCGAACTTGAAGGGGTTGTTGCCCTCACCGAGGCGATCACCGAAGGCGAAGACCTGCGACTCCACCCCGTTGCGATCCTCGTGGCGGTAGAACAGCTTGTCCATGGGCTGTACCTGGTCGATCTTCCCGTTGCTGTTCACCCCCAGGTACATCATCACTGGGGACTGATACGTGAAGTCGGCGTTGGTCAGGTTGAGCAAGATTCGCTCGCCGGTGATGTTCGAGAAGAAGTACTGACCCGGATCAGCGTTGTACTGCGACTTGATGTGGCAGCCGATGCAGTTGTTCGTCCAGGTGCTGTGGCAGCTCACGCACTCGAGCTTGTCCATATGGGTGAAGCCCGGGGTGAACTTCAGGGGGTCGGCCTGCTGAGGGCCGATGCCCGTGAGGGCGCTGCCGTCGGCGCGGCCCATGGCGTACGAGCCCTTGGGGCTGTAGATGAGCTGCTGGGTGATGGGGTGGCGCTTGTTCTGATTCTGCACCACCACGTCACGGGTCTGCGGCACATAGAGCCGGTTGCCGTCGAGGCGGCTGATCAATGTGTAGGTGTCGTTGGGCCCCACCGTGACGTTGCGCAACGGGTTGCCGGCTTTGTCTGTCGCGCAGCGGGCCTGGCGATTGTCGTAGGTGAAGCACTCCACCGTCTCGGCGTAGCCCTCGAGGGTGCCGTGGCAGCTCTCGCACGAGATCATCGAGTATTGATCGTTGCGGCTCCTGATCTTGCCCCCTGTGGGGTCGCCCTCAGTGCCACCATGTAGATCGCGGCTGCCGTGGCAGTCGATACAGCCCATGCCCGCGGCGTAGTGCACGTCAGGGGGCGTGTCGTCGCGGTTGTCGCCGTCGTAATCTTCGGTGAGCAGGTGCTGGTTGAAGTTGCGGCCGTTGAAGGTGTTGTTGTTCACCGCGGGGTCGTAGAGACGGGTGTCGTTCTCGGTGGTGGCGAAGTTCTGAGGGTTCGCCGGGTACTGGAAGTCGTTCACCACGTCGGCGTTCTGGTCGAGGCGAATGCCCCAGTATTGCAGCACCGTGCGGTTTGAGCCCTGGTGGCAGCCCACGCAGGCCCGATCACTGATGCCCCGTACGAAGGCCCCGTTGGGCAGCACCTTGGCCACGTTCCTGATTTGATGACGCTCCACGTGGGGACGCTCCGGGGCGGCGATGGCGTCAGGGTTGATGGGCTCGCGCTTATTCACGTGAGGGTCGGAGCTGCGGCTGCGGCCGTCGGCGCTGTACTCCATGTGGCAGGCCGTGCAGCCCGATGAGCGGAAGTCGGCGTAGCGGTTGTTGGCCCCGGCACTGTAGAGGTGACAGTCACCGCAGCCGATGGAGATCGACTCGGTGATGAGGGTGTCGAGAGGGCTGTCGGTGCGCACCCGGTTCGGCCGGGCGCGATCCTGGTTCTCGTTGATCACGTGGTTGGGCAGCGTGTCCGAATCGTAGATTGCGTTGTCCCGCATGGGGCCATCGTATTGCGCCACCTCTTCTTGCTCGCGGAGAGAGGGCACCTCGCCAATGAGGCGATTGTTGGGGTCATAGTCAGGGTTCGACACATCGCGGGGCGCGTGATCAGCGAGGGTGTCGGCGTCGTTCTGGCGCCCGCGGCGCTCGGGGTAGCTGTTCTCGAGCCCCACAGTGAAACGGGTGGACGAGAAGAAGCCCACCGTGGTGCCGATGGCCGAGCGGGCCACCCACTCACCGTGTTGCTCCCCATGGCAACCCGCAGCGCCGCAGCCCCGTCCCTGAGTCACCACGCGTAGATCGCCAGGGTTGAGGAACTGGATGTAGTCGAGGTTGTTCCAGGTGGCGTCCGGATCGTGATGAGTGGGCCACTCTGCGGGCTCGAGCTTGTCGAGGCCGCTGAGGGTGAGGCGGTTGAAGTACGACTTGGGGTTGTTGATCCACTGCTCGCGACCACCGATCTCCGGTGGGGCGTTCACGTGGCTGTCGAGCTTCCCCTGGCCCCGTGGGTTTCCGCCGTGGCAGTGGCTGCACAGGATGTTCGCAGCCCCGGGGAACGGATGGGGGTTCAAGATGCCGTTGCCTGCGTAGTCGTTGTCGTCGGAGCCGTTGTGGCACTCCATACAGCTCTCGACGATCTCCACTGGAGGCGGTGGAGCGCCACCGTCGACCTCAGGTGGTGGCAAGCCGGCGTCATCGGGCGCAGAGCAGTCAGGATCAGGCGCGCACAGCTCGGGATCACACTGACAACATGCGGTGCGATAGAGGATGTCCTGCTCAGTACAACGATCGAGGGCATCACAGTCGAAGACCTGACCCCGATACTCGAAGGCGCTGCAGTCCACCACTGGGGGTACGCCGACGTCTTCACCGCCTGTGCCACCAGCGAAGCCGCCAGTGCCAGGCTCACCGGGGATCCCGCCTTCACCGCCCACGGCACCACCTGTACCGCCCATGGGCTCGCCGCCGGCACCGCCCTCGGACATGCCGCCCACAGGTTCGCCACCCATGGGGACCCCACCCGCCGAGGGCTGACCGCCAGCACCGCCAGGGCCAAAGTCGACCTCTTCGCTGTCACAGCCCCAGACACTCAGTGCGAGGGCCAGGCCCACAGCCCCGAAGGGCACCACTCGAAAACCCATCCCAGTCTCCCGTCTGCGTACATCGCCTCAACGCGCCGGGAAAGCATTAAGCAATCCGCATACCTTGTAGGTAGACGACGGAGATATCAGGGGGATGAAGGTGTGTGTGTCACGGGCAGGTGATCCCGTGCGGAGGATTGGTGACATCCTCAAGCATCGTCGGGAGAGCTTTTCACTGATAGACAGCACGCAACAGCCGGCTCTTATCGAAGCCCACAAAGAAGTCTCCGCCCACATCGAAGGTGGGGATCATCCCTCGCTTCACGCCAGCCTTCGTCGCCTTACGGTTCAGCTCGCGCTTCGCCGATCTGCTGCGATCGATGTTTTTCTCGACAAAGGCAACCAGCGCACACATACCCCCTTGGCACTGGACGAATATAACGCTGTTCGAATTTAGAGGTCACGCCCAGCCCGCGCTCAGCCTTCTCGGGTGATCTCGTTGATCTCGCTGTGCAACGTGCGGTGCACCGGGCACATGTCGGCGATCTGCATCAGGCGGGCCCGCTGCTCGTCGTCGAGATCGCCGTAGATCGTGATCGTGCGCTCGATCTGATCCACCTTGCCCTTCTCGGTCTCGCAGGTCTCGCAGTCTCGGGCGTGAATCTTCTGATGGCTCAGGGCGACTCTCACCTTCTCCAGAGGCCAGCCCTTGCGCTCGGCGTACATGCGCAGCGTCATGCTGGTACATGCGCCGAGTGACGCCAGCAGATACTCGTAGGGGCTCGGGCCCGTGTCGTCGCCGCCCACTTCTGGGGGCTCGTCGGCGATGGCCCGGTGCTGGCCCATGGCCACGGCGTTCTGAAACTTGCCGTTGGTGGTCTCTTCGATGACCACCTTGCCGTGGGGCTGTGGCGACAGCACGGGCATCGGCGCCTCTTGGCGGGAGATGAACCGCGCCGCCCAGGCAGAGATCACCGCTGCGGCATACTCGACGTCGGCTTTTTTGCTCAGAAGGTGGTCGGCATCATCGAGGCTGATGAAGCTCTTGGGGTGCTTCGCCGCCTGAAAGATCAGGCTGGCGTTCTCGATGCCCACGATGTTGTCCACCGGCGAGTGCAACACCAGCAGGGCCCGCTTGAGGTTGGAGATGCAGGCGTCCTGCTTCTGGCTCTGGATGTCGTCGATGAACTGCTTCTGAATCGTGAAGGGACGACCCGCCAGGGTCACCTCGGCCACGCCCTCACGCTCGATGTCTTCGAGGTGATCGGCGAACAGGTGGCTCACGTGACCGGGATCATACGGCGCCCCCACCGTGGCCACAGCCCGAACCTCGGGCACCTGATGTGACGCAGCGAGCACCGCTGCCCCCCCGAGGGAGTGACCTACGAGGACCTCTGGGGCCTCAAGATGCTCACGCATGTAGTTCGCAGCCGCCACCAGATCGCCCACGTTGGAGCTGAAATTGGTGTTGGCAAACTCTCCCTCGCTCGAGCCCAAACCGGTGAAATCAAAGCGCAGGACTGCGACGCCGTGCTCAGTGAGCGAGCGGGCAATGCGGCTCGCGGCGAAGATGTCTTTTGTGCACGTGAAGCAGTGGGCGAAGAGGGCGTATGCCCGCGGCGTGCCTTCTGGTCGATCCAGACGACCCGCGAGCGTCTCTCCCAGGGCGCCGGTGAACTCGATCTTCTCAGTGCGCATGATGCCTCTCCTCTGTGCTCTTCTCTGTGTGCTGTTCCGCAGTGTGTCGGATGTTCGATGCTCTCTACGGATCAGCAGGTGCAAACCTTACAGCGAACTGCACACAACGCATTGCCCGCCCAAGTGTCTGTGGGGTCATGGCTGCACATGATCTCACGTTTGCCACCGCCCTCGCTCAGCACCAGCCAGTCGAACAGCAAGGGCGACGCTGGCTCTTCGTGCCGTATGACCAGCTCACTGATCAGCTCGGCCCGCTTTCCCGACATCCTCCGGAAACCCTCGGCATCGTGCTCGTGGAATGCCCGGCGAAGGCCGCCAGGCGCCCCTACCACAAACAGAAGCTCGCCCTGGTGCTGAGCAACCTGAGGCACTTTGCCCTGGAGCAGGTCCGCCGTGGCGTAGCAGTGCGCCACGTCGTGTCTCGTGGTGACTATGCCGAGGCGCTGCGACCGCAGTGCGCCGAGCTCGGCACGCTGACCATGATGGAGGCCGCCGAGCGAGAGCTTCGGGTGGATCTACAGCCCCTCGTCGATGAAGGTGCCCTGCGGATCAGACCCCACGAGGGCTGGCTCACCACCGTGGAAGACTTCACCGGCTCAGTGGGCTCAGCGCCGCCCTGGCGCATGGATGCTTTCTATCGGGCAGTGCGCCGTCGCACCGGCATCTTGATGGATGCTCGAGGCAAGCCCGAAGGCGGACGCTTCAGCTTCGACGGCGACAACCGCAAGGTGTGGCCGGGAGATCCCCCAGCGCCTGCGCTGCCCCGCTTCGCGCCCGACACCATCACCCGTGAGGTGGGCGATCTCGTAGAGCAGCAGTTCGCCGATCATCCGGGCCAGCTCGATTTGAGCATGTTGCCGGCCACTGCGGCAGATGCCGAGACATTGTGGCGGTGGGCCCGTGAGTCGTGCATGACCCACTTCGGGCCATACGAAGATGCGATGTCACGCCATGAGCGCAATCTGTTCCACACCCGGATCTCGATGCTGCTCAACCTGCACCGGCTGTTGCCTCAGCGTGTGATCGACGATGTGCACGCGATGGATGTGTCCCTCGGCAGCAAAGAGGGGTTCATTCGGCAAATCCTGGGCTGGCGGGAGTTCGTACGCCATGTGCACCGCGCCACGGACGGGTTTCGCCATCTGCTCGATGGACATCATCCAAAAGCCGATCCGAGCCACCTCGGCGCGGCACACCCGCTGCCACCTGCCTTCTGGAGTGGTGCGCCCTCAGGCCTCGCTTGCCTCGACACTGTGGTGGAGAGCGTATGGACAGAGGGCTACAGCCACCACATCACCCGGTTGATGGTGCTCAGCAACCTGGCCACCTTGCTCGACGTGTCACCGAGAGCGCTCACCGACTGGTTCTGGGTGGCCTACACCGACGCTTATGACTGGGTGGTGGAGCCCAATGTGCTGGGCATGGGCACCTTCGCCGCAGGCGACGTGATGACCACCAAGCCCTATGTCTCTGGCGCGGCCTACATCAACAAAATGAGTGATTACTGCGAGGGCTGCCGTTTTCATCCCAAGAAAACCTGCCCCATCACCCCGCTCTATTGGGCCTTCCTCGCTCGGCACGCAGATCAGCTCGCCGACAACATGCGGCTGAAGCTGCCGCTGGCCTCGTGCAGAAAACGCTCACCGGAGAAGCGAGCCGAAGATGCTCGCATTTACAGGCAGGTCATCGACATGCTCAGCGCCGGGGCAGAGCTCACGCCGGAGCGCTTGCAGCCTGCTCGATGACATGGCCGGTCTCGTCGATGTTGGCGCCTTCCTGCTCTTCGACCTCCCACTCACCATTGAACTGCTGCACCAGCGCGTTGATGCTGTCCTCGGCGCAAATGCGATAAAAGTCGATGCCCACACGAGACTTCCCGCACCAGACAATGCGCCCCGACACTTCACCCACCTCGGGCAACGACAGGGTCAGACGCTCGCCCACCGTGAGCTCGGGCACGGGCGCCAGGCCGATGCCCACGCGGGAGATGTCGACCACCTGACTGTCGATGGCCTTCGAGCCCACCCTGGCCTCCACGGGAATATGAAGATTGGCCCGCGGATGACGACGGCGATTGCCCGCCCGAGTGCGGCGCAGATGCCCGAGAAAATTGCTCACTTCCTGGCTGAGTTGTTGTGACGAGGTCTTGAGAATCGAGGTGGCGCAGAGGCTCTCCGCGGCCTTGTCCATGGTGGCGTCGAGGGCAGCCTGGATCTCGGCCACCTGCGTCTTGATGCGCGTGCTGCCGTGGGTGGTCTGCTGAATGTGGCCGTTGATGCGCCCTGTAGCCTCCTCTTGCTGCTCAAGAGAGGACTTCACCGAAGACATCACCTCGTCGATGCGCCTGATCAAGTCGCTGATGCCCTGAATCGCCCCCACCGCTTCACCCGTGGCCCCCTGCATTTCGTCGATTTGTGCAGCGATCTCTCCTGCAGCAGCGGCGGTCTGGTGGGCCAGCCGCTTGACCTCTTCCGCCACCACGGTGAAACCCTTCCCTGCTTCACCGGCCCGCTGCGCCTCGATGGTGGCATTGAGCGCCAGCAGGTTCGTCTGCCGCGCCACCTGTTGGATCATGATCACCACATCACCAATGCGCTCGGCCGCACCCGTGAGACCCGTGACGATGTCATCGGTCTTGCGCGCAGCCTCGACGGCCTCGTGGGTGATGACCTCGGAACGCCCCACCTCGGCGGTGATGTCGACGATCGAAGTCGATACGTACTGGATGGCCTCGATCATCTGCCCCATGTGCTCGTGGGTATCTGAAGCTGCGGTTTGAGCAGCCTCGACCTGATCACTGGAGGCCTCGGTGCACTCGGTGGTGGTGATCGAGGCGTCTTCCACCATGTTCGCCGAGAAATCGACCTGCTCCACCAACGCCAGCACGTTCTCTTCGAGCAACGTGCCCATGTGGAGGATCTCCCGTCGATGCGCTTCAAATTGCTCTTCGGCCGCCCGACGATTCATGAACTCGCTGTCCGACCCTCCACCGGACTCATTTTGGGTCACCAGGGTCATTTGTTGTTCATTCACGCCTCTCGTGTCTGCCCTCTTCAGAGCCCGAATCTCGTAGAATGACCACACAGTGGTGAGGCACACCGGCAGCATCCACAGCCCCTCGAGATGGCCTGACATCCAGGCGACACCACCGAGGGCCAGAGGCGCCAGAGCTACGCCCAACAACCTGATTTGATGGTTTCTATCAATCACTGGACCTGCCCTTTTTACTGTCGCGTATTTCATCTGCTCTTCGTTCCGGTCAACGGCGGATGACACAGCTCTCTTGAGCACCTGAAACACATTCAAAAACCAGAATGCAGCCATACGCAAACAACTGATTTTTCTACAAATACCATTCAAGCCCCACTCATCCCTGTCCGAAACCATCTCACATGACACAGAGACTGAGCAGGGTGGCGGTTCGAGGTCTCGTGGAACACATCAGCACGACGCGGGAGCGTGCTCGGGCTTTACATGCCACCATCAACGGATAGAGGGAGAACAGTCATGCGCATCCTCAGCTCAGGACGCACAGGTGTGAGCGCCTCAGTGGGCGACCTGCAGGAAATGGTGGCCAGCCTGGAGGCACAGCTCGTCAGCCTCTACGAGGAGCGTGAGCAGTCAGGCCTCTTCGACGCTGTTGATCATGACGACATCTACATCGCCAAGATCGCCCGCGGAGCCGACACCATTCAGTCCCTCGAGGAGACCATCGAGGGCCTCAATGCCCAGCTCGTGGCGCTCTACGACGAGAAGGTCGCCGGCGAGGCGCCTGGGGATGCACTCGCACAAGCGCACGCCACCATCGACAACCTGAACGCCCAGCTGTGCGACCTCTATGCAGAGCGTGCAGAGCAAAGCGCTGACAACGCGGCCGAGAGCAACGATCTGCTCGTCACCATCGACAGCTTGAACGCTCAACTCTGCGATCTCTACGACCACCAGAGCGAAGGTCACGACGCGCTGCAGCTCACAGTGGAGAGCCTCGAGGCTCAGCTGGTCGCGCTCTACGACGAGAAGGTCGCAGCGGCGCCCGCTGGCAGCAGCGACGAAAGCGCTCTCATGGTGGAGTCGCTCAACGCCCAGGTGGTGGCACTCATCGACGAGAAGATGGCCCTCGAAGAAGAGCTGGCCAAGTCCAGGGCGGCGGTGGAGCGCTTCAAGGGGCGCATGCACAAAGTGCTCGAATCGATCGTGGACAACGCGGTCTTCGCGGACTGAGTACACAACATCACAGCTGCAGGTGGCGTGTGTTGCCTGTGGATACAGGTTTTCCGGATGCAGAGTCCGGCCATGAAGGAGAAGTGACATGAGCACCCACAAGGTCATCGCCGCCATCAAGGCAGAGAGCCTGGAGCAGGTATGGCACGAGACCCTCGATCACTGGGAAGATGCTGAAGCCCAAGACCGCCAGCGCGTGTATGCCTGGGCGAGCGGGCTGCGTGATCAATTCGTCGATCATCTCATCGAGGTGGATGACGACGAGGAGCTGATCTTCGCCATCGCGCTGCGATACATCGAACTGCGCTGCCACTGGCAGATGCTCAACACCCAGCTGAATTATCAGATGTTCCGTCGCGGCGAGTGCTCTCCGGAGTTGCAGATGCGGTCGAGCACGCTCAGCCAGCTGATCGAGCGCATTTCACCTTTCATCACCGACGAAGACACTGCCCGCATCGGCGAGTTCCTGCTCGCACCGGTGTCCGAGGCTGCCTGAAGCACCATCGCCCCTCGGGGCACCACTTTCGAGACTCAAACTGACAGTCGCCCGAGCGACACCAGGAGAAGCGCCATGTCTTTCGTGAACAACAGCACCCTCGCCAGCCTCAGCACCATGACCCGCTCCCAGGCCGACAGCACACCCCACGGGGTGGTGAAGCTCGCCGACGACGGCACGGTGGAGCTCTACAACCGCTGGGAGTCGGAGATGGCCGGCGTTGCCACCAGCACCGCTGAGGGGAAGAACTTCTTCACCCAGGTGGCCCCCTGCACCAACAACCGCCTGGTCTTCGGCCGCTTCAAGAATGGTGTGTCGAAGGGGGAGATGGACCACGAGTTCAACTACACCTTCACCTACAAGATGAAGCCCACCAACGTGGTGCTCCGCCTGTTCCGCGGCAGCGACAACAGCAACTGGGTCTTCGTCACCAAGAAGTGAGTCGCTGATGCTCTCCCCTCTTCCAGCGACGTTTCGCGCCCGCTGGCCCCATCACCCCGAGCCCATGGTCCTGATGCACCGCGCAGGTGAGCCGGAGCACATCTGCCCGGCGCCCACGCTGTGGACGGGGGGCAAGGTGTTTCGTGAGTCGGCCCGCGCTCTGGGTTTGGGCCCGGGCCACCGCGTCGTGGCCCCCATGGCGCCTGGCATCCGCTGGGTACAAGCCATGGTGGGGTGCTTCCGGGCGGGGGTGTGCTTCATCCCACTGCCCCCCGAGACTGACCAGGCTCTCATCGATGCTCTGAGACCCCACGCCCGAGTGGCCGACACTGGATTGTCTTTGGTGGTTGCTGACGCTGAGGCGCCACTGTCCGATGCGGAGGCCCGCTGGGGCTTCGTGTCACCGACCAATGCGCCCACGCTGAACTCTGTCTTCGACGAGCAGACGCTGATGGCCTTTGCCGAGCGTTTGAGTTCTGGCCTGTGCCCTGCCCCTGGCATTCGGGTGCTCAGCCAGCATCCGTGGTGGACCCCCCTCGGCGCCATCGGTGAGGTGCTGCCGACGTTGTGGGGTGCTGGCGAGTTGCACCTGAAGGGCCCCGGGGTGGGCGCAGAGCAGCTCGACGCCTCCAGCTCGTCACCTCAGGCGACCACAGGGCGTGCCCGCTTCTGGCGCGACGCCCTGAACGCCCCGCCCGCCTGGGGGACAACCCTCACAGGTGGCCTCTTGTTCGATGCAGACCCCGACGGTGCGCTCCAGCAGGCCTGCTCGGCTCGAGGCTGGCGCCTTCAGGTGGTCGAGGAGATGACATGTTGAGCAAGCTCTGGGCCCTGGTGGGCCGTTTGCTGGGTCGCAACCGGTTCGATCTGGACGACGAAGATGTGGCGACTCTGCCCGCTCCAGCGCAGTCTGAGTCATACAGGGTCACCACGTCACCCATGTCTCGGCCACCTGCTGAGCAGACATCGTCATCTGTCCCGCCTCCAGGGGCCGAGAGCACCCACCCCATCCCGTCTCAGGTCATCGACGCCACTGACGATACGTTGGGCGCGGCCCTGAGGGCTCACCTCGACGCATGTTTCGACTGGTTGCGCGACCCGGGGCGCCTGGCAGCAGGCGGCGCCGACTTCGCAGCTGTTCTCGATGCGCTGGCCCGGCCACCCCGAGCCCTCGTGCCTCAGCTACCCCAGGCAGCCCGCGAAGCCCTGGCGCTCACTCAGGATGCCGAGAGCGACACCGAAGCCCTCGTGGCACAAATCAGGAAAGATCCCGCCCTGGCTCAGTCGCTTCTGAGGACCGCGAACTCGAGTTACTACGCCACGACGCAACCCATCTCCTCCATCTCCGACGCCGTGACTCGCATCGGTCGCACGGGGGTGAGCAATGTGGTCCTGCATCATGTGGTGGGCGGGTTGCTGTGTACCCCCGGGCGCCCATTCCAGGGCATGCCAGAGGCGCTCTGGGATCACATGCAGCACGCGGCCCCCCTGGCTCGCTACATCGCCCCGGCCTTCAACGCCCACCCCGAGCACGCCTTTACGCTGGCGCTGCTCCACGACGTGGGCAAGCTGGTGATCTTCGACCATGTGGCTGAGCTGCGTCGCTCGATGCGGCGAGAGTTGAAGCTGACCCCTGAGGGGGTGCGCATGATCCTCGGCGCCCTGCACGAGCCTCTGGGCGGTATGGCGTGTTTGTCGTGGCAGCTGAGCCCGCACATCGCCCGGGCAGTGGCCAACCACCACCGCCGCGCGGCCCCCACGCACAGCGAACCCCTCGGCGAGGTGCTCTTCGTCGCCGATCGGGCCGACATTCTGCGCCGCAACGATCAGGATCTGGATCTCGACGCCTTGTGGGCCCTGGGCCAGCTCAGGGCGTCGGGGGCGCGGGTGGTGCAGCGCCTCCAGGAGGCGTTGGAGCAGGCTGCTTGACGGGCTGCTCAGTGGGTACTGGCTCTGCGGGCACTGGCTCTGCGGGTGCAGGCGCCACAGGCGTGGGCACCTGCCCACACACACCACTGTAAACCTTCGCCTCAGGTCGCCACTGCACCGTCGAGGTGATCACCTTGCCCTGAGGGAAGGTGGCTTCGAGGGTATGGCGCCGGGTCTTCTCACTCATGACCACCTGAGCGCCCTCCGGCTTCTGCTCCGCCCCATTGATCTTCACCGCCGTGGCGCCAGGGGCCGACCACGAGAGGCTGGCCTCACCCTGACACGGTGCATCGAGGGTGAACTGTGCCACGTAGGCCTCCGGAGCCGGCAACTGCGGATCGACGATGATGACCTTGCCCACCTCGTGCTGCACGTACAGCCGCTGGCCATCGCGTCGGGGCACCGTCGCCGTGGGCTGTCGTGAGCGCACGTCGGGCAACGCCACGCTCCCGCGCTTACGGGTGTCGAAGTCGTACACATCGAGCCGGGCGGGGTACTGGGTCACGGCATAGCCATAGCGACCTCCAGGGGCCGAGCCTGTGGTGAGATCGTAGCTGAAGCCCCCACCGTCGTAGCGCAGCATCAAGATGCCGTCCTCTGCAGCGGGCTTGGCGAGATCGATGCGGGCGGCGCCCACCTGCCACGCCGTGCTCACGAGGTGTGATCCCGAAGGATCGAGGTGCAACCCCACGAGCATGTGGGGGGCCTTGATCGGCGTCTTCAGCTTGCCAGCGGCACCATCGACCACCTGCACCACACCAGACTTCACCTGCTCACCATCGAGCTCGGAGATGTAGATGCGGCTGCCATCGGCGTTGATCACCACCTCGTCGAGCCAACCGGTGCGCCCGTCACCCGCAGGTACGTCGACCCGGTGGAGCACCTGCCCAAAGCCTTCCGAAGCAGGGTCAGCGTCGAAGACGAAGACCTGACTGGGCAGATTGCAGATCACGGCGAGGCGGCGACCGTCGGCAGAGAAAGCGACGTCTTCGCCGGCAAGGCAGCTCGTGTCGCCCTGTGCCACGGGCCAGCGATCGATCACCGCGGGCTTCAGGCTCGCCGGGGCGCCGCTCTGCGGGAAGCCCAAGATGACCACCTCGCTGCCGAAGGGGCTCTGACATTGAGGGTTGGCATTGCCCTGTGGGCAGGCCGCCTCACGATAGGCCGACAAGGCCGCGAAGGCCCCCGAGGGGTGGAACCGGATGCCCTCTCCGCTGCCCACCTTCGGCAGCGAGGTCATGGCGCCCAACGTGTCGAGCTTCGCTGGATCCACCTCGATGATCGACGCGGAGAAGTCGCGACACGTCACCGCGATCCAACGGCCGTCGGGGCTGAGGTCGAGGGACTCGCCCCGACAGCTCGGGGCATCGCCCACAATCTTCGGCGCGGTCATCGACTCCGGGCTCACGCCGGGGCTACAGGCAAAGAGGGCACCACAAATGACGGGCAGGGCGAAGTGCTTCACGCGGGGGCTCCACTGGGCATGGATCGTCGGCTCGGGGCGGTCTTCAGGCTCTCGAGGGGGGTTGTACCAGAGTTCGACGGGGGGGCACGGCGAAACTCTGCAGAAGATTTTGAGATAGAGGCTGGACCGCCGGTGTCCATTAGACACGAGAGATGAGAGCACATACACCTGCCGCCGAGCGTGAGGGCGCACAGCGGTCGAGGTGTGTATTGGCGGGGTCTACGACCCACATTCTGTTGTGACCGATCAGAGGCCTTGATGAGACAGCGTAGTCCGCCGTTTTGTCAGGACCTCTCAGAGGAAGTTGATCGACGACACCCCGGCGAACGACCATGGGCCACCGGCCCGTGCGGTCGCCGGTGACGTGGTGAAGGCTGTGGGCGTCGTGCGCCCTGCCCTCGACCCCGCGAACCCGACGACGTACGCCTGAGCGCCGAGCGCTGAGCTTTGAACGACAAGAGGTGCCCCACATGGCCCAGAACGATCTTGATCCGACCACCCGCCCGATCCCTTTTGGCCGCCCCATCATCGGCGATCCAGAGATTGATGCCGTGGTGCAGGTGTTGAAGGGGCACATGCTCGTGCACGGGGCCTCGACCAAAGCCTTCGAAGCGCAGATGGCCGAGCGTGTAGGCGTAGATCACGCCATCGCGGTGTCGTCGTGCACTGCAGGCTTGCATCTGGTGCTGCTGTCTTCGGGCGTCGGCCCTGGTGACGAGGTCATCGTGCCCGCCATGACCCACGTGGCCACAGGTCACGCCGTGGAGTACTGCGGCGCCAGGCCTGTCTTCGTCGACGTGGAGCCCGACACCGGAAACATCGATCCGGAGCAGGTGGCCCGGGCGGTGACCCCGCGGACCAAGGCCATCATGGTGGTGCACTACCTCGGTTTACCCTGCCAGATGGAGGCGCTCCAGGCCATCGCCGATCAGGCGGGGGCCTTCATCGTGGAAGACTGCGCCCTGGCCATCGACGCCACCTACGGCACCCGAAAGGCCGGCGCCCTGGCCAAGGCGGGGTGCTTCTCGTTCTATCCCGTCAAGCACATGACCAGCATCGAGGGGGGCATGGTGACCACCAACGATCCCGAGCTGGCGAAGGCGGTGACTCAACGCCGCGCCTTCGGCTACGACAAGCCCGTGGGCAAGCGGGGCAAGCCCGGGGTCTATGACGTCAACGTGCTCGGCTACAACTACCGTATGAGCGAGGTCGAGGCCGCCGTGGGGCTGGTCCAGCTCGGCCGCCTCGACGAGCATCAGGCCATCCGGGCCCGGAACTATGCACAGCTCAAGGGGGTACTCAGCACCATCCCCGAGATCACGGTCTTCGAGCGCATCAAGGGCCCTTCGGCGAGCTCGCATTACTGCATCAACGCCATCCTCGATCGGGATCCCGATCGACGCGGAGGCCTCGATCGAGACGATCTCGTGGCCCGTCTCAAGGGCAAGGGCATCGGCAGCAGCCTGCACTACCCGCGGCCGGTCCCGCTGATGAGCTACTACCGCGAGCGCTATGGCTACCAGCCCGGAGATTTCCCCGTTTCTGAATGGATCTCGGCCCAGACCATCTCATTGCCAGTGGCCCCCCACCTCGCCGAGGGGGATCCGGAGCGGATCGGCCACGCCCTGGCGTCGGCGATCCGAGAAGCGCATGCAGAAGGAGGTCAGTGATGTCGAGGCCTGTGATCTCAAGGTCAGCACCTTTGCGCGATAGATCTTCTATTTTTTCTCAAGTCTCACATCTATACAGGCCGTTTCCCAGCGACGAGCACCCGGCGAGCCATTCGGGGAGGCATGCATCATGAGCGCGACCCACACCACTGAAGCACCCATCACCGACGCCCACATCGCCTCGGGCCTGCAGGGGCAGCGTGTGCTCCTCGTCGGCGGCGCCGGGTTCATCGGCCACCATGTGGCGCTGTCACTGCGCAGCAAGGGCGCCGAGGTCATGGTCGTCGACCACCTCGGGGTGAACCACGCGGTGACCAACGAGTTCGACGACACCCGTCACCCCATCGCCCGGCGCATGTACCGGAACAGCCTGCTCAGCCGCCTCGAGCTGCTGCGAGAGGCGGGGGTGCGCCTGGAGAACGTCGACGCCTGCTACGAGCGCCCGCTGAGCGACCGGTTCGATCAGTTCCAGCCCACCAAGGTGGTGCACCTCGCCGCCATCAGCAGCGCGGTGCAGGCCAAGAAGACCCCTGGCGTGTGCTTCGACCTGCAGCTCATCAGTTTGCGCAACACCCTCGAGCTCGCCCGACGCAGCAGCACCACGAGCCAGGTGATGCTCATGAGCTCGAGCACGGTGTACGGCGACTTCGAAGGATCCGAGGTCAACGAGGACTCTCCGCTGAGGCCTCGGGGCATCTACGCAAACGCCAAGTTCATGGGCGAGAAGTTGCTTCAGACCTATGGCGATCAGTACGGCCTGGGCACCACCATCATCCGCCCCAGCGCCCTCTACGGCGAGCGCTGCGTCAGCCGCCGGGTGAGCCAGCTGTTCATCGAGAACGCGCTGCTCGGCAAGGCCCTGCGCCTCGACGGCGGCGGCGAGGGGCGTCTCGACTTCACCTACGTGGCCGATCTCGCCGACGGCATCACTCGGGCCCTGGCGCTGCATCGCGGCCCTGAGGATCACGGCATCTTCAACTTGACCTACGGGGCGGCGCAGCCGATCAAAACCCTGGCCGAGGTGGTGAAAGATCTCGTCCCTGAGGTACAGATTGAAGTGCACCCCTGGGACAACAGCCGCCCGGTGCGCGGCACGTTGTCGATCGATCGTGCCCGAGCCCAGCTGGGCTTCGTGCCACAGTGGCCCTTGAGCCAGGGCTACCGACGTTATTGCGAGTGGTACATCGAGGGGTGGAGGCAGGCTCAGAAAGGCTGATCGGCGTATGGCCGAGGGCAAGGCTGCTCTGCAAGACAACACGGTCGATGCTTCAGCGAGTACCACTGGAGTGATCGTCCTGGCCCGGCTCGACTCTCGTCGACTGCCGGGCAAGGCCCTGGCCCCCATCGGGCCCAGGCCGCTGCTGGGTCACGTCTTCGATCGGGTCAAACACATCGAGGTCGAGGGTGGCGCCACCCCCCAAATCGTGCTGGCCACATCGACCCGCAGCATCGACGAGCCCATCGCCTGCCTCGCCCGCTCAGAAGACATCCCGGTGTTCCGCGGCTCCGCCGATGACGTGGCCCGGCGCTGCCTCGACTGCGCCATCACCTTCGGCTTCGAGCGCTTTGTGCGGGTGTGCGGCGACAGCCCCTTCTTCAACGCCCAGCTCACCAGCGCCTTGCTGAAACTGCACGAGGCCCTCGATCTCGACGTCACCACCAACGTGATGCCCCGCAGCTTCCCCGCAGGGGCAAGCGTGGAGATCGTCAGCACCGCGGCCCTGGCTAGGGCCCTCGACGATCCGAACATCACCGACGCTGATCGAGAGCACGTGACGGCCCACTTCTACCGGCACCCGTTGCGCTTCCGCATCCACAACGTCTCCTGCCCTGCAGAGCGCTACAAAGGCGTAAGCCTCGCCGTGGACACACCCGAGGATCTCGTCCGCACCCGCTGGGTGATGGAGCGGCTGCCCATGGAGACGGATCGTGCCGATCTGGACACAGTGGCGGAGCTGACCCGGGCCTACAATCTGAAGAAACGCCAGGCGGCCTGAGCCCTCTGTGAAGATCATCCCCCGAGACCGCCGCTTCCAGGTGGGCGCAGGCGATGCGATCGTCCAGCTGACCCACACCCACGATGTGCACCCCGAGCCTGACGAGCAGGTGACGTTCCACGCCGGCGAGGCAGAGTACGATGTGGTCCGTAAATCATGGGGCTTCTACGCCACCCCCTCAGTGAACGGCCGCCTCAAGCGCTTCGGCCTGCGCACGGCCCTGGTGGAGAACCCCGCGGGCCTGCGCTATGTCTTGCTGGTGGACCGCACGCAGATGGCCGACTTCGAGGCCTACCTGCGCGATCAATGCATGACGGTCCTGACCTGGCTGGATGATCCCGACGATGAGCCCGACCCCCGCTGAAGCGCCCCACTGTACGGTCCACGTCACAACTGCTGACGACTGGCAACGCATCAAAGCACTGCGCCTCGACGCCCTCGCCGCCGATCCAGACGCCTTCGGCTCTACGCTGGCCCGAGAAGCCGACCAGCCCGAGTCATTCTGGCGTGACCGGCACGGCACAGCGACGGCGACGCTCATCGCAGTGCTCGACGGCGCCGATGTGGGCATCACAGTGGTGGCCTCCTCGTGGGATGATCCAAGAGCAGGGGCGATCTTCGGCGTCTGGGTGCGACCCTCGGCCCGCGGCCATGGTGCTGGCGACGCGCTGATGGCTCAGGCCATCGAGAGCGCCCGTGCGGCGGGCTTCGAGCGGGTGGTCCTCGAAGTGGGGGATCACAACGCGCCAGCGATCGCGCTCTATGCACGCATGGGCTTCGAGCCCACAGGCCGGGTGTCGACTTTGCCTCCACCGCGGACACACATCACGGAGCACGAGCGGGCGATCGTGCTGTGAGGATTCCAACGGCGCACGATGGAACCCTGACGCTTCTCTGACGGAGTAGATGAAACAGACGGCCACGGTCGTTACCATTGCGCCACCCCGCAATGCGACGAACAGGGAGCCCCATGCGCTACACCTCTGCTCTGCACCCCGCCCTCTGGGCCCTGGTGCTCACCCCTCTCGCGCTCACCGCATGTGACGATGACGACAGCGGCGCCACCACAGGCCCCGAGGCAGGCGCTGGCGGCGCAGCTGGCGCAGGTGCAGCTGGGGGCGGTGCAGGCGGCGCAGAGGAGACCTGCGTGCCCACCGCCGAGGCCTTCGCCAGCACCCATCAGGCCACCGTCGACACATACTGTGGCAACTGCCATGGCGAGACCCCCCAGTTCGGCGCGCCTTACGGCCTGCTCGACTATGACGCACTCGTCGCCGGTGACGTCGGCAGCCGCCCCGTGGACCGGCTCGTCGCCCGCATCCGCATGGGCGACATGCCTCCCGTGGGGCAGCCCATGATCCCCGCCATGGCGCAGAACGCCCTGCTCGACTGGGCCACCTGCGGCGAGAACAGCGGTGAGAACCCCGGTGGCCCCACCCCCGGCGGCTTCGACGTCTCCCGGGACCCCTTCCCCGACCCGGGCACCGCCCCTGAGGGCACCGCCGCGGTGGAGTGGCGCGCCGACGAGGGCACCATCGGCGAGAGCACCGACGATCTCTACCGTTGCTACAGCTTCGGGGGCACCGAGGCCGATCGCTTCATCCGCCGGATGGAGCCCATCATCGACGACGCTCGGGTGCTGCACCACATGGTGATCTACGAAGTGCCCAACGGCCCCGCCACCGGCGAGGAGATCCCCTGTCAGGGCAACCTCGACACCATCCTCTACGCCTGGGCTCCGGGGCAGCAGGCCCTGCAGTTCCCCGAGGGCGGCCTGCGCACCGGCCCGGATCATCGGTACATGTTGGAGATTCACTACAACAACACCGCCGGCTACGACGACGTGGCCGACATCAGCGGTGTGCGGGTGTATCACGGCCCGCCAGAGGGCCTCGAGATCGGGATGCTCGCCCTGGGCCCCGAGGGCTTCCGGGTCCCCGCCAACAGCCGCGGCGAGGCCGAGGGCATGTGCGAGATTGAGCAGGAGACCCATGTGCTGGCCACCATGCCCCACATGCACGAAATCGGGTACGCCCTCGAGTCCACCATCATCCGCGCAGATGGCACTGAAGAAGACCTGATCACCCTCACCGGCTGGGATTTCGACTCCCAACTCTTCTACGCCGCAGGCATGACCCTCAACGCCGGCGATCACGTCACCACTCGATGTGTCTTCGAGAACGACCGCGACGAGATGGTGACCTTCGGCCCCTGGACCGAAGATGAGATGTGCTACAACTTCCTGTACGTCTACCCGCCTCCAAGCAACAACCGCTGCGACCAGGATCCCGAAGCGCCCAATGTCGACGAGTTCGATTACGATGCTGGGGCCTGCGCCCCTGACGGCGCCGGGCGGATCAGCGAGGTGGTCACCCCCGGCCGTTTGACCGCCGGCGAGATCCCCGAGGCCATGGGCGGCGCGCTCCAGGAAGGCCTGATGCCCCTCGTGCAGGCCGAGCTGGCCCTGCCCAGCTTCGACATCGGCGCCGGCGAGCTCGATCCCGAGCCCGACGACTCCTTCTTCGCCATGGGCGGCGCGGTCCAGTACAGCGAGGGCAAGATCGCCCTCGACGTGCAGGGTGTGCTGGTGCTGACCACGACCCGAGACATGAGCTTCAACGCGCCCATCGAGATCTCCCTCGCAGGCGATGTCATCGACGTTGACAATGATGCCGGCGTCGCCTCGGTAGAGATCACCTGCGGCGAGGGGGTCGGTGAGACGCTCCCCATGCCCTACACGGTGTTCGAGAACGGCCACCTGCAGGCCATCTTCCCTGTGGACCAGCTCCCAGGCAGTTTCCTGGTCTTCACCTTCGGCAACCCGTGATCGTGAGGGCGCGCGTATCCCTTCTGCTCGCCTGGGCCCTCACCAGCGCGCCCGTGATCTCCTGGGCCCACAGCAGCGAGCCTCAGCTCACCAGCATCTCGTTCTCCCCTTATGCCGCCGAGTCGTTGCCCTGGATCACGGATCACATGGGTGTCTTCGTCAGCGACGAGGATCAGTGGCGCTGGGTGTGTGCCGAGGCCCTCTCACCAAATGATCCCAACCTGGTGGTGGACGCCTTGAGCGCCGCGCCCACAGAGGTAGACGGCAGCCGATGGCTGGTGAGCACCACGGGTGGCCTGCGCCTGATGTCTGCGGACGGCTGCGAGATCGAGTCGATCACCTCGGGCCCGCTCGACGGCCACCAGCCCGGGGTGCTCTCCCCTCACCCGGAGCGACCCGGCGAGGTGCTCACCGTGACCACGTCGCTGGGCCGACCAAACGATGTGTTCCGCACGACAGATGGCGGTGAGACCTGGCAAGCCGCCGGTCTGTCGATCAACGGCCGCGTGACCGGGCTGGCCCGATCGCCGAGCGCGCCTGACCGCATCTATGTGTCGTCAGCCGATGGGGTGATGACGAGCGCTGACGGCGGGATGACCTGGACCACTCAGCCTCTGCTGGGCCCCTTCTGGGGCGTCCCTCAGAGCGCGTTGGTGGTGGCTGCGGTCGATCCCGCCAACCCGGATCGCGTCTTCGCCTTGTTGGAGCGTTTCCCCGACGGCTACGTGCTTCGATCTGATGACGGCGGGGCCACATGGACGGGCACCCTGACCATCCTCGACGATCGCCCCACGGCGCTGGCGATCTCCGCAGACGGTGCTCTGCTGGTGAGCACCGCCTTTTCGGGCCTGAGGCGCTCTGAGGATGCAGGAGAGACCTGGAGCACACTGGAAAGCCCAACCCTGCTCTACTGTCTGGTGGCGGGTACATCGGGCTTCTGGGGCTGCAGCGGCGCCGACTGGCAAGTGGCTCGCACCCAGTCAGGCTCGAGCTGGGCACCTCAAGGCGACTACGCCACCTTGGCCGTGCCCGTGACGTGCCCTGAGGACTCATGGACGTCGCGTCGCTGCGCTGCGCTGACGCAACCTGACATGGGTGTCTTACCCGATGCAGGCTCGATTCAGGACGCAGGCCTGATGACTGACGCTGGCGCTGATGTTGATGCTGCGCCCACTTCTGGAGGCGGCTGTACTCAGCCCAGCGGTGCCGGCCATGCCTCCTGGCTCTTTCTCTTGATGGTGTACTGCCGCACTCGACGCGTATGATGCCCACATGCGTACCGGAACACTTCTCAGTCTCGTCTCGCTCAGCCTTGCCTCGCTCTGTCTTCTGAGCTGCGCCGGCCGCGAGGATGCCCCCTGTGAGCCAGCCTGTGCAGCGCACCAGCTCTGTGACGACGGCCAGTGCCTGCCCCGCCCCTGTGCGGGGGATCCAGAGACGGCCTGTGGTCCTGACTTGCTTTGTGTAGAAGGCGAGTGCCGCCCAGGGCGCGTTTTCGAATGTCAGGGCGATGATGACTGTGAGGGTCGTTGTGTCGACGGCGCCTGCTTCGACAACGAATGCGCCGAGGGCGCCTCGGAGCCCTGTGAGACGGCCTGCGGCGCCGGAGAGATTCGCTGCGTGCAGGGCGCGTGGCTGACCTGCTCAGCCCCACAGCCAGCCCCTGCCGAGCGCTGTGGCGATGAGCAGGACGATGACTGCGACGGCATGACGGACGAGGGCTGCATCGGTTGTGACGAGGGCGACAGCCGTATCTGTGAGACGCTGTGCGGCGCCGGCGAGGAGCAGTGCACCGATGGCACCTGGACGGGCTGTAACGCTCCAGAGCCGGTGGAGGAAGACTGCGCCGCCGCCGGTGACGAGGACTGCGATGGCATGGTGGATGAGGGCTGCGAGTCATGTGAGCCCGGTGCTACACGTGCCTGTATGAGCCCCTGCGGCGCCGGAGAGGAGAGCTGCAACGGCATGGGGCGTTGGGCAGACTGTGACGCGCCGCAACCAGTGGACGACGTCTGCCCTGATCGGTGCCCTGTAGAAGATCGCTTCGTGACGGGCCCCGTCACGGTGAGCGCCGGCCCCGCCTGGCTGCCCGAGGTGGTGGTGACGCCCACAGGCTTCGCCCTGGGCTGGAAAGACAACGTCGGTCCGGAAGGCACCTCCTGGCTGCGCCTGCTCTCACCGACGGGCCTGCCCCAGGGCGAGCCCATCTCGGTGGTGGATCGCCTGCTCTCGTCGATCGCGCTGGTGGACAACCGCTTCGCGGTGCTGGCGGTGCAGGCGAGCCGATACACACTGTCGTGGGTGTCGTCTCTGGGCCGGGTCGAGGGTGATCCCATCGCCATGGACAACCTGCGCAGCGCGAGCTTCCCTCGTATGGTGCCCACGTCGGCAGGGGTGACGATGGTCTTCTCCCGAGACGACGAGGTGCAGCTGGCCTCCTTCGACGAGGCGGGCACGCTGACGCCGGTGGTGCCGCTGACGAATCTGCCGGGTTTCGCCCGCCAGCCGACGCTGGTGGAGCGCAACGGGGAGCTTCTCATCGCCTGGGGTGATGGGGTGGACGCCCCGGATGATCCCTTTGTCTCGACGCTCCTGGTGGGCCGCTTCGCGGTGAACGGGGATCCCCTGGGGGTGGTGCAGCGCCTGGGCTCGGGCTCTGATCCGTCGCTGGTGACGACGCCTGACGGGTATGGGATCGCCTGGACGGCCCGCCGCGAGGGTATGCCGGATTCGGTGTTCTTCACATTGCTGGATGTCGCTGGCGCACCGCTGATGGATGGCGTGGAGGTGTCGCTGAGCCCAGGGAACGCCCGGGCACCGAAGCTGCTGCGGGTGGGCGACGGGTTCCTGGTGGTCTGGCAAGACTTCCGCGAGCGCGGGCAACGCCTGTACGCGGCCCGCCTGGATGCAGGTGGGGCGCTGCTGGAGGATCCGTTCGTGCTGACGCCGCCGGAGCGCCGCGCGGGCGGGCAGGTGCTGGCGTTCGATGGTCAACGCATCCTGCTGTCCTGGTACGAGGGCTCGATGGATCTCAACGATCGCAACACAGACGTGAAGGTGCTGGTGGGGTCGTTCGTGTGCCCGTGAGCGTGCGGGCGTGAAGGGCGTGTTTGGGCTTGACAGCTGGGCGGATGGGCAGTAGAACCTGCCTTCGCTGAGCCCATGAGCGGGAATAACTCAGTTGGTAGAGTGTCAGCTTCCCAAGCTGAAAGTCGCGGGTTCGAGTCCCGTTTCCCGCTCTACGAAAAGCCTCCGGAATCCGGGGGCTTTTTTGTTTCCGTGCTCATGGGCAGCAGGGGCCACCATGGCACGGGTTCCGATTTGGGTCCCGGTTTTTTGCTCTCGGCTCGTCCCCGACTCCAACCCGATCACCGTAGCCCGCTTGGCCCCAATGAGCACACAGGTACAGCACCAGCTCGTACCTTCAAGAGCATGGCGCATCTACAAGCCAAGTCACAGTCAGAATGGGCCGGCCCAGAGACTGTGGTGTTGATTTGGTGGTCATGGTCGATGCACATGAGTGCTCGTTTTGGGTCACTCTCCACTTCACCATATTCAAGGCAGTCGCTTCCATCACTTCGCTTGGAAGGCTGAAGGGCATTTCGAATTTACTCGCTGAAAATCAAGCAACCGACTTTTTCACCTGTCCACATTTTAACCATATACTTCAGGCAGATAAGCCCAAAAACTGACCAAAAGTTCAGCCCCCCCCCCAAAAAGAATTGATTCTCTACTTCAGCCTGATAATCTTCCGCTGTGCGGGGTGGCGGGTCTTGCAGTAGGAAACCTTCCCATCACCCATCTAAAAATTTTGTTGGCGTAGGCTTATGGGGTGGAGTGTGACAATGCCTAGAAAGCAAATATTATTTTTTCTGTCGGCCGTGTTGTGCATGTTTACAAGTCATGCCCAATCACAGGGAATAGGTTCACCAACAGTTGTATGTGGTATGTCAGACACCGATGGTGACGGCATTCCAAACCAGTGGGACAACTGTCCACAGCATCACAACACATTACAAATAGATACAGTTCAAGATGGTCGTGGAGATCCATGTGATGCTGCAGATGACAGGGACAGAGATGGCGTTCGTGATCTTGTAGACCTCTGCCCCAACCACTGGGACCCTCTTCAGGTAGATCAGGACGCAGACGGCATCGGTGATGCCTGTGACACCTGCCCAGCCTTGGCAAATGCTGCCCAGACGGACCAGGATATGGATGGGCTGGGTGACGCATGCGATCCTCACCCTGGTGATGATGGTGACGGCGTTCCAGCAGCTTCTGACAACTGCCCAAACCTGCCAAACGCAGCGCAAAAAGACGATGATGGTGATGGTGTTGGCAACATCTGCGACAACTGCCCCACTGTTGCCAACGCTGATCAATCCGATGTTGACGGGGATCGTCTGGGTGACGTGTGTGACCCTACAGTGGATTCTGATGATGATCGGATCACTGATGATGTCGACAACTGCCCTGACGTGTTCAACAGCTTCCAGGCAGACACAGACGGGGATGGTTTCGGCGATTTCTGCGACAATTGCCCCTTCATTGCAAACCCTCTGCAACAAGACAGTGAGGGTGATGGTGTAGGTGATGTATGCGCAGCAGGTACGGACACCGACTTTGACGGGGTGCTGGATACGCAAGACAACTGTCGAGAGATCCCCAACGCAGACCAGCTGGACAGTGATGGTGATGGTGTTGGTGATGTATGCGACAACTGCATTGGCACCGAAAACGCCAATCAGCAAGATGTCGACTGTGATGGACAAGGTGATCTTTGTGACATCTGCCCACTCGACTTCACAGACGATCAAGACGGCGATGGCATTTGTGCTGGGGATGAGGCCTACAACGAGGATATCTTGGCGTACTGGCCTCTGAGTGGTGAGCAAGAGACCTTCTCTGACGTCACTCAGAATGGTTTTGATGGCACCAACCAAGGCGCCCAATCAATCATAGATCGTTATCGGGGCCGTGTTGCTCATTTTGGAGGCAGTGGCGATTACATTGGGCTTGGAGACGCTTTTGCCTTTGAGCATGACCAATCATTCTCTATTGCTTTGTGGTTCAAGCGAAATGCCTATGGTTACCAGATTCTCGCTTCACGTATGGAGTCGACTGGGCACCAGAAGGGTTGGGCCATTGAATTCGACACCCTCAACCTTCTGCGCTTTACCGCGCGCAATGGATGGGGGTCTGGCACCCAAAAGAGGCTGATTCAGGTCACCTCTGCTGATCCCTTCATTGCCCCTGGAACCTGGCATCATGCCGTCGTGACCTATGATGGCAGTGGCGTGGCTGCTGGGGTGCAAATGTACGTAGATGGCAGCCCCATCTCTACCAGCGTGCGGTATGACTCACTCGACGGCTCGATCATCGGCATGGCCAATGCAAACTTGGGCGCACGTAATGACGGCATGGATGGCTTCAATGGGCGACTGGATGATGTGCTCATCGTAGATCGGGTCATGACAGCTGAGGAATCTCTGCTGATGTATCAGCGGAGTCGAGTCTTGATGGAGCCCCCAGTCAACTCATATGCCCACTGGGGCTTCTTCGAGGGTGGAGGGATCCTGACCTCAGATGCCCTGGGCGCCACTGAAGGCCAAATTGATGGTGCAACCTGGACCGCCGACGGCTTTACCGGTCCTGCTTTGAGCTTTGACGCCTCTGGGGAGCAAGTGGTTCTTGGTGAAACCCTTGGCTTTGAAGCAGATGAGCCCTTCTCAGTGATGGCTTTGATGCGTATCCCCCCAGGCGTTGGACACATTTGGGGCCTGGAAAACCCCTGGGTGTCCCGGGTAATTTGAAGGCATGAGCAACACGAAACGAGCGAA
>JBKAGE010000057.1:0-63659 GCA_046290225.1 Bradymonadia bacterium | reverse complement strand
GTCCTCCGCTACACCACAAAACCTACCCTCAAAAGGGGGGTTGCGAATTGATAGAGAGTCCGTGCCCGTGCCCGAAAACTGATCTGCGAGCGAAGCGAGAGCTGCCAACTCAGTCGACCCGGGTATCCCCTTCATCTCCCCCGATCATCCGCTGCAACCCCCGCCGCAAATCCACATCCAGCGGCACCTTCCGGTGATTCTGATAATCGTAGAGCACCACCGCCGACTTCCCCACAGCCACCGTAGCCCCTTGCACCAGGCTGTGAATGCGGTGATCCAGCACGAAGCTCGTGTTGCCGATGCTGCGCACACGGGTCTCACAGGTGAGCGTATCCGGGTGCACCACCGCCGCGAGGAACTGCGCGTCCGTCGACGCCAGGATCGGCCCGATGTGAGAAGCCGCCTTGGTCGCCCGCATCGACAAGCGGTCGAACAGCTCGATGCGGCTCTCTTCGAAGTAAACGAAGAACGCGGTGTTGTTCAGATGGCCCAGGGCATCCATCTGGCCCCAGAGGATCGGCCGAGTGATACGGATCGGCCAGACGTGATCAGAGCGCTCGAAGCTCAAGGATCAGGCATCTCGGCGATGAGGCGCGCCTTGCCATAGCGCACCACGAGGTTGCCGCCTTCATCGACCAGCTGGTTGCAGGTGCGGCGATTCATGCGGATCTGCACCGGCTCGTTGCCCGCCGGATCACAGATGAGTTCGAAGACACGTGCATCGGCCACGTCGCGATCACCAGCGTTGGGCACCTGCTCGAGCTTGAGCTCGATGTCGCCCTCGCGGATGAAGACGTGAATGCCGTCACAGGTCGGGGGTCGCGGCTCGATGGGGCCCACCTTGCAGAGCAGGCTCTCCTCGATGGCCCCGAAGGCCGCCCGGAGCTGGGCGAGGTTGTCAGCCTCGAAGTAATAGTTGGGGTTGGGGTTCAGATTCTGATCACCGGCCATGCCGAAGAGCAGATCTCGATGCTGCCCCTGCCCACCGACATTGAGGGTGAAGATGGTGTAGCCCGCATCCCAGGCACGGCGCGCTTGCTGAATGGCGCGGGTCCGGGCCTCACCAGCGTTGGGGACGATGGGCTGGCCGTCACCGACGAAGAGGATGTACCCCGGCGTGTTGTCGTTGTTCCGCGGCAACATGTCGATGGCCACCGACAGTGGGTCTGCATAGTTCGTCCGACCCCCAGCATCTCGAGAATCCAGCGTGCTCCGGATGATGTCCTGGTCAGGATCGAACTCGGGCTCGATGGCCCGGCTCACCGCGGCGTCGAACATCACCAGACCAAAGGCGATGATGTCCGAGCCCACGTCGAGCATCTCGTTCACCGCGAAGCGCAGCGCGTCAATGCGGCGCTGACCACCGAAGTTCTGCGCCATCGAGCCTGAGTAATCCAACACCAAGATCAGCTCGGGCTCCGGCAGCTCGAAGTTGCCCACCTCGTATTGATAAATCGAGCCCACCGCAGCGGCGTTGAGATCACCCTGCACAGCCTGGCCGTTGTTCTTCACCAGCTCTTGATCGACCACGTAGTTGCCCGCGGCGGAACTGCCGATGGCCAGACGACCATCATCAGTACGCACGAGACGATCGCAGTTGGGGTTGATCACCGTGCCGCTGCGGCTGTTGGCCTGGGCCACATTGGCCACAGCGGTGTGATTCCCGTTGTCGAGGGCGTTGAGGCCTTGAAGCTTGGCGATTTGCAGGCAGGTGAGGGCCACAGCGTCGGAGCCGTTGTCGAGCTCCATGCTCTGAAGGGCCACCCGGCCCACGGCGATGGCGGCGATGCTCATGGCGGCCAGGATCAAACAGGCCTGCACCACCGTGATGCTCATGGCCCCCTTCTGTGCGCCCCGGCGAGTGCGTGTGTGGGCAGGGTGATGCGTCGCCATGAGATCTCCTCAGGGGCAGCTCAGATCAGCGATCTGAAGCCACCGGATCGTACGTGGGCTCGATGCCACCGGTGATGGCTCCGAGCACGCTCACGGGGTTGAGCAGGCCACCACCACCACCGCCTCCGCTCAGGAGGCTGTCTCCACCACTGGATCGGCCGCCGCCCCCTCTAGAAAAGGTGGTGCGGTGGTTGTCCATGATGATCTTGGCTTCGTCGGCGTCGATGAAGGCCAGCTTCTGAGAGGGGCGGGCGGACTTTTGAGCATCCATCACCGCCCGCCAGGCCACGCCAGAGTCTTCTTCGATGCTCCGGCGGCCTCCGCACCCCACAAAGGTGACGAGGGCGAGCGCAACGAGAGCAGATCGGATGAGTGAATGACTCACGGGTCCTCTGTTTTCTGGGGCGCCTCTTTTGGCTCAGACTTCATCGCCTGCTCCAGCGCCTTGAGGTTGTCGAAGATCTTCTTGGACTTTGGCTCGATGGCCAGAGCCTCTTGATACATGCGACGGGCCTGGGCCCGATCACCCTGCAACTCACGGGCCAGCGCCATGTTGTTCAGCGCCGCCGCTTCGTCGCCTGCCTGGCGGAACATGCGCATGGCCTCTTTATCTCGGCCGAGCGCCGCAAGAGCGAAACCATAATTGTTATAGACCAGGGCCTCGGTGGGCGCACAGCGAATCGCCTGCTCATACGCGTCGACGGCCTTGTCGTAACGGCCAGCGAGATAGTGGGAGAAGCCCAGGTTGTTGCGGTACCGAGGCACCTCGGGGGCCATCTTCACCGCCTTCTCGTGGACCTCGAGGGCGGCGTCATGCTCCCCTTTGAGATCGTACAACACCCCGAGATCACTGTAGACGGGGTGCATCTCAGGCCGCAGCTCGATGGCCAGCTTGAGAGAGGCCTCCGCCTGGGTGTAGACGCCGCGATCTCGCATCACCAGACCCATCAGATAGTGCAGCCGAGGCTCCTTGGGTGATCGCTCGAGGGCCTTGCGCAGCAGCGGCACCGCGCTGGCATGGGCTTGATGCGTCACCATGGTCTCGGCGAGGGCCACCGACAGGTCGACGTCGATCTCTTCCTCGGGCTTGGTGGGCTTCGTCGGCTTCGCCCTGGGGCCACCACACCCCATCAGCAAGGCCCCCACCAGGGGGAAGATCAGACCCCAAGGGCGACCACCGGACAACACTGTAACGCTCACTCGAACAAGGTGTTGAAGACGATGACCACCGCAGGGCCCAACATGGCGATGACCGCCGAGGGCAGCAGGCACATGGTCAGAGGCAGGGTGAGGCGGGCGGTGACCTTACCGGCCAGCTCTTCCAGGGCCAGCATACGGCGACGACGGGCGCTGGCCGCGTACTCGCGCAACGTGCGGCCCAGAGACGCGCCAAGGCTCGCCGACTGGATGATCACACCTGAGAGGTTGCGCACCTCATCGGCGGTGACGCGCTCTGCGAGCTTGCGGAACGCCTCGCCGACGCTCAAGCCAGCTTTCAGCTCGGCCACCACCACGGACAGCTCGTCGGCCATCTCGGGATCGCTGAACCCGATCTCGTTGGCCACGCGGGTGAGGGCCTGCTCGAGGCCAAGGCCCGCCTCCATGCACGTGACCAGCAAGTCGAGGGTGGGGGGCAGCTGCTCGGAGATGGCCTCTTGTCGGGCGGCGGTTCGGCCCCGCAGCCACAACACCGGGCCGTAGTACCCGAGGCCCATGCTCATGCTGCCGAAGATGAGCGAGAACGGATCGAAGGCCGTAGCCCAGCCCACGAGGGCGAAGAGGGCGAGGCCGAACAAAAAGCTCATCACCCGGGCCACACCATAGAGGTCGACGGCCTCCTGGTTGCGCATGCCCGCCTGGGCCAACATCTGTCGTAGATCAGAGAGCTCGTCGTTGGTCTGTGGCCTCACCAGCCGCGCCAGGAAGGCGAACCGCACGGGCTGCCCCATCTGATCGACGGTGTCGTCCGGTGGATCCTCCACCCGCATGGCCCGCTTGGCGAGGAACGCCCGTACGGCGAGCACCACCATGAGCAGGGCGCCCACAGCAGAAGCGAGTGCGGCGATGATCAGAGTTTCCTTCTCGGTCATGCTTACGTCCGAGGCTTCACGAGGCGCCGGACCCAGGTCACGCCCAGAATCCAGAGGGCCACGGCGATGATGAGCATCGTACGGCCCAGGCTGTCGTTGATCAGGTTGCCGATGTAATCGGGGCCGGCGAGGTAGGCCATGGTGGCGAAGCCCGGAGGCAGCAAGGCCAGAGTGCGGGCGCTCGAGCGACCCTCGGCGGTCATGGCGTTGAGCTTGCGGGCGTACTGCCCTTGCTGACGCATGGTGTCGATGATGCTCTCAAGCACCTCGATCAGGTTACCACCGGTCTGTCGCAGCACCATGACCGAGACCACGAAGGTGCGCATGGTGCGGGCCTCTTGCAGGCGCTTGCTCATGGCCACGAGGGCCTCGTCGATGCCACGACCCAGGGCCTGCTCTTCAGCTACTCGGCGGAACTCTTCCTGGAGAGGTGGCTGCAGCTCGTCTGCGGTGAGGCGGATGGTCTGAGCCAGGGAGTGCCCGGCCCGCAGGGAGATGGTCATCATCTCCAGGGCCTCGGGCAGCTGCTCCTCGATGCGTCCGATGCGCAGACGGCGCTTCCGCATGAGCAACAGGTAGGGCACAAAACCGAAGGCGAGCCCCATGAAGAACGACGCAGCCACATTGGCGGTGACGAGCGCGAAGAAGGCGAAGCCGCCGAGCATGAAGGCCATGCAACGGCTGAAGAAAGCTGTGAGGCTCACATCTTCGCCGGCCTGCTCCAGAGACTCTTTGAGGCCTTTGCTGAACGAGAGCTGATCGAAGAAGGTGTCGTCGTCGACGCCTGTACGCAACAGCCCGCTCTGATCGCCGTCATCTTCTGTTTGCAGGGTGCCGAGGCGCTCGGCGATGGCGACACGACGGCTGCCCCGTCGCCAGACCACGAGCCAGTATCCCGCCTGCAGCAAGCAGAACAGAGTCAGGCCCGCCATGATCACCAGAACGTTCATGGACGCTTCAACGCCCCCGCCCGGTAGAACCGCTCGAGCATCTGGCTCTCGGCCACGTACTGATGCTCACCGTAGATGGTGCCCTTCTCGTCCACCCCCGTCTGGGCGAAGATGAACACCTCGTTGGTCTGCACCTCTTCACCCTGAAACCCGAGGATCTCGGTGATGCTGGTGATCTTGCGCTGACCATCGGGCAGACGGCTCGCCTGTACGATCACGTGCAGGCTGCGGCCGATGATCTGCGTCAGCGCCTCGGGGCCCAGCTTCACACCGCTCATGGTGATCATGGTCATGAGGCGCTGCAGGGCATCAGAAGGGTTGTTGGCGTGCAGGGTGCCCATGGAGCCTTCGTGGCCGGTGTTCATGGCCTGCAACATGTCGAGGGCCTCGCCCCCACGGACCTCACCGACGACGATGCGATCAGGACGCATCCGCAAGGCGTTCTTCATGAGATCACCGATGGTGACCTGGCCGCGGCCCTCGATGTTCGGGGGTCGGGACTCGAGGCGCACCACGTGGGCCTGTTGGATGCGCAGCTCTGCAGAGTCTTCCAAGGTGATGATGCGCTCGCTGGCAGGCACGAAGTTGCTCAAAGCGTTGAGCAACGTGGTCTTACCGGCACCGGTACCACCGCTGATCAGGATGTTGCACTTCGAGCGGACTGCCGCCTTCAGGTAGTTCATCATCTCCGGAGTCAGCGCCCGGAAGTTCACCAGATCGCGGTGGGTGAGCGGGTTGGCCCCGAAACGCCGGATCGACAGCGCCGGACCGTCGAGGGCCAGGGGCGGGATGATGGCGTTCACGCGGCTGCCGTCGGCGAGACGGGCGTCCACCATGGGGGAGGACTCGTCGATGCGACGGCCCACCTGACCGACGATGCGGCTGATGGTGTTGGCGAGGTGGGCGTTGTCCCGAAAACGGGTCTCCACCTGCTCCAGGCGGCCGCCACGCTCGACATAGATGGTGTCGGGGCCGTTCACCAGGATGTCGCTGACGTTCGGATCAGCGAGCAGAGGCTCGAGGGGGCCGAGGCCGGTGATCTCGTCGAGGATGCCGACGATGACCGCCTCGCGCTCGGTGCTCGACAGGTTGAGCCCTTCGGACTGCACCAGCCGCTCGACGAGATCGCGCAGGCGACCACGGAGCTGCTCTCGGGGCAGGTTGGCCACGGCGGTCAGATCGAGGCGATCGATGACCTGTTGATGCAGCCGCCCTCGGATCTCGTCGAGATTACGGCCCGCGGTGGTCCGAGGGCCTGCAGACTCCTGGTTGGTGGTGAGCCGGTCGACGATGCGCATGTTGGACATCGATCACCCCTTTCTGAAGAGCCGGGCAAAGAAACCGCCGCCGGCGGACTCTTGCACAGGCATCCCCATCAAGATGTGGGTGAGCCGCTCGATGTCACCGGCGATGCGCGCCCCGGGCTTGAGATCTGAGAGCAACATGCCCTCGTTCACCGCCATCTCCACCAGGGGGAAGTCATTGACCACCTTGGCGTCGATGGGTCGGGCGAGGGCGTTCTCGATGGCCTCTACCGGGATAGGCGCTTTCTTATGATACCGATTCAGAACCAGTTTGATGCGATCTCGTGGATAACCGAGGCGCTTGAACACCCGCAAAGCCCGCGCTGCCGCCCGTACGGCGGGTACGTCCTGGGTGAGCACCATCACCACGCTGTGGGCCATATCCATGACCGCGACGGCGTGATCACTGAAGTCTCGTAGCCCGTCGACCATCACGGTCCGCACCGTGGCGTTCATGGACTCATAGAACAGCGGCAGCCGATCGCTGGTGATCTGCCCGAGCTCTTCGATGCGATCACCCTGGCTGGCCACGAGCAGGCCGCTGCTGTGTCGATCGAGGGCCGAAGTGAACTGCCCGCCCCTGCTGTGCTCCGCCTCGGTCATCAGCTCGGCGATGCTGCGCTCGAGGTTCACATTGAGGGTGATGGGCACCGAGCCGAGCTGAAGATCCATGTCGACGATGGCGGCGGTGCGCTTCATACGGGCCAACGTGCCGCCGACGTTCACCGCCAGGGTGGTGGCCCCGACCCCACCCTTGGGGGCGAAGAAGGCCAGCATCTTCGACGCTGATCGGATCGGCGCTGGGGCCTCGGCATCGGGCACACCGGCGATGGCCCCATCTGGGAACTGATCGGCAGAGGTGTGGATCTCGTCGATGCCGTCGAGCTGCACCACGTCGGTGCCGTGACCCGGTGGAGGCTGCTCGGGATCAGGTGCCGGGGGTGCAGGGGGCACCTGCCGGCGCTTCTCGTGGAGCGCAGGATCGTCCAGCCGGGTGATCATCGTGGATTCGCGTGGATCCACGAAGCCCCCTCGAGAGGAGGCCCGAATGAAGGGAGGTTTCTTCACCGCCAGAACCCGACATGACCCGAGGGTCGGCGACGGACCCGAGGCCGCGCCCGAACCCGCGTGCCCTCGTCGAGATCGACGGTGGGCTCGAGGTTGAGCAGGAACAGCTCGAGATCGGTGGGATCGACAAAACGGCGCTCACCGGGCAGCGGGGGCACCTCTTCTTCGTCGAGGGGCTCCACGAGGCGGGCGGTGACCACCACCATCAGCTCGGTCTCGCGACGGCTGAAGCTCTTGGAGCTGAACAAGATGCCCAGGATCGGAATGTCGCCGAGGCCGGGCACCTTCTCGATGAGGTTCTCCATCTCGTCGCTGAGCAGGCCAGCGATGGCGAAGCTCTGGCCATCACGCAGACGGATCACCGTCTGGGCCTCGCGACGCCTGAACCCCTGAGTGGCCTGGTTGTTGAGCACCACCGACACCGTAGGATCCGGCGCGCTCACCGAGGCATGGGCCTTGAGCTGGATCGTCTGATCGTCGAGCACCGTGGGGGTGAACTGCAGCTCGATGCCGAAGGGCTTGAAGTCGACGTTGGACCCCTGGAACGAGGCGGTGACGAAGGGCACCTCACCACCGGCGAGGAACGACGCAGGCTGGCCGCTCAGGGCGATGAGCGTCGGCTCGGCCAGCGTACGGGACAAGCTGCGACTCGCCAGCACGTTGAGGGTGGCGGCGAAGGGGAACACGCCATCAGGGCTGCCGAGGAACAGGGCGCCAATGGTGCCCCCCGTGGGGGTCAGGAAGCCCTGATACGGCGGGGTGGCGCCGCCAGGGGCGTTGGGGTTCACGCTCGCCGGGAAGGGGGTGGTGATCGTGCCCGCAGTGGCGCCGGTGACCCCGCCGTTGAGAGGGGTCGGTGCGCCGCTGATCTGGCGGTTTCTGCTGAAGTCGGACTCGAAGGTGGCCTGGCGGCCGAAGGCGCCCGCCACGCGGCCGTTGTCACGGGCGGCGATCAGGTTGGCCCCCACCTCGCGGAGAGAGCGGCGGCTCACCTCGGCGAACTTCACCTCGAGCAGCACCTGCTGGCGACCACGCACCTTGAGCAGGTTGATCACATGCGGGCGCACACCGAGGCCAGCGATGGAGGGGCTGCGCAGGTAGCCCAAGGCCACCTCTTCTGCCTGGGTGACAACCGGGCTGCCGCTCACGGTGCCCAGGAGCACCAGCGAGCCACCCACGGCGCGAACATCGATGTCCTCGCCGGGGAACATGCGCGACATCTCGCTCTGGATCGCCCGGGCCGGCAGGGTGACCTTCACCAGCAAAGTGCTGGTGCGGCGGTTCTGCCCGATCATGATGAGGTTGGTCTCACCGACCTTGCGACCGATGACCAGCAGCTTGCCGCCCACAGAGGACACATCGGCCACCTGCGGATCAGTGAGCGTGGCCTTCGAGACCTGTCCCGTGACGCGGAGCACAGTCGAGCCGCCGAGGGCCACCTCGACGATGTCGCGATCCATACGCTCTTCAGCGGCGGGCATCTGCCCCAAGGCGGTGCCGAGGGTGAGGCCCAGACAGGCACCGCAAGCGATCACAGCAGGCACGATCTGGCGAAGGGTGATCATGCCGAAAGACATCCTCATCAAGGGGCTCCAAGCTCGACGGTCTTGACGCGGCTGTTGCCGCCGCCACGGGGGGGTTGGGCGCCACGGCGGATGGCTTCGGCCTCTCCGGGGCTGGTGGGCACGTTGCGCACCCGACTGCCACGACGACGTCGACGACGCCGGCGAGGCGGCGGATCGCTGGCCGCCGGCGGGGCCGTGGCCACCTGCTCTTCTTCTTCGTCGGGCACCCCGAGCAGCTCGTTCGGATCGATGCCCAGCGTATCCACCATGGAGTCGTCGTTGGCGTTGCGCAGCATCAGGTCGACCTTGCCCTCACGGGAGGACAACGCGAGGGTCTCCGCCTGCTCCGGCGTCACCAGCAGGGTGACCACGGCCTTGTTGCCGTCCCGCTTCTTCTCTTCGTCTCTCAGCGCCGGATCGAGGAACCCGTCGACAGCGAGCACGCGCACGTTCTGCAGCACCAGCTTGGTCGTAGGCTTTCGGGTCAGGGCGTCGCGCAGGGTGGCGAGCACGTCGACGTAGGCGCCGGGGTACACCAGCCGCGCGTCGGCGATCCAGGAGTCGACGGGCACCGGGAACCCACGCATGGTCTGGGGCACCAGCGAAGCCATGCCTGTACCGGACTTCGACGAAGCCAGGCGGGCAGGGAGCACGGGCTCACCGGCGAAGATGGTGCTCACCGGGACCCGAGGCTCGGGGCCCAGGAAGTCGGCCACTTTGGTGAAGGCCCCTTCGGGCACCGTGGACTTGGGCCACTTCACCACTGTGATGTGGTCTTCCATGATGGCCACGGAGGCGGGCAGGTTCTTCGCCGCCACCACCACCTCGATCACAGGCTCGTTTGCATATTGGGTGCTTGAGAGAAACCTCGAGCCCAGAATCATGGTCAATATGGTGAGGATCAGCGCCAGCAGGGTGAACCCGAGGGCTCCTGCTTTCGATGCTCGCCCACCTTTTCGCGCGCTCATGCACGTACCTCGCTACACGTCAGAACCCGATTCGGGCGCTCTCGACGAGCGTGAACCCCTCGAATCCGGCGCTCCGATTCAATCATGGTACGGGTCGAAGAACCACCTTCAATTCATGGCCTTGACCTTGAATCGCGATGACTCACTCCACAGGTATGACCGAGCGCCCGCGCAAGACCAGGGCACCGGGATCGCCCACACCGGCCACGGCGGCATCTCGCCGGAGCAGCTCGGCGCCGGGGAACCGGGTGTACCCGCACTCCACCACGACCTCGAGGCCGTTGATGCCGCCGCCGAGCTCTCGGAGGGCTAGCTGCGGATTGAGCGGATCACAGAACTCGGCGTACCGACCGAGCGTGGCCTCCACCGACGCCCGCACACAGGCATCGTTGGCCTGACCTGCGGCAGCGCAGGCACGGGCGGCAGAGAAAGCGGCGTTGCTCAGCTGGTAACGCACCAACATGGCGTGGGCGAAGGTGAGCCCGCCGATCAAGATGAACATGAGGACGAGCAGTGACAGCACGAACTCGACAGTGATGGCCCCTCGAGGGCGCCGACGGGTGTTCGATGGCGTCACACCGGGCTTAGACGATGATCGCCAGAACCGCGCCCGCGGCGAAGGCGAGGGCCATGGGCACATGTTGTCTCGCATCTCGTTCAGGCTCCACATGGGGCAAAGTGAGCGTCTTGGCCGAGAGACCCAGGTGGCGCATCACCCGCGCTCTCAACTCAGGCCCTGAGACCATCAGCAAGACCACCGCCACGAGGCCACCCACGGCGATCCCCCAGAGATAGGTCCAGAAAATGCCGAGTGGTCCGAGCCACATGCCCAGGGCCATGATCAGCTTGGCATCACCGCCACGGTGCAGTCTGAGGGCAAAGGGAATGATCACCAGGGCAAAGCCCAGAGCGGTGCCCAGAGCACCATCGAGCAGCCCTTCGAAGCCCCAGCGCACCAGCTGGTACACGACGCCGAGACACCACACCCCCAGGTTGAGGGTGTTGGGCACCTTTCGACGCGTGACGTCCCAAATGGCAGCAGTGATCAGGGCCACCCCGAGCAGGGGGCCAAAGATCAGATCACCTGTGAGCCCCGCAGGGCCAGCAGCCAAGGGCGGCAAACGCCTTGATCAGGAGCGGTTGATGGCGTCCGAAGCGCGACCCAGCATGTCGGCGATGCTCTGCCGGAACGCGATGAGCACCCCGATGAGGGCCACACCGACGATGGCAGAGATGATGGCGTACTCCACAGCAGTGGCAGCATCTTCCTCGTGACGGAGCCGGTTGAGTACGTTGCGCATGTCATTTCTCCTATGCGTATGAGCGGGCTCATCCCGCGGACACAGAGTTTAGCAACCCCCGGGCCAGCTTTCGAAGCGCCATTGAGCCATGAGGCGAGAAAGCACGGCAACCATCCGGGATATTTGAGTTTATTTTATTCAGCCTGTTGTACTTATCAGGCCTCCCTCAACCAAACCACATGAGCCTACATATGATCTCGACCTCAGGTTCGAGGGGTCAACTCTCCCCGATGAGGTCTCTGGACCCCAGAGCATCGAGGGCTTCGTTCAGTGCCTCGAGTGTGAAGGGCTTGGCCAGTACGCTCACATCTTTCATTCGGCCAGATGGCACATATTCATGAGCATGCCCTGAAATGAACAGCAACCTCACAGAAGGCGCGCGCTGAGACACCTGAGCGACGAGGGTGGGGCCATCCATGTGAGGCATGGACACATCACTGATCAAGACATCGGGCTGGCCATGTTCGAGGGCAGCGAGCACGGCATGCCCGTCTTCAAAGGCCTGCACTCGATGCCCACATCGGGCCAACAAACGCTCCACCGATGCCCGAACGAGCGGCTCGTCATCGACGAGCCAGATGTCGAGTCCTCCAGAGCGATCGTGCTCTGGCTCGCCGGATACGCCCTCAGCCACAGGGCAAGCAGGCAAATAGATCGAGAAGACGCTGCCCTGAGGCCCGGTATGAGTCAGCTCCAGCGCGCCGCCGCTCTGCTGAACGATGCCCCAGGCCGTAGACAGGCCGAGCCCGGTGTGACCTTCGGCGCCACGAGTGGTGAAGAAAGGATCCAGGATGCGCGCTTGAATGTCTTCGTGCACGCCTGGGCCCTGATCGTATACCGAGAGCTGCACCCAACGCCCAGGCTCGACAACAAGCGCCGCACTTTTCTCAGTGCCAAGAACCACCTTGCGGGCTGCCAGGGTGATGTGTCCCTCCACACCCCCGGCATCACGGGCATTGAGCACAAGGCTCACCAGAGCCTGAGCCACGGCAGCAGGATCGACCTCGGCCATGAGATCGCTGTCTGTCAGCTCCACAGCGAGGGTCTGCCGCTCGCCAAGAGCAGAGCGCATCAAACGCGCTTGCTCGTGTAACAAGGCGCCGAGATCAACCACTTTGGGATTGAGAGCCTTACGACGCCCTACGGCCTGCAGCTGGCCGGTCAGCTCAGCGGCTTTGCGGCCGGCGGACTGAATCTCCAGAACATCTGCCCGACGCCGGTCGCCCTCGGGCAAGTCGAGCAGCAACAGCTCTGCCAGGCCATTGATCACCATGAGCCGGTTGTTGAAGTCGTGGGCCACCCCACCGGCCAGGCGCCCCACCGCCTCGAGCCGGCTGGTCTGCTCCATGGCTCGGCCCTGGCTCGCCAGCTGCTTCATGGCTTTCTTGAGACGCATCAGTGTTCGGGCCAGCACCAGCGCCACCAACAAGAACATCGATGCGCCGATCAACGTGACAGTCAGTATCAACTGGTGCTCGGCAGAGAGCGGTGGCGGGGCATTGATTCGGACTGTCTCTGTGGGCAATGCAGCCTCGTCGATGCCGAACTCGGAGACCAGAGTCACATCGACCATGGGCAGGTTCTGATTGCTCAGCTGCAATGGGATGTGGGCCGTCGGTGTGCCTGAGAGCACACGCTCGACCATCTTCGCCGCCGACTCCCCCTGTGATCTCAACGAGGTCACATAGCCACCAAAGAGACCATCACCGATGCCATGGGCCCACAGATGATAGATGGGCACCCTCGAGCGCGCCGCGAGCACTCTCACGGCTTCGTCGAAGGTATAGCTGCGCCCCGCAGGCCCCCGAAATGCGGAGAGCAACAACGCCACACGTGTGGATCCACCGGCGCTGAGCCGCTGGCTGATCTCGCTCAGGCCCAGCGTGCTGCTGTCGAGGTAGTGATAGGTGAGGTGGGTGCTGCCCGCCTGTTCGAGTGCCCTCACACTCTGCAGATTGCCGTTGCTGCTCGGGGTCTGATCGTGAATCACGAAGACCTCTTCGAGCTGCGGGTGAAGCACCCTCGCCATCTCGAGGGTGCCCTCAAGATCGACGTGCTCCACCACACCGGTCATCCAACGTCGATCGACGTTGAGGGCGGTGGAGGGATGGTTGATGCCACAGAAGACAACAGGCAGTCCGGAGAACAATGTCTCGTGATGTGCTCTGGCGAAAGCCAGGGCATTGTCATCGGTGGTGAGGACTGCGTCGTAGGGCTGCTTGCGCTTCAGCTTGTAGGCCAGCATCCCCTGATGCATGGCCTGATAGCTCGAGGACCAGTCCATCTTGGAGTCGAGAAACTCCACGTCGTGGTCGAACCCCGCGTCGTGAAAGGACTCACTGATGCCTTCGAGCAGCGCCGAGCTGGTGGGGAAGGTGGGGTGGTAGCTGTTGAGCACGAGCACCCGCTTGGGCGTCTGGGCCCAGGCGCTGCTGATGAACAGCCAACACAGCCAGAGGGGAAGCAACCTCATTCATTCCACCCTTCCCATGGGCAGATGATAAGTCAGCTCCTCCCGTCGACCAACATACGCATGCAATTTAGCGAATGCGCAATACGTAGCCTCGCTGGCCATTGGCAGTCGCGGTGTAATTGACTCCACCGTTGCAACCACTCACGTTTGCGGCGAGCACGCCGTTGGGGTAACCGCCCCCACAGATGCCGTAGTTCTGGGCTTCTCCCTGTGAAGGCTGGTTGGAGTAGAACCAGAAACCGCCGATGCCCCCACCGAGACAGCATCCCGTGGTGTACTCCCAGACGCCCCAGTGACGGTTGTCGGTCTGAGTCGTGAAATAGCAGCCCCCCGCACCCGTGTCGGTGTTGCACTGCCAGCTCTGGCTGTGATCTCCGTAGAACAGCTGCCGAGGCGTCATACGGTTGTTGGTGTTGAAGGCCACCACATCTTCGAAGAGCTTCGCCGGGCCGTTGTCCACCTCGAAGTGGAAGTCGGTGATGGCGTAGTTGAGCAGAGGCGAGCCAGCGGACCGGTAGTCAATGCTCCAGTCAGAGTCGGCAGAGGGGTCGTTTCGAGGGTTGCGGGCGTAGAGGTACAGATCGTCGTGAAGCACGATCCAGCCGCCGCCCTCGGTGGTCATGTCGCACCAGACGCGGATCGGCTCGAAGCCCCCATCACCATCGACGTCGATCCAGTAGAGGCCATCACCAGTGCTCTGGCCATCGTCGAGCAGAGCCTTGCACGAGTCACCCGCGCTCTCGGGGGTCAAGCCATCCTGGGGCAACGCCTGGGTGAGGTCGAGCAACCGCACGGCGAGCTTGTAGACCTGCACGTCGTCATCTGCAGGGGCGGACAGTCCCGCATCACACCCATCCTGACTGCCCACGTAATTCGCGCCCAGGGGGTAACCGTCACTGCAGATGCCATAGTTCTCGGTGCCGAGGCTGGCGCTGATGGAATAGAACCAGTAACCGCCACCAGAGGCGCCGATGCAACACGCGGTGTTGCTCTCCCACAAACCCCAGTGACGCGTGTCGGCGTGGGTCGTGAAATCACAGTTGCCGGCGTAATGGTTCTCGGTATCGCAGGTCCAGCCGTTCTGGTTCCGGGCGCCGAAGAAGTTCCGGATGCTGAACCGGCTACCGCTGCCATGGGCGGTGACCTCGTTGAATGCCTTGCTGTAGATGCCGGGCAGCTCGAAGTAGAAGTCGCTGAAGGGCAGGATCGAAAGATCGGTGCCGTCGCTGAAGTCGATGCTCCACCCGGCATCAGCGCTCGGCGCGTTGCTGGCGGTGCGGGCGTTGGCGTAGACGTCGTGATGGAGCACCGCATAGGCGAGGCCGTCGATGTCCATCTCACACCACACCTGGAACGGCTCGCTGGCGCCGTCGCCATCAGGGTCGAGCCAGTAGGCGCCGTCGACCCCACCGCTGTCGGCGATGGCCTGACAGTTCACCGCGGCGCCCTCAGGCGTGTTCCCCAGACAGCCGCCTTCGATCTCGGCAGCAGGGCTCAGATCGGCGCTGATGTCACTGCAGCCGCCCACAGTGACCTGTCCGCACACCCGCGTGGGGCAATCGGCCACGCCGATGTTGATGCCCGCCCGCACAGTGCTGTCTTCGCCGATGGTGGTCTCAGGGAAGATGATCACGTCATCTTCGATGGTCACCCCGTTGCCGAAAGTGCCGCTGTCGCGGATGAGCACCCGCTCACCGATGGTGACGTTGTTGCCGTAGATGCTTCGGGGCCACAGCCGGCTGTCGTTGCCCACGGTGAAGTTGTCACCGGCGTCGATCTGCTCGTCGACGATGCAGCGATCGCCGATGTCGGCGTTGGCGCCGAGGTTGGCCCGGAACAAGATGGTGCTCTCGTCGCCGATGGTGCCGTCGTCGCCGATCTGGGCGCCGTCAAAGATCGCAGTGCCGTTGCCGATGGTGCACCGGGCCCCAATGCTCACGAAGATGCCCAGGGCGGAGTCGCTGCCGAGGGTGGTGTCGTCACCGAGGCTGCTCTGGTTGCCCACGAAGGCGTTGTGGCCCAGCACCACCCGATGGCCGAGCTCACCGCGAACTTCAACGCCACTGGCGAGGCTCACGTTGTCGCCGGCACTGGCGCCGGCGGCCATCTCTGACTCATTGGCCATGGTGAAGTCATCGCCCACAGTCACATAGGGGCCCACAGTGCTGTCAGCGTCGATGTTGGCTCGATGGCCCACCACGGCGTTCTCACCGATGATGCTGTTGGCCCCGAGGATGAGATCGTCACCGACCACGGCGTTGCCGTTGAGTCGAGCGTTGGTGCCCATGGCGGTGCGGGCCCCCACTCGGGCGTTGTTGCCGATCTGCACGCCATTCGACAACACGCTGCTCTCACCCACCTGGGCGAGGATACCCACGCTGACATCGTCGTTGAGCACCGAGCCATTGCCGATGTTGGCCTTGCTGCCCAGCTGGCCACGGACGCCGACGCTGACGTTGTCTCCGATGACGGCGAGGATCCCCACCGTGCAGTCGACGCCGAGCCCCGTGTTGGCGCCGATGCGAGCGCTGTTGGCCACGTTGCAGCCGTCAGAGACGGTGCTGCCGGCACCGATGACGACGCTCGAGCCCACTGTGCCGCGAACCGTGGCACCGTCACCGATGTTGCTGTACGCACCCACCACGGCGTCATCGCCGATGACCACCCCCGCGCCGAGCACGGCTGTAGGGTCGATGTCAGCGGCAAGGCTCACACAGGCGTCGCCATAGCCATCACCGTTGTCATCGGTCTGGTTCGGGTTGGCCACCGTGGGGCAGTTGTCGACGTCATCGCAGACATCATCGCCGTCGTCATCGGCCTGGCCCGCAGGGCAGGCATCGCAGACGTCGCCGAGGCCATCGCCGTCGCCATCCGCCTGATCAGCATTCGCTGTCACTGGGCAGTTGTCGCTCTCATCGCAGACACCATCATCGTCGCCGTCTGGGCATACAGCAGCCAGGTTGGCGTTGGCGATGGACACCGCCGTGAAGTTCAACGGCACCACGGCGAGGTTGTCACCCATGTGGCCGGCTGCGTTGCCCACGTGACTGGTGTAGCCATAGCCGAGGTTGCCATAGCTGTTGTTGCCCCAGCACTTCACCTCGCCATTGTCCAGAGCCGCACACTGGCTGTGATAGCCCGCGCCGAGCATGCTCGCGGTGCGGCCAGTGCCGAGGTTCACCACCGGCAAGTTGTCGCCCATCTCATTGGACCCGTCGCCACGGTGATCAGCATCTTCGTAGCCGAGGTTACCAGGCGTGTTGAAGCCCCAGCACTTCACCGAGGCATCATCGAGTATGGCGCAGTTGTGGTAGTTGCCAGAGACGAGCTGAACAACGGTGCGCCCTGTCCCGATTTCGGCATACGCAAGGGCGTCACCCATCTCACCGGCATTGTCACCGCGCCGGGTCGTGTTGCCTTGGCCAAGCTGACCATAGCTGTTGTGACCCCAACATTTGACCTTGCCATCATCGAGCACAGCACAGGCATGATAGAGCCCCACGCTCACCTGAACAGCGGTGCGCCCTGTGCCCAGATCGACGGGCAGCAGGTTGTCACCCATCTCGTTGGGCGAATCACCTCGACTGTTGGTGTCTCCGGTGCCGAGCTGACCAAAGCCATTCTGGCCCCAGCACTTCACCGAGGCGTCATCAAGCAATGCGCAGGTGTGATAGTAGCCCGACGACATTTGCACCGCAGTTCTGCCGGTCCCCAAGTCGACATATGGCAGCGCATCGCCCATCTCTCCGACGTGATCGCCGATGCTGAGATCGTCGCCACGGCCCAGAGCACCATCGACATTACGACCCCAACACTTCACCCCACCATCGTCGAGGATGGCACAATTGAACTCGAGCCCGGCGGTGAGATGAACAGCGGTGCGGCCGGTGCCCAAGTCAATGGTGGGCAGGCCGTCGCCCATCTCCGATGGATGATCACCGATGGTGTTGTGGTTGCCCTGCCCAATGGTCCCGTAAGTGCTGCGGCCAAAGCATTTCACTGAAGCGTCGTCGAGCAACACACAGGTGTGATGGTTGCCGTGCACCACCTGCTGCGCGGTGCGCCCGGTGCCGAGGTTGACCTCGGCGAGGCCCGCCACTTCACCTGGACCATCACCGATGGTGGTGTCATCACCCGTGCCGAGGTTGCCATAGCCATTGTAGCCCCAACACTTCAACGTGCCGGTGTCGCTGATGGCACAGTGATGATAGCCAGTGCTCGCACCAGCAACACCAGCGCTCAAGAGCAATGCTGAACCGAGCAAACGCCCCAAAGGCAGTTTACGTGTACGAAACTGGGACATCGGGCCTCCATCATGCGCCGTGCATATGCGTAATTTTGCATCAACCAGAATGAACGATAGTGTAAGCGCTCCCCCTTCTTGAGACCACACTGAACGTCATCTGCCCACCAAGAAAAACCACTGGGGTTTGCACTCAGCACTCACCAGCATTAGCCTAAGACGCTTGTGTCTGCCTCCGGAGGCCTGTGAATCCCCGTGATGTCACAGCCCCGGTCGCCGAAGGGAACGCCCATGCAATCCAACGCCAAATACCTGATCCCCAACAGCTTTACGGCATTATCCATGCTCTTTGGGCTGGCCTCGGTGGCTTGCTCTACATCGGGTAACTTCACCCTCGCCGCCTGGATGATTCTGTGGGGTGTGCTGCTCGACAAGCTCGATGGCAGCGCTGCTCGGCTGTTCAACGCCAGCAGCGAGTTCGGGGTCCAGTTCGATTCTTTTGCCGACTTCGTGTCCTTCGGCATCGCCCCCGCAGCTCTGGTGGTCTTCCGCCTCAGAGACATGCCCGCCTTCCAGGATCCCACCAACGAGGTGCTGCTCCTGCTTGCAGGTGGTGCCTTCGTCGTTGCGGTCTCCGCTCGTCTTGCCCGATTCAACGTGAGCGAGCCGCCTGGAGGCGACAAGATCTTCTATGGGATCCCCACCACCCTCATCGGGGCCATCATCGCCACCTACTACCTGACCATCTCGATCCACACGACGGATCCGATTTGGGTGAAGGTGTTGCCGGGTCTGCTGGTGGTGGGTGGCGTGCTTGAGGTGAGCAATGTCCGTCTGCCCAAGCTGAAGCCCCGCAAGAACAAGCTCGCCCACTATGGCCAGATCGCCAACATCGTCTTCGTGTACGTGGCGGGCCCGCTGCAGTTCCTGCCGGAGTACATGTTCTTCCTGTGCCTGTTCTACCTCGTGGTGGGCACCACCTGGGCTTTCTTCAATCCCCCGGAGAACCCCACTGAGGCCACTGAACAACCTGCCTGAGCACCCAAGCACAGCCATGGCTGCCTGCCTCTGAAAGCACCTCCGAGACAGTCTCTCAGAAAAATGTATTGACGCACTCAGTGCATGTGATTACAGTCCTCACTGTTCACTCGAAAAAGGTGTGCCAGAACATGTACCGCCGCTTCTCCACCCTTGTCGACCAGTGCCTCTGCGCTTCGCAGTTGCTGTCAGTGTCGTTGTTGTCGTCGAGCGACTTGTTGCTCGACCCCGAGGGGGGTGGACTCGGCTAGAATCCTTATAAAATCAGGATTCTGACGAACCCGCCCTCGGCTTGACCGACGGCGGGTTTTTCATTTTCTGGCCTCGATCTCGACCCCGTGTCGAGGCCCTGAAGTCACCAGATGAGAGATGGCATCCATCATCTGGCTCGCGCACCATCAGTCGATGGCACGCGATAGTCACATCTATATAAAGACAGTTTCAGAGGTGTATCCAATGGTGGATACGCTTCCAACCTGCAGCGGCCGGCTGCACGACTCGAACCCAACCGGCCATCTGAGATCCCTCAGTGTGGGATCAGAGAAAGGAAGCCGCCATGAAGCGCATCCATGTCAACGTCGGTACCATCGGTCACGTCGATCACGGCAAGACCACCCTCACTGCAGCGATCACTGCAGTGCAGGCGGTCCGCCATGGCGGTGCAGCGGTGGCATTCGATCAAATTGACCGAGCGCCAGAAGAGAAGGCTCGGGGCATCACCATCAACGCCACCCATGTGGAGTATGTCTCCGAGGGGCGTCACTATGCCCACATCGACTGCCCTGGCCACGCGGACTACATCAAGAACATGATCACCGGCGCCGCTCAGATGGACGGTGCGATCTTGCTCGTCGATGGCTCTCAGGGGCCTCAGGACCAGACCCGGGAGCACGTACTTCTCGCCCGCCAGGTGGGTGTGAGCCACGTGGTTGTGTTCATCAACAAGGTCGACATCTCCGATCCGGAGCTGCTCGAGCTCGTGGAGCTGGAGACCGCCGAGCTGTTGGAGATGCACGGCTTTGGTGGCAGCCCCATGATCAAGGGCTCGGCCCTGAAGGCCCTCGAGGCGGTGCAGTCGGGCGATCACGGTGCCGAGGCCCTGGCATGTATCGATGCTCTGGTCGAGGCCCTCGACAGCCACATCCCTGATCCGGTCCGTGACATCGAGGGGGCCTTCATGATGCCCATCGAAGATGTCATGACCATCTCCGGTCGAGGCACGGTGGTCACTGGCCGCGTCAGCCGAGGCATCGCCCGTGTGGGCGACGAGGTGGAGATCGTCGGGCTCACTGATCCGGACGATCCTCTGCGCAAGGTGGTCATCACCGGCACGCAGGCGTTCCGCCGGAACGTGACTCAGGTGGAGGCGGGCATGAACGTGGGGCTGCTGCTCCGCGGGCTTGGTCGCGACGAGGTGGCCCGAGGCCAGATGCTCGCCGCCCGAGGCTCGGTGAAGCCTCACGCCAAGGGGCGCGCGGAGTTCTACGCGCTCTCTGCCAAAGAGGGGGGCCGCACCAAGCCCTTCGCTGTAGGCTACCAGCCGCAGTTCTACTTCGGCACCACGGACGTCACTGGCACCATCCTGTCGGTGGCGGACACTTCGAGCGGTGAGTCTGGTCGGATCAACCCTGGGGATCGGGCCACGCTGGACTTCGAGCTTCGCCGCCCGGTGGGTCTCGAGGTGGGCAGCCGCTTCGCCCTGAGAGAGGGCAGCCGCACCGTGGGTGCTGGCGTGATCGTGGCGGTGGAGTAGGCCTCAGGCCTCTTCGACGCGCACCACCACGGTGGTGATGTTGTCTTTGCCCCCGGCGGTGTTGGCAGCTTCGACGAGCATGTCACAGGCCGCCTCGGGCTCATTGTGCGCGCTCAGGATCTCGGAGATCTGCGCATCGGTGATCATGCCGGAGAGGCCGTCGGAGCACAGCAAAAATACATCGCCGGCCTCGACCCCACCCATCCACACGTCCACCTCGACGTCTTCCTCTTTGCCCAGGGCGCGCACGATGACGTGCTTGTAGGGGAAGGCGTCTATCTCTGCCTGACTCATGTTCGGCCGCAGCGACTTCAGCTGCTCGAGCAAAGAATGATCTCGGGTGAGCTGGGTCAACTCGCCCGCCCTCAAACGATAGACCCTACTGTCACCGACGTGGGCCACATAGGCCTGCTCTCCGTCGATGTGCAAAGCCACGAGGGTGGTGCCCATACCGCGGTGCTGGCTGGCCTTCTGTGAGGACTCGAAGACCCTCTGGTTGGCGAGCCGCACCCCGGTGACGAGGCGAGACGTGGGCAGATCGGCGTATTCGTCGGTCTTGAAGGGCCACGTGACGTCGGTGTCTTCCCCTGTGACCCTGAAGAACTCGGTAAGGGCTTCGACTGAGAGAGCGCTGGCCACCTCGCCGGCGGCCTCGCCACCCATGCCGTCGGCGACGACGAAGAGCTGCTCCGAGCGGTTGAGGCCCAGGTTGTCTTCATTGAGGGCACGGACCTGACCGGTGTCGGTCTGACCGGCGACGTTCAGGGTGTAGGCGGTTTGCACGTCGATGTTCCTGACAGAGCCACGCATCGCTCAATCCCCCCGAAGCCACATGTAAGTACACGCCAGCGCCACAGCGCCCAGGCTGATGCCAGCGATACACAGCGGCATCAAGTAGAGGCTCGACACACCCATCCAGCCAGGGAGCAGCGCCCCGAGGACCACCGTGCCACCGGCGAACATGAGCACGGGCATGACAGTGAGAGCCTCACCCCGGGTCATGACCAGGCTGCGATGGATCGATGCTTTGATGTTCATGTCCTCAGCCACCATGGCGGGGGCCGCCATGAGCAACCGGGACCCACCATATGCGGCGCCGAGTGCGCTGGCACCCAGGAGCGCTGCGCTGCCGAGCAACCCCAGCTCGAACCCTCGAATGGCGCCCCAGGCAGCGAGGGTGGGCGCCATGGCCACGGCGGCGGTGATGACACCGACGAGCAACAACGCCGGCATCCGAGCGAGGGCCACGGAGACGGTATGGCGCATGCCATGCCCCAAACCGCGACGTCGACGACACACTGTAGGGGCGAAGAGCGCCACGGCGAGGACAGCGCCGGCGAAGACCGGCAGGCTGATGAGCAGCCGCACGAAGGTACTCTCCACCGCAACGGCGGCCATGAGGGGGGCTGCGATGCAGGCCCCGACCACGCCGAAGATGACCAAGTCACGCCGCCAGAGGCTGACGGTCTCTTCGATACGCTCGCCCAATGTGCCCCCACTCATGGCCAGTTCGCTGTCTCGTGGCATGCGATCGACTGTGAGCATGGGAGCCTCCTTTTGGTGACGTGTCTCGAATGGCATGCACTGGGTGAAGCGCATGGCGAAATGAAGCTTTTGCATGGGCTGTGCCGAATCGCCGCGCCACGGTGTTTTCAGGGGTTATTCAGCCTTTCTGCAGAAAAGTTGGCGACTCGACCTGCCACACTGGGGTGCACAGGAGACAGTCACTGGTCACTGGAACAGCCATGTCCTCGGCCACCCATGCACGGACATCACATGCTGTCGCGGTTGACATCGCCGCCATGACCTGATGACTCCACAAGCATGAAACGCAGGATCTTCACTCTCGCCCTCATGACGAGCATTGGCTGCGCCGAGCGCTCGAGCGAACCCACAGCGCCCAAGGGCGAAGACGCCCCGTTGCGGGACAGCGTCGACCCACAGCGCGAAGGCAAAGAGATCACCAGCCTTCAGAAAGAGCCGCTCCGGCCTCAGGGCCCGCACACCGGCCCGCTCTTCGAGACGCACTTGCCTGAGGCGAGCGGGCTCACCACCGAGCACCCCATCGACACCACCCACCCTCAAAAGTACCTGTACTACTCAGGTACAGCAGGTGGTGGTGTGGCATTGGGTGACGTTGATGGTGATGATCTCATCGACGTCTTCATCGCCAGCGGGCCGAGAAAAAACGGGCTGTTCCGCCAGGTGAAGCCCATGGTCTTTGAAGAGATCACCCACCTCAGCCCCACCCTGGACGGCGGAGATCTCTGGAGCACGGGGGCCGCCTTCGTCGATCTCGACGCGGATGGCGATCTCGATCTGTACGTGGGGCATTACGACGCCCCGAACCACGCGTTCATCAATGACGGCACCGGGCGATTCACCGAGCAGGGCGCCTCCATGGGGCTCGATCTCCGCGACGCCACCACGATGCCCTACTTCGCCGACTACGACGGCGATGGTGATCTCGACGTCTACCTGCTGACCTATCGCTACTACCTGCCAAAAGGGCGCCCGGCGCAGCCGCCGGTGGAAATTGTCAACGGACGACAACAGGTGAAGGCGGAGTACAGCAGGTACCTCGCCCTGGCCCAGGTGGGCCCCTCGAAGTTCGCCATCGACGACGTGGGCCGACCTGATCGACTGTTGCGCAACGACGACGGCCGGTTCGTCGACGTCAGCGCCGAGGCGGGCATCGATCGCGGCCCGGGTCACGGGCTCTCTGCGGTGTGGTGGGACTTCGATGCCGACGGTGATCTCGATCTGTACGTGGCCAACGACTTCGATGATCCCGATCACCTCTATCGCAACGCCGGCGACGGCACCTTCACCGACGTCAAAGCGCAGCTGTTGCCCCACACCACTTGGTACTCCATGGGCTCGGACGCCGGCGATCTCGACAACGACGGCAGGCTCGATCTCATCGTCGCCGACATGTCGCCCACGACCCACTATGGGCAGAAGACCTCGATGGGCAATATGGGTGATCTGGCCTGGAAGCTGAAGCGCTACACCCCACCGCAATACATGCGCAACGCGGTCTTCGTGAACACGGGGTCCGAGCGCTTCGCCGAGTACGCCCGCCTCACGGGCATGGGCGACACGGACTGGACCTGGGCGGTGAAGATCGGCGACGTCGATCTCGATGGCCGCGCCGACGTGTACTTCACCAATGGGGTGGCGCGGACCTTCAACCACTCCGATCGTCCCGAAACCCTCGAGGCCCTCGTCGGCCACACACAATGGGACCTGCACGAGAGCACGCCGACCCGCCCGGAGCGCAACCTCGCCTTTCACAATCAGGGGGGGCTGCGCTTCGAGTCCTCGGGGCAGGCCTGGGGTCTTGACCACGTGGGCATGAGCTACGCCGCCGCCTGGGGTGATCTCGACAAAGACGGGGATCTCGACCTCGTGGGTGTAAACCTCGACGGTCCGGTCCGGCTCTACGAGAACCACAGCAGGCAATCGAACCGCATCGTGGTGCGCCTGCGCGGCCAGGGCCAGAACACCCACGGCCTGGGCGCCACCGTGCGGGTCATCACTGCTGCGGGCACCCAGACTCAACAGCTGATGCCCACGACGGGCTTCATGGCCAGCGACGCCCCCCATCTGGTCTTCGGCCTTGGCGCTCACGGGCGCGTGCAGGCCCTGGAGGTGGACTGGCCTTCTGGCCGCCAACAGCGCTTCACTCAGCTCTCCCCGGGCTTTCGCTACACGGTCACCGAGCCTGCCCGACACACCCCAGCGCTGACTCGACCGATTGCGAGATCACGCTTCGCCCCGATGTCGCTCAAGGGCCTCGCACCTCACCAGGAGCGCCCCTTCGACGACTTCGATGCCCAGCCTCTGCTGCCCAATCAGCTCTCCCAGCTCGGCCCTGCCCTGGCTCTCGGAGATGTGGATGGCAATGGTCGAAGCGAGCTGTTCGTCGGCGGCGCAGCAGGTCGCGCCGGTCAGCTCTTTCGTCTTGGTGTGGGGCCCATGGAGGCCACAGCCCTTGACCGGCACATTGCCTCAGAAGACATGGGCGCCCTCTGGCTCGACGCTGACAGCGACGGCGATCAGGATCTGCTGGTCGTCAGCGGTGGGGTGGAGTCGGCCCAGGGATCAAAGCACCTCGTCGACCGGCTCTATCTGAACGACAACGGCACACTGGATCGTGCCGTCGATGGGGTGATCCCCCGTGTCCCTGACCACTCGGGTACATATTCTGGGGGTGGTGTCGCCGCCGCCGACTTCGACGGCGATGGTGATCTCGATCTCTTCATCGGCGGTCGGGTTCAGCCTGGGCGCTATCCACTGGCCCCAGTGAGTCAGTTGCTGCGCAATGATGGCGGCCTCTTCACCGACGTCACGGACACCCTCGCCCCTGACTTGAGACGGCCCTGCATGGTCACAGGGGCCCTCTGGTCCGACGCTGATGACGATGGGGATCCCGACCTGTGGCTCACCTGTGAGTGGGGCCCGATCAAGCTGTTCGAGAACAAGGCATTCAAAGCAGAGGGCCCAGGCGAGCTGGTCGAAGCCACAACCCAGGCAGGGCTCGCGGATCTCACGGGCTGGTGGAACGGCATCACGAGCGGCGACGTCGATGGAGACGGCGACATGGACTATGTGGTGACCAACTTCGGGCTCAACACCAAATATCACGCCTCGAAGCGGGCCCCAGCGCGCATCTATTACGGCAAGTTCGACAAGACAGGTGCTGATCGCCTCGTGGAGGCGGAGTTCGAGGATGACACCCCCTACACGATCCGCGGTCGCAGCTGTCTGAGCAACGCCATCCCTTCGGTCCGGGAGAAGTACGACAGCTTCGAGGCCTTCGCTCAGGATCCGCTCGATCAGGTCTTCGCCGGCGGTGCCCTCGACCAGGCGCTGAGCCTGGAAGCTCGAACCCTGGAGTCAGGTGTGCTCATCAACGAGGGCAGCGGGCGCTTCACCTTCAGCCCCCTACCCCACATCGCCCAGGGCTCACCGGCCTTTGGTACGGTGCTCACCTCTCTCGACGGTGATGCTCACCTCGACCTCGTGCTGGCCCAGAACTTCTTCGGCCCTCAGATCGAGACCGGCCGCATGGATGGTGGGGTGGGGCTCGTTCTGCAAGGCGATGGCAAGGGCGGCTTCGAGGCGATGTCACCGGCTGACTCGGGGTTGATGATGTCTGGTGATGCCACGGCCCTGGTGGTGGGCGACTTCAACCGGGATCAGTGGCCCGATCTGCTGATGGCTCAGAACGACGGCCCGGTGCACGGCTGGCAGCATCAGGGCATGCCAGGGCAATGGCCCCTGGTGATCGCGCTGAAAGGCCCACTAGGCAACCTGACCGCTGTAGGGGCTCGGGTGACGGTTCATGTGCCGGGGTTGACGCCTCAAACCCAGGAGATCCACGCAGGTCACGGCTATCTGAGCCAGTCCAGCGGCGCGCTGTTCTTCGGCGGTGGCCGAGGTGATCGAGATACGACGAAGGCCACAGCGCAGGTCCGCTGGCCCGATGGCACGACCACCACCCACGAGGGCCTCTCGCTGGCGGTACGACACACCCTGGAGCAGCCATGAGCTGGCGTAGTCCTGCACATCTACCCCGAGGGGTGACGCCTCCCCCGTTCGCCGCCCACGAGCTGACGCCCCGCCTGGGCGCGGTGGCGGCGCACGTGCCGGCGGGGGTCACAGTGGCGGACGTGGGCACAGATCACGGTCACCTGCCCCGAGCACTGCTGGCGAGCGGGCACACCCCCTCAGTTCTGGCCATGGATGTGGCCCGGGGACCCCTCTCCTTCGCAAAGCGCCACCTGGAGGGGTTCGGTGATCGGGTGTCTCTGCGCCTGGGCTCGGGCCTGTCGCAGCTACACGCTGGCGAAGCGCACACGGTGACGATCTGCGGGATGGGTGGGGAGACGATGGAGGAGATCCTCACGGCTGATCCGCCGGCCCCGCTGGGGGTGGAGCGCCTGATCGTACAGCCTCAGAGCCGCCTGGCCCTGGTCCGCCACACGCTCGTCGCGCAAGGCTACACGCTGACGGACGAGCGCTTCGTGGTGGACGGCCGCCACTTCTATCTGGTGATGGTGGCTGATCGAGGCGGTTCGCCGCTCAGTTTTGAAGACGCGGTGCTGGGCCCTGTGGCTCGGGTGCGCCGCGGGCCCTGCTTCGAGGCCTGGCTGAGCATCAAGGCCCGCTGGTGGCGGGCCCGTATGGCGGGGATGGGCGACTCGGCCACAGAAGCGCAGCGGCAAGAGGCGGCGCTGATCGAGCGCACGATAGATCTCGGGCGCTCGACGCCCTGATGGGGTATGACGAGTCATCCCGACAACACCGGAGTTCTGCATGAAGACCCACGAGGCGGCCTGGCTGCTCCTGGGCCAGATGGCCCTCGCTGACGGCAAAATCACCGAGGAAGAGCGGCAAATGCTCGCCGATGTGCTCACCCCTGATGATCCATGGGATTCGGTGGACGCGCTGCTCGTTGCTGCGGCGGAGACGGATCGCGAGACGCTGGTGCAGGCGATCGAGCAATACGCCGATGGGGTGTTTGTGGCGGCCCGGGTGTATCTGATGGCCCGCATCGACGGTGAGGTGGACCCCACGGAGCAGGCGCTCTACGCCACGCTGGTGGATCGCTTCGAGGTGACGCCGGACGATCGGGCGATGATCGAGTCCCTGGCGGTGACGCTGGAGGGTGATCCGATGGCGCCGCCCCCGGCGCGCTTCGTGGAGCTGTACGCGCAGAGCAGCTTTGCTCAGGGCTGAGCTTACAGGAGCATCTCCGACTCGAAGACATCGTAGAGCTTGAGCAAGATCTCGGCGTCGAGGGCGGCGTAGTCGCGCTGTCGCGGCGTAAGCGGTCGCCGACGCCAGTTGCTGGTCTGGGGCACCTTGTCGATGACGAGATCGAGCTCGCGCTTGCACACCGTAGCCAGGGTGTTCATGCCCTTGCCTTTGATCTTCCGTAGTTGTCGAGACACCTTCATGGTGTCGTAGATGTTCTCGATGCCAATCCCAAGGCCTCCAAGCACACCCTTCTCGAAGGTGGCGTTGTGGATCACCTTAATGACGGACGCGTCTTCGAAGATTGCCTTGAGTGGGTCAAGATCGTCGATGAGCAACGGGTCGACGAGAGCGCTCCATTGATGTGTGCCGACCTGGATCAAGCAAAGCGCTCGATTCATCGTGGTCTCAACGTCGAGACCGATGACCTTGGCCTTCCCAAGCTCGGCACACATCTCCTCAAGCTCAGCGAAGGTCTCTACCCATCGAATGGGGTTGTGTGGCCGCGCGGCTTCAGGGGGTGCAGGCAGCTCCACCTCGGCATCGAGGCGCGCGCGCACCTCGGACCAATCCCGAGGTGAGGTCGTGGGGCTCGACGGCGCAGCAGCCCTGGCGGCATCGACGGCGGCCTGAACCACCTTCAGCTTCGACGCGGGCGCATCGCCCTGGGCGCCGCCGAGCCATCGCCAAGTGCCCTCAAGATCGAGCAGGAAGCTGGCCACCATCTCCTGAGAGACCCACAGCGGCATAAAGGGCTGGAACTTGCTCAGGCGATAGTTGGGCAGATCGTCGGCGATCTCGCGCCAGAGCTTCTCATCTTCCCAAAACTCGGCATCGGTGATCCGCCCGAGCACCTCGCGCACGCTGTTGAGATCAACCCCCTCACCCATGATGCGCACGGCGAGGTTGCCGGGCACGATCTGCCAGTCGGGGGCGCAGGCGTGGATGGCATATCGCAAGGTGTTGTTGATTTGCCCACCGGCAAAGGTCCACCACCGCACGCCGGGCTTCTTGTCGTCGCCTGCAGGCTCCAAGGCGGGCCATGTATAAGGCAGCACCCCTCTGGCCTTCAGATCAGCCCGCTCTTCTTGCAACACCTCCACAGCTGAGGGGTGCATCCACCGCGGCACCCGCTCGTCGCCAAGCAGGTCAAGCATGTGCTGACACATCTCGAAGCCCAGGAACTGCGGCAGGTGCCCTGACCACGAGGGTTGTTCCCCCTTGCTCGCGGGGACCACCTCGACGCGGCGGTTGTCGTGCTCGATGAGGCTGACCCGCCACGGCCGACCCCCGAGCAGGAAGCAGCTGGCCCCCTCAGCGAGGCGATCGACGAACTCTTGCTCGAGGTGACCCACGGGCTGCTTCGCCGTGGTGGTGACCATGTAGGTCTGAGGGCTGCTGAAGACGGCGTACATCTCCATGAAGTTACGCCGCCCAAAGGCCTTCTCAGTGGCGGCGCCGATGACCAGCCGGCCGCCGACACGATCGAGGGCCCGACGCTCCACCATCCACTTCACGAGTCGCTCGAACTCGGACTGGGTGATGCCTGCGAGATCAGGCACCTTCGACAAGTGAGCCCACGCCTGCCGGGGCAAAACGCCATCCTCGGCGAGGGCCATGGCCAGCAGCTGATGCACGAGGACCGGCCAGCACCGATCGCTCATCTTCACCGACTCAACGAAGCCAGCGCGGGCCAGCTCGATGAGCGAGGCGGCCTGGAGCACCGCTGTGGGCGAGGAGCAGAAGAAGGTGGTGTTGGCGGCCTTGCCCGCCCGCCGGCCTGTGCGCCCCATGCGCTGCAAGAAAGCGCTCACGGTGGTGGGGGCCTCGGCCTGAAGCACCCGATCGAGATCACCTACGTCGATGCCAAGCTCAAGGGTGCTGGTGCACACGATGCACGCGTCGCTGCCAGTGTGGAACTGGGCCTCTGCGATCTCCCGCTCCTCTTTGGAGACGGCGCTGTGGTGCACGTAGACCGTGGTGCCGCGACGCTGCATCTGATCGGCCACGAGCTCGGTCATGGCCCGGCTCTGACAGAAGAACAGGCTCTTTTGCTGACGGGCCATTTGGCTGGCGTCCCGGGCGATCTCTTCGAGGCTCTCCCGGTGCAGCACGAGCAGCTCACGGCGAGCGGGTTTCTTAGGCGGATCGATGATCACGCCCTCGCGCTTCGAGGTGCCCTGCAGCCACGTGAGGATGTCGCCGGGGTTGCCCACAGTGGCGCTGAGGCCTACCCGCTGCACATCATGGGCAGAGAGGGCGGCGACGCGCTCGAGCACGCTCATCAAGTGGGCCCCACGATCGATGCCGGCGAGGGCGTGCACCTCATCGATGACCACGACTCTCAAATCGCTGAACAGAGCGGCAGCGTCGACCCGCTTCGACGCGAGCATGACCTCGATGGACTCCGGGGTGGTCATGAGCAGGCTGGCAGGGGCCTTGAGGAACCTCTGCCTGGCGCTGCTGCCCACGTCGCCGTGCCACACGAACCGATCGAGGCCCACCATCTCGGTGTACTCGCCGAGCCGCTCGGCCTGGTTGTTGAGCAGGGCCTTGATGGGGGCGATGTAGAGGGCGGCGAGGCCCCTGGGCGGATCAGAGATCAGCTGCGAGAGCGTAGGGAACATCGACGCCTCGGTCTTGCCCCCGGCAGTGGGGGCGAGGACCACGGCGTTCTTGCCGTCGAGCAAGGCATCGCAGGCCTGCTCCTGCACGGGCCGCAGGCTGCTCCAACCCAGCTGGTTGACGATGGCGTGCTGAAGCTTCGGATCCAGCCGATGGAACGCGCTCATGGGTGCCTCCTATTTGGGGCCACGGCGCTGCTGCTGGGCCCTCCCACGGGCAGGATGCTGTGGGAGGTGCGGCGGGGTTGTCAAGAGACGAGAATCTGAACAGCTGAACACACAGGGAGCGTCTGGTGGACCTCAACCGCCTTTGTTTCCGGCCACTTGAGCGCGACAAAGGTTGGCCTCAGAGTTGCCATACACATGTGCAGATTGACCCTGCACGAGAGATATGACTGTCAAACCTCACGATCGATTCTTCAAGACCATCTTCGAGCAACGCGAGCACGCCTTGGCCCACCTCGAGGCCTTCGTGGCGCCTGAGATCCGAGCTGAGCTCAAGCTGTCTTCGTTCTCTGCGAGCCCCACCGAGCACGTAGAGGCCCGCCTGGAGGCGCTGGAGGGTGATCTCCGCTACATGGCTGATGGCCGCGGTGGTCGCTGGATTTTTCGTTTAATGCTGGAAGCGCAGAGCCGGCCGGAGCGTCGCATGGCGTTGCGATGTGCGTGGTATACGCTGTACGACATCGAGCAATTCGAGGCTTCACGGCTCCCTGGTGGGCCTGATGTATTGCCCGTGGTGTATCCGATGGTGGTCTACAACAGCCGACGCAGGTGGCACCATCCCCGACGACTCTCACAGCTCTATGGGCGCCCACCACCCGCTCTATTCTCTTCAGAGCAGGTTCAGCCGCTGGAGATCCAGCCACACCTGATCGACTTGTGGCGCATGTCTGATGCGGAGCTGCGCGCGGGCGCGCTGGGCGGCTTGCCACTGTTGGTGCTCAAGTACAGCCGCTCTACGGACATCATCGAGGTCATGTCACGCTGGGGCGATGTGCTCAGCCCTGCCTGGGCAAGGCCTGATCGAGAGGCTATCTTTACATCGATGCTGGAGTATTGCCTGCGGACGAACCGCAGGCACACACTCAACGAGTACCGCGAGGTGCTCAATGACACGATCACCCGTGACTCGGGAGGGCTCATGGAGACCTGGTTTACTCGCAAGCTGGCCGAAGAAGAGCGCAAGGGCCACCAACAAGGCCTGCAAGAAGGCCTACAGCGCATGCTACTGGCTCAACTGCGTTTGAAGTTCCCGAACGCGTCGGTGGATCTGATCCAAAGCCGCCTCGCTGATGCAAATGACGAGACCCTGGAGTGCTACGGCGAGCGGGTGCTCACGGCGACGACGCTCGACGAGATCTTCGAGGGCTGATTACCATACGTCTTCTACAGGGATCACTGAGGGCTCGTCCTCGTCGAGCGCCGCCTGCGCGTCGTTGTGCTCGTCGTGGCGGGCGAGCTCTTCGGGGGTGAGTCTGCTCTCGTCGAGTTCGAAGCCGTAGTGCTCGGCGGGGCTGTAGTCGTCGTGCTCGTCGACGAGATCGAGCTGCTCAACGAACTCTCTCAAGAATATGCGCGGGATGATGCCCACGTCGCCTCTGAGGCCCGTGGTGATCTCGCTCACCATCTTGCTGATGAAGCTGTCGGTGATGTGGACCTCGACGCGATCTCGGTGGGCGCTGGGGTAGAGATCGCGCAGCTTGATGGCCACAGCCTGTAGCCGCTCGGCCTTGAAGGGCTGCAGCGCGAGCTGGGGCTGACGCAGGCTGGCGAAGCCGTTGCGCTCCATGAAGCCGATGCGGTCGTGTAGGGGCTGCAGGCCCTTGACGCCCTTGCGGCTGTCGAAGAACTCGGGGGTGCCGGTGAACAGCCACACGAGGCCCTCGTAGCTGCCCACGCCGTCGGCGATCTGCCGAATGCCGTTGAGCGACTTGTGCCGCGTGTCGCTGCGCATGCGGATGATGGTCTCGGCCTCGTCGATGACGACGAGCAGGCCCTTGTAGCCCGCGGCCCGAGTGATCTCCACGACACCCCGCAAGTACTCCATGGCGTCGCTGCTGGTGATGTCGCCTTTGATGTCAGCGTGCTTCTTGGCGCTGGCGGCAACGTTGGTGCTGCCGCCGAGCCAGGAGAGCAGGGCACCTGCGGTGGCGTAATCACCCTTCTGCTTCATGTCGAAGTAGGTTTGTACCACCCTGACAAAATCTCGAGGGATCTGTCCGCCGGTGAGCGAGAGCAGGTCGCGCTTGAGTTCAGCCCTCACATGCTCATCAAAGTCATCCGACTCATCGTCGGCGCCCGCAGCGACGAGACGATCTTCGATTGCACCAATCCATCGATCGAGCATGGCATCGAGGGCGCCTCGCTGGCACTCGTCGGTGGCCAGCTCAGCCACGACTCGCCCATACACCTCGTCGAAGCGATGGAAGCGCAGGTCGTTGTCGCTCACCACGACGAAGCTGGTGGCAAAGCCTTGGCTCTGAGCATCGAGCGTGGCCAAGCGCGCCATGAAGGTCTTGCCGCAGCCATACCCACCGCGGATGAACTTGATACACCCCTCACCGTCGGCGGCCATGTCGAGTTGACGGTGTAGCTCACCCCGAGGCTTCTCGATGCCCTCGGCGAAGGCGTCGAGGCCCCGCTCAGGTACGAGGCCGCTGCGCAGCTTCTCGAAGATGTGCGTGATCTCTCGTTCGCTCAGACTCACAGCGCCCCCTTCTTGACGATCCGGGCCATGCCCCCTTGAGTATTTCGCTGCCATTGCCAAGGCAGTACGCCCTCTTTTTGCAATTTGTCGAGCGTCGTCGCCAGCTTGCGGAAGCTGCGTCGCTTTTGGGTGATGCGGGCAGCATCCGCCTCGGTGATCTGACCATGTGTATCGAGGAAACGAATCAGCTCTTGCACCGCCAAAGGCGCCGCGTGCCACCACATGTCGAGATCATCATCGAAGGCATCGAGCATCTCGGGGATCTGCTCATCAGCGGTGGAGATCTCTTCGATGGTGTGGGTCCACCACGGCGGGCGGCTCGCCGAGCGGCCGTCTTGGACGATCTGCGCCACCGGCACCACCACCTCTTCCAGTGAGGCGCCACCGTGATAGCCCGCTCTCTGAACGCTCACGAAGGCTCCAACCTGTGAGAGCGCGTGCAGCTCACCGGCGCGCCAGGGGGTGCCCTTGAAGGTCGTGGCTCCTTGAGGGGGCTCTCCTTGAGCGAACCGCTGGCTGCTTCTGGCCGGCGCCAGCGTCTTGCGATCGGCAGACCAGTAGGGCGTGTGGCCGTGATCACTGGTGAGGATCACCGCGCGGCGGGCCTGTACCGCAGCTCGGATCGCATGTCGAAGACCGGGGTGCACCCCGTCCACCGTCCAGAGCCCGTGGGGGATGACCTCTCGGCTGCTGAGGTGATCATCCACCCCATTGAACACCGCGGCGACCAGCGGCGTGTCGCCCTTGAGCGCCGTGACGAGCGCTTCGCAGTCATCGTGGAGATCGCCTTTGAGCCAAAGGCTACGGTCGATCTCGCCGAGGGCTGCGTTGCGCTTGAAAGCCGCCCGATCGCTCTTGGCGTTCGCCGCGGCGTTCTCGAGGTCGGTGAGCACGTCGTTCTGCGGAACTTGCCCAGCGAAGATGGCCCGCCGCCCGACCTCAGTGAGTGTGGGCACGGGTGAGATCACCGACATGAGTGGTGGCAGCTCTGCGGCGTGGGCGCTGAGCCCGTCGAGCGTGCCCAGGCCGAGGCCCACTGCGCCGCGGAGATCGTCGAGCAGCTCATAGAAAGTGCTCATGTCGCAGCCGTCGAGCACCACCAAGAACACAGGTCGCTGCTCGAGGATCGGCACGAGCACCTGGGCGCTCAGCAAATGCAGCGACATACCGTCTTCTGTAGGGCGGCGGCGGTGGGCGCTGATCTCATCTCTCGCCAGCGCTGAGGCGAAGGCTGCGTTTTGACGATCTCGGGCGGTGAGGTAGCTCTGCACAATGCTCTGGGCGGGCGCACGGGCGGCCTCGGGCAGGCGGCCTATGATGCGCCTCACCTGCCGGGCGCACAGATCAGCCCAGGCAACAGAGGCGCGATGCTCGGTTGCCCACGCGTCGACCCCCTCGTCGGGGATGGCATATCGGGTGGCAAAGCGGGCCAAGCGCGCCAGCGCTTCGAGGCCCTCTACCAGGGCCTCGTCGGCGAAGAGGTGAACGCCGAGCTGCTCGAAGGCTTCTGGCCCCGGCGTCGAGCGCGTCGCCATGCGATGTACCAGCCCGGTCACCGCCTGTTCGAAGCCTGCAGGGAGCAAAGTCAGGCGCCGGGCGTCGTCGAAGTCGAGCTCGAGGCGCTGGGCGAGGGCGTTCGCCGGTTCAAGCAGCGCACGGGCGCGGTCTGGATCTTTCGACCGCACCACGGCGAGGGCTTGCTGCAGCAGGGTGACCAGACGCGACCAGAGCTTGTCGGCGTCAGTGGGCAGGTCGAAGCGCACACAGGCCCGCCCGGCCTTGATGGCCCCCAACGCCCCAGCGGTGACGAGCTGTTGCTGCCCATCGGCGGTGGTGGCCAACATCAGCCAGTCGTGGATCTCGAAGTGGGCCTCTTTGAGGGCCGTGCGCAAGAACGGATCAGCCTCTGGCGGGCCCTCGAGCAGCCAGCGCGCCAGCAGCTCTGGGGCGCTGCGGCGGCCCACCTGTACGCTGCCGCTGCGGAGCACCGACACCACGTCGGCCTCGGAGATCGCCGGCCCGTGCCATCGACGCTTGCTCGCCCGGTCGAAGAAGCCCTCGGGATCATCGAGCACCGCCTGCGCCACGGCAGAATCAGTCAAGGGGCGGCAATAGTGGCCTGTGGCCGCCGACACCACGTCTTGGGCGTTCACCTGAAGAGATCTGCGCAGCCAGCGACGCTGCTCGATGTCTCGGGGCACCTTGAAGTCACCTGAGAGCACCATGATCGTCGGGGTGCCGTCGAGCAGCGCCGCCCGCAGCGACAGCGCCCCTTTCACAGGGCGCACCTGCCAGACACGCTCATCGAAAGAGAGCGCGCCCGTGAGATCAGCGGGGATCAGCGCGCTCTGACGCAGGGTGATCGCGTCGGCCTCGGCCATCGGGGCGTCGCCATGTGTCTGGCGGTGACGACGGATCACCGCTTCCAAGATCTGCAGCGCGTGGCTCACTGGGCGTCACCTTCGTCGGACACCGGCTGCAAGGTGATGGTGAAGTCGAAGCGCTCGCCTTCAGACCTGCGGATCATCTGCTGAAGCTCGGCGATGATGGCCTGCGCGGTCTGTGCCTGGCCGCTGCGCTTGATCGATTTGAGCGGATCAGGCCCAGGGCCGGGGTTGCCGCCGATCAGCGTGTCGGCCAGCGTGCGGATCGCCTTGGCCTGGGCGGAGACGTGCTCCTTGAGCCGGCGAGTGATCGGATCGAGCAGTAGATTGCGCATGGGGGGCAGCACCTCGGCCTTTTGAGCCTCGGTGGCGCGCTGCTTGATGATCTTGAGCTGGAAGGCGAGGTTGTCGATCTCCCCGAGGGCTGCCCACTCTTCTTTGATGCCGTCGGCCCCCTTCTCGGGGTGCATCAGGGCCCGCCACTGGCTGAGCTGATCGGTGCCGCTCATGGCCTCGAGGGTGCGGATGCGATCAACATCGCGCTGCTCGGCGACGAAGCCCTCGAGAGTGCTGGCGAGGGCGGCGTAGGTCTGGCCGCGGGCCGACTCGGCGACGTCGGCGTCGAGCAGATCGCAGGCTTTCTTGAGGCGAAGTTGCAGCTGCTGTACAGGTCGCAGCTTGTCTTCCGCCTGCTTCTTCACCCGGCGAGACACGCGAGACTGCTCGGGCACCGTGGCCACGTCGGCGAAGTCGCGCACGCCGAGCAGGGCCTCGGCGACCTCGGTGGATCTCTGCCACGCCACGTGGGGCACCACCTCGGCCTTGGCGAGCTGCACCCCTGACAGCTTGATGTCGGCCATCTTGTCGAGGGTGACGCTCTGCTCCCCGCCCTCGCGCTGGAACGCGTAGCCCTCGGCGTTGACGAGGTACCAGATGAACAAGCGCACCACGTCGTCGGTGAGGCCGTAGCTCTCTCGATCGCCCTCTTCAGAGAGGAAGCGATGCAGCTCGGCCACCGAGAACACTTGCCGCTCGCCGATCCAGCGTTTGATGGCTGAGAGGTAGCGGCCGTCTTGCCGAGCGGTGAAGGCCGCCTGCCCCATCTGCACCAGCTCGAGGGGCACCGCGAAGTCTTCCAGGGCGGCGAGCTCTCGGGTGCTCGCCGAGACCGAGGCCCCAGAGACCGAGGCCTTGATGATCAAGGTGGCGAGATCGCGGATCGCCTTCCCCTCGGCTTTGCGGCGGAAGCGGGGGTGGTGCGGGTAGCGCGCCTCGAGGATCTCGGCGGTGAAGCTGGAGATGATCTTACCCACGTCTTTTTGCTGGTGGCTCACCCCGTCGAGGCGGTCGCTCAGGGCGTGCACCTGCCCCTCGTCGAGGTACACCCGCTTGAGGGCGTCGCGCATCTGGGCCTCTTGCACCGAGAGGTACGACTCGAGGGTGCGCAGCAGGCTGGCCTTCATCTTGGCGCTGTATTCCGCCAGGTAGCGCTCGCGGTCCTGGCGGATGCGGCGGATGGCAGCGACGTTCTCGAGGGCCTTGCGCTCAGACTCGTTGAGGTGCTCTGGCAGCCAGGCCACCGTCCACTGACGGGCGCGCTTGCGGGCGTTTTGCAGCGTGGTCACGTCATCGCCGCGGCCGTGGCCCGGCTCTTCATCGAAGGGATAATCCACCAGGATCAGCGCCTCTTCGTCGCTGGCGGGGGCGAAGTCGTTGGTAGACCCCGCGTAGCTCAGGCGGCGCACGTTGGCCAGCCGCACCCGGATCAGTCGATCAGTGCCCTGCCACGTGATCTTGCGGCGCACCTCGAGCTGCCCGCCGAGGCGCAGGGCGAACTCGTCGTCGACCATCGTGCGGATCACCGCGAAGCGGTCGGGGTGCTTCACGTCGGCCCGGGCGGCGCCGAGCACCGCGTCGATGTCGACCTCTTGGGTCTTGATCTTGATGTAAGGGTTGGTGTCTTCCCCGAGCACCTGCACCTGGGGGTCAGCCGAGGCGAGGCTGCGGAACATCTTGATGACGTTGCTGATGCCCGTGCGCTCGGTGATGGCCTTGATCTCGCTCTGGTTGAGGCGCATCAGGTTGGTGGCGGTGATGGCCTCGGCGAGGGGGCGGCCGTCGGGGAAGTACGCGTGGCGGTACGAGAGCTGGCACATCAGCACCGTGCGCACCAGCTGATGCAGCTCGTGGGCCCGCTTACCCGAGACGTCTTCGATCTTGCCCTGCAACCGCACATAGCTGTCGTAGGCCTCGACGAAGAGCTCGGTGGCCTTCGAGCGGCGATCCCGCACCCCCTCGACGTTCTGGGCGTCGAAGATGATGGGAAACAGATCGCCCACGGGCACGAACTCGCCCACTTTCTTGCCGGCGTGCATCTCTAGCAGCTTGTAGAGCGCCGCCATCGAGGTGCGGCTGCGAGAGAGCGACTGGGTCACGTCGACGAGCACTCTGATCAGCGCGGGGTGGAACGGGTACACCCGCCGCACGAGATCCATGGGCAAATCGCCGGCGAGGGTCTGGATCGTCTTCCCGTGCTTCTGGAACGCCCGATCGAGCAGTGACTTGAGGGCTTCTTTCTGGCCCTCGCGGGGCTTGAGCACGCGGCGGGCGGCCACCTCGTAGAGGTTTTGATCTGCCATGTCGATGCGGGGCTGAAAACGGTTGCTCACGAAGCCGAGCTGATCGTGGAACTCGCGCTCAGAGAGGTCTTCGGGGCAAGTGGCCGAGATGTCTTGCTGCACCGCCAGGGCGACGAAGAAGGGCACCGCCCGGGCGTGCTGGCTGTCGTGATCCACCAGCGCCGAGAGGCTGTTGATCTCTCGCACATATTCTTGGCGCGCCTTGCCCCTGATCCAGATGATGAGCTCGTCCACGAGCCACACCACGCCGTCGTAGCCGTTCGCTTTGGCGTGGGCCGAGATGCGGGCGAAGCCTTCGGCCTCTTGCACCCACATGTCTTCGGGGGTGAACCGGCGGTTGCCGTGCTCGCGCCACGAGAGCAGCTTGGCGGCGAGGCTGAGCTGCTGGCTGAGGTTGCCCTGGCGCATCTTGTCGAAGAAGCCCTTGCTGGGCACCACCTTGTCTTTGACGAGCTGCTCGATCAGGGCGTCGAGGCCGCCCAGGCGCTCGGCGTCTTTCTCGATGAGCTCGAAGACCCGATCGTGATCGGTCATCACCGCCGGCTCGACGCCTGTGGGCAGGGCGTTGTGGTACGCCTCGTAGAGCCCACGCACCAGGCTGGGCTTGCCCATCATGTTCAGGCGCACCACCAGCAGATTCTTGCGGTCGATCCAGCCGTGGCGGCCTCTCAGTTCGCGCAGCAGCGGATCACCCACCTCGTAGACCAGCTCGTCGCTCTCGAACATCTTGCCCAGAACAGACATGAGGTGGCTCTTGCCCGAGCCGAAGCTGCCGTAGATGAACCGCCCCATGTCGAGGCCCTGCTCGAAGCGCTCCCCCACGGCGTGAAGCATCTTGTCGACTTGTTTGAAGACATCCTCGACCATGACGAACGAGGCGAGATCGTGCTTGATGCGTTCTGGGTCTCGGGTGTCGAGGCGGGTGATGAAGGTGTCGAGATCGGTGATCTCGGGGATATCGAAGGCGTCTTTGATCAGCATGGTCGTCGTTCCTACTGGGCCACCCGCCAGGTGGTCTTGCGGCCCTCTCCGATGAGGGCCACGGCCCCCTCGGCCACCAGGGCGTCGAGGGTGCGATCGAACTGGCCGGGCTTGAAGCCCTCGGCCTTCCACTCCCGCTTGAGCGGGGCTTTCTTGGCGCCTACGGGGGGCGCCTCGGTGCCGTCGAGGGCCACGGGCAGCGGGGGCTGCAGCCGGCCGATGATGCCGAGCAGCGCGGCCTTCTCTTCCACGCCCGGGGCGTTCGGATCAGGCCGCGCCACCCCCTCGATGTCCAGGGCGCCGTCGATCCACTTGCGCCACTGCGCGCTCACGTCACACGGGCAGCTCGACTGACCGCAGGCCTCTTGGGGCAGCGCGGAGATCTCTTCGTGCACCTCGGCGTCGCCCCACCGCTTCAGGTCGGGCAGGGCCTCCCACAGCCCCACGGTGGCCCCGCAGCGCCGCGGATCGTCGCTGGTGGGCGCCGGCAGAGGGTTCACGGGGTCGTCTTCGGCGTGCTGGAAGGCGTGGACCTGGGCGATGGCCCTGGCCTCGTCTCGCCAGCCGTTCCAGCCGTACCGCTGGGGCTGTAAGTCTGCGTAGAGGATGAAGCGCTCTCGAGGCACGTTCAGCTTGCCCCGCAGCGTGTAATAGAGCGGCTTCTGGAAGTCGCCCCGGCCATACTGCGGGGGCACCTCGATCTCCACGGTCTCCCCGGCGTCTTCGCGATCTTGCAGACGCCAGGTCTCTTGCCACTGCCGCCACTTCTTCAGCCCGCTCTCGGTGTACACCCGGAACAGGTTGTCGGGCATGCCCTGGCCCACGAGCAGCACCTCGGCCATGAGGGCGAGGTCGTAGTTGGGGCTGCCGGCGTACACGCTGGCCACGGCGAGCACCCGCGGGTCGCGCTGCCACGCGTTCACCACGTCTTCGAGGGTGTACGGCATCGGCTCGCTCAGCTCGCCCTCTTCGGCGAAGAGATCTTCGAGCCGATCGAGCAGCCACCGCTCCGCAGCCCTCTTGGTCTCGTCGTTGAGATCGGGCGTCTGCCACCGCCGCTTGAACTGCGGCTGCTCGATGAGCTTGATGTCTTTGTTGCTGGCGATGAGGTCGAGCCGCTTCTGCATCAAGGCCCGGGTCTCGTCGCTGTACCGCGTGGGGATGCTCTGCACCTCGTCGTGGCCATGGCGCTCGAACCACTTGGTGCGCTCGTCGGGGTCACAGACGGCGTTGTGTCGTGCGAGGACGATCTCGAAGGGCCGATGCCCGGGGGCGATGGGCTCGATGGTCTCGGGGGCGCGGACCTCGACGTCTTCGAGCAGGCCGTAGCTCTGGTAAGTGAGCCAGTCGAGCTCTTCTTGCAGAGCCACCATCTGATGGGTGAGCGCGGTGTGTTGCTGGCGGCCAGTCTCTAATTCGTCGTGCAGAGTGTCGGGTAGCCACTCGCCTGCTTCGAGGATGGCGCCGGGCAGGCAGGCGGCTCGTTCTTGGGCCACGGCGTCGAGGGATTCGGCGAGGGCGACGCGGGGGGCTCGGTCGCGATCGGTGATGGGGGCTTTTTTGAGCTTGGTGGAGTCGCGCTGAAGTCTGTCACTCCACACCTCAGCTGAGGCCCTGCCTCCATCTCCCAACTTGTCTCCTCCCTTGGAAAAGAACACTTGCCGGCACCAAAACTCCAAGGTGCTGCTATTTAGCAGACCCAGCAGGTCGAGATGGTCTTCCAGAGTAGCTTCGGGGGGGAGTTTGATGACAGGGGCCGTCTGTTTGAATACCTTACCACCTCGATCGAGCACAAAATGGTTGTGTGTAGCAACCTCAGCAAATGCAATACGGTACGGTACGTCGTGTTTAGAGCTTGAGTACTGATGCCAGCGCCACCACGGCTTCCGATCAGATTTATAAGTGCCACCGGAGAATGTACGCCTTGCACCAAGGGGCTCTCTGTAATTCCAAAGATAGGGTCGCGCGACACACTCCTCGTCTTCTTCGAAGAAAAGTGAGTAAGGATTAGAGCCAATCAAAAAATCGCGTACAGAACTACCACCACATACAGAAACAATATTTTTATCAGGGGCGCTTGATAGCCTACCCCCCTTACGTTCGAAAAAGAAAACAGGGTCGCAACTTGTAGCAAAACTTCGCCCAAAGTCCTCACTGAGAGAATCGAGATCCCTCAAGTCATGATTCAGTTGTTTCAAAAGAGCAAAAGCGGTGGCACCAGACAGATTCCATGGATGCTGGCAGAAATCATCAGAGTCCTGCTCAGCTAAGGATACATAAGTACCTTCATACACATTTGCCAGTGATGCTTGAATAATCTCTAACCATACCCGACCGTCACTGGGCTCATCAGGTGTAGACGGCTCTCCCTGTTTACCACCAAGAACTCTGATCTTATTGGAGACCCTTTTCAGCGAACGGCCAAAGAGAACAACAGTAGGAGTCCCATGACCAGGAATATATGCGCCACTTGTATCTACAATAAATTCAAGCGCCCACCTGGGTAAAACAACTTCTATCAAACTTTTACCAAAATCTCTTTTGGCAAAGGCGTTACCAGTGATTTGGCCTTGAAATGCACCTAGAAACCCAAGCTCAAAGAATCTCTCAACGAATGGTGATGACAGCCCATATTGCTTAGTCGCTGACTCCGGCCAAAACACCCGATAGTCATCCCGCTTCTTCGGGTCTTTCGGCGTGATGTACGGCGGGTTCCCCACCACCACGTGAAAGTCCCGATCCAGGAACTCCGCGTTCTCCGCCCGCTCCTCCGGCGTGGCGTATGCCTCCAGGCGCTCCAATCCCACGTAATCCGACTCGGTGCGCTTCTCCCAGGGCACCAGTGAATCCAGGGCCCGCAGGTGCATCTCGCGCTGCAACATGGCCAGCTTGTTCAGATCGCGCTCGCCGGTGCGCTTCATCACCTCAAGCAACAGGCGGAAGCGGGCGATGTAGACCGCGTGGGGGTTGATGTCGCAGCCCCAGACGCTCTGCAGCGCCGCCTCCGAGGCCGCCCACTCGTCGTATTCATGGGTGTCGCGCCACCAGTCCGCGAGGCGATGGAAGGCCCCGATGAGGAAGTGGCCGCTGCCGCAGGTGGGGTCGATAAGGCGGAACGTCTCCCCGCGATCTTGCAGAGCCTTCGGATCGAACTCCGCCAGGGCCGGGGTGAGGGTGTAATCGAGGATGTAGCTCTCGACGAACTCCGGGGTCTGCAGCAGGGCGAAGCGCTTGCGCACGTCGGCGTCGAGGTCTTGGTACAGATCGCCGAGGAACCGGCTCTCGAAGCCGCCGCCCTTCCAGTCGTAGAGCAGGTTGCCGTTGCCGTCTTCCTTGTGCCAAAGGTCCCAGACCGCCTTGCACAGCTCTTCGCTCGGGGGGCCCAGGTCATCTTCGCGGGGGGCGAAGAGATCGGGCAGGTCGTGGGCCAAATCGCGGAACACCCACTCGAAGTACGCCCGCATACCCAGCTTCGGGGCCACCAGCAGAAACGACTCGTAGCGCCCGTGGCCGCGCAGCGTGGGCGGGATCAGCTCGAGATCTTCTAGGGCCCGCACGAAGACCGTGCGCAGCAGAAAATGCACCGCAGAGCGGCCGGCGATGACCTTCTGAAAATCCTTGAGACTGCCGCCGGTCTCGTAGGTGGCGTGCAGGGCCTTCCAGCGGTCGGCGCCCCAGGCCTTGCCCCGGGCGAGGGCGTCGGCGGCCACCTGCTTCTCGAGCTTTTGCAGGGCCTTCAACAGATCGGTGTACTGCTCGGCGTTCATGGGGCGGTCTGCTCCTGGAGATCACGGATCACGGGGGCGGCCATGTCGGGGGTGTAAGGCAACGGGTAGACGGCGTTGAGCTTCACCCGGCCGTCGATGATGTCGGCGGGGGGGGCGAAGACGATCAGGCCCAGGCGACCCCCGCGAGACCGCTCGTACAGGCCCGATACCCATCGGGTGAGGCCCATGGGGCCCAGCAGGCAGGGGCGACCGAGCACGGTGACGCGGCCCGGCTGGGCCTCTGAGAGCGCGCCGTCGAGGGCGGCGATGAGGTCTTCTTCGAACCAGCTGAAGTCGGGCTCTTCCTGGTCTTCGAAGAACAACGCTTCGTCCCACATGCCGCTGTTTTGCAGCGCCTCGATGATCACCCGGTCGAGATCGACGAGGGTGGCGTCGAGGGCGCGAGCCACGGCGGCGCACTGGCGGTGATGGCTGCCTGCGGGCAGGGCCACCACCTTGAAGCCCCCGGTGGCCCGGGCCTGCACCAAGATGCTCAGGTCGAGGCTGCCGTCTTCGGAGATGTGGGCCTCGGGCAGGGCGATGTCGGTCTGCACCTCGGCCGCCGGCTGCACAGGGCGGTAGTCAGGGTCATTGTGCACCACGCCGTCGTCGAAGACCTGCCAGTCGAGCATCTGCGCCGCCTCGGCCACGGCCTCTTCTGTGGGCGGCGTCAGGGCGGCGAAGGTCTGCTGCACGCGCTCGACGAGATCGGGCACGGTGGTGGGCAGCACGATTTGATCGGCGAGGAAGATGAGGGCGTCTTCGAAGGCCAACCCGGCGCCGTAGAGGGCCTCGTCTCGGGGGGTCTGGTGCACCCGATCGGCCACGAGGGGCAGCAAGGCGTCGAGCAGGGCGGCGTCGTCGGCCTCGGTGCGCTGAAGCACCGGGGTCAGGCCCGCCTCTTTGGCGTGCTGCCAGACGATGGCCTGGGCGTCGGCCCGGGCCAGAGGCTCATCATCTACGGCGTCGACGAGTGCCGACTTCAGCGGGCCCACCAAGGCGGGGCGCCACGGGGGACGACACACCAAATCGATGTGCATGTGAGGGTGCTGACGATGGGTCAGCTCGGCGGGGGCGGTGAGCAGCATGGCCCCGAGGCGGGCGAAGCCGAGGGCGCTCACCCCCGGCGCGGGCATACGCTGCTCGAGCATGTCGGCCACGGCCTCGAGGTGGGCGAAGCCACACCGCGGCAGGGCTGCCTGCACCGCGTCGGCGAGGAACTGCCCCGCAGAGACCGCCGCCCGCAGCGGGGCGAGGTCGACGGCCTGATCGACCTGCTGTCGGCTGACCCCGTGATGCTCTGCCGCCTCGGCGATGGCCATGGGCGTGCCAGAAGTGAGGCCGTATACGGTGTCGAAGTACTCGAACTTCTTCTTGAGCTCTTTGTGCAGCAGCCCCCGCAGCTCGTCGAGGCTCTCTGGGGGGGCGTCGTCTTTGGCGAGGCGCTTGAGGGCGGTGCGGATCGCCTCGATCTTCTTGTCGCCGAGGCCTTCGATGCCGGTGAGATCGACCTCGCTCAGGCTGGCCAGCTCGCCCACGGTGGTCACCCCGAGCTCGATCATGCGGGTGCGCAGCTTCGCCGAGAGGGTGCGACCCAGGGCGCTCAGGGGCTCGGCGCTCTCGGTGAGCGCGGGCGCGATGGGCCGCGCGAGGGGCTTCACCTCGACCTCGGCGGTCTCGTCGGTGAAGCCGCCGAGGGTAGCGTTGAGGGCCGCCCGCACCGCCATGATCTCAGAGACGGTCTTGCGGCCCACGTTGCGCATGTCTTTGAGCATGGCCGGGGTGACCCGCTGCAGCTGCACCGCCACCCCCACCCCGAGCCGGCCGAGGCATCGGCGGGCCCGCAAGCCCAGAGGCAAGGTGTGGATCGGGGTCTGGGGCTGCACCCCGGCGGGCAACACCACCGTCGACTTGAGCACCAAGCCTGGCTGCTGCTGCTTCTTGGTCTGCGCAGGCGCCACCGGAGCCTCGGCGGCTTTGTGCAGCGCGTCGCTCGCCGCGGCGGCCTCGGGCCAGCGATCTTCACGGGGGCCCAGCGCCTTTCGGAACACCTCGATCAGGCGCGCCTTGATCTCTGGCGAGATGTTGTCAGAGAAGTCGTCGGCGTTGAGGGCCAAGTGGCGATTGACCGCGTCGCCGGTGAAGGGGTAGCGCCCGGTGGCGATCTCGTAGAGCGTGATCCAGGCGGCGTACAGGTCGTCGGCCACCTGCCACTCGCCCACCTCGTAGAGCTGCGGATCTTTATACGCCGGCGTGCCCGAGGCGAGCTCACCGGGGGCCCCGATGGGGCTGCTGAGGCCGAAGTCGATGAGCACCGGCTCGAGGCTGCCGTCGCTGAGCAGCACGTTCTCGGGCTTCACGTCGCGGTGCAGCCGGCCCTGGTTGTGCAGGGCGCTCAGGGCCGCGAAGAGCCCCTTGCCGATCTTGTTGATGGTGGCGGCGGTGATCTGATCGCCGGCCCCCACGTGCAGGGCGCCGTCGACGCCCTCGACGAGGTTGGTGACCAACAACACCCGCTGCTCGTCTACGGGGCAAAAATCTCGGTAACGCACCACGTTGGGGTGCACCAGATCTCTCAGGGCGTCGACCTCGCCGAGCAAGTGCGCGTCGCCGATGGGCCCGAACTTGAGCACCACCTGGGTCTCGTCGAAGGGCTGAATGGCGATCCAGATGGGGCCAGAGACCCCCTCGCGGATGGGCTCGACCAGCTCGTACCGCCCAGCGATGGTCACGCCAGGGGCGAGATCGGTAGAGCCCGGCGACGTGGCCTCGATCTCGGGCACCGCGGTGAGGGACAGCTCGTCGATGAGCTCGTCGAGCTCGGGCCGGCTCATGGGGTCGCGGCTGAGCAGCGTCATGATGGCCAGGGCAGGGCCGTCGGGGATCGGGATCTCGCCCACGTGCATCGGGGGGATGGTGTAGTGCCGGAGCACGTCGTCGGCTTTGTCGAAGAGGGGCCGGGCGTTGATCAGCTCGTAGAGGGTGGCGCCGAGGGCGAAGGCGTCGCTGCGCTTGGTGGCCTCGCCGCTCACCAACAGCTCGGGCGACATATAGCGGTAGGTGGGGTCGTCGAGATCAGCCCGAGAGATGGTGCGCACCTCTTGGGTGAGATCTCGGCCCAGCTCGATGGCCCCGAGCCGCACGGTCTGGGGCAACGACTCGTCGCTCACCAAGATGGCGTCGGGCGACAGCCGCCGGTGGACCACGTTGCGCTGGTGGATGTACCGCAAGGCCCGCGCCACCCGCAGCGCCACCTCGAATCGAGCGTCGGCGGTGGGGTTGTGCCGCCGCACCCACTCCATGAGGGGCAGCAGCCGGCTGGTGTCTTCAAAATACAAGATGTAGGCGGGCTCGCGATCGTCGACGATGCGGTCGTGCTCAAAATACTGGAGCAAATCAGGACCACTGCGCAGGCGGTCTTGAAGGTTGACCTCGCGCATGGCCAGGGCCCGCAGCTTCTGCTCCCGCTTCTCGTTGTCAGCCTGCGTGGGGTAAATGTGCAGGGTGCGGGGCTGCCCCAGGCGTTCGCCTCGCCACGCCTCGTAGGGCACCTTGTGGTGCACCGGCAGGCGCTCTTTGAGGGTGAAGTCAGCGAACCGGCGTCGCTCTTTGGTGGGTCGGCCGCCGTTGATGTTCTCCAACAGCTTGCGGGCCTGCCCTGGGGTGAACATCTCGCCGCGGCTGCCCCAGCGCGTGTGATCGGTGATGGCGCCGATGATGTCGTCGTGGGTGTAGACCAACCCGTCGATGCCTGGGTCGACCTCGGGCTGGGCGCCCTTCTTGGTGAGGAACACCACCCCCTGCACCCACAGCGGCGGCCCGGCGCGCCGCGGGAACCCCGAGGCGAGCACGGTCTTGAGCACCCGGGCTTTTTGGTTCTGCAGCGCCACCGGCGAGTTCTTGAGGGTGCCGTCGTCGAGGGTCCAGCGCTCTCGACCGGCGATGATCTTGCCCCCCCAGTGCTTGAGCTCTACGGCGAAGACCATATAGGGCGTGAACACGATGACGTCGTGCTCGTAGGCCTGCCCCGGGCGCCCACCGGGCACGGGCATCTCGATGTTGGTGTAGACGCCGTAGTGGTCGGGCAGCTGCTCTACGAGGAAGTCGATGGCCTTGATCTCGTTCCGGTGAGGCTGGCCTTTTCTGAAGTGTCTGGCCACGGTGCGATCTCCTAGAGCTGGCCCACGGTGACCCGCGCTTGGCCGACGAGGTGCTCTCGTCGCAGCAGGCCCTGCATCACGGCGTCTTCGATGCATTGCTCGGCATAGGCCGGCGTGGTGGCGAACAGGTGGGCGGCGCGGCTCTTCTCTGCCGCTGCGTACTCGCTCATCTCGCCGAGGTGTCGGGTGGCCATCTCGTGGGCGACGACCCAGCCAAAGGCCAAGCGCGCCGGCTCGCCACGCTTGACCCGCGTGTGGCCCTCTTCAGCGCGCAACACCCCGAGCAAGCTGAGGTTCTTGATCAAATATGACCGAGTTTTTTTCACTGAGGTGGGCCCCGTGCCTGCCTTGATGTGCTGATCGATCCAGAGCGCCCAGTGCTCTTCGGTGATGTGCCCAGCGTCAGGCTCGGCCAGAGGCGCTTCGGCGGCCTCGAGGCCAGGGTGAATCAGCTCTTCGAGGGCGCGCAGAATCCAGCTTTTCTCGAACAGGTAGCGCCCATAGAGCAGGTCGAGCCGCAGCCGAGGCCGGCCGGTGCGCATCATGCGCAGATAGGCGCTGTCGGCGACGACGGCGCTGTCACCCTCTCCCTGCACGTCGAGCAAGGCCCCTTGCACCATGCGCAAGGTCTCCCGCCGACGGGCGTGGCTCGACTGAGGCAAGATCTCGTGCCCCCTCTCGTGCCACGCCTCGAGCGACTCGCCGGGCTCGCTCTGCTCGAGCAACATCAGGGCGTCTTCTTCGTTGAGCGTACGGGTCCAGCTGGTCAGCGCTCCGGCCTCTACACCCACCGTGCAGCCTCCCCAAAATGAGTCACGACTGCTTCAGACACGCCTGCCCTCAGGCCCACCACGCGGGTAAACGCGCCAGGGTCGAGGGTGAGGGGATCTACAGATTTGACCTGCTCGACGGTCACAGCGGCCTTTGCCTCGACGGCGGCGAGCCCGACACACACCCACTCGGCGTTGGTTTGGGCGATGAAGGTGAACTGTCGCGCCATATCCAAGGTGGGATCTTTGAGGCAGCGATAGGCGGCGATGCGCCCCCCAGACAGGTCGAGGATCTTATCCCGCGGGTTGAACGCCGGCGCGTCGGAGAGGGCGCCTCCGGGCAAGCCGACCTCGGCCGCGTACGCCCTCAACCAATCCACAGACTCGGTGCTCCGGGCGCCGCAGCACGCTTCGATCAAACGCTCAGCCTCCGCCTCTTCGGGCACCACACACGGCTCTGGCCAATGCGCGAGGTCAAAGGGCACAGGCCAAGTCTGCGCTGCGTCTTGATGCAGCAACTCGATGAAGTCTCTCTGTGTGAGTTGGCGCCTGAAGTGCTGCCATCGTGCGTGGTCGGGCTCGGTGAGCCTCTGGGGACGATCCCCCCGGGCTTCGACACGGCCGATGGCGGTCAGTGTGGCATGGAAGAGTGCTCGGGACATCAGGATCAAACTCCGGTGAGCCGACGACCAAGGCGCCTCGTGATGAAGCGCTCAGGCTCGCGGTGACCTGCGAGGTATGGGGTTGTGTGGTCGAATTTATGGGTGGATCAGCCCTGCGATGCGTCATCCGCCCATCGACACACATCGACGAGCGCATCGTGTTTCAGCCCCCAAGCGATGTCAACGGTCACGCCAGGGCAATCGTGCTGGCGGACACCGCCGAGACCAGAACAGTGGCCAACGGGCACCTTCTCGTGTTTTCAATGGCCTCTCGCCCACCCACAAAGGCCCAAACCCCATGCCCCGAGGCTCCACGCCCAGAGGTCCTGTGCGGCTCTGCTTCTGCGCCATCAACGGCACCGGCCTCGGCCACCTGCGCCGGGCCGTGAACATCGCCCGTGAGGCCCGGCTGATCCTCGAGGCCCTCGACCTGCGGCCCGAGCTGCGCATCGTCACCACCAGCGACGCCCCACAGATCGCCCGCGGCGTCAGCCCCGTCTACAAGCTGCCTTCCAAGACCACCGCCCGGCAGCTCGGCCTCGAGCCCCGGGCATTCACCGCCGAAGCCCGCATGATCCTCAGCGGCCTCGTGGCCAGCTTCCGGCCCCACGTGCTCGTACAGGACACCCGCCCCGAGGGCGTGTACCAAGAGTTCGCCTTCATCCGGGATCACGCCCAGGCCAGCGCCTTCATCGGGCGGCATACCGATCCGGCCCAGACGCAGAAGGCTGCGTATCGCGCCCACCTCGCGCTCTACAATCGCATCCTTGTCCCCGATGACGCCGATCAGGCCCAGCGGTACCTCCTGCCACCCGCCCTCGCCGAGCGGCGACAATTCGTCGGCGCCATCCAGGGGTTCAGGCGCGCCACCGCCCTCACCCGGGCCGAGGTCCAGCAGCGATATGGGCTGCCTGATGACGCCTGGATCGTCTACGTCTCCGCCGGCGGTGGGGGTGATCCCGAAGCCGAGGCTCAGCTCGATGTGCTCATCGAGACATTGCTCAGCGCCCATGACGACGCCCACCTGCTCATCGGCCATGGGCCGCTGTACCAGGGCGTGCACCGGCGCGGGCCACGCGTGCACCCCGTCGTAGAGCTCGAAGCCTCTGCCCTCTTCAGTGGCGTCGACGCCGCCTTCAGCGCCGCAGGCTACAACAGCCACCAGGAGCTGCTCGCAGCCCAAGTCCCCACGGCTTTCTTCGCTCAGCCCAAGGGCCTCGACCGCCAGGACCTGCGCGTCGCCAGGGGCGTCGAGCAGGGCCTGCACCTCGCGCTGCCCGCCCTCGCGCCCGAGACCATCGCCCTCGTCAGCGCGCAGCTGCGTCGGCCCGAAGTGCTCGACCCGATGCGGCGCGCACTTGCCGAGCGCCCCTTCCCTCTCGGCGCGCTCAAGGCCGCTGAGGCCTTACTGCGGCTCGCCGCTGATCATGGGCGGTCTGCCATCGACCGCTCTGCCCTGCGCCGCGCCGTGGCGTTGCGTCGGCAGCAGATCCTCTCCGGCGCACCCGACAGCGAGAGCACACTCACACATCACGCCCTCGAGACGTGGCTTCAGGCCACCCGCTCGCCCAGTCAGCTCGACGATCTCACGGCGTCGATGTACGCCGACGATGCAGAGTGGCAGGCCAGAGGACCAGCGCTCATCGAGCAAAGTCAGCACCTTGCCCGGCTCGCGGCCTCGGCCGCATGGAGCCCAGGCGACCTGCGTCGATGGCTCGAAGCCTACGGTCGTGCGCCTCATGGGCCAGGCGTACTCGACCGCCGACTGCAGGGTGTGCTCGAACGGCTCGATACATTGCCCGCCCCCACCGCCTTGGATTTGCTCGAACTGTGTCGCCAGGTGTGTCGCAATGCCGATCTTGCCGAGCTGCTCGACGCCTGCTTCGACGACGGGCCGCCCCCCATGGCACAATTGCGCGCCATCGCCCAGGATGGTCTGAGATCCCAACCGCTGGAGATTTGCCTCGAGCGGATTTTCTCGCCCCCTGCCCCTGTTCCCCCCAGCTGAGGTCATCATGCTCCGAACCAAAGGCGACGGCGTCCGCGCCGCCCGAGACGCCATCTCGATGTACGACAGCCAGCGGCTCGCCTTCGAGCAGCTCAAGCCCGCCTTGCGCACGGCCATCAGCGGGCTCCGCGATCGTCGAGGTGCACTCGTCGACGCCCTCGTCGACGCCCTCGTCCCTGATGACAACCCCGAGACCCTCACCCGCCTGGGTGCCGCAGCCCCGGACTTCAACATCGCGGCGGCGCGGAAGACCGCCATGGACACACGCACGGGCCACGAGCGACTGCGTCAACGCCTTGATCGCGATCAGCGGTTTCAGCGACGCGATCAACGCCTGAACAGCGAACTGCCTCAGGCCCTCGCCCAGGGTGAGGCGCGCGTGAGCGAGTGCGAAGCCGTTGTGGGCGAGTTCCTCGAGGTCCCGGGCTTCGAGCAGCTCTACGAGAGCGGATTCCACACCCAAGAGCGTGGTCACACTGGTCTGCAGTCGTTCTGGCGCATGATCACCCTGGCCCCAGTGCGAGAGAAACGCCTCGCCGCTCAGGTCTGCGAAGCTCTGGGTCACGCAGACTTCGAAAAGTGCGCCGCAGCCCACGACGCCGCCAGCGGCGCTCTGGCTCAAGCACAGGCAGAGGTCGAGGCCATCAAGGCGCAGCGCGCCGAGCTCGAAGAGCAGATCACCGCGTACACCGCCGCCGGTGAGTGGCTCGCGCGCTGGCCTGCGCAGATCAGCGAGGCCATCAAGGCTGGCTTCACGGATTACGTACACACTCAGCCCAAGAGCCTCGTGGGCGTGCACAACGCCCTGCCACCTGGCCTGCGTTTGATGGTGGCTCAGCTGCTCGGCCTCGGCGCCATCGACGGCTACCTGAACGATCTGGTGACCTTCTGCAGCGATCAGGTCAAAGATCGAAACAAGAGAGTCAACGCCCTGGAGCGGGTGATCCCGAAGTGGTCCCGCCGCCCGGGCAACCACCTCGTCGGTGACAAGACCAAGTGGCTCATCGACGTGCCCGCCATGAAGAGCGCCAGCACCAAGAAGCAGGTGAAGTGGATCGAAGATCTGCAGGCAGGCCTCACGGGCTTCGACGACTGGCCCGCCGTGAGCCACGCTCTGACCATCGAGGGCGACGAGGTGCCCTGGTACGAGATTCTGAACGCTGGTAGCCCCATTCGGTTGCCCTATGATGGCTTCGTCGAGGCGGCGCTGCCTCCAGTCCGCCAGGCCCGACGCCGATCACGGCTCAGCCGTCGGCAGATTCGGACCATGTACTGGCACCACGACGATCACGACTGGGATGATTGGGGCGAGTGGGCTGAGGAAGACTACGAAGACGAAGACAGCTACGAAGAAGATCTCGCCGAAGCCGCCGTCGCAGCCATGGTGGTCGACGAGATGATCAACGACACCGTCGACGCCTCCTGATACAGACCAACTGATACAGGCCAAGGGACCGACCACGCGAGGGGACGAAGAGATGACGCACACCCGTACTCTGAAGCGAAGGCTTCCGCTGAGCCTGGGCCTCTGTGCCCTGATGAGCAGCGCGGCCATGGCGCAAGACCAGCAGGTCCAACAACAAGAGCCCGTGCCACAGATGCAGCAACGTGTCGAAGCGCGACCGCTCCCAGCTCAAGGCCCGGAGATCGAGCGCCGGCTGCATCCCCACGTCGTGGAAGCCAGCTCGTTCCTCTGGAACTCCTGGAACGAGTTTCAGGAGAACTACCACCCCAACTACGCCTTCGACGGTGACAAGCGTACCGCCTGGGTCGAGGGGGCCGACGACAACGGCAAGGGCCAGTGGCTCCGAGCCCACGTCACCCCGATGCAGAACGCCACCAAGGTGCGCCTGCGCCTGCGCAACGGCTACCAGAAGTCCAAGGGGCTCTACGGCGCCAACAGCCGGCCCAAGACCGTCACCGTCACCTTGTACCCCAGCGGTCACAGCGAGCAGGTCACCCTGGAAGACACCCAAGGCTGGCAGGAGATCGCCATCGCCCAGCCCTCTGGCAAGCTCAACGCCGTGGAGCTCAAGATCGACAAGGTCTACGCGGGCAAGAAATACACCGACACCTGCATCTCCGACGTCGAACTCTTCGCCACCGCCACCACTCGGGAGAACCCCGCGGCAGAGCGGGCCCACCTGAAGCGCATCAAGACCTGGAAGAAGGCCCGCATCAAGGCGGCCCGCCTCTTCAAGAAGGGCAAGAAGGGTCATGTGCCTCTGGCCCAGCGATACACCCTGACGAAGGTCGACGGCCTCAGGATCAGCGATCCTCAGGAGCAGGGGTGCGAGTGGTCCCAGACCCAGTGCCGCATGGTGAAGATCGTCGAGTCCCTCAAGGCCAACGGCAAAGACGTGCCTGCAGCGCTCATCGACGAAGCCCTCACCGCCCTGACCCACCTGCCAGGGCAGGCCAAAGCCGATGGCAGCTGGCGGCTGTCCCAGGTGGCGCCCCGAGACAAGCGCCCCCTGCCCAAGCTCGACCACCTCGCCCAGACCGAGCTCTGGGAAGCCTTCGACGGCGGCAACTTCTACATCGATCGCAAGGGTCAGGTGCACGGTCACTTCCCCCTGCCCCTCAACGGCAGAGTGGGCGATCTCACCGCTGACGGCCTCGCGGTCTTCGACCTCAAGGGCAAGGTCACCCTCGACAAGAAGGGCTGGCTCGCCAAAGACACCTGCCGAGGCAACCGCGACGGCGTCTCGAAGACCTACAACTGGGCGCGGATGTCCCCGAAAGCCGCCGGGGAGAAGTCCCGGGTGAACAGCATCTTCACGGTGCAGTGTGGCGGCGTCGAGACCCGAGGTGGCGCTGAGCGCGTCGAGTCTCAGCAGCTGCTGGTCTACAACGCTGCCGGCCACCTGAGCCTGGTGATCACCCCCATCGAGGCGGTGCACTACACATGGCGCACCGAGGGCGATCAGCCCATCCTCTCCGGCGGCCTGCGCCTCGGGGCTTACAACGAGGCCGTCCGCCTCGCCGAGGCCCCCGAGGTCGCCGCGCGCTGAGCGCCCTGACAATCGCCGCCCACTGAGTGCCCATGCGCCCCGCCCAGTTCCCCCTCAAACGCCCACCCTCACCCCACCGCCGAGATCGGCAGTCGATCGCGGTGTTGATGGTGCTGGGGTTTCTCATGTGGGTCCTCAGCGCGGGATTTGGTGGATGGTGGGATCTCTGGCCCGCCATGGGGCCCACCCTCGTGGCCCTCATGGTCTGGGGACCCTTCGAGCGGGGTCAGCGGCGAGATCGACACGGCGCCGCCTACGACGTCACCCTCGACGGCCATGCCCTGGTGGTGCCTCGACATCCTGGTGACGTGCAGCCGCAGGTGTTGCCCCTGAACGAAATCGACGGGGTGATGCACTGGTCGAACGCCAAGGGGGGCACCCTCATCGTGGAGACCCCTGGTCGCACGGTGCGGCTCGAGGGCAAAGCCTTCCAAAGTGCCGACGCCCTGCCCCGCCTGATCGCCCACCTGAACCTCGCCCTCGCCCGCACCTGTGATCTGGATCGTCTCAAGCGCATCCACCGCCGCCGCGCGGCGACACGGGCGGTCTTCTCCGCGCGGCCCGTGCTCACGTACGGCCTGCTCACGATCCTGGTGGCCATCTATGTGCTCGAAGACGCCCTCGGGGCCCTGGAGCAGCCCAGCAGGTTGATCCTGCTCGGCGCCAATCAGCCCACCCTGACGCTGAGCCGCGAGCCCTACCGTCTGGTGAGCGCCACATTTCTGCACGCGGGTCTACTGCACATCGGCCTCAACGCCCTGGGCCTTCTGGCCCTGGGCCGTATTCTGGAGCACCTCGTCGGCCGCAGCGGCCTCTGGGCGATCTTCATGGCTTCGGCCCTCGGTGGCGCCCTCGCCAGCGCCCTGGTGGGCCGGGCGCTGTTGTCGGTGGGGGTGTCCACGGCCCTCTCGGGCATGCTCGGCGCTTTCTGGATGCTGCAGCGTCGCTTCCCCGAAGAGATGCCCACAGGCATCCGGCAATCCCCGGGCAGCTGGGCGTTCCTGCTCGGGGTGAACGTGGCCTTGCCGATCCTGGTCCCCATCATCGACTTCGCCAGTCACCTCGGGGGCTTCCTCGTGGGCCTCGCCGTAACCTGGGCCCTCACCCTCAAGCGGGCAGACCTCTCGAACCCCCTGCACCCAGGGCCCACGACCGCCCTGGCCCTCGTGGGCCTTGTGGTGTGCATGTGGGGCCTGGGGCGTGCAGGTGAGGCGCTGTTGCTCCGCCCCGGCGATCAGATGGCCTGGACGGCGGGAGCCTTTGCCGAAGGGCTCGCTGATCCAGATCTATCGTGGGCAGAGCGCCGCCTGAGAGTGTTCGAGATCAACGAGATGGCCTACCGCGCCGCCACAGAAGGCATCGGCACCACCGAAGCAGGTCTGCGTCATGCGCTTCAGGGCATGACAGCCCTGATGACGGCCCTCGACGAGATGAAGGGTCAGGTGGTGAGCCGCAGCGATCGGCTGCGGCTCAGAGGAGAATGCGGAGACACCCTCGGCGCGGTGCAGTTCCGCCTCGGGCTCACCGATGAGGCCTACACCACTCAGCTACAAGCGATGCGCGATCTGATGCGCAGCGATGCCAGCTCTCAGGGGGTGCTGGCCACCCAGCTGATGCGCTTCGCGTTGCACACACAGGTGCCTGACGGGCAACTCGAGCAGCATCTGAGCAGCCCGCTCGAGCGACGGCTGGAAGCACCAGGGCTGCCCACCGGCGCCGAGGTGCTGGCCATCGTGGAGAGTTCGAAAGGCCCCGTGGGTCTACTCGCAGCGCGGCAGAGTGCTGAGGGGCAGCTGTTTCAGGTCAGAGGGCCGGCGCTGCCCGAAGGGGTGCGGTTTCGCGTGTTTCATCGCGAGGTGTCGGCGACACCCGTCTTCGTGGACACGGGCCATTGGGGATGGTGGCCCATCGACCCTCAGGCCCCGACGCTCACGCCTCTTGGGGCGGATCAGCAGCAAGCCTCGGATCCCGAGGCCCCTCCACCTTCACCACCTCGACCTCGTGATCCCTGAGGTAGTCGCAGCCGTTGTCACCCATGTAACCGCCGCCGACGAGCATCACCCGGGTGATGCCCGCGTGATGGATCAGCTTGGCGCACATGAGACAGGGCTCTCCGGTGACGAGCAGCCACGCCCCGCGGGTGGGCACGCCGTTGGCGGCGGCGTTGCAGATGACGTTCATCTCCGCGTGGTGGCACCCGATCTCGGTTCGGGTACCCGACTTGACGCCCATGGTGTCTCTCAAGCAGACACCGCCCCCACAGAGCTGGCCGCCCCCTCGAGGGCCACCGTTGTAGCCGTCCATCAAGATGACGTTGCGCTCGGGGTCGAGCAGCAAGGCACCGAACTTGCGACGGGTGCAGTTCGACGCCTTCGCGAGGGCGAGGCATTGCTCCACCCGGATGCTGATGTGTTTTTCGTTCATGGGGCAGAGTCTAGACGGGACATCGTCGTTGGGGAACCGCTCACTCGGGCACCGGTCACTCAGGCACCTCAGCAAAGGCCACGGCGAAGAACCGCCCGTTCACCCCGACCCCCACGTGGGTCAGGTGTCGCGCGAGCAGGTTGCGGGCGTGACCCGGGCTCTCCATGAACGCCCGCAGGGCTTCCTCGGCGTCGACGGCCTCGGCCAGATTCTCCGCCACCCGCTTCCAGCGGCCCGGGTGGCTCTGCAAGCGGGTCTCCAGCCAGCCCGAGTCCGGTGACAGATGGCTCAGCTGCTGGCTTGCAGCCAGCTCCCGGGCGTGATCTCGAGCGGCGTTGGCCAGCGTAGGGTGCCAGATGAGCGGGGGCACCCCACGGCTCGCCCGGGCCCGGTTGATCCGCTCCCAGAGCGCTCGATCTGGCCGAGTGGCCGCCGTAGGCGCTGTGATGGGCACCACCGGGAGCGGAGGCGGCTCTGCGTCGACATAGACCTGATCATTGAGCAGGACCACCGGGCCAAACTGACTGTCGGCCACCAGCTCCACCCCATAGCGGCCCGGGCCGTCGTCGAAGAACAGCGTCACGTCGACGTTCTGTCCTTCTCCCCACGCCGGGCGCTCTCGGATCGCTCGGCCTCCAGGGGGCGCCACCAGCACCCTCGGGCGAAAGTAGCCCGATCGCAGCTCGCCGCGAAACGACAGCCGAGCAGGGCTCTTCATGGTTCGGGGCAGCGGCTGCTTCAGCGTGAAACCCCGATGCACCAGGATCACAGTGGTGGTCAGGCCCTCGGCCCGACCATGGGTGGCGAGACCGTAGTGCGTCGGCGGTCGCTGTCGATCGAGGCGGGCGAGCAGCGAGGGCAGCCGATCGGTCACCGCCTGGGGATCACGATGTCGAACCGTGAACGGGTACACGAGGGCGTCGCTGATGCGCTCCTTCTCCAGCACGAAGCGCAGCTGGGCGTAAGCCCCCTCAGGGGGCACCTTGTCCGGATCGCCCGCGAGGCGCTCCGCCACGGCAGAGGCCACTCGATCGAGGGCCTCGTCTCGAGCAGGCTGGCCCCAACCGTGAAGCTCGAGGGTGGACTCCACCGCTCGGGGGTTGATCGCCAGAACCGGGGCCAGAGCCAGCAACAGCGGGATCATCGAATTCTCCTTCGCGACGCACAGTCTACACCGACGACGCTCTGGGATGTGCACATACATCGGTGCGAAGAGATGCCCTTGTGGTCGAGCCATCAGAAGCTATGCTCCCAGGCACTCCAGCGTGAGGATCGCCCATGGCCATTCCAAAAATGCTGCGCCTCGCCACCCTGAGCCTCACCGTCGGGCTCGCCACAGGGGCCAGCGCTCAGACCTCGCCAGAGCTGCTGGCCCTGATCACGGATCCTGCACCAGAGCAGATCGCCGGGCAGATCCCCGAGCTGCGGGCCGAGTACATCGCGCTTCAGCGCAAGATGGGCATGGACCACCCCGCCACCCACCGCGCTCAGGCGCGCCTCACTGTCGCCGAGGCAAGGCAATCCGATGCGCCGCTCACGCTCATGCCTCGATATGCACAGTCGGTCGACAGGCTCATCTCTGCTGTGGGGCCTTTTGCCGAGACCCCTGCCTATCTGCGGTTCGATCTCAGCATGCACTATGCTCAGCGCGGCCTCGGCGGCCCCGCCAAACGGCTGGTCCATCAAGCCCTGCTCGCCACGACCAAGCAGCCCAGCCCCCGCGCTGCGGCCCTGAGCCGCATGTACGCCCACCTCGCCACCGTGCTCCTCGAAGAGGGCAACTACAGCGAGGCCCGCCGAGCCCTCGAGCTCGCCACCAAGGCCGCAGATCGATGCATCGAGACTGATCGACAGCTCTGCGTCGATCTCACCACCGAGCGGGGCGCCTTCGCCGTGGCCCTGGGTGATCTCGCCGCCGCCGAGGGTCACTACCTCGAGAGCTTGAGCGCCCTCGAGGCGTTGCCTGCAGATGACCCCCGCCGTCGACGCCCCCTCGACTTGCTGGGGCGGCTCTGGATGCGGCAGGGCTCCGTCGAGCGCGCCGAAGCCCTGCTCCTGGAGCGGGAGGGGCTGTTCAACGCCGAGCGCGGGCGTCGGCGCTCTGCCCACCCGGCCCTCGCTGACGCCCGACGCCTGCGGGGTGACCTCACCGGCGCCCTCGAGATCTACGATCGCGCCATCGCCGAGCTCACCGCCACCCACGGCTGGGGCACCCCGATGCTCGTGGAAGCTTACTCGGGGAAGGCACTCGCCCATGTGGGGCTCAAGCAGTCCACCCAGGCCCGCCACGCCGCCTTCATCGCCCTGGCCATCGCCGAGCTGCGCAATCAGCCAGCGCTGCAATGGCAGGCCCGCGCCGCAGTGGCTCAGGTGCTCTCCGCAGAGTCCCAGAGCACCGGCGCCATCCTCTTTGGCAAGCTCGCCCTGCAGCGGGCGTGGAAGGCCTCGGAGACCGTGAGGCCTCTGGGCCCCGACGCGCAGCACACCTTCTTGCGGGGCAAAGAGCCTCTCTACACATCGCTGATCAACGATCTCAGCGCGGCGGAGCTCTGGGGTGAAGCCCAAGGCCTCTCCGGTACGTGGAACGCCGTGCAAGAAGGTCAGGCGCTGAGCCCGCCTCCACCGCTGAGCCCCGACGAGCAAGCCTTCCAGCGTCGCTATCACACGCACCTGCAACAGCTCGCTCAGAGGTGTCTCGCCGCTGACCCACCAGGACCCGAGGCCCGACCCTGGCGCTGGCAACACACCCCAGCGCAGTCGCTCACCGAGGCCCGCACAGCCCTGCAGACCTTCGCGGCGCAGATGCGCCAGGAGCTCCAGACGCTGGCCCAATGAATTCTGGCACAGCAAGTGCTATGCGGCCCCTCGCCCCACCACACATCACTCATGGGGCAGGAGGCTCTGCGATGTCATGGCTCAGCGGTCTGTGGCGCATCATCTGTCGCATCATCAACCCCCAGTGGGTCACCTTCGGCGCTCTCTCCACCTTCGAGGGCGGGCAGCCCAACCTGCCTGCACCGCCTACGACACAGCCCGAGCGACGGCAGCATGGCCGCGTACGGATCGTGGCCTTCCCCGGGCGCCCGACCCTGGATTGAGTTGCGGTCATTGCCTCTCGAGCCGACGTCCTGGGTGGCCAGTCTAGCCACCCCCTGCAAGGCCACCGGCCACTTCATCGGCCCATGGTCGAGATCCGGCCTCAACAATTCCGGTGAGTTGCTCACCGAGGTTGCGCGGCGTCGATCTGAGGGGTAAACCCTGAACTTATGTCTGGTCGATATTCCATCATTTACGCCGATCCCCCCTGGCAATATCGGGACAAAGCCCACGCCGGCAAACGCGGCGTGGACTACAAGTACCCGACCATGACCATCGACGACATCTGCCGTCTCGATGTGGCCAGTGTTTGTGAGGACAACGCCGCCCTCTTCATGTGGGCCACCATGCCGCTCCTCGCCGAGGGGCTGCGGGTGATGGAGTCCTGGGGTTTCACCTACAAAACCGTGGCCTTCGTCTGGGTGAAGACCTACCCGAAGGCGGGCACCCCCTTCTGGGGCATGGGCAGCTGGACCCGGGCCAACGCCGAGATCGTCATGCTCGGCATCAAGGGCCGCCCCAAGCGCATCTCGGCGAGCGTGCATCAAATCGTGCACGCCCCCACCATCGAGGCCCCCATCGAGCGGCACTCCAAGAAGCCCGACATCTTCCGCGATCGCATCGTGGAGTTGATGGGCGACGTGCCTCGCCTCGAGATGTTCGCCCGCCAGGCCCCCGAGGGTTGGGACACCTGGGGCAACGAGGTGGACTGCAGCCTCGACATCGGTATGCGCCCCCCAGTGACCGGTGAGCGCCCCCGAGTCATCGCCGGCGGCCGCTGACTCGCTCAGCCGCGCCCCTCACCCGAACACGCCGTGAGCCATCCCGCTGATGCACGCTGGCCTGCTGGCTTGCGTATCCTCGAGAGAGGCGCCGAGGCGTTCCCCTATCTGCTCGCTCGCATCGCCGAAGCCCAAACCTCCATCGAGGTGCGCGCGTACATCTGGCGAGATGACGACACGGGTCAGGCGGTGGCTCGGGCTCTGATCGACGCCGCAGATCGCGGGGTGCAGGTGACGATCTTCAAAGACGAAGACGCCTCGGCCCACGAATACCAGGAGGCAGGGCAGCAGAGCTTCCTGCACAAATCGCCCAAGCTCGCCACCCGCATGCAGACCCGGGTGCTCCACGGATTTTACGACCCCCGCAAAATCAGGCGCTTCTCAGCCCCACGACAGCGGATGAACGTGCTGGCTCAGGTGATCGCCCAGCACCCTCAGATCCACCTGGAGGCAGGTCACCGATACGATCACGCCAAGGTCTACATCTTCGATGATCGCTCGATGATGCTCGGGGGCATGTGCATCGGTGACGACGCCCATCACGAGCTACTCGACTTCATGGTGGCTCTCGATGGCCCGGAGCACGTCGCCCGCTATCGCGAGCGTCAGGCAGGCGCCCTGAGCGCAGATCACCCCCCCATCGACTTCTTGCTGCATCACGGCGCAGTGCACGGCCGCCAGTGCCCCATGAAGTCCGAGCGCCTCGCGCTGATCTACGGCGCCCGGCGACGCCTGCAGGTGGAGATGGCCTTCTTCGGCGATCCCGCCTTCACCGAGGCCCTCGTGGCAGCCGTGCAGCGAGGGGTCGAGACGACCATCATCGCCTCTCGGCAGGCGGGCAAGCTGCGCTGGTACAACCTGCGCCTGTTCGAAGTGATCCACCGCCGCACGGGAGCCCCCCTTCACCTGAAGATCGCCCTGCACCCACAGGTGGTGCACAGCAAGGTGATGGTCATCGACGAAGCCATCGTCGACATGGGATCAGGGAACTTCACCACACTGTCGAATGGCATCTATGACGAGGTGAACGTGTGTATCCGCGACGAGCAAGTGGCTCGATACATGTCACGGCGTCTCGATGAGCACTTGAAGGCCTGTCATGTGCCCCACCGACTGCGGGTGGGGCCGGTGAAGGCGTCGCTGGAGCGGCACTTCATGGAGCGTCACGGCTCGAAGGCGGTGAAGCGGCGCAAGGGTGGTGTATAAGCAGACCACGATGTGTCAGCACACAGGGGTCAATATGCGTCTACTCCTCCTCGCAGCCGCCCTCGCCACCACAGGCTGTGGTGCCCTCATGCGGGCCGCCAGCCCACCCATCAAGATCGAGTCCAAGCGCCTCGGCGACAAGAGTCAGCAAACCAAAACCTATGCTGCTGTGCCCGTTGCCCAGGTGAAGACGCTGGCCAATATGCAGGCCCTGCCCCCTGGGTTCTTTTTCAAGGCCTTCCGCGACGCGCAGAACAAGCTCAAGCAGAAGTTCTACGCTCTGCCCGACTACCCCACCGCCGAGCAGCCCCACGCGGTCATCGCCGCCTTTGGCTGGCAAGACGGGCCGCGGCAGTTCTATGCCCAGGGGATTCCGCCAGAGATCATCGCTCAAGCGGCGAAGATGGGCGCCAACGCCGTGGTCCGAAAGACGGGCAACCGCCTGGTCTTCGCCGTGCGCCTCAGCGATGCCCAGGATGCCACGCTGGCGCCCAAGCACACTGACCTGCTCGCCGCCGAGATCAAGTCTCACGGCGACTTCAAGCCCAAGGGTGACACTCAGGCCCGGGATCTGAGCAAGACCACCTTCGACCTGCCGGTGAAGCGCGGCCAGTGCTATGCCGTGGCTGTGGCCCTCGACGAGGGCGCTCAGTGGTCCGCCGAAGCCCGCGCCTTCGTCACGGGCTCGATCGAATCGAACGATCCGCTCATCGTGAACCGCAGCATCGGCATCAAAGAAGCCTACACCACCGATGACGGCGTGAAACTCGAAGCCCCTTACAACGGGCCGCTGGTGAAGCTGCGCGCGTTCACCCTCAACGCCGGCTGCCCCTGGAAGGACGGCACCTTGAAGGTGTCGTTCAGGGGCAGGGGCAAGTCGCTGAACCTGGGCACAGGAAAATGGTGGTCTCAGGTGATGCAACACCCGATCACCGAGGCGGCGCTCAAAGAGAAGAAGAAAAAGTCCGACGCCGCCTGGGCGAAAGCCAAGGCCGACTCGGAGCGCTTCGCCCGCGAAGAGGCCGCCCGAAAGGCCAAGCGCCAGGCAGAGCAGCAGCGCCGCGACGCAGAGCGCGCCGCCCGGGCTTCAAGGCGGGCCTCGAACGCACGCAAGGCGCCCTCGGGGCCCGGGAACTACTCGCTGTCGCTCAAGAGCGAGTGCCCACGTACGTTGAAGGTGTTCTTCGGCGACAAGCCCAAGTTCGGCAGCGGCACCACCAAACACATCAGCAGCAACAGCATCTCGTCGCACTCGGGCTTCGCCGGGAAGATGATGTGGATCCTCGACAGCAGCGGAAACGGGGTGAGCAGCTACATGCTCAGCGCCGGGCGGCACAACATCAAGATCACCAAGAGCTGCTCGGGCTTCGCCCCTCGGTGATTCATCGTGGGTTGATGACCCAGTGCGCCTCCGGATCAGGCGCAGCGACACCACTCAACGCTGACCAGTCACACACCCCCGCCTCCAACACGCCGTTCACTCGCTGCACACACCTGTTGGGCCAGTAGCGCCACAGCCGCACCTTGCCCTGAGGCGTGAGGTGGGGTGAGAACCACTGGGTATCGTTCAACTCCACACAGGCCCTCTGACCCACAGGGGCGCTATAAGCGTTGGAGGTCACCGTGAGGCAGCGATCGCTGTGTTTGGCCTGCAACGCGAAGGTGTCATTGGGTCGGGGCAAGAACCGCCATGTCTGGTTGTCGTTGCCATTGCACGGGTAGTCCTGAACGCCCACATCCCCCATGGCCGCCCAGGGCACGTCGAGGCACTCGTTCGAGGCGGCGTTGACCACCTCGTACTCGCCAAACGCTGTCTCCTTCGCCACGAACTGGAACCAGCGGTGACGAATGGTGGCGCTGTTGCTGTCGCAGGCGTGCTGTACCAGGCGGTTCTGACTGTCGACGAACAGACACATCTCCCGATGTCGGGCGTTGCGCAGCGCGTACCGCACGTGGCGATCAGGCCCGGGGATCTGCCCTCGCACCGGGTCGAGGAACCACTTCTGGTTGTCCCCGCGATGACATGTGTATTGCTGAACTTCTACAAAGCCCGCGCTGTTGTTCGGCACATCGATACAGAGGCCGCTGTGCTTCGAGCGAAGGAACACATGACCATCTCCGGTGGGCGTCACGGTCCACAGTTGATTGTCGCCGTCATGACACCCATAGCTCTGCATGCCTGCGTGAGGGGCCGTGGATGCGCCGCGCACGTCGAGACACCGGCTCGCATCTCCGCTGGGCTTCAAATGCCATGCAAAGCCCGGATCAGGCTCGAGATAGTTGCCGCAGCGCTGCGCGTGCCATCCGATCAACGGACAATACAGCTCGTGTACATAACGCTTGTCGTTCCCGCTCAAGCCACTGCGGTTCGGTCGAATGGTGCAATCACCATCAGGACAATTGTGGCGCCTCAGGATGGTGGGCTGGTCGTTCTTGCTGAAGAAGAACGAGCCATAATGCATGATCGAGCCAAAGTCGTACGGGCCCACGTCCTGGCCGTCCCTCGACCCCCAGAACAAGAAGATGTTCTCGGAATACTTGTTGAAGTTGTGGCCCTTTCCGCCCTCGATGTTCTCTCGCAAGATGCGCACGTGATGATCTCGATCTTCTCGTGACTGCTCGTGAAACAGCCCGATGGCGTGGCCGATCTCGTGGATCACGGCCCCCCGACCACAGCCATCGGCGAGGTTGATCTTCTGGCGGCCCCCCTGACGGCCGATCGACGAAGAGCACCGACTGCCGTGCTTGACGAAGGCCACATAGTCCCGCTCGTTGTTACGTCGAGGGAAAAACCGCAGCGGAGTGTTGGCTTCCCAGTGATCGATGGCACCTTGGATCCGCGAGGGCAGCATACCGTTCACGAGCAGCTGAGGATCGACGGTGTAATACACGTCGGCGTTGGGCCAGAAGTACTTGCCCTCGCGACGGGCCGCGAGCCCCTGAGCGCTCTGTCCAAAGCCATCACCTGGGTCGAAGCCCCCAGCACCCTCATCGACCTCTGCATACTCATCCCACGAGCGT
>JBKAGE010000056.1:0-63748 GCA_046290225.1 Bradymonadia bacterium | reverse complement strand
CTGGCGGTCTACATGTCGAACGAGCAATTCACATGGTCAGCACCTTTCATCTGACATGTTCAAACAGGCTTGGCCTGACGTACCGGAGGCGCGGAGGTGGTGGCAGTCGTCGTGAGGTCGGTGAGGTCGTGTGCAGGCGCGACTTTTCACCCGCAGGCGCAGCGAAGGCCTTTGCCAGCGCTGCGCCGAGGACGGAAAAGTCGTGCCTGTGCGCGAGATCGCCGGCGTCACGGCGGCTGACGCCGCCGCAGCGCCGGAGCTTACTGAGGCGTGAAGATAAAGGGCATCTTCAGGGTGATCGGACCCGAGCCCGGGGCGAAGCGTGCGCGGCGGGCCACCCCGAGTACGCACTTGTGCAGGGGCTTCATGCCGTTGGCCTTCGCCGACTTCACCTTCCCGTTCTCCCCCACCTCGATCTCCAGGACGAGGCGGCCCGAGAAGTCAGGGCCGGCGCCCTTCAGGGCGCGCTCGTAGCACGCCTTGATGCGGGGCACGTAGGATCGGAACGACGCCTGCGCCTTGCGGCTGTTGCCCACCGCGTTGCTCGAGGATGGCGGATCATCCACCAGCTCAGTGTCATTGGAAGGTCGACGCGGCACGCGGCGCGCCACCACAGCACCACCACCAGAGTCACCCGCATCATCTACCAGGGCCACCTTGGGGCAGAGCGAGCTCGCCGCCGTCACCACCCAGCCCCAGGGCGTACCCGGCGCAGCGTAGACGAAGACCGAGCCCTCATCGTCCGCTTTCGGGCGCACCACCGGGCGCATCTCGGCGAGCGTCGCCCCCGTGGGCACCTTCACGCGGCGCTTCTTCCCGATGCCTCGCACGCCATACCCCTCGGCGTCCATCCGTACCAGGAAGCCTGAGGCCCGAGGCAGTTTCTCCAGGCCCACCGCCATGGGCACCCGCTCGATGTCGCCTTCCACATTGGCGATCACCGCATGTACCTCGTCGGCACCCGCAGCTCGAGCAGCCATCAGAAGAGGGGTGATGTCACTGAACTTCGCATCACCCTCAACAGCAACGTCGATCCGCGAAGGACCTTCCATCTGCTTTGCCTTCAGGGCCGCCTCCAGCGCAGCAGAGGTCGTGGGTTTGCCGTCGAGGTGCACCTTGCCCTTGATCCAGGCCAGACGCGCCAGCACAGGGCGAGGCTCACCATGGGCCTTAGGCGCCCGCTGGTCGGCGTGGCACATGTACTCCGCCTCGATGTGTTTGACCTCCAACGATTTGGCCAACGCATCACGGGCTTCACAGGCAGGGCCCTGACCCTCACACAGCTCGTTCAGCCAGGCCTGACCCTGACCCGTCTCCCAGGTCAGCGTGGCCCACCTCGTGAACCAGTCGCCATAGAGGGCCTCGAGACCCTTGACCCCTGATGCGGTGGAGGCCGACTGGCGGGCACACTTCAGATCTGCAGCCACCTTCTGAGCGGTCTGCGTCAAAACCTGTGACTCCAGGGGGCTGCCTGCATCCACATCACGCATCTTGCCCAACGCCAGGGCCGTCTTGAGCATGGCCTTGTTCAAGCAGGCGTTGTCAGCCCCTTCAGAGCGGTGGATCGATGGGTGGGCAGGCACCTGCGCGGTCAGGGCTGTGCTCTCAGGCGCCTTCGCGCCCTTGATTTGCAGTGACACGCGGGTGCTCAAGACACGATCGGAGGGCACGCTCTTCACCGAGACGAAGTCCACGTGCTTCATCATGTCACCGATGGGGATGAAGCCGCCCATCTTGGGCACCGGGATCACCTTCACAGAGAGGAAGGCCTTCTCCGCCTCGGGCGTCGCGGCCAGGGCGCCCTTGAGCGCGTCGCTCTCCGACAAGACCAGCGCCGGCTTGCCGCCCAGCGTAATGTCATCGGCCTTGGCACCATACAGAGACTTGAGGCCGGCTTTCACGCCAGCGACGTTGGCGTTGTCGGAGAGCGACCACATCGACGCCCAGCTCTGCCCCTCGTCGGCGAGGAGACGCACACCGTCGATGTAGGGCAACACCGCGTGTGTGTCTGCATCGAGACGGTCGAGGGTTTTGAGCACGGGCAGAGGTGCGCGGAGCAACGCGTAGGCATTGCAGCCGAGACCACACCCGAAGAGGCTCTCGGAGAACGCGTCCTGATCTTGCATCGCCCGCCAGGGCATGGCCTCAGGTGTGGCCTTGAGCAGCGCGCCGATGCTGGCGCCCACGTGCACATCGGTGAAGTACTCAGGCTGCCCCTTCAACGCAGCGGCCCGACCTGCGGCCATAGCAGCAGTGAACGCCTTCGCGCCTTGTGTGGTGAAGCTGGAGTTCACCTGCACGCTCACCCCACCCGCGTCAGCCTTCAGCTCGAAGACATGATCGTCGAAGGTGGCCCCCCCATCGACCATGATGGCTTCGGAGAAGGCCACCAGGCTCTGAGCGGCGGTCATCAACTTGCCCTTCAGAGCATCAGGCGCGGACTGAATGGCCATCTGCGCGTTGGCCATGCCGAGCTCTGCGGTGAGCGGCGCCAGCTGCCAGGACCGCACCAGAGCGCTCATCGGCGCCTTCAGCTCGGAGAAGTGCTTCAGAGCTGGCGTGAGCGGCCCTGCTGAAGGCTCGGGCGCTTTGAGCCCTGCCGGCGGCTTGCCCTTCGTCTGCGTCGCGTGGGTGATCAACACACCTCGGACGTGGGACTTCTCAGCAATGAGGGTGATCCACTGGCCCTCGGGCAACGCCCAGGCCTTCCCACCATTGTGGGGCTGACTGGGGCCGAGGTGATCGAGGTGGGCCGACCAGGCAGTCATGAGCTGATCGGGCGACTTCACGGGCACCCTGATCTGATGGCGTACCCCAGGCACTGCCCCCTCGAGTCCGAGACCTGTCGCCTGGCCAGGGGGGCCATCGAGCAGTGGCTCCCCGAGGGCCACCCCCAGGGGACGACCCTCGTCGAGGCCTGGCATCGTGGCCGGCAGTGGCAGCAAGGCCTCACTCGCAAGGCGGAGCACTGACGTGAAGCTCACCGGCGTCGGCAGGGCGTCTCCAGCAAAGGCTGTGACAAACAGCCCCACCGAGGACCACTCGCCGGGATGCACGAGCACGACGGCAGCGGCGCCTTCTCCAAGGGCGGAGATGGCCTCACCATAGGCGCCGCCCAGAGCCTGCTTGACGGGCGTCTGCTGAGTGGTCTGCTTACCGGCATCTGCGGTGGTCTTGACGCCAGTGTCGGCGGGGCCGGGTTTCTCGCCACATCCGGCGAGAGCGCCGAGCGCCGCCAGGCAGAGCACCGAGCCACCGCGCCGCACACTGGGCGACCACTGAGAGAGATATCTGCTCGTCAACTTCATGCGTCCGCTCGACTCCCGCTGTTCAGCTCCGCGCGTATACCAACGATCGCGCGGTCTCGCTTATGCCGTATGGCTTCCTGGTATCCAACACACTTTTGGCCTAAAGATGGCTCCATGCAAAATTCCCTCCCAGCCGCGGAAAGAGAGGCAGCTGCCCAGCGGGTCGATGCCGCCTTGAAACAATCTGCCCATGGCCTCGTGGATCGCGAGGTGCTCATCGAGCTGGTGGCTCTCGCCGCCGTCGCTGGCGAGCACTTGCTCGTCATCGGCCCGCCGGGCACCGCCAAGAGTGAGGCTGTGCGTCGAGTGGCTCGGGCCATCGATGCCAGGTACTTCGAATATCTCCTCGGCCGATTCACCGAGCCCAATGAGATATTCGGCCCTGTCGACTTGAGGCGGCTACGGGCCGGCGAGGTACATACCGACACCACGAACATGCTCCCCGAGGCAGAGCTGGTGTTCCTCGATGAGGTTTTCCTCGGCAGCACAGCCATCCTCAACACCTTGCTGGGCGTGCTCAACGAGCGTGTCTTTCGCCGTGGGCACACCACGGTGAAGTGCCCGCTCAAGGTCTGCGTAGGGGCCTCGAACGACTTGCCAGCAGATCCGAGCCTCTCTGCCTTTGCCGACCGGTTCTTGCTCCGGTGCTTCGTGCAGCCAGTGTCCGATACCCAGCTCGAAGATCTGCTCGCAGGGGGCTGGACAGCTGGAGGCCCTCCCGGCTCAGCCGTGGCGGCCCTTGCCGATCTCGACACGCTCTCCCGTGCTGCCCGAGCGTGTGATCCCACATCGATTCGCCCCCACCTTGCTCAAGCCGTTCGTCGCTTGCGCAGCGCGGGGTTGCACCTTTCCGATCGACGCGTGGTGAAGATTCAAAAACTGGCCACGGCAGCCGCAGTGCTCGCAGGCCGCGACACCCCCGGGCCAGGCGATCTGTGGCCGCTCATCTACGCACTGCCGAGCCCAGAGGCTCAGAGCGCCGCCCGCGACCTGCTCCGAGATCTGCTCTCGGCCTCTGAAAACACAGCCCTCGCCGCGGCAGCAGAAGATGCATCCCAAGGGCGCCTCGCAAGGGCCGAGCGCCTGGTACAGGCAGGCTCGGCGCTGCTCTCAACTCCACCCTCAGGCGCAGATCGCCCAGATTGGCGATTGCGCCTCGAAGGTGTGGCCCGAGAGATCGACGCCGCCTTCGCTGTAGACGATCTGCCGCCCAAGCTCGCCGAGATCAGATCCCAGGTGGTCACCGCGCTGAACAGTGAGCAGAGTTGAGCATGTTGGGCCAACTTCAGTGGCACCCTCGACCACACCCGCTCGACCCCATCGCCGCAGTGGGGTGGGGCCGCTCCACTGCGGTGGCCCTCGGCCGACGTCTGCTCGAGCTCTCCGATGACATCCTGGCGCTCTATCGCGGCGTCGCGGGGCCTGAGGTGTTACTGGTGCTCGATCCTCGACCTCATGGCCCTGACATCGCGCCTGCCAATGCAGAGCCTACCGCTGCAGAGCGACCCCAGGCACCACCTCTTCCATGGGTGGACGGTGTGCACTACTTGGGGTGGGATCCAGGAGCCCCAGGCTTGTTGCTCCCCACGCACAGCTCGCCATCGGCACCCGGTGAGCTGCTCTCTCGGGCCCTGAGTCGCCGTGCAGGCCCGGGACAATCGCCTCTCGCGGTACTGCCCGACCCACCTCGGATCGTACCTGCGGGCAGCGCCCGGCCCATCGATCGTTCCTCTTTGACACGCTGGCTGGCTCAGGTCGACAGCTGAGTGTTCCGACTTGATTCACACGCTCACTTATCCAAGACACGGCTACTTTTGATTCTCGGGCTTTTGCTATGCTGCGCACCATGCGTTGCCCTCTGATTCCGCTCGTCGCTCTCAGCCTCCTGGCCTGGGGTTGTACTGCTCAGTTCCCCGAGGCTTCGGGCCTCGATGGCGGCCTCGATGAGAACGATGGCTCACCCATCTCAACTGATGGCACCTTCCTTGTTGATGAAGGCCCTGAAGATGCCGCCCACGACGGCGCAGTGTTGCAGCCTGACAGCGAAATGCTCGAAGACGCCGAGCTGGCCGACATGTCCCCAGCCGACGCCGCGTGTGTGCCCCAAGAAGAGCTGTGCAACGATCTCGACGACGACTGCGATGACGAGATCGACGAAGGCCTCGGCCTCGACACCCCTTGCCAGGTGGGGATTGGGCTGTGCACCCGTCGAGGGCAACTGAGTTGCCAGGTCGATGAGTCCGGTGCGCCCGTCATACGGTGTGATGTAGAGCCCGGCACGCCAGAAGACGAGCAATGCAACGATCTCGATGACGACTGCGATGGCCAGACAGACGAGACATTCCTCGATCTCGACACCGCCTGTGTCGAGGGCCTCGGCGAGTGCCGCGCCTCTGGCATATGGCGTTGCAATGCCGCAGGTGGCCTCATGTGCACCGCCAACCCGGCTCCACCCATCGAAGAGCAATGTGACGGCGCCGACAATGATTGTGATGGCGACGTCGATGAAGATCTGGGCCTGGGTGATCTGTGCACCCTCGGCATCGGCCAGTGTGTCGCCGAGGGTCAGCTCATCTGCGGCGACAACGCGGTGCTGTGCAACGCAGAGCCTCTCCAGCCCTCGCCAGAGCAATGCAATGGGCTTGACGACGACTGTGACGCCGAGATCGACGAAGCCTTCCCCGCGCTCGGCGGAGAATGCGCAGTGGGCCTGGGCTTCTGCCGCCAGCTGGGCACATGGCAATGCGACGAAGATGGCGAGGTCAGCTGTGATGCTGTGCCCGGGCGCCCGGCAACAGAGTCGTGCAACAGCATCGATGACGACTGTGATGGCGCCGCCGATGAGGGCCTCGGTGTCGGCCTGACCTGTGAGGTGGGCATCGGCATCTGCCTCAACCGCGGAACAGCGGTGTGCGATCCACTCGGCATGGTGACCTGCAATGCAGAGCCGCTGCTCCCCGAGCTGGAGCTCTGTAATGATCTCGACGACGACTGTGACGGCATCACCGACGAAGACTTTCTCGATCTCGACCGACCCTGCAGCCTGGGCATCGGCGCCTGCACAGCCCAAGGCCTGTGGCGCTGCGGCGAAGCAGGTGACCTGCTCTGTGATGCGACGCCAGGGCAGCCAGCACCAGAGACGTGCAACGGCATCGACGAAGACTGTGACGGCCTCACCGACGAAGGATTAGGGCTCGGTCAGGTCTGTGCTGTGGGCATCGGCCAGTGCAACCGGGCAGGGATCACGACCTGTGGCGAAGCCGGCGATGTGGTCTGCGGGGTCGAGCCTGGAGAGCCCATTCCCGAGTTGTGCAACGGCATTGATGACGACTGCGACGGACAGGTCGACGAGCTTTTTCCTGCATTGAACAACCCCTGCCTGCTGGGCATCGGTGCCTGTCGATCCCAGGGCACCTGGCGCTGTGATCCTCAAGGTGGGCTCACATGTGACGCCACCCCTGGCGAGCCTGAAGACGAGATCTGCAATGACGTCGACGATGACTGTGACGGCCTCACCGACGAAGATCTGAACCTCGGCCAGCTCTGTCAGGTGGGCATTGGCCTGTGTATCCGCCAGGGCATCAACATCTGTGGGCCGAACGACGACGTCATCTGCAGCACTCTACCCGGGCTGCCCAGAGAAGAGCTCTGCAATGGCGCCGATGATGACTGCGACGGCGCCTCCGACGAAGACATCCCCGGCCTCGGCGAGGCCTGTACAGTGGGCCAGGGCGCCTGTGAGCGCGCTGGCGTGAACATCTGCGACTTCGCCAACGGGGTCACCTGCGGTGCCGAGGCCGGAGAGCCCGACGACGAGCTGTGCAATGGCATCGACGACGACTGTGATGGCCATGTGGACGAAGAGCGCGTCTGTGGTCCCTACATCGCCCGTCAGTGTCGGGTCTGGCTGGGCCAGGCGGACAACGACGAAGGACCAGAGTCGCCCAGTGCAACCTTTGGCGACTGTATGGAAGATGACTTCGATGATGGGGGGAACACGCGGTGTACTTCCACCCGAGGTGACAGCCGGTTCCGGGTCTTGGACATCGACGGCGACGTGAACGAGAACGACAGCTTGGGCATCGCCTTCACCTGTGACGATCAGGTGAGGCCCGAGCTCTCCGCCTGGATCGAGAGCCGCTGCAAGATCTACCTCGGTCATGCCGACATCAACCTCGGCCCCAACAACACTGTAGACTGGGGCCCTTGTCCTGCAGCCGATGAAGGTGTCGTCGACCAGAAGCGTTGTGTCAGCAGCGGAGGGGATCGGCAATTCAGAACGATGCAGCTCGTGGGCGATGTAAATCAAGATGACGATCTGGGCATCGCCTTCATCTGCACCGATCCTGCAGATCCAGACCGAGCGGCGTCGATGGCTGAATCAGCAGCGGTCTTCATCGCCTGGGCCGCAAACCAGGATGACGTCACTGACGGTGGAGAGACCTGGAGTGAGTGTCCGGCAGAGGTGAGAGACATCAGCGGGAACGAGCGGTGTGTCTCGAGCCGAGGTGACTCTCTGTTCCACCGCCTCGATCTGGGACGGGACGTGAAGGCGGACGACGCCTTCGGCATCGGCCTGTTCAGCCGCTGAGCGAGACACGAGCGTGCGCTGAGCCCAGAGCATCACCTGACATGTTTGGCAGAATGATTTTCGAGCTGAGGATCCTCAGCTCGATGCTCGCGCGCCGTCGTGCGTCCGCTTCAGGAGTCTTCTTCGGGAGTCTTCTTCAAGGCCACCTTGGCGTCTTCTCCCTCATCTGAGGCCTCTGCCTCCTCGGCAGCGTCAGCGGCCTCGTTGACCACCGACTCCACAGGATCAGCCACCTTCGGCGAGCACTTCATCACGAAGTCGTCGTCTTCGATGTCGATGACCACATGACCGCCGTCTTTGAGATCGCCGAAGAGCATATCGTCGGCGAGCTTGCGCTTGATGCGCTGGCGGATCACGCGATCCATGGGGCGGGCGCCGTTCTCTCGATCGTAGCCTTCCTTGGCGAGCAACGCCCGAGCGGCCTCAGTGGCCTCGATGGTGACGTTGCGCTCGGCGAGCTGTAACGAGAGCAGCTTGAGGAACTTGTCGACGATGCTGCCCATGACCACCGGGTCAAGGGGAGCGAACCGGATCCGGGCGTCGAGCCGGTTGCGGAACTCGGGGCTGAACAGCCGCTTCATCGCCTCTTCGTCATCGCCCTTACGGGTCTCATTCGCCGGGGCAAAACCAGGACGGGTCCGGGCGAGATCTCGAGCACCGACGTTGCTGGTCATGATCAAGATCACGTTCCTGAAGTCGGCCTTCTTACCGTTGTTGTCGGTCAGCGTGCCGTGATCCATCACCTGTAGCAGCAAGTTGAAGACGTCGGGGTGGGCCTTCTCGATCTCGTCGAGCAGCAACACCACGTGAGGGTTCTTGCTCACAGCGTCGGTGAGCAGACCACCCTGGTCGAAGCCCACATAGCCCGGAGGGGCACCGATGAGCCTGCTGACGGTGTGGCGCTCCATGTACTCCGACATGTCGAACCGGATCAGCTCGAGACCGAGCACGCGAGACAGCTGCCGTGCAACCTCGGTCTTACCGACACCGGTGGGACCGGTGAACAGGAAGTTGCCGATGGGCTTGTCGGGGTGCGACAGCCCGGATCGAGCGAGTTTGATGGCCGACACGAGTTGGTCGACGGCCTCGTCCTGACCAAAAACGACTCCCTTGAGCTCGATCTCGAGGCGACCGAGGCGCTCACGATCGTTCTCGGCAACCCGCTTCGGCGGGATCTGCGCCATCCGAGCGAGGGTCCGCTCGATGGCTTCGACATCAACGAGGTCTTCACCCTTGAGCTTGACCTCGGCGGCGGCCTCGTCGATCACGTCGATGGCCTTGTCAGGCAGACGCCGGTCGTTGAGGTAGCGCCCAGCGAGGCGAGCGGCCTCGACGAGGGCTTCTTCGACGAAGCTGACGTTGTGGAACTCTTCGTACCGACTCTTGAGCCCCCGCAAGATCTCGGCGGTCTCTTCAGTGGTGGGCTCGTTGACGTCGATCTTCTGGAAGCGACGCGCCAGGGCGTTGTCCCGCTCGAAGATGGAGCGGAACTCCTTCCACGTGGTGGCGCCGATGCACCTGATCTTGCCCCGGGCGAGCAGGGGCTTGAGGATGCTCGAGGCGTCGAGGGCGCCACCGCTGGCAGCACCGGCGCCGATGAGGGTGTGAATCTCGTCGACGAAGAGTACGGCCTCGGGGCGCTTCTCGAGCTGCTTGACGACGGCCTTGAGCCGGTTCTCGAAGTCACCGCGGTAGCGGGTACCGGCGACGAGGGCGCCAACGTCGAGGGCGTAGATGATGGCGTCTTGGAGCGGCTCGGGCACCTCACCGTTGTGAATGGCGAGGGCGAGGCCTTCGACGATGGCGGTCTTGCCCACCCCAGCCTCGCCGACGAAGACGGGGTTGTTCTTCCGGCGCCGACACAGGATGTGGATGGTGCGCTCGAGCTCTTTGGTTCGACCCACCATGGGGTCGATGCGCCCCTCGGCGGCCTCGAAGTTCAGGTTGACGGTGAACTGCTCGAGGGCCTTCTTGGGGTTGGCCTTCTCACCGCTCTCGGTCTCACCTTCTTCGCTGTCGGTCCCCCGCCCCTGGCTGGGGCTGATCTCGTCCTCCTCGTCGTCTTCGCCTTCCCAGCTGTGGGAGACGTACTCCATCAGCTCGATCTTGCTGATGCCCTGCTTCTGCAACAGGTAGGTGGAGTGACAATCTTTGAGGTTGAACATGGCGATGAGCACGTGAGGGCCGGCGACCTCGTTGCGCTCGGAGCTCTGGGCGTTGAACAACGCCCGATTGACGGCCTCTTGAAACCCGAGGGAAGGCTGAGGCTCGACAGGAAACTCGCCAGGTACGGGCATGAGATGCTCGTCGAGGAAGTCTTCGACCTGGTGGATCAAGTCACGGACGTCACCGCCACACCGTTTGACGGCTCTGGCTGTGACGGGATCGTGCAGGAGCGCCAGGAACAGGTGCTCGGTGCCGGCGATCTCCTGCCGGCGATGCTGTGCGTTCTGCAACGCGGTTTCGATGGCAATTCTGAGTTCGTTGGTCAGCATACTCTTGCTCCGTGGCTCCGGCTCCGTTTGCGACCGTCTGCGACGCGATCCGCAGCGCTCAGGCGGCGCTTTCCTCCTCGACGTGGCCTCCGGCCACGCCTGCGGGTGAATCACCACCTGAGCACTCCGCCTCACGACGCAGCCGGCCACAACCGGCGCCTACGCCACTCCGCGGTTCACGGCCCTACGTGAGGGATGCTTCTGGCGCGATAAGGCTCCACCTTTTTTCAGATACGGGATCTTGGGGTGGGGACCTTTATCTGACAGTGATGCCTCACTTGGACGGGCTGATTCGATGTTACTTCACGGATGAAGGGTGGGGCCAGGATGTGAGGCTGTTGGATGGAGGTTGGGCTTGGGGCTGGTTGATGCCTGTCGGGGGTGCTGGTGATTGGGTGACGGGGACAAAACACTTGAACATTCGTCTAGTTGACATGGTGTTTGTGTAGGTAGGCAAACACGCTCAGAGGGGTCACTGGGCAAAAATAAAAAGGTCGGTCGACACAACCAAAGCAACAACGCACACGTGCCCCGCGGAGACACAAAAGGCCAACCCTCCCCGCCCTCCCACAAAGCTGGAGCAAACGTATGCACGTGCCCCGCGGAGGCGCGGAGGTGGTGGCAGTCGTCGTGAGGTCGGTGAGTTCTCGTTCAGATGCGGGCTTTCACCCGCAGGCGCAGCAGCGCTTCGCCGAGGACGGAAAAGTCGTGCCTGTGCACGAGATCGCCGGCGTCACGGCGGCTGACGCCGCCGCAGCGCCGGAGTGATTAGTCATCAGGCTCCATGGAGAGCTTCAGGGGCATCTCGTGCTCTCGGGCCAGCTTCTCCACGATCGCCACCTTCGTGCGGGCGATGTCCAGGGGGTACACCCCCGCCACCCCAGCGCCCTTCGTGTGCACGTGGAGCATCACCGTCGTCGCCTCGCTGTGGCTCTTGTGGAAGAAGCGCATCAGCACCATCACCACAAAATCGCGGGTCGTGTAATCGTCATTGTGGAAGATCACGCGGTAGAGCGGGGGGCGCTCCACCTTCCGTCGAGTGACAACGTCGAGATCTTCCTCGTGCCTGGGATCATCCGGCTTGTTTGGATCGCTCACGGTCTTCCCTCGTCAATGCCCGACGTCAGTGCTCAGCGTAGACCCGCTCGGCGAGCCATCAGATGCCGGCACTGTATATCGGGTTGTGCCCCCACGACGTCAAGAGGGACTGTCATGTGAGCTGAGATAATGGTGGATGTTTTAGAAGCAGGGGGGTTTCAGAGATGCGATCTTTTGTGGGGGATGCTCACTCTTCCAAGATGTCCGTCACAAAACCCACCACCTGAGGCTGCCCATCGCCCAGGGCCGCCTGGAGCGCGAGCACGTGGCTCAGCTCGCTCCCCAGAATATTCGACGAGGCGTAGCGGTGGCTGTCTCGCTGCATCTGAGCGATGAGGCCCATATAAGATCGGACCGACTGAATCTCCAGGAGGAGCGCGTACTCCAGGATCGGGATGTCGCCTTCCTCGAGATCCGGCATGTTCTCCGGGAGCTCCGTCGGCGCAGCAGGGGGCGTCACCCCCATGGCCTCGAGCTTGTCCCGGCCATCCTGGCGATGGGCCCAGTGATGATCACGGAACAGCTGCGCCACAGGCTGCAGGGGCTCCGAGAGGCCTGGCCCGAGCACCTCGTAGGCCTGAATCGCCCGATCCTCCATCCACACCTCTGATCTGAGGGCGTCGACGTCGATTTGGGGCAAAAAAGCAGCGTCATGATCGACGCCACCATCATGGGGTGGCACCAGCCCGTCGGTCCGTGGCGCCTCGCAACCCGGGAGCCAGAGGCCCGCGCTGCCCATCACCATCGTGCCTCCGGCCATCTGCAACAACAGGCGGCGGCGGTGCGGATCGAGATCGCGTCTTTTGGCCATCGTGCCTCCTGGACCGGAACGGTCCTAGAACGTACCCACCACACCTGTGTGTAGCAGATGCTCGTCGTCGAAGTCGTCGAAGTCCCACAGCTCGTAGTTGATCTTGAAGCCTATGGACCGCGTCGGTGAGTAGACGATGCCACCCGTGTATCTCAAGATGCTGCTCTCCTCGTCGGGCAGATCGAGCGCGATGGGCACTGGGCCTGATCTTCGGAAGCCGTCCCAGCGCAGCACCCACTCCAAGGTGCGGCCTATGATGGGGCCCTCGAAGGCCAGATAGAAAGCCTCGCGCTGCACCCACAAATCGACGAGCTGTTGTCTGAATCGTGTGGGCTCGTTGGGGATCTCAGTGCGCCTGCCCAGCACTTCGGCGCGGATGCCCACCTTCCCGATGCGGGCGTAGAGATCCACCCCAGCCATGCCATAGTAGAGTTCACCGTCTTCGTCGTAGTGACCCCACAGACCACTCAGACCCACCTCAAGTACCCGGAACATCCACACCTTGAAGAAGGCCAGCGTGGCTCGAGCCCCCACTGTGGGCGTGCGGTTGTTGTCGGCGAAGTACTCGTTCCGGCTCTGGATGAAGTCGAGATCTCCGACGTTGGCGTTGCCCTTCAGGCCAGCCACCGCATAGAGCGCATAGCGGAACTGCGCCGCATCGCCTCGAAGCTGCCCCGTGAGCTGGATGCCATTGTCGGGGTAGGGCTCGGGCACGACGGCGAGGTTGAACTGATTGCGCCGGAGCATGCGGCCCATCTCATAGGGCAGCGGCTTGCTTGCCGTCTTGTGGTTCGCCGGATCATACCGAAGGTAGAACCCGCCAAAGGGCACAGGGAACCGGCCAGCCCGGACCACCAGCGCCTCATCTATCGTGTAGTCGACGTAGGCCATGTCGGTGATGAGGCCATGGCAGCCGTAGCACATCTTCGCCTGCACCGTGACGTGATCGTCGACGTCGGCGATGAGCTTGAGCGAGGTCTCGGCGTTGAGCCCACGGGCCGTCTGCCCGGTGACCGTCTCCACCTCTTCTCCACCTCTGAACAACGTCGGCTGATTCAAGTAGACGCTGCCCGCGACGTTGAGATCGCCGAGGAGGGCCACAGCGAGGCCCAGCAAGGTGACGTTCACAGGCGATGCTCCTCATTCCCGCAAGGCGCCCTCATGGCAGGGCGCCGTCAGCGATCCAGTCGATGATCATCTGTTGCTCTTCAGGTCGAATGCCCGTGCCGTCGAAGGGCATGCGAGCCCCGAAAGGCGGCGTGTCGGTGGTCTTCAAATAGAGGGCGCTGCCGCACGGATCACCGGGGATGATCGTCTCGTCCCCCGCCCGTACACCGCCCGAGAGGGCAGCATCGTAGTTGGCGAGGTTCAGGCGACCCACCACCTGGCCCAGACCACCGCTGATTGTATGGCAGCTACAGCGCGGCTCCAGGACCTGGGCCACGAGCACTTGAAAGCTCACATCCACATCAGGATCCGAGTCTTCGGCGAAGCAGGTGCGACCGTCTGGGATGCGGGGCTCTCCCACCTCGGGGGCGAGCAATGACTCGTCGCCACACCCGGCGAGCATGGCCATCATCATGGGCACAGCCATCGGCGAGAGCAGGATACGCATCAGGGCGCCTTGATCGTCAGGGGGACTTCGATCTCCACGATGCCTGTATCGGGTCGCTGGTCCAGTCGCTGTACTCGGCGGAGCGCCTTGATGGCACACTGGCCCAGTGCCTGATCGCCAGAGGCGACGGAGAACTCGTCGAAGAAACCCTCTTCGTCGGCGATGAACTTCACCTTCGCCGTCACCCCCACCGCCCCTGTGCTGGCGCAGAGCTTCAACGCGCTCTTCGCCCGGTTGATGGCCTTGCTCACGGTGCGCCCACTGGCATCGCCGCGGATGCGGGGGCTGCCGATGAAGAGCTCAGGCGGCGCCGCTGGGGGTGGCGGCTCGACCTTCGGCGGCGGCTTCGCAGGGGTGGTGGCCACCACTTCGGGCTTCGGCGTCTCGGGCTTGGGCTTCACCTCTGCAGGCGTCAGCTCCGGTGCGACGACAGGCTTCGGGGGCTCTGGCTGAGGGGGCTCCGGCGTAGCGACCGGGTCCGGCTTCGGGCTCGCCACCACACGTCGACGCCGCGCAGCGCGACGGCCCTTTGGGGCGCTTCGGGCGACCACTGCAGGGGCGGTATCTGGCACAGCTGCGTCAGGCCCGCTCGCATCGGGCACACGTGCATCAGGTGCAGTCGCCTCAGGTGCTGTGGCGTCTACTGCAGCCTTGGGCACAGCAGCATCTGAACGAGCTGCGACAAGCGCACCATCTGGCTGCTTTTGAGAGGTTGCGGGTACAGCAGATCCGGCAACACCCGCGTCAGCTCCCTGGTCTTTGCCACCGAAGGCCTGGATGCCGAAGTAACCTGCCGCAGCAAGCCCCAGCAGCCCCAACGCCAGCAGCCCGCCTCGAATGGCAGGTGGGGTCCCTGCAGGCTCGGCGACGACGACGCGGGTCTCCGCCGACTCCGCGGTGAGGGCACCCTCGAGGGCTTCGATGAACGACCACGCATCGGCGTATCGATCAGCGGGATATCGGCTCATGCCCCGCATCACCACAGCCTGGAGTGCAGGTGAAACCACAGCCTGATCGACGAACTGCGAGAGCGGTCGTGGGGGCTGAGTGATTTGCGCAGCGATGACCTGCAGCGCACCCTGGCGCTCATAGGGTGATGTGCCTGCGAGCAGCTCATAGCAGATGACCGCCAGGCTGTATTGATCCGCGCGGCCGTCCACAGGCTCACCCATGGCCTGCTCCGGGGCCATATAGCCCGGAGTGCCCATCACCTCACCCTCTCGGGTCAGTCGAGTCTCGGTGTCTGCGAGGGTGTGGGCGATGCCGAAGTCGAGCACGATGGCCGACTCGCCGCTCAGGCCCACCTCGACGATGATGTTCTCTGGCTTGAGATCACGGTGCACGATGCCTGCGCCGTGTGCTGCCCTCAAGGCGCTGCCGATCTGCTTGCAGAGGTGGACCACACGCCGAGGCTGCAGGGGGGCGTCTTCCTGCATGATCGTGAGGAGGTCGCGGCCCTCGAGCAGCTTCATCACCACATAGGGCTGGCCATCGTCGGAGATGCCCAAATCGTAGACATCGATGATGTGAGGGTTCCCGATGCGGGCTGCAGCCCGCGCTTCGCGACGCAGACGCTCCATGGCGGCGTCATCTTCGGCGATGCGGGGCTTGAGCAGCTTGATGGCCACCTCGCGGCCCAGCTCACGGTGCTCGCCGAGATACACCTCACCCATCCCACCAGCGCCGAGCCGGCTCTTCAGAACATATGAGGTGCCTGCCAGAGGCACCGTCTCGGCCGCTGTTGGCTCTGAGGGTGGGCTTGATACGACCGCAGGGGCAGGGGCAGGCTGGGCCGCCGTCTCCCCCACAATGTCGGGGTACGGCAAAGTGGCTTTGCGGCCACCCTCTACAGGGGCACCTGCACTAGGGGCACCTGCACTAGGGGCACCTGCAGTCTCAGCTGCGCCGATGGGGGCAGCAGCCTCTCCCTCGGTGGAGAAGTCTGCAGTTTCATCAGGTTTGCGGGTGTGGGATGTCATCGCAGGCAACATACCCTGGGATCACGGGTCATACCAACACCTGCGCATGGATCACTGCAAAGGGGCCTCACAGACATCGGGCAATGTGGCGCGGGGGCTGAGATCAGCCGCGACATCCTGGCAAGGGCCGACGTCGACCTCACCACACGTGCGGCGCTCGCAGACCTCGGCGCCGAGGTTGACACCGGAGCGAATGATCGCCCCATCGCCGATGGTGGTGCTGGGGTAGATGATCACCTCATTCTCGATGACGACGTTATGGCCTACGTCAGCGGTGTCGCGGATGAGCACATTGTTTCCGATGGTCACCTGATCTGCATATGTAGAGCGAGGCCACAGGCGGCTGTTGTTGCCGAGGCTGAAGCCCGCACCGATGGTGACCTGCTCATCGATGATGGCGTCGGTGCCCACGGTGCTGTTGGCGCCGATGGTGGTGCGGAACAAGATGATGCTCCGGGCCCCCACGTTGATGTCCTCTGCCAGGATGACCCCATCGTAGATGGCCACGCTCTCACTGATGCTGCACCGCGCCCCGAGGCTCACGAAGATGCCCAGGGTGACATTGTCGTCGAGCACACACCCATCGAGCACATTGCTCTGGTTGCCGACGAAAGAGGTCGCTCCTACAGAAACGCGGTCGCCGAGGGTGCCTCGAACCTCAGCCCCCCCGCCGACGAAGCACAGGTTGCCAGCAACGGCACCCGCGGCCATCTCGGCGTCGATGCCCATGAAGAAGTTGTCACCGATTACGACGTAGTCACCGATGACCGAGCTGGGGCCCACGATGGCGTTGTTGCCCACGATGGCATTGCTCTCCACCACCGCAGCAAAGCCCAAGTCGATGTCATCTCCAATGTGCACATTGCTCTGGACCTGTGAGGTCTCGTCGAGGCTGGCACGGACGCCGATGATGGTGTTGCTGCCGACGGAGGCACCATTCGAGAGCACGCTTTCGGCGCCCAGGCGGCTCAAGGTGCCCAATGTGCAGTCGTCGCCGAGGTGTGCATCCTGACCAAGGTTCGCGCGGCTGCTCACAGTACTGCGGGCACCGATGCTCGAGCCATCTTGCAGCTCTGCGAGCACACCGACGAAGCAATCAACGCCGAGGCCCACGTTGGCACCGATGATGGCGCTGTTTTCGATAACGCAGCCTGCGCCCACCACAGTGTTGTCGCCGATGCGCACGCTGTCGCCCACCGTGCCGTTCACAGTGGCACCGTCACCCACGACGGCGAAGTCACCCACCACCGCGTTGGGCCCAAGCGTTACACCCTCACCGATGACTGCGGTGTCCGCCACGTCGGCCTCAGGGCTCACACAGTCGTCACCGAAACCGTCACCGTTGTCGTCTGTCTGGTCCGGGTTCGCCACGTCGGGGCAGTTGTCCACGTTCTGGCAGACCCCGTCGTTGTCAGGGTCGTTCTCCGCGTCGAAGGGGCATGCGTCGCAGAGGTCGCCCAGCCCGTCATCGTCTGCGTTCGCCTGCTCCGGGTTCGACACCTCAGGGCAATTGTCCGCGCTGTCCACCACCCCATCGCCGTCGGAGTCCACAGGCTCACCGCCACCTTCGCCACCACCACCCACGTCGAAGTTGATGATGTCGGCCTTCTCCTCTTCTGAGAGGCCAAGCAGCACCTCGTCACCGAGAGCCGCGAGGGTGTTGACGTTGTTGCGCACCGTGGCTTCGTCAGCAGCCCGGGTGACCAAGTGCATCAAGATCACCCGATCATTCGGTGGCACATTGAGATCGAAGGTCATGCGGTTCTCGTAATTGCCCAGGGCCACGAAGGCAGGGGCCACGGTGGCGTTGGGCCCGGCGAAGACCTGACCGAGCAGGGGCAGCGGCTCGATCTCGCCGACGATGTTCTCCACGTCTTCGGTGATCAACCATTGATCCTGGGTGTCGAAGGCGCCGTCGTCCGTGCTGCTGGCCACGAGGCTCTCGCCGCCCTCCGAAGCGATGTAAGTGGTCAGGCTCATCTCCGCCGCCATCGGAACATCGCTGTTGTTCTCGACGAAGGTGAGCACACGGGCGAAGCCCTGCCCTGGTACCTCGGGCACGTAGACCGAGCGAGAGACTGTGAGGGGCGTTTCGACCAGCTGTGCCTGGCCCATGTAGTATTGTCGACCGTTCAAGCTCACCAGAGCCGTACCCGGGCCACCAAAGTACTCTTCACTGTTGATGTCGAAGTAGGACACCTCTTCAAAGGCCACAGGGTTCTCGTAGGTGAGCACGCCGTCAGAGTAGAAGCCCCACTCGAAGCCCATGCCGTCCACCAGCGTGTTGAAGTCGGCGTCCACGGCATCGAAGGTGTCGAGGGGGTTGGTGCCGTAACGTACCTCTTCGCCATCGCTGAAGCCGTCCTCGTCGGTGTCGGGGTTGTTGGGGTTGGTCCCCAACTCGGCCTCTTCGGTATCGGTCAGGCCGTCACCGTCGCTGTCGATGTCGGTGGCGAGGGCGAAGTTGACGATGTCAGCCCGTTCGGCGTTGGTGAGGCCCGCCAGGACCTCAGGCGGCAGCGCTGCCACAGCGATGGTGTTGGTGACGACGTCATCTCGGCTGACGTTCTGAACGCCCAAGTGCATCAGGATGATACGGCCTTCGGCGGGCACCGTGACGTTGTAGTCCGCGGTGATGACGCCAACAGGCATCTGAGTGATCTGGCTCGGGTTTACTTGAGCCCCCTCCCCACTGAACACCTGGCCCACCGCGGCCCCGTTGATGATGGCCGAGTCGTCGGTGGCCACCCACCGATCCTGAGCGTCAACCACCCCATCGTTCTCGCTGCTGGACAAGAGCAGTGTGCCTTCGTCGCCTCCGAGGTCCGTCCTGAGCGAGACTGTGCCCACGAAGTCTGCCTCGGCCGAGTTTTCTAAGATGGTCAATATCCGGAAGAAGCCCTGCGGAACTTCGTCTCCAGGCACATAGATCTTGCGCGAGATGGTGATCGGCGCCTCGGCGAGGGTCTGTCGGGGCAGATAGAGCTGTTGCCCACCCAGTGAACGCGCGCCTGCTCCCGTGCCCGCGTATTGCTCACCATCGACCGACACCGCGAAGCCATGATCGAAAGCGTGCTCAGTGCCGCTGTGCACCCCACCGTCTGGCCGAATATCCCAGCGATACCCATCACGATCGATGAGGAGGTGAGTGTTGCCGACGCCGATGCCGATCTCGTCGTCGGCGTCCGTCGGATCACTCCCGGCATAGAGCACCTCTTCACCATCGCTGATCCCGCCCGAGTCGGTGTCCGGCAGAAGCGGGTTGGTCTCGCCTTCGTCGATGGCGCCGTTCTGGTTGGCGTCCTCTTGACCATCGAGCAGCCCGTCGAGATCGGTATCTCGTGCACTCGAGTCGGTGCCCAGGGTGTACTCGGTCAGCGCGTCGAGGCCGTCGCCGTCGAAGTCGAGCAAGGCATCGCCGGGGAAATCGGGTCGCAAGATCTCGTCTCTGTGCTCGTAGCCGTCGGGCAGGCCGTCGCCATCGGTGTCGGGGCTGTTCGGGTTGAGACCGAGCAGCTCCTCCTCTTCGTCGGAGAGCCCGTCGCCGTCGGCGTCGGGGGCGAAGGAGAAGTTGTAGATGTCGTCGAGCTCGTCCTGGGGAATGCCGAAGGTCACCTCGATCCCGAGGTTGTAGAGCGCGTCGACCTTGTTCTGAGCGGTGGCCTGGGCGTTCGCCTGGGTCATCAAGTGCATGATGATGACCCGCTGACCGGGGTGAACCCGCACAAAGTAATCAGTGGTGATGTCGTCGCGATCAAGCGTGGCAGCCACAGGCCGCAGCCGGCTGTTGGGCCCCGCGATCAGCTGCCCTACGGCAGGATCATCTCCGGGGTTGGTCTCGTCGTCGGTGATGAGCCAATTGTCTGCGGTGGTGAAGGCCCCGTCATTCAGGCTGGAGGCCACCAGCACCGTGCCTGCGTCAGACCCCATGTTGCTGATGATCTGCACCCCGGTATCCGCTGCTTCGAAACCCACATTCTCAATGATGTTGAGCACCCGCACGAAGCCCAAGCCATCGCCAGCGGGCACGTAGACCTTCCGCGAGATCATCAAGGACAGCTCGATCTCCGGGACAGGCGGGAAGTAGATCTCCCGGCCGTTGAGCGAGCGGCTGATCTGGCCTGTGCCCGCGTATTCGGTGCCGTTGACCCAAAGCTCTCCGCCGCTGTCGAAGGCGTCGTCGGTGCCATCGCTGATCGAGCCCTCTGCCTCGATGTCCCAGAGGTAACCGTCGCTGTCGAAGAGCTCAATGGTGCCCGGCCAGGGCACGAGATCGTCGATCGGGTTCAGCGGGTTGCTGCCCAACCCCACCTCAGTGCCGTCGTCGACGCCGCCGCCGTCGGTGTCTGCGAGCAGCGGGTTGGTCTCGTCGAAGTTGATCTCCGTGTTGCGATTCGCGTCCTCTTGACCATCGGTCAGACCGTCGCCGTCAGTGTCGGGATCTCGTGGATCGGTGCGCAGAGCCATCTCGTGGAAAGTGCTGAGCTCGTCACCGTCGAGATCGAGATTGACGTCATCGGCCACGAGGGGGTCGAAGCCGTGGACGAACTCGTACCCGTCACGGAGGAAATCCCCGTCGCTGTCATTGCTCTCCGACTGTGTCCCATGTGCATCTTCAAAGGCATCGCTGAGGCCATCGCCATCGCCGTCAACAGCGAGCGGAAAGTTGACGATGTCTCGCATCTCCTCTGCGGTGAGCCCACTCTGCACGTCAGCGCCCAGCAGCACGAGGCCATCGACTTGGTTGCGTGTGGTTGTGGGGTTGCTGCCCTGGGTCGCGAGGGTCATCAAAATGACTCGACCGTTTGCCGGCACGGTCACTGTGTACCGGACGGAGAACACGTCGTCGTCCAAGCTCGCCCGTTGGTGTCGAGCCACAACCCGCTCGTTGGCAAAGATGTGACCGGCGGTAGAGTCGCCTCCATTGCTCACGTCATCATCAGTGATGAGCCAGTTGTCCCACCGATTGAACAGCCCATCGTCGGCGCTCTCCGCGACGATGCGCGTGTCGCTGTCAGAGCCCATATCACTTGTGAGCACTACGCTGGTGTAGACACCAGCACCAGTGGGGTTCTCCAAGATGTTGAGGATCCGAGCGAACCCCTGCCCTGCAGCGTCGGGCACATAGACCTTTCGAGAGACCAACAGCCCAGATGCAGGCTCGAGGATCGCTGGATAAGCAAACTGACGCCCAGCGAGCTCGGAGTCGGCCGACGCGCCACCGACATACTCGACGCCGTTCACATACAGCACATAGGCGCCGTCATAAGTGTCGCTGTGGCCATCGTTGATCCGACCATCGTCTTCGAAGTCCCAGTCAAAACCCAGGCCGTCGGTGAGCACAATGTCACTATTGAAGAAGTCGTGACTGCCCTGGCTCTGCGCGACAGTTGCCCAGCCCGCACAGAGAGCGCAGGCCAGCAAACAACAAAGGTTCTTCATGATTTTCACGTACATGGCCGGTGATCAGCACCATACCTGACACACTCTTCTTCTCAGCCATGCCCTTCTCACATGAACCTACAGCACCCAACATGAAACGACAACGGGCGAATCGACCCAAAATGAGGCAATGGCATACATCAAGCGGCAGTCGTCCTGGAACTCACGAGCCTTCACACAAACGCCATGAAAAAACAGGAGTAGTCACCGGAGGCGAGAAGAACCCAGCCCTCACAAAGCCATAACCCACCTATGCACGAGCCCCGCGGAGGTGGCGGCAGTCGTCGTGAGCGTGGTGAGTTTGCGTGCTGGCGGGGTGGCCCGACCGCAGTCGTAGCCAGCGAAGGCTTTTGCCGGCTACGGCGAGGATTGGGACGCCCCGCCAGTGCGTGAAATCGCCGCGCTCACGACGGCTGACGCCGCCGCAGCGCTGGAGCAAGGATCAGCTACAACCCGTGGTGCCACCACAAGTCATGCACTTGAGGCAGGTACCGTTGCGCACCAGGGTCATCGAGCCACACTCCGGGCAAGGATCGCCCTCGTAGCCCTGAGCGCGGGCCATGGAGATGGCGTCGGCGGAGTAACCGCCACCGCTGCTGCTCGATGACGCACCGCCACCAGAAGAGATGGTGGTCATGCTGCTGCCACCGCCGCCGGCACTCGCCGTGGGGGCCGAGCCACCGAGGGAGAGCCCAGGCTGGTTGCCTGCCACCTCGGGCACCGGGGTGTGGCCACGGCTGAAGCCCACGCTGTCGTGCACCTCGGTGGAGACCCAGCCCGCCCCTGCGGCGAGGCGGCTGTCCTCGATGACCTCTTCTTCAACGTAGTCAGGCTCGTCGTGCATGCTGTCGGCGAGCAGATCTTCGGGCTTCACCTGCGAGAGATCGTCGCGACCCAGGTAGGTCACTGCCACCTCGCGGAAGATGTAGTCGATGACCGAAGTCGACATCTTGATGCGATCGTTGCCCATGACCATGCCGTTGGGCTCGAAGCGGGTGAAGACGAAGGCCTCGATGAACTCCTCAAGGGGCACGCCGTACTGCAAGCCGAGGCTCACGGCGATGGCGAAGGAGTTCATCAGGCTGCGGAAGGCCGCGCCTTCCTTGTGCATGTCGACGAAGATCTCCCCGAGGGTGCCGTCTTCGTACTCGCCGGTGCGCAGGTACACCTTGTGGCCGCCCACGGTGGCCTTCTGGGTGTAACCACGGCGGCGGGCCGGCAGGCGGCGACGACGGGCCAAGTAGCGGACCACCACGCGCTCGGCGATCTGGGTCGCGGCCACCATCGGGCGATCCACCGCCACGGGCAGATCGAGTTGGGTGGCGTCGTCGGTCACGGCCTCGTCGTCCTCGAAGTCGTAGAGGGCCGACGAGAGAGGCTGACTGAGCTTCGAGCCGTCGCGGTAGAGCGCGTTGGCCTTGAGGCCCTTCTTCCAGCTCTCCAGGTAGGCCGTCTGCACGTCTTCGAGGAGGGCCTCGGCGGGCATGTTGATGGTCTTCGAGATGGCGCCGCTGATGAAGGGCTGCACCGAAGCCATCATGTTCACGTGGGCGAGGTAGGCGATGTAGCGCTCGCCCTTAGTGCCGCACTTGTTGGCGCAGTCGAAGACCGGCAGGTGGGCCTCTTTCAGGTGAGGCGCACCCTCGAGCATCATCGTGCCGCAGACGTAATCGTTGGCCTCGTCGACCTGACGGCGGGTGAAGCCCAGGGCGTCGAAGAGATCGAAGTCGGGCTTGTTCAGCGAGGTCTGGGGCACGCCGAGCTTGTTGATGAGGTAGTCATCGCCCAAGGTCCAGCGGTTGAAGGCCATCGAGAGGCTGAATGCGCTGGGCAGGGCGGCCTCGAGCTTGTCGATGCCCGCCTGGTCGAAGCCCAGCTCTTTGAGCGCCTCGGGGTTCATGTGGGGGCAGCCCACGAGGCTGCCGGTGCCCTTGCAGTAGTTGACGATGGCTTCGATCTCGGCCTCGCCATAGCCCAGCTTGCTCAGGGCCAGGGGCACCGACTGGTTGATGATCTTGAAGTAGCCGCCGCCGGCGAGCTTCTTGAACTTCACCAGGGCGAAGTCGGGCTCCACGCCGGTGGTGTCGCAGTCCATCACCAGGCCGATGGTGCCCGTGGGGGCGATGACCGTGGCCTGGGCGTTGCGGTAGCCGTGCTTCTCACCGAGCTCCAAGGCCCGATCCCAGTCTTCCCGGGCGGCCTTCATCATGTACTCGGGGCACTTCTCGGGATCGATGCCCGTGGGCAGGATGCTCAGATCTTCGTAGGCCCCCTCGGGGGCGCCAAAGGCCGCCCGGCGGTGGTTGCGGATGACCCGAAGCATGCTCTCTTCGTTGCCCTCGTAACCAGGGAACGTCCCCATCTCGCCGGCCATCTCCGCGCTGGTGGCGTAGGCGGTACCGGTCATGATGGCGCTGATGGCACCGGCGAAGTGGAAGGCCGCCTGAGAGTCGTAGGGGATCCCCATGACCATCAAGATGGTGCCCAGGTTGGCGAAGCCGAGACCCAGGGTGCGGAACTTCCAGCTCAGCTGGGCGATCTCGGCGCTGGGGAACTGGGCCATGGTGACCGAGATCTCCAGGGTGATCGTCCAGAGACGGCAGGCGTGACGGAAGGCCTCGACATCGAAGCGGGTCATGCCGTCGGTCATGAACTTCATCAGGTTGGCCGAGGCCAGGTTGCACGCCGTGTCGTCGAGGAACATGTACTCGGAGCACGGGTTGCTGGCGTTGATGCGGCCATCGGTGGGGCAGGTGTGCCACTCGTTGATGGTCGTGTCGAACTGCAGACCGGGATCAGCGCAGGCCCAGGCGGCGTAGGCGATCTGGTCCCAGAGATCTCGTGCCTTGATCACCTTGGCGGGCTTGCCGTCGGTGCGGCGGAGCAGGGCCCAGTCGCCGTCGTCCAGGACCGCCTTCATGAAGTCGTTGGTCACGCGGACGGAGTTGTTGCTGTTCTGACCGCTGACGGTGTTGTAGGCCTCGGACTGCCAGTCGGTGTCGTACTCGGGGAACTCGATGCTGGTGTAGCCCTGGCGCACGTACTGCAGCACGCGGTGGATGTAGGCGATGGGCAGCTCGGCCTTGCGGGCCTTGCTGATGGCCTTGCGCAGCGCCTTGTTGTTCTTGGGCTCGAGGGCGTCGACGCCCTCACCGCAGTCCACCTGAGCGGCCTCGAAGATCCAGGCGAGGTGCTTCTTGAGGTTCTTCGAGCCGGTGACCAGCGAGGCCACCTTCTGCTCCTCGACCACCTTCCAGTTCACGAAGTCTTCGATGTCGGGGTGATCGAGATCGAGGCAGACCATCTTCGCCGCCCGGCGGGTGGTGCCCCCGGACTTGATGGCCCCAGCGGCCCGATCGCCGATGCGCAGGAAGCTCATGAGGCCACTGGAGCGGCCGCCGCCGGCGAGGGGCTCGTTCTCGCCGCGGATGCGGCTGAAGTTGGTGCCGGTGCCACTGCCGTACTTGAAGAGGCGAGCCTCACGGGTCCAGAGATCCATGATGCCGCCCTCGTTCACCAGATCGTCGTCGACGGACTGGATAAAACAGGCGTGGGGCTGGGGGCGCTCGTAAGCCGAGGTGCTCTTGAAGAGCTCGCCGGTCTCGTGCTCGGCGTACATGTGGCCCTGGGCAGGGCCGGCGATGCCGTAGGCCCAGTGCAGGCCGGTGTTGAACCACTGGGGGCTGTTCGGCGCCGCCATCTGGCCCGCGAGCATGCAGCGCATCTCGTCGTAGTACGACTTCGCGGCGATCTCGTCGTTGAAGTAGCCGTGCTTCCAACCCCAGTAGGTCCAGCAGCCCGCGAGGCGGTCAAAGACCTGCCGGGCGTCGTGCTCGCCACCAAAACGCTCATTCTCCGGAAGATCGGCCAGAGCTGCTTCGTCAGCGGTCCGACGGCACAACCACTCGGGCACCCCTTCCTCGGGGATGGGGCGCATCTTCGCCGGCACGCCCGCCTTGCGGAAGTACTTCTGAGCGAGGATGTCGGTGGCCACCTGGCTCCAGCCGGTGGGCACGACGACCTGCTCGTTGGAGAAGACCAGCGTACCGTCGGGGTTGCGGATCTCGCTCTTGCGAGTGACGAACTCGAATTTCTCGTAAGGCGAGCTTTGGCCCTTGGTAAACCGGCGAGCGACGCGCATGGATGACCTCTCAGGAGTATCGTAAAAAGTCTAATGTTCGTGGTGTATTGGGTCTGCTCAGGGGCCGACTCTGGACAGTGAGTGGCCGCAGCCTCAGACCGTTGACGAGCCTATCCATGGCCCTGTGGCCGAGCAACTTTTTTGAACACAAAAACACAACACCTAGTGATCTTCGACCGTTCGACCACAAGATGTTGTGCTCCGCCCCCAGGATGCAGAAGTTATCCACAACTTATCCACAGAAATGCGTTTCGGGGATGTCACATCTGCGTGTCGGCCAGAGCGTTGAATACACTGGTTTATGGTGCCCTACAGTGTGGTCCACGGTAGAGCACGTGCAGATGTTCTGAGGGGGTATTCGAGGTATGACCGATCGAGGTTGGCGCTTCAACAAATCAAATCACCTTTCTCGCGAGTCGTTGAAATGAAACTTCTTTCTCCCAGCTCTCTGCGTCGGGCCGTGCCTCTGAGCGGTTCGATCCCCCTCGTCGCCCTGCTCCTCCTCACGGGGCAGTGGGGGTGTGGCGCCACCTGTGGCGAGATCAAAACTTCGTTGCAGCGGTTCGATCGTCAGCGCGCCCGCACGCCTGATCCCCACATCGAGCTGCAGGTGGCCATGGATCCGATCAACGCCCACCTCGAGGGCATGCAGAAGCTGATCGTGCCTCTCACGGTGCCTCTGCCCAGCGAGGGGAACCCGGACGCCCAGCTGAGCCTCAGCCTCACCGACGTGTCGATGGTCCCTGTGGCCTCTGGCGCCTTGAGCTTCGACGTCGAGATCCAGGCAGCCCACGATGGCCAGCGGGTGTTCACTTTGTCGGGGCGGGCAGAGATCCCCCCGGTGATCGAGGGGCAGCGCCTCGTCTTCGCGCTGCGGCCCGAGCAGCTGCGCACCCTTCAGCTCGACTTGTCACCTCAGGCCAACCTCCGGGTGGCCGACCTGCTCTGGCGGCTGCTCCCCGAGGAGGCGCGACGCCTCACCCCCAAGCCGTTGTTCCTGTTGGCCTCGAAGGCTGCAGTGGAGGCGCTCATCGAGCACACCTACCCGCTGGTGCGAGACGGTATCCTGTCTCACCTCGACGCCGTCACCGAGGTCTCTATGGCGCTGCCGCCGGTGCCACTGAAGGACATGAAGGTCGTGGGGATCCCTGCTGATCACCTGGGCGGTGATCGATTGCGTATTCAGCTGTACACCGATCTACCCGTGGCCCGAGGCCTGCACGAGACGCCGAAAGATCCGATGCCCCCTCTCCCCCGCGACGGGGTGCACGTTCGGGTGGCCGGTGAGGCCCTCGCCGCCATGGCCAACTGGGCCATGGTCAATGATCACCTGCCCGCTCGGTTCACCGGCGATGGAGAGGCGGATCCAGAAGGCCCCTGGCGTACCCGGGTCACCTGGGCACGACAGCGCTCTGATCCTGATCAGCCCCCGGGCTTCGATCTCCACCTCTGGCGTCTCGATCGAGGATGCGCACGGGTCAAGATGTCCTCGGTGGCCCGCCTGAGCCTCACCGACACAGAGAAGGCCGGCACACCACAAGGCCTGAGGCTGGAAGGTCGAGTAGAAGATGGCGAGATCGTCGAGGTGGAGGGTGAGGCCCTCGTAGAGGCACTCATCTGGCTGAACAGCATCTGGCGAGAAGCCACGGCCTTCACAGGCTCAGTGGCGGCGCGGACCGACTTCGTGCTCGGAGACTACCGCTGGAAGGCCAGCCTCACCGAAGCCCAACTCAAGCGGTCCGAGGTTCAACTGCAGCTGCGGGTGCAGGGGGCGTCGCCTTCCCCGGTTCCACCGTCTCGGCTGTCGTATCGATGGCCGTGACAGGCTGATGCAGATGCCACCAGGCATGGGCCTGCGCTGAAGTCCAGGGCGGGCAAACAGCAGAGATCGTGTCGAGGGCATCGAGCAACGCCGTGGCGTCTGCAGGCCGCTCGGTGGGATCTTTCGACAGGCATTGCATGACGAGGGCCGCGAAGGGCTCTGGGATCTCCTGCTCGGTGGCCTCGGAGAGCGGGCATGGGGGCTGATGAATGTGCTGTACCGCCACCTTCATGGGGGTATCACCTTCGAAGACCGGCCGCCCGGTGAGCAGCAGATAGGCCACACACCCCAATGCATAGACATCGGAGCGGGGATCCGCGCTGGCCTCGCCAAGGGCCACTTCTGGCGCCATATAGGCAGGTGTACCTGGGACCGAGCCCTCCATCGTGAGGCCCGTCTCCTGAGGTGCAGTGCCTTCGAGCTGGGTGTTGTGCTTCACCAGCCCGAAGTCGAGCACCTTGATGAAGTCAGCGTCGCGACCATAGCGGGCAATGAAGATGTTCGAGGGCTTGATGTCGCGGTGCACCAAACCCGCCTCGTGGGCTTCAGCGAGGGAGTGACACGCCTGGCGGAGCAGCGTCACCGCCCGGCTCGGATCCACAGGGCCGAAGTGTTCGACGAGGTGGCCGAGATCGAGGCCGTCGAGCAGTTCCATCACATAGTAGAAGCCACCTTCTCCCGAGGGGCCAAAGTCGTAGAGCTCTACGGTATGAGGCGATCGCAATGTCGCCGTGGCCTGAGCCTCCCGCTCGAAGCGGCGAATCACCTGGTCGACGCCACCACCACGTGCCAGCCGCTCTGGCCGGATCAGCTTTACAGCCGCCGGGCGCGCCAGCAATCGATGCCGGGCTCGCCAGACCTCGCCCATGCCCCCTTTGCCGATGAGACTCTCGAGCAGATAGCTGCCCATTTGACGTGCCTGCTTCACCTCTCGGCCCATGGCGAGCATGACGCGGCCGCTGCCGATGGCCATGGCGGCGGCGATGAAGTCCGGCGCCGACAGAGCCACCATAGTCCACATGGGCGGCATGGTCTGCCCCGTGGCCGAATACAAGAGCATCACAAGGGGGGTCGTGATGGCCGTGCCCAAGGCGCCGATGACGAGGTAACGCATCTGCGAGACGAAGATGCTCGGGAACGAGGCGATCCACAGGGTGACCCAGGTGAGCCCCACTGGGAACCCGCCTTCTGGCCAGTCATTGCCGAAGATAACGAGGCCGATGCCCAGGCCGCCGAAGATCTCGAAACCCGCCGCGAGGCGCCCCAGAGTGCGGTGAGACAACTGCACCCGGCGACAGGTGAAGAACAGCCCGAGGCCACCGAGAATGGCGATGACCGCGATGGCGTCTCTCGGCTGCAGCGTGTGTTGATACTTCGCCTCAAGCAGGCCCAGCGCCTTGAGCAACCAGTAGATGCCCTGCCACGCCGAAAGGTAGACCAGCGCATAGCTGAGCCCAGCGAAGCCCAGACGCCTCTGGGCGTCTTCCAACATCTCGTTCGGCAGGTCTGCGCTGCCGGTCTCTGCTGGCGAGATCAGCGCCGCTCGCCTCGCCTTTGGGTCTTGTGTGCTCATGAATCCTTCGACTGCTTCACGGGCCAGAGCTGACCACCGAACGCCTCGTGTATCATGCTGAACGCAACCGGACTCTGCCACCCTTCCCGCTCGAAAGAAGGAGTCTGTCATGCCCAGCGGCCACCGTGGCGCTCACCCTCAAGACGCCGAATTGTTTCATGATGACCAGCTGCCCAACATGCGACAGGCCGTCGCAGATTTGGGGTGGCTGCTCGAACGGGGCTATGCGCCCAAGTCGAGCTTGAAGCTCGTCGGCGACCGCTATGCGTTGCATCAGAGGCAACGCATCGCGGTCAGTCGTTGCACCTGTCCACCCACACAGCTCGCGCACCGTCTGGGCAAGCGTATCCCCGCTGCCGATCTCACTGGGGCGGTGGTGCACATCGATGGTCTCAATGTGCTCACCAGCATCGAAGCAGCTCTTGGTGGCGGTGTGTTGCTCCAGGGCCCTGACGGCGTCGTACGCGACATGGCCAGCATGCACGGCAACTACCGAAAGGTGCACGAAACCCTACCTGCAGCCACCTTGATCGGCGAACAACTCGAACATCTAGGTGTATCCAAAGCCATCTGGTGGCTGGATCGGCCAGTCTCCAATACAGGCAGGCTCAAAACATTATTGTATGCCCTCGCCACAGAACGTCGCTGGCAATGGCAGGTGGAGCTGGTCGTGGATCCCGATCCAGTCCTCATCGACGGGCCGGGACCAGTGCTGTCCGCCGACAGTAGAATCCTCGATGAAGGGTCGGGCTGGTTCGATGTAGTGGGGTCAATTGTCCGGCTACTGCATCAGCCATGGCTGGTGCAAATATAGCCCATTTTGGCACGCCAGCCTCGCCAAAAGTGGCCCAGTTCGAAACACGCCAAACACACCCTAGTGTGGATGATGTACGTGATCAGGCCCCGATACACCCAAAGGGGTGACATATGGACGCTGCGGGTCACTTCGATCCGTTTCTTCCATATCGTAAATAAAGAACAATAAGGACCCCACCGTCGCAAGCGCGGTGATGCCCAAAGAGATTTGGTAACCTTCTTGCATCTGCAACGCCTGTTCGTTCTGCGAACGCCAGACATTTCGGTTTCTGGCGCTGTCTCGCGCTGACGCTGCGGACTGGCCCTCAGCGAAGAAATAGCCAGTCACGCCTGCACTGACGAGCGCCGCGCTGAGGAACACATAGCCCCACGGCCCTCTGCGGCTCACCCTTGGTGGTGGACTCTGCTGCAGATTCAGGGGCGGCACTGGGAGGAGGGTCCTCCGCAACTGGAGTGGTTTACCGGGTTTGACCTGGATGCCGATATGAACACTGTGATGACCACCAAGCACCAACTTCAGCCGGTGATCGCCGGCCACAACCGAACCGCTGTACGGGGTGACGCCGATGGGGCTCTCCCGACCGTCGAGGTATACCTGCGCGCCAGGTGGGGTGGTTCTGATGGTCATTTGCGGTGCGAGTCGGGCCATCATATCTTCGGCGATGGCCCGTTTCTTGGGGCCCGGCCGGGTATCGAGGTACCAGCGCAAGGTGCTCAACGCCTCGACGTATCGACCCATGGCCTCGAGGATGGGGACCCGGTTGGCACGGTATCCAGGATCGGGATGCAGGGTGTAGGCCTTCTCCAAGCACCAGAGCGCTTCGGCGTGTTGACCCGCTTGGTAGGCCGCTCGGGCTCTGCTCTTCCACGTCTCGGCTCGAGCCATGAGATCAGCATCTGGCGTCTGTCGGGCGATGGCGGTGTGGGCCCAGAAGCACGCCAGCATCAGCCCGATGATCACCCCTTTGCTCTGCATGCCTCTGCCTTTCATGTGCGCTCGTCTCTCAAGGTCGGATGCTTCGGGGGCCGCTCATGAGCACACATGATGCCAGGACCCCCCCACCCATCTCTCTCGACAACGAACTCGACGTCGACGCGCTGCTCGGCACCCTTGTAGATACCCGCTACCTCATCGTGAAGCAGCTGGGCTGGGGCGGTATGGGGGTGGTGTATCAGGCGGAAGATCAACGTCTGCACAGCAGGCCCTGTGCGCTGAAGGTCCTGAACCACCACGCGACCACTGCTGAAGAAGATGCTCGGTTCGCCCGCGAGCTGCGCATCATCTCCAAGCTGCGCAGTCCCAATACCGTACAGGTTTTCGACACAGGCGCTCTCCCTGATGGACGCCCCTACATCGCCATGGAGCAGCTCGAAGGGCAGACGCTCTCTGCGCTGCTGCGCAGCCGGGGGCCCTTCCCCTCGAAGCAGGCGGTTCGCATCATCGAGGGGATCCTGGTGGCACTCGACGAGGCCCATGCCGAAGGCATTGTGCACCGTGATCTCAAGCCCGCCAACGTGCTGCTGGTGGAGTCGGGCTCCGGGCGCTTTCACCCCAAGGTGCTCGACTTCGGCATCGCCGCCGAGCTCTATGCGGGTCAGGTTCAGGGACAGACAGTGGTGGGCACGCCGGCCTACATGGCGCCGGAGCAATTCACCCGGGGGCACATCGATCCCCGAACTGATCTCTACGCCCTCGGGGTGATCTTCTACCGCATGCTCTCGGGTCAGCTGCCTTTTCAGCGAAACGCGAGTCTGCCTCCTGAAGCCCCTCGAGGCATGACGCCAGGTCAGGCCATGGCCTGGATGCATCTGAACCTCAAGCCTCAGCCTTTGCCGGGACTGCCCGAGCCGTTGTGGCGCATCCTCGAACGCTTGCTGGCAAAGTCGCCTGAGCAACGCTTCGGCTCTGCCACTGAGGTCACTGCTGCGCTGAGAGAGCTCGTCCGCCGCGGATATCTGCTGCAAACCGGTGATGAAGACGGGCAAGTCAGCTTCCCCTGGGATCCGAACCGCCACCTCAAGGCATCCCGTGAGCTCATCACTCCGGTGAGCGCGCCCTTTGTCGGTGAGTCGTCGAGCGTGACCACTACGCCCAAGGCGCCAGGCAATACGGGGTTCAAGCTCATCGCCGGTGTGTCGCTCATGGCGTTGGTGTTCTTCGCCACTCAGCGAGATCACCCACCAGAGGCGCCCCCCAAGACACCGCCTCCTACAGCGACGACAATGCCTCAGCAGCCTGTGCCCATGCCTGCCTCGCCGGACATGTGCAGCCACATCATCCGCACTGTGCCTTCAGGGGCCCACTTGCACCGTGGCGCCCGCGATTTGGGCGTCACACCCAAGAAGCTGCGCCGGCCCTGTGATGCCCATTGGGTGATCCGCGTGAGCGCCCCTGGCCATGCGTCGACGCTCATCACCTTGAACGACCAGACCGCCCTCGGGGATTTCCCCATGCTCACCCTCGAGGCAGCAGCCCCCCCATTGCAGGTGGAGCCTCCGAAGCCCACCACACACAAATCAGCCTCGACATCGAGCAAGCGCAAGGTGCGCAAACGCCGGAGAGCACGTTCGAAGGCAGCCCCCAAGAAATTTGCCGCTCGGACGCCGACACCGCCCATGGCTGAGGATGCACCTGCCGTCGCTGCGCCGGCCACAAGCACACCTCAGGTGAAGCTGCCTGTGCCAACTCAGTCGCCAGAGCCAGCACCCAGGCAAGCACCGCCGAAGACAGCCCCCAAAGCACCATCGCCCAGCGATCCGCTGCCCTTCTGATCTGAGGGGCCCTCACCCAACAGCGCATTTTTCGGATCCCCTCTTCTACGCCGTTCGGCTCTGTCCTCTTCCCTTCTGGGCCCTGGCGAGATACAGCTTCTGTCATGGCGAAGTGGCCCACACACGAAGAAGTCGTCGAGAAGGTCGAGGCGCTGGAGATCCCCTTCAGCCCTCTTGGTGTCGACCCGTATGGGGCATCAAAACGACACCTCGCTCTCTGGGCCACCCCCATGGCCTGGCTGTACCGCAACTACTTCTCGGTGCGGGTCTTCGGTTCAGAGCACGTCCCGGCCCGTGGCAGAGCGATGCTGGTGGGGCACCACTCCGGCGGCGTAGCCCTCGACGGTGCGCTGCTCATCACCTCGATGCTGCTCGATCATCACCCACCCCGGCTGGCCCAGGGCATGGCGGAGAAGTTCCTCAATCGAGTGCCCTTCTCCTCGGCGATCACCAGCAGGGTGGGGCAGCTCACAGGTCTGCCAGAGCACGCCCGGCGCCTGCTCGAAGACGATCGTTTGCTGGTGGTGTTTCCCGAAGGGGCCCGCGGCACAGCGAAGCTCTATCCGCAACGCTATGATCTCGTACAGTTCGGCACGGGCTTCATGCGCCTCGCCATGGCCACTGGCACCCCCATCGTGCCCGTGGCCTTCAACGGTGTTGGCGAGGCGATCCCCACGGTGTTCAACTCGAAACGCCTCGGCAAGCTCGTGGGGGCGCCGTACGTGCCCTTCACGCCCTACCTCTTGCCCATCCCCAGGAAGGTGCCGGTGCAGATCTACATCGGCAAACCTCTCGTCTTCGACGGTGACGACGGTGCCCCGGATCACGAGATCGAAGCCAACGTTGCGCAGGTGAAGTCGGTCATCGCCGAGCTCATTCGCCTCGGGGTGGATCGTCGACAGACCGGTGAGTTCGATCTGCCGATCCACTGGCCCTGATCCCACATGCACGGGCACCTGTTCATCACCCGAGGTGATGTCACCCGTCTGGCCTGTGACGCCTGGCTCGTGCCCGGTGATCGCCGGCGGCACGTCACCCGGGGCTGGTGGGTGGATCATGATCCCGATCTGTGCCAGGCCCTGGAGCGCGGCCGCTGTTGGTTCATGGCACCGCTTCAGGGCGCTCTGGGGTTTCCACTGAGAGACGGTCAACGCGCCCTGCCCCTTCCGGGGCTGCCTCTCGATCGACCTCAGGTCTGGATGGTGGATGTCGGTGGCCACCGCCGAAAGCCTGTGGACTGGTACCTCGACGCCGTGGGCCAGGCCCTCGACGCCCTCGAGCCAGTCCTCGCCCAGGGGCCGCGCTATCTGCGCCGCCGAGCGCGACCTCTCGTGGCGCTCCCGGTGGTGGGCACGGGCTTTGGTGGTCAGCATCACGACGCCGGCGCCATGATCAGGGCCATGGTGCCCTGGCTCACTGATCAGGCCGCCCAGCGCTCGGTGGATCTCGCCCTGGTGACCTTCAGCGCCGCGGACTTTGCCGCAGCCCGAGCCTGCCGGACCCCCACCTGGGCCGATTTGCCGGATGCCGCCGCCACCGAGGCTCAACGCCTGGCCACCCTCGCTGCGGCGGGTGAGCTTGTGATCTTCTTCGGCGCCGGGCTGAGCGCAGGGGCCAACCTGCCCACTTGGTTTGCGCTGCTCGATGATCTGGCCACTGAGGCAGGGCTCTCAGACGAAGCCCGGGCCTTGCTGCTCCACGATCGAGTGAACGCCATGGATCGTGGGCAGTTGCTGGCCACCCACCTCGATGACGTAGGCGCCGCGGTGCAGCGTTTGTTGCAGCCTTACAAGTGGGCCTCACTGGCCCACACGCTCCTGGCGGGGCTGCCGGTGGACTCTGCCATCACCACCAACTACGACACGCTGTACGAGCAGGCCTGCACCGACGCGGGGCGACCTCTGGCGGTGCTGCCCTACGCCCCGGCCGCTCGGCACCCACGATGGCTCTTGAAAATGCACGGTTGCCTCAACCACCCCGAGGACATCGTGCTCACCCGCGAGAACTACATGCGCTATGGGGCGCGGAACGCCGCCCTGGCGGGCATCGTGCAGTCGATGCTCATGACCCGGCACATGTTGTTTCTGGGGTTCTCTCTCGAAGACGACAACTTCCTACGGATCGTCGACGCGGTGCGACAAGCGGCCCGGGGCCAGCTCCCTGGAGAGGGCCAGCGACAAGAGGGCCCCTCAGTCCACCTCGGAACCGCGGTGATGCTCTCCCGTGATCCGCTGCTCGAGGCGTTGTGGCAGGGGGAGATGGACTGGCTCGACATGTCGGCGGGTGAGCCTGTGGGCATCGCTGAGTCAGCGCGACGCTTCGAGCTGTTCCTCGACTGCCTCAGCCACCACACCACGGCCCACAGCCACCTGCTGGCGCCCAGATTCCACGGCGCGCTGTCGGCGGAAGATCAGGCATTGCGGGACTTGCTGATGCCCTTGCTCGCGGCCCTCCCGAGCGACGCTCGGGCCCACAGCCCGGCGTGGGCTCAAATCAACCGACTTCTGGCCCGACTCGGGGCCCCTCACCTCCCAGAAGACTAGGCGCTGCTCTATGGCTCATACCCAACGTGAAGTCCTCACCGCCCTCGATACCCTGGCTCCCCTCGTCTACGCCGAGAGCTGGGACAATGTGGGCCTGCTCGTCGATCCACCTGCCGAAGAGCGCACCATCGGGCGCGTGGGCTTCACCATCGATCTCACCGACGGACCCCACACCGAGCTCCTCGACGCGAATGTCGATCTGGTCGTGGCGTATCACCCGCCGATTTTTGGCGGCCTCAAGCGCCTCAAGGCGAGTCAGCCCGGCCCACGCCGCCTGATGCAGCTCATTCAACGCGGCATCCCCGTCTACAGCCCTCATACGGCCCTCGACGCGGTACCTGGAGGCGTGGCGGACTGGCTCGCCGAGGGTCTGGGCGAGGCCGCGACGATCGACCCGATCACCCCCTCGAAGGCGCCACTGCCTGTGCACGAGGGGCAACCTGTGGGTGCTGGCCGCCGGGTGAAGTTGAGCACCCCCACGGCCCTCACCGATCTCATCCCGTCGCTGAAGGCCCACCTCGGCCTCGCCCATGTGCGGGTGGCCATGGCCCCGGCCCACGCTGCAGGCGCCCCCATCACCACGGCAGCAGTGTGCCCCGGCGCCGGCGGCAGCCTCTTCGGCGAGCTGCGCGGCCACGTCGACTTGCTGGTCACGGGGGAGATGCGTCACCACGACATTCTCTCTCGGGTGGGGCGGGGCACTTCGGTCATCGTCACTGATCACACCAACACCGAGCGCGGCTACCTGCCGGTGATGGCTCAGAAGCTCGCCAGGCTCCTGCCGGGCCTCGAGGTGATCATCGCCACGGCTGATCGCGATCCCCTCGAGGTGGTCTGACCACCCGGCATTCCATGTGTCCTCTCCTCTCCTCTGCCTCTTGCACCCCGTAGCCACTCGCTGCTATGCGATTCCAACGCGCTGACACAAGGAGTCGCAATGGGGGTCACCCTCGATGAACGATAAAGTCCGCCCGGGGCAAGTGGCCCAGGGCATGGTGGAGCAGTACCGGGAGCTCACCCCGGCGGCCTTCATCCTCGGGGTCATACAGGGCATCGTGCTCAACCTGGCCTTCGTCTACGCCGCCTTGAAGCTCGGCTTCAGCATCGGTGGATCGACGGTGGCCTCGATCATGGGCTACGCCCTGCTGCGCGGTGTCATGCGCAAGGGCACCATGATCGAGAACAACATCAACCAGACCATCGCCTCGGGCATCAACACCGCAGGCACTGGGGTGGTGTTCACGGTGCCGGCTCTGTTCATGCTCGACGCCAAGTGGAAGGCCGACGGCCTGCCAGGTCTCGAGTTTAGCCCCTGGCCTCTGGTCATCGCTGGCATCGCCGGGGCGATCCTGGGGGTGGTGCTCATCATCCCCCTGCGCAAGCAGATGATCGACCTCGACCGCCTGCGGTTCCCCTCGGGCATGGCGGTGACCACCATCATCCGCTCGGGCTCTTCGGGCCTCGACAAGGCCAAGCTGCTCGCCATCGGCTTCGTGATCAGCGCCCTGTGGAAGCTGGTCATGGCCGAGGGCTGGCTCGACACCGAGGTGACCAACGCCGCCGGTGAGGTCATCTTCTCCATCGGCCACGAAGAGATGAACTTCGGCTTCGGGGTGATCCCCGAGTACCTGTCGCCAGTCCTCTATCTGTCGCTGATGAACGTCGCCGCGGGCTTGCTCGCGGGCCGCGGCGGCCTGCCCTTCTTCGCCGGTGGTGCTCTCGCCTGGTGGGTGATCTCACCGGCGGCGGTGAGCATGGGCTGGGTGGCCTCGGAGCCCGGGGTCTCGGGCACGCTCTATGGCTCGATGCTGCGGCCTCTGGGCATCGGCACCCTCATCGGCGGCGCCCTCATGGGGGTGGTGGTGGCCTTCCCGGCGATCCGCAGCGCCATCCGCAGCCTGGCCACAGCGGCGAAGACCGCTGGCGCCGGTGGCAGCAAGGTGGGCAGTGATGAAATGCCGCTGTGGGTACTCGTCGCCGGCATCATCGCCGCCGTGGTGCTCTTCTTCGTGGCCTCGCTCATCACCCCCGGGGTCACCGTGGGTCAGGCCATCGTCAGCTCCATCGTCGGCACCTTGTGGCTGGCCCTCGCCGGCCTCATCGTGGCCCAGGCCACGGGCATGACCGACATCTCGCCCATGTCGGGCATGGCGCTGATCTCGGTCACCCTCATGATGGCCCTGCTCGGTGGCAACATCGCCGCCGCCATGGTGGTGGGCGTCGCCGTCTGTGTGGCCATCGGCCAGGGCGCCGACATGATGCAGGATCTCAAGACCGGCTTCATGCTCGGCGGCCGCCCGGTGAAGCAGCAGCTCGCGCAGTTCGCCGTGACCTGGCTCGGGGCCATCCTCGCCCTCGGAGCGGTGTACCTGCTCTGGACCAACGGCCCCAACGGTCAGGACTACGGCGGCTTCGGCCCCGGCTCCGAGCTGCCGGCGCCTCAGGCGGGCGCCCTCATGGGCATCATCGAGGCCGTGAAGGACGGCAATGTGCCCATCGACAAGTACGCCATGGGTGGCGTCGTCGGTGCTCTGCTCGGCGCAGCCCCCATGGGCGGCCTCGGGGTGCTCATCGGCCTCGCCATGTACCTGCCGTTCTCCATCACCCTCGGCTACGGCATCGGCTGTGTGAGCAACATGGCTCTGCAGCGCAAGTTCGGCACCGCGTGGGTGGAGCACAAGCTGGTGCCCCTCGCCGCAGGCCTCATCGTCGGCGAAGCCCTCATGGGCATCGGCCACACCGCCTTCGAGATCTTCAGCAAGTCAGGGGGTCACTGATGCTCGCGCCCCTTCTCTTTACCGTCGGCATCATCGTGGCCATCTCAGCGGGGGCCAAGCTCCCTGCCGAGGGGGCCGAGTACCCCGACACCTGGCCCGTGTTCCTTGGCGCCTCAGTCCTCGCAGCGGTGGGCTGCTTCTTGTGGCGCAAGCAAAAGGCCGAGCAGCGCAAAGCCTCGAACGCCGAGCGCGGCGATCGCAAGAGCCCCTTCGAGTACATCCAAGGGGTGCTCGCGCCCGCCCGCAAGCTCGCAGAAGACATCAGCGAGCTGACTCCAGAGCAGGTCTGCGTTCGCGTGGACGAGCTGCTCTCAGGCTACCTCCTGCCTCTCGCCGAGGTCCGACAGGGGGTGATCGATCAGCTCGGCATGGCCAAGGGGGCCGAGGTCCTCGTCACTGTGGCCTACGGCGAGCGCATGCTCAACCGCACCTGGTCTGCAGCCGGTGACGGCCACCTGCCCGAGGCACTCTCGGTCTTCCCTGACGCTGTCGAAGCCCTGGAAGAGGCCGCCTCGCTCTGCGCAGACAAGGCCGCAGCCTTCGCGTAACCCCCGCCTGCAGAATCAGCAGCCCCCCTGCACAACCTGCATCCTCTGCCCCGACCTGCCTCTCTAAACCCCTGAAAATACAATCTCCTGCCCAGCTGGCCCGCTTCTCGCTGTGTCATGGCGCGAATCTCAACTTCGGAGGATCGCCATGATCATCAACCATCCCCTGCTCACCGCCGCCCTGTGCACCCTGCCCCTCCTCGCCCTCAACGGGTGCAGCGACGCCGACACCCGATCGAAGTCAATCACTCAACACCTCAGCGCTGAATCACCACCAGATACCCCACAATGGGGGCTCGACCAGTTGCCCAACGGCCATGTGCTCATCTCCATGCAGGTCCTCAAGACCCCTGAGGCGTTGCGGGCAGCAGGTCGAGACATCGAGTTGATCCCCCAAGAAGGCATTTGGGTCGACGAGCTGCAGGAGCTCGACCCTGAGACATCACAGGTGGTGTGGTCGTGGAGCGCCTGGGATCACATCGTTCAGGAGCGCGACGCCGACGCACCCAACTACAGCCCGTCGATCACCGATCATCCGGGCAAGCTCGACCTGAACTACGGCAGCGCCCATCACCGGGACTGGCTCGGCATCACCTCAGTGGCCTACAACCCTGAGCGAGATGAGATCGCCATCAGCGCAGGCCGAATGGGGGAGGTCTGGATCATCGACCACAGCCTCAGCACCGAGCAGGCGCGAGGCCCAGCAGGTGATTTGCTCTACCGATGGGGCAACCCCGATGCCTATGGCCTCGGCACCGCTGATGATCGCCAACTGCAGTGGCCCGCCAGGGTGCAGTGGCAAGGTGACCAGTTGATCATCACCCGCACCGACGCCCATCACACGATCTTGCGGCCCCTCGTCGACGGCGATCGGGGCTATGTCCGCACCCTCGACGAGCCTTGGGGGCCTCATGTCGACCTGGGCAAAGACTGGCTGGCCATGAGCGCGCGCTGAGCCGCGTCAGACCTGCACCACCACCTTGCCGAATTGGCCACCTGAAGACAGCCGCTCGAAGGCCTTTGCCCCCTCGTCGAGGGTGAAGCATTGATCGACCACGGGCTCGATCTGGTGCTCGGCAATGCATGTCACCATGGCCTCGAAATCAGCAGGAGATCCCATGGTGCTCGCCAGAATCGAGACCTGCTTGAAGAAGAGATATTGGGGCAGGATCTTCGGCCACTTGCCTCGGGTCCCCCCATAGAACGCCAGCCGCCCACCGAAGCCCAGCAGCCTCACCAGAGTGCCAAAGCCCTCACCCCCGGCGCTGTCGATGATCACGTCGAAGCCGCTAGGCACCATCTCTGTGAGCTGGCCGCCCCAACCTTCGTCGGTGTAGAGGGCTCCCCCCCGAGCGCCGAGGGCCACCGCCCGCTCGATCTTTTGAGCGCTGCTGCTGGTCACCCAGACCTCTGCGCCCAGCGCCAGGGCGAACTGCAACGCGAAGAGCGCCACCCCACCGCCGATGCCAGTGACCAGCACCGTATCACCCCGAGCCACCTGAGCACGGGTCACCAGCGCACGCCAGGCGGTGAGCCCCGCCAGGGGGATCGCCGCGGCCTGAGCGCTCTCGAGATGACTCGGGCAGCGCGCGACGTTCTCTACAGGCAAGGTGATGTATTCAGCGAGGGTGCCCTGAGTGGGCATGCCCAGGATGCTGTACTCCATGCCTTGGAAGCGGGGATCAGGCCCCCAGTTCAAGCTCGGATTGCCCAGCACACGGGCATCAATCCAGCCAGAATCCACCCCTTCGCCAACGGCCGTCACCGTGCCACACCCATCACTGCCGAGCACTGCAGGGTGCATGATGGCGGGGTACTTTCCCTCGGTGATGTAGACATCGCGATGATTGAGCGCCGCCGCTTCGATGCGGATCTGCACCTCACCGGGGCCAGGCTGGGGGGTATCGATCTCTTCGACGACGGGGGTTTCGTCTTGTCCGTGGAGGACGAGGGCTTTCATGGGCGACTCCGGTCGGTGACATCACGACCAGGAGACTACCACCCCTGACGCCCTGTGGAGATCACGGACCACGAAGCGAGCCGGGTGAGCAGGCACAACGCTTCGGATTCGTGCATGCCCGAGAGCAGGATCAGATCTTTGAAGCTGGTCTGACCATCGACGAGGCTGAGCAGAAAACCGGTACGGCGATCGAGGGGCAACCGTAACACGATGTTGTCGGCCATCGTGAGCGATGGGCATGCGCTGAGATCACCAAGACGACGACGGCACGCGAAACCGAGCACGCGGCCAAATCGCTCGGTGAAGTAGCCCGTGCCTTCACCATCGAGACGCACGAAGATCTCGGTGGCCGTATCGAGGGCCCCAGCAGTATCGCCAGACTCCTGAAAGCGGATCATCGTGCGCACCCGCTCTTCGAAGTCGGGCAACGCACACGTCGGTGACTCTTCGATGATGGAGAGCACTTCAGGATCGATGAACGCCACGGGGTGTGGGGCATCGGCGGGCGGCAGAGGTGCCATGGGCTCCGTGTCGTTCTCTTCGTCGAAGAGAGACGACTCGAGCTTGCTCAGCGATGAGTCGAGGGCCTCGAGCAGCTGATCGAGCCGGGCAGACTCACTCTTGGAGATCTCGGGGCCCTGTTGCTCGGTGTGCGCACCGCCTTGCTCACGGGCATCCTGAGCCGGTGCCTTGACACGGCGCCCCTGTAGACGCAGCACGCCCAGAGCGATCTTTTTAGGTGGGGCATCGCTCGATTCGGGCTCGGCGCTCGTACGCTCGAAATCCATCGCCAGTCATCTCATGAGTAGAGAAATCTAGATGTCTGAGCCTAAATCAACATGCTGCGATGTGCAACGACCTCGACCGACATTGTGGTGCTACAACCTACAAAGGCTCTAAAGTTTCATTCTCTTGACTGACGATGACAGGAGACCATGCCCAGGAGGCCTCATGGACGCCATCGAGCAGTTCTACCATCGTCATCCGTATCCTCAGGTCGATCGGGTGGAGTTCGATCTCACGCTCATCGATCGCTTGTTCTATCAAGGGCGCCGATGCGGCCGACATCATGCCCCGATCCGCTCGGGGGCATCCTTTCGCCTGCTCGTCGCCGGGTGTGGTACTCGAGAAGCTGTGATGTGGGCGCTCTGTGCCCCCAACGCCCAGGTAGATGCAGTCGATCTCAGCGCCGACTCCATCGCCATCGCCCGCCACCTCGCCGAGCAGCTGGGGATCGCCGATCGCATCACCTTCACTCAAGGTGATCTCGCCTCTGGTGTGGGCATGTCGGGGCAATATGACATGATCAGCAGCTTCGGGGTGCTGCATCACCTGCCTGATCCTGGGGCAGGCCTCGCCACACTGCGCAGTCACCTGGCGCCTCACGGGGTGATGGCGCTGATGATGTACACCCACACCAACCGCCGCCCGCTCCAAGAAGCCCGACGGGTCGTAGAGCTGCTCACCGGTGAAGCTGGCCTGCCCGTGGAGTCGACGCCTCGTCTAACCTCTGCGGCGCTGTCGCTGTGTCAGATCGGCGCCGGGCAACCCAACCGGCTCCAGCACGTGTTTCAGAGCGGCCTCAGAGATCACGCGGTGCACCCGGCACAATTCGCCGACACCCTGCTCAACCCCCGAGAAGTCAGCTACTCGATCCCCGAGTTCGTCGAGCTGCTCGACGCACACAACCTCGAGCTTCTCGGCCCCGTGAACCCCTCTGCTTGGAAGCCACTGTCTTTGATCCCGCCCGATCAGCACGAGGCCTTCCTGGCCTTGCCCATGATCGAGCAAATGGAGATCGCAGATTTGCTCACGAGCCCTTTGCTCTGGGCTCTGGTGGGCCACCCCGAGCCCATTCAGCGCCCCTGTGACGATGACGAGGCGCTGTTCTGGCGCCGGGTGCCACTGCCCCTCGAGGCGGGGCACTGGCCGGTGAACCAGCTGAGGGTGGAGCCCCGACCTCAATGGGCCGGCATCCAGTGCCGCGCTCTGGAGCAAGATCGTGTGACCCTCACCCGCGATCCACGATATCCGCAGGTCTATCACAAGGTGGCCCAGGCGATGGTGGCAGGCATCGACGGCAAGCGCACCCTGGAAGAGCTCTCCATTGCCGCGGCAGAGTCCGAGGGGACCGAGTTCCCACTCATCAAGCACACCCTCGCCAAATACTGGCGGCGCATGCTCGACGAGCAGGGCTTTACGGCGATCGACCTGACCCGCTGCGACACCTGCCCTCACCGCTGCGCCCCGCCTGCGTAATCGCTCATCTCGTCTCTTGACAGATCGTATACGCCGTTGCCCCGTACAGGGAGCCATCACCCTGAGGGAGTCTTCCTATGTCGATGCGTGTTTCTGTGTCTGCGGCCCTGTGTCTGTGCCTTGCCGGGGCGTTTTCTGCCTCTGCCGAGACGATGAGGGTGCAATCGAGCAAGTCTTCTGCCGGCGCGCCGAGCTGGAGCGCTCAGCAGGCGGTGGGTGTGGCCGACGTGCCCACCGCCGGCGATGACGCCCGAGCCTGGGCCACGTTGCAGCCCAACGCCGGCGCAGAGTGGCTGGAGGTGGACTTCGCCCGAGCCACTGTACTCTCGGAGGTGCACGTCTACGAGAGCTTCAACCCCGGCGCCGTGGTGAAGATCGAGGCCCTCTCCGAAGAAGGCCCCATCACCATCTGGTCCGGCGGATCAGTGCCCGAGACCGCCATGCGGGTGCTGAAGGTGAAGGCGAGGCGCAAGGTGAAAGCCTCTGGGGTGAAGATCCACCTGGACACGACCCGAGTGAACGGCTGGAACGAGATCGACGCGGTGTCCGTTCGCGGTGCAGACGGCACGCTCCAGTGGGCCACCGAGGCTCGGGCCAGCAGCTCCTACGCCTCGGCCTCCGGCAACTATCAAGCCTCGTTCCTCTACGAGGCTGTCGGGAAACGGGTCATGGTCAAACTGTCGAACGGCGAGGCCTTCAAGGGCACAGTGGTGGCCACGGACGGCAACATCATCAAGTTCCAGTACAACCAGTCGGTGATGCTGATCCCAGTGCAGTCAGTGGTGTATCTGACCCTGCTCGCCCCATAAACCTCAGTTGGGCAAGCACACCCCAAAGCCGGGGATGATGTCACGCAAGCACCGCTCGTTGGGGTTGCAGGCACGCGACCGTTGATTGTTGGGGTTGCAGGTGGGCAAGCAAATGGGCACCCCAAGGCCTGGATCCACACAGACGCCACCGTGAGGGCACTCTTCGTTGAGGGCACATGGTGCGGTGAAGAGCGGCAGCGCGTCGCCTCGCTCAGGCAGGCACACCCCCTCGTCGCTGAACAGGCTCACCGGCACACAGGTCTGCCCCTCCTGACCACACTCGAGGGTGGTGGCCGCCTCTTCGAGGCCCACGGTGCATGTGCTGGGGCTGCACACACCGCTGCGGCCGCTGACCTGCCCTTGGGCGCCCTCGCTGCTGTTGTCGAGGGTGAGACACTGAAACCCTTCGGGGCAACTGTTGAGCAGGGTGTCGCAATACTGCAGACAGCGGCCGAGGCCCGGCAACGGGCGCCTGGGGATCTCCGGGTTGTCGTTGTCGCCGACACAGATCAACCCCGGCGCGCATTGCAGAGGTGCGGTGCTGGGGTTGAGGATGTTGAACTGATTGTCGCACTGATCGCCGATCTGAGCGGTGCCCGCGGCGGAGCACAGGCCGCTGCCCTCCACCCCCAGCCAGTAGCACGTGCCGTTGATCTCCTCCCCTTCACCGGCGATGGCGCACTCGCCGAAGATGTCGCCGTTGCCGTTCTCGTCGCCACAGAACGACTCGATACACACAGGAGGCTCGTCGGGGTAGACGGTCTTGCACGTGTTGCCTGGAGGGCAGTCTTCGTCGCTGCCGCACTCTGGCTGACACCGGCCATCGAGGTTCTCGGGACTGCGGGCCCCACACGCCATGCCCTCGGGACACACGTCGGCCCCAGGGGCACAGGAGATGGTGCTCTGAGGCGGGATGCACCGCCCCAGATGGCACAGCGGGCGCTGCTGTCCACAGTTGTAGTTCGAAGTACACGAGCCATCGTCGCGGATGCACCGACCGCCGCTCTCTGCAAGCTCTCGGCAACGCTCTCCAGGCTGACAGGGCAGCGGACAACGGCCCAGCTCGTTGGCCTCGAGACATCGCCCCGAGGTGAGATCACAGGTCTGCGTCTCGGTGCACCGGTTGAAGTAGGAGAAGTTCGGGCCGCAGGTCTCCAGTGAGGTGCACCCGGTGAACAAAGGGTGCCAGCACGCAGGCAGGCAGACGTCACCCTGGCCGTCGGGATCCGGCTCGCAGGACCACCCGGGCCAGCACGACCACCGCTCTCTCCGATCACACTTCATCCGACAGATGCGCAGATCACCACCGGTGAACGAGCCACAGCGCGCAAACTCGCCGCAGATGTTCGGGCTGTCGCTGCATTCTACGCCACAGATGCCCAGCTCCGGTGAGCAGAGCGTGCCCAGAGGGCAGTCCGCGTTGTTCTCACATGGTCCTCCCGGCGCACCGGGGACAGGGAAAGGCAACGCATCGGGGATCTCTGCATCGACCGCCCCCATGTCAGGCGGCAGTTCCAGATCAGGCATAGGCGGCATGCTGTCGGGCGTACGTGCGCCCGGTACGCAGTATTGCTCGTCACAGACCTGATCTGCGGGGCAGTCGTCGTCACCGGCGCACGTGTCGTCGAACTCGACCGTGCACCCCCAGAGGACAGCGCTCCCCCAGATGGCAAGGAGCAACACAATGAGATGACGCATTACACCCACCCGCATCGCCGGCGCAGATGCATGGCGCTGGCATCACACCATCCGGCCAGCAACGCCGAGGTGGTCTTGGGATCGCGGGCTCTGCGGCCTCCGCGATCGACGATGGCCTTGAGGTCACCGGCGAGCATGGCCGCCACGCGCTCGTGGGCCACGGCCACCTGATCGCGCCATGGCCCCACGTCGAGGGCTCTGCGGCCGGCGAGGGCACGACCCAACTCCTCGAGGGCCCTGCGGTTGCGCCTGGGGGTGCCCTTCAGAATGCGCCGGAGCAAGTCGTCGAGGCGCTCGGCGTCGGGCTCGGCCACGGGGGCGCCGATACGTCTCAACGCCCGGAAGACGTCTTCAAGAGCCTCGGTGTCCAGCGCCGCCGCGGGGTGCAGCCCCCGAGCGAGGTAGGCCATGATGCGGCCCACCCGGAACACCTGCACGGGCATCGGGGCTTGAGAGAGGCCTTCGTCGAGGATGATCATGGGGTGTTTGCCCAAAGCGATCTGGCAACTGCGCCCCCGCTCGGGCCGCAGATACACCTCGAAACCGCTGACGCCGAAGGCCGGCGTCAAGGTGTCGACGAGCTGCCTCAAGCCATGATCTGCCCGCGGCGAGAGTCGATCCCGGCTGTTGATGCCCAACGCTGCAGGCTCGGCAGGGCGGGCCCGGCTCACACCTTCAGCGGCGAGGGCCAGGGCCTGAGACCACATGCGGACTTCCGAGGCCTCAGCGGCATAGGTGTCGAGGGCCTCGCCGTTGAGGGCCTCTGCAGGAATGGCCCGCAGATCGGGCCCTGCCGTAGGCGGGTGACCACCGGGGGCGCCGAGGACGTGCAATGCCGTGGCGGTGAGGGCCGCCGCCTGGGGCTGGCCCCCTTCGGTCCACGCCCGCTTCAGCGCAGACCAGCCCTCGGTGAGGCGCGGCGCTTCGCCGAGCAGCTTCGCGAGGTTGTTCACCGCCTGACCATATGCCTGGGCGTCGATGAGGCACTGAGCCGACTCGAGCTTGAGGGGCACGTGCTCAGGGGCCAGCTGTCGAGCGGCGTCGAGGATCTCCAGCGCCCCTCGCGGATCACCGAGACGCTCTCCTCGTACCCGGGCGAGCTCGAGCCACCGATCAGTGTGAGGCGCTTCAGCGGTGGCCACGCTGTCGAGGTGACGTCGCAGCGCCTCAGCGTAGGCTTGCCAGCTGTCGTAGGCCTCCACCACCTTCATGTATTCGGTCCAGGCCTCGCCCTGAGGGCCCTCGATGACCACAGCCTCTCTCAACGCAGCGGCGGCGCCCCGGCCACCGATCGATCCGCCGCGATCGAGCTCGATGCGGGCGAGCTGCATGAGGGCGTCGACGCGATCAGCGGGTGCCACTGACGCCTGCACCCGTCGCTGAGCGGTCTCCACGGCGATGTCGAGGTTGCCCTGGGCATGCTCCAGGCGGGCCACCCAATAGAGGGCTTGGCGGTCGTCCCGCTTGAGGCTCAGAGCCGCCTCGGCGCTCTCCAACGCCCCCGCTGCGTTGCGCAGCCGCTCCGCCCTCAAGCGCGTGAGCTTGAGCAGCGTCTCCAGCCGTACGCGGCGGGACTCCTGCTCGGACATGCCTTCTACAGCCTGCACGAGGGCCGACTCCGCAGCGGACCACTGGCGGTCCCGGGCATAGATCTCCGCGGTATAGAGCATACCCCCCAGGTGATCGGGAGACTGCTTGAGCAAGCGCCGGAGCGCAGTGAGGGCAGCCCCCATGTTCCTGAGCTCGTCGGCGTAGATGCGAGCGATCTCAAGCCACAGATCGGCGATGCGGGGCCCGTGAGTGTCGAGATCGAGGGCCCGGGCGGCCACGGTGAGCTGATGCACCAGCCGCTCACCCTCGCCGCGCTCCACGAGGGTGGTCACCAACAACTCTGCTGCGGCCTCGTGGGCAGGGCACCGGTCGAGGGCTGCTTCGAGATCAGCGGCCCCTTGAACGGTGTCCTGACACGGACCGATGGCCAGCCGCGCTGACTGCACCCACAGATCGGCGGCCTCGACGTCACCGGCGGTGAGACCCCCCTGACGCCGCAGGCCTTCGGCGAGGACCTCGTCGTTTTCGAGGACGCGCCCCACCCGCACGAGGCCCTTCACGGCGGCGAGGGCCTCCGCGTCCACTGCGAGAGCCCGGTGATAGGCCTCGAGGGCACTCTCACTCCGGCCCAGCATCTCCTGCGCTTCACCGGAAGAGGTCCAGTGCTCGGCGACGATGAGGGGGCTCGGAGCGATGTCGGCGAGCTGCGGCCCGATCCAGGCCATGAGATCAGGTCGATCACCATGGAGCGCCAGGGTGAGCAAGGCATCGAGGGCCCGAGGATCACCAGGGGCCAGATCGAGGACCTCTTCAAAGATGGTCCGTCGCTGATGGCCCTCTTCGTCTCCCCCGAGGGCGAGGACTCGACTATGAGCCCGCAGCGCCATGAGCCTCACCTCGGTGTCGCCTTGAGCGTTGTCGAGGGCACACCGCGCCTCGAGATGCTCTGCGGCGCCTTCGAAGTCGTCGGCCCAGCGACGGTGAGCCGCAAGCCAGAGGTGGGCGCCGAGATGCAGAGGCTCCAGCTCGAGCACAGCGCGCCATGCAGCGATGGCGCGCGTGGCGTCGCCCAACACGTGGAGCGACACCGAGGCCTGGAGCAAGCGCGCCTCCACCACCCAACGCACCTCGGCGCACTGGTCGATCCAACTGTCGATGGCGGTCACCATCTCCTCGAATCGGCCAAGGGTACCCAGCACCCGTGCCACCCCATCGATGCCCTGAGGATGTGCGGGCATCAGGCGACAGACGGCGCTGTAATGACGATGCGCCTGCTCGAGGGCGTCGAGGTGGTCTTCGTGCACCCGAGCAAGCTGGATGTGACGCCTCACCTGCGTCGAGACGACGCTCTCAGGCACGCCTTCGAGGGCCTGCTCGAGCACCTCCACCACCTTCGCCCACTCACTCTGACCACTGTAGAGCCGCACCAGGGCGTCGATGGCTCCGGCGTGGCTTCCATCGAGCTCCACCACAGCGCGGTAGTGCTCGATGGCCGCCGTCTCGTCGCCGAGGGTGTGCTCGGCGAGATGAGCCATTTCAAAACGCAGCGCCACTTTGCCCTCGGTGTGCTCGATGAGAGGCAATCGGGCCGACCATGCCTGGAGCAAGCCACGCCAGCGGCTCAGCACCCGGTGCACCTGAGCCGCCACCGAGAGCACAGCTTCATCGTGTGGCGCCAGGCTTTGAGCGAGTTCGATGCGCTTCACCGCCTGCGCCGCAGCCTCTGGCCGATCTGTGAGTCCACCAGCGATGAGCACCCTCACGCTGTCGACGAGCAGCTCTGCTTGCCGCCCGGGCGCAGGGGCCAGCGGTGCGCCTTCGTCGCTGGGGGCGTATTCGGTGTGCGTGCCGGCGATCTCGTGGTCGAGGGCTTCGATCCAGGCAGATTCATCACCTGCGGCCTCACCGGCCCGCTGGACGCCATGAATGGCTGGCAGATGATGGGGATGGAACACCAACACCCGTCGATACGCCGTCAGCGCCTCCGCGGGCGCCGCCAGCGGACCCTCGTACAGTTCGGCGATCCGCATCAGGCGTTGCAACCTGTGCACCGGCGTCGGCGCCGTCTCCACGCCAGCATCATTCAGCTTCACCAGCGCGCGATGATCACCCTCGAGCGTGTAGAGGCGGCTCAAGGCCTTGAAGGCGCCCAGATGATCCGGAGTGCGCCGAAGCACCGCGCTGAACGCCTCGATGGCCGCGGCGCGATCGTCGAGGTGATGCATGTACACCTCGGCCACCCGGCTCAAAGCGATGGCTTGCCGCGTGACCGAGGGTGCCTCCTCGGCCTCCCGCTTTCGAATCACCACCAGCTCTGCCCAGCGGCCCGCTGCGGCGTACAACGTGTCGAGGCCTTCAAGGGCGGTGATCTCCAATGGGTCGAGGGTAAGGATCTCCTCATAGGCTGCGGTGGCACCCGAAGCATCATCGAGAGGGCCCTCCCGCAGATGCGCCAGCCGCAGCAGCTGGGCCACGCGCTCCCCTTCGGGCACCAGCGGTACCTGCAGGGCGATGACCTCTGCGAGGCGGGCGTCTCGCCCTGCTGCCATGCACACGCCATCGAGCTGGGCCAGCAGTTCGAGATCTTTGGGGGTGAGCTCCACTGCCGCTTCGAGGGTCTTGAGGGCTCCATCGAGATCGTTGAACCGGCTGTAAAGCAATTGGGCAATGCGACTGAAGATCCGAGCCTTCAGTGCAGGATCGGTGGTCCAGCGCGCCCGGGCCTGCAGCGCCGGCACCAGAGTGCCCCATCGCCCCTGAGCCCCGAGCAGGAGAAGCAGGCCATCTACGGCACCGTTTGCGCTTCGAGGACCGTCTGGCAACTCGCCCTCGAGCTCGAGGGCTTGCTCGTAGAGCTCGATGGCCTGCTCATGATCTTCGAGGCGCCACATGGCGATTTGCGCCTTCATGGCCAGCCAGGTGGCCCGAACCGCAGAGGCGCCTCGGGACCTCTCTGCCACCCGACCCACGGCCTGAGCAGCAGTCTCCCAGTCACCATCGGCCATGGCTGCCCAGGCCCGTGCCTCGTGGATCGCCCCGTCATGAGGGGTGAGCCCGTGGGCGCGCTCCAGGGCGCGGCGGGCCTCGGGAAGATCGCCCACCCTGTCTGCGAGCAAGGTGGCCTTGGCCCACAACACCGCCGCCTGCTGCTCGGCGTTGGATGCGATGAGGGCCTCGGCATCGAAGAGCGACAAGGCCTCGGTGAGGCGCCCGAGGGCCACGAGGCAGCGACGCTGAGCAGCGGTCGTGCTCTGGCAGTGCGGATCGAGCGTGCGGGCTTTGCTGGCGTGGACCAGGGCTCGACGTGGATCGCCGAGGGTGACCTCGTAGAGCCGGGTGAGGGTACGATGCAGCCAGAGGGTGCGCCGCTCGCCTGGCCGCTCTGCAAGCTCGGCCTCTGCAGCCTCGGCCAGACGCCGGGCCTCGTCGATCAGGGGCTGATCTCGCTGTGGCCTCGCCTCTGGCGGCGGCACAGGAGGCAGCGTCGCTCTCGGGCGTCGGGGCGGGATCTCCTCAAGGGCGTCCTCTTCGATCTCGTCGATCTCGAAGATGGGCGCGTCGAGGGCCATGGCCTCGTCATCCTGCTCAGCCTCTTCGATCAAATCGAGGAGATCGTCACCGTCGAGGGTTTGCTCCACCGACAGCTCTGCGTCGTCCATGGGGACTGGAGGGGGGGTCAGCTGCTCTCGCCGCTCATCGCTGCTCATGCTTGCGCCTGATCAAGATCGCCACCTTCGCCGGATACCCCAGCACAGGGCCGCGATCAACCACAGCCCACGGCCAGTGCCTCCAGTGGTGTCACAACCACGACCGCCGCGGATGCTCGGGCGGCCATCTCCATCGTCCACGACAAGGCCACCATCACCACGGCCGAAGCCCTCGTCGGGGCGGGCAAAACCACCATCTGCAGCCCCGCCATCAGGAGAGATCGCGCCATCAGGCACGAAGCCAGCGTCTCCAGGTGGCACCTGAGCATCCGAAGCGCCGCCATCCTCCACCCCCATGTCGGGCAGCGGAGGAATGCACTGCACCCCGTCACAGACCGTACCCCCGGGGCACACCGAGACCTGGTTGCGGTAGCAGCCATCTCGCTCCAGGATGCACCGCACGAGCTGACGATCGTCCAAGCAGGCCGTCTGATCGGGGAAGCACTCGTCGAGACACACCTGCTCGAAGCTCAGATCCACAGCGACACGTTGGGGCGGGCCGCTGATCTGCAACACATAATCACCGGGCGACAGCTGCGTACGCAGCGGCGCGACGAACGGGACACAGTCGATCAGCGAGCCAGGGACGCACCCGGCGGCGTAGAGAGAGACCTGGGCACCGTCAGGGAAGGCGTTGAGCACCAGGTCCGAGCCGATGGAGAACGCAAAGAACACATCAGGGCGCGCATCATCGAGGCAGAAGTTGCCCTGGTCGAAGGCGTAGTCGTCGAGGTCGATCTCGAGCCGTTGATTGCTCGGACGAATACGGATCGGCGCGTCGCACGTCTCGCCGGGGAGAGGATCGACACAGTCACCGTCTACACAGCGGCTGTCTTCACCACACTGGCCGAAGGAGATCCAATTGATGCAGCCTTCGTCATCGGCGATGCACACCTCGACATCGCCCGCGTCGCCACACCGAAGCGCACCACGCTCACACGCAGGCGGCGGGCAGAGGTCGATCTGTACACACAGCCCCTGATCGGGATCGCAGGCGGTGCCCTCTGGGCAGTCGCGTCGGACCACCCAGTCCACACAGCCCCCGTCGTCTACACCACAGAGCTCCAGGAACTCCTCGCCCAGGCAGCGACTCTCCCCCACCTCGCAGGGGGCCTCGGGGCAGACATCCACCGGCACGCACTGTTGCGCGATACAGCGGGTGTTGGCGGCGCAGATCTCCTGCGTCACCCACGCGCGACAGCCACCTTCGCCAAAGCCACAGCGCTCCAGAGTCTGGCCAACACAGCGACGCTGATCGGCAAAGCAGGGCTCGTCGGGGCAGCGCTCAGTGCACACGCTGTCTTCGCACACCCCACCACCAGGACACAGCTCCGGGGATTGCCAGCGCACACAGCCGTCGTCGCTGGCTGCGCAGCGCTGCAGCTGCTCGCCGCTGCAGCGTGTCTGGCCCACGGCGCAGGGGGCCTCGGGGCAGTCGAAACCACACACACCGCCCTCACAGGTCAACCCGGCCTCGCAGGGCTCGGGATCGAGCCAGCCGACGCAGCCCGCCTCTACCCCACAGCGTTGAGTACCGCCCACCCCAGCGCAGCGCACTTCACCGATCTCGCAGGGCGCATCTGGGCAATCTGCGGCGCAGAAGCCTTCGCGACAGGTCTCACCGACACCGCACGCCAGGGGCTCGCCCCACACGGTGCAACCAAAGGGATCGAGCACGCAGACCTGCTCCGCGTCATCGCCGATGCACCGGCGCTCCCCCTGCTCGCACCCCGCGAGGCAGCCCCCGCTGAAGTCGAGGTGCAGAGTGAAGTCCCGTCCGTCCCCGGCGCCGCTGCTGAACAGATCGGCGAAGAGGAAGTACTCACCGGGCTCGAGGTTCTCGCTGATGATCGAGCTGACCGTGCCCGGACGCTCGTCATCGTTGCAGGCAACCTCGTCATTGCCTTCACAGCGATCCCGACGCAGGTAGAGCACCGTATCTCTCGCCCGCCCCTCACCGCTCATCCGGGCTTCGAAGGGCGAGGGCGCATCCAGCGTGAAGCGATAGACGCGCTCTGGACCGCCACCCGCACATGAGCCGCGATAGTCGCCGATGTAGCCGTCCAGGTTGCCCTGGATCACCTGAGTGATCGGCTCGATCTCTTCCACATCGGCGCAGCGGTCACCGGGCAGGCCCGCCCTGCAGATGCCGAGGCTGCAGCGCTCCTCGTCCGGGCAGGCGCTGTCGGCGAGGATGGCGCCCCCACAGGCGTCGACATCCCAAATCTGGGTCGGCGCCTCAGGCACGCATCCCGGGCCCACTCGAGGACGACACACGCCGATGAGACAATCGTGATCTTCTCGGCAGTCACCATCGTCCACGCAGCCCGGACCGCACCACCGCACGTCGGGGTTGCCCCCACTGGCCGCACAGAACCAGTCAGCAGGGCAGTCTTCGACGCCTTCGCAGGGGCTGCACCAGAACCCATCGGCCCCTTGAGCCTGAGCCACGGTGGCCACGGCCGGCGCGCTGGCAGGCGCCGAGTGACTGCGGATCTCACAGCCGCTCAGGGCGAGGCCCAGAGCAGTGCACAGAGAAAGGGCGGGCAGAATCCAAGGGGTTCGATATCGCATGACGAGGCACCATAACCCGTGATGGGGGTTTCGTGCCCCCGTTGAATCACTTGAGCACCCCACAGGTGGTTCTGTCACCGCATCATGCGGTTTTTAACCCCGCTCGGGCCCGTGGTTCGCTTCAGTCGTACCACCTCAATTGATGCCCTCTTTTTTCATCAGGCCGGAAAGATTTCATGTCGACCCACATCGAGTTCATAGAACATGCTCGACCGGTGAGAAGGAGAAGCGCAGATGAGCAGCAGTGAGCACTTGAGACGGAGGATCCTCTGGGCTGTGACCAGCGGCCTGACCTTGTTGGGTTGCGCAGAAGACCCGGATCCTGTTGCAGACGCGGGGACCACCGGGGGCGCAGGCGGTATGCCCATGGGTGGTGTCGGGGGTACTCCGGGTGGCACCGGCGGTGACATCGGTGGCGGTGTGGGTGGCGCAGGCAATGAAGGCGGTGTGGGGGGTATGCCCATGGGCGGCGAGCCCGTTGGTGGTGAGCCCGTTGGCGGTGAGCCCATTGGCGGTGAGCCCGTAGGTGGCACACCGGGCCCTGATCCCCGCTGGCCGTCGCTGCCCGATCCAGATGACTTGTCCTGCCCGCCAGATGATGGCGAGGGCTTCGAGTCTGGGCCGTGTTGTGAGCAGATCTTCTGCCACGATCTGCCCGACGAAGGGCAATGCCCTGAGCCGACCGACGACAACAGGTGGGAGTTGGCCTCTCAGGTCACCGAGCGCGGGTTCGGCTCTGGAGAATGTCTCTGCGGTGACGCGATCACTGGCCCTTATCAACCCACCGACGCCGGGCGGTGCTGCTACGTGGTGAGCATTCAGTGGTGCACCGGTCGCCCCTTCTATGTCGACGACCAGGTGCAACAGGCCGCCTCCATGCCCCGCAGCGACTGGCTCTGATCTTCGCCCACCACCATCTCGCCTCAAGGCTGAACCTTCACATTCCGCTCAATTCAGCGTAGCGTGCGCCGCACGGGGGGACATGTAGGAGTTGGTGGTATGCGTCGCATAAAGGCGTACCTCAAAGCCGATCTGTTCAAGGAGTTCTTCCTCACCGCGGGGGCTCAGATCATGAGCTCTGGTATGGGGTTCATCCTGAGGATCGCATTGCAGAACATCCTCAAGACGGAGCTGTTCGGCGTCTACCAGACCGCCCAGGCCGTTCTGGGCATCACCAACACCATCACCGATGCCGGCCTTGCCCACGCCATGGTGCGCTTCGCCTCTCAGTACGCCAACGAAGGCAACATGGCCAAGGCCTGGGCCCGGATCGCCACGGCGCTGGTGCTGAGGCTGGTGCTCACGCTGCTCACCACGGTGGTGGGCTACTTCATGGTGGACTACCTCGCCCAGGACATCTATGGCAACGACGCCCTGGCAGAGCCCATGCGGTGGGTGTTCCTCGGCCTCGTCGGGGGCACCCTCTACGGCCACTACATGTTCTTCACCCAGGCGCTGCAGCGGTTCGGGCTGCGCAGCATCATCACCGTGAGCACAGCGGCGATCCGGGTGGGGCTCTTCGTGATCATGTGGGCCCTGGCCATGCTGGGCCCCTCGGAGATGATCATCCTCGACGCCGTGGTGAACCTGATCGGGTTCTCTCTGGGGATGTATTTCGCGCCCAAGGGGATGATGCAGGTCACCAGGGCCGAGTTCAAAGAGAGCGTCAGAGAGCTCGTCCCCTTCTGCAAGTACACCGGCATCATCGTCGTCGCCGGCAGCATCTTCGAGCAGCTCGACACGCTGATGCTGGCCAAGTTCACCTCCGACGAGGTGGTGGGCATCTACGGCTGCGCATGGACCTACGCCATGGTGCTCAACTTCATCACCGGCGCAGTGGCCAACGTGATGTTCCCCAAGGTCACCTCCATGGAGAAGACCGAGGAGCTCAAGGCCTTCATCAAGAGCACCATCAAGTTCACGGTGCCCATCGCCATCGCCACCCTGCCGGCGCTGCCCTTCATGTCGTGGTGGCTGCCCTGGTTCCAGCCGGACTACGCTGACGGGCTGCCGGTCTTCTACATCATGTACGTGGGCCTCATCTGCGACATGATCTTCAACCCCCTGGGGTACATCCACTACAGCATCAACCGGCCCGACATCCTGGTGAAGCTCGTCTTCGCCCGGATCGCCGTGAACTTCACCGCCAACTACATGCTGATCCCCGAGTACGGCGCCATCGGCGCTGCTGCGGCCACGGTGGTGACCCGCGTCTTCGGCGGAGCGGCCTCGGTGGGCATCATCGTGTACATCCTCCGCAAGCGTCAGCAGGCCGAAGCCAATGGCGAGCCCCCGCCGGAGGAGCCGCTGGCTTCACCTGACGAGAGCCCGCAAGGTCCTCCGGAGCAGGCAGCCCCCGGCGCTGCGCTGGAGTACGCCGAGCCTCCCAGGCCCCAAGGGCCACCGCAGAAGGGCCCCTCAACCTCGGTCCGCCGGCGCAGCCGCAAGCCCCACTCGAAGAAGGGCCCAAAGAAGCGCTGACTGCGCTCAGCTCTGCTGCAGCACCTCGCGGGCGTTCGACACCAACCGCGCTGTCACCGGATGAACCAGCCGCCGCTCAGCCGTGAGGCAATAGAACCGGTCGACCACTCCGTCGAGGGTGCCCACCACCTGTACGCCGAAGCCCTGCACGATCTCGTCGGCCACCAGCTCGGGCTGGATGAAGAGCCCCAGCCCATGGCCCCCGAAGATCTTCAAAATGCCGCTGTCTTCGAACTCACCGACAATCTGTGGGCGCACGCCGTGTCGCTGTAACCAGTGCTCGATCAGCCCTCTGAGGACAGTCCCTCGGGTCGGCAGCAACAAGGGGGCGCCGTCGAGGCACCCGGGCAACACATCGCCATGTCGAGCCCTGAGCTCCGGGGTGGCGAAAACACACAGCGCCGACTCACCCAGCAGGTGGTTGTAGACTTTCACCGGGCTCTCCGCCCCCGCAGGGGCATCGGTGAGCACCACGTCGAGCCGATGGGCTGCGAGATCCGAGAGCAACGCGTCGGGGTGATCGGCACGGCAGAACAATCGCAGATCCCGCTCTTCGGCGATGGCCGGCGCGAGCAGTCGGTGGGCGACATGCTTGGGCAACACATCGGCCACCCCCACGGCGAAACGCTGCGGACGGCCCTCGAGGCGGCCGTTGATGACGTCCTTGAGCTCTTCACCGATGCTGAAGATGTCGTGGGCATATCGCAGCACGAGCTGCCCGACGTCGGTGATGGCCAGGCCCCTGCCGGCGCGGCGGAACAGCGGCGAGCCGATCTGCGCCTCGAGGGCCTTGAGCTGGGTGCTCACCGTAGAAGGCGAAACCCTCAGCTGACGCGACGCTGCCTGCACGCCTCCTTCCTGAGCCACGACCCAGAAATAGTGCAGGTGATGGTAGTTGAGCCACTCCATCCAACCATTCCTTTTGACCGAACATTTAGTTCGACATTTGCCCATGGACGAACAATCGATGCACGCCCTAACGTGACCATCACACCCCCAAGCTCAGGAGCACTGCCATGCATTCAGCCCCCATGCGCATCCCCGTCAACGTCCGCGCTGAGTTCGAAGACGAAGGCAAACGAGATGCGCTGAGGGCCTATGCGGAGTTGCAGCTCCGCATCGCGCTCAGCGAGCTGATGGTGCCGCTCTCGGCCGTAGAGATCGTACTGCGAGAGCGACCCTTTGGCGTGGTGAAGCGTCTACGCTGTGAAGCGAGCATCACGTTCAAAGACAACCAGCGTTCGGTTTACGTTTCGCACGCTGAGCCCAACGGCCGTGTGGCCATCCGCACCGCAGCCCGCTTGGCCCTCTGGCACAGCGCCAGGGCGGTCCACCGCACCGGTGTACGCCAGACCCCGCTCATCGTGAACCACCCGCTGATGGAGGCCGTCTCGTGAAGATTCAAATCGTCGATCGGAGCGACATGCTCTCCGAGCCAGTGCGGATGCAAATCGAGCAGATGACGCGTAAGTCTCTGCGCCGTGCTCGGCATCAATTGAGGGCGGTCCTGGTCACGTGCGCCGATTCTCTCGGCCCTGATCGCCCCACCCGGCTCATGCTCCGAGCGGAGTCGTACGACGGCCTCGTGATCCTCGCCGAGGCCAGGGGCAAGACCCTGCGTCACGGGCTCTCGCAATCTCTGGATACGCTCAAGCGACAGGTCGCTCGACGGGGCAACCGGCTCAAATCTCGCCGGCGCTGGAGCCCTTCTCCCCTGCGGATGGCGCTCCGTGGATTGCTGATCGCGAATCGCTGGTGATAAAGTCTGCCGCTTTGAGGCCCCGGGCCAGTTGACACCGGGGCAGGAGCGCGAGATGAGCGGCAGCAACGACGAGGCCAGCGGCACCCCCGAAGAGGGTACCCGCACCCACTTCATCCAGGACATCATCAACGCCGACAGGGCCGAGGGGAAGCACGACGGCCGGGTCCAGACCCGGTTCCCCCCGGAGCCCAACGGCTACCTGCACATCGGCCACGCCAAGTCGATCTGTCTGAACTTCGGCCTCGCGGAGCAGTATGGCGGGGTGTGCAACCTGCGCTTCGACGACACCAACCCGGTGAAGGAAGACACGGAGTACGTCGAGTCGATCCAGCGCGACATCCGCTGGCTGGGCTTCAGCTGGCCCGGTGAGGCGCTCTTCGCCTCGGACTACTTCGAGAAGCTCTACGAGATGGCCGAGCAGCTCATCACCGCAGGCAAGGCCTACGTGTGCGATCTGAGCGAAGAGGGCTTCCGGGCCATCAAGGGCGACTTCCACAACCCCGGCACCAACAGCCCCTACCGCGATCGCAGCCCCGAGGAGAGCCTCGATCTCTTCCGTCGGATGCGAGCCGGTGAGTTCGAGGACGGCAGCAAGGTGCTCCGGGCGAAGATCGACATGGCCTCGCCGAACATGAACCTGCGAGATCCGACGCTCTACCGCATCCGCAGGGCCCACCATCATCGCACTGGCGACACGTGGTGCATCTACCCGATGTACGACTTCGCTCACGGCCAGTCCGACTGGATCGAGCGGGTGACCCACTCGATCTGCACCTTGGAGTTCGAGGCCCACCGTCCGCTGTACGACTGGTGCCTCGAGTCTCTGGGGGCCGGCGACGAGGCCCCTCGGCAGTACGAGTTCGCCCGCCTGGGCCTGAACTACACGGTGATGAGCAAACGCAAGCTGCTGCGCCTGGTGCAAGAGGACCACGTGGCGGGCTGGGACGATCCCCGTATGCCCACCCTCTCGGGGCTACGCCGCGCGGGCTATACCGCTGAGTCGATCCGCAACTTCGCCGAGGGCGTTGGCGTGGCCCGGGCGAACTCCACCATCGACGTGGCTCTGCTCGAGCACTCGATCCGGGACGATCTCAACGAGAAGGCTCCCCGGGCCATGGCGGTCCTCGATCCGCTCAAGCTGGTGATCACCAACTACCCCGAAGGCGAGGAGGAGACCTTCCACGCCCCGGTGCACCCCCAGCAGCCCGATCGGGGCAAGCGCCCCCTGCCCTTCTCCCGCGAGCTCTGGATCGATCGCGAGGACTTCGCCGAGGTGCCCCCCCGCAAGTGGCGCCGCCTGACGGTGGGGCAAGAGGTGCGCCTGCGCAACGCCTGCTATGTCACGGTGAATGAGGTGATCAAGGACGACGCGGGGGAGATCACCGAGCTCCGCGCCACCTGGGATCCCGAGTCTCGCGGCGGCACGACGGCGGACGGTCGCAAGGTCCGCGGCACCATCCACTGGGTCTCAGTGGCCCACGCCATCTCCGCAGAGGTGCGCCTCTACGATCGCCTCTTCGCCGCAGAGAACCCCAACGTGGCCCCTGAGGGTCAGGACTTCATCGCCCACCTCAACCCCAACTCCCTCGAGGTCCGCAGCCAGTGCTGGCTCGAGCCCAACCTGGCCTCGGCCACCGTGGGAGACCGCTTCCAGTTCGAACGCCTTGGCTACTTCGCCGTGGATCTCGACTCGACGCCGGAGGCGCTGGTGTTCAACCGCACCGTGAACCTCAAGGACAGCTGGTCGAAGGTGAAGAAGCGCGGCTGAGGTCAAACAACGCCTGCGATTCACCAATACTCTTCAGGTATCTTCGAAAAATCGAGTGCATGTGGCTCGATGGGTGAAGCCCCATATTCACAGGCTCTCATCGCGCTCAAGAACTCATTGGGCAATACAACGTCGTGCACTTCGACGTAGTGAGCCAACGAGTTGAGCCATATCCAGCCCGACACGTGCATGACAGCCCATGAACCCTCTGTGCTGCTCCCCCCACACAATACACAGGTATGGCCTCGGCCCTGAGCCGCGATGGGTTCACCAAAACGATCGAGAAACATCCGTATCTGACGTCTCTCTTGTATAGAGAGCTTCCCATGACATTGACTGGTCAGAATGCTTGGGTCTCGCCTGTCGAGTGTCTCTTCTCTGTATCTACCGATAGCACCGCGATATTCGAACATCACATAGCCTCCGCCCACTCCGGCAGCACATCTTCCGCAGCCCTCTGAATCAGCTTCAATACAGGTGACGGACTCTCGCTCATGTGTGGATCGATGATCCACATAGGGGTGTTGGTCTGGCGTCCATGCTCGATGACCATCTCGGTGATGCCTACAGCCAACGAGGTGCCGATGAAGACGATCATCGTCGCTTCGTGTAGCCAGTTCATCGCCGTGTTGAACTGGTAGTCATGGTGACTCGTGTAGCTCTCATCGAACCAGAGCACGTGAGGGCGCAGGAACTTGCCGCAGTTGGAGCACCGGGGCACGGTCTTGCGTGAAGGGTTGGCCCGAAACGCCTTGAGCACACCTTCGTCCCAAGGCATGAAGCCACGGGGATGGCCATACTCACAGTACCGATTGGTACACCGCATCTTGTAGGCCGATCCGTGGATCTCCACGTGTTGGCCGGACCCTGCTCGTTGATGAAGCTCGTCGATGTTCTGGGTGATGAGCATGGTGAGCGGACGCTTGCGCTCGATCTCTGCAACGGCCAGGTGGGCGGCGTTGGGTTGGGCCCCACGCAGACCATCGAAGCGGCTCAGATACCACGCCCACGATCGCTCGGGGAATCGGCGAAAGTAGTCGAGTGTGCCCTTATCCAACACACCGTTGGACCAGATGGCGTCAGGATCCGAACCTCTGAAGGTGGGGAGCCCCGAGGCTACGCTGATGCCCGCCCCCGTGACAAAGAGCGGCGCCGCGTCTCGGGCGCGCAGATGATGCAGTGCAGTGGTGTTCATAGCTGCCCTCTCGAAGAACGCCATGAGTGTAACCAACACACGAAGAGTTCAACAACGCCCTCGTCGACGCCTCGTGAAACCGAGCCCCAGCAGCGCCCACAGCCAGCCAGCTGACCCCGAGCCGGTTGCGCTGCAATCGCATCCTTCTTCGGGCTCGAGTGCCTGCCCGCTGCCTCCGAGTCGTGCTGGCGCGACATAACGTGTGCGCAGAGCCTCGTCATAGTTTTCGAGGATCATGGGCGGGCCTTCTTCGCGCATGCGCTCGATGGCCAGGGCTGGGGGCTCATCAGCCCCACGGACAGTCTGTCCATTCTGGCGCTGAACGACAGTCTGGTTGTTCGCTGCGTACGAGAACCCGTCTGGGGTCACGATATCGGCTCCATCACAATAGATGTTCATGGTCGCCGTGCGGACCCTGGACACTTCAGGCAGATCAGCGTTGAAGCCAAAGATGGGATCCTGCTCCATCTCATCGGGGCTCATCGTGGTGAACAAGCGGGTCAAGTAGGGCCAACGCTCTCCAGAAGTGACCACATGGCGGGTCGCAGGCAGGAGTTGCTCTTCGATGGCCTCAAGGATGGCGGGGCCGTCAACGGCGATGTCCGCCACCCTCGCATGTATGCCTTCTGCCCGCTCCGCAAGTCCTTCACAGCCCCAACAACTGATGAGGAGATCTTCCCATGTAAAAAGAGACAGGTCTTCCTCTGGCTCGGGCACGATGCTCACCAACAGCCGGCGCAAGTCGACATCTCCCCTGGGCGGCTCATGGGCGTCGACGAACGCCCACCATCCCCTCATATCCCTGACCTCAGAGAGGGCCATTCGCCACGACATATCCTCATAGAACGCCAGAGATAAGGCGAGTTGACGGGCGACCGCATCACCCCCGGAGGGATCAGCGCTGTCAGTGACGAAGCCACGTCCGCCCTCTGCTGCGTCGATGGCGTGACTGACCACGTCAGCATAGTTGCTGCCATTGCTCTGCCAGTCGACGAGGGCGTCGTTGATGCGCACGTGATCGTAGTTCAAGGGCACTGCCCGAGTCTCGCCGAGCAGGTGCACCAGGATGCCCATGTCCTGCTCTGCAGCCACCGCAGTGGGTCGCAACGGGATCCCCGGCATGGGGCTGGTGAACGTCAGGTGCAGGGGCGCGATGTCGCCAGCATCCTGATCGGGGAGCAGCTTGAGGGCGAGAAAGACCGACCCTTGCTCGATATACGGCGCGAGACGCTCGTCGATGCTGTCGGGGATTTGAAATGCGTTCTCGTCGAGCCACGCCCTCAGGTCTTCCACCGTGACAGCGTCGAGCACCACTTGATCGTAGGGCCCCACCTGAGCGCGACTGAGCACCTGTACGCCGCCGAACTCACCACCACCGCCACCCATACCACCGCCAGCGCCTCCTGCCCCCCCAGCACCTCCGGCGCTGCGGTTGCCACCACCTCGGCTACACAGGTTATTGACGGTGAGACCAAAGATGGGCGCAGCACTGTTGTCGAGTGCTTGAAACAGCCCCTCCAAGCCCAGACTGCTGTCTACATCCGGCGGCACGGGCAGGATCCAACCAAACTCCGTCGGTGGGCCCTGGTAGCGAATCTGCACGTGCATGTGCATCAACTCGGGATCATCCACATCCCGTACGAACAGAATCCGCTCTGCCTCTTGATTGACAGGTTGGGCCGTATCACAGAACAAGCCGCCACACGCCGTGGCCAGCTCAGGGCACGTGAGCGCGAAGCTCAGCGCTAATCCATACATCCACTTCATCTTCGTTGCCCCTTTGAGGTGTCACCTGCCACCTGACGTAGACCTGTCTACTCTCTTACGCACGAATGTTCGAGCAGTTGAAGTGGAATGTGTGGTCCAATCCACGGACCCCAGCGACCCCCTGGTGACGAGCCCATGCGCAAGACCCTGCCTCTGATCTCCCTGCCTCTCATCTCACTGCCCAGCCTCTTGCTCGCCCTCTCCGGGTGTGACGACGGTGCCAACAGCGACACTTCGACGCCCACACCCGACGCAGGCATCGAGCAGGCAGACGCCACTCCAACGGCACCCGACGCTGAGATCGCCATGGGCCCTCAGATTCGCCCAGCGCCAGAGAGCCCTCAGCGTGTGGGTGACCCCGAGGCAGGGTGGAACTACCTCATCTATGGCGACTACCTCGGCAGCGGGGTGCCCTATGATCTCTACATGGAGTTCATCGGGCCCTCGTCGTCGAACATCCTCGGGCGCACGGGTGAGGCTGCCGAGATCCCGGCGACGTTCAATGTCTTTGACGTTGATATTGATGGCACCCCCGTGAAGGTGGTGAGCGGCATCACCTGTCTGGGGTGCCACGCCAGCTTCATCAACGGCGAGTTCATCCCGGGGCTCGGCGATGCCTTCTCCGACTTCACGGCCAATGGGGGTTTCGGGAGCACTGGCACCTTCCGGGCCCTCGACACGCTGGTGACCCAGCGCTACGGCGCAGACTCACCTGAGTGGAAAGCCTACGAGCACGCCAGCCTCGGCGTGCAAGGGGTGGGCGACACCGCCCTGGTGCCCTTCTTCGGCCCAAACGGTGCCGCGTTGCTCGAGAAGGGCCTCGCGGCGCATCGCGACCCTGATGATCTCACCTGGATCGACGAGGCTCAGTGGGACAAGGTCATCGACGGCTCGAACGGTGTGGGCTCCGACGTGCCCCCCTGGTGGAACGTCAAGAAGAAGACGGCGCTGTACTACTCGGGCATGGGCCGGGGTGATCACACCAAATTACTGATGCAGATCGCCCTCGGCGGTCTGCGCGATGCCGAGCACGCGGCGCAGATTCTGGAGCACTTCGACGATGTCTTCGCGTGGCTGCGCGAGCTTCAGCCACCGGCCTTTCCCGGTGAGGTGGACGCGGCCCTCGCCGCAGAGGGCATGCTGGTCTTCGAATCGACCTGCAGCGGATGCCACGGCACCTATGGCGCCACCGATGCCGACGATACCTACCCCAATGTGCTGGTGCCCTTCGAAATCGTGGGCACTGATCCGACCTATGCGCAGCAGTTCATCTGGGGCGAAGAGCAGGTCGCCTGGTACAACGACGGCTGGTTCGGGCAGGCGCTCTACCCTTCGGAGGTGATCCCTGAGCCGGTGTACCTCGCTCCCCCGCTGGATGGCGTGTGGGCCACGGCGCCCTATCTGCACAATGGCAGCGTGCCCACGCTGGCGGCGCTGCTCGACAGCAGCACCCGACCGACCCACTGGCGCCGGGCGGACTACAACCCCCGCACGGCGCAATACGATCTCGAGCAGCTCGGCTGGCCCCATGAGGCGGTCACTGCTGAAGAGATGGAAGCGTTCGGTGATGCGCTCACCTACGACACCACGGAGCTGGGCTACAGCAACGAAGGCCACACTTTCGGTGACGCGCTCACCGACGAAGAGCGTTTGGCGTTGTTGGAGTATCTGAAAACACTCTAGTTTTTCTTCGTCGCGCCAGGCGTTCTCGAAAAAGTTCGGAAAAAACCATCACAACAAAAAAAGCGAATGCCGGTGGTGTGCATGACCTGGGTGAGACGGGCTTCGTGATGCGTATCCCCCCAGGCGTTGGACACATTTGGGGCCTGGAAAACCCCTGGGTGTCCCGGGTAATTTGAAGGCATGAGCAACACGAAACGAGCGAA
>JBKAGE010000055.1:0-67740 GCA_046290225.1 Bradymonadia bacterium | reverse complement strand
TCCTCCGCTACACCACAAAACCTACCCTCAAAAGGGGGGTTGCGAATTGATAGAGAGTCCGTGCCCGTGCCCGAAAACTGATCTGCGAGCGAAGCGAGGACCTCACCGAAAATCATGACTCTCCGACAAAGTCACCGATGCATCGAGCGCCAGCACCTCAAATCGCCGACCCAGCAGATTGAACACCCCCTGCTCCCGAGCCAGCCGTCCCCACACCGCCAGACAGCGGGCGCTCCGCAGCACCGAGCGGTGCGCCTCGAACACCTCTGGCCGGACGATGACGTTGATGAAGCCCCACTCATCTTCCAGCGTGAGAAAGAAGAACCCCTTCGCCGAACTTGGTCGTTGCCGGCTGATCACCATCCCGCCCACCCAGATGTGACCGCGCACCGTGTTCAGGCGATGCGAGGGCGTCGCGCCCATGTCGTCGAGCATTTGCCGTACGTGGTGCACTGGGTGAGCCCCAGAGGAGACGCCCGTCGTACGTTGATCCGCGGCCAGTCGCTCCAGAGCCGTTTGAGGCGGGAACTCCACAGGGCGCTCGACAGCCAGCGGTAAGGGGAGGGGCATCGTCAGATCATCCCCCTTGATCGGCTTGGGGGCAGTGCGGGCCGCTTTGATGGCCGACCAGATCGCGTGGCGGCGTCGGCGCGCCCCGGCGATGTGTGCGGGGACCAGCGCGTCGAGCGCGCCTGCGTCGGCGAGGATGCCCAGTGTTGATGCAGGCCAGGCTGTACGCTGCGCCAGATCGGCGATGTCGTCGAACATCAGCCAGGGGTCATCAGGTGAGCGAAGCCGTTGCCAGCAGGCCTTGGCCCGGGGGCCCAGGCCATCCACCAGCCGTAGACCCAGGCGAACCGCGCCGCTCGACAAGATGCGGCTGTGCCAGATGCTCGACTGCACGCAGGGACCCAGCACCTTCACCCCATGGCGGCGGGCGTCGTGGACCAGCGTCGATGGGCTGTAGAATCCCATGGGCTGCCCGTTGAGCAGCGCGCACAGGAACGCCGCAGGGTGATGACGTTTCAGCCACGCTGAGGCGTACACCAGCAGCGCGAACGACGTGCTGTGGCTCTCGGGGAACCCATAGTGGGCAAAACCCTCAATCTGACCCACGATGCGATCCGCGTCGGCAGGATCGATGCCCCGTGTCGCCATGCCCTCGCGCAGGCGATCCATCAGGCGTTGCAGTTCGGCCGTCTTGTGGCGGCTGCTCATGGCGCGGCGCAGGGCGTCGGCCTCACTCGGTGAGAAGCCCGCGCAGGTGATGGCCACCTTCATGCCCTGCTCTTGGAACAGTGGCACCCCCAGGGTGCGGGCGAGGACCGGCTCCAGACTGGGGTGCAGACTGCGAGGCGCCTCCTCACCCCTACGTCGGCGAATGTAGGGGTGCACCATGTCACCCTGAAGCGGCCCCGGGCGGATCAAGGCCACCTGCACCGCCAGATCGTAGAAAGTGCGTGGGCGGGTGCGGGGCAGCACGTTCATCTGGGCCCGGCTCTCGATCTGGAACACCCCTACGGTGTCGGCGGCGCAGATCATGTCGTACACCTGTGGATCCTGGGGCAGATCGTAGAGGCTCGTGGGCTCGCCCGTGGCCGCCTCCACGTGGCGGAGGCCCTCGTCGATGGCGGTGAGCATGCCCAGGCCCAGCAAATCGAACTTCACCAGGCCCATGGGCTCGAGATCGTCCTTGTCCCACTGGATGATCGTGCGATCGGCCATGGCCGCGGGCTCTATGGGCACCACGTGGCTCACCGGGCCCGCCGTGAGCACGAATCCGCCCACGTGGATCGAGCGATGGCGCGGCAAACCCTCGAGGCCTTGCACCACGTGCCGCAGGGCGTGCATGCGTTTTGACTGTGGATCGAGGCCTGCCTCGGCGATGTGCTCTGGCCTCAGCGGCCCCGCCCGACCCATGGCCTTGGCGATTCGTCCGCCATCCTCGGCAGAGAGGCCCAACACCCGGGAGACATCCCTCACTGATCCTCGGGCCCGAAAGCACGTATGCTCACACACCATGGCCGCCCGATCTCGGCCGTAGCGGCGATACACGTACTGGATCACCTCCTCTCGTTGGTTATGGGCGATGTCGAGATCGATGTCGGGGTATCCGCCCCGGGCGTCAGAGAGGAACCGTTCGAAGAGCAGATCGAAGCGGATCGGATCGACGGCGGTGATACCGAGGCAGTAGCACACCGCGCTGTTCGCCGCGGAGCCCCGGCCCTGGACCAGGATGTGAGCCCCGCGAGCGAAGCGCACGATGTCCCAGACGATGAGGAAGAACGGCGCCAGACCGCGCCGCGCGATGAGGGACAGCTCGTGCTCCACCTGTTGTCGGTGCCGCGGTGAAATGTCTTCGCCCCAGCGATCGATCACCCCGGCCCAGGTCAGCTCTGAGAGCCAGGCATCGGCGTCGGGTACGCCCTCGGGCAACTCGATGTCCGGCAGCGCTGGGGCGAGCTGATCCAACCGAAACGTGCAGCGCTCGGCGATGGCCACGGTGTGAGCGATGCCGCGCAGATCGTGGGCCCAGCGTCGGGCCATCTGCTCAGGCGTCTTCATGCACCACTCACCGCTGGGGCGTAGACGATCCCCGGCCTCGTCGAGGGTGGTGTGGTGGCGCAGGCAGGTCACCACGTCGTGGAGCACGCGATCCCGTGGCCGAAGGTGGTGCACGTTGTGGGTGACCACCCAGGGCAGGGCCATGCGATCGGCCAGCTCCACCAGGGCGCCAGCGAGGGCGCGCTCTTCAGGGAGGGCGTGATCCATGACCTCGACGGCGAAGCGATCCCCGAAGATCGACGAGAGCTGCCCTGCGAGGCGTCGAGCTCCGAGGGTGTCGCCCTCGGCGAGGGGTCGTGCCAGCAGGCCGTGACCACTGCAGCCTGACAGGCAAATCAGTCCATCGCTGTGGGCGTCGAGCGTGTCGAGATCGACAGTGGGGCAGCCCCGCGTGTGGGTGCCCCGTGCCTGGGTGACGAGGGCGCATATGTGCCCATAGCCTCGGGCGCTCTCGGCGATGAGGGTGAGGTGGCGCAGCGCCCCTCGGGGGGCCGTAACTGTGAGCTCGGCGCCGATGAGGGCAGGCAGGCCCTGGCGGCGACCTGCGTCGGCGAACCGCACCGCGCCACCCAGATCGTCGTGATCTGTGAGGGCGAGGCTGTGCAGCCCGATGACCGCGGCGTGGGCGACGAGATCTTCGGGGGAGGTGGTGCCGTCGAGCAGTGAGAAAGCGCTGTGGCAATGCAGCTCGGCATAGGGGGGAGGGCTGCTCAATCGATCCACCCCCGCCACCACCAGCGGCCCGTGCGCGCGTCGCGGCTGATCCAAAGCACCCCCTGATCTGTGGTCCTCACATGCCAGTCTTCTCGAGCGAAGGCATCGTCATCCCACCACCCGCCGGAGATCCGCTCTGGCCCGGTGGCGATGCATCGCCGCCAATGCTCACCAGGGCGGCGGATCGACACCGGCCGCTCGTGCTCGACCTGAACCTCGATGGCAATGGGTGCCTGTACTCGCCTGCGCAGGCGAGCCGGTGGCGTGGCCTGTTGCGCTGCAGCCTGTAAACTTGAGAATGGGGCAGTCGGGGCGGCTTGGACCACTTGCCAGCGCCCTCGACGCTCCGGGCGCGGATCCGCGCTTTGCTGTGGCGTCACCACGGCGTCTGCACCACAGCGGCCCTTGATGCGAGCCAGGGCGCTCTCCAGGGCGCGCTGAGACCAGCGACCTGCGCCGAGGGCGAGCTGAGTGGGTGTGGCGCCGACGCCTTCGGCCACGTGCAGCGCGATGCCCGCCACCGGGCCGTCGAGGCTCAGCCCGTCGAGCACATCTCGAAGACGATCAAAGAGCAGGCTGGGCTCTGCTGTGGCGCGTCCCATGCGCACATGGGTGTGAGAGATGCTGCGATCGGCGAGCTCGAGGCTCAGCGTCACCTCGGCGGCGGCCCGGCCAGCGCACATCAAGCGGGCGGCGAGGGCGTCGGCCACCCCGCGGAGCGTGAAGAGCAGGTGGGCAGTCTGCTCCACAGGTACATCGAGGCTCTGCGATGCCGAGATCTCCACCGGCGTGTCGCCTGGGGATCCTGCTGGTCTTAACAGTGTCTGCCCAGAGAGCGCGTCCATGACCCTACGACCCTCGTCGCCGAACCGAGAGACGACGGCGTCATGGCTCATCTCGGCGAGCTGCCTCACAGACTCGATCCCGAGCCCGTGGAGCGCGGTTGCCATGTGATCGGAGAGTGAAAGCACGCTCAGAGGCAAGCTGTGGAGCTGACTCAAGCCCTCCTCATCTGAGATCAAGCGTGTTGAAGCTTCTGCATCTACGTCATGTCTCTGAAGCGTATGTGTCAAAGATGCCCGAGCGATGAGAGGCGCGCCGGCGATGATGACCTGTAGTCCTGGGTGGCCGCGCCGATGGGCTGCAGCACACAAACGCTCTCCGAGGGCCTGCTCACCGCCGAGGCGCGCCATCCCCCTGGGATCGAACCACCACCACCCCGGACGCATCCCCATGATCGGACCCTCTAAAGGCACGACACCTGGTGCCACGAGAGCGAGCCGATCAGCGAGTGAGCGGCTGAGGCTCACCCGTGCATGCTCGTCGAGGGTGCACGTCGGCGACGCCAGCGCAGGCAAGCACGCGCACCCGATGCGTCCGGCGCTCATGATCGCACCCCCTCCGCTCCTGCACGATCAGGCACGAGAGGGCTGCACAGTCGATCTCGAGGGGTCGATGTCGAGAACAGCAGGCGCCGGGGGCCTTGTGGTGCGCACCCGCGTGTTCGGTAGACGCTGAGCATGGCGCTCAGTGGTTGAAGCGGTCCCGCGGTGTACTCCGCCTGCTTCAGCTCGATGCGACAGATCGAAGACACCGCCTCGTCTGCACCGCGGCGGACCAGCAACAACGCCGAGCCGCCTTGACGCGCCAGACGCTGAAGGCGCGTGCCCAGAGCAGGGGAGAGCCCCCGGGGCTCGTCGATGATCACCAGATCGAAGCAGCCCGCCCGCAACATCATCTCGGCGCAGAAGATCGCATTTGAGGGTTTTGGCGGCCGAATCACCCACAACACACCTGGCAACGCGTCGACCCAGTCATCGGCCATCAACGTGCCCTGGGCATCAATCCACACCACCGAGCGGCCCTGGGCCCTCAGCTGATCCACCATGGCCCCTAATAACGTGGTGCGTCCTGCGCCTGGCGCACCGACCCACTCGGTGATGTGCCCGCGTGTCAGCCCCTGAGGGCCCAACAGGTCATCCAGAGGGCCCATGCCGCTGTGCAGGGGCACATCTGTCGTAATGTCAGGTGTTGGATGCGCAATTTGGTGTGTGCTGAACATGTGTTCATGTTCTGCGTTTTAGGGTGTTAAATCAACACAAAGGTTGAGGGGGGTCCATTGCGACATCCATCGCTTGCCTTTGTACCCCCTGCTGATTAGAGCAGACTGCACAACCGCAGACAGAGGTCGAGATGATCACACCTGGGCAAGCCCCCGTCGCTGTCACCGGAGCCTCGGGCTTCGTCGGCACCCACATCGTCAGAGAGCTGCTGGCCCGTGGCCACCACGTGCGGGCCTGCGTCCGGGATCCGAAGAACCCGAAGAAGACCGCGCATCTCGTGGCCCTCGCTGAAGGCTTGCCCGGAGAGTTGTCCCTGGCTCAGGGTGATCTGATGAAGCCCGGCAGCTACGACGAGGCCTTCAAGGGCGCCGGCGGGGTGATCCACGTGGCGGCCATCGTGCAACTCGCGGCGAAAGACGGTCAGCGCGACATTGTCGATCCGTCGGTGGTGGGTACCCGGAACGTGCTCGACAGTGTCAAGAAGAGCGGCTCGGTGCAGCGGGTGGTACACACGTCGTCGGTGGCGGCGATCTATGGTCGCCCCATTCAGGGCAAGATCTACACCGAGGCGGACTGGTGTGATGACGCCACGGTGAAGAACAACCCATATGCTGTGGCCAAGAGAGAGGCAGAGCGCCTCGCTGCCCGGTTCCCCGAAGAGGTGAACGGCGAGATCTCGGTGGTGCACATCAACCCCTCGCTGGTGCTGGGGCCGGTCTACACCGAGGCTCACGTCTGGGCGAGCCCCTCAATCATCCGCGATCTGCTGGTGGGTACGTTCCCGGCGAACCCGCAACTGCACTTCAGTATGGTGGACGCTCGAGAGGTGGCCCGGGCCCACGCCGAGGCCATGGAGCGCCCCAATGTCTCCGGCCGATACATCCTCGCGGCGGAGACGGGTTGGGTACAGGACGCGGCGAAGACGCTGGCGGAGCGCTTCCCGAGCTATCGCATCAAGACGGGTAAGCTGCCGAACCTGTTGCTGTACGCTGCGGCCATGGTCGACAAGCGCATCTCGTTCTCGATGGTGCGAGAGCTCGCAGGGCGCACGGTGGAGTTCGACAATGCCCGATCGCGCAGTGAGCTGGGGATCGAGTATCGGTCGGTGGCGGATTCACTCACGGATACGGTGAACGCCATGGTCGAGGGGGGGTGGGTGACGCCTCGGACTCGGTAGGTCGAAGGCTTTTTGAGAGAGTTTTCGGGCACGGGCACGGGCACGGGCACGGGCACGAGTTTCCCGGATGTGGGCTCTATGGATGGAGCAGGTGGTGTCTTGGATGTGGAGACGCCGCAGCGGCACATCGAGCATGAACTCGCTGGAGCGGTGAGGTGTGTGGGCGGCGTAACTGTAAGCAGTAGCCGGAATAACCAACCCTCATATAGGTCAGAGAAGTGTCATGCACGTGCCCCGCGGAGGTGCGTAGGTGGCGACAGTCGTCGTGAGGTTGGCGAGTTTGCGTGCAGCTGCGGGTTTTCACCCGCAGGCGCAGCAGCGCTGCGTCGAGGACGGAAAAGTCGTAGCTGTGCGTGAAATCGCCGGCGTCACGGCGGCTGGCGCCGCCGAAGCGCCGGAGCTGCACTGTACCCGGGGCGGGATTCGAACCCGCATGCCCGAAGGCGAGGGATTTTAAGTCCCCTGTGTATACCAATTCCACCACCCGGGCCCTGCGTAAGGTGCGGAATGCCGAAAGGGTTTAGCGAACTGGGGGTGCAAAGATCAAGTGAGAATGGACGCTTCGCCCGGCAACATCAGGGATCTGTGTTGAGGGCCTTCGCACACCAGCACACGTGAAGATCGCCCGTGTAGGCCCAGGCTCAGCCCAACAAGACGCTCAACAACCATCGAATGCTGTCGTCGCCGTGCTCGAAGCTGTTGGGGATGTACGGATCCGTTGCAGCCTCGAGGCGTCGCTCCACCTCTTCCATGGTGCTCACTGGAGTGGCTGATGGTGCCTCTCCGATACAACCAGCGAGGATGGCCTCGGCGAGGATGGGGCGAGCCGCCGGAACGGCAGCCTCGTCAATCGTGTGTTTTTTGAGAAACATCTCAAAGGGGTAGAGGAGATCCACTGCAGAGCAACCATGACGGGCCAGGTAGTCCAAGCCTGCACGAGCCGTCTCTACCGTGACGGGCTCGGAGAGTGTGAGAGACATGCTCGGATACCGGTGGACGTAGGGCAAACCAAAGGTCTCTGCCAGTGCACAGTGTGCTCTCGCCTCTCGAAACACCCCCGAGAAACAAAAGGCCGTGAAGTCCTGTCGGCCTACATGGATCGAGAGGTCCGCTTGGACGCCGGAGCTTCTCTTGTGCCAGCAGCGGCGGGGCTGCAGGCTCACACCCGCCTCGTAGGCTGCCGCGCGGAGCTGGCTGACCCAGCGGCTGTAGAAAGTGCGCAGATCATGCGTCTTTGGAGGCAGCTTTCGAGGGATCAGCTGCTTTTTGGCTGTTGGCGCGTTGACGTGCACGATCACCTCTCCGTGCCAGGGGAGGTAGTAGATGTAATCGCCCTGCAACATCACCCGGCCCCGATGGTCTGGGGCGGCAGTGGGGGTCAGCTTTTGACCCACCCGAATCTCAGCGGGTTCGAGTCCGCCTTCGAGTTCGAGTGCCGTGACGTCGAATGTGAATCGTTCACGCGCCGTGGGCTCGCTCAGTGGAAACCGCTCTACGGTGTCAGGCGCCACAAGGAGCGCCACTTGCCCCTGGTGGTAGGCAGGCGCTTCCAAGGCCTCGAAGCGCCAGACGCTGACCTCGCCGCGAGGATCCACTCGGGCGAGCAGCGCCTCCCCACCGCCCACGGCTTCACCCATGATCCACAAATCGTCACCCTCGACCCGAGCCTCGGTTCGGAGCGGATCCAGGCCGTGGGTCATGGGCAGGTGCCAATCCAGGTCGAAGCTGTCATTGTGGAGCCGTCCTGAGAGCCAGCCCTTGCGGTTGATGAGGAATCGCCCATCAGGCCAGACATGCTGGAAATCAGGCTCGAATGCTCTCTCAGACCCACCAAGTTCGAAGGTGGGCAACGCGTTCGGAAGGACCTGCTGCTCACCCACCTGAAGTCGGTTGCGGCGCACCACACTGCTTTGAGTGAGCTCCTCTTTCCGGAACGCGTACACGAACAGACAGTGGTCGGATTCTCCTGGTGCCACTTCACTGCGGACCGCGAGATCGAAGCGATACGCCGTGCAAGCATCCTGAGAGAAGCCATAGGTGGCGGTCCTGATGTCGCGGATCGTCTCACTCTTCAAATCGGGCACTGTGCACAACCGACTGTGGGCGTTGAGATCCACCCCGGAGATCAGAACATGCTCGTTCAGCGGGAGCAGATAGCCCGAGCGCGCACACGAGACATCCTTGATGCTCTTCAGCTTCTTGGCGGCTTGTATCCGAGTGACCGCGAAGGCGTCGGCAAAAACCAGCGTGTCGTGGGCGTCGAAGGGCACAGAGAAGATCATGGGGGTTCCTGAAGCCGCGAAGAGAAGGGGAGATGAGAGGGGGTCGAGATGCGAATCGTGCCACCGCGCGTTGTTCAAGCCAAGACGGGTGAGCGAGTCTGAAGATCACACAGTCAGCTCAACAACATGGATGGGTCTGGGCAACACGCCTACTACCAGCATTGATGCTGCGTTGATGCTGGTGGCGTATGTTTGATGCATTGTCGGATTCTTTTGCATCGTTGCAGTTTGCTCTTGACGCATTGATGCAAAGTGAGGGTGCCAAACAATGTTGATGCAATTATGCGTCAACGCAACGCGTACAACCCTCGGGCGACTCGCTTGAGTTGCCCCGCGTCTTCTGCGCGCACCAGCTCGCTGGAGATCGTGGTGCGTTTCATCTCGAGGGCTTCAGAAATCTCCCTGGCTCTCACAGGGTGGCCCTTTTGTTTCATCCACTCGAGAATGCGAAGCCGCGCAGAGCCATCACTGGCAACTGAGCTGTCAGGCTGGGTACGGGCCGAGGCGCTCGAAGAGGGCTTCATGGGCTCGGGTGATGCACCAGACTGCGTGAGATGATGCATTGATGCGTCATCTCCACGAAGCGTCAACTCAGCCGAGAGCGCAGCACGATAGAGCCGGACCAGCTTCATGTGTTGTTCGATCTTCTGCTGCAGAAAGGTGATGGTGTCGTCTGAATGATGCATGGATGCATGATGACGCAACGAGCGCGTCAGTCAAGGCCTGCATCAGATTCGAGGGAGGAGGCGCGTCAGCTGACGCGTTTGGAGGGAGAGCAGGAGGTGGCTGCTCAGGGCAGCAGCTCGAGCTCATGTCGAAGCAGTCGCCAGCCCTCTGATGCGCCGGTCTTCATGGCCTCTGCCGCCTGCTCCGGGGTGTGGGGCAGGGCCTCTTCGACACCCACGGCGAGCAACATCGTGACTCGACCCTTGAGAGCTGAAGGCATCAGATCGCCGGTTCGACCCGTCAGCTGCACGACGCCGTTCTCCAGAACCTTCACCGGAGGATTCCAGCGCACCACAGAGTCGCCAGACTTCAGGAACGCCCTCACCGCCACAGGGGCGTCGACTTTTGACTCGGGCCGCAGGGTCACATCGAGGCGGGTGTTGGGTGTCAGGCGGGTCACCTTCGCCTGAGGCTCGTCGCCCCGGAAGTCGGATTGACCCATGGCCACCTCGATGCCGTAGCCCGGCATCGGCACCACATTGGGCTTCATCATGAAGAAGGCCAGCGCCGCCGCTGCGGCGAGGCTGCCGATGCCCGCGCCCCACACCCAGCGAGGCCGACGGTGCGCCGAGAGCTGCACGACATTGTCTGGTGTCGACGTCTCAGCAGGCTCTTCGTGGGCCAGCAGCGTGTCGCTCTTGACGCTCTGCACGTCTGAAGGTGCTGCCTCTTCAGCAGAGGCCACCCCCATCTCGGCGAGGACTTGCGCCGTCATGCGATCAAGGGCGGCATCATCCAGGGGCTCGAAGGCCTCCAGGGCCTCACCCCACTCCGGCTCTGATGCGGCGAGCGCTTGAAGCTCGGCCAGATCTTCATCTGAGAGATCGCCGGCGCTCAGCGCTTCGAGGCGCGCGTCGGCGGCGATCTCTCCCCGCTGCTCTCGTTCGAGGTTGGCCAAGGCTGTAATCCAGGCTTCGGCGCCTTCGTCGATGGGCTTTTGATCAGACATGCACGCACCCCACGGATTGGAGGGCCTCATCCATTGAGACCCGGCGCATCTGGGTATTCGCCGCCATCACGCGGGATCTGACTGCATTTGTGCAGCGAGCTGTTTGATTAATTTACCGAGGCGACTCCGCCACGCATAGACAGCATCTGCGGTCATCTGGAACTGCGCTTGCACCTCGCTGACGCCCTTCTGCTCTACATAGAGGCTGTAGAAGAGGTTGAGCCCCAGCGGGCTGAGCTTGCCCTTGAGCAGCTCGAGCAGTCGCTCAAGCATTTCTCGTGACGCCACCTGTACTTCGGGACCATGGGTGGTGCCCATGGCTCGATCGAGATCGGCGTTCAAGGTGGGATCTTCCGTCCAGGGTGATCGCTTGCCGCTGCGCATGATCGACGCCACCTGACGCTCGGCGACGAGGCCGACGAAATTCGCCAGCGAGGCGCCCTTGTCCGGTGACCACGAGCGCAGAATCTTCCCTTTGTCGGCGAAGAGGGCGCAGAAGACCTCCTGGGAGAGATCTTCCACCTCTTGTCGCAGCGACCGACCACCGGACTGGCCCTGTCGGCGCATCAGCGCCCGAGCCACGCGGGCCTGGACCACGGGGGTCAGGTGCCCGATCAGCATGCGCACGGCGGTGGCGTCACCACCGAGGGCGCGGTCGATGTCTGTGGGGGAGGGCCCTGGAGCCTTCACTGCTGGACTCACTCGCCGAGATCTTCTTCCGAACTGGCGAGGAAGTTGCCAATGGCCAGGAAGTGAATGTTGCCCTGCTGGTAGGCCCGGATGGCATCGTCAGGGGTACAGACGATGGGCTCCTCGTGCATGTTGAACGAGGTGTTGATGATGTTCGGCAGCCCCGAGAGCTTCTGATACTCCTTGATGATGCGGTAGAAGCTCGGGTTGATGTCTTCCGAGACCAGCTGAGGCCGGGCAGTGCCATCGACGTGGCTTGCTGCCGGGGCGGTCTCGTTGAAGAAGTCGGTGCCGTCGAAGGTGATGGTCATGAACTTCGCGGCGTACTCGGCGCCAGCCATGTTCTTGAAACACGTCTCCCGCTCCTCGTAGAGGCAGGCAGGGGCGAAGGGCATGAACTCAGTGCGCTTGAGCTGGTCGTTGAGCCACTTGTTCACCTCGGGCTCTTTGCAGTGATACAGGATCGAGCGGTTGCCCAGAGCTCGCGGGCCGTACTCCATGCGGCCGTTGAACCGGGCCACCACCTTGCCGTCGTGCAGGCGACGGGCGATGGCCTTCTCGATGTCCTTGTACTTGCGTGCCTTGACCCCGTTGCGCTTGAGGGCAGCCTCGATCTCCTCGTCGGTGTAGCCGGGGCCGAGGTAGACGTTGGGCAGCTTGAACTCGGGGGTGAGGTTGTCGTGGGTATGGGCCACCCACAGCGCGGCGCCGGTGCCGGTGCCGTCGTCGCCCATGGCCTGGTGTACGTAGATGCCGTTGACGCCGGGGATCTCGAAGACGCGCTGGTTCATCTTCACGTTGGCGGCGACGCCGCCGGCCATGACCACGCGATCGAGGTTGTAGCGGTCGATGTAGTAGCCCACCACCTCTTGCACGACGTCCTCGAGGACCTTCTGCCACACCGCAGCGACGTCCTCGCGGCTGTAGCGCTTGGCGAGATCTTTGACGAAGCGATCGTCCATGCCGCTGTTGTACTTGAAGTCACCGTCGCTGATCGAAAAGCGACCTCGGACCTTGTCGTACAGGATGTTGGGATCACCGTAGGCGGCGAGGCCCACGATCTTGCCCTCGTGGCGGCTCATCTTGAAGCCGAGTGCCCCGGTGACCTGGGCGTAAAAGAGGCCCAGGGAGTGCGGGTAGTCGAAGCTGGTGAGGCGCTCGAAGTCGCCGTTGGGGTGGGCGATGGCCACAGCACCGGCGATGCCGCCGCCGTACCAATCGAGGCTGAGCACCAGCGACTTCTCGCCCTCACCATAGAAGGGGCTGCAGAAGTAGGCACAGGCGTGGTGGGCAAGGTGATGCTCCACCCGCTGCAGCTTATCGAAGAGGCCGAGGCTCTTGAGGCCGTCGTCCAGCTCCTGGTTGTACTTCCGGTGATCCGCCACGGCCTGAGCGGCCCACTGGCTGAACCGGGTCTGGTGCCACGCCTTCGACGCCGCGGGGGTATCGGTGCGGATGTTGTACGCCATGTTGCGCACGTAGGTGCCGCTGATCCGCTTGGCCTCTTCTTTCCAGTCGAAGAAGGGGTAGGCCACCTTGTCGATGTCCGCCACGGTCTTACCGGTCATCTCGAGAACCTTCTCGATGGCCCGGGAGGGAAAGCCCGCCTGCATCTTCACGCGGGTGAGCCTTTCCTCAGCGATGGCGGCGAGGACTTTGTTGTCCTCGTACAGCATCGCGCAGCAGTTGTTGTCGAGCGCGGAGATGCCCAGAATCAGCATGTCGTTACCTTATGCGTGCGGCTCATTGAGGTGGTGAGTTCTGAAATCTCTCAGCGTACGAGGGACTGCCCCCAGCTGGTCGATGGCGAATCGGAAGAACTCTTCGAGAGTGTTCAGGTACTGATCGAGATCGTCTTCTGTTCGGGTGTAGATCGACTGCCCGGGCCAGATCTCACTGGAGTGAAAGAAGACGTTCAAGAAGGGAACCCCACGGGTCACCTGAACCTCGGCGAGATGTTTCATGTCGTCGAGGGTGTCCCTCGACGGGTAGAGCCAGGCCAGCCGGGCCAGTGAGAACATCGGGTTGTTGAGCAACCCGACGAGCCTCATCCGGCGCGGCGCTTTGACGATGGCTCGGCCCACGGCGTCGGGGATGTGCCGACTCCAGCCGATGGAGACGGGCACCTCGAGGATGGGGCTCGAGCCGCGACGCCAGGGCTGCTGGCGATCGGGGAAGTAGGGCACCTCGGGCGCTGCCCGCCAGTCCACCCCGCCTTCGCCCGTCCAGTCGGTGAACGGCGTGGCGCTGGTGTCCACTGTGTAGCCCAAGCGCTCCAGAATCTGTAGACCGGCGCCGTTGAGCCCGAATCGCCCGGCACGATAACTCGTGGGCCGTTGCCCGAACCGCTGCTCGATGGCCTCGGTGAGGGCGGTGAGCTTTTCGGCCTGCACTGAGTTGGTGTGGCGGCTCGGATGTGTGGGCTGAAGTCGATCTTCGTTGGCGCTGTATGGTGGGCAGGTCCACGGATGCAGGTGGGCCCCGAGCTCGCACCGCTTGTCGTCGACGATGGCCCGAAACACCTCGCCCTCGGGCCGGGTGGCCACGGGGTAGTCCATCAGATAGGTGGGCTGTACGCCGAGGCGGTCGCACATGGCCTGGAACCGTGGGATCCCCTTGAGGTTCTCCACGGTGGTCTCCGGCTCCACCACCCAGCGTGGCATATCGCTCTCAACATCGATGGTGATCAGCAGAGAAACCATGAACCACGTATCAATGACGCACTGAGTGCGGGTTAAAACCTTGAAGGCCGGAATCTACTCTCGCCCCTGCTTCGCCACAAGGATTTGGGCGAACCGTGCTCGGTATGCCATGTGTGGATATGTGCCACAAGCCCACTCTGGCCAATCTCCTCAGGATGTGCGACACATCTGACTGCGTCTCGGCACCCACGCGGTCGAGAGAAACCCTCCCGAGGTGAGTGATTGTCTGCAGCCCATCTGCGCACTGAATCATCTGGTGACGCGCGTCCAGCGTATTTGCCTCAGCGGCCGCTCAGGGTGCTTTCCCTGTCGACCATGTTTCCGTCTCAAGCCCTTCCGGTGCACGCGGTCTTCGTGCGCAACCGGTTGCAGGCAGCAGGGGCACATGCGGATCTACGGGTGGTCTCGCCTGTGCCTGTGTTTCCCATCGCGACTCGATTCATCGACCGATACAAGGCTCGCCTTGAGATCCCGAGGCATCAAATACACGGGGCCTCGGCCATGGGACCCCCTCTCACGGCCCATTATCCGCACTTTCTTTCAGTGCCAGGGTTCGTGAAGCCTGCTGACGGGGTCGCCCTCGCCGAGGCCTTCCTCCGCGAAATGCGACGTCTGGAGCAGGAAGAGGGGTTCGTCCCCGATTTGATCGACGCTCATCTCGCATTTCCTGATGGTTTTGCTGCAGCTTTGGTCGCGAAGTGGACCGGGTTGCCTTTCACCATCACCCTCCGGGGCCACGACATCAACGATCTGCCGCGGTTCCCCGTACGTTGGGCCCAGGTGAAGTACGCCTTGTCCAAGGCTGATCGTGTCATTGGCGTGTGCCGGGCTCTCGTCGACGGCGCCATCGACGCCGGGATGGATCCAGCGAAGGGCGTGGCCATCGCCAATGGGGTGGATCCTGTGCGCTTCGCCCCCATCGACAAGGTCGCCGCCCGGAAGGCCCTGGGGCTGCCCCTGGACGTGCCCCTCGTGGTGAGCGTGGGTCACATGGTGGAGCGCAAAGGGTTCCACATCCTCGTCGACGCCCTGGACCAGCTCAAGCAGCGGGGCCGCGACGACGTTCACATGGTGTTCGTCGGTGGGGCAGGGGAAGAGGGAGACTTCGTGCAGCAAGTGCGAGAGAAGGTGTCAAGCGCCGGGCTCACCGAGCGGGTGCACTTCACCGGCGCGGTGGTGAACACCGAGCTGCCTCGCTACTACTCCGCCGCCGACGTCTTCGCCCTGGCCACAGCGAAAGAGGGCTGGCCCAACGTGCTCTTCGAATCTCTGGCGTGTGGTACGCCGCCGGTGATCACCGAGGTCTGGGGTACACCAGAGTGTCTGTGCCGACCAGAGTTCGGGGTGCTGGTCAAAGAGCGCACCGGCGCCGCATTTGCTGACGGCCTCGCCAAAGCCCTCGACACCGACTGGGACTCTGACTTGCTCGTGCGCTATGCCCGGGCCAACACCTGGGCCACCGTGGGGCGTCGCACCGTCACCGAGTTCGAGCGCACGATGGGTGTGAGAGCGGGGGTGAGCCAGGCACAGCTCGACGCAGATCTCGGCCCTGCGCCTGTGGGGCCCAAGCTGCCCGAGGCAGAGCAGGCACACGGCACTGGAGAGGAGGCCTGATGATCGGCGATCTCAAGGGGTGGGCCAAGCGGGCCGCTCGAGGCGTCAGCCGCGGGGCGGTGTTGCCGGAGTGGGCGCTGTATCGCGTGTCGGCCACGGTCGGTGATGCCGACGAGGCTTTTCACCACGCCAGCCAGACGTTGTCGCTGGTGCCAGGCTTTCCGGGCATCTACATGCGGCGAGAGTTCTATCGCATGGCCCTCGATGCCTGCAGCGACGACTGCTGCATCTCCTTCGGCACCGTGATCAGCCACCGAGGTACCCGGATCGGCCGCCGGGTCTATGTCGGTGTGCAGTGCAACATCGGCCTATGCGACATCGGCGACGACGTGCTCTTCGGCAGCGGCGTGCACGTGCTCAGCGGGTCGAAGCAGCACCACATCGACGACGTCGACACCCCCATCAACGCTCAGGGTGGCACCTTCGAGCGGGTCAGCATCGGGGCCAACAGCTGGATCGGGAACGGGGCCAAGGTGCTGGCCGACGTCGGCCAGGGCTGCGTCATCGGCGCAGGCTCAGTGGTCAACAAGCCGATCCCTGATTACGCCGTCGCCGTGGGCATCCCGGCGAAGGTGATCAAGCACCGCAAGTGATGGCTGGAGCGCCTGGATGAGCATCGCCCCGAACAAGGCCCCCGTAAACGTCACCGTGGAGTGCCTCGCTGAAGATCACGCCGACGAGGCGGCCTGGGACGCCTATGTGGAGGCGCACCCTGAAGGTGCGGTCTACCACCGCGTGGTGTTCCGTCGCTTCATGACCGAGGCGACGGGCCATCGGACCCTGTATCTCGCCGCGCGGCAGGGGGGACAGATCGTCGGGGTGTTGCCCCTGGTGCAGTTGAAGAGCCGCATCTTCGGCAACTACTTCGTGGGGATCCCCTACTTCAACCACTGTGGAGCCCTCGCCGACAGCGCTGAGATCCGCGCGGCGCTGTGCGACGAAGCGGCGGTCCATGCTGCCGCCGCAGGGGCGAGCCACATCGAGCTGCGCCACCTGGGGCCCGCAGAGGGGGTGAGCTGGCCCTGCAAGCAGTCCAAAGTCGAGATGATGATGGATCTACCCGAGAGCACCGAGGCCCTGTGGAAGGGCTTCAAGGCCAAGCTCCGGAGCCAGATCCGAAAGCCCAAGAAGCTGGGCCTCTACACCCGGGTGGGCGGTTTCGAACTGCTCGACGACTTCTACACGGTGTTTTCCCGGAACATGCGGGATCTCGGCACCCCGGTGTACAGCAAGCGGTTCCTCGGCCGCTTCGTGCAGCTGATGGGCGATCGGGCGCGGATCATCATTTGTTATTACAGCGGCACCCCCGTGGGCTGCGGCATGGTCGTCGGCCACCGGGACACACTGGAGATCCCCTGGGCCTCTACGGTGGGGGATTACAACCACCTCAGCCCCAACATGTTGCTGTATTGGACCACGCTCAAGTACGCCGTGGAGCACGGGTACCGCCGCTTCGACTTCGGCCGGAGCACCCCCGACGAGGGCACCTACAAGTTCAAGGTGCAGTGGGGGGCGAAGCCGGTGCCTTTGCACTGGTACTACTGGCTCGCTGATGGGGGAGAGCTGCCCGAGCTGAACCCCCACAACCCAAAGTACGCGCTGGCCATCAAGGCGTGGCAGCGGCTGCCGGTGCCGCTGACCCGCATCATCGGCCCGCCCCTGGTCAAGAACCTGCCCTGATCTGATTTCGGAGGCTCCATGTGCGGCATCGCCGGACTGCTCTACGATGATCCCCAACGGGCTGCAGAGCCCGCCCTGGTGAAGGCGATGACTGATCTCATCGCCCACCGGGGGCCAGACGCCGACGGCATCCACTGCGATGGCCCCGTAGGCCTGGGCCACCGGCGGCTGTCGATCATCGACGTCTCCGGGGGGGATCAGCCCATCTTCAGCGCCGATGGCTCCGTGGCGGTGATCTTCAACGGCGAGATCTACAACCACAAGCCGCTGAGATCCTGGCTTCAGGGTCGCGGTCACCGCTTCAAGACCCAGTCTGACACCGAGGTGCTGGTCTATGCCTACCTCGAAGAGGGCCCAGCCTTCGTCGAGCGCCTCAGGGGCATGTTCGCCTTCGCCATCTGGGACACTCGGAACAAGCGCTTGATGCTCGCCCGGGATCGCCTCGGCCAGAAGCCGCTCTACTGGTCGCACCATGGCGGTCGGTTGCTCTTCGGCAGCGAGATCAAATCGTTCACGGCGTTGGGTGACTTCGACAAGACCATCGATCTGCAGGCGGTGAGCGACTACCTGAGCTTCCTGTGCGTGATGGCGCCGCGGACGATCTTCAAGCAAGTGCACAAGCTCGAGCCCGGGCACCTGCTCATCGCCGAGCAGGGCCGTGTGGAGACTCGGGCTTACTGGCGCCTGGACCCGAACGAGACCGACTTCCGCCCCCGCCGCCTGCAGCAAGAGTCGCTCCTGCGCATGGTGGACGACGCCGTGGCCTGCCGCCTGGAGTCCGAGGTGCCCCTCGGGGCCTTCCTCTCTGGTGGGGTGGACTCGAGCACCGTGGTGGCGTTGATGTCGAGGCACCTCAAAGGGGCGGTGCGTACGGCGAGCATCGGCTTCGACGTGGCGAAGTTCGACGAGAGCGATTACGCCGAGCAGGTGGCCCGTCGTTACCGCACTGACCACTACACCGAGACGGTGAAGGTGGACGCCGCCGACGAGGCGGAGCTGCGCAAGCTGGTCTGGCACTTCGACGAGCCCTTCGCAGACCCGTCGGCGATCCCCACAGGGCGGGTGAGCGAGATCGCCCGCAAAGTGGTCACCGTGGCTTTGAGCGGTGACGGCGGCGACGAGATCCTCGGCGGCTACCGTCGTTACCAGATCGATCTGCTGGAGAACCGGGTGAGGGGGCTCATCCCCGAGAGCCTGCGGGGCAGCCTCATCGGCGCCCTCGGAGACGCCTGGCCTGATCGTGCGGATCTACCTCGACCTCTGCGCTTGAAGTCGGCGCTCCAGGGGCTGGCCCTCGACGCCGCTCGGGCGCACTTCCGCTCGGTGTCGTATTTCCGGGAGCCCGAGAAGTACAGCTTCTTCACTCAAGGGGCCCTGAGCGCCCTCGGTGGGTACTCGAGCTTCGAGGTCCTCGCCCGTCACTACAGCGCGGTGAACACCCGCGATCCGCTGGCAGGCCTCTTGTACGTCGACATCAACACCTATCTGCCCGATCGCATGTTGATGAAGGTGGACAAGATGGCGATGATGCACAGCCTCGAGGTGCGCTCGCCCTTCCTCGATCACCACCTCGCCGAGCAGGCGATCCGGATCCCGGCGAAGTACAAAGTGCGCAGTGGAGAGGGCAAATGGATCTTGAAGAAGATCATGGAGCCCTATCTGCCCCACGATGTGCTGTATCGCCCGAAGCAGGGCTTCGACATCCCGCTGGCAGAGTGGCTGCGCGGGCCCCTCGCCGAGCCTCTGAGCGCGGCCCTGAGCAGCCTCGGTGATCGAGGCTATCTCGCCGCTGCCCCGATGACGCAGATGTGCACTGAGCATCAGGCGGGCACCCACGATCATTCGAGCCAGCTCTGGATTCTGTACATGCTGGAACTCTGGCATCAGGTTTTCGAAGCATGAGCGCACCATCGAACAGCACGGCCGATCTGGCCACCTTCACCGTCGACAACCCCAGCGGGCTCAAGGCACCTCTGAGCGTGGGCCTGGCGCTTCCGCAAGGGCGCCTCGCTGATCCACAGCGTGCGGCGCTCGTCGATCCTCGAAACGCGCCAGCCATGGTGCAGTGCCAGGCCACCGCGCTGTGGCCCGATGGATCAGTAAAGTGGCTGGTGGCTGATCTCATCGACGACGGGGCAGGGGGCACCTATCGGCTCGTCCCCGGGCATCCGCTGCGGCCTTCGCCGCCTCTCGGGGTGGACGTGGGCGGCTTCACGGGGCCGCGGGCGCTCCCCCTGGCTCGGGGCCTGCCGCTCGGCGCCACCCTCTCCGTGGTGGGGGCCAGGGGTCGACGTCAGATCCCTGCACCACAGCGCACCACAGTGGAGATGGCGGGGCCTTTGAGGGGGGTGGTGGCCACCACGTATGCCCTCGGAGAGCTCGTGCTCACTGCCCGCATCTCGGTGTGGTCCGGGCTGCAGGCCTTCAAGGTGGAGATCGCCGTGCACAACCCTCAGGGGGCCGTGCACAAAGGCAACCTCTGGGATCTCGGTGATCCCAACGCGGTCTACTTTCGAGACATCAGCCTCCGACTGCCGGCTTCTACGGGCGAGGTGAAATGGCGGGAAGATGTCGACGCCCAATGGCTCGATGTAGAGGGCGATCGGCTGCACGTGTTCCAGGCGAGCTCCGGCGGCTCACGCTGGAACAGCCGCAACCACGTCAACGCTGAGGGCATGGTGCCGCTCAAGTTCCGAGGGTGGCGGGCTCAGGTGGGCGACACCGCCCTCTCTGGTGATCGGGCGAGCCCCGAGCTGAGCTGGACCGCCCACACAGGCACGGTGAAGGGGCTGGACCAGCAATCCAACACCCTGCATGGCACGATCGAGCACTTCTGGCAGAGCTTCCCCAAGGCCATGGAGAGCGACGGAGAGGCGGTGCGGTTCTCGCTGTGGCCCGTGGAGCACGGCGATCGACACGAGATCCAGCCTGGAGAGCGCAAGACCCACGTCATCTGGCTGGGCAGCACGGCGTTGGGCTGGGTGCACCAGCGCCCGCGAGCGCTCCAGACTGCAGCCGAGGTCATCGAGAGCCACGCTGCAGATCATCTGGGGCCCGTGAGCGTGGACGAGCCCCGCGCGGCGGCCCTCATCGAGCACATCGTCGACGCCGAGCAGGGCCTCGCCGCCCGCAGGGAGATCATCGACGAGTACGGGTGGCGCAACTTCGGTGATCTCTATGCCGATCACGAGACCGTGCATCATCAGGGCCCCGAGCCCATGGTGAGCCACTACAACAACCAGTACGACTGTGTCGAAGCGTTCTTCCTACAAGGCCTGCGCAGCGCAGATCGGCGCTGGTTCGATCTCGCCGAGCCCCTGGCCTGGCACTACATGGACATCGACACCTACAAAACCACCCGGGATCGAGACGCCTACAACCGCGGGCTGTTCTGGCATTCTGATCACTACATGGGGGCGGGGACCGCCACCCACCGGGCCTACTCCAAGCTCAACGCTGAGCAGATCGAAGGTGGCTACGGTGGGGGTCCGTCGAACGAGCACAACTACCCCAGCGGGGCCTACCTCTATTACTGCCTGACCGGCCACCCCGAGGCCGCCCGGGCGGTGATCGACGCCGCGGAGTGGGTCATGGCCATGGAGAACGGCGCCGACACGCTCTACGGGCCCTTCGCACTGAGCGAGACAGGCCTCTCCACCATGACGGTGTTCCCTGACTTCCACGGCCCAGGCCGTGGCGCAGGGAACTCGCTCAATGCGCTGTGTACAGCGTATCGGCTCAGCGGTGATCAGCGCTACCTGAACCGGGCGGAGCGCATCATCCGGCGGGTCACTCACCCGGCCCAGGACATCGAGACCCTCGACCTGCTCGACGTGGAGTACCGCTGGTCGTACACGGTGTTCCTGAAGTACCTCGCCCACTACGTGCACCTCAAAGAGGAGCACGATGCCCTCGACGAGATGTGGGCCTATGCGCGGGCCTCGCTCCTGAGGTTCGCCCAGTGGATGGTGGATCACGAGCGCTCTTCCACGCTGTATCCCGAGCGCCTGGAGCACTACACCGAGACCTGGCCCGCTCAGGATCTGCGCAAGGCCCAGGTGGTGTGGCAGGCGGCGTGGTTCGCCCCCGAGTCGGTGCGGCAACAGTGGTTCGACTGGGCAGAGAAGTTCTACGACAACGCCCTGACTGAGCTGCTGTCGTTCAGGAAGCACACGTTGTGTCGACCGCTGATCCTGCAGCTGCACCCCGCCGTGGTCCGGGCCCATGCCCATATGCACCCGACGGCGGCCTCGCCCCACGCTGACACTGAGCCGCACTTCGACTTTGGCGAGCCTCCAGGGCCCTTCGTGCCCCAGAAGTCTCAGGTGAAGGGCATGCTCAAGTCACCGACGGGTTGGGTGAAGATCGGGAAGGCCATGACGCTGCCCTCGACCTGGCGTCGCTTGAAAGACCGCTTGGGCTGAGGCCCAGGCCACTTCGAGATCAGGCTGCTTCGAGATCAGGCCGCTTCGAGATCTGGGCGCTGCAGCGTCTGGGCGAGCACCTCGCGCACCGTGCCCCACTGGAACCGGCGGACGAGATCTTCGAGACGATCGAAGGTGGCGTCGAGGTTGTGGTAGCAGCGGAACTGCTTGAGGCGGCCGAGGCCCTCGACCCGGGGCTGGCCGTCGTCGATCTCCCATGGATGAATGTAGAGGATCGCTGGGCGCCCGGCGCGGTTGGCCGACTGCACCCCGTGCCGCGTCCACTGCGGGGGCAGAAGGCGCAGGTAGCCGCCACCAGCAGCAGGCATGTTCATGTTGCCCATGCGGAAGGTGGTGAGGGGGAACTCGTGGATCCGATGCCCCTTGGGGGTGGGCAGATCAGCCACGGGCCAGCGGTGGAAGTTGGGGATCCCATAGCGATCGTGTCGCACGGGGAAGATGCTCGAGTCGTAGACGAAGCCGAGCTCGGCGAGTACGTCGAGGGCCCACAGGTTCTTGGTGGTGATGCTGTAGCTCGGGGCGCGATAGCCCACCACGGGCTCACCGATGAGATCTTCGAGCAGGGTCTTGCACTTGAGGGTGTCGGCCCTGAACTCCTCAGGCTCGAGGTTGAAGATGAGCCGGTGCAGGTGGCTGTGACACCCGATCTCGTGGCCCCGGCGGTGGATCTCCTTCACCAGATCAGGGCAGCGCTCCGCCACCCAGCCGAGGGTGAAGAAAGTGGCCCTGGCCCCGTGACTGTCGAACATGTCGAGCAGCCGCAGGGTGCTGTCTTCCACCCGCAGAGGCATCGAGTCCCAGTCATCACGGGTGATGCGGTGGGTGAGGTTCTCGACGTGGAAGTAGTCCTCGACATCCACAGAGAGGGCGTTGAGCACTGGTGTCTCCTTGGGCAATGCAGTGTCGTGATTCAGAGCAGGGAATCCATTTTGAAGGAATCGGATGCGTTGGCCAATGGGTCAAGGTCGACCCTGGCCGATCTGCGCCGTCTCAGCGCCGGCCACCGCGCTGGACATAATGCTCGAGCCCTGGCGGCAGGTGGATCTCGAACCCCAGCACCCGCAAGGCGAGGACCACGCGGCGCAGCTCCATGATGTGGCCCAGAGACAGTAGATCTGCAGGGGCCACCCAGCGGTGGTCCTGGCACTCGTTGGCCTTGAGACTCACCTGCTGATCACCATCGACGTGGCACTGGTAGTAGAACTGTTTGGGGGTGTCGTGGGCGAGGTTGCCCAGCGTGCCGACGAGGCCGGTCTCTTCGCGCAGCTCACGCAAAGCGGCATCGCCGGAGTCTTCTCCGCCGTGAATGCGACCCCCGGGCAGACACCACTGGCCGGGGCGACTGGTGCGTGCGCTGCGCTGTACAAAGAGGACTGCGCCGTCACGCTCTACGATGGCCCATGCTGCGGCCATGGCACCTCAGGCGGCGAAGTGCAGGCACTCGAGAGGCTGCTCGTTGACCTTGAGTTCGATGCTGTCGCGGTAGCCTTCAGCATCACCGGCGATCTGGAAGGGGGCCTTGTCGTCGAATTCGATGCGACAGGCGGTCATCTGCAGATCGGTGAGGTTGCGATGGCGCATCTTGCCCTTCCAGGCGCTGCGCAGCTGAGCCACGGCGGCGAGGGGGGGCATGTTGATGAGCCGCAGGTGGAACATGCCCGGCGTGCGATCGGCGAAGGGCATGATCTTGAACTTGAAGCCGAAGTAGGGGGTGGTGCCGAAGCAGGCCATGCGCACCCCGCCCTCGTAGACCACCTCGCCCGGGGCGAAGCGCTTCACCACGTTGCCGTCGGTGTCGAGCTGCAGCGCCATGCCGCCGGCGTTGATGACCCGGCACTGCCACTGAGGCCGCTGGATCAAGAACTCGGGGACCGACTTGCCCAGGCCGGCGATGAGGTAGCCGAGCACGCTCTTGAAGAGCGCCCGGGTCACCCGGTTCTTCTGAGCGGCCTCTTTGAGCTGATCGTAGTTGTTCAGGATGTGGGCGTCCCAGCCGAAGCCGGCGAAGGGCACCCGGCGGCCGTCGTCGAGCTGGATGAGATCGACGGGCTTCACCTGAGCCTGAGACAGCTCTGCGAGATCCTGCTTGAAGTGCCGGGCCTGGAGGAAGTCCGCCACGGCGTTCCCGGTGCCGAGCTTGAGCACGGCGAACTGAGGGTAGGGGACCTGCTCGGCGCCCCGGGTGTCCTCGATGCGACGGACCACCTGATCGATGGTGTTGGTGACGGTGCCGTCACCGCCGCCGGTGACCACGAGCTTGTAGCCGCGATCGGCGACACGGTGGCTCACGAACTGCGCCTGCTCGAGATCTTCGGTGAAGAAGACGTCGGCGTCTCCTGCGCTGGCCTCCACCAGACGACGCACCCGAGGGGTCACGCGCTTGGCGTTTGCGTTCAAGATGACCGCGGTCCCCGCCGAAGGACGAGTGGGGGTCAGGTCATCACGATCAGAGCGCAGGTCTTTGGCGACGGACATGAGCAACTCCTCAGTCTCACTTGCGCAGCGTGGCTGCACACGATGGCCGCCCTTCATGCAGAGCACATGCCAGCTTTTCGAGTCGCTGTGACATTTCGCAGAAACTCCGTTGCATCCCCGTGACAGAGGGGCGAGCACGGGGGAACACCCCAGTGAAGCCCCGCTTGAGTGCGTAAACTGGTTCGCACTCGAGCCTCGAAGTGCGTTGCGCAGGTGGCATTTTTCAAGGAACTGTCCGCACAGGTGACACCACGGGCGGTCAGGTGTCCTGGTTGTCTTTCCACGGTGAAGCGGCTAAGAGGCCACTAACAAAACAGCACCCGCGACCCACCGAGCGTGCGCATGACCGCCTTGCCATCCCACAGCACGATCTCCCACGACGAGATCCCCCGACACACACTTTCTGTAGCCGTCATCGGTGCAGGGCGTTGGGGCACTGTGCACGGGGAGAAGCTCAAGGCGTTGCCCGGCGTGCACGTGGCGGGGGTGATCGACCCTGATCTTCTGCGGGCTCGCCGGCTGGCGCATCATCTCGGTGACGGTACCCCGCTGCCCTTTGGTGCTCACCTGGATGATCTCCCGGAGCGCCCGGCAGGGGCGGTGGTGGCGGTGCCCCTACGTGCCCTGGCCCCAGTGGCGCAGATGTCTCTGAGCCGAGGGGTGCACACCCTCGTGGAGAAGCCGGGCGCCATGTCGCCGGGAGAGTGTGAGGCTCTGGTGGCTGAAAGCCGCCGCCGAGGGGTGGGCCTCGCCGTGGGCTACTTGGAGCGCTTCAACCCCACACTGGCTTCAGTTCCGTCACGCCCGCAGCGCATCGTGGCACGTCGATCCGGGCCACCTCGCCCTGGCGGCGCGCCATTGCACCTTGACTGGCTGGTGCACGATCTTGACCTGGCGCTTCACCTCATGGGGCCTTCTCTGAAGGTTCAGGGGGTCAGCTCGGCCCCAGATCATGTGGAGATCCGACTGGAAGGTGCTGATGGCCGAGCTGCGCGGCTGACGTCGACACATCGGGCGCTGAGCGTGCGCCGCCGCCTCTGGGCCGACGGCGTCACGACGCGTCTGAGCGATGGCAGAGTGGCAGATCCACTCGCCAGACAGCTGGTGGCATTTGTCTCCATGATCCGCACCGGTCACTGGCCCGAGCCCCTCGCTCGAGGGGAGCACGCCCTGAGGGTTTTGCGGATGGTGGCCGAGGTGGCCCCTTCGCGCCCTGCCGCCGCTTGAACACCCGCACAGCAACACCAACGGCGCCCTGGCTGGCCATCGCTGGAGAGGCCTCTGGCGATGCGCTCCTGGGGGCAGCCCTGGAAGCCACCACGGTGGGGCCATGGTGGGGTGTAGGCGGCGATGCTGCCGAGGCTGCGGGCGTGGGGCTGGTGCGTCACGCCAGCGCCCTCGCGGGTCAGGGGCTCGGAGAGGCGATCTCCACTGTACCTGCCGTGATCTCCACGCTTCGGATGGTGAAGGCGAGGTTGCGAGGATGTCGCGGCGCTCTGCTGGTGGATTTTCCCGAGTTGAACATGCGGGTGCTCAAAGCGGCTGAGCGGGTGGGCGTGCCGGTGGCCTGGCTGTCACCGCCTCAAGCATGGGCATGGCGATCCTGGCGCAGCGCCGGGGTGGCGAGGGCGCAGTGGGTGGGCTGCTTGATGCCTTTCGAATCAGATTGGTATCGGAGTAGAGGCGTGCCGGCGCATTGGGTCGGGCATCCGCTGGCGGAGCGTCTGATGCCAGAGCTGCCATCGGCCCCTGCAGTGTGCCTGCTACCAGGCAGCCGTGATCCTGCAGTGGCGCGCCTGCTTCCGCTGATGCTCACGGCGGCGATCCGTTTGAGGCGTCAGTGGCCCGAGTTGGGGTTTCATCTACCCGTGGCCCCCACTGTGGATCGCGCCCCGGTGGTGGCAGCGATCCGCGCTTCGGGGCTGCCGGTTCGGATCTGGTCGTCGAGTGCCGAGGCCCTCGCAGCATCCACGGTGGTCTTGAGCACTGCAGGCACCTCTTCTCTGGAGGCCACCCTCGCCGGCCGGCCGGTGGTGGTGGCAGGCCACCTGCCTGCGGGGGCTGCCTGGGTGGCTCGACGCCTCGTGCGTGTGCCTCACGTGGCTCTGCCGAACTTGATCCTCGGCCGAGAGGCCTGGCCGGAGCTGGTGCTCGACGCGTGCACGCCAGAAGCCATGGCGGAGCGTCTCGGGGAGATGGCGGCGGTGCCGGAGCGCTGGCGCGAGCCCCTCTCTGCGCTGAGGGATCGCATGACGCATCCAGAGGGTGGCACCTTCGCAGAGCGGATCGCCGAAGGGCTGGCGAGCCTGCCCCCTGTGAGACGCCCCTGAAGCAGCCACCACGACCTCGGCACAGGGCGTTGGCATTTGTCTGATGGTTGGGGTACCTTCCGCGCCCCTGTCGGTCTCCAGGTAGAAACGTCTCCAGGTAGAAAGATGACGCACCCCCCGGCCCTGATCATCGTGCCCACCTTCAACGAGCGGGAGAACCTGCCGCCCCTGCTGGCGCAGATCTTCGACGTCGTGCCCACGGTGCACGTGCTGGTGGTGGACGACAACTCGCCGGACGGGACCGGGGCTGTGGCCGACGAGATCGCCGACGCCGACGAGCGGGTGCACGTGCTTCACCGCACCAACAAAGAGGGTCTGGGCCGCGCATACATCGCCGGGTTCAAGTGGGCCCTGGAGCGTGACTACGTCCTGATCTTCGAGATGGACGCGGACTTCAGCCACGAGCCCACCCGGTTGCCAGAGTTCATCAAGGCTGCTCGAGACGCAGATCTCATCCTTGGCAGCCGCTGGGTCTCTGGCGGAGGCACGGAGAACTGGCCCCTCCGTCGACAGATCATGAGCCGTGGCGGCAGCCTGTACGCCGGCACCGTGTTGGGTCTCGGGGCCCGCGTGCGCGATCTCACGGGCGGGTTCAAGTGCTTCCACCGCAGGGTGCTCGAGGCCATCGAGCTCGACGACATTCAGGCTGTGGGCTACGGCTTCCAGGTGGAGCTGACCTGGCGGGCGATCCGCAAGGGCTTCAAGGTGGTGGAGATTCCGATCCACTTCGCTGATCGCCGGGCGGGTGATTCGAAGATGACCACCCGCATCTTCGTCGAGGCCCTGATGCTGGTGTGGAAGCTGCGCCTGGGCCAACGCTGAGCGAAGGCCTCGATCTCGCGGGCCGGAGCGCGCGGCCCTGGATCGCTGCCGCAGTCGGCTGGTCGATCGCCCTCATCCTCTCTTTCTGGATCCCCCCATTCGCTGACGAGGCGTACTACGCCGACTGGTCCCGCTCGTGGTCCCTGGGCCATTTCGACCACCCACCAGGTGTGGCGTGGTGGATGGCGCTTTCTCCTGGGAGCCCCCGCGTCCTCGGCCTGATCGCAGTGCCCTTGTCGCTGGCCCTGCTCGCCGACGCCGGGCGCCGCCTCGAGATCCCACAATGGCGATGGGTGCCCGCGTTGATCCTCTGGACGCCGCTGGGCATGGCCTGGCCGCTGATCGTGACCCCCGACATGCCGTTGCTGGTGTGCTGGTCGGCGGTGATCTGGGCCACAGTGGCGCGCAAGCCCTTCTGGTGCACGCTGGCCCTGGCGGGCTGCCTGTGGAGCAAACCTGCTGTGGTGCTGGCTCTGCCCGGCCTGTGGTGGTGCTGGAGGGGCCGAGGCCTGTTCATCATCGCCGGGGCCTTCGCGCTCTACAGCCCTCATCTCTGGTGGTCGGCCCAGAACGACTGGCTGCCCTTCAGTTTTCAGGGCGGCCGGGCGTGGACAGGGGTGCACATCGGTGAGCTGATCGGCGGGCAGCTCGCGCTGATCTCACCGGTGTGGTGTGGGGTGTTGCTCGCGCGGAGGCGAGGCTGGCGTGCACGCGTTGATCTGTGGGCGCTGTCGCTGCCGATCTTCGCAGGCTGGGCACTGATCTCTCTCGTGATGCGGGTGGAGGCGAACTGGCCGGCTCTGGCCTGGCCCGCTGCGGCACTGATTTTCGCCGATGAGCCTTTGACTCAACGCTGGCGCAGCTGGATGGCCCTGGCGATGAGCTGGGGTGGCCTGGCGGTGGGGGTACTGATCTGGATCACACACGCTCTGCCCGTCGGATTGGGGCCGCCCCGAGATGGTGAGTCGCTGTCACTCTGCCTCGAAGCGGCCCTCGGCCCAGTGCCCATGGTGGCCACCCGGTATCAGGAGCGGGCATTGCTGGGCAACGCTGTGCAGGTGGTGATGCCAGAAGGTGGCCGGTCGAATGAGTACATTCGAAGCGGACAGAGCGCACTCGATGCGCAGTGCGGGTTCGTATTGCTCGGCGACGTGGAGGGGCTCGCGGGGCAATGTGCGGGCCGGCCGGTGAGCGGCCGAGCGTGTCACCGGCCCATCACCTGGTGTCGATGTAAGAGGCCCTAACATAACTGCTCCCGTCGCCAGGAAGGTGATGCACTTCGTGATACTGCCGAAAGCGTCCTCGACGGGCCTCTGGGCCCGCCTGCGGGTCTTTCGACAGTCTCACTTGCGCCTCTCCTCCCTGACTCGGTCCGCCGTTATGTTAGGACCTCTTAATGATGCGCCGATGACGGCAGATCGAAGAGTGAAGTGAGGGCAGTTACGGCGCACGGAAATAAAAAACCCCCCAGCGGGTTGGACCTGCTGGAGGGTTTTGCGCCATCGGCGGTGCGAAAGGGGGGAGTCGAACCCCCACGTCCTTGCGGACACAGGAACCTGAATCCTGCGCGTCTGCCAATTCCGCCACTTTCGCGTCTGGCGTGACGCGGGTTTTAGGAGAGGGGCGTGCACGAGTCAACAAAAAAGATGAGGCAGCCTCAAGAAGCTTTTTGTTGATATTGCACTCGACCGCCGGCAAATCTCGGGGGCCTCTCTCAACTCGAGGGCTGACGAGCCCAGATGGTGTCCATGCGGTGATGCGCTGCCCTTCGACGAAAGCCCTCACGGATCGTGCCTCGGTCCTGGCCTGCTCTGCGCTGCTCGGCGCCGCTGTTGGCATCACGCCCCTCTCTGGTGCCGAGGGCAGGGTGCAGTGGACGACGCCGGGCAGCTACCGCTTGCGCACGGTGAACATCGGCGAGCTCCCCCTCGACGAGCAGGGGACCGAGACCGGGCAGCGTAGCTATGGCACCCACCGCCTGCGCATCGATCCCACCCTCGACGCCGGAAACTTCGAGTTCCGCATTCAGATGGATGTGCTCACCGGGCAGATCTTCGGCGACACTCAGCCGGTGGGGGCGGAGTACGTCGAGCGGCGCTCAGGCGATCCGGAGAACAACACCAGTGGCTGGACCACGGTGGAGCCGCGCTTGCTCTGGTTGGAGTGGCGCCTGCCCTGGCTCGAGGTGCGCCTCGGGCAGATGGGTTTCGCCTGGGGCATGGGCGTGCTCTACGCCGATGGCCACGATGAGCCTGAAGGCGACGCCCGTTGGGTGGAGCGGTTCGGTGATCGCTGGAACGGTGATCTGGTGCAGCGTGCACAAGTCTCGGTGGCGCCCCTCTCGTGGCTGACCTATGGCCCCTGGGGCGATGTTCAGCTCAGCTTTGGTGCTGATCAGGTCTATCAGGACGAGGAGGCGAGCTGGCTCGATGGCGATCGGGGGTATCACCTCTTCGGGGCTCTGATGTATCCCGGCGAAGAATGGACGTCGGGGGTGTACGTCACCCGCCGCTTCCAAGATGACGCCGATGGAGATCGTCTCGATCTGTGGTCTGTAGATGTCTACGCCCGCTGGCTGGCGCCGCTGTACCCGATCAACGCCGAGCTGAAGATTCAGGGTGAGCTGATCTACCTCGACGGCTCGACAGACCGATTCCAGCCGGCGAGTCGCACCGGCGAGGTGGACATCGATGGCCTCGGTTGGGTGGCTCGGGCGGAGATCGCCTGGCGATGCCCCCGGCTGGCCCTCGGGTTGGAGATGGGCTACGCCTCCGGCGATTCCGACGCCGACGATGACGAGATCAGGCAAGCCCGCTTCGATCCCGACTACCGGGTGGGCTTCATCCTGTTCCAAGATGCCCTGCGGCTCATCTCGCTCCGCAGCGCCGAGCGCCTCGCTGATCTCGAGCGGGTCGGGGTGGCTGCGCCGGGTGATGAGCACTTGCCCACTGACGGTGCGGTGCACAACGCGTTTTATATCTTCCCTGGCGTCACCTGGCGCCCGGGGGCCTGGACCCTCACCGGGGCGACGCTCTTGTCCTGGGCTGCAGAGCGGTTGGTGGATCCGGTGGCCACCTTTGACGCCGGCGGCACCCCGAGGAATCACCTGGGTCAGGCCTCGGAGCGGTTCTACGGTGTGGAGTTCGACGGGGCGGTATCCTACGCCCTGTCGGTGCCCGATGTGGGCACTGTCTCGCTGGGGGCTCAAGGCGGGGTGTTGCTCCCCGGTGCAGCCCTCGAAGGGGCTGTGGCGCCGGACTCGCTCTGGAAGGCCATGGGTCGCCTGGACATCCGCTGGTGAGTGCCTGCTGAGCGCTGGGTGAGCACCTGCTGAGTGCTGCCGACTTATCTGGCGACTTTCTCGCCGATTTGACTCACTCCCCAAGGCCATCTTGCCGATGAGAAAGCCGGAGACCTGCCCAGGTCCGGCTCTCAGGCTGGCCTCGAGGAGCGTTGATGGACACCCCCCCACCGCACATTCTGGCCCGCAAGCAGAGCGAAAGGGCCCTCGAACAATCACCGAACCCCGAGAGTGAAGGGCCCGATTTGTGGGCCACACTGGACGAAACGCCCCCAGGGGTGGTGATGCAGAGCGCGCAGGGCGAGACAGTGAGGGCTGAGGCCCCCGTTGATCCCTTCGCTCGCGGGCAGGCCGAAACGCAGAAGACCGAGCGGGGGTTGTTGCCCCCAGAGGGTGGGGCTCAGGCCCCCTCGGCCTGGGACGACGAGTTGTGGACCGAGGTGGTCTTCGAGCCCCCGCTGATCACCGAGGCGCTGCCCCAACCGGCGTTACTGCCAGAGCCAGTGGCTGCAGAGGTGCCCACGCCCTTGCTGTCTCCGCCACCAGAAAACACACATTTGCCCAAGGCCATGCCTGTGCCGGAGATGCCCGCAGAGGCCTCCGAGGCCGAGGCGCTGGCCGACGAGACTGCTTCAGAGCGAGCTGAGGGGGAGATCGAGGTTGAGGAGGGGTTGATCCTCGAGTCCACCGAGATCACTGCGGTGACCACCCGCTCGGAGGGTTGGTCCATGGCTCGACCACGGGCTGACCGGATCGCGGCCCTCATCGACATGTTGGGTCGGGAGGCCGCCGCCGGTGGCGGTCCGCGGCGGGCCCACATTCTGTATGCCATGGGGCTGGTCTCGGCCCATCTGACCGAAGACTTCGCCCTGGCCCACCACGCCCTGAGCCGCGCTGTAGAGGAGTCGCCTGATCAGGGCGCGCCCTTATGGGCCCTGGTGGAGCTTCTGGTGGAGCGGGGGGATCACGAAGAGGCCATGAGCTTGCTGGTCCGCCGAGGAGGCCAGCCTGGCGCCCTGCTGCGGGCCGGTGGTCTGGCGCTCAGCCTCGAAGAAGAGGCGCGGGCTACGGGCATGTGGGCGGAAGGTGCCCGGGGCACTCATGGGGCCGCGCCTGCATTGGCCCTCGCACTGCTCGGCGCCCGTGATCATCGGCAGCAGGCTGCAGAGATGCTGATGCGCAACGCTGGTGGGCAGCGCCTGCGTCGACTCGGTATTTTGGAATCGCTCTTTGCCCTTGGTACTGGGCACGCTCAACACGTAGAGCGCCAGAGCCACGTAGAGCACCTGCTGGAGGCAGTACAGTCAGGTCCTGGCACCTCTGCGGCGGTGGACTGGGTGGTGGCCCATGGTGGTGATCCGGCGCTGGTGCTCACTGCCGCGAATATGGGGCTGGCCCAGTGTGGCCCGGAGGGTCATGCAGAGGTCCGCGGTCGCTGGCACGCCCGGCGCATGTGGGCGCTGGAGCGCATGGATCGGCTCGACGAGGCTCTGGAAGCTGGCCGCGCCGCCGCGGATCTGCTGCCCACGGATGTGTATCTGCTCGATCGCCTCAACGCCCTCGCCCATCGCCAGGGCGCTCACGGACTACAGCGTCAGATCCTCGCCCGTTTGGGCACAGTGGCTGGGGCACCGCAGGGTCAGGCCAGGGCCTGGTACGAGCGTGGGCTGATCGCCGATCATCAGCTGGGCCTCGAGGAAGAGGCGGTGGATGACTTCCAGCGGGCCCTCACAGCGCTTCCGGGATTTACGCCGGCGCTGGCCGCACTGGGCCGATTGAGCGTTCAGCAAGGCCGCTGGTCGGAGATCAGGGCCCGCTTCGACGAAGAGCTCGATCTCGTAGAGGCCCGCATCGATCAGCTGTCGGACGACGAGGCGGGTCGCGCAGAGGCGCACTCGATGCGGGCAGTGGCGTCCCAGAGAGCTTTTCGAGTGGCTCGCTTGTGCGAGGTCGAGCTCGCTGATCCGCAGTCAGCCCTGGCCTACGATCGCCGCGCGCTGCGGCTGTCTCCGGATCTCGATTCAGCCTTCGTCGCTGTGGAGTCGGCGCTGGAGGCTGCGGAGGACTGGCGAGGGCTGGTCACGCTGTACGAAGAAGCCCTGGAGAGCCTCGAGGGAGAAGCGGCCCGTGGAGAGTTGCTGAGCCGCATCGTGAAGCTGAGGGCCCTCGCCACTGAAGACGATGGCGCCACGGCAAAACGCTGTCATCAGATCCTGGAGCAGCCTTCCACCGAGCATCAGGTCCTGGTGCACGCCGCGGAGGTCTTCGAGCGCCTGGGACACTGGCCCGCAGCGGTGGAGGCCCGATGGCGCGCCTTCGGCGGTGAGGCGACCCTGTCCAGGTGGGTGCAAGGGCTCTATGGCGCGTGTCTACAAGAGGTGGAAGGAGATCCAGCAGGGGGGGCAGCAGAGGCCCACGAGATGTACCAGGCCCTGGTGCGGGCGGCGCCCTCGTCCATCATGGCCTACGACGGCTTGATCCGCACGGCGATCCGTCTGGGCCGAGTCGGCGCCCTGACCACGCTCCCCGCCGCAGAGTTGGGTCCGTTGTCCCTGATGGCTGCTGATGCGCTCCTGGCTACGGAGCGCCCGCACGCGGCCCACGAACTCGTGAGTGACGCCCTGGAAGGTGACGCCGAGGGCGCCACCGCGGCGTGGCTGCGCACTGTGTCCATCATGTTGCACATGCGCCATGGCGATCAGCAGGGCGCCCTGGCTCAACTCGAGGCCTTGCCGCCTGCCATGCACGCGGCGCTGTCGCCGTGGGTGCAGGGGGTGCCTGTCGCCTCTGGGTTCACCGAGTCCTCCGGGTTCATCGCCGACATACATGCCGCAGGGCAGGGCGCTGACACCTCAGACCATGCCCTCGAGGCGCTGTGTACCGGGTTGGGGGCTTCAGAAAAATCCCAGGTCGTTCAGAGCCTGGGCACGCCGGGCCTCAAGGCGGTGGCCGAGCGGCCGCTCTTCGAGATCGCCCTTGAGGCGGCCCTCGAGGCAGGCCAGGTAGAAGCGGCTCAAGAGGCCATGGCTGCTCGCCTGGCCCATGCCGATCGACAAGAGCGTCAAGCCCTCTGGTCCAAGCGACTGTTCCTCTACGAAGACGCCGGTGATGCTGAAGGCATCATCGAAGCGGCAGAGGCCTGCCTGGCCCTGGATCCGGAGTCGGTGAGCCCCCGGCTGGCGTTGTTCCGTCTGGCGCAAGGGCGGGGTGACATCGTGGAGATGGTGCGCCTGGGCAGGGGGTTGGTGCCCGTTTTCCCCGCCGCAGAGGGGGCTCGACTGCTGGGCCGCCTCGCTGCAGAGGCCCATACAGAGGGCTTGCCTTCAGCGACGATTCGCCCCCTCCTCGCTCAGGCCGTGGATCTGGATCCCGAGCTGGAGCCCGCCTGGCTGGCTCTGCAATCCCTGATGGAGGCGGAGCAGGACTGGCGCGGTCTGATCCATCTGCTGCAGAGGCGATTTGACCGCGCGGAAGATCGGACGCAGGCCCGGCGTGGATGGCTGGCCCAGATGGCCCGGATCTACGACGAGCGATTGCACGCCCCCCAAGAGGCGCTGGCGCTGTGGTCTCAGTGGCTCGATGCCCATCCCGACGATGTCCGAGGGGCCTGGGAGGCCGCTCAACTCGCCGATCGAGCGGAGGCACCTCACGAGGCCACCCGCTGGCTGGCCAAGGTGCTCGGCGCTGCCGAGGGGCCGCTGAGGGTACAGGCGGGGCGCGCTCTGGCAGAGCGCCTCGAGGCTTCGGGTGAGATCGCCGCTGCCCGGGCGTGTATGCGGGCGGTCCTGGACACTGACGAAGGCGCGCCGGTGGCAGATTGGGAGCACCTGATCAGGCTCACGGCGGCTGAGGGCGACTGGCCCGAGGTACAGGCGCTCTACGGGCGGCTGTATCGCCAGTGTCAGGTACCTCAGGAGCAATCCCGCAGGGCCCATGCCCTCGGAGAGCTCGCTGAGCGCCTACAGGGTGATCACCGCCTCGCCGCGGGCTGGTTCTGCCGAGCCTTGACCCATGACCCATCAGCGCTCTCGTCGGCGTGGCGCATGTTCGAAGCCCTCGGCGCGCTCCCGGAGGAGGCTGTACCCATGGCCCCGGTGGAGCGGGCTGTCCGTGGGGCCCACGAGCTGTTGCTGAGCCGACTGTGGAGCGCCCCGATGGATGCAGCGGTGATGGCTTCAGTGGTGCGGATCCGCCGCTGGACGTCCACACGCTGGGATGGTGCAGAGCCCCTCGCCCTGGCTCAGACGGTGCTCCGATGGATCGAGTCCGCAGGGCAGGGAGAGCGCGCACCCTCGACGTTCATGCTCCCCATGACCCCGACGCGCCTCGATGCTGAAGCCCGGGCGGGGCTCTACCCTGAGGCCATGGGCGGGCCCACCAGGGCTCTGTTCGATGCCCTGGCTCTGGTCCTCGTGGAGGTCCTCGCCCCCACGCCCCCAGAAGGCCTGGTTCGGTTGTCGATGACCGAGGGAGGCCCGTGGTCCATGGCCTGCCGCCAGGCCTGTGATCGGCTCGACCTCGCCGGGGTGGCCCCTGGGCTCTTCAAGTGCGGGGCTCGACCCAGAGCCCTGGAGTCGACGTTGACACCAGAGCCAGCCCTCATCATCGGCGCCGGTCGCCTGCTCAATGCGCCTGGATCTCGGGAGCGATTCGAACTCGCCCGGAACCTCGAAGGTCTTCGGGCGCACCTCGTGCTCCTGGAGCAGGTGGGGCCCCAGTTAATCGCCGAAGCGGCGGCGGTGGTGATCGGCGCCCTGCGACCCGATTTGCCCTGGACTGCAACGGTGGCTCTGGAAGGGGTCTCGCCACGGACCATCGAGCGCCTGGAGATCAGAGCGGGTCTGCTGCCGCGGCGCAGTCGCCGCGTGATCCAAGAGGCCATCGAGGCCCTCGACGGCGCCCCCCCGGATTTCTCTGCCCTCGCTCAGGCGGCCCGCCAAGGGGCCGACAGAGTGGCCATGGTGACCACGGGGGATCCGCTCGTGGCCCTGGAGGCTGCCGCCGACGGCCCTGACCTGGCGCGTTTTCTGGTCTGCGGAGACTACACCCACTGGCGCGATCAGGCGCCGACGGCCCAAGAGCACGCTGAGGAGGTGAGAGCGTGAGCGCTGCTGCATGGACGGCCCTCGAAGGCCTGAGCCCCGAGCTGATGGCTGATCACGGCGAAGCCATGGACTGGCGACGTCGCTTGAAGCGCCTCGAGCAGGCGGTGGAGGCTCAGGTGGGTGATCCCATCACTCTGGCTCTGGATCGAGGGGCGATTCTCGCCCGCACACTCGACGAGCCTGTGGCTGCGGAGCAGGCCCTGACGGCCATGCTGGAGACCTCTGCGGGGGCACGCCACACGGAGCTGAGGCGCGCCCAGCTCCACGTGAGCCGCCAGCAGGGAGATGTGCACGCCAACACACATGCCATCGAAGAGCTGATGGGCCTCGATGTGCCGGGGACCGCAGATTTGCTGGTGGAGCACGGCATACGGCTTCAAGAGGCCGGTCATCGAGAGGCCTCTGGTGAATCCCTGCGGGAAGCCCTCGCACGGGATCCCGAGAGTGCGCTGTGCTGGTGGCGCCTCGCCGCCGTGACCGAGCCCGAAGATCGTACATCGTGGCTGGCGCTCCTGGGCCATCGCCTGGAGCGACTGCCCCAAGGCCCGCTGAAGGCCAGACTGCACATGGCCATCGGTGGCCTCCAGGGCCCGGGCCAGATCGCCACGGCGATCCGTCATCTAGAACAGGCGTGGCTCGCCGATCCCAGTGCGGGGTTGTCCCGAGAGGCGCTTCAGATGTTGATCCAGGCCGGCGCTGGCGCTGAGCAGGGCGGGGAAGGGTTGCTCAGCGCCTTCTCGGAGGCCCGTAGCCGCGCCCACGCTGCGGAGGCCCGCGCCATGCTGGCTCTGCTCGAGGCGAGGCTCGATCCTCAACGGGCGGCAGATCCACAGCTGGCCTCGGCTCTGGAGGGGGCCGCCCACACCCTTGCCGAGGTGCCGTGGGCGCTGGAGATGCTGGCCACCATCTACGAGGCCCAGGGCGCATGGTCCAAGGGCGCTCAGTGCCTGGAGGCGCTGGCGGAGCGCGCAGAGGGTCCCTTGGAGGCCCTGCTGTACTATCGGGCAGGTCTCGCCCGGGAGCGCGCGGGAGATCACGGCGCCACACGCATTTACGAGCGCGCCGTCGCCGCGGACGAAGAATGCCTGCCGGCGTGGGCGGCTCTGCGACGCCTCGCGATCCGTCAGGACGACTTCGAGACGCTGGCCGAGTCCACCGAGGCCATGATCTCCCGCGTGGATCACCCCGAGGTGCAGGGGGCGTGGGCGCTGTCTGCCGCGGCGGTGCGTCGCGCCCGCCTCGGCACGAGCGGAGATGCCCCCATCGACGACACGTTGAAGCTGCTCGTCGACACCTCGAGCACGCCTGCCGCTGCTCGAGCCACGTGGGCGTTGCTTGGAGACGTGCTCCGTCGCCGTGGGACACTCGGCGAGATCCCCCGCGCTGCGTTGCACACGCTCGCCGAGTATGCCGAAGAGGATGTGGCCTGCCTTGCCCGTCGCCGTCTGGCGGAGCGCCTGCAGTGGACCGAAGGCCGCCCAGAGGAGGCGACGGCCTGGTGGCGTCAGGTGCTCGACCTGCGTCAGGCAGATCCCGAGGCCATGCACGCGCTGATGTTGCTCAGCGAGCGCGCCGGCGATGAAGAGTCCTGGCTGGAGTGGGCCCTGGCGTGGGGCGCGACGTCGCCTACGGAGCGAGATCCTGCCCGCCAGGCCGCTCGGCTCTCCCAGGTGGGCCACCGGGCCCGGCGCCGCGGCCACCTGCAGCGGGCAGAGGCCCTCTGGCGTCAGGCACTGGCCCTCGATCCGGCTTCGCTCTCTGCCCGGGTGGGCCTCGGGCGCCTGCTCAACCATCTTGGGCGGTGGCACGATCTCGCCGCCTTCCATGAGGAAGAGCTGGCCAGCCTGCCCGAAGGTGATCTCCGCACCCTGCCATTGCTCTCGCAGCTGGCGAATCTCTACGCCTATCACCTCGAAGAAGAGACCCTCGCAGCGGGGGCATTCGAAGCGCTGCTCGCCGCCGCGCCAGAGCGCTTTGACGCTCAGCTGGGCCTGGAGCGTATCTACGATCGCCAGCAGCGGGTCGAAGCGCTGCAGCGCGTTTTGGAGGTCAGAGCGGCCCAGAGCGTCAACCCTGTCGAGCAGGCTGTGTCCTGGCTGACCATTGCCGAGCAGGCCTGGGTGCACGAGCTGAGCACCGATGGCATCGGCCCCAGGCTTCAAGCGGTGACGGGTTTCGTCGACGCCCTGCCTTCTGGACAGTGGCCCCTGTTGCGGGCTGCGATCTGCGCCGACTCCGGTGACGCCACGCTCCTGCGGGCCCTCGCTGCCCTTGATCCAGCGGCGGCCCATCTGGCGGCCCGGAATGGCGCGGTGTTGTGGTCCACAGTGGTGGACAACTGGCCTCGGGATCTCGATGCCCAGTGGGCGGAGCTGGCCCACGAGACGCCACGAGAGGCTATGCACGATCGCCTCAACGCGCTGGCCGCTGAGGTCGAGTCCGACGAAGATCGCCATGTGATCCGCACGGTGGCGGCGGCCCTCAGCGATGGCCGCAGCCGGACAGAGCGCTCGGCACTCTGGCGCGGGGTGCTCGCCCTGGAGCCAGAGGACGAGCAGGCCTGGGGGGCCATCGTCTCAGCGGCGGTGCAAGGGGTGGTGCCCGATGATCTCGGCCGCCTCGCCCGCCACGCACGGGACTCCGAGGTGAAGGGGGTGATCTTCTGGCTCGCTGGCCTCTGGGCCGAGGCTCAAGGCGATCTGCCCCTCGCCAGCCGACACTTCTCCAGCGCTCACCGCATCAGTCCCTCTGATCCGGTACCGCCATGGCTGATGCTTCAGACCACAGGGGCCGACGAGCGCCCCCCAGGGGCCCGAGCGGCCCTGTTGGAGCAGATGGCCCAGGCCTTCGACGATCCACAGCTCGCTGCGGAAGCCCTCACCGAAGCCGCCCACTTGTGGTCCACCCTCGTAGGTGACTCGACGCGGGCTCTGGCCACGTATCGCAGGGCCCTCAAGCGCAATCCCAAGGCGGAGGCCGCATTCGAAGGGGCCTTGACCCTCACGGCCGAGTCGGGGGATCCACAGACCCGGGCAGACCTGCTCCGTGTGCGGGCCACGGAAGTAGACGACCGTGAGCGCCGCCGGTCCATGCTCCAAGAGGCGGCCCGAATCGTCCTGGAAGAGCTCAGCGACAGCGCCGGGGCCCGCGACATCTTGAAGACACTGCTCGAATACGAGCCCGATGACGTGCAGGCCTGGCGCCGAGTGGCCAATCTCGCCCGTACACTGGGCGATTTGAACGAGGCCCTCCACTGCCTCGAGCGCCTCACCGAGCTGACAGACAGCCCCGAGACCCTCGCAGCCCTGCACCGGGAGATGGGCCACCTGCTCTACACCGAGGCGCACGAGCCCTGGGCAGCCATCGAACAGTTCGAGCAAGCGCTGGAGCTTCAGTCGGGAGATCGGGAGACCCTGCTGGCCCTTGCGGCGATCCGTGAGCAGAGCGGCGATCCCCTCGGGGCCCTCTCAGCCTGGGAGCGGCTCGCGGTCATCGACCCTGTGGGCACCCAAGGTGAGGTGCATCAGGCTCGGCACCGATTGACCTCTGCCCTGGTGGAACCAGAGGCTCTCGACATTCTCGACACGCTTCAGACGCGCCCTCTGGACATCGACTACTCTCCGGCGAGCGAAGCGGTCACCGACGCCATGGACGCTCTGGGCGTAGAGCGGACCCCTGCGCCAGCAACGCAGCTGCCCCAGGTCACCTTCGAGCCACTGCTCACCCCGGCGATCACCGAAGCCCCCGAGATGGCTGCGCTGATGCACACGGCGGGACTCGAAGTGGCAGAGTCGATGACCGAGCTCTCCGCAGATTTGCCCGTTGATCCACGGACCCCTGCAGCCTGGCGGAGCCTGATCGAGACACACGAGATCGCCCAGGACGACGTCGCGGTTCACTGGATGTCTTCGGTGCTGGCCTGGATCGAGGGCGCCGAGGCACCCGATAAGCTCCGCTGTGCCCGGGCGACGCGGCTGTTGCCCGAGGTGCTCCGCGAACGGGCTTTGCCCGACGCCATCCCCAGACCTCTGGGCCGGATGTTGCGGTTGCTCTCTACAGAGATCGGCAACTTCTTCCTCAGCGGGGTGGGGGAGATCGCAGCCCATCCCGTGGAAGATCCCACATGGGGCGGTGCCGTGCGTCATTGGGCCCAGGCCTTGAGGCCGCCACCGGTGCTCGCTCTGGTCTCGCCTGCACTCTCGGGCGATCTGCATCTGCAGGGCCACGCGCCTGTGGCGCTCATGGTGAGCGAAGCCCACCTCGAGTCAGAGAGCGAGGGGGCCCTCGATGCCCTGGCCGTTGCCGCCCTGATCCCCGTGGTGGAAGGGCTTCGGCCAGCGTTCACGCTCGATGATGCCACCTTCGAGGCCTGGCTCTCGGTGGTGCTTGATCAGATCGATGCTCAGGCCGCGTCGGAGAGAGCCCCTGTGGAGATCGGCGCCGGGATCCCCGGAATGCACCCACACACCATCGATACCCGACTGATCAACCGACGAGAGGAGCTGATCCAGGTGGCGCAGACCACCCGCAGGTTGATGCATGGTCGGGGTGGGGCGCTGATCCGTCGAGGTTTGCAAGACTACCACCGACGCCTGGTCCTCGCGCTGAGCCATGACGTGATGTGGGCCCTGAGCTGGCTCACTACTGATCCTGATGTGAGCGCTGAAGAAGAGGCGCGCCGCACGGAAGATTTGCTGCGTTTTGCAGCGTCGCCTCACTGCCTCGCCATCCGCAGGTGGCTCAGCGCTGCCGAGTAGAGGCGTCGCTCAGAGCCTCAGGCGCCCGGAGCGGGTGCCCCTGACCACTCGGCGGCCGTTTCGCAACCGCATCCATGCCCAGATCCCGAAGATGCCCCCCAGAAGCGGCAGCTCCACGGGGAGCTGCATGCTGTGGGCTTTGATCTGTGGCTCGGCCTTGGGGCGAATGCGTGGCCTCGGAGGAGACTGCACGAAGCGGAGCACTGAGGGCACCTGGCCGCGGTCGAAGCGGTAGGCCGTGAGCGTGCCGTCGCGGCGGAAGGCCCAGGGCAACCCGCCGGCTTCGGTCCCCAACCGGCTCACGTCCCGGCCAGAGAGCGCATCGGCGAAGAAAGGCTCTCCGGACATATCCGTGTCAGGACTCACTGCCCACTCCGTGAGCACGCCGATCTCCAAGGGGGTGGGGGCCGCCACTGCGCCGTCGATGTCGAAGGGGGGCTGAGCGCTGGCGTAGATCGGCTCTTCGGCCTCGTGGGTCATGGCGAGGATGGGACCGCGGATGCGGGCAGCGGGCAGGCCTTTGGGGGCTTTGGGGCGTACCTCCACGGCCACCACCGACCAGCCTCGATCTCGTAGGCGGTTCAGCCACGCAGCCTGAGCAGGCGCCAGCGTGAACCCCTTGTTGAGCAGCCACTCGTGCAGTCGATCAGAGGCCGGCCCCAAGGCCTCGGCCTTGCCCCGGGCCATGGGCGGTTTCCGAGCGCGGCCCTGACCGGCATGGCCGTCGCCGACCTCCCGGATGACACAGCTCTTGGTCCACCAGACGAATTCCACGTCGAGAATGCGCTGATCTCGAGCTCGGGGGTGCAGCTTGTTGCGGATCGCCCGGCCGAGCCGCTCGGTGCCCAGGGAGACCTTTGCCGGCTCAGGTGTGGGGATCAGCAAACCAAAGGGCGCCGTGGTGCCCTCGAAGGTGTGCTGAATGACCACGGTTTGAGAACCCTTCAGCGGGTCGAAGACGAGCAGCACTCGCTCTTCGATGGCCACCACCTCCTGCCCGGGGGAAGGGGCGATGATGATGGCCTCGGCGGTCTCGGCTCGAAGACCGATGCCGAGCAACACAGCGAGGACGGTGAGTCTGGGCCACATGATCTTCATCTGGAGAAAACGGCTCGAAGGGCGCCGGTCAGAGGGCATCGAGCACCCGCTCGGTGCGTTGGAGGCAGTCCTTCATCCGCAAGCGGGTGAAGAGCGTGCGGGCCTCTTCGAGGCGGGCGCGAGCTTCTTCGAACTGGCCGATCTCGGCAAGGAAGGCCCCGTGGGCCAGGAGAGATCGGCCGAGCTCGGCCTCGTGCCCCACGGTGCGCAGCGCGCCGATGGAGGCCTCGAAGTGCTGGGCGGCGGCCTCGATCCGCTTGGGCAAGGAGCCGTCGCCGTCGAAGAGGGTGCGGGAGTACACCTCACCGAGGTTGCGCTCCGCGAGGCCTGCGTAGGCTCGGGCGCCGAGCTCTTCGGCCACCTCGAGGGCCTGCTGCGAGTATTCGAGGGCGTTGGCGTAATCATCGAGGCGCAGGTAAGCGCTGCCGAGGTTGCGCAGGGCATCAGAGAGGGATCGCCGATCGCCCACCTGCTCGAGAAGCTCCACGGCGGCGGTGAGCCGCTCGGTGGCGGACTTCACCTCGCCCAGGGCCAGCTCGGTCTCCCCGAGGTTGTTGAGCAGCATGCCCTGAAGCTGGCGCTCGCCGAGCAGCTGGGCGATCTGCATCGCCTCCTGCCAGAGGGCGAGGGCCTTGGTCTGCTCGCCGCGGTGGAAGCAGATGATGGCGAGGCTGTTGAGTACATCGCCTTCGGTCCGTCGATCGGTCGCCTGCCGGGCCCCCAACAGGGCCTCGCGCAAGATCTCCACAGCCTCTTTGAAGCGACCCTTCTCGATGTAGAGGCTGCCGAGGTGGGCCTGGGAGACCGCCACGCTGCGGACGTCACCCTGAACCCGGCGGAGCCGCAGCCCTTCCTCGTAGAGCACCATGGCCTCGTCGTGATCGCCCTTGAGCCAGTGCACCCGGCCCATGTCGTCGGCGGACATGGCGATGCCGCGCTGATCGTCGACAGTGCGGAACAGCGTGAGCCCGGTCTCGAAGTGCTCCACGGCGAGATCGTACTCACCCAGAGCTCGATAGCACTGGCCCATCTTGTTGTAGGCCAGCCCGCCCTTGGTGGGATCGTCCAGGCGCCAGGCGAGGCGGAGCATCTCCTGAAAACAGCCCAGGGCCTCGTCGTAGGTGCTCGTGGCCATCTGGGCCTGTCCGAGCTTGTGGAACACGTCGATGCGGACCACCGCGTCGTCTTCGTTGAGGCAGGTGAGGCTCTTGTTGAAGAACTGTACCGCCTTGCTGTTCAGGTGACGCTCCGCGGCCCGGGTGCCCGCCTGCACATAGTAGGTCGCCGCCTTCCGGGGATGGTGGCCTCTCTCCCAGTGCATGGCGATCAGCTCAGTGAGATCTTCACTGTGTCCGGCGAGGTGGGTCTCGAGCCATTGGGCGATGAGCCGGTGATACCGCGCCCGCCGGGGCCCTTCGATGCCTTCATAGAGCAGCTCGCGCTCCAGGATGTGCTTAAAGGCGTACTCTTTCGAACGGGCCACCCCGGATCGCGGATTGCGCAGGATGATCTCCTTGCGCCGCAGCGCCTCGAGCAGCCCGCCCATCTCGTCGGCGCGCCGTGAAGAGCGCCAGTAGCGATCGCCTTCGTCCCAGCGCTCGCCCTCGTCCATGCGTCGGAGCATGTCTACGGCGCCGCTCCAGAACACCTCGCCCACAGCGGCGGCCTTCTCAAGCAGCCGGCGCTCTCCACGGCCGAGGCGGGCGAGCTTGCTGCGGACCACGTCGCGCAGCGAGCTGGGAATCTGTGCGTCGCCGAGGGCCTCGGTGTTGATGTGCCAAGCGTCGCCGGAAACGTCGATCACCCCTTGCTCGATGTGCAGGTGCACGATCTGCTCGAGGGAGAGCGGGTTCCCCATGGCCTTCTCGCAGGTGAGCCCGGTGAAACGCGAGGGCAGGGGGGCCGCCCGGGTGAGTAGCGCTTCGAGGATCCGCTTGCAGTGTCGATCGGCGAGGGGGGACAGCTCCAGGAGCAGGTTGCGCTTCTTGAACGTCTCCGTGAAGGCACGGTGGCGCTCCACCAGACGCCGCCGCCCAGCCCCGACGAACATGATGGGGGAGTCCTTGAGCCCCTCGGCGAGGGTGAGGAGCAGGGCGATGGACTCGTCGCTGGCGAGGTGCAGGTTGTCGATGGTGACCAGCAGCGGGGCCTTCTGAGCGTCCGTCTGCATCACGCGGTGGAGCAGCTCCACCGCCCGGGCCTCGATGCGCCGAGGGTCAGCATCCACCGACAGGATCTGCTTCGAACGGGGAAAACGCAGCCCCACCAGGTGCCCGATGAAGTGCGCCGCCTCTTCGCCGAGGGCCTCGTCTCGGAGCGTTTGAGTCACCCCGGCGAGGAACTGTGCCCGGGCCGACTCGATGGGGGCGTCTTGATCGATGTAGTACCGCTGCTCGAGGAACCGCCGGAAGATGGTGTACGGCGGCCCACCATCAGGACGGCACGCCACGCTCACCACGTTCACCGGATCGACGTGAGCTTCGGCGGTCTCGGCGAATTCCGCCATGAGGCGCGACTTGCCGATGCCCGTGGGCCCCATGATCAGCAGTGCCTTGCGGCGGCAGCTCTCTGCGGTGTTGCGCAGGGCCTCTCGGAGGCGGTGCAGCTCCTTCACCCGACCGATGAGAGGTGCCCGCTGGCCATAGAAAGTCCATGGCGCCTCGTGGCCTGGGGTGCCACCACCGTTGGCTGTGTGGGTGACGCTCATGGTGACTCTCCTCCTCCGACCTCATCTCCCGCATCTGGTGGCGGAATCTGGGGCTGCCTCTGTCTCACCGCCAGACCTCGTCGCTTCCGTAGATCTGCGTGAAAGGTCCGGTCTTCGAAATAGACTGAGCGCTCCGTCGTCCACTCCGCTTGAGCAGAGGCCCACTCACGCCACAGAGCCGAGACCTCGGTGCGCTGGCCCCAAGCCGCAGATGCGCTGAAAAGGACGCCCCCGATGGTCAAGGGTGCACAGAACCACCGCGATGAGGGCCGCCGCGATGAAGGCCACTGGATGGGGAAGTTGCGCATGGGACTGTTTCGACTCGCCGAGCTGCCCGGTCACGGGCCGACCGGGACTGATAATGAAATCGGAATGGGTATGTCAAGATACCACATACCAACGCCCACATCTCCTGCCTTTACGACAGAGGACACCGCCCCTCGACTTGCGCAGAAGGGGGGCGTGTGGTCTATATTCCCACCTTGGCAGGCGTCAGAAAACACGTTGAGTTTTCAATCCCTTCAAGACGCCGGAGGATGAGCATGCACACGTCAGGTTCCTTCAAGCGCCGCCTCTCGCTGATCGCTGCGGTTCTGGGTGTCACCCTCGTGGGCCCCAGCCTCATGGGCCATCAACAGGCCGAAGCTCAGTTCGAGGGCCTCGTCGACGCCCCCGACGTTCAAGAAGCAGAAGCCAAAAAGAAGGTGCCCAAAACCGGCATCTCCAGCGTGCTGGGGCTGCTCGACTGGGGATGCAGCCACAACGATGTGCTGGGCAAGGTCAAAGCGGAGATCGACGAGCGGTATGCCGAGTCTCTCCGGCAGACCACCGACGTCTTCGAGATCGACCGCATCCGCAAGCGAAAGCAGCAGGAGTACGCCCGCGTCGAGAAGACCTATGTGCAGTTCGGCGCCCAGCGTACAGGCTACGAGTCCTCCCTCATCGCCAAGGACTTCCAGAAGAACAGTGGAGAGTCCGTGGTGCGCGTCGATGATGCTTCAGCTCAGCGCTACTACTTCTTCAAGGACGATCGCCTCTGGAAGGTGCTCGTGGCCTACAACAACAGCATCACCCGCAAGGTCTCCTTCGAGAAGTTCGCCCGGCAGGTGCGCAAGAAGTACGGCCGGCCCGTGAAGATGGACTGGTACACCCCCAAGGGCGGCACCAAGACCATCCGCGCAGCCACCTGGTCCGACGACATGACCCAGCTCAAAGTGGAAGATCGCTCGGCTTTCTTCGGATCGTTCGTCATGACCTTCTTGAGCAAGGATGAAGGCGTCGCTCTGGAAGCCAACCGGGTCGGCACGCCGGCCTCCCCGGCGAACATCGCCGACGATCCTGCGGTGGCCTCGGCCCTCGCCGACATCACCGGTGGTGTCATGAACGAAGAGACCGACATCGTCGACCAGATCACCGGTGAAACGCCGGAGGTCGACCTCAACGCCGGCCGCAAGCGTTACGAGTCGGTGAGCCGGGTGAGCGGCAAGCCCGTGGTCGACGGCCCCAAGCGTCGCTCGCGCAAGGGCCGCAAAGGCGCCAAGAAGGCCACCAAGAAGGCTGAAGAGACCAAGCCCGCTGCAGAAGAGCCCTTCATCATCTACTGATCTGCGTTTACTGATCTCCACCTGCACCTTTAGAGGTCATCTGTGATCACACGTTTGTTGAGCCCGTCCAAGGGCCGTGCCCTCGCCGCCAGCCTCAGCCTGATGACCCTGTGGGGTTGTGGCGGAGACGAAGACACCGGCCCCTCGGCGCCGCCGCGCTTCGTGCCCGAGCTGGCTGCAGCCACTTACACTGCGGGCCACATCGAAGCGGCCAAACGGGGCATCTCCCTCGACGAAGAGGATCTCTTTGCCATCAACGCCGGCACCTCGATCACCCTCTCGGAGATCGACCAGGGCTTCGGCGTGCTGGTGCTCAACCGCAACTACCTCGACTCTCCTGTGGTGGAGGCCGATGGCAACCCCTGCAACCTCGGCGATCGCACCGCAGAGGCGCGCCCGCTGGCACGCTCTGAGGCCATCATCGAGAGCCTGACCCGGGCAGGGCTCACCTTCGACACGGTGGCGGTGAACGTCGATCTCATGCGCCCTGATCGGGGCGGGTTGATGTGGGAATGTTTCGAAGCAGGTGCTCAGAGCCCCCGCTTCGGCCGCACCGAGCACCGCGAGAACATCATCGCGATGTTCGAGGAGCTCGCGGGTCTCGACAACATCGCCTACATCACCGTGGGCGTGGGCATGAACCAGTACTTTCATCAGTCCGGCGAAGACGGCAGCCTGAAAGACGACTACTCCAACTTCATGAGCCTCTATCGGGAGGTCTACTCCGCCATCAAGGCCCGCAACGCCAACATCAAGGTGGGCCCCGGCATCAGCTGGACCTGGTTCATGGGCACTACGGTGCCGGAGATTACGCGAGAGCTCGAGGCACTCTACCCCGATGAGGAGATCTCGGAGCTCGAGGCGGTCTATGTGGCGTGGCAGCGCACCATCGCCCCCTTGCTGCGGGTGCCCGACGGCCCGGGGAGCGACACCAACATCGCCTTCGCCGACTACCTCGGGGTGAACCTCGTGCCCTTCACCAACCAGGCCCCCTTCCAGGGGAACCCTGCGCCAGAAGACAACGACGCGGTGATCTCCCACTACAGCTACTTGTCCCTCGCCGCCGATGGCCTGCCCATTGCCGTGCCTCAGATCGACTGGACCTCTGAAGGCCGCAGCGGCGTGAACCGGAAGGGGCCCTTCCTCGAGACTGTGAAGGCAGCCATCAGCCATGTGCCACTGGAGTTCATGGCCTGGCGTCGGTTCGCCGATCTCGACGTCACCGAGCTCCCAGGCCGGAGCAGCATCTGCGAGACCTTCACCGATCGCGGCTTCCCCCGGTCGCTCTGCTTCTCGGGCATGCTCGGGGCCAGCGCCGACGAGCGCAGCCCCGACGTGCTGGACATCTTCCTCACCGACCCCTAAAAAACCCCGCATCGCCGCAGCGTCGCTCGCTGCCGCTCGAAACCGGGATCCCCATTGAATTACGAGTGGACCATCGCCTGGAGACAGCTCCGGGCTCGCCGAGGGGGCACCTTGTCCCTGGTCACGTGGCTCGCCATTGCCGGTGTGGCTTTGGGGGTCACCGCCCTCGTGGGCGGCTTCTCCCTCACCGCAGGCTTCGAGGTGGCGTTCACCGAGAAGCTGCTGGGCATCACCCCACATATCTACGTGCGTGAGTTCGGGGTCAGCTTCCGAGGCTACCGCATGGTGGAGGAGATCGTCTCCACTGTGGATGGGGTCAAAGCCACGGCGCCCATGACCCTCACCGAGGCCATGATCTCCGGCCCCGACGGCACCACCGGCGCCATCGTGAAGGGGGTGGTGCCTGAGCGGATCACCCACGTGCTGGCCCTCGAACAGTACATCGACCCCGGTATCATCAAGGGCCTCTCCCGGCCCAATGCCGACGGTGTGAAGGGCATCATCCTCGGGGGGGCCCTCGCGGAGAAGCTCGGCGTGGAGGCCGGGGGGGTGGTGACCGTGGTGTCACCCCTCGTGAGCCCCGACACCACAGACTGGCAGCCCAAGGCCCGAGCGCCGAGGACCGAAAACTTCGAAGTCCGTGGCCTCATCACCGCAGGCTTTCACGAATACGACGTGCGCTTTGCCTATATGGAGTTGTCCCTCGCCCAGTCCTTCTTCGGGGTGGGGGACATCGCCACAGGCATAGAAGTGAGCGTGGACGACGTGTTCCAGGCCACCGCCGTCGCCGACGAGGTGCGAAGACAGATCGGCCCTGGGGCCTACTCGGTGCTCGACTGGAAGCGTCAGAACCGCAACCTGTTCAAGAGCCTCACTTATCAGCGGCTGGCCATCATCATCGTGCTGTCGGTGATGGTGATCCTGGCGTCGTGCAACCTCGCCTGTACGCTCATCATGATGGTCCTGGATCGCACAAAGGAGATCGCCATCATCAAGGCCATGGGCGGCAGGGACGGGTCGATCCTGCGCTTGTTCATTCTGCAGGGCATGTTCATCGGCGCTGTGGGCACCGCTGTGGGCTTGCTCGGCGGGTTTTTGCTCTGCGAGGTGATTCTCGCCGAGGGGCTGCCTCTGGATCCGGCGGTCTATGGCATCGACCATTTGCCAGTGGTCTCTGATCCCCTCGATTACCTGATGGCCGCAGCTGGCGCTCTGGCGATCAGCTTTCTCGCCACCATCCTCCCGGCCTGGCGAGGCGCCCGCCAACACCCCGTCGACGGGTTGAGGGCTCAGAACCACGCTTGAATTGCAACCCTTTTCGCGTGTCTTTTCGCGGCGGTGTTCACCACACGACCGCCGTTGACTCCCCCCTGTGAGCGTGATAGAGACGGCCCCCATGTACGGAGGCTCCCACCAGTGTGGCCGCCATCACCTCGGCCAGCGCGTTCGCACCCCCCATCGGGGCCGTGGCAGCTGGCTCAGGCGTGCCCGAGGGGGCGTCTTCGTACTCGCACTCGGCGCAGCTTCGCTCAACGCGGGCTGCGGCGGGGGCCGTGGTGAGCAGCAGAAGGCCGAAGACGCCCGCATGCACTACAAGCTCGCTTACGGACATTACTTCAACGAAAACGGGAGCAACGGAGAAGCTGCCCTGCAAGAGGTCCTCACCAGCATCGAGCTGAACCCGCTTGACGCCGACGCGCGCATGCTCGCGGGGATCATCTTCATGGGACGCGAACTCTACGTGGACGCCATCGCGCAGTTCAGCAAGGCCATCGAGCTCAAACCCGACTTCTACTCGGCGATGAACAACCTCGGTGCCACCTATCTGGCGCTGGAGCGTTGGGACGATGCCATCGGCATCTTCGACAAACTGGTGGGCAATCTGCGGTACACCACCCCTGGTCACGGGCACAACAACCTGGGCTGGGCGTGGCTGAAGAAGGGCGATCTGGCCAAGGCCCGTCGTCACTTCACCGCTGCCATCCAGCTGTCGCCCAACCTGTGCCCGCCCTACAACAACCTGGGGATGACTCTCCTGGAGGGTGGGCAGCTCGACAAGGCCCGGAAGTATCTCGAGCGGGGCATCAAGAAGTGCCCTGTCTACGCTGAGCCTCACTATCACCTCGGCCGTGTCTTTGCTCGCCAGCAGCGACACGACGAGGCCCGAGTCCACTTTGAGACGTGTGTCAGCCTTTCTCAGGAGTCTCTCCTGGGCGAGCGCTGCCAGCGCCACCTCCTCGCCCACGCTCCCCAGGGAACACCGGAGATCCGACGATGAACCACGCTGTCGTCGACGCCCCCTCGCCGGGGACCGCCCTCCTGGCCGCCCGTCAGGCCTCTGGCCTCTCACTCACCGAGCTGGCTCGCCGCTCCCGCGTCCCCATGAAGGCCCTCGAGGCCCTCGAGGGGGACCGATACGGCGAGATCCCCGCCATGGTGTACGTCAAGGGCTTCATGCGCCTGTACGCCCGTGAGGTTCGCCTCGACCCGGCCATTCCGCTGGGCATGCTCGAGGCCCGCCTCGCCGCTGAAGAGGCCGCAGCCCTCGAGGCCGCCTACGAGGGGGAGCGACTGGCTCAGCAGCACCGGGTCGATCAGCTGAAGATGGCCGGGGGTTACACCGCTGTGGTGGGGGCCCTCATCGCTGTGGTGCTCGCAGCCCTCTTCTCCTTCGATCCCAAGCCCCTCGAGGCCAAAGATCTCGACACGGCCGATCTGGACGCTGTGGAGACCCCCGTCACTTCGCCCCTCGAGCAAGGGCAGCGCACCGGCAGCGTGCTCGCCCTCGACCCCAGCTACCCCTGATTCTGGGGCCGGGCGTTGCTTAACCCACGCCTGAAGCTCCTGCTGGAGAGCTTGCAAAAGCTCCTCCGCCGGGGCGCTGACGCTCACGTGGAGCGCGTGCTCGGCAAGAGCCGCCCCGCCGACGTCGCCGCAGTCATGCGGTTCCTCGACGAGCGTCAGCAACAGAAGATCTTCAGCCATCTGCCTGATGACGAGTGCCGCGCCGAGGTGGTCTCCGAGCTCGATCCTCACTTGCAGGTTCAGCTGCTCAGCGACGCCCCCATCGACACGCTCAAGGCCATCGTGGAGCAGATGAGCGATGACGATCGCACCGATCTCATCAGCGAGCTGCCCGAGAGCTTGCAGGCCCAGCTGCTCGAAGCCCTGGCCCCTGCAGAGGCTGAAGAGCTCGAGCTGCTGCTCAACTATCCCGCCGACACCGCCGGCGGCATCATGTCTACCGAGTTCTTCTCGCTGCTCGAAGACACCACGGCAGAACAGGCCGTACGTGCCTTGCAGACCGCCGGCGACGACGTGGACATGGCGTTCTACGTGTATGTGCTCAACGAGCACGATCACCTCGTGGGCGTGGTCTCTCTTCGAGCCCTGGTGACGCACCCCGCACAGACCCCGCTCTCGGATCTGATGCAGTCCGACGTCATCAGCGCCACCCTCACCACCGATCAGGAAGAGGTGGCTCGCCTCGCCGCCCGATACAACCTGCTCGCGGTGCCCGTGGTCGACGAAGCCAACAAGCTGGTGGGCATCGTCACCATCGACGACGTCATCGACGTGATCCGGGAAGAGGCCACCGAGGACATCTTGAAGATGGCCGGTGCCGACGAGAGCGCCTACGAGGGCGGCGAGGGCTCTGTGCTCAGGAACGTCCGTCGACGGGCGCCCTGGCTCTTCGCCACGTGGCTCGGCGGTCTCGGCGCCAGCTTGCTCATCGGGCTCTTCGAACACCAACTCGACGCTCAGGTGGCCCTGGCGGCCTTCATCCCCGTCGTGCTGGGCATGGGGGGCAACGTGGGCATCCAGACCGCCACCATCATCGTGCGCGGCATCGCCACGGGGAAGGTGAACACGGGGGTGGGGCTCGCGTATCTGAGCCGGGAAGGGGGCATCGGCCTGATCCTGGGTCTGCTCTTTGGCTGCATGCTCGCGATCTTCGCCCTGGTGCGCTACCACGGCGAGCCCGGCACCTACGCCCTGGCGGCCACAGTGGGGGTGAGCATCTGCGCCAGCATGCTCGTCTCTGCCACCGTGGGGGCGGTGATCCCTCTGGCCTTGGAGCGGGTGCGCATCGACCCTGCGGTGGCCACGGGGCCTCTGGTGACCACCATGGTGGACTTGCTGGCCATTCTGGCCTACTTCATGGTGGCGGCGGTGCTCGCCCCCACGGGGTAGAGTCGCCCCGCTGGCCATTCCGGAGATCCCATGCGACGGAAACTCACCACCGAGGCCCTGGTCTTGCGGCTGATCCGCACCGGTGAGCACGACATCATCGCGCACCTGCTCACCCGAGACGAGGGACCCATGTCGGCCATTGCTCGAGGCGGTCGCAGGAGCTTCCGCCGCTTCGGGGGCGCCCTGGAGATCGGCACCCGACTCAACGCCCAGCTCATCGTGAGAGGTACGCGGGATCTACAGACCCTGGAGTCTGCCGACGTCGCCGGGGCGGTGAAGAAGGTCCGCACTGATCTCGACCGCATCAATCAGCTGGCCTATGTGCTGGAGATCGCCCGGCTCACCGCCCGGGAGGGGAACGCTGATCCCGACGGTTATGGGCTGGTGGTGGACTTCATCGAGTCTCTGGAGCTGGCCACGGCCACACCGGAGTCCATGGCACTGTGGGAGCTGGCCATGCTGGCTCACCTCGGTTACGCCCTGCGCCTTGGTCGTTGCGTGGTCACCGGAGGAGATCCCGACGGCGTCAGCCTCGAGTCCGGCGGGGCCGTGCACATCCGCACTTCGGGCGCACGCGATGCGGTCTCGGTGCCCCGGCGGGCCCTCGAGACCCTCGATCGAATCCTCAAGGGCGATCAAACTGCCCGATTGCTGCCCGAAGACGTAGGCGCCGTGCGCAAAGCATTTGAACGTATCTGGCGTCAAATCGTCGGTCGGTTTCTCAAGACCGGTCCGTTCATCTTCACCGATCTGAGGTGAGGAGCTTCAGATAAGACTGCGTACCGCTCGTCGACAGGGCGGCACGGATGAGAGGGATATCAAACATGAAGCGTACCCTGTGCATCATCGCTGGCCTCGCCGGCGCCGTCTGGTCCATGGGCACCGCCACTGCCCAGCCCAAGGATCTCAACCCCGAGGTGGCCTCTGCCGTGAAGGGCGTCAAGGGCGAAGGCAACGATCTGCTGGCGATCTTCGAGATCGACAACGGCGGTGAGAAGGTCACCGTGAACTGCGAGTTGTTCTACCGCCGGGCCCCCATCACCGTGGCCAACTTTGCGGGCCTCGCCACGGGCAACAAGGCCTTCACGGACCCCCGTACCGGCGAGAAGACGAGCCGTCCGTTCTACAACGGCCTGACCTTCCACCGTGTGATCCCCGACTTCATGATTCAGGGTGGTGATCCCGCGGGGAACGGCACCGGCGGCCCGGGCTACGAGATCAAAGACGAGTTCCACAGCGATCTGCGCCACGCGGGCAAGGGCATCATGAGCATGGCGAACCGGGGCCCCAACACCGGCGGCAGCCAGTTCTTCATCACTGACAAGGCCACTCAGTGGCTCGATCGTCGCCACGCGGTCTTCGGTCAGTGCAACGAGGTGGATGTGGTGCACAAGATCGCCACGGCACCCACCGGCGCGGCCAATCGCCCCCGGACCCCGGTGAAGATCAACAGCCTCACGGTGAAGTGGGGTAAGTACACCGGAACGCGGAAGATTACACCTCAGGGCAAGTGAAGCCGATAGACTCAACAGAGTCTCAGTCGGCGAAGCCATGATCGCCGGCGAAGCCGGCACGCCCCCCCGGCCCCCAGGCTCTTCGACGTGAGGGGCTCAAGGCCGGATCTCCATTGAATCTGACCTCCAGCGAGCCCCAGGCCATGTCCGAGACCTCAGGCCGACCACCAGACGACCAGGGCCTGCCCATCGTCGAAGAGGTGGCGGAGGCGGTCTTCGATCTGCTCAGCCACCTCGCGGTCAACATCAACACCACAATCGATGAAGATCTGGTGGGCTCTTTTGGCCAGCGCCACGGTGTCGACGTCGACGACATGGTGGTGCACACGACAGAGGGCCCCTGGAGCCTGCTGGACATCTTCGATCTGGGCACCAAGGCCCCCGCAGATGCAGTCGAAGGGGTGAACGCGCTCTTTGCCCATGGTCTGGCCATTCGCTTGGGGCCGCTGGAGAGCATCGATCGACGCCGCCTGCTGGGCCGTGTCGTTGGGCTCTTGCCTGGCATCGAGCGCCTGGGCGCCTTCTCGCCCACAGCACACCTCGAGGCCACCTGCGAGCCAGATGATCTCGTCGCCTTCTGGGAGGCCTACACCGATCGCTTGCTGGTGGAGCTGAACAAACGAGCGATTCTAGAGAAGGACGAAGGCGCGCACCCTTGGTTGTTGACACGCATGCTGGAGATGAACACCCGGCGTATCGATCATCGTCATGGCGCAGCGTGGCCGCAGCTGATGCGGCACGTCGTGCGCCTGATGGACCAGGGCGAACCTCGGGCGGAGGTGGTGCAGCGATTCATCACGGGATGCGAGGAAGACGAGGTCCTGGCGTTCCTGAGCCGTTCGCCGGCCGTCAGCGGGGCGCCCAATCTCATTTCTACACTCCTCGTCAGTGGTGAGCGCGCGGTGGTGAGCTGTGGTGTGCTGGCGCTGCACAGCTACCCTGCGCTCTACGAAGAGGCGGACTTCGCCCTCGAGATGCTTTCAGCAATGCCCTTTGAGGAGGCTGCCCCTCAACTGCTGGATCTGTGTGGTCAGCTACACCATCTTCCAGAGCCTCGAGGCGCCTCGAAGCGTCTGCTCGAAGGCGTATTGCAGTTGATCGTCGGCGGTGTGTTACAGGCAGGTGATTCCGACGCGCTGAAGACGGCGATCTCTGGAGATGCCCGGGCCTTCACAGAGGCTTACAGCTTTATCCGGATAGACGACACGATCGGCAAAGAGCATCCGGAGATCTCCGGACCTTTGCTGGAGCAGATGTGCAGCGTCTTCTACCAGTCCTTTACCCCCTCGGGCCTGCGCCATACCTACTGCGATCGGCGCTGGCTGGATGCTGTCTCCCGAGCCTTCGCTCGGTTGATCAAGGCTGATCCTGAGGGCACCCTCGCTCGAGTGGGCAGCTTCGGTCTGGCCCTGGAGAGTCAGGCGAGCCGGTGGATCGCCGGCGACGATCGAGAGGCGCGGGCTCACCGCCGAGCCCTGGCCTGCAGCTTCCTCGGGCTCTTCGCCGACGTGATCGGTGGCGCCGCCCGGCGACTGTACCAGGCGGGGGTCAGGCGCCCGGCATTGGCGACCTACGGCGTCTTGATTCGGGTGTACCGCGCCCACGAGAGGCTCGCTCGAGGCTCTGGCATGTTCGGCGCCTTGGAGTACTTGTGGAACGATCGGGGCGGCGAATCGGATCAAAGCCAAATCGAACACGATGCCCTCAAGCTCGCCGAGGTCGAGGAGGCATTGTGGCCTCCGGTCACAGAGCCTGAAGAGGCCCCTGTGCGTATGGGCAACTGGTCGGTGCCTTCCAACATGGTGGCTGCCCATGGTGCGATGTCCGGGCGTGCCTGGCCTGGGACCACGGGGGCCGAAGTCGAGGCGAGCGGTCGCCTCATCGGGCGTCCTGGAGGGTACTGGCGTACGGTGTGGGGCATCTACAGCGGATGGGACCTTCTCCGTGAGTCCACCCGCGGTCTCGGGCGCCTGTTGGGACTACGGCGTCGCGCCTGGATCACCCTCAGCGATGCCCATGTGAAGATCTCCGAGGAGCTCACGTGGGGCCGTCGGCAGATCACGCACCGTGAGCACATCAGCAGCCTCTCGGCTCTGGAGGCGGTCCAGGCCCAGCGCCAGATGCGCTGGCCCTATGCTGCGGCGGGGCTGGTCAGCTTGCTCGCCGCCGGCATGCTCGGAGGCTACCTCGTGTTTCTCGGCATGCGCACTGGGCTCAACTGGATCACGGGGGTCGGGGCAGGATGCCTCGCTCTGGGCGTGCTCGCAGACGTGGGCTGGTCGGCACTGTTCCGGCGTCACAAGGGTCATGTGACCCTGGCGTTGCGGAGCAAGACAGCACCTCACTGGACCCGAATGATGGTGGAGGTCGATGAAGCGGCGCCCATCTTCGACGGGCTCATGGCGAGGGGGGTGAAGGCGTTGATCGGCGGGGCGCCGGTGAAGGCTGGCTCAAAGACAGCTCAGGACACCTGAGCGTGTCTTAGAAGAGCTCGGAGACCTTCTCCCGAGCGGCCTCTTTCTTGAGACGTGTACGCAGAGACTGGCTGGGCTCCATGAGGGCCTGGGCGGTGTTGCGCAGCTCCTTCACCCGCTCGGTGTAGAGAGGCTTCACGTTGTTGCCACCACCGCGGACCACCTCATTGCGATCGAGGGCCACGATGTTCTGGGGGGAGACCGTACTCTGGGTGCCCTGCTGGTAGGCCACCTTGAACTGGGTGCCCTCTTCGGACTCTTCCTGACCCATGACGGCCACGAGACGCCCGCGAGGAATGCGGAACTTCTTGGGATCAGGTGGGGAGTACACCACTGCGAAATTGCGGTTCTGGCCGAAGGTGTCGCCCTTGGCCTCGGCCTCAAGGGCGGCCTTGTCTCGTATCAGGGTGATACGCCGATGGGCCATGAGGTCTTTGAAGAGCGCGTTGGTGTTCACCAGCACCCGAGAGAGGTCGTTCATCAGGGCGGGTGACAAGTAGCGACCACCGAGCACCGAGCCGACCTCTACAGAGGCCAGGCTCTCGGGGATCAGCTCGACCTGGGCCCAGTTGATGGTGTTGGGGTCGAGCTTCTCGATGAGCACGATCATCTCGTCGAGCTGATCGAGCACCGGAATCATCCGCTGATTGACCTGGATGGCGTGCTCGATCTGCACATTCACGAGCTTGCGGGTGCCCCGAACGTTACCGGTCATGAAGCCGAAGCCCAGGCCGAGGAGCAACATCGCGATCGAGACGAACAGCAACACACGCTTGTTGGTCTTGCCGGCGCCGGCCTCGTAGGCGGCGATGGCCTCTTCTTCTTCAGCACTCAGATCGACAGGGGGCGCGGCGTCGCGGTTGCTGCCCATCTGAAGCGGGTTGGCGAAGGTGTTCTGAGGCTGAGGCGCGGGGGCCTGCTGCACTGGTGCCTGCTGAACGGGGGCCTGCTGAACGGGAGCGGGGGCCTGGGCCACCGGTGCGGGTTGCACAGGCTCGGGCGCGGGCTCTTCCTTTTTGAAGAGATCGGAGGCGGCGCCGAACCCGAAGGGGTTGAAGCCAGCACCTCCAGAGCCACCACTCGGGGCCGCAGGTGCGGGGGCTGCCGGTGCGGGGGCGACCGGTGCAGGTGTCGCCACGGGGGCCGGCGTCGCAGCCTGAGCCACAGGGGCTGCCTGGAGTGGCTCGACCTGTTGTGTGGAATCACTGCCGGGCTCGAAATCGATGGCGTCGTGCACCGAAGTCGACTCCTCGAGGCCACCGAGATCCCCGTCGACGGTGTTGTCGATGGGGGCATCCACCACGGAGACCGCTTGAGTGGCCTCTGGAGGCGGACCCGCGACATCGAGGGTGCTCGGCCCCTGCGCCGCCTGATCTTGTGGCTTAAAAGGGTTGCCCGAAGAGGCTGCCCCTTGAGTGTTTCCGCCGCCGATGTTCTTGTTCAACATCCCCAGGCGGGCTTTGAGGTCGCTGAGATCCCGAGTGCCGGTTTTCTTCTGACCGTTGCTCAACCTTAATCTCCCTCCTAAGGGCCTCTGGCAAGGCATGGCGACGTTATCCCCTCGTGATATGGGGGGTCAAGCATTTCATGTGCAGTTACAAAGAGATATCCCGCCTTGAACCGGCCCCTCGACCCCCTCTATGCTCTCATCTGCCCGCGACCCGCCCGGTCCGGCCTTTGACCCCAGGTACATACGAGGCTTCATGAACTACGCCCGCCGCTTCGGGTTCCTCTTCTGCATCGCCCTGTTTTCCACTGCTTGCGACGACGACGGCGGCAGCGATCCCGGGTTCCAGGTCCAGATCGATGCCAGCCAGCCTGAGGGGAATGCCCCCTTCGCGGTGACCCTGAGTCCTCGGGTCGGTGGGCCGCTGGACAACATCTATACCTATGCGTGGGACTTCGGCGATGGCGCGACCAGCACGATGGAAGCCCCCGACCATGTCTTCCAGGATGCTGGCGAATTCACGGTGACCCTCGCGGTCACCGAGGCGGGTGGTGCGAGTGTGAGTGCGACCCTGCCCATCGTGGTGCTGCCCTCGGCCAACCTCGCAGTGAGCGGGGTGACGGCGAGCCCTCGACAGGTGCGCTCTGGAGACACTGTCAATGTCGTCTGGGCGCTGGAAAACACGGCAGAGCCCACGGCGAGCCCCTCGACGGTGACGGTCTTCCTCTCTGAAGACGAGACTTTCGGGGCCTCCGACATCATCCTCGATCAGCAGCCACTGGCCGCGGGGTTCTCTGGTGCCCCCGTCGGGCAAGAAACCGACGTCGTACTCCCCGACGATTTGATGTCCGGGGACTACCAGGTAGGCGTCGTCGTCGATCCTGATGGCGCTGTGGGTGACGCTGACCGAGGCAACAACGTCGCCTTCGCCTCTGTACCTCTGGCTGTTCGAAACCCTCAAGAGACCGGGGCTGATCTCGTGATCTGTGGCCTCGATGTACCTGCCTTCAACGGCCTCGAGGCGGGGGAGAGCCCCGTGATTCAGCTGGGTGACCAGCTCGATGTACAAATCTGCCTGTCCAACATTGGCGATCGTCCGGCCGCGCTGGGTGGCTACGCCGTGTACCTGAGCACCGACGAAGTCTTCGATCCGAGTGATGCACCTGTGGGCGTCCGTGCGGGCGTTGCTTTGGGATCAGGTGATCGGGAGACATTTGCAGATCTCGTCGACATCGATCCCAGCCTCTCTGCGGGGCGCTACTTTCTGCTCGCCGTCGCGGATCCCGACGAGCTCGTAGAAGAGCAGCTCGAAGACAACAACGTCCGGGCATACGCCGTACCCATCAATCTCGCCGAGCCTGGAGAGGTCTCTGGGGTGGATCTGGTGCTCCGCAGCCTCGCCGTCGAGGGCGAGCGCGCTTTCTGGGATCAGACTCTGGAAGGCACAGTCGCCCTTCAGAACCGCGGTGACGCCGATGTGGTGCGGCCCTTCGTGGTGCGCATCGAAGCTGTACCTGTCGCCGATGGTCAAAGTGTTCAGGTGGGCTCTCTCAACGTCGGCGGCCTGGCCTCCGGAGAAGAGAGCATGCTCACCATCCCGGTGCGCATCACCCGGCGCGTCGAAGAAGGGGACTACCGACTCACCGCAGTTGCTGATCCCACCAATGGCGTCGGTGACGTGAACCCTGGCAACAACCGCCGAACGCTGCAAACCGTGCTCACCCTCGGAGGGGAGCCCGATCTGGATCCTGCCGTCGATGCCGTGACCTTCGAGCCCACCCGCATCGACGCAGGGGGTCAGGTGGTGGTGCAAATCACCCTCACCAACGTGGGCCGCGACTCCACGGGGCAGGTGAACGGTCTGGTGATTCTGAGCGAAGACGCTGTGGTCGGCCCTGACGCGGTGGTGCTCGATCAGTTCTCGGTGCCCGACCTAGCGCCGGGGATGGCTGTACCGCTGGAGCGCCAGGTGATCATCCCCGTCGACGTGGATCAGAACGTGGTGCAGTGGCGTCTCGGAGTCGTGCTCGATCCGGACGACCGTGTGGTGAACGAGGGCTCTGAGGCGAACAACGTGCTCTTCGCCCCCAGAGTGCTTACCGTCGATGGTGCTACGGGCGGCTGCGCCGAAGATGCCGAGAACGAGCCCAACGATCGACCAGAGAACGCGGCGCTGATCGCCCCAGGTGATTATGAAGGTCTCGGCGCCTGTGACGACGCCGACTGGTTCGTGGTGGACGTGCCCGCTGGCGGCGTGCTGGCCGTGAACCTCGAGTGGGATGCAGCTGAGGGCCTCGCCACCCTCGATCTCGCCGACACTGAGGGCGAGATCGTCCAGCCTGGGCAACAACTCGCTGTGGGTCAGCTGGGCCTCTTCACCGTGCCCTCCGAGGCGCCGGCCACATATCTCCTTCGGGTCACTGGCGGCGGTGCTCGCTTGCAGTACGACCTGTCCGTGGCGGTGACGCCCGCTGCAGAAGGCGTCGACTTGCGCGTGACCGCGGTGGAGTCCAGCCCGGGCACCGTAGGCGCTGGCGCCCCTGTGAGCATCTCCTTTGATGCGGTGAACGTCGGCGCCGACGCCGCCGCGGCATCGGAGGCTGAGGTTCGACTGGCTGCAGATCCTCAGGGAGAGACTGGCCCTGGTGGAGGGGCTCCTGTGGTGTTGGGTACGGTGATGGTGCCCGCCCTCACTGGGGGAGAGCTCGCGCGTCTGAGGGCTGATGTCGTCGTGCCAGAGGCCACCCCAGACGGACAATATTTTGCTGTAGTTTCAATCGACTCGACCAATGTTGTGGAAGAAGCGGACGAGGCCAACAACCTCGGGGCCGGACGCCTGCGGGTCGATGCCGAGGATTCGTGCGCTGCGGACGCCCTGGAGCCCAATGTGAGCCCCCTTGAGGAGGGCGGCGCTGCTGCCCAGGCGGGTGATCTGGAGCCGGGCAGCTACCCGGATCTCAACGCATGCCGTGGTGACGATGATTGGTATGCGGTCACCCTCGCCCAGGGGGAGCGCCTCGAGGCGAGCGCCACCTTCGTACACGTTGATGGTGATCTCGAGATGGAGCTCTACGCCCCCGACGCGTCGACACTGCTTGACGAGAGCCGCAGCCTGCAGAACCAGGAGTCGGTCCGGCTGATCCGAGCGGACGTGGCGGGGACCTACTATCTGCGGGTTTTCCTTGCCGGTGACGCCCCGGGGTCGAACACCTATCAGCTCGATGTCGAGGTCCGCGGTGCCGATGCCTGCCAGGATGATGATCAGGAGCCCAACGATGATGGAGAGGGCGCGCGGATCCTGCGCGATGGCAACTACGATCTGGTGCTGTGCCCTGGGGATGGTGACTGGTTCCGTTTCGCCATCGCCGCAGGCACCTCGGTGAGCTTCTCCATCGATCCGGGCCGAGCAGGCATCAACCTGACCCTCTTCGATCCCGAGGGGAACCAGGTGGGCCAGGCCGACAACCGCATCTTCCATCAGGCAGAGGTCACCGGTCAGTACCGGCTGCTCATCGAGAGCGATGACGCCGAGCGTCGTCTCTACGCCCTCACCGTAGGCGGTGTGAGTGGGATCGATCTCACCCTGGCAGATTTGCGGGTGGCACCAGAGTTTACGGCCCCTGGCGCCGAGGTTCGGGCCACCGGCAGCTTGCAGAACCTGCGGGGTGATCTCGCTCAAAACGTCGGTGTGCGGTTCTACCTCAGCCGGACCACCCCCCTCGCAGAAGACGCCCTGGTTTTGGGTGATCTGACCGTGGACGAGGTTGAGGGGGCAGGCACGACCTCAATTCGCAAGAAGCTCACACTGCCCCTGGCGGTGGAGGGGGGTGACTGGCATCTCGTAGCCGTGGTCGATCCCGACACGGAGCAGCCTGACATCCGCCGGGCGAACAACGAGATCAGCGTGCCCTTCACTGTGCAGGACGCCTGTGTCGACGACGACGCCCGAGAGAACGAGGGCCCGCTCACGGCGACAGATCTCGCCGAGGCGATGTCGCCGGTGGACGCCGCGGTCATCTGCGCGTTCACCGAGGATTGGTATGCCCTGCCGGTGCTGGCGAGCGGTCCGGTGGACATCGGCATCGACTTTGATCACGATGTCGGCGATCTCGACCTGCGCGTCTATGCCGACGACGGGGTGACCCTTCTCGGTGAGAGCGCTGGGGAAGCCGACGGCGAGTCGGTGCAGATCATGATCGAAGAAGGCGACGCACCGACGACGCTGCTCATCAGAGTTGATGGCTTCTTCGACGCCGAGAACACCTACTCCCTGAGCTGGAGCCTGTGAGGCAGCAGCCCCACAACGCTCTGGCCCGCAGCGCTCTGGCCCGCCGAGGTCGAGCAGCTCGAAGGCATTGAGTCATGGGCACAGTACGCATCGCGCACTTCTCCGACACCCACGTGTTGTCCCTCAAGGGGGCCAGAGCAGGTCAGTTCCTCGGCAAGCGCTGGACTGGGGCGGTGAACCTTGCCCTCAATCGCGCCAAGCACTATCGGGTAGAGGTCTTCGAGCTGCTCCTCGAGACGCTGGTGGCCCTTGAGCCCGATCATTCGATCTGTACGGGTGATCTGGTGAACCTCGCTCTCGCTGGCGAGTTCGACCGGGTCAGTGGCCTGCTGGGTGATCGCTTCGCGGATGACGCCCTGACCCTGGTGCCGGGCAATCACGACTATTACGCGAAGGACGCCATCGAAGAGGGTCTCTTCGAGCGACACTTCGGGCGATGGCAACCCCAGGACATCGATCTCGGCGCCGGCCGGTACCCTGTGGTGCGTCTGCTCGACGAGGTGGCCATCGTCGGGTTGTCGAGCGCGATCCCCACGCCGGTCTTTATGGCCACGGGCGAGGTGGGTGATGCTCAGCTCGCTCGGGTGAAGGCGGCCTTCGAGCACCCCGAAGTGGCGAAACGGTTCCCGCTGATGATGCTGCATCATCCCTTGTTGCCCGACGAGACCCGCAAGATGGATCGCACGCGCCGTCTGCTCGACGCCCACAAGGTGATCGACACGATCGCAGGTCTCGGGGCGCATCAGCCCGGCGCTGTGGTGCACGGCCACAATCATGCGTGGCGCCGTGGGGTGGTCCCTGGGACTCAGGTGCCGATCCTTCAGGTGGCGAGCGGCAGTCGCCACAGCAGCCACAGCACCGCCGAGTTCCACATCTACGTGATCACCAATGGTGCCCTCGACCGCATCGAGCGCCACATCTTCAGCCCTGACGTGGGCCGCTTCGTGCCCCACGACGAGCACGGCAAACCCCTCTCTGGAGACGACGGTGAGAGCGCGGCCTGAGTCATCAGAAGAGCAGACATGGGGCCGCCGGCTCTTGCGCTATGCGGTGGTGGCCCTCGCAGCGCTGGCCATCGCCCAGGCGATCCGCACCTGGCAGGCCGGTGGGCGGGAGATCACCATGATGTACGAGGTCCCCGCCGGTGTGCTCTCGGTGAAGCTGCTGGACGAAGAGGGCACACCCATGCGGAAGGTACGGTTTGCCGCCGGCGCCGAGCGGCGTCATACCGTGACCTTGCCCGACGGCACCTACAAAGCTCGCCTGGAGCGCAGGGCAGGGGAGAAGCTGATCAGAACCGAGACGTGGTTCGCCGTGGGTGAGGCCTCTTCTACAGTGGTGATCAAACCATAAGCCCCGGGTCGAAGTGTTGGCGCGCAGCCCCCTTGCTCGCCCCTGTTCCCTGTGTTAGCGACCACAGGTCGAACTCAGGTTGCTTTCAGCCAGACTTTCTTCAGGCATCTTTTCAAACTGCGCTCAGCACGTACTTCAGGAGACTCTGATGAGCGAGACCTTCCAGGTAGATACGATCGGTGTTCTCGGCGCCGGCCAGATGGGCGCGGGCATCGCCCACGTCGCCGCCCTCAAGGGCTACTCGGTGCTGCTCGCCGACGTCGATCTCGCCGCCGCTCAGGCCGGTGTCGCGGGCATCAAGAAGCGCCTGGACAAGGCTGTGTCCAAGGGCCGCCTCGACGAGAAGAGCGCTGCCGACGCCCTCGCCCGCATCACCCCGGTGGATGGTCTCGCTGCCTTGGCCCCCGCCCAGCTCGTCGTCGAGGCGGCCACGGAGAACGAGGCTCTCAAGCTGGCGCTCTTCGGTCAGCTCGACGAAGTCTGCCCGCCGGAGACCATCCTCGCCAGCAACACGTCGTCGATCTCCATCACCCGGATCGCCGCAGCCACCGGCCGCCCCAACAAGGTGATCGGGATGCACTTCATGAACCCCGTGCCAGTGATGAAGCTGGTGGAGGTGATCCGGGGTCTGGCCACGGACGACGACACCCACGCCGCCGTGGTGGCGGTCTCGGAGAAGATGGGGAAGACCGCGGTCATCTCTCAGGATTTCCCGGGCTTCATCGTCAACCGCATCTTGATGCCCATGATCAACGAGGCAGTCTTCGCACTGCACGAGGGGCTCGCTTCGGTGGAAGACATCGACGCCGCCATGAAGCTGGGCACCAACCAGCCCATGGGCCCGCTCACCCTCGCAGACTTCATCGGCTTGGACACCTGCCTCGCGATCCTGAACGTGCTCCACGACGGTTTGGGTGATCCGAAGTACCGGCCTTGTCCGTTGCTGAAGCAGTACGTCGACGCCGGCTACCTCGGCCGCAAGGTCGGCCGCGGCTTCTACACCTACTGAGGGGGCGAGATGACCACGGACGACATCAAAGCCGAAGGCCCGGTGAAGCTGAGCACCGAGGGGGCCCTGGCCACCCTCACCATCGATCGGCCCAAGGCCCTCAACGCCCTGAACCGCGAGACCCTCGAGGCCCTCGAAGCGACCATCGCCGAGGTAGCGGCCAAAGACGAGATCCGGTGCCTGATCGTCACTGGCGGTGGGCAGAAGTCCTTCGTCGCTGGGGCCGACATCGCCGAGATGCAGACCATGGGCCCTCAGCAGGCCCGGGCTTTCGCCGGCCTCGGCCATCGCGTGCTCGCCGCCCTCGAGGCGCTGCCCATTCCGGTCATCGCCGCGGTGAACGGATACTGTCTCGGTGGCGGCTGTGAGCTGGCCCTGGCCTGTGATCTGGTCTACGCCGCGGAGAACGCCCGCTTCGGTCAGCCCGAGGTGAAGCTGGGTTTGATGCCTGGCTTCGGTGGCACCCAACGCCTCACCCGTCGCGTCGGCGCCATGCAGGCCATGGAGCTGGTGTTTTCGGGTCGGCAGATCAAGGCCCCCGAAGCGTTGCGCTTGGGCTTGTGCCTCGCCGTCTTCAGCGCTGACGAGCTGATGGCCGAGGTCACCCGGGTGGCCCGGGGCATCGCCAGCCAGGGCCCTGTGGCGGTGCGGGCGTCGAAGATGGCCATCCGCCAGGGCATCGAGGCCCCCCTCGCCGTGGCCAACAGCCTGGAGCAGGAGGCCTTCGCAGTGCTCTTCGACAGCGCCGACACCCAAGAAGGCCTCTCGGCATTCCTGGAGAAGCGTCCCCCCGCGTTCAAGAATCAGTGATCTGTCCCTGCACCCCGTGCGCCATGGAGGCTTGATGTTCGACTCGCTGCCCGAATCTGTCCGCGTCTACGAGGTGGGCCCTCGCGATGGGCTGCAGAACGAGAAGGCCTTCATCGCCACCGAAGACAAGCTGCGCTTGATCGGGGCTCTCGCCGAAGCGGGCCTGCGGCACATCGAGGCCACCAGCTTCGTCAACCCGCGGTGGATCCCGCCGCTGGCCGATGCCGATCATGTGGCGGCGGGGTTGCCCGGGCTGCCCGTGCCCGAGGGGGCGCCGGTGACCTACACCGCCCTCGTACCGAACATGCGCGGTCTCACCCGAGCCATCGACGCCGGCCTCAAAGAGGTGGCGGTGTTCATGTCGTCGAGTGAGACCCACAACAAGCGCAACATCAACAAAGCCATCGACGAGACCTGGCCAGTCTTCGAGCCGGTCTTCGCCGCGTGCGCCGAGGCGGGGGTACAGGTCCGGGCCTACGTGAGCACCGCGTGGGGTTGCCCCTACGAGGGCGACGTCGATCCTCAGCAGGTGCTCCGCATCACTGAGCGCTTGCTGGCCATGGGGGCCTACGAAGTGAGCCTCGGGGACACCATCGGGGTGGGGCACCCCATGCTCACCCGGCGGCTGCTCGACGTGGTCCTGGCGAAGGTGGACGCTCAGAGAGTGGCCATGCACATGCACGACACTCGAGGGACGGCTCTGGCGAATTGTCTGGTGGGTCTCGAGATGGGCATCACCACCTTCGACGCCAGCATCGGCGGCCTCGGCGGGTGCCCCTATGCCCCTGGGGCGAGTGGAAACCTCGCCACAGAAGATCTCGTCTACATGCTCCACGAGATGGGGGTGGAGACGGGGGTGGACTTCGACAAACTCATCGACGCGGGCATGCTCGCAGAGCAGCTGCTGGGCCGGGGACTGCCCGGCCGGGCCCTCAAGGCTTTCGCCGCCGCACGTCGGGCCGACGCTTAGTCTCACCCTTTGGGCCGCCCTTGCCTTTGTAGCCGCCCTTGCCCCCGCCCTTGAGCTTGCCCCCGGGCTTGCCGAGGGCCATCTTCACTTGCTGACCCCTCAGCTGAATCGTGGTGCGGGCCTTGAGCACCTTGGCGGCGGTCTCCTTGCTCATTCCCACAAAGCTGCTGCGCTCTCCGATGTAGATGCGACCGATCTCCCGGCCAGAGATGCCCGTGTCGTTGGCCAGCGCCCCCACGAGATCACCAGGGCGGATGCCGAGTCGACGACCTGCTCCGATGAACAGCTCCACCTCGCTCTCCGGACCCCGCTGTCGATCCCGACCCCCCTCGTGAGGTCGGCGATCTCGCTGGCTGCGTGGCTCTGGCCGCTCGGGCCGCGCCTGGGCCCAGAAGGGCAGCTCGTCGGGCAGGTCGCGCCGCAGCGAGACGCGGCGGGAGCGGGCGAGCAGCTCGAGGGCTGCGGCGGCGACGTCCTGAGGCTCGGCGCCTTCGCTCACGAGGTGCTCGAGCCACGCCCGCGCGCCATCGCCGACGCCATCGAGTTCAGCCAGCAGCCGTGCGCGCCCTGCCTGAGCGATGGCGGCGTCAGTGGGCAGGGTGTAGGTCTCGAAGTTCACCCCGAGGGTGCGGCTGATCCACCGCAGGCGCCCACGCTCCGCCGGCGTGGCGAGGGTGAGGGCGGTGCCAGCTCGGCCCGCTCGACCCGTCCGACCGATGCGGTGGGTGTACGTCTCAGGGTTATCGGGCAGATCGAGGTTCACCACATGAGTGATGTGTTCGACATCTAGTCCGCGAGCGGCGACATCGGTGGCCACCACCACAGACAAACGCCCGCTCCGCAGCCGGCCCAACACAGCCTCACGTGCAGTCTGGGCCAGATCACCGTGCAGCGCCTCGGCGTCGATCCCTGCGCTCTGCAGCTTGTCGGCGGTCTCCTGACACCCGACTCGGGTGCGGCAGAAAACAAGGGCGGCCCCAGCAGCCTCACCGCGCAGCGCTCTGATCAAGGCGTCGGTCTTGAAGCGATGAGGGATGATGACCGAGCGCTGGGTGATGTGGTCAACCGTGGTGCCTGCCTCGACGTCCGACTCCACAAGGAGCGGATCGGACAGATACTGCTCCGCCACACGGCGAATGGGTGGCGGCATCGTGGCAGAGAACAGCGCAGTCTGTCGGGTCGCCGGGGTGTCGGCGAGCAGGCGCTCCACCTCTTCGAGGAAGCCCATGCGCAGCATCTCGTCGGCCTCGTCGAGGACCACCATCTCCACTGCGCTCAAATCGAGGTTGCCCCGCTCGAGGTGATCGATGAGCCGGCCAGGCGTGCCCACGACCACGGGCACCTTCTCCCGAAGCGCCTTGAGCTGAGGCCCATAGGCGGCACCGCCATAAACCGTGACGATGTCGATATCGAGTTGTTTGGCGAAGCTCTCCAGTGCCTGGCTCACCTGCACGGCGAGCTCCCGGGTCGGCGCAAGCACGAGGGCCCGAGGTCCGGGAGCTGGCTCTCGCAGGCGATGGAGCAGCGGGAGACCAAAGGCCGCCGTCTTGCCTGCACCGGTGCGGGCCCGGGCGATGATGTCCCGGCCGCTCACCAGGGGCGGGATCGCTTCGGCCTGGATCCCGGTGGGTTCGGTAAAGCCCAGGGCCTCTACGGCCTTGAGCAAGCGGGGGTCGAGGCCAAGCTCGGCAAACATGGGAGGCCCTTTCGGCAAAAGGGGCTCATCATGCGGACATGGTTTGGAAAGTAAAGAGATATCTGTAACTCGCTTCGCTTGGAGAGAGAGTTTCGGGCACGGGCACGGGCACGGGCACGGGCACGAGTTTTACGGGGGTGGACAGTGCAGCCTGAGGCTGCATGTCTTGGAGCGAGTGGAGGGCGGCGTAGCCGGCCGGAGGGAGCGGAAAGACACCCGTAGGGCTGTCCACTGTTTGGCCTGACAGTGCAGCCTGAGGCTGCATGTCTTGGAGCGAGTGAGGCGGCGGGCCGCCGGAGGGAGCGGAAAGACACCCGTAGGGCTGTCCACTGTTTGGCCTGACAGTGCAGCCTGAGGCTGCATGTCTTGGAGCGAGTGGAGGGCGGCGTAGCCGTCCGGAGGGAGCGGAAAGACGCCCGTAGGGCTGTCCACTGGTCAACCTGACCCGTGGCCCTGCATGGCTCAGCTCTTGGGTGTGTGATGGTGGAGGCTCTACTTGGCCCCATATGGCTCTCATCGGAGTTTTTGGCCTTCATACACCCCAAGACCTGCATTCTCAGGCTGTTCTGAAGCGCACCATCCCAGCCTCAATGACAACCTTCGTCCTGAATTCAGGCAGGGCCACGGGTCCGCGTATGTATCAACTCGTGCCCGTGCCCGTGCCCCTGCCCGTGCCCGAAACTCTCTCTCCGAGCGAAGCGAGCCCTCCCCGAAACACAGGGCAATCGCACGTTAAAACCCGGTGAGGACTTGGACTAAGAAGGGCCTGTCCCAACCGGCGATGCGGCGTTTGGCGGACATGCTGCATTTCTTG
>JBKAGE010000054.1:0-70560 GCA_046290225.1 Bradymonadia bacterium | reverse complement strand
AGCGTCGCTCACGCCTTCAAATCGACCCGCCATTCATCACCTCCGTAGTCCAGAAGCCTCATTCTACTACGAGGGGAATGCTTTTTGGGATAGGCTCATGTGATGCTGCTCACTTTCATTGTCGTGAGGTTAACACGGAAGATATGGGGCAACCCCTGGCTCCGTTTCAGGCGCACCATCTCGAGCCCAACCGTCATCAGTGCCAAAGCGATGAACGAGCAGTACAGTGCACTCAAACTGCCTGTGGACATCCACGTCGCGCGGTTGAACGGAATCTGCAGGCCGAGCAGCTTCAGGCCATACAGGCCCAACTGAGCCAGCAGCAGTCCGCTCTCGAAGCGAGAGATGCCACCATCGACGTGCTACGTACCCAACTGGCGAGCGCCTCCGCGTGGCTCGACGCTCTTGAAAGGAGGCAATCTGCACGTGGTCAATCCTGACGACGTCATCATCGGTGAGTGTCCCAGCGATTTCGCCACCGAGACCGGAGGGGTGCTCACACAGTCGCTCGACTGATTTTAGAGCGTTATGCGGAAGAAACTGCCACACCAGACTCGCCCATCGACGAGATCTCGAACTCAGAAATGCTCGACGATACTTTGGCATCGCCTGCGCTTTCTTCCCTCGACCTCTCGCCGATGTTCTTCGCCTGCTGCGTCAGTTTCTTCCGCATAACGCTCTAGTTGGACCGGCCATGCCCCACACCAACAGCCCCAACACCACCCCATTCAGCAGATGCCAGGCCCAGTGCGTGCCCACGGGCAACGCCTCGCAGAGCGGCCCGTCCAGCGTGCGCGCTGCGTATGACAACACGAAGGCCCCAGCGGCGCGTGCCACCCACGGTCCCGCGGGGTGCCCACGGCCCACCAGCAGCCGCGCCATGATCAGCAGGACAGCGATCACGGGCAGGTAGCTCGCCCCGCCCCCGAGCGCCGATCTCGGGATCACCACCGACACACCTGCAGAGATCCCCACGAAGGCCAGCACGATCAGCGCCGCCAGGCCCCACGAGCGCTTGAAGAAGCGGCGGACTGCCAATGCCAGATACAGCAACACGAAGATCCCGATGGGGATCACATCTGCCGCCTGAGCCCAGCGGGTGGCGAAGGTGTGGAACAGCCCGCTGCCCACGCCGATGACACCCACCAGCGCGATCAGCCCGTTCACAGCCCGATCGCCACGGCCTCCGCAGCGTCGCCAGAGCCACAGCGCCATGAGCACGAAGGCGAGGTTCGACACCGCGTTCAGGGGCTCTGCCCAGAGCCCGGGCCCGAGGCGCTCGCAGTAGAGATCGATGGGGTCGTTCAACACTGTCATCCATGATGGCGCGGCACACGCACCATCTGCGACACATCTACCTGTATGCACAAGGTCCACGATCGATTCTTCAAGAGCATCTACACCCATCGAGAGCACGCCGAAGCGCATCTGCGGGCGTTCCTCGACCCACAAACGCTCGACGCTGTAGAGCTGAGCACTCTGCGTCCCGCGCCCACAGAGCACGTGGGCAACACACTCGAAGAACACATCGGCGATTTACGCTACATCGCCGACGGTGTGGGACTGCGGTGGGTGTTTCGGCTCGCCTTCGAAAGTCAGAGCAGCAATGTCTACGACATGCCACTGCGTATGGGGCGATACTGCCTCGACGAGATCGACGCTCATCTGCAGTCACAAGGGCTTGATGACAGGCTGCATCTACCTGTGGTCTATCCCATGGTGCTCTATCACGGACGTGCGCGATGGACCGGTCCGCGGAGGCTCAGCGAGATGTACGGCCAGCCGCCAGAACACCTGATGACGCTGCCCCATGTGTCGCCCCTCGAGGTACAGCCACACCTCATCGATGTGTGGCGTATGTCAGACGAGGCGTTGCGGGTCGGTGTGCTGGGCGGGTTGCCGTTGATGGCGCTCAAATACGGGCGAGCACACGAACTGCTCGATGTGTTGCCTGAGTGGTCGGAAGCAATCAATGCCGCGTGGCAGAGGCCTGATCGAGATGGTATCTTTACCTCGCTGCTCACCTATTGGAGTCATGCAAACCCCGTCGCTGATCCGAGGCGGTATCGCGACACTTTCAGGCGGATCATCTCACGGGAAGCAGGAGAGATTGTGATGAACAAATACCAGGAGGCGTATCAAAACGCTTGGCAACGAGGTCTTCGGCAGGGCCACGAGCAGGGGCTCACTGTGGGCCGAGTTGAAGGCCGAGCCGAAGGCCGGGCCGATGTAATCCTCAATATGCTTCAGCTCAAGTTTGGTGATGCTGCCAGCGAAGCCAAGGCTCTTCTCCAGGCGGCGAGTCCGGAGCTGCTCCAGCAGGTTGTGCCCCTCATCCTCAGCGCCAGCACTCTCGACGAAGCCCTCGCCCCTCTCCAAAAAAACGCCTGAGGCCCTTACAAACCCTGTCAGAAAGCCCAACTCCACAGCGAACACCTGAGCAACCACCACTCAGGAGTTTCGCCATGATCCTCAAGCCGCTCGCCACCGCCGCCGTGCTCAGCTTTGCCGCCGCCAGCGCTGACGCCGCCACCTGCTTCGTAGACCCCACGGGGACTTCTGGCATCGCGGGTGCCTATGCATCCACTCAGGCAGCCCTCGCGGGCACATGCAACACACCGGGGTCGGTCATCGAGCTGTGGTGTCCGGCTGGAGGCTGCGCCGATGGCAGCGTGAGCATCAGTGGACTCTCCGACATCACCATCCGCTCTCAGGAGCTCGCTGGCAGCTCGGGCCCGGTGGGCTTCAGCGCCAGCGCCGCCGGCCCCGCGGTCCATGTGAGCAAAAGCTTCAACATTCGCTTCGAGGGCTTCGATCATTATTACAGCAACAGCTGGGCCGTCGCCGTGGAAGACAGCGATGTATTCTTCGAGGGCCCAGGTAGCCTGCCCAGCCCTCGCTACAGCGATGTGCACGGTGCTCGAGGCATGCGGGTCGATGGGGCCAGTCATGTACAGTTGTCGTGGGTGGGTTTCAGTCACAACCGAGTGGGCCTGGCCATGCAGAGCAACCTCAACGGCTCACCCTTTGTCACTGGCGAGGGGCTGGCCTTCGTGGGCAATGAGCTCGCTGCTGATCTCGTGGGTGGCGATCCGCTGTGCAGTACGGTGGGCGACGGGCCCAGCCTCACCATCGGTGGGGACTATGGCGTGTCATGGCTCAACTATGTCATGGGCAACACTGCTGGCTTTCAGCTCAGGGGCAGCGCCGATCTGCGTATGGATCACACGCTCCTGGCCAACAACCTCAACCGCGCGCTCTCCATGGGTGGCAACCCGCACCTGATCAGTCTCAACGACGCCTCGAGCTTCGAAGGGCGTAACCTGCTCGTCTATGACAACGACAGCCATGGTGGCCTCACCGGGCCCTACGCTGGAGGCGTCAACACGGCTGGGGTCATCCTGAACCACAGCAGCTGTGGTAAGGCCGCGCTCGTGGCCAGCACGATCATCAACAACGCCACTGATCTGGTCTTCAACATCGAGTCTGCGAGCTCTGGGGATCTGGCCTTGGACCATGTGGTCACTCATGGCAACTGGGGCAAGCTCTTGTCGATGAGCAGCTGGTACACGAGCCACGGCTCGGCGTGCCCGCCTCTCGTGATGAACGACACGGCAAGCTGGGGTGATCGGGTGATCGCTGATCCCGCAACGTGCACACCGCCGACGCTGACCACCACTTGGGACCCGGTGCCCACGGTGGCCTTCTTTACGCCCCGCACGGTCCGTGGCTACCCCAATCTCAACCGACCCCGACGCAACCTCTACCTCATCAACCGCCGCCAGCCCAGCTTCACTGGGGCGGGCCCTGCGGGGTTGTTCCACAGCCGCCCGTGGTCGGTTGATGGGGTGAACAACGACGCTGATGCGCGCCTGGACATGGGGTATCACAACCCCTGGTGAGGGCTGGGGAGCGGACGACGGTGCCGAAGGCACGGTCGTCCGCTCCAGGTCAGCCCTGGTTCACCCGTCTTCGGGCTCGTAGGCCAGCGATGGCGCCAACCAGCGCTCCGCCTCTTGCTGCGACATGCCCGTGCGGCGGGCGTAATCCGCCACCTGATCCTGATCCACTCGCCCGATGCCGAAGTAGCGACCCTCCGGGTGGGCGAAGTACCAGCCGGACACCGACGCCGCTGGATACATCGCGAAGCTCTCGGTGAGGCTGATGCCTGTGTGTTGCTCGGCATCGAGCAGTTTGAAGAGGGTGGCCTTCTCGGTGTGATCAGGACAGGCGGGGTAGCCCGGGGCAGGGCGGATGCCCACATAGTCTTCAGAAATGAGCGCTTCATTGCTCAGATCTTCATTCGCGGCATAGCCCCAGAGCTCTTGGCGCACCCGCTCGTGCATCCGCTCGGCGAAGGCCTCGGCGAGGCGGTCGGCCACGGCCTTGATCATGATGGCTTTGTAGTCGTCGTGATCTGCCTCGGCGGCGGCCACCAGGGGCTCGATGCCCAGGCCAGCGGTCACGGCGAAGGCGCCGATGTAGCCGGGGGCCTCGTCAGCGGCAGGAATGTAGTCCGCGAGACAGCGGTTGGGCTCGCGCTTCGGGCGGGCCATCTGCTGACGCAGCATGTGGAGGGTGGCCTGCACCTCAGTGCGATCTTCGTCGGTGTAGACATCGATGTCGTCTGGGCAGCTGGCGCTGCGCTGAGCGGGGAACAAGCCCACCACGGCGTGGGCGGTGAGCTGCCCCCCTGCGATCAGCTCGTCGAGCAGCGCGTTGGCATCGTCGAAGAGCGAGCGGGCCTGCTCGCCCACCGTGGCGTCGTCGAGGATGGCGGGGTATCGACCCTTGAGCTGCCAGCTGCGGAAGAAGGGGGTCCAGTCGATGCGGGTGCGCAGCTCGGCGAGATCATAGTCTCGGAACGCCTTCACCCCAGTGAAGCTCGGCTTCACCGGTGGGTGGGCCGCCCAGTCGAGCTTCGCCCGGTTGTTCCGGGCCCGCTCCAGGGGCACCATGTTGCCGCGGTGGCCGCCCTGGTAGCGCTCGCGAATACCCGCGTATTCTGCCCGGGTGTTGGCGATGAAGTCCGCGGAGAGGTTCTCGCTGAGCAGGCTCGAGGTCACGCCCACGGCGCGGCTGGCGTCGAGCACGTGCACCACAGGGAAGTCGTAGCAGGGCTCGATCTTCACCGCCGTGTGCTTCTTGCTCGTGGTGGCGCCGCCGATGAGCAGGGGCACTTCGAAGCCCCCGCGGGCCATTTCTTTGGCCACGTTCACCATCTCGTCGAGCGAGGGGGTGATCAGCCCTGAGAGGCCGATGACGTCGACGTTGTGGGCCTTCGCTTCGGCGAGGATCTTCTGCGCCGGCACCATCACCCCGAGATCGACGACCTCGAAGTTGTTGCACTGCAAGACCACCCCCACGATGTTCTTGCCGATGTCGTGCACGTCGCCCTTCACCGTGGCCAGCAGGATCTTGCCGTTGCTGCTGCTGGTGAGCTCGCCCCGGGCGGCGGCCTCGGCCTTCTCGGCTTCGAGGAAGGGCGTGAGCCAAGCCACGGCCTTCTTCATGACCCGGGCGCTCTTCACCACCTGAGGCAGGAACATCTTGCCGGCGCCGAAGAGATCGCCCACCACGTTCATGCCCGCCATGAGGGGGCCCTCGATGACGTGCAGCGGACGCTCGACCTCAAGGCGAGCCGCTTCGGTGTCTTCGTTGATGAACTTGTCGATGCCGTGCACCAGAGCGTGGGTGAGGCGCTCGCCCACGGTGCCCTCTCGCCACGACAAGTCTTCGAGATCGGCCTTCTTCTTGCCCTTGGTGCGCTCGGCGAGGCTGATGAGGTGCTCGGTGGCGTCTGGGTTGCGATTGAAGAGCACATCTTCGATGCCATCGCGCAGATTGGCTTCTACGTCGGCATACACGGCGAGCTGGCCAGCGTTGACGATGCCCATGTCCATACCCGCCTCGATGGCGTGGTACAGGAACGCCGCGTGCATCGCCTCGCGGACGTGATTGTTGCCTCGGAACGAGAACGACAGGTTGCTCACCCCGCCGCTGATGAGCGCGCCGGGCAGGGTGGTTTTGATCTGACGCACCGCCTCGATGAAGTTGATCCCGTACTCGTTGTGCTCTTCGATGCCCGTGGCCACGGCGAAGATGTTCGGGTCGAAGATGATGTCGTGGGGATCGAAACCCACAGTGTCGACGAGCAGTCGGTAGGCCCGAGTGCAGATCGACACCTTGCGATCGATGGTCTCCGCCTGGCCCTCTTCGTCGAATGCCATGACCACCACCGCGGCGCCGTAACGCTTCACGAGGCGGGCTTGCTCCAGGAACGGCGCCTCGCCCTCCTTGAGGCTGATGGAGTTGACGATGCCCTTGCCCTGCAGGCATTTGAGCCCCGCCTCGATGACCGACCACTTGCTTGAGTCCACCATCACCGGCACCCGGGCGATGTCGGGCTCCGCGGCGATCAGGTTCAGGAACTCGACCATGGCCGCTTCGCTGTCGAGCAGGCCCTCGTCCATGTTCACGTCGATGATCTGGGCGCCGCCCTGCACCTGCTGCCGGGCCACCTCGACGGCGGTCTCGTAATCGCCGGCCTTGATGAGCTTTCGGAACCGGGCCGAGCCGGTGACGTTGGTGCGCTCGCCGACGTTGACGAAGAGGCTCGAAGCGTCGATTTCAAGGGGCTCGAGGCCGCTCAGGCGGCAGGCCTGCCGGGCCTCGGGCACAACGCGAGGGGTCATGCCCTGCACGGCTTCGGCGATGGCGCGGATGTGATCGGGCGTGGTGCCGCAGCAGCCGCCCACCACGTTCACCAGGCCCTCTTCCACGAAGCCCTTCACCAGCTTGGCCATATGGCCAGGGCCCTGGTCGTAGCCGCCGAACTCATTGGGCAGGCCAGCATTCGGGTGGGCGCTCACGAAGGTCTCAGCCACTTTGCTCAGCCCCCCGAGGAAGGGTCGCATCTCCTCGGCGCCCAGGGCGCAGTTGATGCCGATCCACAGCGGGTTGCTGTGACGCACCGAGTGCCAGAAGGCCTCGATGGTCTGACCCGACAGGTTACGGCCGCTGGCGTCGACGATGGTGGCCGAGATGAGCACCGGCACGCGCTGCTCGGGGTGAGCCTCGTAGTGACGATCGATGGCGAAGAGCGCCGCCTTGGCATTGAGGGTGTCGAAGATGGTCTCCACCATCACCGCGTCGGCGCCGCCGTCGAGCAGGCCCGCGAGGGCTTCGCCATAGACCTCGACGAGATCGTCGAAGGTCACCACACGGTACCCGGGACGCTCCACGTCGGGAGACAGCGAGCCGCTGCGGTTCGTGGGGCCGAGAATGCCAGCGACGAAGCGGGGCTTCTCGGGGTTTTCGGCGGTGAAGCTCGCCGCCACCTCTTTCGCCAGAGCCGTGGAGGCCTTGTTCAGCGCATAGACCTCGCTCTCCATGTCGTAGTCGGCCATGGACAAGCGGTTGGCGTTGAAGGTGTTGGTCTCGATGATGTCGGCCCCCGCTTCGAGGTACCGCCGATGGATCTCGGCGATGACATCGGGGCGGGTGATGCTGAGCAGCTCGTTGTTGCCCTTCTGGGGCTTCGGGTGCTCGGCGTAGACCGTGCCGCGGTAGTCCTCTTCTTCGAGGCCATAGCGCTGGATCATACTGCCCATGGCCCCGTCGAGGACCAGGATGCGATCTGCGACGGCGAGCTCGAGGGGGTGGCGGGATTTCGTCATCGATCTCTCCTCAACGCATTCATCGGGCGCCGTGGTGGCTGACTTTGCGCGCCACGGCTGTGATCACTTCGAAATGTGGGGGGCGCTTCTCTCGCCCAGTGACGGTGCAACTCAGCACCTCACAGTGGGCAGCTTCGAGCAGCGCGCCGATGGCCTCGACGGTGAAGCCGAGCTGTACGTGGTCGTATGGGGCCACAGCCTCTCGATGACCGTGTGCCTTCAAGGTGACGATCACCATGCGCCCATCGACTTTGAGCACCCTGCTGGCTTCGTTGATGGCCACTGCGGGGTCATCGGCATGACACAGCGCCCCCATGAGCAGGGCGCCGTGAAAGTGCCCGGCCTCGAAGGGCAGATCGTGCATGTCGCCTTCGACGAAGCGCAGCGTGTCGAGGTGTCCGAGCCGACGGCGACCCTCAGCGACGACATGGGCGCTGCGATCGAGGCAGGTGACACTGGCCACCTGAGGCACCACCAGCTCTGCCAGGGCGCCGTCTCCAGATGCGATGTCGAGCAAGTGCCCGTCAGAAGGCATGCCGATGAGACCGGCAATGCCTCGGGCGAAGGCCGGCCACGTACGCCCGGGTGAGTAGTGCCGGGCCATGCGGCCGGCGACGGTGTCGGCCCAACGGCCTCCGTGGCGGGCGGCGACGACTTCGGAGATACGCGCTCGGTCCTGCTCGAGGAGAGGATCAGCGAGCTCGCTCTGGGCGAAGCGCCACCACCGGGCCACGTGATCGGGCATCCGGCTGGCCTCAGCTGTGTAGATGCCGCGACCGCCCATGGGCTGCACGGTGACGAGGTCGGCCTCTCTGAGCTTGCCGAGGTGGGTGGACACCCTGGATTGCCCCAGGCCTGTGATCTTCACCAACTCGGCGACGCTGAGGGGCTGATGACTCAACGCCGCGAGCAGGCGCAGCCGGGTCGGATCGCCCAACAGCTTGCACAGGTCGGTGGTGGTGGTGAGGGCCGTGGCCAAAGACTGTTATCCGATCATCATGATGAACGGATGGTGATGCCTCATGGCCCAGAGATCAAGTTGGATGTGTAGAGGTGCCCGTCAGGGGCGGATCACTCCACCACCACACGGCCATCGAGACGAATCACGTCTGCGGTGCGGCCAGGGGCGATGCGGAGTTCTTTTACGGAGAGGGTGTTGATGCCTTCGAGGCCCAGCTTGGAGAGGTCGGCTTCGGGCACGGGCATGGCCTTGCTCAGGCGGGCGATCTTGGGGAACACCTTTTCCTGAATCAAACGGGCGAAGTAGCGGCGGACCGACTCACGCTCCAGATCGGCGGGGGCCACCTGCAGGTCGAGGTCGATGTAGACCGGCTGGATGTCCAGAGCGACCGCGTTATCTTCCACCTTGAAGGTGAAGCTGAGGCGCCCGCCGACGGCTGCCGAGGCGTTGATGAAGCCGATGCTGCTCTCGAGGACGGCGTCGAGCTGGATCGCCGCGAGATCGAGGAAGTACTCGCCGGCGTTGTCACCGGGCTGCACCACGGGGGGGAGCTTGAGGTCGACGAAGTAGTCCACTGCGAGGACCTCGGGCACATCCGGATCTGGGCGTTGCTCTTCCTGGTTGAACGACATATCGAGGGCCCCGGTCTGCCACGCGGCGAAGAACAGCGTGTTGAACAGATCGATGGACATGGCCGCTTCATACATACCCTGGCGGAAGGGCCGAGCGGCAGCGGCTGCGCCACGCCATGGCCCTGGCGCGTCGAGACGCAATGGATCTGTTTCACCGTCGACCGTGAAGGCCATGCCCACGAGGAGCCCCGACTGATCCCCGTGAAGCGTGCTCAAGTCGGTGCGTACGGTGAGAGCGCCGTGCAATGGCTCGGGCATGTCCACATCGAGCTCGCGGGCGAAGCCGTCGAGGGCGCCCTCGAGCTTTTCGTCGAGCTGCTCGCGGAGTTCCTCTTCGATGGTCTTCTTGAGATCGTCCTCGAAGAAGTAGAGCAGGATGTCTTCGATGAAGCCTGGCAGGTCGCTGATCTCGATGTCGAAGTCCACGAGGTTGACGGTGAGGGCGTCGAGACTGAGGCTGCGGTTTCGCAAGCGCGCAGTGGTGGAGACCTCGAAGCGGTCGACGGTGGCGGTGACGTCACGGCGCTTCCAGCCGAAGAAACCGAGCTTGGTCTGCGCCTCGGCGGTGAAGATGATGCGCTCGAGAATGACGTCGATCTTCAGGCCGACTGCGTTGGGCCGTAGATCGACGTCGACGTCGCTGATGCCGATGCCCTCGGGATTGAGCTTCCATTGATAGAAGCCCTCCTCACCTGCCTGGGGCCTCATCACCGCTGCATAGAAAGACTCGGAGCGCAGGGCAGGGCGCAGGCCCCGCTCGATGAGATCTGACAGCTGTGGGTAGGCGGTTGAGCCGAGGGCCACGACCACACCGTCATCTTCAGGATCGTCGAGATCGCCGAAGGGGCCGGCGAGGGTCCAGGCGTACCGTGTGCTGGACCTGCCCTCGGCGTCGGTGGCCACGAGGGTGAAGGTGTTCACGCCGCTGGTGACAGGGACGCTCACGGTGAAGCGGTTGTCGGCGTCGACGCGGACCTCCCGATCGTCGACGGTGAGCTTCACTTGCTCACCCATGTGATCGAAGGCCTGGCCGGTCAACTGAACCGTAGACGTGCCCTCGGCCCATCTGGGCGCGGTGACCGAGAGGGCCGGGTAGAGCTGCCCCACCTGGACCGCGGTGGTGTCGCACAGACCTGTGTCGAGGGCACAGCACGTGATCTCGTAAGCACCAGGGGTGTTGAAGATCACCTTGTTGCGCTGCACGACCCGAGAGTTGAATTCGGGCTGTACGCTGAGCTCGTAATTACGGCTCGAGGCCCCCGCTCGATCTTTGGCCTGGACGTCGATCTCGACGAAGCCACCTGGCCGGACGTGATGACTCAGCGCCTGGCACTGCATCGAGGTCACCGGCCCCACGGTGGTGTCAGCTTTGCCGCCCACCGGTGTGCCGGCCTGCTCGCCCGAGGGAGATGCAGGTAAGGCGTCGCCGCCAGGCTCGCTGGCGCAGGCGACGAAGAGGGGGATCCACATCAGGGGGGTGAGCGTCTTCATGGTGTGAGAATGATGCACGAATCAGGCCAGGGGTGCCATGCCGTCGTGCGCCCGCTGGTGTGGTCGGAGGTGGTCGGTTCAGTATCCACTGTGACACTGTCACCTCACCGAGGGTGGCTACTCTGTCGACCACCATGTGGGCGTCTCCCCATGCTTTGCCCGACCCTGACCAGGATCGACGACAGGCGGGATCTGGTGTAGGAAGATCTGAGCCCAACGCACATCAGAGTCGGCATGAAACACGTCATCCTCACCGCGTCTCTCTCTCTCGGACTCATGAGCCTCGGCCAGACCGCAGAGGCCGGGCGATGGTCCTACTTGCTCGGTGTGGAGGGTTGGAACGACGAGAACGTTCCAGCCCATGGGGTGGCGATCATCGGCTACGACACCCCGCTGACCGCCGAAGGCAACCTCGGGGTGGAGTACAACACCGACACGTTGCGCCTCACCGCTTCGGGCATTCGCATCGCCCCCCGCCTGACTTTCTCTGCAGGGCTCACGGGGGAGTACGGCATCGCCGGTCTGCTGCCCGACTACTATCAGGGGGGTCAGACCATCCCCGAGCGTGGGTTCCTGGCGAGCTATGTCGAGGCCGCCGTCGGGGTCAAGCACCGGACCGCAGACCGGCTCTACACCGAGTTGTTGTTTCAGGGGCGCAAGTGGTTCTTCGGCACCAATGACGACACCAGCGACAACTTCACGCTGCCAGAAGAGGCCTGGGTGTATCGGCCACGGCTGCGCATGACCTGGTGGCACCTCGACAACGATCCCGGCTGGTCGGCGCGACATCGCCTGTTCCCCCGACTCAAGGGCTTCGCCATCGGCGGGGAGATCGGCGTCAACCTGCGCAGCGACTCGAGCAGCTGGGGGGCCGTGGATCCCACCGCCTTTGACCAGACCGATGGGCGCAACGACGCCAACAGCGCCCCCATCATCGGCCGTCAGTGGATGCGGGCCGGGGCGCTGCTGGGTCGCTGCTGGCGCGTAGAGGTCCAAGAGGCCGCGGCCTTTGGCGCCGGCGAGGACGATCTCACCCGTGACCGGCTCGGTGGTATGAACCCTTATGTCACCCCGCTCCCCGGGGCGCCGTGGGCCTCGTACCTGTCGAGCAAATACATCTCGGGCATGGGGGCCATCAAGCGCCGCTTCATGAAGGGGGCCCTCGAGGCTGGCCCGGTGGTCTCGGCCATCCACCTCGAAGATCCCCTGCGGATGGATTCTGGCGAGTACGACACGCTCTATGGCGTCGGCGCCGCGGTGGACTACCGGCCAGGCAACTGGCAGTTCGACCTGCGCGGAGGGTACTCGCCTTCTGTGGCTGACCAGTCCGACCAAGCTGCCGTCAGCGTGTGGTTCTCCGTGGGGTGGGCTTCATCTGCGGAGGTGAAGTGATGGGCCACAGCCCGGCGAACACCATGGTGTTCACCGCCCTGGTAGAGCCGCAGATGAAGGTGGAGATCGAGGTGACGGCCCGCAAGGGTGTCTCCGCCGAGGCCTGATTGGTGTCAGAGCCGGTCTCGAGAGCGCGACGTATCCGCGGTGATTTTCAGACGCCCGACGCCCTCGCGGAGCAGGTTGTTCGTTGCTTGAGGCGACGTCTGCCTGATCTCGATTACCCGACCTTCACCGCCTTGGAGCCCACCTGTGGGATCGGGGCGATGCTGGTGGCCGCTCGAGGGCTCTCACCCAAGGCGCTGGTGGGCGTTGAGGTCAACGGGGCCCACCTGAGCGTCGCCGCTGAGCGCCTGCCCCGCGCTCGACTTCTGCACGAAGACGCCTTCACCACCGACTGGCAGAGGCTCGTAGAGGGCCCTGTACTGTTGGTGGGCAACCCACCATGGGTGACCAGCGCAGCTCTTGGTGCTCTGGACAGCGATTTACGACCCCATGGTGCCCATGACCTCAAAGGTCTCGACGCCCTCACTGGCAAGAGCAACTTCGATGTCTCTCAGTGGCTCGGGGAGCGCTGGTTGCAGGCCTACGCCCACCGAAAAGGCGCCCTGGCCCTGGTGCTCAAGGCCTCGGTTGCCCGGAAGCTGCTCGCCTTTGCCTGGCGCGAGGGGTTGCCCATCGCTGATGCGTCCATGCACGTCATCGACGCCCGGCGCTGGTTCGAGGCGTCTGTGGGGGCCTGCGTACTCATCTGCCGTCTTGGTGTACGGGGTGAGCCTCGCTGTCCTGTCTATCCCGATCTCGACGCCCGCGCGCCGAGTCGCACCCTGGGTTGGTCTTCTGATTGCGGGCTCATCGCTGATCTGGACGCATTCGCCGAGGCGGCGCCCCTCATCGGTGAGGGCCCGCAGTGGCGCTCGGGGGTGAAGCATGACTGTGCCAGGGTCTTGGTGCTCGAGCGGGGTCCTGATGGCGTACTCGTCAATGGCTTGGGGGAGCCGGTGCACGTCGAGCCCGAGGTGCTCTACCCCTTGATGCGGGGAACCGATGTAGCGCGCGGGTACGGCTGTCGCCGGTGGTTGCTGTTGCCTCAGCGCGAGGTGGGTGCCTCTACAGAGGGGCTCGCCCTCAGTGCCCCCAAAGCGTGGGCGTATCTCGAGGCTCATCGAGCGGTATTCGAGGCCCGTCGAAGCCGTATCTATCAAGGCAAGCCCCCATACTCGATCTTCGGCGTGGGGCCCTACAGCTTCACCGACTGGAAGATCGCCGTCTCGGGTCTGCATCGGGAGATCGTCTTCCAGTGCGTGGGCCCTGAGAAGGGTCGCCCTGTGCTCTTCGACGATACGGTGTACGTGTTGCCCTGTGCTGACGAGGCGAGCGCACGAGCGCGTCATGCGGCATTGAGTTCGATGCGGATCAGGCGGTTCTTCGACGCATTGGTGTTCGAAGATGCCAAGCGACCCGTGACGGCGAGGTTGTTGCGGCGGTTGGTGGTGTGAAGAGTGCTTGAGCGCTCAGCTCACTGGTTCTTCACCACCTGACCCGAGAGGGTGACGTAATCGGCGAGGATGTTGAGGGCTTCTTCAGCCTGAGCGGTGAGCTCTTCGTCTTCGTCGCCGCCCTTGTGGGGGTTGTTGGCGTCGTCCTTCTTCTCGTCGTCCTTCTTGTCATCCTTCGTACGCGAGAGGTACTCGCCGAGGATCACCTCACCGCGGTTCTTCTTGGCTTTCTCGATGTCGTCCTTGATCTCTTTGAACTTCTCGCTCTGAGCCACACGGCCCTTCGAGCGAGTGCTCAGCTGAGCGATCATGGCGTCGGTGACCGCCCGCCAGCCCTTGCCGTCGCTGGTGTTGGCCTGCTTGCTGCGGAAGGCGTCGATGCGATCACCGGGCAGGGCGTAGTCCTGGTACTTTTCGCCGTAGTCGTCGTTCAAGAAGCCCGGGGGCAGCACCACGTCGGCCTTCACGCCCTTGTTCTGGGTGCTCACACCCGAGGGGCGGAAGAACATGGCGGTGGTGATCTTGAGGGCGCCGAGGCCCGGGGCCAGAGGGCTCACCGTCTGCACGGTGCCCTTGCCGAAGGTGTGATCGGCGCCGACGATGATGGCTCGACGGTAATCCTTGAGGGCACCGGCGAGGATCTCAGAGGCCGAGGCGCTCACCCGGGAGGTGAGCACCACCATGGGGCCGGCGAACTGGATCTCCTCGTCTTTGTCACGCAAGACCTGACGGCTTGTGGCGGGACCTTCCACGGCGACGACGCCACCCTGCTTGATGAAGAAGCCGCTGATGGTGACGGCGTGACTCAGCAGCCCCCCGCCGTTGCGGGAGAGGTCGAGGACCAGCCCGTCGACCTTGTCGGCCCCCTTCTTGGCGGTGATCTCCTTCAGGATGTTCTTCACATCCTCGTCGCACTGACGCTGACCGCTCTGGCCCCCATAGAAAGAGGGCAGGTCGAGCACGGCGAAGTTGAGGGTACGGCCGTCGACGGTGCGCTTCTCGTAGCGCACCTTCGCTGCCTGCTCTTTGAGGTCGATCTTGTCGCGCACGATGGAGAACTGCAGCGTCTCGGTCTTCTCGCCCTGGCGCAGCACGGTGAGCTTCACCACGGTGCCCTTCTTACCGCGGATCAACCGGACAACATCTCGCAGTGACATGTCGATGACGTCGACGGGATCGCCCTTGTCCCCCTGGGAGACGGCGATGATCTTGTCTTTGGTCTTGAGCTTGCCGTGGCGCGAGGCGGGGCCGCCGGGCACGATCTTCTCGATGGTGGTGTAGCCGTCGCGGCTGGTGAGCACCGCCCCGATGCCCTCAAGAGACAGACCCATGCTGATGCGGAAGTCGTCGAGGGCTTCGGCAGAAAAGTAGCTCGAGTGCGGATCGAGGGCCGTGGCGAAGGCGTCGAGGAAGCTCGAGTAGAGATCGGTGGTGTCCAGCTCTTCCAGGCGCTTCACCGCCAGCTCGTAGCGGTGGGCCAGCTTCTCCCGGGCGGTCTTCAGCTCGGTGCCGGAGTTCAGATAGTTCGAGAGCTGGAAGTGGATCAGCTTGGTGAGCAGTGAGTTCTGCTCCGCCTTGCTCTTGGGCCGGGTGCGCTTGTCCGAGTCGAGGACCAGGCGCACCTTCTCGTCGACGTTGAAGCCCGGCGTCTTGAGCAGCTTGCCCACGAAGGCCGCCTGGGCCTTGGCCACCTCGATCTCCTTGGCGTGGAGCTTGGTGAGGGCGCTGCAGTCGCCGTCTTCCATCTTGGAGAACATCTTGAGCAGGGACTGCCTGGCCTGGTCGTACTCCCCAGTGAGCAGGGTGGTCTTCGTGCCGTCGGTCCGCTTGAGGTAGGCCTCCACGGTGCGGCTGCGCAACGTGTCTTCGTTGTCGCGGTAGCGCACGTGGCCCTGGTAGTAGCGGTCCATGAGCTGGGGCATCACCTCGCAGGTGAGGGGGCCCGAGTCACCGGCGGCGGCCTCGTTCGGGCTGCCTGTGCACCCCAGAGTGACCAGAAGAGAGACGAAAGTCAGGCGGAGGGTCTGGGTCATGATCGATCCATCGCCGGGGTTGAAGAGCCGACCGAGGCCACCATCGGTGCGCCAGGATCGGAGCGTATGTGCAAACGGTCGAATCGGGTCCATGGGCCTACTGTTCCACAGTGAGGGCGGTGTCGTCACGCTCTCCCTCGGAGTTCTGCGCTCCAGACCCGTGATCTCGAAAACTGCCGTGGGCGGTCAGTCATTCCACGTGGGCGACCACACCGGTCAGAATCTGGCATACGGCCCAGATGCAGGTTCGCTTTACCCTCAGCGTCAGGGATGACGAATCAGGTCATATGTGGACGGATGCCGGACATCAGGTGAAGGTGGCCGGCAGAGTGCGCGCTGGAGGAAGAATGCTGCTCTTTGGTCGAGATTTGAGCCGTGAGGTCGCCGTGGTTGCCGAGATCGGGGTGAACCACGAGGGGGACGCCGAGGCCGCGGCCCACATGATCCGCCTCGCCGCCGAGGCGGGCGCCCACGCCGTCAAACTGCAGACATACACACCGGAGCGCTTCGTCAGCGCAGAAGATCCCGCCCGCTTGGACCGGGTGAGGCGGTTCAGCCTGAGTAAAGAAGAGACCCTGACCCTGGCCCAGGTGGCCCGAGAGGCAGGGGTGCACTTCTTCTCCACGGCGGTCACCGAAGACGTGGTGCCCCTCATCGCCGAGGTGGCCGACGTCATCAAAATCGCCAGCGGTGATCTCGACTTCGAGCCGGTGATCACCGCCGCCGCCCGGAGCGGCAAGACGGTGATCATCTCCACGGGCCTGGGCACCGAGGCCGAGGTGGATCAGGCGGTGCGCTGGGTTGATGCCGTGGGGGCAAGAGAGCGCCTGGTGCTCATGCACTGCGTCTCGGCCTACCCCACCCCCATGGAGGACGCCAACGTGAGCGTCATCCCTCGAATGGCGGCCCGGTACGGGGTGCCCGTGGGCTGGTCCAACCACGTCATCGGCCCTGAGGCGTGTCACGCCGCCGTGGCGTTGGGGGCGCAGGTCGTCGAGGTGCACTTCACGAGCACCCGCGAGAACCGCACGTTCCATGATCATGCGCTGTCGATGAACCCCGAGGAGCTCGCCGCCCTGGTGAAGTCGGTGGATCGTCTCAAAGCGGCCATCGGTGACGGCGTGAAGGCCCCTCAGCCCAGTGAGCTGCCTCTGAGAGAGATCATCCGCAAGGGGGTGATGGTGGCCCGGGATCTGCCCGAGGGCCACGTGATCACCGCGGCGGACCTGATGTACGCCCGACCAGCGACGGCCTACTCCGCCAGCGCCTTCGAGATCCTGGTGGGCTGCACTGTGGCGCAGGCGGTCACCGCAGGGCATCGGCTCACCGCAGACCATCTTTCTGATCCACCTGCCTTCAACGCCCCTGTGGCTGATCCTGCGGCCCCCGACACCTCGACGCGGAGTCACTGAGTCATGTGTGGCATCGCCGGGGTGATCGGCCCACAGCGTCCTGCGGCCGTCCGCGTATCGAGAACCCTCGACCAGATGCACCATCGAGGGCCGGACGCCCGTGGGGCCTGGTCGGGCCCTGTGGGCGCCCACACGGTGACGCTGCTCCACACCCGCCTCTCCATTGTCGATCTCGATCCTCGCGCCCACCAGCCGTGGGTGCACGAGACCGCCGAGGGTCAACTGGCGCTGGCCTTCAACGGTGAGATCTACAACCACATCGAGCTGAGGACCCAGCTGAAAGGCCTCGGGTTCGGCTTCGAGACCACTTCCGACACCGAGGTGGTGGTGAAGGCCTGGCTCGCCTGGGGTCCTGAGGCCCTCGACCGTTTCGAAGGCATGTGGGCCTTCGCGCTCTACGACGGCCGTGATGGCACCGTCACCCTCAGCAGGGATCGCTTTGGCGAGAAGCCCCTCTACTGGATGCACCACGAGGGGGCGCTCTATTTCGCCAGCGAGGTGAAGGCCCTGGCGCAGCTCTCGGGCCACAAGCCCGAGGTGGACACTGACCAGCTGCGACGCTACCTCGTGCTGGGCTACAAGTCGCTCTACAAGCGCCCCCGAACCTTCTTCACCGGGGTGCACGCCCTGCCTGCTGCACATACAGCCACTCTCAGTGGCCCGGGAGACGTTGCGCCGCAGCCCTACTGGCGCCTCGAGTACCGCCCGGTGGGCATGTCGTACGCCGCCGCGGTGGAGGGGGCTCGAGCCCGAGTCTTCGAGGCGGTGAAGTTGCGCTTGAGGGCTGACGTACCTGTGGCGTTTTGCCTGAGCGGTGGCATCGACTCGGGCACCCTGGCCTCAGTGGCCTCGAAGCACTTCGGCCACGACGTCACGGCCTTCAGCATCCTCGATGGTGATCCGCGCTACGACGAGACCGAGAATGTCATGGCGGTGGTGAACAGTCTGGGCCTGGAGCATCACGTGATCCGGCCTGAGCGCAGGGACTTCCTGAGTCACCTGCGTCGACGCACAGCGCAGCATGACGCCCCTGTGGTCACGTTGAACTACTACATGGCGTCGTTCATGCTCGAGACCATCGCCGATGCGGGCTTCAAGGTGGCCCTCTCAGGCACGGGCGCCGACGAGCTGTTCACAGGCTATTACGATCACTACGCCTTCTGGCTGGCGCAGATGTCCTCGAAGCCGGGCTTCGAACAGCGTGTCGCGGACTGGCGGCAAAGCTACGGCGCTTTCGTACGGAACCCGCTGCTGCAAGATCCCCTGGGCTTCGTGAAGCACCCCGATGCCCGGGGCCACATCTACCTCAACGCTGAGCAGTTCTCGGGCTATATGCGGGCGCCGGTGACTGAGGCCTTCGAAGAGACTCGCTACAGCGACGATCTGCTGCGCAATCGCATGCTCAACGAGCTGGGTCACGAGGCGGTGCCGGTCATTCTGTACGAGGAAGATCTCAACGCCATGGCCACCTCGGTGGAGAACCGGGCGCCCTATCTCGACCGCAACCTCGCAGAGTTCATGTTCTCGGTGCCCCCAGAGCATTTGATCCACGATGGCCACGCCAAGTGGTTGCTCCGAGCGGCGGGGGAGGGCCTGTTGGTGGACTCGGTGCGTCTGGACAAGCGCAAGCGTGGCTTCAACCTCGCCCTCGACTCTGTTCTGGATCGATGGGATCCGGAGACTCGGGCAGCCATCCTTGATGATGGCCCGATCTTCGACATCGTCCGCCGCGACGCCATCGCCGAGGTGTTGGGCCGGGAGACGCTGCCCAACAGCTTCAGCAAATTCCTATTCTCGTTCGTGTCTACTCGGCTGTTCTTGGAGACTTGGGCCGAGCTTGATGTGGGCTGAGAGCGAGCCTGGGCGATGGGCCCTGGTAGGCAGCCGTCGCGCTCGCCGCAGGCGGAGCGGGCTGCCTACAAGGGCTCAGCAGTTTCGTGCGTTGATGCCCTGACGAGGCATTGCTCAGGGGGCCCAGCGGGGGAAGTAATCTGAAGGGCCTTCAGTGAGCGCCTTCGGCTCGCCACCCTGTAGATCACCAACCCAGATCTGGCCACCTCGAACGAATGTGATGCGTCGGCTGTCCGTGCCGATCCAGGGCTCCTCGATGCCGCCGATCTGGGTGATGGTCTTACTCGAAAAATCGTACGTATAGAGCTGGCCCTTGTGGGCATAGACCAGCGACTTGCCGTCAGGGCTCGTGCTCGGGTCTTCTCCGCAGACCGCCTGGCCATTGGCGTCCTTGAGCACCTCGGGGCTCGGAGACCCGTAGGCCGAGGCCTTCCAGATTTGGAAGAAGCAGCCCGAGGGGCCATTGCCCACCATGAAGTACAGGTTGAGACCGTCTCGAGAGAACACCGGATCTTCATCCTGACCCGGGCCGGCATAGATGAGCCGTGCGTCCGTGCCGTCAGGTTTGATCACCCAGACATCGAGGTGCCAGACCTTGTCAGAGCCAGCGCGGGCAGAGGTGGTGGAGTAGGCGATGAGATCGCCTCGGGGAGACCACACCGGGGTCCACTCGTGGGCGTTGGCCGTCTTCGTCAGCTGAACAGGGGCGCTGCCATCGTGGTTCATGATCCAGAGATCGAGAGGCGGGCTGGCGTCACTGCTGTGATCTCCCCCACGGTTGCTGGCGAAGACAATGCGGCTCTTGTCGGGGCTGTAGGCGGGCATGAGGCTCGATGCTCCAGGCTCGTCGAGCAGCGCCTTGAGGCCAGAGCCGTCGGACTTCACCCCCCAGATGGATGCCCCCTTGGAGATGTTGATGGCATCGATCAGCTCGGGGATGGCGAGGTTTCGAGTGAAGGCAATGTCTTCACCCCGATCACCATAGTCCGGAGGTGGCACTGGATCGGTGGGCGCGGTGGGGCCGCTGGGGCCTGGGGTGCCGCCCCCCGGGCTGGCGCTGACGCTGGTTTCACCAAAGCCGCATGCGCTGAGGAAGACCAAGAGCAAGGATGAGAGTCGGGTCATCTGGATCTCCAGGGATTGCTTCTGCACAGCGGCCTTTGGTTTGGTACGGTGCTGTGAGCGCCTGGCATGAGACTGAGCCCATGGCACGCCCCTTCGAGGCTGGCACGAAGAGACCATCGTCTCTTCTGGCACGGTCACTTGAGGTGACCTGGAGGGCAGTAAGCGCGTCCCAGCACAGAAGCCAGAACGCAAAAAAGCCGCCCGAAGGCGGCTTTCTCAGCATGACGAGGACCTTCTTAGAAGGCGCCCATCATGGGGCCGAGCTGACCCATCACGGGCATGAAGGCCTTCTGGAAATCCTCGGGGGAGGAAGCCTTGGCGGCCTCGTCGAGGGCCTTGTCCACGGCGGCGAGAGCCTCCATGACCTTGGGCTTCATGGCGCCGACCTGCTTGAGACCAGCCATGCCAGCCTTGGCCTCCTTGATCATGTTGCCCCAGTCCTTGGACATCTCCTCGGGGACCCAAGCGTTGCCCACCTTGACGAACTTCATGTCGCGGCCGGCGATCTTCACCATGCCCTCACCCTCGCCCTTGGCGACGGTGAACTTGGAGAAGTCCATGCCCTTGTTCTGCTTCATGGCGGCGGCCATGACCTTGCTGCCGGGACCCTCGAGGAACTTACGGGGGTCGATGCCCTTCAGGCTGCTGATGGTCTTGATGTCGCTGTCGAGGACGTCGCTGAGGAGGCCCACGGCCTGATCGTAACCACCGGCCTGCTCGAGGACGGGGGCGGGCACCATCTTGCTGATGATGTCCTTCTTGTCCTTGGCCAGCTTGGCAGCCTTGGTGGCCACGGACATGGCCTTGTCGTAGAGCTCGGCATCCATGTTGTTGGCGAACTCGGTGATGACGCTCTTCACGTCATCCTGGTACTGCTTGGGCATGGCGTCCCAGGCGGCGACGGGCTTGTTGGCCTTGAGGCCGTCGACGACGCGCTTGGCGGCTTCTTCAGGGGTCTTGGCGGCCTCAGGGGCCTTGCTGCCACAAGCCATCAGGCTGAAGACTGCGGCGAAAGCGACGAAGCGGGTTGCAACGCTGAAGTTGACCATTAAAAAGCCTCCCTGGGGTTTCATTGGTCGTGTGAATCTGGCGGCGGACCATACCAATTTCTGGCGCCGACGTAATAGAAAGATGCGATTTCCCGCCGTGGTGAAAGCGATTCTGCTGGGAATTCGGTGCGTTGCCGCGAAAAAAAATACGCACCAAAACGCCGCAGAGGGCATTTTGTGGCCTGAACGTGGGTTCAGTTGTGTGCCGCGAAGCGTAATAGCGACGCCATCTCTGCGGTCATCGCGTCCGCAGAATGGCGGGCGATCTCCTCGGGCTTGGGGTCGAAGTCCAGATCTCGACGCTCCACGGCTTTCAGGGCCTCGATGAGAGCGGTTTGATCCCCGCTGTTCACCCAGCGGCCCGCACCACAGCGGTGCAACAGGTCTTCAGCGTCGCTGCCTGGCGGGCCATAGCTGAGCATGGGCCGTCCGGCGAGCAGGTAGTCGAAGATCTTGGCGGCGATGGCGCGTTTGTGCTGCTCACCGGTGATCACCAGCAGGCCATCTGCGCCCTTGAGGTGGCCCGCGAGATCATGGGCGGGGATACGACCCATGATTTTGACGCGCTCGCCGAGCGGGTGGGCGTCGAGGAACTGCTTCGCTGGGGGGTCGAGCTCGCCGAAGACTTTGAGCTGCAGACCCTCGCTCGGATCACCTGGGAACCCGGCGTGGAGCGCCTCTAGAATGGGCTTCATGCTGCGAGATTCGTAGCATGAGCCCGCGTAGATCAGCGTAGGGCGCTCAGGCTTGATCGCTTCCCCATCAGGCAGGTCGAGCGGGTCGAAGCCGTTGGGGATCACTTGCCAGTGAGTGCCCTCAGGCTGACCAAAGACCTTCTGGTTGCGCTCGAGATTGTCACGATACACGTACGACACCGCCCTGGCCTGACCGAGCAGCTGGCCCTCCATCCAGCGGTAGACGGGGGCGGGCATCTTCAGAGGGTTCTTGCTGAACACCTTCGGGGCCACCGTCCAGGGATCGCGATAGTCGAGGACGAGGGGCCGGTCGAGTGCTCGAGCCACCACCCCCGCTGCGACCAGCAAACCCCACGGACCCCCTGTGGCCCAGACGACGTCTACAGGCCCTAGGGCTCTGGCTCGCCGGCGGGCGGCAAGGGACCACTCCACGATATGATCAGGCAACTGCAGGCCGTCGATGATGCGTTGGGCGATGAAGGTGGCCTTGGGCGCCTTCGAGGCGCCCACCTGGTCGAGCAGGCGCCGGGCTTTGACGCCGGGGAACAGCGCCGGCACACGATGCACCTCCACATCGGGCTCCGTGAGCGAGTGATCCAGGCTCGGGGCTCGATAGAACGGCTCGCTCTCCGGATCTGGGGTCAGCACGATGGGGGTCCAACCGTGTTGTTCGAGGCGGCGTGCCAGGCGCAGAGGCCGGCGGGCGCCCACCCGACCCACAGGGGGCCAGGCGGCGGTCATCATCAAGACGCGTGACATCAGCGGTGTGCTCGCAGGTATGCAGGGGGTGAAGCCCGAAGGTGTACGCTCAGCGGCGCCTCACCCGGCTCAGACAGCGGTCGGAGTTCGTCGTGCGCTGGAACTGACACATCCCGTTGACGCATCCGCATGCACCGGTGGTGGCGAAGCAGCGGTATTCCGGAGATACGTCGGCGCACAGATCGGACTCCTCGGCGGCGCAGATCAAATCATCACAACCCGTAGGGCGGCAATCTTCGTCTCGCTCACAGGTGAGATCGGGAAGATCACCGTCTACACACGATAGGTCCCCGTCGGGGCGTGCGCTATCGCACAAGGCTTCACACGAGGAGGCATAGACACGGCCTTCACCACAGGTGGGCCGGGGGTCGGCAGGGCAGTCTGGGCAGAAAGCAGGAGGCGCTTCGGCGCACGGGCCGCGGGTGAGCTCACCACGCTCCACGCCGGCGCAGAAGGCGAAACACGGGCTGGGGTAGGTGGTGCCGTTGGCGCAGACTGGTTGTTGTTCGTCGGGATCGCACGAGCAGGACTGGCAGAACAGGCGGCCTGCGTCGTCGGGGTTGCACACCTGTGGATCAAAACAGATCGAGGTCTCTCTCGGAGAGGCACACGGCAGCAGACAAGCACCCGCCTCTTCGGGGAGATCCTGAAGCGTGACACTGGCACAGGCGAGGGCCCCCGGGCAGGTGTCTTCACCCTCGAGCCGGCAGGCCTGGGTGCAGATGCCCGCGTTGGCGCCGGGGGCGATGTAGCAGACTCCGTTGCCACACTGGTCGCTGCTTCGGCATCGCTGAACATCAGGGCTGACCCGGCACTCGAAAATGCACTCTGGATCTCTCGGGTCGAGGGTGCAGCGTCGGGTGTTTCCCGGCAGGCTCACCGCAGGGAAGCACTCGGTGCCTTCAGGGCACTGGTTGGGCAAGCCAGCATACGGATCGCACTGTCGGCGGACGCAGGCGCCGACATAGGCCAGCTCTTCGCCACGACAGTTCATGACGCAACGGTTGCGCCACGTGTTGCCTTCGGTGCTGCACACAGGCTCTTGCTCGTCGGTACAGCTGCAGGGCGTGTCGACGCACCGGTTTGCCTGACACATCTGACCGGACGGGCACGGATTGTCATCGTCGCACTGCGCCGCAGCACATGGACCCCGGGCGACGACCTCCTGCCTGGCGCACTCTGCTGTGCAGGCGTTGCGGTAGGTCCGACCGTCAGCACCACAGACCTGCTCCACCGTAGACGGGCACTCTGCTTCACACGAGGGGGCAGGCTGGCATGCGCCTTCGACGCAGACCTCACCCAAGGGGCAGCTGACCCCCTCGGCAGAGCAGTTGAGCCTGTCACAGGCGCATTGTCGGCACCCAGCTCGATCTCGGGCGTAGCCTTCAGCGCAGAAGAGATCACAGGCGGGGGCTTCGGGGCATGGATCAGGCAGGCAGGGGCCACCGACACACTCGAGGCTGAGCGTGAACCCCTGACCATCGCCCTCGGGCTGGATCAAGATGAAGTAGTGCCCTCGGGCGCTGAGGGGTGAAGAGACCAGCCGCATCACCCCCTCACCCGCATCTGTGAGCAGCCGCTCACCCCACAGGCCTGTAGGCGTGCGTGGTCCGTACAGCGCGACTGCGCCGGCGCCTTCAAATGTGATTTGGGCCTCGTCTTCAGGGCTGGCGACGAACTCGTACCCCATCAAGCGACCCTCGAAGCCGGCGTCGTGGCGCACCATGCCGCCATAGTTGATGACCTCGATGGGGGTGAAGAGGGTGCGGGTCACACCCGCTTCGTCCTGGTAGACACCCTGACCATTCGCCGGTGTTGTCGGTGAACTCTCTGATGTCGGCGCCTTGCGCTCACAGGCGAGGAGACACACTGACAACCACCCGCAGAGCAGAGCCGACACGAGCCGTCGGCAGTGCGCGTGATGGAAGTCGGGGCGGTGCATGATCTCGATCCTCGTGACGGGTGTGATGAGTCTACCTGTTTTGCCAGACATCTTGCAGTGCACAGGCTGTGCCGGCGCCAGGTCGTGCTGAGCGGGCCGAAAGTGTCAAGTCAACGTGACACCTCCACGCCATGTGTGTCGCGCCCGCCTGTCTTTTCACGGCGTGATGTGGAGGGTGATGCGGGTGGTGCGGCCCTCTTTGTCCGTCAGGATCAGGGTGTGTCGCCCGGGCAATATGGGCATCTGTGCGCGAGGCGTCCAGCCATGCTCGGCGCCATCGAGGGTGATGAGGCCATGTGGCTGGGCCGTGAGATTCATCAAGATGCGACCTTCTCCCCGCCGGGTGACGAGGCCCTTGACCCGTGGGCCTTCTCCACCACGGGTGCCAAAGCTCACAGCACCTTTGCTCAATGGCGTGCGGGCGATCTTCAGCCCAGGCCCGGTCAGACTCACAGCGGGCCCCTCAGGCTTGACCGGCTCTGGAGGAGGAGGTGGGGGCTGCTCAGGGGGATCCTGAGTGGCCACGGGCGTGGGGGCGACTTGGGTAGAGACACGTCGACGCTGTCGTCGGCGCCCTCGACTGGAGCGCCGGCGGCCTGCGTCGCGTGTGCTTGGCCTGGCCTCGGCGTCGGGCAAGCCTGTGTCTGGGTGCCCTGTGTCGGGGGGCCCAGCATCGGGGAGCCCTGCATCGGCAGGTCGAGCATCAAGGGGCCCTGTATCGAGAGGCCCTGTATCTGGGCGGCGCGCGTCGACCGCTTGAGCGTCAGGGGGCGCAGCATCCGGGAGAGCGGCGTCAGGGTCGAGCTGTCGTGCCTCGGCGCCGGCATCAGGTGAGGTCTCGTTCTGAAGCGCCCCAGTAGCGTTGAGCCACCAGAGCCCGCCACCGCCGAGGGCCGCCAGCGCCAGCAGGGCTGGCCACGCCCGACGACGGGTAGGGGCCAGGGGATCCTCGACCGGCACCTCAGGCTCGGCGGCTGACAGGTCCAGGCTGAGAGAAGGCGAAGAGGTCAGCGGGGTCGCTGCTGTGGCTGTGCGCTCCAATGGGGCCCCGGCAGTGACAGTGCGCTCTGTGGGTGTCGCCGGGCCAACAGTGGCGGTGGGCTCGAGAGGGGCGCCGGTGGTGGGCGAGCGCCGATCGGGGAACCGCGATCTCAGCCACGCGCCCAAGGGCGGATCTCCCACGACGAGGCCGCTCTCTGCAGCCGCAGCGTTGAAGGCTGCGATGGCCGCCTCGGGTGTGGGATAGCGATCAGCGGGCACTGGGGCCATGAGGGTGTCGATCACCCTGCAGAGTGGTGCTGGCCGCCGAGTCTCGTCAGGATCCAGCGGGGCTTGGGGGCGTCCCGAGCGGGCGCGCTCGAGGATCGCTTCCGGGCCATCGGGGCCGTGAAAGGCGCGCAGGCCCGTGAGCGCCTCGTAGAGCACCACGCCCAGCGAGAACAGATCGCTGCGTGGATCAAGAGACTGACCGTGGGCCTGCTCGGGGCTCATGTACCCCAGCTTCCCTTCGAGGCGACCGTCGTCGATCGACATCGTGGTGGGCTGAGCCAGGCCAAAGTCTGCGAGTTTGATGTCACCCTCGTACGACAACAGCACGTTGTGGGGTGAGATGTCGCGGTGGATCAGCCGCAGCGGTTGCCCGTCTGGCCCCAGGGCGCGGTGGGCATAGTCCAGACCTCGGGCACAGGCGAGGCCGATCTCGACCACGAGCCCTGGAGGCAGGGTGCTCTCGGCGTCGAGAACCGCCTTGAGGTCGAGGCCATGCACGAACTCCATGGCGATCCAGGCCCCCTCGGGGGCGCGACCGAAGTCGAAGATTTGCACGATGTGGCGATGGTTGAGCGCCGCAGCGATGCGGGCCTCGCGCTCGAACTGCGCCACGAAGGCCGGATCACCAGCGAGCTCGGGCCGAGTGCGTTTGACCGCCACCCGTTTCTCGAACCCCGCCGCCCGTTGCAGTCGGGCGAGGAACACCTCGCCCATGCCACCCAGGGCGATGGTGTCGAGGATCTCGTACGGGCCGAGTTGGTGGGGTGCGTTCGACATTGGGGGAGCGGACCACAGGGGGGTCTCATCAGGCAAGTGAGGTGTGTGCAGTATGCCCTGCAGAGGAGAGGTTGTGAATTGAGCGCACGCACAAGGGGATAGGTGCGCGCCCTCATGTGTTCATCTCGATCAGAGGGGCGTTACCTCTCCCCCTTACTCAGCTACACATTCCCCGAGAGAGCATTGTTGGAGCGCTCCACACTTGATGTCACAGCCGCCACAGTGATTGGCGTCATTGAGGTAGCTCGTCTCACAGCCGTTGAGGCCTGTGTCCAGTCGGCCATCACAGTTGCCCCAGGTCGGTGAACAACATGTGGAGCCCTCGTCCACGACACCATCACAGTCGTCGTCGGCACCATTGCACATCTCTTCATTTATCTCGGGCGGTGGCGCATCACAGAGTGTGTTGCCCAGCTCACAGTACGTCATCCCTTGAGTGGGGCAGTGCGGATCACCGTTTGTGCAAGGCTGAGACTCGATGTCTTCGTCGACAGGTCCGTCACAGTCATCGTCGAGCTCGTTGCACACCTCTTCTGAGGGGTCACCGGGCACTGCGCCGCACAGGACATCGTTGCCGTCGGGTGAGCAGACATATGTGCCCTCGCGCATGCATGCGCCGATGCCCTGAGTACAGGGGAGACCCAGCCAGTCCGTGAAACCCTCATCGGTGTTGCCGTCGCAGTCATCGTCCTGACCATTACAGCTCTCGTTTTGGGGTTCGACGACCGGGGCGTCGCACTCCAGCACCCCGGCGACACAGTGGACCGTGCCAATGCTTTCACAGGCACCCACGGAGTTGTCGCACTGCTGTGTCGGCACATCTTCGTCGACATTGCCGTCACAGTCGGTGTCGATGTTGTCGCAGGCTTCGGGCCGCGGGACCACCTCGCCGATGCACGCGGTGCGGGCCCCGTTCACACATGAGCTGACCCCCGAAACACAGGCGCCCACGTCGCTGCCGCATGTTTGGTCCAAGTGCTCGTCGACATTGCCGTCACAGTCGTTGTCTTCGAGATCACAGACTTCTTCGGTGGCCCCTTCTGGGCTCACATTACAGATGACCTGGGTGGCGTCTTCGGGATCACATATGTAGGCGCCCTCCACTCTGCAGGCGCCGACCCCGGCATCACATGGATCACCGAGCTGAGCGGCGAAGTCTTCGTCGGTGTTGCCGTCACAGTCATCGTCGAGACCGTTGCACAGATCGGGATCGTTGGGATCACACCCGGGGTTGTCGGATCCTGCCAGAGGGGCGCCGATGGCCCGCAGGGCGATGCCGAACTCACGTGTGTCGTTGGCGACGGCGGTGAGGCTCAAGAGATGGAAGTGCTGATCGCCGGCAGTGGAGACACACTGGGTGCCTTCACTCACGTCACCAAAGAAATTCTCTGGGCAATTGCCCCATGTCGGCTGGCCATCCCGGAGGGTGCCTGGTCCGTTCTCTTCCCAGCCGAGAATGACCTCCACCGCACCGGCGGCACCCGCTGCGCGCTCGGGCTGAATGAAGTCTGCGCAGACGAAGGCCACACCAAAGTCGTCGTTCTCGTCGACGCCACCCACGAGCGACATGGGCCGGAAGCGACCGTCGAAGCCCGAGGAGGTACACCGCAGGTCCTCTGCCTCACCAGAGAGGCTTTCGGGGCAGGGGCCCCAATCCGGATCGCCATCCTTCCCATCGGCGAGGTTGTTGTCGCCGTGGCCGAGGAACACGGCACATCGAGCCTGGAAGTAGGCCGCGAGGGGTGGGTTGGTGGGATCTTCACAGGTGAAGGCCACGCCCATCTCTGCCATGAAGCCCAAACCGCCAGTGATGCCCATGGTGCGGAACAGGCTGTCGCCACGGGTCGAAGTACACCGGTCGTTGCCCGTGGTGTCGAATGGCTCAGCCATACAATCACCGAAGCTGTCACGGGGATTGTTGCCCAGAGCCAGCTGCTCTGCCTGTCCAAGCCAGACCCGGCAGTGCTCGGCGATGTAGTCGCCACACGTGGCGCCCTCGTCGACCTGACCATCACAGTCATCGTCGATGGCGTTGCATACCTCTTCGCCGGGGGCGATGAGCGGGGCATCGCAGTAGAGATCGCCATCGACATGACAGGACCAGTCACCCACTGAGACACAGGCGCCCACGCCCTCAGAGCATTGCTGGCCGAGTTGCGGGTAGTCTTCGTCCACAAAGCCATCACAGTCGTTGTCCGTGAAGTCGCAGCGCTCGTTTTGAGGGAGCACCTCACCTTCACAAGCGCCCCATGCACCATCGCTGCATACCTCGAGGCCGGCGACACACGGGCCCTGGCCGTCGCTGCCCTCAGGGCCGCTGAAGCACGATCTGGAGAGGCTTTCGTCGGTGCCGCCGTCGCAGTCGTCGTCGAGGCCATTGCACACCTCCTCGCCCGGCTCGCCCGGGGTGACATCGCACAGGATGCCATCGCCAGTGGGGTTGCACACCAGGGTGCCTTCCGCGGCGCACGTGCCGACGCCTGCAGAGCAGGCATCACCGAGCTGTGGGTAGCCCTCGTCGACGATCCCGTCACAGTCATCGTCCTCGCCGTTGCACGCCTCCACCCCGCCGGGATCACATGCGCCAGGGCCAGGCACTACAGGGCCGACGATGGGGGCGCCCAGGGGCCGCAGGGCGATGCCCATCTCGTTGCGGTCTTCAGAGCCCGATTCGACGCGGAGGGTGTGAAAGCGTTGGTCACCTGCAGTGGAGACACAGCGCGTGAGGCCGTCGTTGTCCTGGGGTGAGGCAGGGCAGTCACCCCAGACCGCGAGGCCGTCGTGCACCACATCATCACCCTCTGTCTCCCACCCCAGAATGATCTCCACGGCACTCGCGGTGTTGCGGGCGCGGCTGGGGGTGTCATCGTCACGACAGATGAAGGCCACGGCGAAGTCATCCTGCTCGTCGACATAGCCAGACAGGCGGATGGGGCGGAACTGGCCATCGAAGCCCGAGGAGGTGCACCGCAGGCCATCAGCATCACCAGAGAGGCTTTCAGGGCAGGGGCCCCAGGCATCTGCGCCGTCGAGGGGGGCGCCGATGTTGTTGTCGGCGTGACCGAGGTAGAGGGCACAGTGGCTCTGCATCCAGGCGGCGACCTCGGGGGTCTCGTCGTCGGCGCAGGTGAAGGCGACGGTGAAGTTGTCGCTGGCGCCAAGGCCGGACTCGAGGTTGAGGGTGCGGAAGAGCGAGTCGTTTCGGGTGCTGGTGCAGCGCACATGGCCCTCGACATCTTGCTCGGCGCCCATGCAATCGCCGAAGTCCGGGAGGACCTGGTCGTTGAGATCGGGGCGCTCGTCGGCATGGCCCATCCAGACACGACAGTGGGTGGCGGCATATGTGCCACAGACTGCGCCCTCGTCGATTTCGCCGTCACAGTCATTGTCGACCCCATCGCAGGCCTCTTCGGTGGGGTCGGTTGCACCCTGGCAGAGACCCCATTCACCGGCATCACAGGTTTCGGTGCCCTCGGTGCACGCGCCGACGGTGGAGCCACAGGGGCGAGTGAGGGTCTCATCGGTGTTGCCGTCACAGTCGTTGTCGATGTCGTCGCAGACTTCTTCGGTGGCTTGAGCAGGGGCAACATCACAGGTCAGCCCAGTGCCCGTGTCGTCACAGGTCCACACACTCTCGGTGGTGCAGGCCCCTGTACCTACGGAGCAGTGCTGGCCGAGTTCGAGGAACTCCTCGTCGGTATGACCGTCACAGTCATTGTCTACGCCGTCACACAACTCAGGTGATGGCGTCACTGCACCTTCACATTCACCCCAGTCGCCGGCGTTACACGTCTCGAGCCCCGTCTGACACAGGCCAGTGTCAGCGCCACAGGTGCGGCTCAGGCCTTCGTCGGTGTTGCCATCACAGTCGTCATCGATGTTGTTGCACTGCTCTTCTGAAGGATCTCCAGGGGCACCTTCACATTGAGCCCCACCGTCGGGGTTGCAGATGAAGATACCGTCAGGGTTGAGGCAGCCGCCTACACCCACTGCGCAGCTTTCGCCCAGCTGAGGGAAGTCCTCGTCGGTGTGGCCGTCACAGTCGTCATCTATGGCGTTGCAGGCTTCGGGCCCTGGCTTGACCTCACCCTCGCAGCCGCCCCACTCGCCCGAAGCACAGGTGCTCACACCTGCGAGGCATCTGCCTACGCCCGCTGTGCCTTCCGGGCCGCCGTAGCATGTCTGCACCAATCGCTCGTCGGTGAAGCTGTCGCAGTCATCGTCCTCACCGTTGCACGTCTCTTCGAGTTCTCCGGGGCTCAATTGAGGCACGCACACCATGCCCTGAGCGCCTTCACAGCGGGTTCGACCCTGGGCGCAAACGCCAGCAGCATCCGCGACACACTCTTCATCGAGCCCCGGCAGCTCATCATCAGTGAGGCCATTGCAGTCGTCGTCGAGGCCGTTGCACACCTCTTCAGAAGGTACCCCCGGCGTGGCGTCACAGGCTGATTCGCCCTCTGGCGTACAGGCCACGACCCCAAAGGACAGGCACTCACCCTGCCCCGCTTCACACGCTGCACCCAGCCCAAAGCCCTCGTCCACGCGGGCATCACAGTCATTGTCCACGTTGTCGCATCGCTCAGGTGTCGGGGTGCACAGGGGTGTATCCGGCTCACCATCGCCATCACTGTCCACTGGCTGGTCGATGACCTCGGTGGGGGCGCCCTCTTCAGTGGTGAAACGGAAGAGGACGATGTCTTCGAGCTCGAGACCACCGAGGGATTGGAGGGGGGGCCTCAGAGCAAAAGAGTACTGAGTGGCTGGCGCCAGGCGCTCAGTGGGGGTCCACCTGAGCTCGAGCCCTTCATGGGCAAACTCGGCGCGCCCTGGGACAGGCTCTCCGTCTGGATCGAGCAGCTGCAGGTGATCTTCGACGCCCTCGTCGGGCACAGGCTGGTTGAACCGAATGGTGATGACCACATCGAGGGCGACGCCTGTCTGCTCGTGTTGGGGAGAAATGCTCACGGGCCTGAGAGACTCGGCATCCGCCTCTGCCACAGGGAACTCGCCTTCGATCTGGAACGTCGAGAGCAGAGTGCGGCCGAGAGGGCGGCCCCGAGTGTCCTCCAGGGCTTCGTCGAGCAGCAACGCGTAGCGCCCTTCGTGGCGCAGGCTCGTCTGAGGCCAGAGGCGTGCGTGCCGACCATCGTCGAGCAGCTGAATCCTGGTCGGGATCTGCACTTGGCGCTCGAGATCGAACAGCTGGATGTCTCCCCTGAGGATGCTCTCCTTCGAGAGGGGGTGGGTGAACTCGACCTCGGGTGTGATCGATTGGGTCACCCCCATCTGCATGGGCAGTGGGCAAATCTGGTGTGGGAAGAAAGGCAGCGCGTCACTGTCCGGTGGAAGCGTCTGCTCTTCAACCTCGAGGCTGTCGTCTATGCCATCACCATCTGCATCGGCGTCTTCACTGTTGGGGATCCCGTCGAGGTCCGAGTCGATCATCTCGTTGGGGTTGTTCTCGGTGTTGCAGATGGCGCCGTTGGGGGTCAAGCCACCGAGTTCGAGGGGCACACCGTCACCATCGAGAGCGTCGATCTGCATGCCGAAGACTCTGCTCGAAGAGCCCAAGCCAGAGCGTGGTGCTGCAGGATCTCGCGACGAAGAACCAAGGCCAGCCCGAGCGTCGAGGGGGAGCACCAATCGCGGAGAAAGAGCGGTGGTCTCGACAGAAATGGGGAACATCAAGGCCGAGACAAAGCTGTCTTCATTGAAGAGGTACAGGCTGTAGCTGTGCCCACCGGGGAGTTCCAGCGCCACCTGCCCTTCGGCGTCGAAAGGTGCAGTGAGTGGCTCGAAGTCGGCGCAGAAAGCCACCAGCTCCATGCTGGGGGAGCCCTCCGGAAGCTGCGCCCGGATCACCCACGGAGGTGGCGGTCCTGCATCGAGATCGATGTTGACCCCACCATCGAGGTCGGCCCTCTGAGGCACACCCTCGTCGAAGAGGCCTGTGTCCGACATGCCTGCTTCATGCCGTATGCCTGCTTCTTGCCTGCCCTGATCTGTTGCCTCACAGGCGAACAGGACGACAGCGAGCAGGGTGCTCCAGATGAATGTAGATGAGCGCATGTGCCAAAGCCCCAAATCGAGAGGTCGGCACAGAAAGCGGGCAGGCCACCAATGCCCTGAAAAGGGTGGGTTGGAGGGTGGGTCAAATCACTGGAAGGCCTTCAGCCCGATGCCAAAGCGGTGGCTGCCTTCTTCGAAGTCGTGTCTGACATCAATTTTGTAGAAGCGCCCGGTGGCGCCTCGTGTACTGGCACAGCGGGTGTAGCTGTCATTGTCGAGATCGCTGCCAGGGCAGTCGCCCATGGTGGCGTCACCATCTGAGAAGCTGTCCTCTCTGCTCCAGCCCAGATACAGCTCGACGGACTCGTTCGCGGAGCGGGCGCGTTGGGGCGCTTCGTCGTCTTCACAGATAAAGGCAATGCCCAGATCGTCATCGTTGTCGACGTCTGCATTGGCGGCCCCCGCCAGCGGGAAGGCGTGGAAGCGTCCGTCCCCGCCGGAGGAGACACACCGAGCGTCTCCAGTGACATCCACGTCGGTGCCGGGGCATGTGCCCCAGAAGGTGGAGTCGTTAAGGCCTTGATCGTCCGTGGCGTGGCCCACGTAGACTTTGCAACGCGATTGGAACCATGCGGCGAGCTCAGGCTGAGCATCGTCGGCGCAGGTAAACGCCACGCCCAGGTGGTCTCCCTCGCTCAGGGTGCCGGAGACGGTCATCTCTCTGAAGAGGCCGTCTCCCCGAGTGGAGGCACAGCGCGTCATCCCTTCGGCGTCGGCGCCAGCGGCGAAGCAGTTGTCCCAGTTGTTTTGCTCCAGCTGCTCGATGGTCCCCTGGTAAGTGTTGTTCACCTGAGCGAGCCAGAAGCGGCAGTGCTGCGACATATAAGCACCGCACACCTGGCCTTCGTCGATACTGCCGTCGCAGTCGTCGTCCTCCCCGTTGCACGTCTCATTGGAGGGCACGCCGGGGGTTGCGGTGCAGACGGCCGTACCATCGGGGTGACATGTCATGCGCCCTGACGCTCGACACGCCCCTTCACCCGCAAAGCACTCAGCACCGACATCGAAGCCCTCGTCACTGTTGCCATCGCAGTCGTTGTCCACGCCGTCACACACCTCTTGATCACCGGGATCACAACCCTGGTTGTCGGCGACGCCGAGGGCGCCGAGGGTGCCCGACGCGGCATCAAAGGGCAGCAGGGCGATGCCGAACTCGTCGTGGGCGTCGATGTCGCGTTGCACAGTGGGGAAGCTGTGAAACAGCCCATCGGCGCCAGAGGAGGCACAGACGGTAGTGCCCTCTTCGTCCACATCTACCGCGGGGCAGTCACCCCAACTGTTCTGACCATCGTTCAGGTTCGCATGGCCCTCGTGATCAAAGGCCAGGAACACCTTTACAGCGCTGGTGGCGGCAGCGGCGCGCTCGGGATCATCTCCGTCAACGCAGCGGAAGGCGATGCCAAAGCGATCGTTGTCGTCGACGGCGCCTGGCAGGCTGAACGGGCGGAACTGGCCGTCAAAGCCCGAGGATGTGCACCGAATCGAGCCGCTGTTGTCGGTGGGCTGATCGAAGCAGGTCTCCCAGTCGCCCAGGCCCTCGTTCCAGTGTCCCAGCCACAAGTCGGCGTGGCCGAGGTAGACCGCGCAGTGGTCTTGCAACCAGGCGGCGGTCTCGGGCAGCTCTGCGTCTTCACAGGTCCAGGCGACGGAGACTGAGTCGCCTCTGCTCCCACCCCCCAAGGGCCCCGTGAGGCTCATGGTACGGAACAGCCGATCACCACGGGTGCTGGTGCAGCGCGTGTTGCCACTGGCATCGAAGTCCGCACCCTGACAGTCGCCCATGTCGGGCACTGCATTGCCCACATCATTGCTGTTGGCGCTGTGTCCCATCCACACACGACACTTGCTGGCCATGTATTCGCTGCAGGCGCTGCCCTCGTCTACGAGACCATCACAGTCATTGTCGATGCTGTCGCACGTTTCCACGGCGGGGGCCACCTCGCCGACACATGCACCCCATTCGCCTGCGTCACAGGTCTGAACACCCTGCTCGCAGGGACCAGTGTCGGAGCCGCAGGTGCGGGTCAGCGTCTCGTCGATGGTGCCGTCACAGTCATCGTCGATGCCGTTGCACGTCTCCACCACGGGCTGGCCGGGGATCGCGGTACACACTGCGTGTCCCTCGGGATGGCAGGTGATACGACCCTCTGCGCGACAGGCGCCTTCGCCTGCACTGCAATCACCACCAACATCGAAGTCTTCGTCAACGGCGCCATCGCAGTCTTCATCGCTGTCGTCACATGACTCTGCTTGAGTCCCTGGAGTGATGATGGGTGCACAGAGGAGCCCTTGAGCGCCCTCACATACCCAGAGGCCTGGGTTGCATGCCCCTGCTGCATCAGATGCACAGGGTTGGCCCTCCTCAGAGAGGGTCTCATCGACGTTGCCGTCACAGTCGTCGTCCAGGCCATTACACACCTCTTCTGAGGTGGGCAGGGGCTGTACCGAGCAGGCAGCGTCACCCTCAGGCGTGCAGATGCGTGCGCCGTAGGCGATGCATTCGCCTCGGCCCACTTCACAGGCACTACCGACGTCGAAACCTTCGTCAATGCGACCATCGCAGTCGTCGTCGAGGCCATCACAGACCTCGGCGACAGGCTCGCATGGTGGGGCATCGGGCTCGCCGTCGCCGTCCGCGTCCACCGGCAGCTCCAGACGCTCAGGGGCTTCGCCGGTGCCCGTCGTGAAGGCCAGCTGAACTGGGGTGTCCAGCACCAGGCCTCCGATGGAGGTGATGCCGGAGGCGAGCTCCACTGTGTATCGAGTCGTGGGAGACAAGGGGGCGTTGGGGGTGAACCGAAGCTCGAATCCTGCACGATGCATGCTCACCTGACCTTCAACAGCCACGCCCTCAGGGTCGAGCAGCTCGAATCGATCTTGCAGACTCGGGGCGGATACAGGGCGATTGAATTGCACCTGTACCTCACTGTGTACGGACACACCGATCTCGTCGTGTCGGGGGTGGGCTCGGCGCACCCGCACGGCGGTGGCACCTGCCTCACCCACTGGCACCTCGGGCTCGACCTGGAAGGGCACTTCGAGCCGTCGTCCGATGGCACGCCCGTCAGCATCTTCGAGTCGTTCGTCCACGACGAGTACATACTGGCCGTCGAAATCGAGAGGTGCCCTGGGCAACAGGCGTATCCGATGCCCATCGTCGAGCAGCAACGCATCCGCTCCGACCTGCCGACCGTCGGGGTGGGCCAGGAATATGTGTCCATCGAGGAGAGAGGCCGGAGAGATGCGCTGGGTCATCCAGAGGTCTGGCGTCTCATGTCGATATACGCCGTCGGCGAGGGGCATGGGCCGGACGCAATAGGTGAAGAAAGGCAGATCCATGCCTGGGCGCAGCGGATCTCCACCCATCTCCAGCACATCGTCTACACCGTTGTTGTCCGCATCCGAATCATCGATGTTGATCACGCCGTCGAGATCAGAGTCGATTTGAGCGTTGGGGTTGTGCTCGACCTGAGCGAGGGCGCCCTCGAGGGTGAAGCCCCCAAAGTCGAGCTGTACACCCGAGAGAGCATCGACAGAGGTGGCCAGACCTTCATGGTGCTTGCTCGATGAGCCGAGGCCTGCTCTCGGCGCCGCTGGATCACGCGAAGATGAGCCGAGGCCCGCTCGAGCGTCGAGGGGCAGCACCAAGACCGGACCGATGGCGGCGGTGTCGACTGAGACCGAGAACATCAGCGCGGAGACAAAGGCATCGCCATTGAAGACATAGAAGCTGTACGCGTGCCCGCCAGGCACTTCGATGGCCACGAGACCCTCGGCATCGAAGGGCGCGCGGAAGGGCAGCTGATCAGCGCTGAAGGCCACGAGCTCGGTGCCAGGGGCTGCGTCGTCGAGGTGCCCGGTCAGCACCCATGGAGGCGGCGGCCCTGCATCAATCTCGATGCCGACGCCACCGTCGAGATCAGCGCGCTGCACTGTCCCTTCGTCCCCCAGGCCTACTTCGGAGATGCCCACATCCTCCACAGGGTCTGTGGGGCCCACCTCCCGTGAGCCCAAATCCGTAGCCTCGCAGCCCACGAGCAGGGCTGTCGCACAGAGCATCTGTTTTGCTGTGAGTCGGTACATGGGCCATCAATCCCTCATCGCATACACATCTTGTATGACAACGGGTTGATGTGGAGGGGGCTCTATGAGGTGGGTGAATGAGGTGGGTCAGGGGAGACCGCCTGCTGGAACAGGTTGCATCAGCTCCACAGGCGTAGAGGCCTTCAGATGGTCGGGCAGGTGTGCGCCTTTACTCTGCGGTGTCCCGCTTGCGCCAGCGGGCCAGCTTCGCCTGCAAGGCCTGTCGGCTGATGCCCAGATCCTGGGCGGTGCGGGTGCGGTTGCCGCCATGCTGATCGAGGCGGGCCCGGATCAGGCGTTCTTCGTAGGCATCCATGAGGCCGTGCAGCGTGCCGGAGCCCGCTTCGGAGGCGGGGGCTGCCATGGGCTGCTGGCCGGAGATCTGCGGGCTGAGATCGCCGAGACCGATGAAGCGGCCGCCACCGGCGAGGATGACCGCGCGCTCGATCTCGTGCTCGAGCTGGCGCACGTTGCCGGGCCATGTGTAGGCGGTGAGGGCTGCCATGGCCTCGGGGCTGAACCCGGCGAGCCACGTGTCGTGTCGAGCACAGGCGAGCTCGCGGAAACGCTCGGCGAGGCGCTCCACGTCACCGGCGCGATCGCGCAGGGGCGGCAGCTTCACGGGGAAGATGGCCAGTCGATAGTAGAGGTCTTCCCGGAACCGCCCGGCGCCGACCTCTGCCTGCAGGTCACGGTTGGTGGCGGCGACGATGCGCACGTCGATGGCCCGGGGCGACCGGCTGCCCACGGGCTGTACCTCTTTCTCTTGCAACACCCGTAGTAATCGCACCTGTACCGCTGTGGAGATCTCGCCGATCTCGTCGAGGAACACGGTGCCGCCGCTCGCCGACTCGAAGAGCCCCTTGCGGTCGCGATCGGCGCCGGTAAAGGCGCCCTTCACATGACCGAACAGCTCGCTCTCCAGCAAATTCTCCGGCAGGGCCCCGCAGTTGATGGCGCAGAATGGCTTGCTGGCGCGCTTGCTGTGGTGGTGCACGTGGCGGGCTGCGAGCTCTTTCCCAGTGCCTGTCTCCCCGGTGACGAGGACCGTGGTGTCGGTGCGGCCCACCCGAGTGAGCTGGTGCAGGGCCTGCTGCAGGGCCGGGCTCTCACCGATGATCGGGCGCGCCGAGTCGGCCTTGAGGGCCTGGTTTTCGTCTTTGAGGGCCCGAGCTCGCTGAGCGGCGGTGATGCTCGCCGAGAGATGAGTGCCCACCACGCTCAACCAGCTCAGATCTGCCTCGCTGAACGGCCGTCGCCGGCTCTGCACGTGCAACACACCCACGATGGCGTCGCCCGTCACGAGAGGCACCAGCGCGGCACCGGCGAGGCCCAGCATACTCCCCGAGGTGGGGTCGACACCGGGTAGATAGGTGATGGCCTCTCTGCTCTCGAGCGTGCGTTGTCTCAGCGTGGCGCTGCAGGGCATGGCCGGACGGTCGTCCCGGCTCTCGGTGAAGGCCACGGTGAACGAGTTTTCGCCATCGGCAAGCTCCACTGTGACGGCGTTGGCTTGGGGAAACCGCTCGAGCGTCGCCTGTGAGATACGGGTGATGACGGCGTGGGGATCATCGAGGCCGCTCACCTGGTGAATCAGGCTGAACAAGGCCTTGAGCGCGCCGACGTCCACTGCATCTACGAGGGTGGATTCGGGGCTGAGCAGCGCCCGTCGGGCCACCACGGTGCCACCATCTGCGGGGCGCGCCGGGGCTGATTCGGGGGCGTCGATCACGGTGACGATCACCGGCGCGTCGCGATCTCCGAGGCAGAGCTGGTCACCTGCACTGATGGTGCACGGCAGGTTGGGCTCGGCGATGGTACGGGCGCCATCAGCTCGCCTGATCTCCGAGCCGTTGCGAGAGCCGAGATCCTCGTACACATAGCCTTCGCCCCGTCGTACGAGCCGCCCATGTCGACTGGAAATGCGCGGATCGGCGATGACGAGATCGTTGCCCTGGGCGCGGCCGAGGGTGATCAGGGCGCCGTGATACGGCACGGGCTCGGCGTGGGTGCCTTCGAGGCGAAGTTTCAGCGACACGGAGGCTCTCGAGGTGGTGGGTTCGAGGCACGGTATCACAGCCCTCGAAGAGCGTCTGGTTCCCCTCGATTATCCCATCTGGGGAAACAGTCTGTTCGAATCATTGCGATGAAAAGCCCGTAACGGCCCCGTGCAAGAGGCGTATCCCCACTCGAGCACAGCATTCACTGTTATTTCGAGGAGTTGCTTTATGCGTTGGCCAATGATGGCGATGGCGGTGTGCGCCCTGAGCGCGGGGTGTGATGCATCATTCGAGGACCTCAGGAGCGCCGAGGAGCGCGCCCCCGTGACACCGGAGAGCCCCCCAGCGCCTCAGGCGGATCCACCAGGAGAGTCGCTGGCCGAAGGCCCCGGCGAGGGCTCAGAGGGTGAGGGGGGCGAAGACGAAACCCCCGCAGAAGACATCGTCGTCGCCCGGGGTACTTGGGAAGGCCGGAGCGACTATGCCGCCGGCGGTGAAGTGCTGTTGATTCAGCGCGCCGACGGCAACTACGAGTTCGAGCTGAGCGACGACTTCAGGACCGCAGATTTGCCTGGCCCCACGCTGGTCATCAGCAGCCGCGAGTCCCTCGGTTCGAGCTTGAGCGCCGCCGCCGGCGACATCGAGATCACCCGCCTCGACCGGGTCACTGGCGCCCAGATTCACGAGATCCCCACTGATCCAGAAGGCCGCCGCGTGGCCTGGGTCTACTGCAAACCATTCGGCATCGAGATGGCCCGGGCCATCCTGGAGGAGGTGGAGTAATGCGTCTCGCCCAACTGTTGACGACCGCTGTGGCCTGCACCCTCACCCTCGGGGCTCTGAGCAGCATTGCCCATGCCCAGGCCTGGATCCGACCCGCAGGTGAGATCTACGTAAACACCAGCTTCACCAACCTCACCGGCGATCAATTCTACGCCCCCGACAAGTCGGTCCAGGACATCGCCAGCACGTATACACAGTCTTCGGTGAACCTCTATGCCGAGGCCGGACTCATCGACAAACGCCTGCAACTGACTTTCAGCGGCGAGGTGTTCCGCCGCAACGAGCTCGAGGGTCAGGGGGCCACCGAAGGTACAGGTGATCTGCAGGCGGGGTTGTGGGTCGGGCTGTTGCAAGATGGCCCCATCAAGCTCTCCGCGGGTCTGGTGGTGGGCCTGCCCACCGGTGACGAGCGCCCCGACGCTGAAGGTGACGACCCGGTCGCCGACGACATCGCCCGCCTGCTGCCCACGGGGGACGGCGAGGTGGACTACGAGCCCCGCATCATCGCCGGCTACGGTTTCGGTGGCGGCCCATGGCCCCTGCGGCACTATGTCGTGGGCGAGCTCGGCTACGCCATCCGCGGCGAGGGCATCGACGACGGCATCCGATACCGCCTCGAGCTCGGCAGCCAGATCGCCCGCCCCGGCTGGGATCGCTTCTGGCTGCTCACTCGCCTGCACGGCCTGGAGTCCTTCGCTTCCGACGAAGAGGCCGGCCGCGGGTTCAGCGGGCTGGGCCAGGGGGTGACCCACACCTCGGTGGGTGCCGAGCTCTATGGCCGTGTGGTGGACAGCTTCGGCATCTCGGTGGGCACCGACGTGCCAGTACGGGCCAGGAACATCATCGCCGGCCTGCCGGTGCGGGCCTCGCTGAGCTACACGTTCTGAGTGTTCCTCAGCGTCTTATGGCGCCGCGGCAGTACAGTTGCCCCTCGGCGTCGAGCCCGCACGCAAAGTCCGAGCCCACGGAGATGTGGGTGATGGGCGGGATGCTCACCAGCACCCCGAAGGTGTCGAAGTCGTGCTCAACTCTCCAGTTCTGGTTGTTGCCCCAGCACTCCACCTCACCCCCTGAGTCGAGGACGCAGTTGTTGTAGTCTTTGCTGTCGAGTTGGACGACATCGGAGAGGCGAGAGGGCGGGCGCAGATGCCGTGTAGACCTGCCAGACTCGCCCCAACAGTAGACCTCCCCGCTGGCTTTGACCACGCAGCTGTGCGTCGAGCCCGTGGTGATTTGAAGGTGCCCCGGGCCCTGGGCCTCTTCTGGCACCTCTGCCTGTGGCCCTTGCCCCCAGCAGTGCACTTGGCCCTCTGTGTCCAGACCGCAGATGTGTGCGTCCCCCACGGACATATCCGAGAGTGGCGGCAAGCCCTCGGGGGCCCCCAGGCCGCCGACCCCCCAACACTCGACAGCGCCGTCGGCGTCGCGGGCGCACGTGGTCCCTGCGTTGCTCTCGAGCTGTACCACTGCGTCGAGCCCCGCGGGCACGTTCAACCGATCAGATGCGCTGTCACCCCAGCAGAGGACCTGACCGCCGAGGTCGACGCCGCAGCTATGATAGATGCCGGTGGAGATCGCTGTGAGCGGCGGCAGATCGTCAGGTGGAGAGACGAAGTTGCGTGTCCGGGTGCCCAGGCAGGTGACGTCGCCCTGCTCGTCGATCCCACACACATAGGCGCTGCCTACGTCGATCCCGGTGAACCGCGGCAGAGGTGCTAGGGGGCTCACCTCGGCGGCCTCGGGTGCACCCCAACAGACGATCTCCTCGGTTGGGTCGAGGGCGCAGGTGTGCGCGTCGCCCGCTGTGAGCTGAGTGAGCTGCAGGCCTTCTGGGGGCGCACTCTGACCCCATGTGTTGTCGCCCCAGCAGGTGGTGCGACCCTCGACGTCGAGGGCGCAGGTGTGCTCTCCACCGGCGATGATCTGCGTGAGAGGGGGCAGATCCTCTGGGGGCGCGCTCTGACCCCACGTGTTGTCGCCCCAACAGACAGGCTGACCTTCAGTGTCGATGGCGCAGGTGTGGGCGCCGCCGGAGGAGATCGCCACGAGATCGGGGAGCGCATCACGCTGATAGCCTTCATCATAAGCACCATCACCCCAACACGTGACGCGGCCTGCCTCGCTGAGGGCGCAGATGTGTACTCGCCCTGCGGAGATCTGAGCGATCTCGCCTCGGGCGCTCATCGGTGGGGGCACGTGAAAGTACGGGTTGATTCCCCAGCACGTGGCCTGCCCTGTCTGGTCGAGGGCGCAGGCGTGCTCGCCGTGGGCGGTGAGCTGGGTGATGTCCCACCGGCTCTCTTCTGGCTTGACGAGCTGGTTGGCCCAGTTCGAGCCCCAACAGAGCACCTTGTTGTCGGCGTCGAGGCCACAGGTGAAGCCAGGGCCGAGGGCGAGATCGACGAGGGGGGGCAGGTACCGCGGCGGGCTGCTCTCGCCGTGCCCGTTCTCACCCCAGCACACGGCGCGACGCCTCTTGTCGAGGGCGCAGGTGTGGGTGGGGCCAGCGACGACGCGGGTGAAGCCGGCCTCGATGCACACCCGATCAGAGGTGGCGGTGGGTGGTGTGGACTCCACCTCACCCTCGTCGCACACGGTCAGCGGCGTGCACCGCCGGTCTGAGGTGGCGGTGGGCGCTGCGGACTCGAACTCCGCGGCGTCACACACGGTGAGCGCTGCGCAGGTGTCACCTGTATAGAAGGCGTCGGGGCCGCAGTCTGGCACAGGGGCGCCGCGGCCCGCGTCTGCCTCTGGCGCCGGTGGCCTCGGCGCGCCCGGATCTGGATCTGTTTGCCCTGGAGCGCCTGCATCAGAGGCGCCCGGTGGGGCCTCGTCGCCGGGTACGCTGCCCTGCGGCGCGGGCTCGTCGAGATCTCGGGCGCGCTGATCTTGGATACACCCTGTCAGTTGGCTCGATATGAGCCCAACACACACATAAGAAAACAGATGCCTGAACATATGAGAGGCCTCCCCATCAATAGACGCAGATAGATATACGCTGCGTCACCCTCGTCGTCTGACATGTATCACAACATCGGTAGAGATAGGAGCTAGCTGTACACTTCGCTGCGTCGCATCGCAGATCAGCGTCTCACGAAGCGATCGTCGTCCGCGCGGGCCTCGACGCCCAGGTGCAACACCCGATCACCTGTCTGGGCGATGGGGTTCACCGAGCGGCCCACCACCACGCCGGCCTCTGGGGCGTGATACGCCGCCGTGAGGGCCCCGAAGATGTCCCGCATTTGGGCGATGGGCTCGCCCGCGTCTAGAGGCTGCGCCAGCTTGGGGTGCACCTCCAACAAGCCCCCTGCGTCGGTCCTGATCCAGTACGAGCGCTCGCAGAGCACCGGTGGGGGGCCCAAGGCGGGCTGCTTGCGCTTGGGCAGCATCTTCAGGTGGGCGAGCACCGCCTTCACCCCGATCAGGCTGGTGCGGATGAAGTTGGGCTGGAACCTCAGCGGATCCCCGATCTCCACGGTGATGGCCGGCACCTTGCGCTCGGTGAGGCTGCCCCGGAGCGTGCCGTCGGCGGCGGGTTTGTGCACGATGATTTGGGGCCGGATCAGGTAGGCCATCTGAGCCACCTGCGGGTCAGTCATGTCCGCCCGCACGTACAAGCTGTTCGCCCGGCCGAAGCTCGCGGTGTGCAGGTCGATCAAATAGTCGAAGCAGTGCCCCACCCGATCCAGGAAGTGATGCGCGTAGGCCTGCGCCGAGGGCCCCTCGGGGCGACCGGGGAAGATCTTGTTGAGATCTGCGCCTTCGGTGAAGCGGCGCTGCTGGTTCAGGTAGCCGGGCACGTTCATCACCGGCACCCCCACGAGGGTGCCCTTGAGGGTCGAGAGATCGAGCTGCTCGAACAGCTTGTGGATCACGGGGATCCCGTTCACCTCGTTGCCGTGGACCGCGGCGGTGATGCCCAGAGTGGGCCCCGGGCGGCGGCCCCGGGCCACGAGCACCGGCACCGCCATGGGGCGAGAGAGGGCGTCCTCCATCAAGGTGACCCACAGACGGGCCCAAGAGCCCGCGGGTATCCGGCTGGGGTCGAGATGGCTCACCGACTCGATGTGAGCGGCACACGATACGCTGGCCATGGTGGGCTCCTATGAGAGAGGGGCGGGGGTGCCGCCGGTGATGGGCTTCGGGGGCAACAAGATCTCCGCCGAGAGCGCCGGGTCTGGGTTGAGGGCCTTGAAGTATCGGGCCCGGAAGCGGCCCTTGGCGTTGATCAAATCACACGCCATGTGATCGATGGCGCTCACCGAGAGCACCGTCTGCACGTAGGCCTCTACGAGATCGTCCACCCCGAGACCGAGGCGGTTGAAGTCCCTGCTGTCCATGAGCAGCAGGCGCTCTGACTCAGAGGCCCACTGATCGTCACCGAGCTTCACCGACAAGTTGGTGCCCAGCACCGACCACGAGGTGTGATCGTACGCCTGGGGGGGCTGCTTCTGTAGAGGCGTGCGCGCCCTGCGGGCATAGAGCGCCGTGGGGAAGAAGCCCTCGACCCCCACACCCACCATCACCCGCAAGTCGGAGACGTAGATGTGGTTGTGGCGATCGGGGATCGTGCCCACGTGGTACAGGTGCTCCGCCACCCCCCGGGAGCTCCAGGCGTGGTTGCCGATGAGGGCCTGCACGATGAAGCGGTCGTAGCGGTGTGGCAGGGCCATGAAGGCCTCGAGCTCTTCTCTCGAGGTGAGCGTGTACACCCCTTGCCCGGCGTTGCTGTAAGGCACCTTCACCACCGCCACCCCGCCGAGCCGCGTCACCCACAGGGGCACCTCTTCGAGCGATACGTCCCAGATGGTCTCTGGGGTGCGGATCATCAGCCCCGAGTCCCGCAGCCGAGCGTTGTGCAGGTCATAGGCCTTGGCGCCGAGCATCTTGTTGCGACCCCCAGCGAGGCAGACCACCACGGGGTTCATCAGCGCTGTGCGGGTGATGGGCGGGATCCTGCTCCAGGGGCGCTGGGTCACGTAGCGCAGCGCCGCTCGGATCGGGCGCCACGCTCCCTCGGCGTCTCGAAAGTGGATCACCCCGTCAGTGACCCTCAGCGGCAGATCGGGGTCCGAGGCGAAGCAAGGCACGAGGTGCACCGGCTCCCCGGTGGCGTCGGCCATGGCGGCGGCGTAGCCCGAGGCCTCGGTGTAGTTCTTGTCATAGATCACCGCCAGGCCCCCCTGGGGCAACCCTCGACGCTTGAGCATGGGCAAGAACGCCCCCTCGATGAGCCTACGGTATCCACCATGCTCGTCACCGTCGTCGATCAAGGGCATCGACTTCTGCCCTGAAGGACACGAGTTGGTCTCGATGACCACGATGCGACGCACCCCTTCTGCGGTGGCCACGTGGAACAGATCGGCGCCGCCCCAGCGGAAGTGTCGGGGGCGGTGGGCCAGAGCCGCGCGGATCGAAGCCGGATCGACCTCAGGGTGCAGGTGCACGTAGCGGGCGGCCACGCGGTCATTGCCCAATCGCATGAAAGCCCGGACCAGCGGGTGGATCTGGGCGTTGAGGGTGCGAGGGTAGTAGTGGGCTGGCGGCTCGAAGTGGCCGGGCTGTACGCGCTCTGTGTCGCGGATAGGCGTCTGTTGGGGGCTCATGGGCGCTCCTGAACGAACTTCATCCCTCTCGGGGCGAGGGGCGGCGGGGCCAGGAGCACGATGAGTGCCAGAACGTCTGCTGAAGAGATTTCCCAAATGCAGGCGAAAGATCGGGTGTATAACCTCCGAGATTCGAGCGGGCCTCGACCTCCGACCGGGGGACAAGCCCCCGAAGGCTGTGGTTATGGGGAGCAGAGTACATGCTGGTTCGAGCGGGCGTGATCATGGCCCGGGGCGAGGGCAGAGATCGCGTCAAGCAGGCCTTGCAGATCAACGACGCCTTCGTCATCGGCATCAAGCCCCGGGAGATCGCCACCCGAGCCCCTCGCGAGGCCCTGGACATCGCCGTCGTGGGCCCAGGGGCAGGCGTGGCTGACGTCGGCACGGAACTCGCTGAGCGCTTGAGCCACGTGGCGGCCCTGAGGGCCTTGCCTGATCCGCCAGAGGTCGTGTGTGTGCTCGAGGTCGAGGGCGCCGACGCCGCTGAGGCTCAGGCCGCCCTGTTGCAGATGGGCTGCGCCGCGGTCATCCCCGAGGGGCTGCCCATGGACAAACTCGAGATCTCGCTCAAGGGTGTACTCGATCGCGTGCAGGCTCACCGCACTGACGCCTGGCTCACCGCCCGCCGAGAGGGCCACGCGCGTCTCGAAGACTTCAGCGTGCGCAGTCCCGTCATGCGCCAGTTCATGGGCATGGTGCATCGGGTGGTGTCCTCGGACACCTCGCTGCTCATCCTCGGCGAGACCGGAGTGGGCAAGGAGCATCTCGCTCGGGCCCTGCACAGTGGAGGGCCCCGGGCCAGTGGTCCCTTCGTGGCTGTGAACTGCGGCGCCTTACCCGAAGGGATCTTGGAGAGCGAGCTGTTCGGCCACGAGAAGGGGGCCTTCACGGGCGCCGTACGCAGCCGCCGTGGGCATTTCGAGATGGCCCATGGGGGCACGTTGTTCCTCGACGAGATCGGGGAGCTGCCCCTACACCTGCAGTCCAAACTCCTGCGGGCTTTGCAAGAGCGGCTGATCCAGCCCCTGGGCAGCGAGCGACAAGTGCCAGTCGATGTGCGCATTCTCGCCGCCACCAACCGAGATCTCGGCGAGGAGGCTCAGGCTCGGCGGTTTCGCAGCGATCTCTTCTATCGGCTCGCCGTGGTCTCGCTCACGCTGCCACCTCTCAGAGAGCGCAAAGAAGACATCCCCGAGCTCGCCGAGCGTTACCTTGAGCAGTATTGCCGTCGTCTGGGGCGGGAGATCGACCAGATCACCCCTGAGGCCATGCAGGCCCTTCGAGATTACGACTGGCCCGGCAACGTACGAGAGCTCGCCAACGTAATCGAGCGGGCAGTGCTCCTGTGCACCGAGGATGAGATCTCGCTCCAAGAGCTGCCCGACGCCTTCTCTGGCGGCCTTCAGATTCAGCTCGTTGAGCCTGGGCAAGAGCCCGAGCCCGACGGCCCAGGGCATCTGCCGGCCCGCCTCGTCGATCTCCCCTGGCGTTCAGTGCGGGCCGAAGTCCTCAACGCCCTTGAGCGCGACTATCTCACGGCCCTCATGACCCAACACCGGGGCAGAGTGGGCGAGGTGGCCGAGCACGCTGGCATGGATCCCCGGTCGCTCTTCGAGAAGCTCAAGCGGCACCACCTGAGAAAAGAAGACTTCAAGTCTGCCTGAATACACAGCGCGTTGAGATCACCGCGCTCGCCGCGCAGGTTCTTGGCGCGGCCATTGCGATACCTCCTGAGCACATCGGACGTGTGGGGCCCTTTCGGATCTTAAAGAACCGAAAAAGGGGCAACCCCGCCACGAAATCGGAGCTCTGAGCTCCGAAGAAAGCCTCAGGGAGTTCATGAAGCACATCATGTCTTCTGTGACCTGCGCCGCCCTCGCCTTTGCCTGGACCGCCGCCGCTGAGCCACCGAAAGCCTCGCATCTCGAGAGAGCACCGGCGCCGCGCTTCAGGGTGGGCCCGGTACCCGACTACGGTCCTCTGGCAGGCGTGCGGGTGAACCACGGGCTCAAGGATCTCAGCCCGGGGCTCTGGTACACGCTGAACAGCCTGCTCGACGAGCAGATGGTGGTGTCGTTCTCCGAAGGTGTCATGGCAGAGATCGTCGATGAGGACGAGCCGGGATCCCCGGACACCGGGTTGATCTGGATGCGGGACTACAGCCCCGTCAGCGTGCGCCGCCCTGACGGCAGCCTCGGGGCGGTGAGCTACTTGTCTACCAACCCCAGGCGGGCCATGTGGTCTCCCGAAGATGGTCCCAAACCAGAGCTGATGCCGCTGCTCCACGAGAACGGGAACCTGGTGCGGGTGGGCGACCACGTCTTCATGACCGAGAACATCCTCTACGACAACCAGAACACCTTCAGCGACCCCCACCTCGCCCGAGCTGGGTTCAAGATGAGACGGCGCGAAGAGATCTTGGAGACGGTCTCTGCGCATCTCGGGGTCGCTCGGCGTCACCTGCACGTGGTGCCCCCAATGCCCGGGGAGGCCACTGGGCACATCGATCTGTTCATGCTCCCCATCGAGGATGACGTGGTCATCTTGCCCGAGATTCGCCTTGGGGCCCTGGCCATCGCTTCTCGGCCCATGATCACCGCGGAGATCCGGGATTTTCTCGACGCCAGAGCGAGGGCCCTCAAGGCCTTGGGTATTCGAGTTGTGCGGCTGCCGATGATGCCCCCTGTGATCTACTCCATGGAGGGTGAGCACGTTGATGACGAGCTGGGCATCTTGTCTCCAGCAAACAGCTTGTTGGTGAACCACCATGGCCGGAAAGCGGTGGTGGTGCCCACCTTCGATGGGGTGCTCAGAGAGGTCCGTGGGTGGCAAGATCTGAGCGACGCGTACGTTCGGGAGTGGGTGAAGACGTTCACCGCCGAGGGCTGGGTGCCCTACCTGGTCGATGCCTCCGAGCTGGTGGATCTCCAGGGGTACTTCCGTTGCCTCACCGCCACGATCCCCGAGTAGGCGACCTTTTACGCTTCAGATCCATCGGCGCCTGCGCAGCACCCACAACATCACCAGCATCGACGTCGCCGACACCCCGAGCATGCCCCAGAACCCCCAGCTCACGTCCGCACCGGGCATATACTTGAAGTTCATGCCGAAGACCCCAGCGAGGAAGCTGCTGGGGATGAAGAGCGAGGACAACACCGCGAGCCACTTCATGGCTTCGTTGAGCCGCTCGCCCCGTTGCTGAGCGACCAGCCCCATCAGTGTGTCCACCGTCTCGCGATCGAGCTCGAGTTGCTCGAGCAGCTGCTCCACGTGCTCGTGCACATCCTGCAAGTAGGCTGTGAGGTTGCCTTCAGGCCAGGTGTGGCCACGTAACTGAGTCAGCATGGGCTTGAGGGGCCAGATCATGCGCCGCAGCAGGCTCTGCTCTCGCCGCTGCACATGCAGCCTGAGCATCAAGTCGTCCGGGTCATGGCTTGAGAGGGCCTCGCTTTCAAGGGCCTCGAGGGCCTCACCATAGGTGTCGACGATGGGAAAACAGTGGTCGACGATGGTGTCCATCAACACATGGAGCAGGGTGCCCACGCCCCCCTGACGCACGCGGCTCGTGGGTCGAGTGAGCCGATCGCGGACCCCGCCCCATACATCTCCGGGGTGCTCCTGGATGGTGATGAGCCATGTGGGGCCGATGAATATGCTGATTTGCTCTGCCTGTAGCTTTCCACCGTGTTTCGACAGCATGCGCAGCACCATGAAGTCCGCGGAGTCGGGCAAGACGTCGAGGCGGATACGCTGCGGTCGGTGCAGGACGTCTTCCAGGGCGAGAGGGTGCAGATCGAAGTGAGTACCCAACTGGCGGAGGGTGTCTTCGTGGGGCGTGTTCAGGTTGATCCACCGCACCACTGCGCCGGGGTCGACATCGGGCAGCTCTTCGAGGGAGGCGATGGTGAAGGCATGGTGATGCTCTGGACCGTAGTCACAGATCTCCAGAGGGAGCAGCGCCTCGGTGGGTGGTCGGGAGAGGTTGAGCCCCGCGGCGCGGCCCGGGGTCTCGTCGCGGCGATCGGGCCGCATCAATCTGCGCAGGTGGGAGAGGCTTCGAGTGCCTCGAGAAGAGCGCGCCATGGTCGACCCTCGTTGGAGTGTGAGGGTCGGCTATATCACAGACAGATTCTCACTGACTGCCGAGCTGACAGAACTCGGGGAACACCTCTGGCAGGGCGCCATCGTAGCTGATGGCCGTACTGCCCAGGGGGTGGTCGAGCAGAAAGCGCACCACCCAGGGGGAGAAGTCGGCGTTCCAGACATGGCCCCGGTTGTGGTTGCAGCTCATGAATTCATGGCCGCCGGTGGTGAGCTCAGCTTGCAGATCCTGAGCGAGGATGTGGAAGTCCTGGCCCACGGCGAAGTCTTCCTCACCGCCCCAGCTCACCAGCACCGGTAAGGTGCGCTCGGGCTGCATGTAGCCAGCGATGAAGCCGCCGGACATGGGCGCAGCGGAGGCGATGACGCCAGAGCGCATGAGCGACAGGTACATCGTGTAGAGACCGCCAGCGCTCAGGCCAGTGACGTGTACTCGGTTTGCGTCGGCGCCGAGGCCCGCCTGAGCACAGGTGACCATGTCGTCGAAGAAGGCCAGATCGGGGTTGTCGCCGAAGGTGAGCTGGTCCCACTCCACAGGCAGCTGCTGTGACTCGGGGGTGATCAAAATGAAGCCCTCGCTGTCGGCGAGGCCCTTGAGCTGGGTGGCGTCGAGCATACCCTCGGCGTTGCCGCCGAGGCCGTGGTACAGGAAGATGATCGGCCAGTCCTGGGCAGGAGCGTGGCCCTCGGGCAGGTAGAGCTTGAACTCACGCTCCACCCCGCAGCTGGTCATGCTCACCGTGTCGCCACTGAGATCGGGGCACATCTCCGCCGTGAGTCGCTCGCACTCTTCGACGTTGCCAGAGTCATCACACGAAGCCGGCGCCATGGTGCCGTCGCCCTCGTAGAGGGCCGAGCCGAAGGTGCTCATGCTCACGGGGGTGCCCAGGGTGGTGATCTCGCCAATGACGAGGCCGCAAATCCCATCGGCAGAGGATGTACCCTCGAAGCGCACGTTGAAGACCACGTCGCTCCCTGTGGGGCTGAAGTCGCCGGGGAGGGTGGCCTCGCCGAAGTCGGCGACGAAGGTGCCGTCGCCGGCTACGGTGACGTCGGTGGCCTCGCCGATTGGATCACTCACCATACCTTCGGCGGTGGCCCTCAGGGCGATGCGGGTGAAGGTGGAGTTCGCCGCGTCGGATTCGAGATCCATACGGAAGGGCAGCACGAGGCCGCCGAGCTCGGTGAAGGTGACGTTCACGGCGTAGTCGCCGCTCGGGGGCAAGGTGGCCATGCCGCCGGGCTCGCCGCCCATGCCGGCCTCACCACCGGCGCCGCCCATCATGCCGCCCATGCCGGCTGCACCACCGCCCATACCAGCAGCGCCACCGCCCATACCGGCTTCACCACCAGCGCCGCCAGCGCCTGCGGCGCCGCCAGCGCCAGCAGCGCCGCCACCAGCGCCAGCGGTGCCATCACTGTCGCTGTCGTCATCATCACAAGCGGTGAGGGTGAGGGCGGCGCTCAGGCACAGCGCCCGAGTCAGGGTCCGACGCAGGCGTCGGGGGTTGAAAATGGGGTGACCCATGCGTGTCGCTCCGGTGTGCGTGGTGTAACACCGTGCATGGAATCACAAACCCCATGGCTTCAGCCACCCTTGTGGCTGAGCACGGGTCTCAACCGCCGAAGGATGCGCACGAGGGGGCGCTGGGCCCGCATGACCCGCTCGATGTCTCGATAGGCCCCAGGGGCCTCCTCGACAAGGTGGTGTGCCTTGCGCGGATCGAAGAGCACACCTCTCATCTGGTGGACCAGATCTGGGGCCCGGATCTGTTGGCGGGCCTGCGTTCGGGTCAGCGCGCGCCCAGCACCGTGGGCGCTGGAGCACAGCGCGTCGCTGCATCCTCGACCTTCGACATGGAAGGTCGCGCTGCCCATGGAGCCCGGCACCACACCAAGCATGCCCTCGTGTGCAGGGATCGCCCCTTTGCGATGCACCCAGCACGGACCGTGATGATCCTCGCACTGCACATGGTTGTGATCACACTCGATGAGGCCTTCGACACTTGGCGTCGCGCCGAGCACGCGCTCCAGCGCCGCCGCCGCTGCGTAGAGCATGGCGTGGCGATTGGCCTGAGCGTATCCACGGGCCCACAACAGGTCGGCGAGGTAGGCTTCGCCCTCTGGAGCGCGGGCGTCGATGGGATCAAAGGGCCGGCGTGTGCCCACGTGAAAGTCCCGGATCGCCTTGCCCGGGCCCCGAGAGCCGCTGTGCACGGTGACCCACAGCGTGCCTGTGTCGTCGGCTTGCAGCTCGAGGAAGTGATTGCCTCGTCCGAGCGTGCCCAGTTGTTGTCGAGCTTGCCTGATCGAGACGCATCCGCTTGGGGGTGCCTCGGCGAGATCGAGTGGCCAGGGCAGTGGCTCGGTGTGCCGCATGATGGGCACGAGATGTTGCAGCGCAGACAAGATGGCTGCCCCTGTTCGAGGTGTGATGGCATCTACATCCACATCGAAGGGCAGGGCTGCGACACCACAGCCGATGTCACCACCGACGGCGGCGGGGTATAGGTGATGTCTGTGTGGCCACCACGGTGCCCACACAGACATCACCTGCGAGGTGAACGTCGGGCATCACTGCCACAGCGGTGACGCCAGGGGCGGCGCACATCCGTTGGAGCGCGTGTCGCACATCGGGGTGTAGAGGCGTAGAGAGCTAGGTGTGCATCGGTGCGCTCATCGCTCGCCCTCCATCGTTGCTTGGAGCATGAAGAGCACGTGAGGGGCCTTGCGGCGATGAACCGCGGCGGCGACCTCTCGCCTCAGCCAGCCCTCGGCGGCGTCGAGGGCCAGGCGGGCGATCTCCACGGAGCCTTCGGTGACCAGTGTGGCCCGCAGCCGACGGGCGTTGGGGGCGGGCTCCACACGGGCGACCCGGCACGTGTGCAAGGTGTGATCTTCTGCTGCGGCGAGGGCAGCATCGATGGCTCGGGCCACCTGACCACAAAGCTGTAGTGTTTTGTGGTCACCCCGATGCCTGGGGTGCGCGTTGGCTTGATGAAAGAGGTACGGATCCTGGCCGTCTTCAGGGCCAAGCTCGGCACAGAGGGCCTGCATCTGCCGACGCAGATGCGGGTTGGACTGCTTCATGTGTTCGACTCACTGTCTATGTTCGGAACTGACGTACGTATCTGGTGTGCTGCAAGGGCAGCGAAGACGACGACACGGGCCGGTGCAGCTCGGCGCTGCTGTGGCCATCCAGACCCTGTGGAGCGGTTGCTCTACAGGGTCGTGGTTTCAGTCCCGGTGACAGTGAGGTGCATGATCTGGCCCTCCCAGTGGGTGATGACGCCAGAGCAGTATGGTGGGGCTGTAAGTGGTGTCAAGGCGGGGCCAGAGGAGGATCTCCGGTGAGAGGCTCCGCTCAGCGGGCGAAGAGGCTCACGGCAAGGGGGCGCAGTACGCGATTCCCTTCGACAGAGGTGCCGTGGATGTACTGGTTGTTCCGCGTATCGAACCGATACACGTCCCAAACGAGGACGTTGCTGTTGAAGCGGAGGATCGGACGGTAGTTGGATGCCCCCCAGATGTTGTCACAGTTCGAGTCGGTGACCTGATCCGAATATTCTGTGACGTAGGGCTCGATGACACGGGCCCGGTAGGGCCTGTTCATGTCGGTGTTCTCGCACTGCTCCATGATGGAGAAGTCGATGGGCTCACCAGAGCGGTTGATCTCCACCTTCACCATGGTGCCGTTGTCGTCGTAGTGGGTCAGCATCTGGGTCCCGCTGATGGCCGTACGCACAGCGTTGGACAGGCAGCCCACAGTATTACCGGTGTGGTCGTAGGGCACCGTGTTGAGCTCGAAGGTACGGCAGACACCCTCGGCGACGTTGGTGGTGGTCTGGTTGCGCACACCGACGAGGGTCCAGCCGCCACCATCCGTGGTCATGTCACAGTACACATCCAGCGCTTCGAGGGGCCCGTCGCCATCGGGATCGATGGTGTAGGTGCCATCGGCGGCGTTGGCGTCGTTGTTGAGGATGCCCAAGCAGCTCGTCGGCATTGGCGCCTCATAGAGGCGAACGGAGACGCCGCCGCGTACGAGGCCGCCGATCCTGGCGCCGTAGTTGTATCCCGACTGACCCTCAGGGCCCGTCGTCGTAAAGCGGGTGTTGGTCGCACACCCGGACTGGCTGGGGGCTGCCTTACCCTTGTTGAGGCCACCACAGCGTGCGTTCCAGCCGCTGTAGTAGGTGTTGATGTTGGCGATGTACTGGCTGCCGTCATCAGCGGTGAGGCTGCGGTGACACTCGGTGAAGATGTTGTCGGTCCACTGCATGTTGTGGTTGCTGGCGCAACGGTGCTGGTAGCAGATGTTCATGCGGCCGTCGGGGCCGAGGACCCAGTCGTTCCCTGCATACTCATCGCCGACTGCCTGCTTGCACTCGCCGTAGTAGGCGTCACCGTATGTGGTTTGACCATTGATGTTCGTGGGGCGGTTGAACTGGCGGTAGAAGCGACCCTGATCAGTCTCGGCCTCTACGCGGAACTCCAGATCGTAGAAGTTGTCGTTGATGTAGTCCGCCCAAGCTGCCCAGTTGTCGTAGTCCCAGCCGTTGGGGTTGTAGAGGTAGTTCGACAACAACATCCAGTTGCCCCCATCGCGATCCATGTCGCAGTAGGCCTGAAGCGCTGGCATCGGGCCACCGGCGTCGAGGTCGATCCAGTAAGTACCGCTGACGTTGATGTCACCACAGCCGCTGATGGGGTTCTGCTCAGTCGAGCCGTCACCGGCGCAGCCTCCACCACGGTGCTCCTGGGGGGCGACGTCGGCGTTGATGTCCATGCAGCCGTCGATGGTGACCTGGCCGCACACACGGTTGGCACAGTTCTCCACACCGAGCTCCACGTCCTGGCGGATGGTGGTCTGCTCTCCGATGGTGGTCTCGGGGAAGATGACGACGCCATCCTCGATGGTGACATCGTCGCCGACATCAGCAGTGTCGCGGATGAGGACGTTGGCGCCAACGTTGACGGTGTTGCCATAGGTGCTTCGGGGCCACAGACGGCTGTTGTTGCCCAAGGTGAAGTCGTCACCGATGGTGATCTGTTCATCGACGATGGCATCGTCACCGATACTGGCACGGGCACCGACGGCGCTGCGGAAGAGGATGGTGCAGCGCTCACCGACGGTGCTGTCGTCGCCGAGAGTGACACCATCATAGAGGGCGCTGTCGTCGTTCACGGTGACGCCGGAGCCCACGGTGACGAAGATGCCCAGGCTCACATCGTGGTGCAGGTGGCCGTTGTCGCCCACTGCGCTCTGGTTGCCGATGAACACCCGGTCTTCCAGAGTGACGCTGTTGCCGATCTCGCCACGGATCTCGGTGTTCTCACCGACGGTGGCGTCGTCACCAGCTGCGGCGCCAGATGCGAACTCAGCGCCAGCACCCATGGCCAGGCTGTTGCCGATGGTCACGTAGCTGCGCACGATGCCGCCGGCGCCGATGATGGCCTCGTCACCGATGACCGTGTTGCCTTCGATGCTCGCCCCGGCACCGAGGCTGAGGGTGTGGCCGATGGTGGTGTTGCTGCCGATGGTGGCTCCGGCGAGTAGATCTGCACTGGCGCCCAGCTGGCTGTTGTTCCCCAGCGTCGCGTCGTCGGCAAAGCTCGAACCATCGCTGACCACGGCGAGGATACCGACGCTGGTGTTGTTGCCGAAGCTGGTGTTGGTGCCAATGTTGGCCTTGCTGCCGAAGAAGCAGTTCGTACCCGCGGTGATGTTGTCGGCCAGGCGGGCGAGCACCCCCACTGAGCAGCCAGCGCCGAGGCCCACGTTGGCCCCAATGCGAGCGGCGTTCCCCACAGAGGCACCCTCGGGGACCACCGAGCCCGCACCGATGGCGACGCTGCTGCCTACGGTGCCGCCGATGTTGGCGCCGTCGCCGATGTTGGCGTAGCTGCCGATGACCGCGTTGGGGCCGATGATGATGTCGTTGCCCAGGGTGGCCGTGGGGTCGATGTTGGCGGCGGTGCTCACACAGGCATCGCCATAGCCATCACCATTGTCGTCGAGCTGGTCCGCGTTGGAGACGGTGGGGCAGTTGTCCACGTCCTGGCAGACACCGTCGTTGTCCGCGTCGTTGGTGCCGTCGTTCGGGCACGCGTCGCACACATCACCGGTGGCATCACCGTCGGTGTTGGACTGATCTGCATTGGCGTGGTTGGGGCAGTTGTCGACGTCATCGTTGATGCCGTCACCATCACTGTCTTCGATGCCGCGGTACCAGATACGGAACGAGGCCGTGGCCGAGCCGAGGTTGGCGGCCCACTGCTCGTTACAGCCCTGGTTCTCACAGAGGCCGGCCCAATAGCCCGTGATGTCGCGGTTGTCCTGAGGATCGCCGCCGACGCCGATGTTGAGGTGGCCGCGGTTCTGGTCGTCGTTGATGTTGTTGTAACCGTTGATGCCGTCGGCCTGGTTCACGGAGAGGCCGATTTGCCAGCCGTTGCGCTTGCGGCTGCGGCCCATGATGCCGCCCCAGTAATGCCAGGTGTGCTCGTAATCACTGGCGTAGTAGAAGGTGAGGTCCTGGTTGAAGGGCGTGGAGAAGCCCGTTGCCGAGCCGTTGCGTGCATCACGCTCCACGTTGAACTGACCCGTGACGTGGGTGATGGAGGCCGCGTCGTCGATGAGGACCTGGTTGCGCACTGTGCCGTTGGCGCGCTCCACCATCTGATAGCGAATCTCTGTGGGCGTGTCCCAGTCATCCACCTTCAAGACACCGGGCTGAGCCGGTGTGATGGTGGTGCCGTTGCCGTTGTTCGCTGACCAGCCGCCCTGAGCTTGAGTGATGTCCTGTGTGAAGAAGGGGCCTGGAGCAGGGGTCTGGGCCCACCGGTTGAACAGGTTGCCCACCAGCGTCCAGCCACCGCCGTCGGTGGTCATGTCACAGTACGCATTGAAGGGCGCATCACCGCCAGGGCCGTCGGGGTCGATGGCATACACACCATCACCGACGCTCTGCCCTGCGGCGAGGATGCCTGCGCAGTTCGCCGGCGTCTGCGCCGTTGCTGTGTTGCACAGCGCCAGCGTCGCCAGGCCTGCACATGCGATGGAGAACTGTTTCAGGGCCATGTCGAGTCCTTTCGGTACAACAGAAAAGCGAGGGCTCGAACCCTCACTGGGGCCTACAGATGTTGCTTGGTTGTAGAAACATACGCTGATGTAAATAAATGTAGGTAGCGTCAAAAATGACGCCCCTTCATGATGTGTTGATTCGACCTGAACCCCAAGCGTCGAAATATCCATCTGCTTTGCTGTGCCTGCTTGAGGTAATTACTAATGTTTTTAGGCGTGTGAGGTCATTGGAGGTCAGCTTTTACCTGCGCTGGGGCCACAAGGTTGGGCATGAATGACAAAGAGGGCGTCAATTTTGACGCCCTCTTTTGTTTGGATATGGTCCTATACTGCCGAGGGACGGAGTTCTTACATCCCCCAGAACCTCAACGGGCTCAGAGGTGAACAGGCGATATGATCCAAAAAGTGCTGATTGAACAAATCATTCACAGTACAGCGGTGCTGCTCGCTGAGGTCAGCACGATGAATGGTGCAAGAACCCCGCTTTCTGACATCTTCGATCTCCTCTTCATGGACATCTCGGCGCACCTCGAACAGAAGGGCATTACCCGCAAAGTCATCGCCGACATGTTCGGTATGTCCACGCGGACCTTCCAACGGCGGGTACATCGCATCAGGGAGTTCAAACCGGACGAGAAGACCATCTGGATGTCCGTCATCGGGTACATCCATCACAGCGAGGGCTGTGGGCGTCAGGAAATCATTGATAATTTTCTGCAGTATGATGAGGGGCAGATCATCTCCATACTCAACGATCTCATCGCCAACAACGTCATCGCGAAGACTGACAAAGGTTATACCGAGACCTCGAAGACATCGTCCTTCTTTCACACACTCTGTGAAGAGGAGAGCCTGCTTGTATGGGCTCATGTCTACAGGCATGGCCCGATGAAGACGTCGGAGATCAGCGAGGACTTGCACTTACCGATAGAGCTCGCTGAGCAGATCATTGCATCGCTGGTCGAGCAGAACAAAGCATCCTACCTCGAGGCCCAGGACGCTTACACCTGCCGAGAGTGCTATATCCCCGTCGGCTCTGTAGAGGGATTCTATGCTTCTATGTTCGAGCACTATGGTACTGTGATCAGAACAATGATCACTCGGCTTCACAACATCAGCAGCAAGCCGACAGACCAGAGCACTGGAATGTCCACGATCTCCTTCAATGTATTCGAAGGGCACGTTCACTATGAAGATGTGACAGGCATTCTGGCTGATTTTCGAGAGCAGGTGAACCGAGTCTGGTACGCAGTCTTGGAAGAGAACAAGCGGAAGAACCTGCCCCGTGAGGGGGTGCAGAAGGTAGAGTTTTATATGGGGCAGAACATCTACCCACTCGACCTGACACACCGACCAGACATCTCCGAGGATGCCTGAACACACACAGGGCGCTCTATTTCTCGATCTGTGCCTTCACTGGTTTGGGCAGGGGGGCGGTGAATACATCACCCACCTTGCGAATCACCAACGTCGATGAAGGGTCGGCGCTCAGGCCTGCCATGAGCCCGCCCCAGAGTCCTTCGATCCATATCCCGCACACTTTGGCATCCTTCGGACACTTCGAGCGCAGGTGATCCATCAATGAGATGCCCATGGTGGAGTCGTCGAGCTTGATGGGCATCCCCTTGCTCGCCCCTGATGGATCACCGCTCACCATGGCGGAGCGTACACCGAGCACTTCGAGGGTGATCACGATGGGCAGCTTGATCTGTTGAGAGGGCTTCACCTCTTTCTCGAGCCATGCTTTCAGCGTCTCCGGCTCGATGGAGGGCCCATCTACATACTCGATGGGGGGCGCAGGTCGTTTCATCATCGTCCGGCCCTTTGCTGTGGGCTGAGAGCCTGGCTGAGAGGCGGGCTGGCTCCAGCTGGTGCTGGCGCAGAGGCAGATGAGGGCCAGCGCCCACGACAACTGTTGCATCACGTCACTCCTGACATGCAGCGGCGTTGGCCTCGGGCCAGACCGCGAATCCGTAGGTCCGTGGGGGGAGATCGGCAGATCCCGTCACTGGACTCAAGGCGGGGACGCTGTTGTCGTCGGGCCACTTCAATTCGGTGCCGTTGAGCTGCACCGTGGGCGAGGCGAGGCTCGGCGCCGAGAGTACGTACATCTGTAGAGTGGCATCGGCCTCGAGACCTTCGGGGCCCACGAGACGGAAGGTGCGGGTCTCGTCGACGTTCACCCAGGCGAAGGTCACCGAGCCCGGGGCGTTGGGCGTGCAATGGGCGTACACCTGCAGGGTCGGCGTCTCGGGGACCTGCACCTGCAACACCTCAGGGCCCATCAAGCGCTTGAACAGCACCGAGGTCCAGAAGTCGGGTCGGGGCGACAGGTCTGCGTCTTTGAGCAATCCGTACTCAGAGCCGCTCAGCGTCTGACGCACCATCACTTGCTGTCCGCGTCGGGCCATACGGCCGAGCTGATCGAGCCACCAGAAGCCCGAGACGAAAGTGTTCGAGACTCCAGGCTCGCCGCCACACTGGGCGTTGCCCGTCTCGCCGAGCCAGACCCGGGCCTCAGGGGCGTGCTCTGTGGTGAGCCCTTCGACCTCTTCGGCCCAGATGTCGATCTCCGCGAGGTGCTCGGGCACCAGCAACACGTCTTCGCCGGCCCGGCGACTCGCCAGCGGGCAGCGGTAGGATTGCTGGGGGTAGTAGTGCCACGTGACCAGGTCGAGGGCTGCGCCGCCGGCGGCCATGAACTCGGGCATGATGGGCAACAGCTCACCGCGTTTGGGCCAGAAGGCGCTCGAGGGGCCCGCCAGCAGGCTCTGCGGATCCACCTCGTCGATGAGGGCGCGCGCCACGGCGACGTCGGCGGCGTACATCGGGCCATCCACCCGAAGACCCATGTGCAGGGCGGGGTAGCCGTTGATCTCGTTCCCGAGCTCCCACACCGCCACCTGATCGCCCCGACTTTTGGCATGCTCCAGAAGCACCCGGGCCATGTCGGGGGTCCAGGCGTCGTGCTCGTCTCGGGTGCCGGGGCCGGCGTTGAGCGTGAACATGAGATCGTAGCCTACGGCGGCGGTGAAGTCGTTCAGACTCGCCCATTGAGCGGCTGTGAGGGTGAACTCGAAGGGGGCCTCGGGCTCATCTGGCGGGTTGTCGCCGAAGTCGTAGTAGAGCTTGTCAGCCTCTGTGCCCCCGATGCGCAGGTAGGCCGGCGCCAGGGCCTGGGCCATGGCCCGCAGCCGTGGCCGCGTGAAGTCGAAGGGGTCAGCGCGCTCGCTGCCGAGGCCTTGGGTGACCCCATCGGCTTCGGACCACCAGTAACCGCCCACCACCTGGGAGGCGTCGATGGCCAGGGACAGATACCGTCGATCGACGGTGGTCAACGGCGCGGTGGTGTCCACAGTGAGTGCGACAGGCTCTACCCCTTCGGGCAGCTCTGCGCCCGTAGAGCGCGTCGCGTCAGTGACCGTCGCATCGGGCACGGACACATCAGCTGAGGCCGCGGTGTCTGAGTCGCCAGAGCACCCGGCACTGAGTACGAGGCTACACGTGAGGGGGACGAGGTGATTGATCCAAGTACGCACTGCAGGGCTCCTTCATCGCGAATTCGCCCGACGGTAGCGTGATCAACCGGTGACCTCCACGCCCTTCCAGAAGGCGAGGCGATCCTTGATGTGGGCGGCCTTCTCCAGAGGCTCAGGGTAGACCCAGGCGGCGTTCTCCAGCCGTTGGCCTTCCACGACGACGTGGAAGTAACGGGCCGTGCCCTTCCAACCACAATATGAGGTATGCTCGCTGGGCTGCAGCACCCCGTCACGGATGCTCTCTGGTGAGAAGTAGTGGTTGCCCTCCACCATCACGGTGTCGGGATCTTCGGCGATGATCGCGCCGTGCCATCGCGCTTGAGCCATGAGCGTGCTCCAGATGTTGGGGTTCGATGAGCAAGATGCCCTCAACCCTTCGTGGTTCTGCTCGACACATGACCTTGCCCAACATATGACACCGCCCAACCTGACCCTCAGAGCTGCCACCGTCGAAGATCTGCCGTCGATCATCGACTGCTGGCGGGGGCTCGTGGAGACCCATCAAGCCCTCAATGGCCCGCTGTATGCTCTGAGCGAGCAGGGGGGCGAGGCCTTCGAGCAGGCCACCCGGCGGCACCTCTTCGATCCTCGGGCGTTGGTGCAGATCGCTGAGCTCGACGGACGGATGGCGGGCTATCTGATCGCCCGAGAGGGTCTGCGTCCCCCATGGTACGTCGTGCGTCGGGTGGGCATGATTCTCGATCTGTTCGTGAGCCCTCAGGCCCGCCGACACGGCGTCGGTCAGGCGCTCTTCGAGAGCGCCCGCGTCCTCTTCGAGGCCCGAGGCATCGAATGGATGCAGGTCTGCCACGACCCGGCGAACGCCTCTGCTTCGGCGTTCTGGTCGAAGGCAGGCTTCGAGCCCCTGCTCATCGAGGGCTACCGCAAAACTTCCCCAGGGGTATAATCCCGGGCCTTGAATCACTGGATTGGGTAGAGGTCAGGCCATGACGCGCCACACCGCCGAGGACCCCCGGGCCCTCATCGTCGAGCTCTGTCAGCAGTTCTATCACCAGGGCTGGGTCTCCGGCACCGGTGGGGGCATCAGCATCCGTCAGGAGGGCAAGGTCTACATGGCCCCAAGCGGTGTGCAGAAAGAGCGCATCGATCCCGACGACATCTACGTGCTCGATGACACCGGCAACGTGCTCGAGGGCCCGAAGAGTGATGGCTTGAAGCTGAGCGCCTGTGCGCCGCTCTTCTTCAACGCCTACCGCATCCGCGACGCTGGGGCGGTGATCCACAGCCACAGCATCAACGCCATGCTCGCCACCTTGATCTACGAGGACGCCTTCCGGGTCACCCACCTCGAGATGATGAAGGGCATCGCTGGTACCGGATACCACGACGATCTCGCGGTGCCCATCATCGACAACACCGCCCACGAGTGCGATCTCGCCGACGACATGGCCGCCGCCATCGAGGCCTGGCCTGCGTCGAACGCCGTGCTCGTGCGTCGTCACGGGGTCTATGTGTGGGGCCGTGATTGGGTGCAGGCCAAAACCCAGGCTGAGTGTTACGATTACTTGTTCAAAGCCGCCGTAGAGATGAAGCGGCTGGGCATCGACCCCGCCCGGCGGCCCTGAAGCATCGAGGAGTTTTTCATGAAGGCCCATTGGCTCGACGCCCCGGAGAAGGGCGCCATCACCGCCGAGTTCCTCAACGGACAGGGTGTTTACAACGTTCAGCTGCCCACCGACGAGGCCGGCTATCAGCCCGACGTCGACGTGCTCAAGGCGGAGAAGGGCTACATCGAGCAAGACGTCGTCGAGCTCAAGCCCGACACTCCGAACCTCGACGGCATCTGCGCCAAGTTCATCGACGAGCACCTGCACACCGAGGACGAGGTCCGCTTCGTGCTCGAGGGTGAGGGCATCTTCGACATCCGCTCCACCGACGACCAGTGGATGCGGGTACAGGTCGAAGCCGGTGACTTGATCGTGGTGCCCAAGGATCGCCACCACCGGTTCATGCTCACCGAGCGCAAGCACATCCGGTGCGTGCGGTTGTTCAAGGACATGAGCGGCTGGGTGCCTCACTACCGCGAGGCGTGAGGGCGAGGGCGGGCTTTGAGTGAAGGCCGCTCGGGCGTGGGAGAGCCCGACAGGCCTTCACATGAGGGCGGAGAATAGGGGAGACATGGCGGTTCGGCCCATCAGAACTCTGGGCGATCCGGTGCTGCGGCAAGTGGCCGCGCCGGTCGACCCTTCACAGATCAGCGGTGATGAGATTCAACAACTCATCGACGATTTGATCGAGACCATGTACGACGCCAACGGGGCAGGCCTCGCGGCCCCTCAGGTTGGTGTGCCGTTGTCGGTGGCGGTGGCGCACAGCCGCCCCAACGCCCGTTATCCGTACAAGCCCGCTCACCCGCTCACCGTCTTCATCAACCCGCAGCTCACCGTGCTCGGTGAAACTGTGGAGGCCATCTACGAGGGCTGTCTGTCGGTGCCCGATCTCCGCGGGGTGGTGCCCCGACCCATGCACGTGAAGGTGGACGCCCTCGACCGGCATGGGTCCCCCTTCACCCTCGAAGCCCGCGGCCTGCTCGCCGGCACCGTGCAGCACGAGCTCGACCACCTCGAGGGGTTGCTGTTCCTCGATCGGGTCACTGATCCCAGCACCTTCACCACCTGGGCCAACTTCGCCAAATTTCACCAGGCGGCGTTCACCGCCCGGGCCGAGGCGATCAACCTTCGCTACGCCGAGACTGCCCGTGGGTAAGATCAACTACATCTGTCATCTGTGCGGCTACACCCCCGACGCCGAGAAGGTCTATCGCTGCCCCCACGACGGGTCGTACCTGATCTCCAGGCGGGAGCACGCCAAAGATCCTCAGGACCCCTACCTCGGTCGGGTGCTCGGTGAGAAGTATCCGATCCTGGGCATCCTGGGCCTCGGGGGTATGGGGGCGGTGTATCGCTCACAGCAGCTCGCGGTGCGCCGCCATGTGGCCATCAAGGTCATCGCCCCCTTGGAGGGTGGTGACGGCGGGGCCCGAGCCGAGGAGCTCAAAGCCCGCTTCATGCGAGAGGCTCGGGTCATTGCCGAGCTGGATCACCCCAAGGTGGTCACCCTGCACGACTTTGGTGCACAGCCCGACGGCACGCTCTACATGGTGATGGAGTACATCGACGGCAAGCCGTTGTCGTACGCTCTCAAGCAGATGTCGATCCACGACATCGTGCAGCTCGTGATCCAGCTGCTCGAGGTCCTCGAGGTGGCCCACGAGCGGGGCCTGGTGCACCGCGACATCAAGCCCGACAACATCATGGTGCTCAACCAGCGTGAGCAGCCCGACGCGCTCCCCGACATCCGGCTGCTCGACTTCGGCATCGCCAAGCGGGTGAGCGGCGCCGACTCAAGTCGCCTGACCAACGAGGGCACCCGCCTGGGCACGCCTCACTACATGAGCCCCGAGCAGGCCCGGGGCCTCGTCGATGTCGACGGCCGCTCCGACCTCTACTCGGTGGGCGTGATCCTCTACAAAGCCATCGCCGGCGAGGTGCCGTTCACCGACACCGACGCGGTGCAGCTGATCATCAAGGTGGCCGGCGTGGCACCGCCGCCTCTGCCTGACCGGCCCGATGTGCCACCTGCGTTGAAGGCCCTCGTGGAGCAGATGCTCAACAAGAACCCCGACGATCGGCTGCCCGACGCGCAGTCCATGCGCGAGGCCCTGGAGGCCATCGACTGGGATGGTCTGGGCGAAGCTGCTGAGGCCGATGATGGTGGGTCGAGAGACACCGAGGCCTTTGATCTCGATCAGATGCCCACCATGATGACGAACACCCCCGAGGGCGGCGCGACGATGGTGACCCCCATGGGGGGGACCACAGAGGTGCCGTCGACGACCCACAACATTCAGGAAGAGGCCGCGCCGAGTCGGAACAACAAGCTGTGGGTGGCCATCGCCGTGGGGGTGGCCGTGGGCGTCGGTGTGGCCGTGGGCTGGATGAGGATGTAGCGCGATGAGCAGAGATGGCATGACGATGGGCGATCGCATGAAGATGTACGAGCAGGTGGAGGCGGGGCGTCGCTTTCTGCCCTTGCTCCCCATCTGCGCGCGTATCGATGGTCGAGGGTTCTCGAAGTTCACCCAGGGTATGCAGCGTCCCTATGAGCCTGCGCTGTCCCAGATCATGATCGAGACGACGAAGTATCTCGTCGAGGAGACCCAGGCCCGGGTGGGCTACACCCAGTCCGACGAGATCAGCCTGATCTTCTACAGCGATGATTTGAAGAGTCAGATCTTCTTCGACGGCCGGATTCAGAAGCTGGTGTCGATCCTCGCGGCGATGACCAGCGTGAAGTTCAACACGCTGCTGGCAGAGCATTTGCCCGACCGGGCCCACAAGCTGCCGGTCTTCGATTGCCGGGTGTGGTCATTGCCCACAAAGGCTGAGGCGGTGAACACGCTGGTCTGGCGCGAGCAAGACGCCGTGCGCAACAGCCTGAGCATGGCGGCCAGGGCCCACTTCAGCCACAAGCAGACCATGCACAAGCGGGGCTCGGAGCTGCACGACATGCTGCACGAGAAGGGGGTGAACTGGAATGATTATCCTGCCTTCTTCAAGCGCGGGTCGTACTGGCAGCGTCGCAAGGTGGTCCGGCAGTTCACCGCCGATGAGCTGACCCGGCTGCCGGCGAAGCACGCCGCGCACTCTGATCCGAACCTGGTGGTGGAGCGCACTGAGGTGAGGGCCCTGGAGATGCCGCCGATTCGTCAGGTGGTGAACCGTGTCGAGGTCATCTTCGACGGTGCAGACCCAGTCACCGAGAAGGCCGACGAGCAGCAGCCGAGCTGACCGCGCTCAGAGGTCCTCACACACAATGGCGGACCTCTCAGAACTCCACCGTCGCGTAGGCGTGGAAGCCATTCCGCGGGTCGTAGAAGATCACGTGGGGCACCCGGAGCGCCGGGTCGAGGACCATGTCCACGGCAAGCCCTGATGACTCCACATCATCGTCGATGACGTCCGTGAGCCACCGAACGCGGCCGTCGATGCGCACCTGACGCCGGTACTCGAGGGTGTTTACCCCCTGGCCGCCGACGTTGAGCATCACCACGTGCAGCAGACCTTCGTCGTCCGCGGCCATGGCCATGGGGTAGCGTGCGGGCGGCTCTTCCAGAGGCAATCCGGGTTCGAGGATCTCCACCTGAGGCTCTGCTTCGCCGTTGCGCCAGCGCACCAGACGAATCTCGCCGGTGCCAGCGAGCCAGTCGAGGTAGATGCCCACCCGCTCTTCTTCGAGGGCCACGATGTCGAGGCCGATGCCGCTGACCCTGGCGTTGGCGAAGTTGTCCAGCGTTTGACGCAGCGTCCACTGGTCGCCGAGCAGGCTGCGGGCCCGTGGCGCGGCGCCGAATCGGCTCAGCGTGAGTTGATAGGCCACGTGCAGCCGCTCGTCGGGGTCGACGTCCACTGCGATGGCGCCGTCGCCGCCGTGCTCCATGTCGAGATCAGTGTCGAACTCGAACGGGTCGGACCATGGCGCGCCGGGCTCTTCGCGGGTGCTGATTTTGAACTGACCCGTGGCGGTGTCGTGCCAGGCCACATGGATCACCCCCGAAGGATCGATCACCATGTCGAGGCTGCCCTGACGGCCCACGAGATCATCGATGGGGCTGGCCTCGGTGAGTACGCCGTCAGGGCGGATCTCCCGATGGCTGATGCTGCCGCCGAAGTCGGAGCTGTTCCACGTGACCAGGTGAAACGACTCGCGGATCACCCCGAGGGCTGATCGGTACCCGGCGAGCTCACCAAAGGCCGAGACCGGGGCGATGGTGTGCTCCACCACCCGGGTGAGATCATCAGCGTTCACCACCCGCACTAGATAATTGCCGCTGTCGGCGAAGTCGGTGACGTCCCAGCCGAAGACGAGCTTGCCGTTCTCCGATCGGGCGATGGCCACGGAGTTCACGTCGAAGCCCGGATCGAGGGTGTGCACCCGCCGGCCATTGCACGAACGCGGAGCGGCATCGTCGAGATCGATCCACGCTCTGGGGCAGGCGACATCTACAGGAGAGGGCGGCGCGGCGTCGGGCAGATCGGCGTCAGGGATCTCGAGGTCAGGCATTTCGGCGTCAGGGAGGTCGGCATCTGGGAGGTCCGCGGCGTCGTCACGGGGGGGCACGTCACTGTCCACAGCGACGAAGAAGTCCGGCCGACCCGGGGCCATGTCCGAGGGTGGGGTGGCGTCGAGGCGCTCGGCGTCGGGCGTGATCGCGTCCTCGACAGGCTGGCAGCCAGAGGTGGTGATCGCGATCACTGCGCCGAGCGTGCTCAGCACACGACGCCACGGCCATCGAGGGTGCATCGATTTCATCACACCACAGTCCCTCTCGAAGATCTGTGTCTCCCTTCCATCATCCAGGCTACGCCTGTCAAGGCGGTGAGCGCATCGGCTTCTGGAAAAGACCCCGTGTTGTTCTCCTAGTAAATCGATGTTTTACACCGTAGATTCCTCCGGCAATCCGCAGACCGGAGCGACCGGTCATTGGAGACGTGAAAGCGATGTCCGTATACGACGTGCTCATCATCGGAGGCGGCCCCGGAGGCCGAGGCGTGGCCCAGGAGGCCGCTGCCCGTGGGCTCTCGGTGGCCCTCGTCGACGAAGGTGAGATGCTCGGTGGCGATGGTCCCCACGTGATGATGGGCGTGCTCAATCGCTTTGCGCTCCGTCTCGAAGAGGCACGCAACGACGCGTTGCCGGGCCTTGCGCCCACGGATCTGGATCTCGATGCGGTGTGGTCCGACCTTAAACGCCGCAGCCGACGGGCCGCCCTCACTGCTGCCGGTGAGCAGGTCTTCGCGCTGAAGCGTGCGGGCATCACTGTGGTGCGTGGCCATGGCACCCTGGCGCCGGGCAAGCGGGTCCAGGTCGGAGACCAGATCCTCGAGGGCCGGGTGGTGGTCCACGCCACGGGGGATAGGCCTCGACCACTCCCCGCGACACCTGTGCTCGATGAGGGGCCTGTGGTGAGCTTCGAGGGTTTGATGGCCCTCGAACAGTGCCCGCGACACCTCGTCATCGCCGGCGGTGGTCCTCTGGGCGTGAGCGCTGCGAGCAGCTTCGCCGCTCTGGGGGTGAAGGTGACCTTGATGCACCGTCACTCGAGGTTGCTCCCCGACGAATCGCCGGACATCAGCGCTGAGCTGGCGCGGATGCTGGTTCGCCGAGGTGTCACGGTACATCTCGACGCCGAGGTGACCGAGGTGGAGTCCGGTGAAGACGGGGTGCGGGTCACGGCGAGAACCAAAGGGAAGTCCCGTGGCGCTCGAGGCAGTCACCTTCTGGTGGCCGCCGGTCGTCAGCGGCCCGAGCGCCCTGGCCTCGGCCTTGATCCGAGCCCCTGGCCCGACATGCATCTGGTGGGCGCCACTGCAGGGTCTCGAGGGCCCTTCGAAGCGAGCACGCAGGGCCGTGCGCTCGGGCGCAGGCTCGTGGGTGAGCTGTCGGGGGTCGAGGTGCGCACGAAAACTGCTGTGCCTTCGATGTCGCTGCTGCGGGGTCGCCCCGAGATCGGCCGTGTGGGGCCGCCATGGGCAGCCCTCAGTGAGCGGACTGATCTCATCGTGGGCGAAGCCCCCCTCGGGGCCCTCACCGCAGCCCGTGTCGCCGGGCAGCCCTGGGGTCAGGTGAGGGTGGTGGCCGAGCGCGCCCACGGCGAGCTGCTGGCGGTGTATGCCGCAGGTGCCGAGGTCGAGCCGATCTTGACGGCGGCCTTGCCTCTGATGGAGATGGAGGCCACCCTCCACGAGCTGATCGAGACCCCATGGCCCCAGTCGAGCTGGGCTCGAGCGCTCAGCCTCGCGGCGGCGCACGCCCTCTCTACACTCGAGGGGGCTCGGCAGATGGTAGACGACACACAGTCATGAGCGAGCGCAGGCCGGTAGAGACCGTGAAGACCTATATCGAAGCAGTGAGAGAGGCCCTCTGGGAAGAGATGGAAGACGACGAGCGGGTGTTCCTGCTCGGCGAGGACATCGGCGTCTACGGCGGTGCCTTCAAGCTCACCGACGGCTTCCTCGAGCACTTCGGCGCTGATCGCGTCATCGACACCCCCATCGCCGAAGCGGGCATCATCGGCGCCGCCGTCGGTGCGGCGCTGCAGGGGCTGCGCCCCGTGGCGGAGATGCAGTTCCTCGACTTCATCTCTTGCGGCTTCGACATGCTCACCAACTTCGCCGCCAAGTGCCGGTATCGCTGGGGCGCCGACATCCCCATCGTGGTCCGGGGCCCTTCTGGCGCCGGCGTAGGCGGTGGCCCGTTCCACAGCCAGTCCATCGAGATGTACTTCATCAAGACCCCAGGCCTGAAGGTGATCGAGCCCAGCACCGCCGCCGACGCGAAGGTGTTGCTCAAGGCCGCCATCCGAGATCCAGATCCGGTGTTGTTCATCGAGCACAAGGCGCTGTATCGGGCCCCGGCGCTGCGGGCAGAGCTGCCCGGCCGCGAGGTGGTGGGCGAGATCGGCAAGGCCGCCGTGCGCCGCGAAGGCGACGACCTGGCCATCATCACGTACGGGGCCATGGTGCACAAATCACTGGAAGCGGCAGAGCTGATTGCTGCAGAAGACGGGGCGCAGATCCGGGTGGTCGATCTGCGCACGCTGCAACCCCTCGACGACGAGGCCATCTTCCAATCGGTCCGGGACTGTGGCCGGGTGCTGCTGGTACACGAAGACACCCGCACCGCGGGCCTCGCCGGCGAGATCACCAGCCGCATCAACGAGTCGGTTTTCGAGTGGCTCGACGCCCCGGTGCGTCGAGTGACCGCCGCCGACACCCCGGTGCCGTACAACAAGGCCCTCGAGGCGGCGTTCCTGCCTCAGGTGGCCGATGTGGCGCAGGCCGCCAGGGCCCTGCTCGCATATTGATGATTCTGAACACGCGACGAGAGCATATTGCTCCTCATCGAATGACCGAACTGACAAGGAGAGGCTGAGCCGATGGCGACGAACGTGATCATGCCCCAGATGGGGGAGTCGGTGGCCGAGGGCACCATCGTGCGGTGGCTCAAGGCTGTGGGCGACGAGGTGGAGCGAGACGAGCCCATCTTCGAGATCAGCACCGACAAGGTCGACGCCGAGATTCCCGCCCCTGAATCCGGGGTGCTCCTGGAGATCAAGGTGCCAGAAGGCGAGACCGTCGAGGTGGGCACCATCGTGGCGGTGATGGGCGCTGCTGGTGAGTCCGCTGGCGCGGCCCCCGCTGCAACGCCCGCTGCGGCGCCTGCTGCTGATGCTGCCCCCGCAGCGGCTGCCCCTGCCGCAGCACCCGCTGCCCCTGCGGCCCCCGCCGTGGCCGACAAGCCCCGCTCGGAGATGAGCGCCTCGGAGCTTCGCCGCACGCGGTCGACGCCCGTCGTGCGCCGCATCGCCGAGGAGCATGGCATCGACATCCAGAACGTCACCGGCAGCGGCATGGACGGCCGGGTGACGAAGAAGGACATCCTGGCCTACATTGAGTCTGGGGCCCACAAGGCTGCCGCCGCTCCTGCTGCGGCAGCACCGGCCGCTGCGCCGGCTGCTGCCCCTGCCGCCGCGGCCCCCGCCGGCCGGGTGGAGCTGGGCATCCCCAAGGTGCCCGTGCGCATGGGCGAGCGCGACAGCATCGAGCCCATGAGCGCCATGCGTCGCGTGATCAGCGATCGCATGATCGAGTCGAAGAGCTACAGCGCCCACGTGCACACCTGCTTCGAGGTGGACTACACCCGCGTCGACATGCTGCGGCGCAAGTTCAAGGCGCAGTACGCCGAGCGTGGCGCCAAGCTGACCTTCACCACCTTCCTGGCGAAGGCCGCTGTCGACGCGCTGCGGGCTCACCCCATCGTGAACACCTCTCACGATGGTGAGAACGTGGTGTACCGCGGCGACATCAACCTCGGCATCGCCGTGGCCCTTGACTGGGGCCTCATCGTGCCCGTGGTGAAGGGGGCCGACGAGCTCTCGATGATCGGCCTGTCGAAGACCATCGCTGATCTCGGCGCCCGCAGCCGCAGCAAGAAGCTCAAGCCCGACGAGGTCGCCGGCCTGACCTTCTCCATCACCAACCCCGGCATCTTCGGCAGCCAGTGGGGCACGCCGATCATCCCCCAGCCTTCCACGGCGATCCTCGGGGTGGGCACCATCGAGAAGCGGGTGAAGGTCCGCACCATCGATGGCATGGACACGATGGTGATCCGCACCTGTGGTTACCTGACTCTGGGCTTCGATCACCGCGTGATCGATGGCGCGGTGGCCGACCAGTTCATGAGCCACATCAAGAACACCCTCGAGAACTTCTCCGAATCGGCGATGTAGGGGGCTCCGCGCCTTCGGCGGCGCCAGCCGCCGTGAGCGCGGCGATTTCACGCACAGGCGGGGCGTCCCAATCCTCGCCGTAGCCGGCAAAAGCCTTCGCTGGCTACGACTGCGGTTGGGCCACCCCGCCTGCACGCAAACTCACCACACTCACGACGACTGTCGCCACCTGCGGCGCTCCGCGGGACACGTGCACATCTGGGTTATGGCTTTGTAGGGGCGGGGCAATTTGGGCTTCGAGCAGCAACCTCATGAGCCGGGTACACAACATCAGAGTGGTGAGGGTGCGTATCAGGGTAGTGATGGGCGCGCAGTCGTAGCCGGAGGCTCTGATCGTCCTACACATTTTGGTTGGTATCGTTGAGCCTAATTGGCGAATGCGAGTACTGGTGCCAAAGAGGTGTAGGGTTT
>JBKAGE010000053.1:0-71833 GCA_046290225.1 Bradymonadia bacterium | reverse complement strand
CGCCGAGCGTTGGGACGCAGGGGCTTGCACGTTCGCGGCAGGTCGAATCCCGGCGGGCATCAGCAACAAGAGACAGAAGAAGCTTTTTACGCAGGGGAGCGAGCGAACAGGGCGAAGCCCTGAGCGACCCTGCCTACCCGGGAAGGTGCCTGCGTCAGCAGGTGCCTGAACGTGTACGCGCCAGACGAGGCGGTCCGAAGGACTGCCGAAGGCCCGGCGCCTACGCAGGCAGAGCGAAGCGATGACTGCCTACAAAGCCCCAGCCACAACCTCCACTCCTGCCCCCACTCCTGCCCCGGTAAACCCAGCGCTTACTCCTCGCGCTCGCTCATGTCTTTGGGCGTGCGAGAGAGAGGTGTGCCCTTGAGCAGCTGAGAGAACAGCTCCGCCGGCGACTTACCTCCGAGGAGGGCCACCAGGTTCATGTTCTCCGCAGCAGCCTTCATCACCTCGGCGTCCGCCGCAGCGTGAAGCGCCCCCACCAGCTCCTTCTGGATCGCCTCCAGTCGGATCGCGTCCGCCTCGGCCATCGCCTTCGCCGACTCACGGGCCAGGGCCGCACGCGTCGACTCCGCCTCCAGAGCAGCAGCCTCTCGGCGGCGGGTGGCCTCAGCATCAGCCTCAGCGTGCTGCACCAGACGATCAGCGTTCGCCTTCCCTCGGGCATATTGCTGCTCAAGATCGAAGGCTTGCTGCCGCGCGTTGCGCGCTTGCGTCTGCTCTTGCTTCTCCGCAGCTCGCGCCGCTTCGAGGGCTTGCTTCTTCACCTCAAGGCGGTGCAGATCTTCAGCCTCGAGGGCCGTCGTCTCTGCCATACGGGTGCTCGACGCCCGGGCCAGCGAGTGCTCCTCCGACTCGATCTCGTCTTGATGACGCGCCGACTCCAGGCGACGTGTCGCCTGGGTGTCTTTGAGCTGGAGCGCCACCGCCTCACGCTGAGCCTCATCGAAGCTCTGCGCCAGATCAGGATCTGCGATCGCCACGCTGAGCACATCCACAGTGTCGATCACCATGCCGTTCTCGGGGAAGCGGAAGCCCTGCTCCTCAGCGAAGAACGTCGCCTTCACCAGAGAGGGCAGCCCCGAGAGCAACTGGATCGCCGGCTGAGTGCGCGCGGTGTTGCGCAGACGCGCCCGGAGGACGTCGGCGAGCAGTTTCACCGGATCCTCCACGTTGAACCACTCGCTCTCGTCGCCCTCGAAGTGGCCCGCCACCCCGAGCTTCACCCGGAACCGGACAAAGTCGGCAGACTCAATCTCGAAGGTGTCGGTCACCCGACCACCCTTCACCCGCAAGAAGCAGGTGCGCACCACGTTGCGGCCATCTTTCGAAGGCCCCTTCGAGAGCTTGATGGGCGTGAGCTGCTCTTCGAACTCGAGCAGCTCCGTCTTCGGGCCCATGGCCACCCGGCGCCCGTGGCGCGAGGTGATGAGCACCGCCTCGTTGTTGGGCACGATCACCGAGACCGCCCAGGGCGTGTATCGATCCTTGCCGTCGGTGATCACCTTGTGGGCCTCACCGTGGCCGATCCAGAGGTTCCAGCTCTCCACAGGCACGCGACGATGCACGTGCTTCTCGAAGCGCGGATCCACCAGGTAGGAGGTCTCACCGCGGATCAGCGTCACCTTGCCCGAGCGCAGGTTGCGCACGTAGATGCCCGACTTCTGATCGATGCCGATGGCGTCGATGACCACCTCGTCGTGGCTGTTCCCCACGTGAGGCTCTCGGGTCTCCGGGTGCACCACCTCCGCCTCGATGAAGGGGAAGAACACGCTGGGGTTCCCTCGAACGAGCAGCTCGTGACCCGCAGCGTAGTGCTTCTGATCCAGCTTGAAGCCATCGGGCAGGTAACCCGCGAGCTTCTCCTTGCTGATGGGCGAGATGATGCGCAGCCACAGCGCCTGATGCTCCCCGAGCTCGTAGGCGTCGTACACCCGGCGCCTCGACCCACGCTGCAAGAACGTGTCGTGAGGCCCCGGGAACACCCGGGCAGGGCCCCGCACGATGCGGGGGTTGCCGTCGGCGTCGAAGAGCACACAGAAGTTCTTCGGCCCGAGGACCACGGCCTTGCGGGCATAGCGATCCTGCGCCTTTTGCCTCGACTCCCGCCGATTGCGGCGACTGCGCTCCCGGTTGCTGCGGGTGTCGTCGAGCACCGTGAGCATCACCGCCCGCTGCGTACTCGTGAGGTTGTTGCGATGCCGCAGCTCGTTCTTGAGCACGCTGAACTGACGCGACGTCATGCCGTCAGAGACCTGGGACACCATCTGGGCCAGCTCTCGAGAGACATCGTCGGGCAGGCTCTTGACGGCGTCTTCGTCGACGCCGTCGATCTCCTCCTCTTCGATGGCCGGCACCACCTCGATCCCCGTGGGGGGGATGAAGAACTGCGTGTGACGGCCCTGAATGACGATGCGCTGACCGATGCGCAGCTCGGGGCCACGACGGGCAGGCTCCTCAAGGGCATCAGGGCCCTCCACGGGCTCGTCAGCGTCGGGATCGATGACCACCGAAGACAGCTCTGCGCTGCGCATGACCAGCGCGTAGTAAGGCGCGGCCTCGTCGAGGGGGCCCACCACCTCTACGAGCAGGTAGTGGTTCGCGCCGAGCTTGTGAGCTGCTCTGACCTCAGCCTCCTGGCCGGGCCACAGGGGGAAGGCGCAGGGGCCCGGGATCACCTTCGTGGTGCCGAGCTTGAGATCCTTCTCCTTGTTGCCACCAGGCACGAAGGCGCCGTTGGGCCCCTCGTCAGTGAGCTGCCCCACGGGGTTGCGCAGCAGCACGTACTCCCCTTCACCGGCGATGATGAAGGGGCGGGCTTCCATGGAAGCCTGCTCGTAACCACCCCGGGTATTGGCGCGGACGATGCGGTCGTTGGCGCTTGGGGTGAACTCGGTGGGCCCCACGTGGGTGAGGATCTCACCGGATGTCTCGTTGAGGGACCACAGGAAGGATCGCCTCGGTACAGGGATCTTCTGCCGATTTTCCACGGTTTGCTCCGACTCGCCGAGCCCTGGCCAGTGCGTGCATGTCGGGCACGGGTCGGGTGGCGTGGATAAATGATGATGTGTAGGGGGGCGCCGGTGGGGATCACTACCCAGTCCGGCAAGCTTGGGCAAGAGGTTGTAGGGCAACCCCCTATGAACTTTGAGGTTTATGGCACGCATCCATTGGCCAGCGGAGTGTGGGCGTGTGTCCTTGGAGCATGCTCAGCAGCCCTGTTGCACGAGACGTCTGGAGGGCTCACGCTCGACTACCAGTGGCGGAAGACGTCGATGGCGATCCCAGCGTACATGCACGCTGTCGAAGCGCTCTTCATCGTGAAGCTCGCCCGCCTTGGCACGCGGAAAGCAGTACGACCGAGCGAGGTGTACGTCCCGGAACGGCCACGACACGCCGATCCCTTCGAGGACTTCCTCGGGGTGCCACTGAAAACCGGCGGCAATGTGCAGGTGATCTTCTCGCTCGCTGATGCACGACAGCCCTTCCTCACCGCCAGCAGCGAGATGTGGCACATCTTCGAGCCCGAGCTGCGCAAACGCCTGGCCGATCTGGAGGCCGGCGCCACCTTCAGCGAGCGTACGCACGCCGTACTCCTCGAAGCCATCCCGAGCGGCCAGGTGGCCATGGCACAAGTGGCGAGCCGCCTCGCCGTGAGTTCGAGAACGCTGCAGCGACGGCTTCACGAGGAGGGGACGAGCTTCAAGCAGGTATTGCGCGATACTCGTGAGCGGCTGGCCCGCCACTATCTCGGTCGAACCCAGCTCACCTCGAACGAGATCGCATATCTGCTCGGCTTCGATGAGCCGACATCCTTCTTCCGGGCATTTCGCACCTGGACCGGCATGTCTCCGGAAACACTCCGCCGGCAGGTCCTCGAAGCACACACCGCGAAAACATGAACTGGCTGCTCTGTGGAAGGCCGGTGTGGAGAGTCCGACGTGTTGTTCAGGCGCCTGGCGCAGACAAACCGACCATGTCGTAGCTGAGCGCCACCAGCTTCCGTGCAGCGTTCATGTCCTTTGCGTTCGGATTGGGGCTTTCCAGAGGCCAGCCACCGCCTTTGCACTGCGCATCGCGGTATAAGACGCTGCTCTGGCTGAAGTAGGCGCCCGAGTGCTCCGGGGCCTCGTCTGACAACAAAACGTGCAGAGAGGTCTGTGCTGACTCTTCGCTGCTGTCGGTCATGCCGAAGGTGTTGGTGATGGGCCGCATCAGCGTCATGGCGGCGCGCATCATGAAGCCCCCACCACCGCCAAAGTTCGACCGAGCCCACCCGGGGTGAACCGAAGCCGTCGTCACCCCTGCCTGCTCGAGGCGCTCGGCGAGCTCCATGACGTACAGGTTCGTGGCCACCTTCGCCTCTGCATAGGCCGCGAAGTTCTTGAACGGCCTTTCTTCCCAGTTCAGATCGTCGAAGTGCACCTCTGGCCGGCTCTTCGGGCTTCCGGCGTGCACCACTGAAGAGAGAATCACCATGCGGGCGTCTTCCGTCTGCTTGAGACGATCGAGGAGCAGCTCGGTGAGCAAAAAATGGCCGAAGTAGCTGATCCCGATGGTGGTCTCGATGCCATCTCTGGTCAGCTGCCGCTCATTGGACATGTTCACCATGCCCGCGTTGCAGGCCAGACCATGCAGCTTGTCGTGCTTGTCTTTGAAGCTGGAGACAAAGTCGCGCACTGATTGGAAGTCGGCGAGATCGGCCTGCATGACCTCACAGCTCCCCTTCAGATCTACCATGGTCTGGGCAGCGGCCTCGCCAGCATCAGGTCGTCGACATGCCATCACCACATGCCCACCCTGCTTCACCAGCTGGCGTGTCGTCTCGAGGCCAACACCGGAGTTGGCGCCAGTGACAATGTAGATTCTGCCGGAGAGGTCCTTCGCTCGCGTCGCCTCGTCGATGGCCAGTTTTCTGCGCTTTGCCATGTTGCCTCCTCTTGAGTCGGGCGTGTGCGCATCGCTCACACGCATGATTCGCCAAGGTAGCGATCCGTATGTGCCAGGCGGGTATCAATCCGCGCCAGACTCATAGCGATAGGCGCCACGCCTTCCTTGAGGTGTCACCGGATCTACATCGCCACCAAAAGTTCATGGCAGTGCATGCAGTGCCGAAAGTAGAGTGTGCATCGACGAGACAGATCAGCCCCTCACCAGGCAAAGGGAGACAGCATGAAGGTTATGGTCACCGGCGGCGCCGGATTCATCGGCTCACACATCGTCGACGCGCTGGTGGCGCGTGGCGACACAGTGACCGTGCTCGACGACTTGTCGACGGGCAAGCGGGACAACCTGGCCCATCATGGTGATCTCGACAGCGCCCCTGGTCAGGGTGGGCCAGTGCAGTTGTTCGTGGGCTCGGTGACCGACATGCAAGCGGTACAGGCCGCAGCTGAGGGGTGCGCGCTGATTTATCACGAGGCCGCGGTGGCCTCGGTGCAGCGCACAGTGGAGGCCCCCCTCGAGACCAACGCCGTGAACCTCGGGGGCACTCTCAATGTGCTCCGGGCGGCCCAGGCCGTCGGTGCAACGCGGGTGGTCTTCGCCGGATCAGCGGCGGTGTACGGCGACTCTGACGAGCTGCCCCTGAGCGAGGGCGTGTTCCCTCGACCCATGAGCCCCTACGCTGTGGAGAAGCTCGCCTCCGAGCAATATGTGAAGGTGTGGTCTCAGCTCTTTGGTGTAGAGACGGTGACCCTGCGCTACTTCAACGTCTTCGGCCCTCGGCAAGATCCGAGCAGCCCCTACTCCGGCGTGATCAGCATCTTCGTCGACCGACTGCTCCGTGGTGCCGACGTCACCATCTTCGGCGACGGGGAGCAGACCCGCGACTTCATCTACATCGGCGACGTGGTGCAGGCCAACATGCTCGCCGGCACTGTGCCTGAGGCCAGCGGCGGGGTGTTCAACGTGGCTCGAGGTGCCACCACCAGCCTCAACCAGCTCTATGCCATGCTCGCAGAGATCGTCGGCGGGGCACCCCCGGTGAAATACGGCCCTGCGCGCCAGGGCGACATCAAGCACTCTCTTGCCCGCATCGATGCCGCCCGAAACACCCTCGGCTTCGACCCCACGGTGCCAGTACAAGAAGGCCTCGCAAGGCTCGTGGAGTCGGTCAAGGGCTGAGCCGTTGACACAGGGTCGCCCTCTTGGGTTCCATGCACACTGCGCGGTGGCTGTCCCACCGGGCATGTACCGAGGAGCCCCCCATGCCCTTTCGCGGCCTCGCGAACGCCACAACCGGCCTGCTCTGTGTCTCACTGCTCGCTGGCACCGCCAGCGCACAGCGACCTCTGGTTCAGGTCGACGGCACATATGATCTGACCCTGCAGCGAGATCTCGATGGCTATGCAGGTGTCATCGATGCCGGCTTCTCCAACGCCCTCACCGATCAAAACGACAATGGCGCCACCTTTCGGATCGACCCCAACGGCGATCGGCGAGCGGTGCTCCATTTCGATCTGTCGGTGTTGCCAGAAGGCGCCACGCTCACCTCTGCCTGGCTACGCCTCACCCCTACAGCACAGGGTGAAGAAGGCAATGTGTCTGCCTATCCGCTCACTGCCGCCTTCGAAGAAGAGACGGTGACATGGCAGAGCTGGCAAAACCCTGGGGGAGACTTCGCCGACACCCCTGCAGGCACCTACTTCGACGGCACCAACCCCCTCGACATCGAGCTGACGGCCTTTGCCCAGGGTTGGGTTGCAGATCCGGGGAGCAACCTCGGCGTGCTGCTCACCAGCGACGTCGCCACGGAGTTCGCCTCTTCAGAAGGTACTCAAGGGGTGAGGCCCACACTGACGCTGAGCTTTACCATCGAAGGCAACGCACCCGCGTTTACGGGTGTGCACGCGTTCCATCGCAGCGGTCAGACCTTCGTGCTCTTTGGCGAGCGCATGGATCTGCAGGGTGAGCACTACCGCGTCTATCGTTCGAACAGCCCCATCGAAGACGCTGCGGATCTCGCCAACGCCACCATGCTCTACGAGCTGCCGGAGAACACCGGCGCGTTCTTCCTCGATCGCCACTTTCCTCTGACAACCCGCCAATGGCGGACCCGCTACTTCGAGCGCTATGTGGTGGCCGAAGGCGCCGGTGAGCTGCACGAGAGCACTGGCATGCTGGTGTGGACCCTCGACGAGGGCGAGCTCGGCGCCGACCGTCAAGGCGAAGGGTATTACGCCGTGGTGGTTGTGCCTCAGGGCGGCGAGCCGGAGATCGACACCCTCGGCGGGCCCTGGGCCACAGGCCCCGTGGCGGAGACCGTAGATGATCCGCTGCCGGTGGTGGGCATCAAGACCGAAGGCGGCCGGGCGTACATCCAGTACATGGATCTCAAAAACTGGAACCCCACCTACAACGCCCCACGAGAGGGGTCGTTCTGGGGGCGCTCGTCGGATACGCCGGGCATCCAGGAGGCGATCCAGTACGCCTACCCCTACATCGTGCTCGATCCGCGGGTGGACGCATGCCCTGGCCGTCAGCTGCCCGAGCAGGCCCCGCTCCTGGTGAACCTGCACGGCCACACCGGCGGTGATCAGCCTGCGGACGTGCCCCTGGTGGCCAGCCGCTACTACTGCGTGCTCGAGATGCGCCCCGCGGACTTCAACAACAGCTGGTACCTGGGCTTCGCCCGAGATCACGACTACCGCACCGGTGAAGGCCCCTCGGGCGACGACGTGGTGGTGAACTACACCGAACAGCGCCTCTTGCGCATGGTGTACGACCTTTTGCGCATGCCCGGTGATCGCCCACCCCCAGATCCGAACCGGCTGTATATCTATGGCCACTCCATGGGGGGCAGCGGCGCCATGGCCATGGGCATCCGCTACCCGGAGGTCTTCGCGGCGTTCTACTCCAGCCAGGGGCAGACCAACTACGCCGCCAACGAGCGGTGGCGGCCCAACGCCGAATACCGCTGGGGTCGTCGACGAGACGAGTACCCGGTCATCTTCCGTGGCGTGGGCCCCTGGACCCAGTTCGCCGATCGTTTCTCCGGCCGCCTCGTCTGGGACATGCAGGACCACCGCACCCACATGCTCACTCACCTCGGTGACGACGTGGCCCCCTTCGGGATCGCCCACGGCTACAACGATCGCAGCATCACCTGGCGGGACGTGGGCCAGCCCTCTTATGTCGATTTCGACGCCAGCAAGGTGACCTGGGGTGGTCTGATCAACGGCTTCGACCACCGCTGGGAAGGCTGGCGTGGGATGCCGGAGCCCCTCTCCGTCGACCGCTCGAGCGCCCCCTTCAACGGCTTCACGGTGGTGAAGAACGAGAGCATCCCCGCCTTTGAGCGCACATCGGGCAACTCGCCCTACCCGCCCCCGAGCGGCGTGGACTCGTTTTACAACCAGGTGGTGACCTGGTCCTCGAGCTGGCTCGACTGGGCCGGTCCTCCCGTGGACGAGCCCGCTCGCTGGTCCATGGCGTTCCGCACCGAAGACGACACCGAGCAGACTGTGGGCATCACCCCGCGGCGTCTTCAGCAGTTCCAGGTGGTGCCCCGCCGGCGCTACCGCTGGACCCTCACCGATCTCGAGGGCAACGCCATCTCCGAGGGCACAGTGCTGCCCGACGCCCACAACCTGCTCACCGTGCACGCAGTGCCTGTGGGCCCTGATGGGGTACGCCTCACGCTGGTGCCCGACTGCGCTGGAGACGATCCGGCGCAGTGCACGTCCGTCGATGGCCAGGTACACCCCGAAGCACAGGTGAGCCCTGAGGCCCGCGTGCTCAGCAGAGCAGCCATCGGCCCCCGCGCCGTCGTCGGCGCCGCGACCACCATCGACGGCACAGTGGGCTCCGACAGCGCAGTGGGTGCTGGCAGTCGTATCGCCTCGTACAGCGCCATAGGCCCAGGTGCCACGGTGGGCGAGCGGGTCGAGGTGGGCCCTGAGGCCAAGGTGGGCCCTCGGGTACGTCTCGGTGACGACAGCATCCTGGTGCAGCGCCGGCGCATCGGTGCAGATTGCCAGATCGGCGCCAACAGCATGATCAGCGCCGATCTCCCCGAGGGGGTCTATCTCGGCCAGCGGGCGCGCATCTACCATCAGGCACAGATCGCCTCGACGGTCTGGGCCGGCGGATACCTCGAGGTGGCCGAGGAGGTGGTCATCGGCGCCCGCACCACCATCGGAGAGCGGGTGCGCATCGATCGCACCGCCCTCGTGGCAGAAGATGTCTGGATCGGCGACGACGTCTGGATCGGCACCGACGCGGTCATCGGCGCCGGGGCGGTCATCGGCCCGAACGTCGAGATCGCCGATGGCGAGGTGGTTGATCCCGGCGCGGTGGTGATCTTCGTGCCCGAAGAAGACGACGAACCTTGACCCTCAACTTTTCAGGAGCCCTCATGGCGCTGCGCCCCCTCACCCTCTGGACCCTCACCTTCACGGGCTTGCTGGGTTGCTCTGTCGAGAAGCCTGCGGCACAGACCCCTCAGAGCCCCCCACCGGCAGTGAAGACCTCTCAAACCTCCAAGGCCGCTCCACCGGCCGCGAAGGCCGAGAAGACGTTGCCCAAGGCCATGAAGGTGACCCCACCCAAGGTCAAGACGCCTACAGGTCACAGCGCCAAATCTGCCGCCAAGTGGGCCGGCGCCGTGGAGTGGCAGAGCTGGGACGCGGGCATGGCCAAAGCCAAAACCGAGCAGAAGCCCGTGTGCCTCGTGGTCTACGCCGACTGGTGTCCCAAGTGCCGATCGCTGGCGCCCATCTTGAGCAACGACAGCGAGCTCGCGGCCATGGGCAAAGAGGTGATCATGATCAAGCAGAACTCCGACGAGCGCCCCCAGTGGCTCTCGGAGAAGTTCCAGCAATATGGCGGTTATGTACCCCGCATCTTCCTGCTCGACGCCAACGGAGAGGTCAAAGCCGATCTCACCAGCGGTCACCCCCGCTACCCCTACTTCTACACCTCGGGGGGCACCTTCGGTGTTGATGCCCTCAAGGCCAACCTGAAGAAACTGCTCGCAGGCTGATCACTCACTGCTTGGTGAGTTGAGATCGAGGCTGGTCTGCTCTGGCGGAGGCGTCTGCTTCCGTGCGGGCTTGCGTCGACGCTTCGCGGGTGTGCCAGGGCTCTCGGACGGCTTCTTGCCCTGGCGGGCCTTTTCCTTGCGGGCTTGTTGTCGATCTCGACGGCGCTTTCGTCGACGCCGATCGTTCTTGGTGCGATTACGTACAGGCCCCTGGCCAGTCTGCTCTTGCACCCAATCGACCGCCCGACGCACCTGAGCGAAACGGCTCAGATCGACCTCGCCCTCCTCGAAGGTGGCGTCATCGGCGTAGACCCTCCACCGCATCACCCCCAGCCCGCTGGTGAAGCGCTCGAGATTGGCAGCGTGCACCACCACCCAGAAACGCTGAAAGAAGATCTCCTGGCCGGGAAACAGCGGCAGCGGGTGATAGTGAAAGAACACCAGCTCACCGGGGCGCTGAGTCAGGCGGATGTCGGTGCCACTCTCCATCATCCTGGCGCGCACCTCGCCGTTCACCAGCGGGCGCGGCAAGATCAGCTCCACCCCCACGTGGCGGGCCATGGGGCGCCCTGTGTTGGCCAGGAAACTCTGAAACGAGAGCACCGCCTTGGGGCCGCGTGGATCATCCTCGCTGTGGACCGTCTCGCCATATGGATCGACCCGGCTGATCTGCACCAGCGGATGCTGCGTGCGGCGCAGCACATCTTGGATGTGCACATGGCCCATGGGCCGGGATTTGCCGGCGATGCGCAGGTAGTAGCGTTTGTCGGAGGACTGATGAGGCGCATCTTCGCTGCCGAAGACTTCGATGACGTAGACCGCATGCCCTTCATCTATGGCAGATCCGGGCCCGTCGGCGGTGACCTCGTAGACGTTGAAGCGCGTGAGCGGCGGATCGACGAGGTTGGGGATGACATCTTCGAGCCACGCTCGGGTCCCGCCTCCACGGAGATCGACAGGTACACCGCCGTCAATGCCGCCATCATCCTCGAGGCCGATGAAGAGCAGCCCGCCTGCCCCATTGGCGAAGGCGGACATCTGCCGGGAGAGCGCGTCTCGAAACCCTGAGACGATGCGCCCCTCTTGCACGACGAAGGGGCTGCTCTTGAACTCCTGGAAGTCGTGCTCGTCGGCCTCCAGGGCCAGCAGCATGGCTTCTGTCCAGCGCTCGTGCTCACCCGGCCGGGGCATCTCGCCGCTCCCTTACAAGAATCGACAGGTTTTCACTCGACCTGCCGATGAAGGTCTAATAGCAATGATGTTCATAGCACAGTCACCAGGAGAGCTTGGTTTGAGCATGGTGAAGATGATGGGCGCCGCCGCAGCCGTGCTCACACGCCAACCGGATCAATCCTGGCAGATCGACGAGGCCAACGCCCACTGGCAGAAGGTCTGGGGTCGGGCAGAAGATGCAGAGACCCCCTGCGCGCTGAGTGACCTGCTGTCTCCCAGCCTGGTGACCCGGTGGCGTTCAGGGCTCGAAGATGTCGAGGGACGCGATCTCCAGTACCCCTGGCCCGCCACTGAGCAACACATGCACGTCCGCTTCAGCCCTCTACACGGTGTTGAGGGCGTGCCTCGATGTCTCGTCACAGTGCTGACGCGGCCCCTCGGTGAAGAGACCGACTACCAGCAGCGCTACACCGAACTCTTCGAGTCGGCGCCGGCCATGATGCACTCCATCGATGCTGAAGGTCGCCTCGTGCACATCTCCGACATGTGGCTGCAACGACTGGGCTACACCCGGGGTGAGGTCCTCGGCAGGCGCTCCACAGAACTCCTCACGCCCGAGTCACGGCGTTATGCCATCGAAGAAGTACTGCCCCAGTACATGATCACGGGGCGATGCGAGTCGGTGCCCTATCAATTCGTGACCAAGAGCGGCGAGCTGGTCGACGTGTTGCTCTCTGCCACGAGCGAGTACGACGATGACGGCCGCGTCAACCGCAGCCTCGCCATCATTGTCGATGTCACCCCCCTCAAACGCCTGACCCGAGAGCGAGAGCAGGCGCTCAAGGCCGAGCTCGAGTCTGCAGCGCTGAGCCACGACATACTCAACGCCCAGAGCGAGATGATTTGCAGGTTCCTGCCTGACACCACCCTGCTCTACACCAACGAAGCATATGCTCGGATCTTCGGCAGCACGCCCACCGAGCTCGTCGGGCGTGCCTTCCTCGACTTCATCCCTGCGGTCGATCAGGCGGGCACGCTCAACCAGCTCAAACTGCTCGGAGATCCTGCAGGGCCGGGCACGATGACGTATGAGCACCGTGCCCTCGTGCACGGCCACGAGGTCTGGCAGGAGTGGACCGACACGGCGATCTTCGACACTGACGGGCGCGTGTTGGAGTTTCAGTCCATCGGGCGCGACGTCACTGAGCGCAAGCTCGCGGAGACCTCACTGCGAGAGAGCAACGAGAAGCTGGCTCAAGCCAACGCCGATCTCGAACAGTTCACCCGTGTAGCGGCCCATGATCTCAAGGCCCCTCTGAGGGGGATCAAGAACCTCGCCTCCTGGATCGAAGAAGATCTCGGTGAGCAGCTCACGGGTGAAGCTCGAGATCACTTCGAGCATCTCGTGCGTCGAGTGGGTCGCCTCAGCGCTCTGCTCGATGACCTCCTCGCCTATGCACGATTGGGGCAACGGATCGATCAAGTGAGAGAGGTGGACATCCTTGAGCTCGCCCAGGAGGTGGTCTACGTCGTCGACCCGCCAGACGCCTTCACTGTCCAGGTGGTGGGGGAGACGCAGATCCTCAATACGCAAACGACGCCTCTCTCCACAGCACTGCGCAACCTCGTGAGCAACGCCATAAAGCACCACGATCGCGGTGAAGGCAGCATCATCGTGACGGTGAAGGCCGCTGACGGTGGATGTGAGCTGCTGGTGGAAGACGACGGTCCCGGGATCCCTGAGCAGTACCACACCCGCATCTTCGAGCCCTTCACCACGCTCAAGTCGAGAGATGAGGTAGAAGGCAGCGGTATGGGCCTGGCCATCGTCAAGCGCCTGATCGAGCTGCATGGGGGCCACATACACCTCGAGGCGCCGATCACTCAGCAAGGCGCACCCACAGATGCAGCAGGGCGCCGCGGCACCCGATTTACTCTGTATTGGCCCAATACGGGTGGGTCAGTTACGGACTCGCGCCCATGATCGTGCAGCCTTCCATATTGGTGGTCGAAGACGACGAGCTCGACGTGATCGCGCTCCAGCGCGCCTTCAAGCGCGCCGGGCTCACGGAATACACCACCCACCTCGCCAAAGACGGGCGAGAAGCCCTGAGCATGTTGAAGGGCGAGGAGGGCCACGCAGCGATCCCGCTGCCCAATGTGGTGCTCATGGACATCAACATGCCCCGCATGAATGGTCACGAGTGCCTCGAGGCGATCCGCAACGATCCACAGCTGAGCCATCTGGTGGTGTTCTTCATGACCACCTCGACAGATGTGGTCGATATTCGGCAGGCCTATGCCCGTCAGGTGGCAGGGTACATCGTCAAATCTCAGCGCTTCGCCCAGTTCGAGCAGATGGCAGAGATGATCAAGCAATACCTCGAGCTGGTGGTCAGCCCCGCCTCAGCCTGAACGGCCCTGGTGATGCCAGGGGCCTTCAGCGCATCCGCCGAAGCCCGATGAGGGCGAAGATCAAACACACAATGCCGCTTGCTGGAGCACCGCCGCCAGAGCTGCACCCACCACTGCTCCGCGTGCGCTCGCCGATCTCGTCACCACCGGCGCTGTTTTGCTGCCCCTCGCCACCACGTGCGCCCCCTGACTCGTCAACATCGTCCATGCCCTCGTCCACGGGATTGTCTTCGTCAATGTTCTCATCGGTGTCTTCATCAGTGTCTTCATCGATGTCTTCGTCTGCATCATCATCGATGTCGTCATCGATGATTTGGTCGTCGACACCACATACGCCACCTGGGAAGAGATCGTCTGCCGACCACTCGGGCTGCTCAGGGTAATCACCGATCTCGTACTCGACGTCTTCGCCAGGCTCGACGCGCACAAAACACGGCGCGCAGGTCTCGGCGGCTTCGCCGACATTGCCCGCAGCGTCGACGAGTTGCATTCGCCAGCACTCTCCGCCGGGGATGCTCGCCGGATCACGGCCACCCTCCCAGAGATAGATCTCGGCCTCGTATGTGTTGCCCGAGATGCGTCGGCGACGCCATGGGCGCCAATCCTCGCCGTCGATCTTGCGGTAGAGATTCACGAAGATGGGGGCGCCTTCTTCACCAGGGGGAAGGTCGAAGGTGGCGTTGACGTACGTGGTGTAGTCGCCCCCGGCGAAACATGCCCCAGGGGGCACCTCGAAGTTGGGGTGGTCGTAGATGCTGAAGCTCAGGTCGACCACGGGGCTCGGGACCACCTCGTCGGCTTCGAGCGTGAGAAACGTCAGCTCTACATCGCCGCAGCTCTCTTCAGACCACTCTCGCGCCTCAGGGTGACAGGCGTTGCCGAAGACGGTCACTGTGCTGTTCGGCATCGGCTCGGGCGAGATGCGGAATGAAAGCCCGGGGTAGTCTTCTTCGGTCTCGACGATCTCTGCGGGCTCGCCGTCGACCAGAACATTGAGATCGTCGAGCGTGATGTCGTGACCCTGCAGCACGATGGCAGAGTTTGCGTACAGCACGTCACCGCTCTCGGGGATGCTGCCGGTGAGCCCAGGGAGTGGGGGCGAGCACGCCTCGGCCTGACTGGGCATCAACGCAGGCAGCGCCGCGAGCATGGCGGGCAAGGTGAAAATCTGGGGGGCGTTCCTGAAAATCTGACGGCTGAACATGGTGGCTCCGGGCAAAATCGGGGGTGTTCCGTATTGCGTGGGAGTCCCAGCAAAGGCCGCGCCAAAATCGACAGCGCATTTCACCGACCTGTCGCACTTCAACTTACGCTCTGTGCTACCGTCACGCGTTCCCGACTCGAGGTGGACCATGCGTCAGGCTCTCTTCTCTACGATTCTCCTCGCGCTGATCACGTACGGCTGCGCCAAAGACGATCCGGTCGAAAATAGACAGGGCGGTCAGGGCGGCAGCGCCGGCCAGGGTGGTCGAGGTGGCCAGGGTGGCATCACCGGCGGCCAGGGTGGCACGGGCAACATCGGCAACTTCGGCGGCCAGGGCGGCAACGCCGGTGAGGGTGGCCAGGGCGGTGTGGGTGGTCAGGGTGGCGGTGACATGTGCCCCGAGCCCGATCCGATCCCTCACTGCGAGGGGGTTCAGTTCGCAGCGTGCACCCCACGACAAGGGACCAACGGCGCCACCCTCGTACAGGGCACGGTGATCACGCCCGACGAGGTGCTGTGCAACGGGCAGGTCCTCTTCGATCGGGGCAGTCGCCAGATCACCTGCGTCGGGGCCGACTGCTCTGGTGATCCGATGGCGGCCCAGGCCACGGTGATCTGCGCAGATCTGATCACCCCGGGTATGATCGATCCCCACAACCACATGAGCTACAACACGCTGCCCCCCTTCGACGCCATGGGGCGGCTCTACAGCAACCGAGGGCAGTGGAACCGCGACGTCGCCGAGGCCCTCTACGACGCCCGGCCTGACAATGGCGACAAGATCTCAGCCCGGTACAACGAGCTGCGCCTGCTCATGGCGGGCACCACGGCGGTGCACAAGTCAGAGGGCTCGAACGCCTCCTGGGCTCACGTGCGCAACCTCGACCGCGGGCCCGACGCCAACGATCTCGGCTACAGCAACGACGACTTCACCGAGTGTGTGTTCCCTCTGCGATCCAGCTGCCGCGACGCCCCCGACTATGGCCGTGGGGATCAGATCCCCGGCCGCGCCTACATGGCGCACGTGAGCGAAGGCTACGATCGCACCGCCTACAACGAGTTCGACGAGTTCGTACAGAGCGGCCAGCTCGGTGAGAAGACCGCCATCATCCACTGTGTGAGCTGCGACGGTGGCCAGATGACCCAGATGCTGGTGAATCAGACCAAGCTGGTGTGGTCCCCGCAGTCGAACGTGGGCCTCTACGGCACCACCACTGACGTGGTCACCGCCCTGAACATGGGCCTCACGGTGTCGATGGGCCCTGACTGGACCCCCTCGGGCACCATGAACCAGCTCGCGGAGCTCAAGTGCGCCGACGAGGTGAACCAGACCCACTTCGGAGGCGCCATCAATGCTCAGCAGATGGTGCAGATGGTCACCAGCATGGCCGCCGACAGCATGGGCCTCACCGACCTGATCGGCCGCCTGCAGCCGGGGCTCTATGCCGACGTACTGTTGCTCAATGGTGATCGCACCCGACCCTACGAGAGCGTGGTGGCCGCCGAATCCGCCGATGTGCGGGGGGTCTTCATCGATGGCGTGGCCTACTACGGTGACGCCGACGTGGTCACCGACAACATCGCCTTCAACGCTTTCTGTGAAGATGTGCAGGTCTGTGGCGGCGCCAAGCGCATCTGCGTGAAACAGGCCGAAGGCCAGGCCGACACCAGCAGCGACGAGGACTGGCAGCGCTTCACCTATCAGGAGCACATCGACTACCTCGAGCGCGAGGTGAGCGCCAAGCCCGGGTCCGGCGGCGAGTTCGCATACGCCTACAACGTGTTTCCCCTCTTCGAGTGCGCCCCGGTGTACGACTGCACCCTGGGGAACGACACAGTGAGTGGCCAGATCACCGCACAAGATCCCGATGGCGACGATCTGGTCGGTGACGCCGACAACTGCCCCAACGTCTTCAACCCCACCCAGGCCGATCTCGACAACGACGGCAAGGGTGATCCGTGTGATCCGTGCCCCTGGGCGGGCCGCGACTGCCCCTGTGAGCGCCCCTCACCAGACGATCTCGACGGCGACGATGTGCCCAACGCCCAGGACAACTGCCCTGCTCGGGCCAACCCCAGCCAGACGGACAGCGACAACGACGGCATCGGCGATCCGTGTGACTTCTGCCCGAACTCACCCAACGCCAACGGCGCTGGCTGCCCGGTGACGATCTACGCGATGAAGCGGGGCGAGGTGCCCGTGGATCAGGAGATCCCGGTGCGAGCCACGGGTGTGGTGACGGGCGTGGTACCCGACGACCAGGGCTTCTATCTGCAGGTGCCCGAGAGCGCCGGCGTATACAGCGGCCCCGACGACTCGGGCATCTTCGTCTACACCGGCAACGCTGAAGATGGGGTGCCAACCCCCTCCGCCGGCGATGCCGTGGTGGTGGATGGCATCCACTCCGAGTTCTTCGGGCAGAAGCAGATCTCCCGTGTGAGCGGGGTGCAGGTGGAAGGCCGCGGCGAGCTGCCGGCCGCTGTGGAGGTCTCTCCGGCCCAGGTGGCCGTGGGCGGCGGTCGCGCCCAGACCCTCGAAGGGGTCCGCGTCAGGGTGGCCGATGTGGTGGTCACGGCCACCAACCTGCCCCCTGGACCTGGAGATCGGGATCCCACCAACGAGTTCCAGGTGGACAACGTGCTGCCTGTGGACGACTACCTGTTCCTACTCGACCCGTTGCCCAACATCGGCGCGCGCTTCGAAGGCATCACCGGGGTGATGCGCTTCGCCAACGACGCCTACAAGCTCGAACCCACCGGGCCACAAGATCTCGATCAGGGCGCCCCCGCGGTGACCTCGGTGCGTCCGGCCCTCACCTTCATCCGCGTGGGCGAGTCCGCCATACCGACCGACACCGAGGGCCGCGCCCTCGAGGTGGTGCTGACGTCACCCGCCGGCGACGGCGGACAGCTGGTCGATCTGCAAGTGAGCGACGGCCAGGCCCTGCTCACAGGCCGTCAGGTGATGGTGCCTGCGGGAGAGCGGACTGCGGCGATCACCGCAGAGGGTTTGAGCGCGAGCCGCATGGTGACGGTGACGGCGAGCATTCCCGGTCAGGGCATGTCCTCGGCTACAGTCCGGGTGCTCGGCGTAGACGAAGGGCCAGACCGCCTGACGGTGCTGCCCCGAACCCTCGAGGTCCCTGCTGGTGGTCAGGGGGCCCTGACGGTAGAGGCCGATGTGCCTGCAGGACCCGATGGCTTCGAGGTCCGGCTGCAGACGGACATCGGCTCGGTGCCGGCGACCGTGACCATCGAGCCCGGCGCGTCTCGAGGGGCCTTTACGCTGCAGGCGCCGGCCCAGCCCGGTAACGGGCGTCTGGTGGCCACGTTGGGCATTTTGTCGTCACAGGCCACCGTAGAGGTTGTGGAGAGCGCTGGTGGGGGGCTGGTGATCAACGAGATCGACTACGACAACCCTGGCGCCGACGAGGCCGAGTTCGTGGAGATCTACAACGCTGGCGCCGAGGCGGTGCCGCTGGCAGGCCATGTGCTGGAGCTGGTGAACGGCAATGACGGCGAGCCCTACGGCTCGATTCCGCTCGACACCGCAGGCAGCCTGAGCCCGGGGCAGTTCCTGGTGGTGGGCAACGGTGCGGCCATCGCTGATCTACCCGACGGTGCCATGGCCCTCGATCTGGGCCGCAGCATTCAGAACGGCGCCCCTGATGGGGTGCGCATCGTGGTGGACGGCGACGTGCTCGACGCCCTGGCCTACGAGGGCGCTCTGCCTGAGTCTGGTGAAGGCATGTCACCCGAGGAGGCCGACACAGGCGAGGGCGCGCTGGCACGCTGCCCGAATGGCGTGGACACGAACGAGAACTCTGCAGACTTCCGCCTGCTCGAGGCGATCTCACCGGGGGCGGCGAACCCCTGCGATTGAGGCTCTATGACACACGCACTCTATGGTGAGCTGATCGACTGGTATCACCTGATCGACCCTGTGGCCGATCACGCAGAGGAGGCTGCCCTCTATGCCTCTGCTCTGAAACAGGCCGCAGCCTTCGAGGCCCGCACTTTACTGGAGCTGGGCGCTGGCGCCGGCAACAACATCTTTCATCTCAAACAGATGTTCCAATGCACCGCCACCGATCTCTCCCCAGAGATGCTGGGGCTGAGCGAAACCCAGAACCCCGAGTGCAGCCACCACGTGGGTGACATGCGCACTCTGAGGCTCGATACGCAGTTCGACACAGTGCTCGTCCACGACGCTGTGGTTTACATGACCTCAGAAGCAGATCTCCGCGCCATGGCAGAGACCGCTTTTATGCACACGCGACCTGGCGGCGCGGCGCTCTTTGCTCCGGACTGTTTGAGAGAGAGCTTCTCTGAGTGTGCCGACATGACCGAGCCCGTGTCAGAGGGCAATCGGGCCCTCATGATGAGCGAGTGGGTGTGGGATCCAGACCCGACAGACACCACCTACACAGTGAACTATGTCTTCATGCTCCGCGAAGGCGACTCGATGCGAATCGTACATGACGAGCACGTGGAGGGCCTGTTCTCGAAAGAGACCTGGATCGAGGTGCTGTCCTCGGTGGGATTCGAGGTGCAGGTCATGAAGCGCGCGCTCGAAGAGATCGAGCCAGAGGGCTGCTACAGCGAGGAGATCTTCCTCTGCAGGCGGCCACTTTGATGACTGCATCAAAGTGAAAGACTCATTGCACGTGCCTGCGGTTTTCAATCGCCGCGCGTGGGGGTATCCACGGAAGGGCGATGATCCATTCACCCTCACCCTGAGGTACCCATGTCCGACCAGATCGCAATCGTCACCGGCGCCGGGCGAGGCATCGGCCTCGAATTCACCCGACAGCTCGTCGCCCGGGGCTTTCATGTCGTCGCGTGTGCTCGACGCCCCGAGAAATACGACGCCCTTACCACCCTCGCCGAGGCAGGGCAGGCCTCTCTCCAAGCCCTCGACGTCTCCAGCCCCGACTCGATGACCCGAGCGGCAGCGGCCATCGCCGAAGCACACGGCCACGTCGACGTGATCGTCAACAACGCCGGGGTGAACTCGAAGAGCAACCCTGGCTTCGAAGCCGCCACCTCGTTGCGCCTTGGTGAGTTGACCCAAGGCAGCTTGCTGCAGCAGTTCACCATCAACACCATTGGCCCCGTGCTCTGGGTACAGGCGCTGTTGCCTCAGCTGCGAGAGGGCACGCGCGTGCTCAACGTGTCATCCTGGCTTGGCTCAGTGAGCATCAAGACCAGCGGGGGCAACTATGGCTACTGCGCCAGCAAATCGGGGCTCAACATGATGAACAAAGCCCTGGCGAACGATCTGAAGGTCCGGGGGGTGATCTCGGTGAACTTCAACCCGGGTTGGGTCCGCACCGACATGGGAGGTGAGAGGGCGAAGTTGTCAGCAGAAGAGTCGGTGTCGGGCATGCTCGACACCCTCATGGGTTTGGATCTCGACGACTCGGGCAAGTTCCTGCAATGGGACGGCAGCGAGCACCCGTGGTGAAGCCTCAGGGGGCGGCGGTGGGGACGCTCATGCGCTCGCTCAGGGCGGGGAAGGGGTTGGCCTCGCCGGGCTCGAAGGACCAGGAGGCGATCACGCGGGAGAGCGCGTCGTCACTGAGGGTCAGGCCCAAATCGCTGGGCAGAGCCTTGAGCCACTCGTCGATGGCATCCTGCGCCTCAGTCACACCGGGCTGCGCCAGGGGGAACAGAGACACGGTGCCCTCGGTGGCGTACTCCAACACCGCGGTGGAGTCATTGCACACACCGAGCTGGGCGTAGCCCTCAGAAGACAGGTTCTCGGCGGCCTTGGTCCACTTCTGGCGCAGCGCCCCGGCAGTCTGCATGAGCGCGCGGACCACCTCGGGCTCGCCCTTGCTGGTGTAGCTGTAGTGGGTACGCTCCCCGACCCAGACCGGATCGAGGGTGGCCGCAGCGCGGAAGCGGGTGCCACCGTTGGTGCCCATGTAGAACTCGATGGTGGCGGTGACCAGGGGACCATCGACCCGGAAGGTGTAGTGGCTGTGGGGGGCAGGGATCACCACATTGGCGTCGTCGGGCCACTGCAGGCCCGTGTCGATCCAGACTGGGGCCACCACGGTGTGGTTCACGCCCTCTTTCTCGTAGTAGAAGCCGAGGAAGTTGGCGATGTAGCGGTTGTTCTCGGCGACGATGGTGTGACCACTGGCCACGAGGGCGTCGAAGACCTCGCCGATCGTGGCGTAGGTGGCATCGCCGGCGACCACCTTCGAGCCGTTGTCGAGGGCGAGGTTGTTGAGCACGTCGGCGAAGGCCTGGGCCCGATGGAGCGCGCAGTCGGACCAAGTGGGATCGTCCATGGCGCCGCGCTTCAGGGCAGGCACCACCGGCGAGGCCGAGGCCAGGCTCGGACGCTCGACGACGCAATCAGCGGCCTTGAGCTCTTCGAGATCGAAGGTGCGGGGCCCGGGGATCTCTGCGGGGGTCTCCTGGGGCTCGAAGAGACCCTGCAGCACACCACCGGCGGCGAGGGGCACCATGGGGAAGATGGTGGTGCCCGCCTCGTCGGTGAGCTCCCCAGCGAGGAGCGGGTCGATCTGAGACTTCACCACAGCGGCGAGGGCCTCATCTTCGAACCAGCGCTCGGCACCATCTTCGAGCATCACCTTCAGCGTCTGCTCCCCCACCTTCTGCCGGAGATCTGCCAGGACCTCTTCGATGGTCATCTGGGGCATCTCGCAGCCTGACTCACACTGCACAGTCAACTTCCAGTCTCCAGTCTCGGGCGTGTTCAGCGCCAGGGCGCCGAAGGAGCCCACCACCACCCGGTAGGCCCCTGGGGCCTCGAGCTTCACCTGCAAGCCGCTGTCGTAGGTCTCGCTGTGGAGGTCGTCGTTGTAGGCCACCACCTTGGGCTCTTCTTCACCGCCGAGGGGGCCTTCGACGCGGAGGAACGTGTCGAGGGTGTCGGCCTCGAGGGCCTCGAGCTGAATGTCGAGCACGGTGTTGCCATGGCTGAGCACCCGCACCACAGGCAGGTTGTACCCTTCGAGGGTGCCCTCGAGGGTGCCGCCGGGCACGAGGCGACCTGCCTCAGTCAGCTGGAACACCGAGTCGGTCTTCCCCGAGACCTCAGGCACGAAGTCGGCCTTGGCCGGTGCCTCTTCTGCAGGCGCCTCAGTCGTGGTGTCAGCGTCACCACAAGCGGTCAAACTACAGGCAGCGAGGGTGATGATAGAGAACCGACGCATGAGAGGCTCCTGACTGGAGATCGAGACTGGGGTGTGTTCATAGCACGAAAAGTGCCATGTAAAGACCCATGAAAAAGTCAGGTAAAGCAGTCATCGCTGGGGTGTGATGACCCATGGGATGGCTGATGGCTCAGCCAGGGGCCTCTTCAGAGCTCCGCTGCCACAGCTCGAAATAGCGCCCGACCCATGGCGCCGCCTGCTCGAGCTGGCCAGCGAGCCGGAAGAGCGTGGCCTCGTCGCCATACCGCGCAGCACATTGCACACCCACCGGCAAGCCCTCAGGGGTCACGTGCAGCGGCACCGACATCGCCGGCTGACCCGTGAGGTTGAAGATCTGCGTGTTGGGCGTGATCTCGAGGCCTTCGCTGGCGAGGTTGCTCAACACCGCCTCCATGAGTGCCCGGGCAGGCAGCGCCCGGATCAAGGCCAGCCCTGCACGCTCGAACCACTTGAGGTCGAAGTGGCCGATGGTCACGGGCAAGTGCGCCATGGTGGGGTTCACGAAGACATCGTAGCGCTCGAAGAAGCTGCCCATGACGCGGGCCGCTCGATGCATCTCTCCCCGAGCGTGCTCCAGATCCATCGCCGACAGCTTGCGCCCGAGCTGCCCCATGAACCATGTGGGGGCTTCGAAGTCCCCAGGCCGCGGCTTCTTGCCGGCCAGCGCCGCGGCTCGCTGCACGTCCAAGGCCACAGAGGCCGCCACCAGAGTGAGCCAGGCGCGGCTCCAGGGCGCCGCCTCCACAGGCAAGTCGACCTGCTCCACCTCGTGACCCAGCTCTGTGAGCAGCGTGGCCGCTTGCTCCACCGCCCGAGCACATTCTGGATGTGTCTCCCGTCCAAAGAGCGACGCTGTGGACCACGCCACCCGCAACACGCCGGGATCAGCGCCAACCTCTTTCAAGAACGGCCGCTCTGGCGCAGGGGCGGCATATGGATCACCTGGGGCAACCCCTGCGGTGAGATCGAGGGCCGCCGCGGCGTCGCGCACGGTGCGTGTGAGCACGTGCTCCTGCACGATGCCGCCCCACGACTCCCCGATGTCGGGGCCCAGGGGGTTTCGGCCTCGGGAAGGCTTGAGGCCGAAGAGCCCGCAGGCAGAGGCGGGGATCCGGATCGAGCCACCGCCGTCTCCACCATGGGCCAGGGGCACAAGGCCTGCAGCGACGGCGGCGCCTGATCCACCGCTCGAGCCACCGGTGCTGCGGTCGAGATGCCACGGGTTTCGGGCTGGACCTCTCAGGCGGGGCTCGGTGATGCCCAGGATCCCAAACTCCGGGGTGTTGGTTCGACCTGCGAACACAAAGCCGCCGCGGCGATATCGCGCCACGAGTTCAGTGTCATTGCTGGCTCTGTGACCAGTGAGCAATCCACATGAGCTCGTGGTGACCTGCCCATGGATGCAGGCCATGAGATCTTTGAGCAGAAGTGGCACGCCATAGAAAGGCGCGCTCTTCTCGGAGAGAGCGCCGGCCATCTCGGCGCCGAGGGCTCGCAGATCGTCGACGACAGCGTTGAGCTTCGGGTTCCACCGCTCGATCTGATCGATGCAGGCGTCGAGGGCTTCTCGGGGCGAGATCTGCCCCTGCCGAATGATCTCGGCGAGGGAGAGGGCGTCGTGGGCAGTGTATTCGTCGGATCGCATGTGCTCAGGTCATCAGTCATTTGTGCCCGAGGCCACGTTTTTCTGAGGCCTGTCGGGAGTGTGCAGCGCCAACCTGCTGAAATCACGAGCAACCTCATGTTGGTACGCTGTGTGAAAAGGGCAGAGCGCATCGACCCGTGAAGGACCATCCATGCGCGCGCTCAACCTCACCCTCTCTCTCGCTCTGTTGTGCGGCCTCTCCGCCACCGGGCTCTCTGGTTGCATTCAGGACTCTCGCCTCGACGAGGGCAACACCACGGCCTCTGGCGGAGGTGGCGAATCAGAAATGCCCTGTCGTCCTGGTGCCTTCCTCGCCTGCCCCTCGGGCTTCGACCAGGTGGATGCCTGCCCTGTAGACGCTGACTGTGTAGTGGAGACAGATGCGTGTGGTGAGCAGCTGATCTGCGCCCCCACCTTCCCAGGCAATGAGCGCCCGAACCCCGACGCTGGCCTCGCCGCCCCCCCGCCGGAGGATCCTGACGCCGAGGTCGTGGCCATGCCCCAACCCGAGGAGGATGGCGGGCTGGGCAACGAAGGTGGGATAGACGCCGAGGTTGCTGATGCAGAGCCCCCGGAAAACCAGTGTGGTCCTCAGTGCCCTGAAGGCACCGAGGCTGCACCCTTTTGTCCCATCGCAGGTGAGTGCTCCGAGGGCGTCAACACCTGCACTGGTGCGCCCGTCATCTGTGTCGATCCCGAAGGCTGCTCAATGGACCCCCAACCTCTGGGCTGTCCTCGAGACTGGCGAGAGGTCGAGTCTTGCAGCCCCAACCGCACCTGCGCCACCGTCAGGGCATGCGACCGACCCATCACCTGTGAGCGCCAGGACTTCTGCCCGCTGGCCTGCCCTGAAGGCTTCGAGCAGGCGGAGGCCGGTGCAGAGTTCGATCCCAACGTTGTCGGCTTCAGCGTCGAGGGGTGTGGCGAGCAGATCAGTTGCCTCGCATCACTCGACTGTGACCGCGAGGAGACCCCCGAAGAGCTCTGCCCCGAGGGCTTCGTACCTTCAGAGAATGGCTTGTGCCCCATCGGCGTGCCCTGTGTACGGGCCATGGGCCCCTGCGGCGGTCAGACGGCGTGCACGCAGATCCCCAACTGCGACGTGCCCCCTCGCTGCTTGGACGGCTGGGAAGAGGTGGAGGTCTGCCTCGATGACCGGCCCTGTGTTCTGCTGGACATCTGTGGCGAGCAGTTGTTGTGCAGTGTGGCAGAGGTGGTCTGCGACGCCGAGCCGGTGTGCCCGGACGACACCGCCACTGTGACCGTCTGCCCTGCGAACAGCGAGTGCGAGCAACGTTCGATCTGCGGCGCAGAGAAGATCTGCGCCCGCTGGTGATCTGTGTTTATCTGAGGATATGCCCCTGCCTCTCAAATTCCGCCTGCCCAACCCGCCCCCTCATGCAGCGGGTCGTACAGCAGAGATCGAGGCGCTGAGAGCAGCCCTTCGCCAAGGGCCGGTGGTGCAGATTTGGGGTCCACCAGGCATCGGCCGACGCACCCTGGCCCAAATGACTCTGCATCGTCACTTCAAGCGCAAGGTCGAGCAGACCCTCGTGGTGAGCAGCCCTGAAGCGCATGCCCCCCTCGCTCAGTGGCTGCTCCACGCCCTCAGTCGCGCCGCGGGCCTCAACCACGGCCCCGAGCAGGCCGTGGAAGATCCGCTCAGTGAGGCCGTGGCCCTCGCCGAGGTCCACCGCTGGTGGGTGGTCATCGATGCCGCTGGCAGTCCCGATGCTGGGGCGCTCGTCGACCTTGTCAGCCAATATGGCCGGCACAGCCACTGGCTGGTGCTGAGCTGGCGGCATCAAGGCCTGGCCAGTATTCCTCACATCCCGCTCTCAACGCTGCCCAGAGAGACACTCGACGTCATCGCCGACGCATGGAGCGCCTCTGATGATCTCAGGGCACAGGCGCACACCCACGGAGGGGGCTCCCCACTGCACTTCATTCAGCTGCTATCTGGCGCCCGTGATCCGCAGCGTCTCTGGCTCGAAGGCCTCTCGCCCTCCGCTCAAGACGCCCTATATCGCCTCGCGCTCCTCCGCGGCATCCCCACGGAAGACGACCTGATCAACGCTGAAGATCTGAGCATGCTCCGACGCCGGGGCCTCGTGCTGTTCGACGGTGACCTGCTGCACGCTCACCCGGCAGTCCGCGAGGGGCTCCAGGGCACACCCGAGTCCCTGGCGAGACGCCGTGAGACCGCCACTGCTCTGGCACAGCGCACAGCACCAGAGTGCCTCATCGAATCGCTGCGGCTGTGGCTTCAGCTCGGTGACGAAGCCGCTGCATGTCGGCTATTGACCGCTCATGGCCAGACACTCCTGGATCACTGCGGACGCCTCTGGCCGTTGCTGGCCCCGGTAGAATCCCCCGCGTTACGGCCGTGGCGCATGCGGGCTGCCGTCGCCATGGGCTCACGGGCAGCCCTCGCCACCTTGCCTGCAGATCCCCCTGAAGATGCAGAGCTGAGATCGGTCTGGGCACGGGGCGTGATGCTCGCCGGTGATCCCGCTCGGGCCCTTGAAGCCCTCGATGGGTTGGGGCCCTCCACGGCGCTGGCCACAGCCCTGTGTTTGATGAACCTGGGGCATTACGACGACGCACTCCTCCACCTGACGCCTCCTGCGCATCAGGCCTCGGCAGGCTACCGCGGTGCGGTCATCCGGGTGGTTGCCCTCTCTCACCTGGATCGACGTGACGACGCGCTGCGTGAGGCCATGGCGCAACAAAGGCGCTTCTCTGCCACCCCTGACACGCTGGTGCCCACGCCACTGCTCGATCTCGCCCGGGCGTTGATCACGCTGGGCGCCCTCGAGCCCGCCAGAGAGGTGATGGCCCTCGCCCGACCCCTGATCGCTCAAATGAGGCCTTCTCCTCAACGTACATCAGCTTTGCTCATCGACGCCGGCCACAGCCTGACTCAGGGCGATCTGACAGCGTGCGGTGAGCGGTTGGAGTCGCTCCGTCTGATGACCCACTGTGGTGGGCTGCTCAGCGTAAGCGTGCAGCTGCTCACAGTGGAGCACGCGATTCTGGCAGGAGACTTCGATGGCCTCTGGAGCACACTGACCACTCTGCAGGCAGACACCCTGATCAACAGCACAGATGTCTTTGCCCATGCAGTCGGCGCCGCCATAGAGGAGGTGGGGCGCGTCGAGGGGCGACCGCCCAATGCGCCCTTGCTCGACGTGTCCCCGGCGTTTCGTGGCCCCTTGCGTATTTTGAGAGCGCGGCGGGCGCTGCGCCATGGTGATCTGTGGGCCACCACCGACCCGGGCTCGCATCCGCACGGGCAGTTGCTGGCGTATGTGCTCCGAGGAGAGCGCGCAGCTCTCAACGATCAACTCTCTGAGGGCATCCGCGCGCAAACAGAGGGCATCGAACTCGCCGAGGCTCAGGGTGATCGGCGGGCGCTGGCCGAGCTGCGCTGCACGCTCGGTGATCTGTCTTTGCTCACCGGTGACATTGCCCAGGTTCAGACACAGAGCGAAGCCCTCGATGTGCTGGCACAAGAGATGGGCAGCCTTCGATATGCACACCGCGCTCGCCTCATGGCGTGGATGGCGCACACCACCCCACGACCTCTCGGTCCACTGGAAGAGCTCGCCGCCAGTCCCCATGTCTCACCGACGGCAGCCCGACGCGCACAATGGCTGCTCGGTGGCGATCCGCCTCTGGATCAGCTCGATCTACAGATCTGCCAACGCCTTTCGCGATCATCCACCCGCCCTGGGCAATCCCACGCCGCCACTCCCTGGACCCCAGGATGGGGTGTGGACGAAGCCCGTCAATGTATCTGGCGCCCCCACGGGGCCGAGATCGCGCTGAGCCCTCTGCTCTGGCGCATCATGGTCTCTCTTGCCCGGGCAGGCGGCGCCCTCGACAAAGAAGCCCTCTGCACCCAAGTGTGGGGCGAGGCCGACTATCACCCTCTGCGTCACGACAACCGGCTACACGCCAACATCAAGAAGCTGCGACACGCCCTGGGCGACACGGGTCCCCAATGGCTCCTGACCACAGCCGAGGGCTACACGCTGGCAGGCGCATGGGGATGGCGTCGGGCAGCAAACACCTGAAAACACACTCAAACTTCTGTTCAGACGAGTTCAGCGACGATCGCTGTGATGCCTCGCACGTGATCCGTACAGTGTCTTCGACGCTTTACCACACACGGAGGAAGTACGATGCATGCTCGACTGACAGCTCTGGCGATGTCTGCCCTGATGATCACCCTCATAGGGTGCGATGACGGTGATGGTGACTCTGGCGATACAGGTGGCGGCGCAGCCAGCGGCGAATACTCAGGCGACACAGCGCAGGCCTGCACCACAACGGCGGACTGTGAAGACGGGGCGGTCTGTGTACGCCTTGGTGATCGCACGACCTGTCATCTCGACTGCAGTGTAGAAGGCAATGAGTGCAGCGGCAGCGCCGGCTGTGAAGGGGTAGGCACCGTCTCGGTCGACATCTGCCAGCCCCCTGCAGAGGCGCCCAGCGAGGAGAACCCACCTGCGCCCGAAGAAGAGCCCCGCCTGCCCTGTCAAACCGATGCCGAGTGTCAGGTCCTCGACCCCACGGCGATCTGTGCCCAATGGAGGGGCGCCCGCGACTGCACGATCCCCTGCACGATGGACAGTCAGTGCAACCCGCCCTCTGTGGGTGGGATCTCGGTGAGCCTGCTCGAATGCGCCACCGACGAGGGAGACGAGAGCCGTACAGCGTGTTTGCCCAACGCTGCCTGCATCGACGATCCTCAGGACTGCTTCAGCGTACCTGGCCCCGATGGCATGGGAGGCATGCCAGGCTTCGGTGGTTCACCCGGCTTCGGCGACGGCTTCTGATCAGGGCGCTGCGATGGAGAAGTCCTCAGGCCACTTGGCGACGGGGTCTGCCTGAGTGTTGACCCGCCTGGACTGCAGCCGACGCAGGTGGCCTCGCCCAATCATGAGGCGCCCCTCTTTGGCGATCTCGGCCATGAGCAATTTCAGGGCAGAGGTCCCTACCCCACCGACGATTCGGGCCTGCCCCACAGCCTTGAACCCACCGGGCAATCCCGCAATTGCCTCAGGCTTCAACCGCTCCTTGGTGAGGGTATACACGGTGACGGGGAAGTCCCCCTGGTGGCTGCTGAACTTCAGCGGGTACCACAGCCGATCGGCAGCAAACGAGATGCGCAGAGGCTTGAGGCCACCCTTGGGCTCGTTGGCTTCGGTCTTGATGGCCAGGAAGGTCCACCCTTTATCGAGGTACCACTTCATGTTGGCCTCGGGTACCTCGCCAAAGCCGTTGGACTTGAGCCACGTGTTCAAGGCAGGGCCAGCCTCCGGCCCCGAGGCGCCGATGGGTTGAATGGTGTACGTCCCTACATTCACGGGCTGATGCATGATCAACATCGCAGGCGCTGCCGACTTCGACTTCGAGCGCAGCCCCTTGCTCCGCGGCTGTGGAGGCTGGGTGAGTCGATGCAGCTCGTCGAAGAGCGCCGGATCGGTCTCGGCGTAATGATCAGGCACCGAAGGTGTAGGCACGACCCAAGCAAGGGGCCCAGGCGCAGCATAGCCGGCGTAGTCGACCTTGATGATCAGCTCCTCGCGACCATCGGCATACATGATGAGGGCTTTCTGACCGGTCTCGACGAGCTGGACCGAGGGGTTGCCGGGGTGCAAACACGCGATGGCGGTGCCTGTGGTGGCAGCGAGGGCGAGGGCGCAGATCGCGAGCAGGTGCTTCATTCAGGTACTCCGAGTGGGTGGCTCGGGTACTCACGCACGAGGGGCGAAAAAGTTCAATGACACGCAGTCGCCTGGACGCTCCGAGGCGCGCACCAGTAGACTCCACTTCATGGATCTGCCCAAAGAGTTCAACACCACCGGCCCATGTAATGGGCGCGACCACTACATGGTGCCAGCTCTGAGCCGACTGGCAGAGGTGCCTGATCTGGTCCGGCGCGGTAAATACTTCGTCGTGCATGCGCCACGACAGACTGGGAAGACCACCACCCTCAAACATGTGGCCCGACAGCTCAACTCGGAGGGGCGGTTCGCCGCGCTCTACTTCTCGTGCGAAGCAGGAGAGGCCGCTGCAGACGACTACGCCGAAGCACAGAAGATCATCATCCAAAGCATCAGGCTGGAAGCGGAGAGCCAGCTGCCTTTGAGGCTTCACCCTCCAGACACAGAGGCAGGCAACCTGCCTGACGGGAGCTTGTTGCTCACTTTCCTCAGGCGCTGGGCCGCCGCATGCCCAAAGCCGCTCGCCTTGTTCTTCGATGAGATCGACGCCCTGAGAGGTCAAAGCCTCGTCTCGGTTCTGCGGCAGTTGCGCATGGGCTACGACAACCGACCAGATCACGCTCCATGGTCGGTGGCTTTGTGTGGTCTGCGAGACGTACGCGACTATAGAGCCGCGAGTGGTGCAGACACCTCTCGGTTTGGCACCTCGAGTCCTTTCAACATCAAAGTGACCTCCTTGGTGTTGGACAACTTCACCGCTGATGAAGTCGACACCCTTTACACTCAACACACAGAAGAGACAGGTCAGAGATTCGACGAGGCAGCCAGAGCCCGAGCCTTCGAGCTGACTCAAGGCCAACCGTGGTTGGTGAACAGCCTCGCCGCCGAGGTGCTCTACGCGATGGGCGTCACAGGGACGATCACGGCAGCAGACATTGAGCGGGCCAAAGAGCGTTTGATCCTAGCCCGGGCCACACATCTGGACTCTCTGGTGGCTAGGCTGCACGAGCCAGCGGTCCAGCGTGTACTGGCGCCCCTGATCACGGAACCATCAGCCCAAACAGCGACTCAGGACTTCACCTACAACGATGACTTCAGCTATGTGCGGGATCTGGGTCTCATCGCCCGAGACTATCCAGCACGCCCGGCGAACCCGATCTATCGTGAAGTGATCATCCGTGGGCTCACCGCGAACTACGAGCCCCAAATCGCGGTGGAGCCGGCACGCTTCATATTACCCGACGGGCGCTTCGACATGCGCGGAGCGATGGACGCTTTCGCTGATTTTTGGCGCCAACACGGCCGTGGCCTGACTCAGCGCGGGGTGACCTACCCCGAAGCGACACCTCACATCATCTTGATGGCATTTTTGCAGAGAGTGGTGAACGGCGGGGGGTTCATCGATCGAGAATACGGCCTCGGTCGAGGCTCGGTGGATGTCTATGTCCGCTGGCCCATCCATGGTGACGCCCACCATGTGCAACAAGAGGTCATCGAGATCAAACGTTGGGCCTCCCGGGGCAACCCGCTGCCAGATGCGCTGACGCAGATCGAACGCTATCTGCAGGCACTGTCACTCGACTCTGGCTGGATGGTGATTTTCGACCAACGGCAGGCAGCGCTGGCGGATGTTCCGCAGACTCGATTCGAAGTACACGAGACGACCTCGGCACGACGGGTCGAGGTTTTGTGGGCGTAGGGGCCGAAGGACAGGCGTCGCCCTTATCCCACCACGCGATGTCCTATAGCCGTATCCGCCCTGCGGAGGAACTGCACGAGAAAGACAGATGGATCGTGACCAGCGGCCTCAGTTCTCCGGTACACCTCCGCTGATCCACGCCTCCAGCGTGAGAATGTCGGCCTCACCCAGTGCCGGGCCGCCCTGAGGCATCAAGGGCGCGCCATCGAGCGCACGCACTCGACGGATCAGCTCCGACGCCGCTGGATCACCTCCAGCGTCCACGAGAGGCCCGGAGATCCCACCACTCAGCGCAGCATTGTAAGAAGACAAGTCCAGGCCGCCAGACGAGAAGTTCGCGTTGTGGCAGACATTGCACCGGGCCGCGAAGATGTCGGTCACCTCGGCGGCGAACGTGGGCGTCGACGGCGCCTGCACGCCCTTCACGCAGTACAGCAGACCCACATACGGCGGCAGGTGACGGGCCATCCCGCCCTCTTGATCGCCGCTGTCGGCGTTGGCGTCGTTGTTGGCGAAAGACACCGACTCTTGCTGATCGTCGTCACCGAACCAGCGCAGGCCCGTGCCTTGGATGGCGCGATCGTTGTTGCCGAGGGCCACCAGGTTGCGCTGCGCGAAGACCCGGTAGCGGCTGGAGCCACCAGCCTGTCCCAGGGCGATGGTGTTGGGGGCTTCGGCACCAGGCAGAGTACCCACGCCCATGGGTACGCGCCCACGGAGATCCGGGGTGCCGTTGGTGCCATCTGCAGGTGCCCAGCCTGCGGGGCAGCTCTCCAGTGCGAAGGGCATGACCACCCCATCGGGGATCCCGTCACCGGCAGGGCCCTGAGGCCCGGCAGGGCCCTGAGGACCGGCAGGGCCTTGCTCGCCCTGAACGCCTTGCTCGCCCTGAATGCCTTGCTCACCCTGAGGCCCTTGCTCGCCCTGATCCCCCTGTGCGCCTGCGGGACCTTGAATGCCTTGATCACCTTGGGGCCCCTGATCACCCTGAGGGCCAGCGGGCCCCACAGGACCCTCGGGCCCTGGCTCTCCCTGAGGACCCAGAGGCCCCTCGGGCCCCACGGAGCCAGCAGGGCCAACTTCGCCCTGAGGCCCTTGAGGTCCGGGAGCGCCCTGCTCACCTTGAAGGCCTTGGACACCCTGCTCACCTTGGGGACCCTCTGGACCCACAGGGCCCTGAGGGCCTTCGGGACCCTCGTCACCACGGATGGCGTCACCAAAGTCATTGAAGAAGCGCTCGGCCACCCCCGCGTTGAACTGCTCGTCCTCCGCCAGGATGTCGGCCACGTCCTGAGGATCTGCCACTGATCCCGCGGGGCCTTGAGGGCCTTCTGAGCCCTGTGGGCCTTGAAGACCCTGCTCACCCTGAGGGCCCTGGGGACCAGGGACGCCCGGTGCGCCACGCAGCTCGTCGGCATAGTCAATGGCGAGGGCCAAGGCGACGAGCTCCAAGAACGCGTTGTTTTCACTGAGCAAGCCGGCCACCACGTTGGGATCAGCGTCAGCGCCCTGGATGCCTTGCTCGCCTTGAGGACCTCTCAGCTCGGCGCTGTATTGCTCGAAGAGCAGTTCCGTCACTGCAGTTCGAAGGTCAGCATCTTCGAGAAGGAGCTGGGCGATCACCTCTGGATCCGCGTCGGCCCCCTGCTCACCCTGAAGACCTTGAGGGCCAACAGGCCCCTGCTCACCCCGCAAACCCTGAGGGCCCTGCTCACCCTGAGGCCCTGAAGGCCCCACCGGGCCAATGGGGCCCTGATCACCCTGAGCCCCTAGAGCGCCCGGTAGACCTTGCAAGCCCCGCTCGCCTTGAGGCCCGGCAGGACCCACTGGGCCTTGCTCGCCCTGCGGCCCGGGCTCACCGGGCTCACCTTGTGGCCCTGCAGGGCCTTGCTCGCCCTGAGGGCCAGCGGGGCCCTGCGCCCCAGGCTCACCCTGCGGGCCCTCGAGGCCCATCACCTCACCCACCCAGCGACCCTCGGCATCGATCACCAGCTGACCGCCGATGCTCACCGAGCGGGGGTTGATGTCTCCAGTGACGTCGTCCGCGACGCCAGCCGCCAGGGCAAAAGGCGCCGAGCCCATGGGCAGGCGCGGGCTGAGGTGCTCATCCTCGACGGTGATCTCCAGATAAAGACCAGAGTCCGCAGCGATCTCTGTGGGGAAGCCCCCCTGCTGGCCCAACGTGACCGCGTAGTAGCCGTTCTGGAAGAGCACCTCATCTTGAGTCTCTGACCAGAGCAGCTCTCCACCTTCAGGGCTGTCGTACACCGCGAAGGTCAGGGTTCGAGTGCCCGTGATGGGCACCTGCCCGGCGTCGAGCAAACGGCCCTGGTGATTGAGCAGCTCGGGCACCTGGGCATGGGCAGCATCGATGCCCGTCAGCTGACTGCCCACAAACAGACACCCTGCGGCAAGAGCGGCCACCAGCCACCGAATACGTGGGGATTGATATCGAGCCATGCCTGCTCACCTTTCATGATCGAGCGCAAGGCCAAACATCCTACAATATCCTGAAATCCCCTACAAAGCCTTCGGGCCTGAGATGAGGGGGTGATGGCGACCTGAAGAGCGCCCGTCAGACAACGTGATGTGATGGAGAGATCTACGCAGAGAGACCCGCGTCGAGGAAGGGGCAGGTGGGAGGTGTTATTCCACCAAGGCCGCGCCCACGGTCTCGTGGGTCGAGGGATCGATGATGATGAAGCGCCCTGTGGCCTGCACATCGGTGAAACCGTCGGCGGCCAGGGGCACCGACACCTTCAAACGCACCCGGCCCAGATCGTTGAGGGCCAGCTGGCTTGCCTCCGCAGGCTGCAGCGTCTCCAGATCGATCTGATGGTCCACCGCAGCCACCTTGCAGCGGGCTTCCGTGGTGCCATGCTGCACCACCCAGGTGGAGCCCGGGGTCAGCGGGCGGTGGCCCATCCAACACACCGTCGCCGTCAGTGACTGCGTCGCCGTGGGCGCGCCGCTCACGGGGGCGATGACCGCGCCGCGGCCCACGTCGAGCACGTCGGCGAGGCCCACGGCCACAGCCTCACCGGCCACGGCCTGCTGCAACCCACCATCGAAGGTGTCGATGGCCGAGATGCGCGTGGTCTGACCCGAGGGCAACACCACCACCTCGTCCCCGACGTTGAGGGTGCCCGAGGCCACCGTGCCGGCGTAACGGCGATCTTCCGGTCGGCCGTCCTCTTCCGGGCGGATCACCACCTGCACCGGCAAGCGGGCTGGGGCGTCGGGGCCCAGGTTCGGACGGTGGACCACCTCGATGCGCTCGAGCAGCTCGAGCAGCGCGGGGCCATCGTACCAGGGGGTACGGGGGCTGCGGCTCACCACGTTGTCGCCTTCGAGGGCGCTGATGGGCAGCACCGTGATGGCGGGCACACCGAGGGTGGTGGCCATGGCCTCAAGCTCTGCCTCGAGGGTGTCGAACCGCCCCTCGTCGAAGTCGACGAGATCCATCTTGTTCACGCAGAACACGATGTGGCTCAGGCCCAGGCGGGCGGCGATGAAGGCGTGCCGCCGGGTCTGCTCGACGACCCCGTGGCGGGCGTCGACCAACAGCACCGCCACCTCGGCGTGAGAGGCCCCAGTGATCATGTTCCGGGTGTACTGCACGTGTCCGGGGCAGTCGGCGATGACGAAGCGACGATGGGGCGTAGCGAAGTAACGCCAGGCCACGTCGATGGTGATGCCCTGCTCCCGCTCCGCCCGCAGACCGTCGGTGAGACGGGCGAGATCAAAGCGCTTCTCGAGGGCCGCCACCTGATCGTCGAAGAGCGACTTGCTGTCGTAGAGCAAGCGACCGATGAGGGTGCTCTTGCCGTCGTCGACGCTGCCGGCGGTGATGAAGCGCAGCCGGGAGATGGACTCCGCCTCTGCGGTGGCATCGGGGCCGGCCTCGGCGGTCACCTCAAGGGTGGCCTCTGTGGCGTCGCGTACGGTGTGCCCGGAGGTCTCGTGATAGGCGTTGGCGTGCATCAGAAGTACCCCTCTCGCTTGCGGTCTTCCATCGAGGTCTCGGAGCCTTGATCGTCGGCGCGGCCATCGCGCTCGGTCACTCGGGCTCGGGCCACCTCGTCGACGATGGCGTGGATGTCGGCGGCGGGGGACTCCACCAGGCCGGTGCAGATGATGTCGCCGATGGTGCGCACCCGGAACTGGCGGGTGGTGGTCTCTTCACCGGCCTGCAGGGGCTCGATGTCGTTCACCGGCAGCCACTGACCGCTGCGCTTCACCGCCTCGCGGGTGTGGCTGAAGTAGATCGACGGCACCTCGAGGCCCTCTCGGCGGATGTAGGCCCAGACGTCGAGCTCGGTCCAGTTGCTCAGGGGGAACGCCCGGACCTGCTCGCCGGGGTGCAGCCGCGCGTTGTAGACGTTCCAGAGCTCGGGGCGCTGCTTGCGGGGCTCCCACTGGCCGAAGGCGTCGCGGAACGAGAAGATGCGCTCCTTGGCCCGGGCTTTCTCTTCGTCGCGGCGGGCGCCACCGACGGCGGCGTCGAACTCGAACTCCTCGAGGGCGGAGAGCAGCGTTGGCGACTGCAGGCGGTTGCGGCTCACCACACCAGGGGTGGGCACCGCGATGCCTTTGGCGATGGCGTCTTCCACGGTGCGCACGTGCAGCGTGGCGCCCAGCTCCGCGGCGCGGCGATCGCGGAACTCGATCACCTCGTCGAAGTTGTGGCCGGTGTCGATGTGCAGCAGCGGGAAAGGGAACTTCCCAGGCCAGAAGGCCTTGCGGGCAAGGTGCAGCACACAGATCGAGTCTTTGCCCCCGGAGAACAAGATCACCGGGTTTCGGGCCTGGGCCACCACCTCCCGCAGGATGTGGATCCCCTCGGCCTCGAGCTCGTCGAGGGCCGTGGGTGAGCGCCCCGACCGAGGCTTGAGGTTTGCGTTCATGGGATCACCCTCGTGAAGTGTCAGAAGAAAGATGTTCGAAACCCGGCCGGCCATGGAGCCCGCACTCTTTGTGCTCCGCCTGCTCCCACCACCAGCGGCCCGCCCGCTCGTCCTCGCCGGGCAGCACCGCTCGCGTGCACGGCGCGCAGCCGATGGAGCGGTAGCCCTGGTCGTAGAGGGCGTTGTAGGGCAGCCCGCGGGCCTTCACCTCTGCCTGGACCTGCTCGAGGCTCCAATCGGCGAGGGGGTTGATCTTGATGGGCCCCGAGTCTGACGCCTCCACGGGAGACAACGTCGCGCGGGTGACGCTCTGGCTGCGGCGTTGACCCGTCACCCAGGCCTTCTTGCCGGCGAGGGCCCGCTTCAGAGGGCCCACCTTGCGCACGGCGCAGCAGGCGTGGCGGGCGTCGAGGCTCTCTTTGAAGCTGTAGAGGCCCTGATCGCGAATCAGGGCCTCGAGATCGTCGCGATCAGGGGCGTACCACTCGATCTCCAGGCCATATCGCGCCCGTACGGCCTCGGCGCAGGCGTAGGTCTCTTCTGGCAAGCGGCCTGTGTCGAGGGCAAAGACCCGCACATCGGCGCGATGGGCCACCGCCATGTCGATGAGCAGCACGTCTTCGTGGCTGAAGCTCGAGGCGATGGTGAGAGCCGGGTGATACAGATCGATGGCCCGGGCGATGATGGCCTCGGCGCTGGAGACGTCCACCCCAGCCCAGCCCTCTACGGTGATGTTGGGGGCATTCATCAAGTACCTCCTGCGGCCTGCAGGGGCCGTTCGAATCGAGACTCGGACGCGCGGTCGACCTGACCGTCGGCGCGATTGTCGAAGCGGGTGGCGAACTGCACCACGTCGCCGATGACGATGACCGCCGGCGCCCGGATGCCGTGGCGTTGAACCGCCTCGCCCATCTGTTCGAGGGTGGTCAGGGTGGTGCGTTGCCCCGGCTGGGAAGCACGCTCCACGAAGGCCACCGGGCGATCTGCGGGGTGCCCGGCGGCGATGAGGCGGCGGCTGATCTCTGCCGCACGGCCCACGCCCATCAAAATCACCTGCGTGCAGCCTGCGTCGTAGGCAGGCATCTCGGGCCAGCCGCCGCCCTTGAGCTGAGCGGTGAGCACCTGCACGCGATCAGCAACGCCTCGGGCCGTAGGAGGCATGCCCCCGAGCAGCGGGCCTGCGAGGGCGCTGCTGATGCCCGGCACCACCCGTACACCGAAGCCCTCGGCGGTAAAGCGTTCGATCTCTTCAGTGCCCCGGCCGAAGACGAAGGGATCACCGGCCTTGAGTCGCACCACGTGGCGGCCCGCTCGGGCCCCTTCGAGCACCCAATCCTCCAGCTCGCGCTGAGCCTCGTCAGCGCGACCGGGCAGTTTGCGGGCGATGCGCAACTCGCCGGTGACGAGGTCGAGGATCTCAGGGGCGATGAGGCGGTCGGCCACCACGAGGTCGGCCTGGGCCAGAGCTTCGGCGCCGGCCACAGTGAGCAAGCCCGGATCACCAGGGCCAGCGCCCACCAATGAGATGACCGGCAGATCGTCTGCGCCGGCGAAGTGCGCCACAGGTGCGTCACGCTCCGGGCGTCGACCCTTGGGTGGCTCCGGGGGCTCGCCACCGCGCCGGTATTCCTTGATCAGCGGCTCCACCTGCAAGCGACCGAGGGCCTCGTAGGGCCAGGTCCGGGCCAGGCGGCCCAGCCACGACATGCGCCGCGGCCCCGAAGAAGGCTCCGGGTCGACCTTGCGCACAGCCTTGCGCAACGTGCCGAAGTGCTCGACCAGCTGGCCCAGGCCCGCCGGCAACATCGAGCCCAGCTCCTGCGCCAGGCGAGAGCCGATGGCGGGGCCCTTGCCGTTGGTGCTGATGGCGATCTGCACCGGGCCATCGCGGTACATGCTCGCGAACCAGAAGTCACAGAGCGGCGGCACATCGGCGACGTTCACCGGGATCCCGCGGTTTCGGCAGAGCTCGGCGATTTGCCGAGAGACCACTGGATCATCGATGGCGGTCATCACCATGGCGGCGCCGTACAGATCACAGAAGCACCACTTGCGCTCACGCCACTCGATCTCACCTGCCTGCACCCGGCGCGTGAGCTCAGCGTTGATGCGAGGGGCCACCAACACCACCCTGGCGTCGGCCTCCAGGGCCCGGACCACCCGGCCCGCGGCCACCTCACCGCCGCCTACCACCAGGGCAGTGCGACCCTTCAGACGCCAGGCCAGGAGCAGCGAGCCCCCACCCTGCACCGGGGCGATGTTCGCCGGGCGGCTCATGATGCCGGCCCGCCAAAGGCCGCGAGATCGTCGAGGACAGAGGTCGCCCGCATCTTGGCCAGGATCGTGTGGGCCTCTTCCACGAAGAGGGCCGACTCCGCCACCAGACGACGCAGGCGATCGCCCACCACGGTGTCGCGGGCTTCAGCCTGACTCTGCAGGAAGTAGTGGCCCACGCCCTCGTAGATGCGGCCGGTGTCGTAGAAGGCCCCCTTGAAGGCCTCCACCACGTGGGCCGGATCCGCCTCGTTCACCCCCTGAGTGGCCATGAGGGCCCGGGCGGCATAGACCATGGCCTCTCGGGCCGAGGTGATGATCAAATCGCGATCCGCCTCTTCGTCGAAGCCTTGCGTAGCGCGCTCCGTCTGGGTGTCGGCCTCCACCATCAGCAGATCTGCAGCGAGGACCACTTCGCCGGCGCACTCCCCCACCCCACGGACGATGGAGAAGGGCTCGCTCTCACCCACCTCGCTGTAGAAGCGGCCGTCTTCGTCGGGCTTCGGCAGCACCGTCAGGGGGCGGATGAGGTTCTGAATCGCCACGCGGCCCGTGCGGTACACCCAGAGGGCGAACTCTTCGCCAGCATCTGACTCTTCGATGAAGGTCTTCAGCAGCAGCTCCACCACCTCGCCCACTCGAAGCGCGGGCACGCGGCCCACGTGCAGGCCGAAGCCGCCGATCTCCGCGTTGAGGCGCATGCCACCAGGGCGACCGCCGAGGTAGAGCATGTAGTGAGGCGCGGCGCGGCCGGCGATGGTCCGGGTGGCGCCGTACAAGCCGATGTCGGCAGTCTGATGCTGAGCACAGGAGTTCGGGCAACCCGAGATCTTGATGCGCAGACGCTCAAGGCGCGTGTCTTCTGCGAGGGCGTCGATGCGCGCCTCGATGTGGCGGGCCACAGAGCGGGGCGAGGTGATGCCCAGCTTGCACGAGTCGGACCCTGGGCAGGTCACCGTATCGCCGAGGCCACCCGCCCGGGCCTGACCGAGGCCCAGGGCCTCGAGGCCAGCCTTGAGCTCGAGCAAGTGATCGAAGGGCACCCAGCGGATGAACAGGGACTGATCAGCGGCGATGCGCATGGTGTCACCGCTGTGGGCCCGCAGAAGGTTCGCCAGCCCCCGCAGCTGGTCGGGCACCAGATCACCGCGAGGCACCCGGACCCGAACAGCGGCATAGCCCGCCTGCTTCTGGCGGAACACGTTGGTCCGCAGCCAGGTGGTCTCTTCAGGGGTGGCCCCCACGGGGAACTGCTCGGCGGGCGGATGGATCGGCTGATCGTCCCACTGGCCGAGGTTCTCCAGGAACTCTGTGCCCAGCTCGTCGTTGCGGAGCAGGGCCCGCTCCCTGGCCACCTCTTCGCGGAACTTCTCGATGCCCCATTTGGCCACGAGGAACTTCATCCGGGCCCGAGCACGCTTCTTCTTCTCACCGTGCCGGGCGAAGATGCGGAGCATGGCCACCGCCGTGGGGAACAGCTCCGCCACGGGCATGAAGTCGGTGAGCAACTGCGCTTCGTGAGGCACTGCACCGAGGCCACCGCCCACCACCACGTGGAACCCGCGCACGCCGTCACGGATCACCGCAGTGGCGCCGATGTCGTGGATCGGTCCGGTGTTGAAGTAGGGATCGAAGGATCCCGCGAGGGTGATCTTGAACTTGCGACCGAGGCTCTGGCCCGAGGGATGGCGCAGCAGGAACCGGGCGAGGGCCATGCCATAGGGGGTCACGTCGAAGGCCTCACCAGGCTCGACGCCGGCAGCCTCAGAGGCGCAGACGTTGCGCACTACGTTCCCGCAGGCCTCGCGGCTGGTCATCTCCGCCTCGGCGAGCACCCGCATCAAATCAGGAGTCTTCTTCAAGGGGATGAAGTGCACCTGAATGTCCTGGCGGGTGGTCAGGTGCGCCACGCCAGCGGTGTACGCCTCGGTGAGATCGGCGAACGACTCGAGCTGCTCCGGGGCCAGCAAGCCCAGGGGCAACTTCGACCGCATCATGTGCACGCCATCTTGCCGCTGACCATAAACCCCATGACGCAGTCGGAATTCCAAAAAGCTGGCTTCGGGGACCTTGCCATCGAGGAATCGATCGATCGACGTCTCGAAGGCATCGAGCTCGGCGTGTACCTCTTGCCGCTCCCCTGCAATGGAAGGGCGCAGCTGAGGTACGTACTCACCAGAGCGTCTCGGGGGGGTGTTCATGACTATGACCTCTTCTCGAACGCATCGACAATGAGTCGGACGTTAAGGAGAGGGTCGGTTCATGGCAAGGCTTTAATTAACCACATTTCGGTCGGAATTTTGTGTTTTTGTTTACAAGAAGTGGTTTTCTTCTATGACAACTCACCGTAAAGCCCTGAAAACACTTACCTCACTGGATTCGAAAATCTGAGGCACCATCACGCATAAAAAACGACGAAATGATCAGAAAAGCTCTTCTGGCGGAGTCTATTCGCAATTCTGGTGCGCCGTGTAGACTCGATTTTCCCGTCACGCTCGACATCTCTACGACTCATCCGCACAAGCCACTTGACAGGGTTGAACCTCATCGCTAGGGTCCGCCCCGGCTTGATGTATTCTGATGGCTATAGACCGCTACCTTGCAATGAGGCGTGCGCGCCTTAAGCAGGGTACGACTCCACAAACGACCCGGCCGTCCCCACCACACCCAACCTACCCATTTTCCGGCGTCAACTCAGATGATATCCCGATGAACCGATATCACCCGATCCCGGAAGCGGACGGCCCCCTAGAGGGGAAATCATGAACCTCAGAGAGCTGAAGCAGCTGAAGATCGCCGAGCTCGCCGCCATGGCGCGCAACATGGGCGTCGAGAACTCCTCGGGCCTGCGCAAGCAGGAGCTGATCTTCTCGATCCTCAACGCCCAGACCAAAAAGAACGAGCCCATCTTCGGTGAAGGGGTCCTCGAGATCCTGCCTGACGGCTTCGGCTTCCTCCGGGCACCCGATTACAACTACCTGCCCGGACCCGACGACATCTACGTGTCGCCGTCTCAGATCCGCCGCTTCGGCCTGCGCACCGGCGACACCATCGCCGGGCAGATCCGCCCCCCCAAAGAGTCCGAGCGCTACTTCGCGCTGCTCAAGGTGGAGCAGATCAACTTCCAGCCCCCCGAGGCCACCAAGTCGAAGATCCTCTTCGACAACCTCACCCCCCTCTACCCCGACGAGCGCCTGAAGCTGGAGTACCACCCCCGGAACTTCAGCACCCGCATCGTCGATCTGCTCTGCCCCATCGGCAAGGGCCAGCGCGCGCTCATCGTGTCGCCCCCCCGTGCCGGTAAGACGGTGCTGATGCAGAACATCGCCAACGCCATCGTGGAGAACCACCCCGAGGTGTACCTCATCGTGCTGCTCATCGACGAGCGCCCGGAAGAGGTGACCGACATGGAGCGTTCGGTCGAGGGCGAGGTGGTCTCGTCGACCTTCGACGAGCCCGCCCAGCGTCACGTGCAGGTGGCCGAGATGGTCATCGAGAAGGCCAAGCGCCTCGTGGAGCACAAGCGCGACGTGGTGATCCTGCTCGACTCGATCACCCGCCTGGCCCGCGCCTACAACACCGTGGTGCCCCCCTCAGGCAAGATCCTCTCCGGTGGTGTCGACTCCAACGCTCTGCACAAGCCCAAGCGCTTCTTCGGTGCGGCCCGCAACATCGAAGAGGGCGGCAGCCTGACCATCATCGCCACGGCCCTCATCGACACCGGCTCCCGCATGGACGAGGTGATCTTCGAGGAGTTCAAGGGCACCGGTAACGCCGAGCTGCACCTCGACCGCAAGCTCATGGAGAAGCGCATCTTCCCCTGCCTCGACATCAACAAGTCGGGCACCCGTAAGGAAGAGCTGCTCCTCGAGCCCACGGCCCTCAACCGCATCTGGATCCTCCGTCAGCTGCTCCACCCCCTCAACGTGGTGGACTCGATGGAGTTCATGCTGGGCAAGATCTCCAAGACCGCCGACAACGGTGAGTTCCTGGAGTCGATGGGCGGCTGAGCCGGCTCGACGCCCACAGGTCAGAGTCACCCCACAACGCAGACTCTGGCCTGCACCCCCCTTCTTCCTTCATCATGCTGCCGTTGCCAACCTGGAGCGTTTCCCATGGAAGCCCGTCTCGAAGAGGTCTGTCGTCAGTACGACGAGCTCGCCGCCCGTATGGCTGATCCGGATCTCTACAGTGATCCCAAGGCCTACCGCGAGGTGGCCCGTGAGGTGGCCCACCTCGAACCCCTGGTGAAGTCCTGGCGCGCTCAGCAAAAGGTGGAAGAAGAGCTCGAAGGGGCCCGCATGCTCTTCAACGAGGCGGACGACGCCGAGATGAAGGAGATGGCCCGCGAAGAGGTGAACACCCTCGAGGCTCAACTCGAAGAGCTGCGAGAGCAGGTGAAGCTGCTGTTGCTCCCACGGGATCCCAACGACGGCCGAGACGCCCTCCTGGAGATTCGCGCCGGGACCGGGGGTGAAGAGGCCACGCTGTTCTCTGCAGATCTCTGTCGCATGTACACCCGCTTCGCCGAGCGCCGTGGATGGAAAGTGCAGACGATGGGCAGCTCGATGAGCGACTCGGGGGGCTACAAAGAGGTCATCCTCTCAATCTCGGGGGAAGACGTCTTCAGCGTGCTCAAGTTCGAGAGTGGTGTGCACCGTGTGCAGCGTGTGCCGGTCACCGAGAGCCAGGGCCGCATCCATACGTCGGCGTGTACGGTGGCGGTGTTGCCCGAGGCCGACGTGGTGGAGATCGACGTGCCGGATCGAGATCTGGAGATCGACACCTATCGCGCTCAAGGCGCTGGTGGTCAGCACGTGAACACCACTGACTCTGCGGTGCGCATCACGCATAAACCGACGGGTCTGGTGGTGACCTGCCAGGACGAGCGCAGTCAGCATAAGAACAAAGCGAAGGCGCTTCAGGTGTTGCGCGCCCGCCTGCTCGAGAAGATGCAGGCGGATCAGGATGCGGAGCGGGCAGGGGCCCGCAAGGCGATGGTGGGCTCAGGCGATCGCTCAGAGCGCATCCGGACCTACAACTTCCCGCAGAACCGCGTGAGCGATCACCGCATCAACCTGACGCTCTACAGCCTGGATCAGGTGATGGAAGGCAGCCTGGAGATGGTGGTGGATCCCTTGCGCACCCACCTACAGGCGGAGCAGCTCAAGGCCCAGCAAGAAGGGCTGCTGTAACCCAACCTCTTTCCGAGGCCGGGCAACTCACAGAGATATGCAGATGGAAGGGGCCGGCATCAGGGACGTACGCCCCTGATGCCGGAAGGGCGAGCGCGCTCAGTCGCTGATGGTGGAGAAGATCGCCTCGGCGGCGTCTTTGGCCGTGTCTTTCTTTGCGGCAGGCTTGGCAGGGGTCTTGCGCGTGCGGCGCGTCCGCTTGGGCTTCTCCTCTGCGGGCGCTTCTGCTGCAGCTGAAGCCTCGGCGGCCTTCTGCGCTGCCGTCTTCCGAGGACGACGGGTACGCGCAGGCTTCGCAGGTGCCTCAGGTGCGGCCTCGGCAGGCGCCTCAGCTGCAGCCTCAGCGGCCTTCTGCGCTGCCGTCTTCCGCGTACGACGAGTACGCGCAGGCTTCGCAGGTGCCTCAGCGGTAGCTTCGGCGGGCGCTTCTGCTGCAGCTGTCTTCCGAGTGCGACGGGTACGCGCAGGCTTCGCAGGTGCCTCAGGTGCGACCTCGGCAGGCGCCTCAGCTGCAGCCTCAGCGGCCTCGGCGGCCCTCTGCGCCGCGGTCTTCCGCGTACGGCGAGGACGCTTGGGCTTCTCCGCAGGTGCCTCCGCAGCAGGTGCCGCAGGCGCCTCTGCTGTTGCCTCGACCGTAGTGGTCTCAGCAGCAGCTTCAGCGGCCTTCTGCGCAGCAGTCTTCCGCGGACGACGGGCCCGGGTGGGCTTCGCCGGCGCAGCGACCTCGATGCCCAGACGGGCACGCATCTTCGCAGCGGCCTTCTTCGCCGTGGCCCGGGCCTTCACCCGACGGGGCGGGGCCTTCACCACGGGGGCTTCCACCTCGGCAGGGGGCTCGATGACGTCGAGCTTGACCCGGAGCTTCTCCATGGCCTTCTGCGCCGCCCTACGGGCCTTGACGCGCCGGGGCGGGGCCTTGGGGGCCTTCACCGGCTTCGCCGCAGCCTTGGCAGCAGCCTCTGCCTGTGACGCCACCCGGGCGCGGAGCCGATCCATGGCCTTGGCCAGGGTCTCGGCGCGACGCTCGGGGCTGATCACGATGGGCTCGGAGGGCGGGTCCTGCACATAGGCGTCGAGGTCGAGGCCTTCGTCGACCTCTTCCGTCTTGGCGGTGTAGGCGGAGATCACATCGGCGCTGATGGGATCAGCCTCGGGCTCGCTCGCCGCCACCTCAGCTTCGGCAACAGCCTCGATGACCGCCTCTTCCTTCTCTTCGACGGGGGCCTCGTAATCGCTCTGGGCGCCACGCCGATGGCGCAGACGCTCCTTGATGCGATCACGGGACCGGCCCCGAGGTGCCTCTTCAGCAGGGGCTTCGGCCTTGGCCTCGGCCTTGTCACCGGCGTAAGCCTCGCTCACCTCAGTGGGCAGGGTCTCGCTGCCACGACGGCCACGACGGTTGCGCAGGCGCTCCTTGATGCGGGCGCGACCACGGCGGCCCTCGGTGGCCTCTTCACTCTCATCAGCCTTGGCCTCTGCGAGGCCAGTGTAGGCATCAGCCACCTGCTCGGGCACCGCGACGGCATCATCGCCGGCAACCTGCCCCGCGGCAGTCTTGCGGCCCTCCTTCTGAGCACGACGAGCAGCGCGACGCTCCCGGTTACGGGCACGGGCCTCGGCGCGACGACGGGCGGCGTCGTCTGCTGGTGTGGCCTCACCACCCTCAGGGGCAGCCTCAGCCTCTTCGACGACGTCGGCGGTCTCGGTCTCGCCGGTGTAGGCGTCGGCCACCTGCTCGGGCACGGCACCACGACCGCGCTTGCGGTTGCGCATGGCAGCCTTGAGGCGTGCGCGGGGATCTGCTGCCGGTGCGGCATCATCACCCTCGACAGCATCCTCTTCCGCCTCGGCGGCTTCGGTGGTCACCTCAGCGGTGGCCTCGTCACGGCGACCACCGCGACGGCGGCGCCGACGACGTCGGCGGCCACGGTTCTCGTCGTCTTCGCTGGCCTCGGCGACGATCTCGGCGTCGTCTCCCTCGGCGCTGGTCTCGGCCTCAGTGGCCTCCACTGTGGCCTCGGCAGCTGCCTCGTCACGACGCCCGCCACGACGACGGCGCCGGCGACGACGGCGACCTTCGCCCTCACCTTCGGCGGCCTCGGCGGCTGCCTCGGGGGCCTCGGAAGCTTCGGCGCTCTCTTCCTCATCGTCCGTCTGGCTGGCGAGACGATCGGGAGAGATGAAGCCGAGGATCTTCGGCGGGGAGTACGGCTCGTCCTCGGCGCCCTTCGCGGCCACCTCTTCGGTCTCGGCGGGCCGCTCGCTCTTGCGACGGCGGTCATCTCGATCACGGCCTCGACCGCGACGGTCGTCACGACGATCACCACGACCACGGCTGCGACCCCGATCACGGCTGGGGCGCTCGCTCTTGCGCTTCTCCTCGCCACCGGGGGTGACGATCTCGAAGGACTCACGAGTGGCGCCGAGCTGAGTGGCGTCGGGGATGATCTCGATGGTGACCTCGAACTGCTCCTCGAGGCTGGCGATGGCCTGCCTGCAGGTGTTGAGCAGGTAGAGAGCCACATCGAGTGGCAGGCGGCCGCGGATGGTGGCCTGCCGGGGGGCGCTCACCGCGAGCTCCTGCAGACGGCGGAGCATGGTGAGGGCCGAAGTGTCGGTGCTCAGCACGAAGCCGGAGCCGTTGCACATCGGGCAGGTCTTGTGGGTGCTCGAGAGCAGACGGCCGCGCAGACGCTGACGGCTCATCTCGAGCAAACCGAAGCGACTGATGCGACCGACCTCGGTGCGGGCCTTGTCCTGCTTGAGGGCCTGCTTCAGGGCCTTCTCCACGGCCTTGCGGTGCTTGTTCTCCATCATGTCGATGAAGTCCACCACCACGAGCCCGCCGAGATCGCGCAGGCGCAGCTGGCGCGCCACGGCTGCGGCGGCCTCGAGGTTGGTCTCGTAGGCCATCTGCTCCTGGCTCGCCTGCCCCTTAGACTTGCCGGAGTTCACGTCGATGGCGGTGAGGGCCTCGGTGGGGTTGATGACGATGCTGCCGCCGCTCTCGAGGGGCACCTGCTGGCTGACGATGTTCTCCAGCTGCCGCTCGAGGCCGAAGTTGCTGAAGATGGGCATCTTGCCGGTGTAGTGGCGCACCTTGTCGAGGTTGTCGGGCATGTGACGCTCGAAGAACTCGACCACCTTGGTGTGCAAGCTCTCGGCGTCGATGACCACCTCGTCGATGTCATCGGTGAAGTAGTCGCGGACCGACCGGATGACGACGTCTTGCTCCTGGTGCACGATGCCGGGCTCGCGGCGGCGCTCGAAGCCTGCCTGAATATGGCCCCAGGTGCGGATCAGCTGCTCGTAGTCGTGCTCGAGCTCCGACTTGGTGCGGCCCACGCCGGCGGTGCGCACGATGATGCCCATGCCCTCTGGCGGGTCGAGCTTCTTGATGAGATCCTTGAGCCGCTTGCGGGTCTTCTCGTCGGAGATCTTGCGGCTGACGCCGCCGCCACCGGCGAAGGGCATGAGCACGAGGTACCGGCCAGGGATGGTGATGTCGGAGGTGAAGGCGGCACCCTTGTTGCCGATCTCCTCCTTGTAGGCCTGCACCATGATCTCGGCGCCCTTGTCCAGGCAGTCCTGGATGCGCGCCCTGGTCCCCTTCTTCGCGGGCCGGCTGTAATACCGCTCATGGATATCGTTGAAGGTGATGAAGCCGTTTCGCTCGGCCCCGTAATCGACGAAAGCGGCCTGCAGGCCGCTTTCGACGCTCACCACCTTCGCACGGTAGATGTTGCCCTGAATCTGGGTGTTGTTCTCGGTGGCGACGTTGAGATCTTCCAGGGTGGAGTCCTGGACGATGGCCACCCGGACCTCTCCGGCCTGGGCGGCGTTGACGAGCATGCGCTTGGTCATGGCGCTGTGTACTCCTTTGCGGTCGGGTCCACCCTCGACCTCTCCATCTGGCCTGTGCTGCCTCATTGGGGCACAGGGGGGAGCGGTGCGAGGGGACTTCTCGACTGCGGATGACCGTGTGTGAACTTCCCCAGGCTCACCCTTCACGAGGGGGATCTGGGGGGCCTGATGTGGCTGATGTCAGCCGGGGGTGTACCTGGCGACCTTTGACAGTGCCCGAGTACAGTGCCCTGTACGCTCCTCGGGGTCGTCTGGAGAGGCCTGCCCGTCGCTGACGACCCCGGTGGGTTGTGGAGCATGCTCCACGAAATGGCCGGGCAGGCTTGGAATCTTCCCCACCCCTTCACGACGTCGTACGTCGCGCTGCAGGTGTGTCGGCATCATCGCCGCGGGGTGGTTACCTGCAGTTTCGAAGGCTGATCTGCACCTTGGGGGCTCGGGGAGGGTGCTCGGTCTGTCGAGCTCAGTCCTCCTCGTCTGCCCGGCCAAAGGTATCGGCCCACGCGGTCTCTACCACAAGACGATGTTTGTCCGCCACCTGAGCGGTGACCAATTGACTGCTCAGCTCGACGATGTCGAGGCCCATCTCCACATGACCTTCACCACACACTCGGGCCACCTCGATGTCGATCCACGGGTCTTCCCGCTCACCGAGCTCCATGTAGCCATAGAAATCGAGCTGCAACGGATCGGCGAAGCGCTCCACCCGATGGGTGTTCCGCAAAAAGAACTGCGGGGTGATCGTCTCCAGGTGCTCATTGGTCTCGTAAGGGCGCTCGAGATCTCGAGGCTCGTCGATGCCCTTGAGCATGGTCATGCCCTCGGGATCAGGCTCCACCTGAGCGAGATCCTGAATGGGCCTGCTGATGCCTCGGATCAAACCCTCGACGCCAGAGGGGGTCCACATCGACACCAGATGGGGTCGTCGAAACCACCGATGCTCGGCTTCGGCTTGAATGCGGGCTGAGAGTGGGGAGATCTCGAGGCCAGCGGAGCCCCCTGATGTGGGGCCCCTGGTGGCGTCGTCACTCACTGGGCGGGCTGGTCGCCGTCTTTGGTGTCGTCGGCCTGCTCGGCCTCTTCCACCTTGGGCTTCTCGGCACCAGTCTTACTCTTGGAGAGCGAGGCGGAGAGTCCGGCGAGGGGGCTACGGCCCGGGGCGGGTGTCCGACCCTTACCGAGGCTGCCCAACTTCAGGCCACCGCCGGTACCGGGGGTCTTGGAGGGGCCACCGAGGCTGCTCCAGCCTTCGTTGACGTCGCCCCAGAGGCTCCCGCCTTCTTTCTTCTTCTGACCCCCGAGCAGGCTACCCTTGCGGCCGCCGGTGAGGTTGGGGGTGAGCACACCACCGAGGCCACCGCCACTCTTGCTGAGCGGGCTGGTCTTGGGGGTGCTACTGAGAGGAGGCAGGCCCACGGGCTTGCTGGTGGCTTCAACACTCTCTGCTTCGGCACTTTCAGCTTCGGCAGCCTCACTCTCAGGGGCTTCAGAAGCAGCCTCGCTCTCAGCAGCCTCGCCCTCATCAGCGTGCTCGGGCGTGGCCTCGGCAGCGTCTGCGGCAACAGCTTCCTGAGCAGGGGCCTCTTCCGCCTCGGCAGCTTCGGCAGCAGGCGCCTCGTCAGCAGGCTCTGAGTCTGCCGCAGTAGCCTCTTCTGTGGCCTCGGCAGCTTCTTCAGCAACGGCCTCTTCTGATGCCTCGGTCGCAGCTTCAGCAGCGGGCGCTTCGGCTGCGGCGTCTTCAGAGGCGCCAGCAGCCTCTTCTAAGACCTCTGCCTCAGAAGCCTCTTCAGCTGCGGCCTCCTCAGCAGCAGGCTCTGCCTCGGCAGCGACCTCTTCTTCTGACGCCGTCTCTTCTGCAGCTGCTTCCGCAGGTGCATCAAGGTCATCGTCCTCTGGCAGGTCGATGGCGTCCATCATCTGCGTGTCGGAGTTGACGCCGTCTTCAGCCTGCTCGGCAGCTTCTTCAACCGCCTCCTCAGCTGAGGACTCAGCCGCATCGCTGGTTTGCTCTGCTGCGAAGTTCAGCGCGGGCATGACCGCCACAGTGGCTGCGATCTCCACCGGATCTGCAGAGGCGCTCTCCTCGACCACCTCGGACTGAATCTCGTCCTTGATGGCGTCGAGCTCCTGAGCCTCTTCTTCGGAGACGATGGCGCTGACCTCGACGGTCCCACCAGACATGGCCTCCATGGCAGCTGCGGCGGCAGCTTCGGCCGCGGCGACAGCAGCAGCTTCTTCTTCAGCTTGTGCGTCCAAAGCAGCTTGTGCAGCAGCTGCTGCTGCCTCTTCAGCAACGCGAGCAGCCTCTGCGGCGGCCGCAGCAGCTGCGGCCGCTTCGTCTTCAGCGGAGGTGTCAGCAGTGTCTTCGCTGGCAGCTTCTTCGCTGGCAGCCTCTTCAGCAGGCGCCTCGGATGTAGCCTCTTCAGTCGTCTCTTCGGGCGACGCAGCTTCAACTGCAGCCTCTTCAGCGGGCGCCTCATCAGCAGCCTGCTCGGCAGCCTCTTCAGATGCAGCCTCTTCAGATGCGGCCTCTTCAGCTGCGGCCTCAACTGCTTCAGCCTCAGCTGCTTCGGTCTCGGCAGCTTCTGTCTGAGTGGCTTCGGCCTCGGGTGCGGCCTCGACTGACTCCTCGGAAGCAGAGTCCTCAGCAGGGGCATCTTCGGCGGCCTGCTCGGGCTCGGCAGATGCCTCTGCAACCTCTTCCGGCGCAGCATCTACAGAAGGTGCCTCAACCTCTGCAGCCTCAGTGTCCACCGACTCGTCGCTGGCGTTCGCTGCAGCCTCTGCAGCCTCAGCCTCCTGCTGTGCTGCGGCGGCCTCGGCTTCTGCAGCCTCAGTGGCGGCCTTCGCCTCTTCGGCAGCCTTCGCCGCGGCTTCAGCAGCCTTCGCTGCGGCTTCAGCAGCGGCCTCGGCGGCAGCCTTCGCCTCCGCTTCGGCAGCCTCTGCAGCGGCCTTCGCAGCAGCTTCGGCAGCAGCCTTCGCCTCTTCCTCAGCCTTCTTGAGGGCTTCAGCTTCTTCTTGACGGCGGCGCTCGGCCTCAGCCTCTGCAGCGAGGGCCTGGTCACGCTTCTGCTCGGCCTCGCCCTTCTTACGGGCCTTGCGCTTCTCGCGCTTGCGGGCCTTGCGGCGCTGGCGGCGAGCCTTGCGGGCCTCGGCCTTCCGAGCCTCGACCTCGGGATCGTCAGAGGTCGCCTCCAACGACTCATCGTCTTCTTCGTCGTCCTCGTCGTCCTCAGAGGCGTCCTCGGTCGCTTCTGCAGAGGCCTGAGCCGCCTCGGACTCTTCTGCCTCAGCAGGCGCCTCGGCAGCAGACTCGGAGGCTGCCTCGACAGCGGGCTCTTGAGAGCGTGTCGCCTCGACAGCGGGCTCAGCAGAATCTTCTGCGGCTGCACCTTCTGCGGGGGCAGCATCTGCTCCGGCATCTTCTGCAGCAGCATCTTCTGTTGCGGGCTCTGCTGGTTCTTCAACAGCAGGCTCGGAGGCTGCCTCGACAGCGGGCTCTCGAGTGGCTGGCGCGGCCTCGACGACGGGCTCAGGGGCAGCCTCGACGGCGGGCTCAGCAGGCGTTTCCGCGGACTGGGCCTGTTGCTCGACTTGCTGTTCGACTTGCTGGGGACCACCGCCGAAGATACGACGGAAGAAGTTCACGATGCTCTGCCACACAGGCTCAATCCTCTCCGATCTGGACGGTGTCTTCCACGTTGACCTCTTCCTTGTAGTACTCGGAGGTCATCTGGCGATCGACCACCAAACCCAGCTCTTCCTCGAGGGCCTTGGTGATCTCGAGGCACTCTCCACCGGAGGCCCCCTTCACCGTCAGCTTGATCTCGCCATCGGGGGTGATCTCGAACTCGATCTCGTGCCTCACTGCCATTTGCGCACCGTGATGGAGATGGTCTGGTCCTCTTTCACCTCGTCCGTCTCGATGGTGTAGCCCTGGGCTGCCACGGCGCTCATGACCTTGTGATAGGCGTAGCGCCGGGTCACCGTTTTGACGAACTCTTCTTGAGTGACGCCTCTGGTGGTCTCCACGCCCCACCAGTCGGCGACGAACTCATAGCCACTGTCTGTCGCCTTTACGCCGATATCATAGGTTCGGCTGGCGTGTATCGAAATTTCCGCCAGCTCCTTCTGGCCGAGGTACCCGTTGACCTCGACCCCCTGCTCGGCTTCGCTGAACTCGTAGCCCAGATCTTTGAGGGCGGCCTTGAGGGCCACCAGGTCTTTGATCTTGGTCTCTACGGTGGTGAAGTGCGACATCAGTCTCCCTCCAGCTCGAGATTTCTGAACCGGGCGGTCGACGCCCCGGCGGGCTTGTCTTCACCTGCTGCGGCGGCCTCTTCCAGAGCTGGGGCGCCGATGGGGTGCCCGCTGGCACTCCGGGCGCGGCTCTGGGCCCACTCTCGCAGGTCGTCGATCTTCTCTTTCATGGTGAGGCTGAGCGGGATCACCTCTTCGCAGGCTTTGTGCAGCCGCTCGGTGCTCAGCTCGGCCTCCTCGAAGAAGGCGTCGTACAGCGCGCTCACCACCGCCTGCTCGAGCTCGGCGCCGCTGAAGCCCCGAGAGGCCCGGGCCAGTGCGTCGACGTCGAAGGTGGCGGGATCGCGATCCTTCTTCTGCAGGTGAATCTGCACGATGTCGCGGCGCTCGTCTTCGGTGGGCATGTCGACGAAGAAGATCTCGTCGAAACGCCCCTTGCGCAACAGCTCGGGGGGCAGCATCGACACGTCGTTGGCCGTGGCGATGACGAAGACCGAGCTGGTCTTCTCCTGCAGCCAGGTGATGAAGCTGCCGAAGACGCGCGCCGTGGTGCCGGCGTCGCTCTGCCCCGAGGACTGCACCCCGCTGAAGCCCTTCTCAAGCTCGTCGAGCCACAAGATGGCAGGGGCCACGGCCTCGGCGGTGGCGATGGCCTTGCGGATGTTCTCCTCTGAAGAGCCCACGAGGCCGCTGAAGACCTTGCCCACGTCGAGGCGGAGCAGAGGCATCTGCCACAAGGCGCCCACGGCCTTGGCGGTGAGCGACTTACCACAACCGGGGATGCCGATGAGCAGGATGCCCTTGGGCACCGGCAGGCCGAACTCGCGGGCCTTCTGGGTGAAGGCGCCGTGGCGCTTGAGCAGCCACTCTTTGAGCACAGTCAGGCCGCCGACGTCGGTGAACTTGTTGTCGCTCTCGTAATACTCGAGCAGCCCCGACTTGCGGATGATGGCCTTCTTCTCGCTGAGGATCGTGCCCATGTCGAGATCGCGATGACGCACCATGCTCTTGGCGAGCACGTTGCTGGCCTCTTCGTAGGCCAGACCCAGAGCGGCCTCGGTGAAGCGGTCGCGGGCGTCTTCGTCGTGAGCGAGCTGGTAGGCGTCGCACAGGTCGTCGACGAGGGTGCGCAGCTCTGATCGATCAGGCAAGGCGAAGTCGATGACCGCCATCTCCTTCTCGATCTCGATGGGCACCTTGAGCGAGGGGCTCAAGAGCACCACCGTGCGCAGCTTGTCGGACTCCTTGAGGGCCCGGTGGCAGTCGCGCAGTCGACGCACCACCACGGGATCTTTGAGGTACGGGTGAAAATCGCGGAACACGAAGAGGGCGCTCTCTTCGTACCGGATCAAGAACTCCAGCGCCTTGATCGGATCACGGACGTCGTGGTGCTCGTCACCGACGAAGCCCTCGGTGATCGACCAGTGCAGCAGCTTGCGGTGGCTGCTGCTCCGAGCATTGAGCGTGTCCTGAATGTGCTTCAGGGCATGCTCGACCCGCTCCTCTTCACTGCTGTTGATGTAGATGATCGGATAGCGGGCTTTGATGAGGTGTTCGAGCTCGGTGGCGCTGTCGAGGGTGTTCATTCGTATCCGTGTTTTTTGAGCACGTCCCTGAACTTGCGCAGGACTTGCTTGAACTGGTCTACGGTTTCGCGCACCTCGGTCATCATCTCCGGGGTGGACTCAATGAAGTATTCGAGATCTGCTTTCTGGGACAAGGCCTTGATGCGTCGCCCCCAGCCAGCATCATCTTCCCCGGCCTGCTCGCCGAGGGCCCCATCGAGGGGTTTGAGATCATCGATGCCGTCGGCGACCACATCCACGTTGTTACGCAGGTTGCTCACCATGTCGTTGATCTGCTCGTAGAGGGCCACGGCCTCCCGGCGGAAGGCGTCGAAGTCACCGGAGGCCTGAGGCGCAGGTGCTGGTGCCTTCGCGGCGGCCTCTTCAATGGCCCCGGCCCGTTGCTGGAGCACCTGCACCCGACGGCGCAGGCTGGACACCTGCTCTTCAGCGAGGCGGCGGCCCTCTTCTGCAGAATCGCGGGCCCGCTCTGCGGCCCGACGGGCGGCATCGGCGGCTTCCATGGAAGCCTGGACCGCGGAGTCGTCCTCGCCGCCCCCACCGCCGCTCTCCTGCAGTTCCGCCACCTCTCGCTTGAGATCGCGGTTGGCCCGGCGCAGCTCGTTGAGCTGCTCCATGAGATCACGTGAGTTCTTGGGGCCTGTGCTCTGACGCAGGGCCTGTTGAGCCTGCTTCTGGGCCTGCTCCATCTCGGCGCGGGCCTGTTGCAGCTCGACCTGATTTTGCCTGAGGGCCTGGTCGAGCTCGGTGGCTTCGCGCTTGTAGGCCTGCACCTCGTCTTCGTACCGCTCGATCTTGTGCAGCAGGGCCTCGCGGCTGAGCTGCACCTCTGCGAGGTCGTTGCGCAAGCGCTCGAGCTCCTGGCGAGCCTGGGCGAGCATCTCGCCGGGGCGCTCGGCCTCTGCCTGGGCCTGAGCGAGCCAGGACTCGGTCCGGCTCAGCTCCCCCTGCAGGTGCTCGATCATGTCCTCTTTCTCGGTGAGGATCTGCTTGAAGGCTTCGAGCTGCTCGTTGAGGCGACCGCGCTGGCTGTCGGTGTCCTGCATGGCCAGCTCGAGCTGCTCGATCTTCTGATGGGCTGCAGAGAGATCGTATTCCACAGCGCCGAGCTGGTTCTGGACCTCGAGGCGCTCTTTGTCTTTCTGCCGGATCTCCCGCTTGAGGCGGTTCACGTCTTCGGCGAGCTCACTCTCGCGCTGGCTGGTCAGCTCGTTGCCCTGAGCGAGATCATCCGCCCGAGCGTGGGCCCGTGCGAGCTCGACTTCGAGATCTTCGCGCTCGCCCCGGACCACCTCGAGGTTGCCCCGAAGCTCACTCACCTGTTGCTCAAGATCGATGGTGCGCTGGGTGGCCATGTCGGCCTGCTGCGCCCGTCGGGCCAGCTCGCTCTCGAGCTCTTTCACCTTGCGGGTGCGGCCCTCGACGTCTTGCCTCAGGTCAGCCAGCTCGCGATCAGTGTCGGCGCGCCCACCCTGCGTGTCGGCGAGTTGAGCCTTGAGCGAAGCCACCTGCCGCTCGAGGTCGAGGCGCGCGCCCTCAGCGTCTCTGAGCTGACCTCTGAGGGCCGAGACCTCGGCGACGCTGGGACCCCCGGGCATGGCCGGAGTGGGCGACATCGGGCCAATCCCCGGAGGGGCCGTCGGTCGATCAGGCGGCAGGGAGTTCACTGTGGGCCGGCCGCCAGTGGGCCGCACGCTCGACCGCTTGGGCTTGATGCTCAAGGGCTTGATGGGCCCCACGGGCTTCACCTGCCCCGCGGGCTTCATGGGCCCGATGGGCTTCACCCCTCCGCCGCCCTGGAGCAGCAGAAAATCGAGGGGGAAGTTGCCACACCGCACCTTGTCGTTGTGGCTCAGATAATGGGTGGTGATCTTCTGCTCGTTGACGAAGGTGCCATTCGAGCTGCCCAAATCCTGAACCACGACGGTGTCGCCCTGGAAGGCAAACCGCGCGTGCTTCCGGGAGACCGCAGAGTGCGAGACAGTGATGTCGCACGCGGGGTGGCGGCCAATGGTGATCTCGCCACCAGGGGTGATGACGATCTCTTGGGAGCGACCCCCATCGTCCACGTAAATCAGCTTCGCCTGACTCGGCATCCTCTCTTCCCAGCAATACGAACCGGCAGACTATAGCTGTGCCCCAGTGCCCTTACAACCCGCGGATCCTTCCGCTATCTTGCGGATCTCGCGATTTGCACCATGAGGATGTCACACGCTGTGTCTATGGGTTCTGATCGACGCTTGAGTGGTCCCGGTGCCATCGTGGCCGGGGGCCGGATCCAAGAACAAGATCTTCGGGGCCGCGCCCTCGAGGGTGTCGTACTGCAAGCGTGCACCCTGAGCCAGGTGGGTCTCGCGGAAGCGCGCCTCAATCACGCCCGCATCGAAGGGGGCGCACAGCTGCACCGCTGCGACCTCGGCCGCGCTGATTTGATGTCTGCGGAGATCACTCGCTCGGGCCTGAGTCACTGCACGCTGTTCAAGATCAACGCCGCCGAGATCACCCTGCGTCAGGTCACCGTGGAAGACTGCAACCTCACCGGGGCCCACATGCCCGGGGCACGCTGGTCCAGGGTAGACGTGAAGGGCGGCCACACCGACGGCCTCGAGTTGCAGGACGCCACCCTCGTGGGCGTGTCCTTCGCCAACCCCATGCTGGGGGGCAGCTCCCTCACCCGCATCGACCTTCGCGGGGCGCTGCTGGTGGGGTGCAACCTCAAATCGGCCAATCTCTATGGGGCTGATCTCACCGGCGCGTTGCTGGTGGGGTGTGATCTCTCCGGCGCTCATTTTGACGATGTGGCCCTGGAAGGTGCAGCCTTGATCCAATGTCAGACGGCACGGGTAGACTGGGGCGACGCCCCGCCGGAGGGGTTGTTCCCCCGCACCCGAGGCCCTGGGAGTCCATCGATGTCGGAGCAGGACTGGGAGCGCATCTACGAAGATCTCGGCGCAGATCAGGGGTGGACCCCCGAGCGTCTGCGCCGGGTGCTGCGCACCCTCATCGAAGAGTACGTGCTGGGGCAGGGCCTGCCCACAGGCACACCTGATCAGGCCCTCGGCGGTGATCTCGCGGGCCTCGACTTCCCCGGGCTCATGGCGCACCTCAAGCGCACCCTCACCATCCCTGAGCTCGATCTGTTTCAGGTCGATGGCCAGAAAGTCTACGTCGACGCTGATGGCCCCCGCGAGGTGAGCATGGACCGCGCCTCCGAGCCACCCCGCCCATCGACACCGCCCCGCGCGGCGCCGGCGACCCCGGCCCGGGCCCCTGCCCGTGCCCCCGCAGCGCCGGCAGCCTCCGCTCAGCCGGCGGCCCCCGCCGCGGCCGAGAGCAAGGACGACAAGAAGTCCGATCGCCCTCTGAGCCGCCGCTTCCACAACCTGGAGTTCGATTGACCTCCTCTTCGGCGCACGGGCCAGCACCCGCCACAGTCAACGCCGCCTTCTGCGACGGCCTCGACGAAGCGGCGCGAGGACTCTGGCCCTCTGCCCGGGAATCCTTCCAGGCAGCCTTCGACGATGATCCTGTTGATCCGCGCCCGGCGCTGGCGCTGGCCATCTGCTGGCTCAAGCTGGGGGATCCTCAGCACGCGGTGGTGATCTTGGAGAGCTCGCCGTGCCTGAACCCACCCCCAGCCCGCCTGCAGCGCTATCACCAATGGCTCTGCGCCGCCGCTCGGCACGCCCTCGGGGACCCGATGGCGGCGGCGAAGGCCCTCGCAGGGCTGCCCTGGCGCCGGCACCTTCAATTCGAAGCCCACGAGCGGCTGACAAATGGTGATTTACAGGGTGGGGTGATGGCGCTTCTGGAGGCGATGGAGATCGGAGGCGCTGCCCTCGATTGAGGGAGACGCTCAGGTGATGCGCACCACAATGACGGTGATGTTGTCGGTGCCCCCGGCGTGGTTCGCGGCGCGCACCAGCGCTTCAGAGGCCTCCTGAGGCTCGTCGGCGAGGCCCGCGAGGATCTGCTGTACGATCCAGTCGTCCACGAGATCGGTGAGCCCATCGGAGCACATCATGTAGAGATCACCCTTCATGGGCTGATCGAGGGTCAGCTCCGGATCGACGTCGTCTTCGAGGCCCACGGCCCGCACGATGACGTTCTTGCCCGCCCGTGATCGGGCCTCTTCCAGGGAGAGGTGGTAGGTCTTGCGCAGGTGGTTCACCAAAGAGTGATCTTCGGTGATCTGCACCAGCTGGCCGTCCCGCAACCGATAGACCCGACTGTCACCGAGGTGGGCCATGATCATGCCCACGTCGGGGTGATGGTGCATCACCACGATGGTGGTGCCCATGCCCTCGCAGCTCGGATCGACCTGGGCCCGGTTGTAGACCCGCACGTTGCAGACCCGCACGGCGTTCACCAGGGCGTTCTCGTGGGGGCTACGGCTCTCCATGACCTCGAAGGGCCACTGGAAGTCGGGCTCGTGACGCCAGCGCGTCATGAAATCTTCGATGGCCTCGACGGCGATGGCGCTGGCCACCTGTCCCGAGGCGTGACCCCCCATGCCGTCGGCGAGGATCCAGAGGTTCTCGCGGGGCACGATGGAGTAGCCATCTTCGTTGGCTTGTCGCACCTGACCCACGTCGGTGACGCCGGCGGCGGTGAATCGCATGGGCTTCTGAGGCGGCATCTGGGGCCTACACTCCTTCGCACTGAGATCGATGGGCGGTGCTCGACATGTATCGGATCATCTGATCGACGGATCGAGCCGCGCCTCTATGGAGTACTGACTCGAACAGCTGTTGTCTACCGCCTCCAACCAGATGAAGAACCGTCCGGGATTCACCTCCCGCACCATCTCGATGCGGGGCTGGCCGGCGTTGTCCTCACGGGCGATCTTGGCACCGTACTTGTCGGCGAGGTGCACACGGCATGCGGCGTTGATCTCGTCGAAGCGCACGGTGACGTACAAGAGCCCCGGCTCTTCTACGTTGATGAGCTTCCAGTCGTTCTTGTCTTTGCCCGAGAAGGTGAGCGAGTCGGTGAACACCTTGTTCATGGGCATGGGCTTGGCCAGATCACGACGCGAGTCGTCATCGGGGGGCGGTCCCTTGGCACCACCACACCCAGCGCCCACGAGGGCCAGCATCAACACCACCGCCCCCAATGTGGACCATCGCAGCATCGACCTTCGCTGTGTGCTCATAGCAACTCTTCCTTCTTGTCGGCCTTGAGGCGGTCCACCACCTTGCGGACATCCTGGGCGCGATCTCTCGGGCAGACGAGCAGCGCGTCTTCGGTGTCGACCACCACGAGATCTTCCACACCCACGAGGGCCACGAGGCGACCGGCGCCGCTCTGCACGACATTGCGCTCTGCCTCGATCAACACCGCGTCGCCCTGCACGATGTTCCCCCGCTTGTCCGCTGGGGCGAAGTCACCCAGTGCGGCCCAGTGCCCCACGTCGTTCCAGCCGATGTCCGCGGGGATCACCCTGACGTTCTCGGCGTGCTCCATGACGCCGTAATCGATGCTGATGCCTTCGATGGCCTCGAACTCGGCCTGCAGCACCGCGTTGTAGCGCTCTGGGCCCTCGTCGAGGGCGGCGCCGATGCGCTCGAGGGCCTGGTGCAGGGTGGGCAGGCACCGGCGAATGTCGTCGAGGATGCGGGCGGCGGTGAAGAAGAACATGCCGCTGTTCCAGAGGTAGTGGCCCTCGGCGAGGTAACGCTCGGCGACGGCCTTCTGGGGCTTCTCCACGAAACGGTGCACCCGATAAGCGTCAACGCGCTGATCGGTGGCGATGGCGTCGGCGCCGTCGTAGTGGATGTAGCCATACCCAGTCTCGGGCCGGGTGGGCCGGATGCCCAGGGTGACGATCTCCCCGGCGGCGGCCCGCTGCTCTGCGGCGAGCAGCAGACGGCGGAAGCCCTTCTCGTCGAGGATGTGGTGATCAGCAGGGAGCACCGCCATCACCGTGTTCGGATCTTTGCGGGCGATGTGAATCGCCGCGAGGCCCACACAGGGCGCCGTGTTCCGGGCAGCAGGCTCGATGACCAGGCCCTCAGCGGAGAGCTCGGGCAGCACCTCGCCCACGAGGGGGGCGTGGCGGGTGCCCGCCACCACCATGACCTGATCGGCCTCGATGACCGGGCTCAAACGGGCCACGGTCTCCGCGAGCAGGGCCCGCTCGGTGCCGATGGACAAGAACTGCTTCGGCCGCGCCTTTCGCGAGCGCGGCCAGAAGCGGGTGCCAGAGCCTCCGGCCATGATGACGGCGTGCATGGGCATGATCTCTCTCCTGCGAATGCTTATGCGGACTCGGCCCCTTCGGCCACCCACTTCTGGATCGCGGGGATCTCCTTGTCTTCCCATTCGGGGGAGACCCGCAACACCAGGAACTGTCGGTAGAGAGCCTTGACCATCTGATCGAGCTCTTCAAGGAGCATCATGCGCTCGTAGAATTTGTCGTCGTATTCCTTCGACAACACCGCGGGGATCTTCACGCTGCCGATGGTGAGCCCCTCAGCCTTCAAGATGAAGGACCACTCCTTGGCCCCCTTGATGGCCCGCAGCTTGGCCTCGCTGGCCTTCTTGCCCTTCTTGAGGGCCGCCATGGCTTCAGCGCTGCTGGTGGGGTGGCCGCCCTTGAAGAGGTTCTCCATGGCGTCGACGGAGAGCGACGAGACCACGAGGCGATCGTCGAACCAGAGTTCGATCTCGCCGATCTCGCCGCCGAGGTGGAACACGCCCCCCTGCTGATCGCTGCGGTACCACAGCCAGGTGAGGAACTCGCCGCCGAGGAAGGCGGTGCGATGGATCAAATCGAGCAGGTTCATCGATTCACTCCTGGCCGGGGTTGAAGGTGGGCAGCTCGGCGAAGAGCGAGGGCTCGAGATCGGGGAGCTGGGCGATCAGCTCCTCGGGCAGATCGAGATCGGCGTGCAGGGCTGCGGTGTAAGCAGTGTCAAGGATCGGCTCTACGTCGAAGGTCTCTTCGAAGAGCTCGCAGAACTCGAGGTTCAGCTTCTCGTTGGTGCTCCAGAAGCGCATGATCCCCTGCTCAAGGTTCCAGACCATGTCCACCGTCTTGTAGCTGGGGAACACCTTGCGCTTGAGGTCGATCTTCACCCGCTCTTTGATCTCCGCCTTCTCGTAGCGGTTGATCTCCTCGCGGCCCTGCTCGGCCTGCAGCCGACGGATCTCCTTCTCGGTGTAGAGCTTCAGCAGCGGCCCCGGCACGGCGATGGTGTCGATGCGCAGGCCGAGCACGATGTACTCGTTGAAGTGCCACTTGTCCGACGTCAGATCGAGGTCGAGCAAGAAAGCGGCGTTGCACCACCCGATGCTGCGCTCCTCTTCGGTCTCTGCAGTGACCGGCGTGCACAGATGCTTGGTGATCTTCTCCTGGAAGGCGTCCTGCCAACCCTCGGGGAGAGCGTCTTTGATGTAATACTGTCGATAGGTGAGGGAACCGTTGAACGCGCCCATGTCAGCCTGTGCCCCATTGCCGATGGGGTGTCGGGGCGGCCCCCTCATCCTGGGAAGCCGCCGTCAGCCGCCGTCGACCGGGCAGAAATGAGGGGTTCGGCCCTGGCGAGTTGCGGTGGATGAGGGCCTAGTTGGTGCCACCACAGGCGCCGAGGCACAAGGGGGTTGTTCAACCCTCACGCAGGAGAGTCGATGGCACGGTCCAGTAAAAAACAACAGGGCATGAAGGGCCTCAAAGCCGCTGAAGCCCGCATCGCCCGCGAGCAGGCCGACGCCGAGCCTCGACGGGCAGAGAAGTTGTCGCAGCGTCGCGCACGACGCGAGGCCCGGGCCCGGCGTGCAGCCCGCAAGCAAAAAGGCGCGAACGCGGTGACCTGGATCATGATCGGCTTCGTCAGCCTGGCGGGCATCGCCCTCCTGGGCATGTTCGCAGTGGGCGCGTGGTCGATGTGGGACGATCTGCCCATCGCGTCGATCATCTTCGCCATGCCTGTCATCGCAGTGCCCGTCTTCGCCTTCTTCGTGTTCCGCGACGTCAAACAGGGGAAGCCCGTGGGCCCGGGAGCCCGGCACCGCAGCATCCACGTGCACACCCCGTCGAGCTTCAGCGGAGGTGGGGGTGGTGCCGACTACGATGATGGTGATGACTGAGCCACTTAATGAGGCGTCTGTGTGCCAAGTCGTGACACAGATTTGGAGCCCTCGAACGTGACCTTGCCCCACTGAACGCACCTGACATATCGTGCCCCCCGGTAGGCCGCACCGCTCTGTGGTCGAACCGGTGATCAGAAAAGGAGCTTTCGCCGTATGGCACACACAGCTCTCCGCCTCTTGATGGGGCTTGGCATCGTGCTCTTCTGCCTGCCGGCATCGGCGCAGGAAGGGGGAGAGACCCCTCCACCGGCTGCCCCTGCAGCAGAGCCCCCGCCGGCGGCGCCCGCCCCGGCCCCAGCAGCGGCACCGCCGCCGGCCACCCCGGCGCCCGCCGCCCCTGCAGTTACGGCGCCTCCACCGGCTGCGCCGCCGCCCGCAGCTGCTCCGCCAGCGTCGAACATCTCCGACGCCGACAAGCAGCGGGCCAACGCGCTGTGGGACGAGGGCCAGGCCCTCTACGGTCAGGGTCGCTACAAAGAGGCCATCGATCGGTTCCAGCAGGCCTACGAGATCCTGCGGGACGTGAACCTGCTCTACAGCACCGCCATCGCCTATCAGCAGCTCGAGAGCTGGTCCGAGTGTGTGAACTACATGGACCGCTTCATCGAGAAGGCGCCCCTGAGCCCCAAGAAAGATCGCGCCATCACCCAGCGGCGCAACTGCAAGGCGCGCATCGTCCGTGATCAGCAGCTGATCATCGACTCCGATCCGCCTGGGGCAAAGGTGTACGTGGACGACCGCCGCCGCGGCGTGGTGGGCACCACCCCCTACAGCAACTACGTGAACCCCGGGGCTCACATCGTCTGGATCGAGCTTGAGGGCTACGAGCCGATCCGCCAGGAGATCGAGGTGCAGGTGAAGGAGCCCTTCCGCCTCAACCTCGCCCTGCGCAAGGTGCAGAACCTCGGCTGGCTGCACGTGGACTGCACGGTCATCGACGCCCAGGTCTACATCGACGGCAAGAACGTCGGCCTGAGCCCCTTCAAGGAGCCCCTGCCCTACTCCGCGGGCCGCCACCAGGTGGTGGTGACCCGAGACGGCTACACCCGCTTCGACGAGCACGTGAGCGTGGAGAAGGGCGCCACCACCCGGGTGAACGCCTACCTCGTGCGCACCGAAACGGTGAGCTCGTGGCGATCGGGCCTGGGCTGGACTTCGAACGTACTGGGCGTGCTGGCCCTCGCCGGCGGTGGGGTGGCCTACTACTTCGCCGACCAGGAGTTCAACGACACGGCACGCTATGACGAGCTGGTGGGCTACCAGAACATCGGCTACGGCGTTGGCGGCGGCCTGCTGGCCATCGGCATCGGCCTGCTCATCTGGGACGCCAACCGCGACGTGATCCTCGACAAGGACAAGAACCCCTACTACGAGCAGCCAGTGACGGCCCCCGGCGGGACCTCGGGCATCGGCTCAGCGCCGCGCCGGGCACCCTTCCCCGGCCTGGGCTTCACTTTCTGAGTGGGAGACATCATGCGTACTCACATCAAGCGCTTCGCCACCCGCTCCCTCACCCCAGCGGCATTGCTCGCCCTCTCCGGCGTCGCCATCGGGGGCTGCGCAGCGGGTCAGGATCCACCAGCGGCCACCACCGCCATCTTCATCGAGGGTGGTCAGTTCACCATGGGGTCCACCGACGCGGATCCCTGTGACGTTACCGCGGTGGCCAGCAACGGCAGCCTCACCCTGAGCTGCGATGCCTTCGAGCAGTCAGAGACCCTGACCACCGAGGTGGCGGTCTCCGACTTCTGCATCGATCAGCACGAGGTGACGGTGCTGCAGTACCGTCACTGCGTGGCCCGTGAAGAGTGCTCCAAGCCCAAGGCCACCGGCGCCGGGCAGCCGGGCAGCCCCGGGGCGATCTCGAAGTACTACTCCAACGATGACGACGCCTATGACGCCTTCCCGGTGCTCGGGGTGACCCATGAGCAGGCAGAGGCCTACTGTCGCTTCCGCGGTGGCCGCCTGCCCACCGAGGCAGAGTGGGAGTTCGCCGCTCGCAGCCGGGGAGACGCCTCAAGGACGACGGTCTGGGAGAACCCTGATCTCGCCCTCGATCGCTGTGGCCCCTCTGGCGACGGCCAGGCCCGCATCGCTTACGGCAACTGCTCGGGCAATGAGCCCCTGCCGGCGCTGTCGCCCACGGACGATCGCACCGAGCAGGGTGTGATCGGGATGGGCTCCAACGCCGCAGAGTGGGTGGCCGACAGCTTCGACTTCCTCGCCTACTGCGATCCTGATCAGGCAGAGGCGAACCGCGGTGACTTCTACGAGACTCAAGGCAACCAGGGCAGCTTCCCGGTGCCCAAGGTGGACGCGCTCATCGCCGACATGGCCGGTGACTCGCCGCGACTCTCAAGCGCCGCGACCTGCGTCGACGTGCCCAGCGGCGAGACGGGTCACAACCAGTTCGATGGTGGCTGCCTCGATCGCTTCGGTGTCTGCCAGAACGAGTGCAAGATCGACTCGGACGAGCGCGATCCGAAAGAGACCTGCGCCAACAGCCTGCCAGTAGCGGTGACGGGTGACCCCTGCTCTGCTGAAGACGCTGACAACTTCTGCGCCAACCCCGACGAGCCGATGACGCCGGTGCCCTGCGCCGACTTCGGCCTGTGCGAGTGCGTCACTGAGCTTGCTGATCTGGCAAACAACAAGACCACGTGTCTGCAGAGCTGCTACGAGACGATGCGCAGCTGCATCACCACCGGCGACGCCGCCTGCCTGGAGCCCGAGGCCCGAGTGGCTTGCGTGAACAACGGCGGCAGCCCGCTCTTCACCGGGGTCTGCCGGGCGAGCGGTACGGCCGACTCACCGGCGCAGGATCCGAAGCTGACCGAGGCCCGCGAAGATGTGCTCGATGGTTACTTCAGCTTCCGCGGCGGCCAGTTCCAGGACACCCGGGAGAAAGCCTGCGAGCTGCGCACGACGACCCGCCACAGCTTCAACGTGCACTCGCAGAACATCGGGTTCCGTTGTGCTTACAACGTGAGCGCCCCCGCCTGCAGCCGCTGAACACCCATCAGCGGCCCCTTACTGCATTTCAGGATTGTCTCGATTCGATCGGCCATCACGGCCGATGTCGGTCTGGTTCGGCCCCGTGCGGATGGGGTTCGTGGTGGCCGTCGTGCCTCCACGCCGGCCGGACGTCCGACGCCCGGAGGTGATGGGTGCGCCGCCTGATTTGGGCTTGAGCCGCACCTCATAGAGACTCTTGGACTTCTTGGGATCTACAGTGACGATGGCGTCGATGTAGCCCGGCTTGGAGAGCACATACCGAGTCTTCTTCTTCACCGTGACGCCCAGAGACGGGCTCGCGACACCCACCTTGGGGCCGCCGAGCGTCTTCACAGTGACGCCCATCGTGCCACCCGTGACCCTGATGGTGGCCTTCTTCTCTGTCGCCTTCTTCGGCGGGCGGGGCTTTTTGGGCTCTGCCGCCACCTTCACCGCAGCGTCAGGCACAGCCTTGGCCACCGCAGCGTCAGGCGACGCAACCACAGCGACAGCGGCGTCGGGCTTCGCAACGACAGCCACGGCTGCGTCAGGTGTCACCTTGGCCACCGATGCGTCGAGCACCTCGCCCACCACCGGGCCGATGGCCTTGGGCGGCTTCTCGGGATCGTCACTGGGGCCCTGCGTGAAGAGCCAGGCCCCGAAGGCCACAGCGGGCAAGCCCAGGCCCGCAGCCACCAGGAAGCCGATACGGCCACCGCGCTGCTCCGGCTCTTCGTAAGCTTCGAGCGATTGAGTGTGGCTGCCGATCTCCATAGGGTTCTGATCGATGACGTTGCCCTGGTCATCGAGCAACAGCGTGCCCCCGCGCTCTGGCCCCAGGGCAGGGCCAGGGGCCGTACCGTCCGACATGGGTGCCACGATGGCCGGGCCTGCCAGTGAGGGTGAGCCATCGGCGCCGGGCACGCTCGCCGGCAGCCGAGAGGCCACGGCATCGTACGTCGCCCCATCGAGCAGCTCGTCTACAGCGTCGAGCTCGCGGAGCATCTCCTCTACGGACTGGTGCCGGCTCTCGCGCGCCTTGGTGATGGCCTTCTGCACCACCCGCTCAAGGGGCTCAGGCACCGAGACCTCGGGGTTGAACCGGGCGAACGACTGCGGGTTCTCGTTCACGTGGGCGATCAAGATCGAGAGGGGGTTGTCACCGACGAAAGGCGGCTTCCCCATGAGCATCTCGTAGAGCATGATGCCCAGCGCGTAGACGTCGGACCGTGAGTCGAGATCACCGGACCGGGCCTGCTCTGGTGACATGTACTTCGGCGTACCGAAGATCATGCCCGCCTGAGTGAGCGTGCCCTCTTTGCCCTCGTACTCCTTGAGCTTGGCCACCCCGAAGTCGAGGACCTTCACGAAGTCCCGCTCCCCTTCGATCTCGGTGAGCATGATGTTGTCGGGCTTGAGATCGCGGTGGATGATCCCCGCCTTGTGGGCTTCGGCGAGGCTCTTGCAGCACTGCCGCATGATGTGGATCGCCCGCTTCGGCGCCATGGCCCCTTCACGGGCGATGGTCCGGGCGAGGCTCTCACCCCGGAGCAGCTCCATGGCCATGTAGAGGATGTTGTCCTCTGTCTGACCGAAGTCGTAGACCGAGATGGTGTTCGGGTGCGTCAGACGGCTCGCCGCCAGGGCTTCCTGGTGGAACCGTTTGATGATGGTCTCGTTCTCGGCGTACTCCTTGAGCAAGACCTTGAGGGCGATGAGACGCTGCACCGAGGGCTGACGCGCCTTGTAGACCGCCCCCATACCGCCCTTGCCCAGGATCCCGAGCACCTCATAGCGGCCGGCGATGGTCCGGCCGAGCATCGGATCGGCTTTTTTCTTCTTCTTGATCGTGGGCTCGGCCCACTTGCCGTAATTCTCGCCCTTGAGGTGCTCGTCGTGGCTCGGCGGGCCACCAGCGATGGTCTTGTCGTCGTTCCCCTGCTCCGGGTTGCCCTCTTCGCCATGCACGAGGGTGGCGTTCTCGTTGCCTTGCACCCGCGTCACCTCGCCTGCCCCCGCAGGGGCAGGGGTGAAAGCCGCAGCAGGCGGCGCTGGAGGGTGAGTGGGCTTTCTCTGGTCAGACACAGGGGGCCTCGTTGACGGTTGGGCGGCGCGCAGGTACAGAAACGCGCATGAAAGACAATCGATCCTACTACAACGACTTTGCTGATTGGTACGAACGTGGACGCGATCGAGGCTATCACGCTCTGCTCGACCATCTGCAGAGCGATCTGACGATCCCCCTGGCCCGAGATCGAGACGTGCTCGAGGTGGGCTGCGGCACGGGGCTGATCTTGAAGTCGGTGGCCCCGGTGGCCCGCTCCGCCGTGGGCCTCGATTTAAGCCCGGGCATGCTGGAGCAGGCCCGGGCCAGAGGTCTCGACGTGGTGGAAGGCTCGGCCACAGCCCTGCCCTTCGACGACGCGTCCTTCGACCTGGTCTTCAGCTTCAAGGTGCTCGCCCACGTGGAAGACATCGAGCAGGCCATGGCCGAGGTGGCCCGGGTGCTGCGCCCTGGTGGGCGCGCCTTGTTGGAGTTCTACAACAAGGCCTCCCTCCGCTACTTGATCAAGCGCCTGAAGCCTGCCCAGAAGGTGAGCGAGACCACCACCGACGATCAGGTGTACACCCGCTACGACAGCCTCGGCGACGTGCGACGCTACTTGCCCGGCGATCTGAACATCGAGGCTCTGCACGGTGTACGCGTCTTCACCCCAGTGGCGCAGGTACACACCATCCCCGTGGTCCGGCAGGCCTTCGCCTTCGCCGAGCGCGCCGCCCGGGATCACACCCTGCTCGCCCGCTTCGGTGGCTTCCTCATCGTCGAGGTCTCTCGGCGCTGAGCCACATCGCGCGATGTTGCTCGATCACCTCCGACCACCGCCAACGCGGATCCGGACACACGGACACAGACATCGCCGACCTCAGGCCCTGCCTCAGTGCTGAGGGCTCATCCGGCGGCACAGTCACCACCCCGTGTCGAGCCCACTCAGGGATGCCACCAACAGCGCTGGCCACGACGGGCAGGCCGAGGGTCAAAGCTTCCATCACCGCCAGAGGGGCCCCTTCGCTGCGTCCGGCTGAAGGCACAGTCGGGTGCGCCAGTACATCTGCAGCCCCGAGCAACGTGTCTCTCACCACCGGGGTCACCTGCCCCACCCACCGTACGTCAACGTCTGCCTCACGGGCAACGCGCTGAAGTGCAAGCTTCTCCGGGCCATCACCGATGGCCAGCCACCCGATGTCGGTGTCGCGGAGGGCGTCGATGAGCACGCTCAAGCCCTTCAGCGGCACATGACGCCCCACAGTGGCCACGACAGGACCATCGCCCAAGCCCAAAGCTCGACGCACATGGTCACGATCACCGCGGGGGCCCACGGTGACGCCCATGGGGATCACCCCACATGCAGCCCGCGGCGCTCGACCGAGCAGCGCCCGCCATCGCTGTTGTAAATCTGCGCTCACACAGATGACGCTGCTCACCCGTCCGTCGATCCAACGCGCCAAAGCGCGCCCGACAGGTAAGCGCTCCAAGAGCGCCATGTCGCTGCCGTGGGCATATACGTGGGCTGGCGCGCCCCACCGCTCCGCAGCGAGGGCAGCAGCCACCCCTGAGGGCACCAGCCAGTGAGCGACGATGCGCTCGCACTGGGCGCTGTACTTAAGGCTGGCTCGAGCCAGCTGTATCGAAGCCCACCCTGCGGCGGGCACACTCGACCAGGGACGGCTCCAGAGGCGTTCAGGAGCCCCCTGGCCATCGAGCAAGGGGCCACCAGCGTACGTCTGCACGTGCACGTTCGGATGTCGCGACGATCCATGCGGGGCCAGCACATGTACCGGTGCTCCGGTATCACCGAGGGCGCAGGCCATCTCGGCGACGAAGTGACCCGCATAATCACCGAGCCAGCGCGGCCAGCCCGTGGTGATCATCAAGGTAGACTTCACGCGTCTTCGCGGATCACGGGCAGTGGGTGGGGGGCTTCGAGGGGACGCCGCTTCAGTCGGCCCACCATCCGACGGGTGCCGCCTTTGCAAATCAGCCACGCGATGGGGCCCATCACGCGATGGATCTTCAGCCCCGAGGCTTCGGTGCCATAGATGGGGGTGATGGGTCGATCGAGTACCCGCGCGCCGAGCTCTCCGAGGCGGATCAGCATGTCGTTGGGATACCCATATCGTGGGTACAATGAGCGCAGGGGCAAAGCCGCCAACGTCTGATTGCGGATCGCGGTGTAGCCACACTGACTGTCCCGCACTTGCCAATGGCCGCTTGCGGCCCGGGTCATCCACGTGAGCACCCAGCTGCCGAAGATCCGCCGCCAGGGCATACGCCGCCACAACAGCGGATGACCGAGGCGATCTCCTTTGGTGTAGTCGGCCCGGCCTTCCACGATCGGGTCGAGCAGCGCAGTCATCTCCGCTGGATCCATCTGCCCGTCGGCGCCGATGACCACGGCGATGTCGGCGCCGAGCTCGAGAGACCGCAGATAGCCCGTGGTGATGGCCGCCCCGACCCCCTGGTTCTCGCCATGACGGATGGTCTCCGCCTCGGGTCGCGCGGCATGGCCGACCGAGGCGGTCTCGTCGTCACTGCCATCATCGATGACGATGATGTGATCGACGAAGTGGGGCACGCCTCTCAGGGTGCCGGGCAGAAGGCGAGCCTCACGGTACGCAGGGACGACGACAGCGATGTGGTGGTCTCGGTACATGAAGGGCCTTCGGCGGATGCCCGGATCGGCAACTCATCGTGTACTGCATTCGGATTGAGTCTGAATGCAGTACACGATCAGGGGAGGTAGCACCGCGCGGCCACAGGGATCAAGTCACGGTGTGTCAGCCCTGAAGCTCGTCCTCGCCCGCTCCAGAATCACGCCCTGCCACCGAGCGCCGGCCTCGGGGCTGATCAAGGCCGCCATCACCACATCGACGCCCTGGGGATCAGCCCTCAACCACGCCCGAATACGCCCTTGCCCCTGAGCAGGGGCAAACTCGAGGTCGAGCACCCACCCGCCGCCTCTGCCAGCGGTGGCCTTCTCCCCCTCGGGCACGAGCTTGAGCCCATGGCTGCGAGCGTAGGCCACCAGCCGCCCCCGGGCTTCGGCGATGCCCGACACGCTGGGCAGTCGGCCGGCGCACAGGGTGAGCAGGCCATCGGTCCAGCCCTGCGCACAGATCGACGGGTCGAGGGCTTCGCCGGACAGCCAGTGCTCAGGGATGTCGATCTGGGCTGCGGGGGCACCACCGTTGCCTCTCAGAGACCAGGTGGGGGTCTCAAGGACGGACTGTCGGTGTAGCCACGCGCCCAGCGCACCATAGAGGACGATCACCACGGCTACAGCGAGGGCGCCTCGGGTCACCGGCGTCTGCCGCGCCGCCCCCAGAGGGATCACAGGCATCACGAGCCCGGCGAGAGCCCCGACGGCGAGGGCTCCGAGGTGGGCGGCATGGTCGATGTTGCCCCCATGGGTGATCATCACGGCGCAGCCGAGGATCACCCATGGCACCACCCGCCACCGCAGCATGGGGCGCAAGTCGGCGGGCACACGCTGCCGATGGCGAATCAAGGCCGCCCCCACAGCGCCGAGCAGCCCGAAGACGCCCCCTGAGGCCCCGAGAGACCACTCTGGCGAGATGAGCCAGCTGCTCACGGTGCCGGCCACGGCGGTGATGATGAGCACGGCCCACATCCGCTGGCCCCCGAAGAGCACCACGGCGAGGCGCCCGAGGGCATATACACCCACGAGGTTGAGGGCGAGGTGTTGCACCTCGAGGTGCAACATCGAGGCGGCGCTCAGACGCCACCACTGACCCTCGGCGACAAGGGCGGGCACCTTGGCGCCCCACAGCCACGCCCGATAGAGCGGATCGACCCCTTCGCTGAGCACCACGGCGAGGGCCCACACCACGATCAACATCACCACGGCCACCCAGACGGGCCACGTGGAGACGGTGAAGGCCTCGACCCACTGGTACCGGGTCCCCTCGGCGGGATCTTCGCTGAGCATTTCCGGGTGCTCGGCCTGAGCATAGGCAGCGGCGTGCTGGCTGACGACAGGGCGCGGTTGAACTGCCGCTGGAGAGGTCTTAGGCTCCTCTCCCTGCTCGGGACCTCCCGAGTGTCGCTGGCTCATCCCCACCCCCTGCTCGATGGCCGGGAGATCGCTGTGACCCTGCCCCCGGAAGAGACACCCCCACCGGCCCCTGCGCCAGAGACCGCCGAGGCGCTCCGCCCTCGAGGGGGCAGCGGGGTGTTGGGCTGGACCTTCTTCGATCCTGCCAACCTGGTCTGTGTCACGCTGCTGCTCATCTCCGCGATCCTGGTGGTGCTGGCGATGCGTAGCCGGCAAAGCCCGGATGTCCTGATGGGGGTCCTGTTGTACCTCTTTTTGGCGGCATTTCTACGGGGGTATTTTTTCGTCTACTACCACGGCCGCCGCCTGATGCTGACGGTCTGCCTGCTGGTCCTCACGGGAGGGCTCCTGCTCTCGGGCCTGCTCTGGATGGATCGCGCCCCGTCGTATCAAATCATCCGGGAGACGATCATCACGCTGCCAGAGGCGCCAGGCTATCTCACGGCGGCGGTGCTCCACCTCGCCTCGGCGATCACGCTGGCGATCCATTTTCTGCTGCCAAAACGCTGGCTGATGCGGGTGACGGACGAGATGGCGGATCGCGTCGGCCGGGATCTGGCGACGGACGCCCCCCTGGAGTCGATCGACGCAGATTTGATGGACGAGCTGCCTCCGGCGGAGGAGATCGAGCGCCGCTGAGCTGAGCGCTCTTGTGGGTGAGGATCTCTTACATCGCCTGCTGGTCGAAGAGGACGATCTCCCCCTCTCGCTGGATGTGGCTCTGCGTGTCGGCGAGCACGATGGTCTGCCCCCTGACGGCCCTGGCGCTGAAGGTGACGGCGATCTCACCAGCGTCGGATCCGAACATCATCCGCAACGAGATCTCTTCGGGTGGGGACCACACCCGCAACCGATCACCATAGAAGATGATGGGCGGCGCGAGTTGCAGCGTGACGCCATATCGCAACATCTGGTTCTTGATCCGCCCACTGAGCTGGTTGGCCAGCTCGCCGATCCAATCTTCGACCTCGATCTGTTCGACGGGCCGCGTGGCCATCAAGGCCGAGGTGCAGGTGAGCAGTGACATGTTGCCCTGCACATTGTCGCACGTGAACCCGACGACGGCAGACAACCCCATCTTGTCTCGATGGTTGGGCACCCGATTCTGAGGCTTCCCCAACTCGACGCCATAGGCGGCATACAAGCCCTGGGTGCTGTCACGCAGAATGGTGAACACCTTCCGGTACGTATCGAGCCTGGCACGTTGCTGCTGCTCTTCAGTCAAGACCGCCTCCAACTGTCGTGTGAGCGCTGTGCTCATGCAACGGCATGCCTGAATGTGTCCTTAAAAACTGGGTCATTCTTTGCTCCGGCGCTCCGGCCCTGTGAGCGGGCATCTGCGCCGCGATTTCACGCACAGGCAGGCCACACAAATGCTCGCCGTAGCCGCTGGCTCTGATCGTCCTACACATCTTTTGGTGTAGTGGTGGATTGGTTAGCGGCGAGCCAGCCCAGCTCGAACATGAGGATTTTTTC
>JBKAGE010000052.1:0-75511 GCA_046290225.1 Bradymonadia bacterium | reverse complement strand
ACGCCACGCCCGCGAGCGCATATTTCGGCGACGGGTGGCAACTCCAGTTGTCACATAAGGATCGCTGATTTACTGTCCAACCAATGGGGTCCACCTCACCACTCCTGAAAGCCAGCAGGGTCCAAACACTTAGCGATGGGCAAGCAAAAAGGCGTCGCCTCCCTAAGGCGGTTGGGCCTGAAAAATCGAGGCTTCCCCTCTTCTGGTTGTAGATCGTAATACACCACAAATTGATCTTCGCGGTCTTCGGGGTTGGGATGTTTTAGACCCGCGACAAGGCTTGTCAGCCTTTGCTGGCCATCAACGACCCACCATGCATCATCGGTTGCGGGGGCGTCGATCCGAGTCTGCCCAAATTGGACCATCTCGCTCTCTGCACGCCGACTCCACATCAGAAGGGTGCCGACGGGAAACCCTCGATGAATGCTGTCGAAGAGCTTTTGTACGTCTGTGTCGCGCCACTTCAAACCACGCTGAAAACGCGGCACTCGAATATGGCCACTGAACGCCCGGTTTACGAGCTCGTCGACGTGCAGAGTCTCTGCTTTGATGCTAGGTCGATGTTCCACTTGCTGCCCTCCAGCTCAATTCATCAAGGCTCGCGCTACAACCGCCAGGCCATCAACGCGCCCTGCCCCAGCCCCAAATCGGACAACGCAATCCGCCGCTGCTCCCCTTCGGAGACGAATCGCGTCAGCTGATGCATGTGCCCGAGCCCCTCGGCCGCATCAGGGTGTGTCAGCACGGGCAAGGTCGGCTTGAGCAACGGACGCGGCAGACACACCACGCACTTCGCCCGTGCACGGGTCACCGACACGTTCAGGCGATTGAGGCTGTAGATAAAGGCCGCCTCTTGCGCAGCAGTCTCCACATCGCTCACCCCATAGCTCACGATGACCGCCTCCGCCTGCTGGCCCTGCATCTTGTCAACAGTGTCGACAAAAGGGTTCGCCAACCACTCACGACGCTCTTGCAGCGCCTTGTAGATGGCGCGGATCTGCACATGGTGAGGACTCACCACGAAGAGGCCCTTGCGCCAGAAGTGCTCGTCCCCTTGCGGAGTGTCGGGGAGCGGACCGTCGCCGTCGAGGATCAACCGGCGGCGCAGCGCGTCGGAGACCGCCGCCACGAGCGCCGCCTCCACGGGGTTCTCTGCAGCGGCGAGCACCCCCTCCAGCACGCACAGCGCCATTGGATACTCGGGATCGAGCAACCACGTGGCGAGATCAGCCATGAGCCCTTCGGGGCCTTCTGGAGCAGAAGGTGCTGCGGGCAACAGCTCGAGCCGCCGCTCGGCGATCTCCGCCCGAGCGGGCTGGTAGGCATCACCATAGAGCGTCTGGGCGGAGAACTGCGACAACACATCGTTCATGCGCCAGTTCTCATAGAGCTGGCGGGTGTAGGGCGCCTCTTCCGAGTCGCGGTGATACAGGTAGCTGAAGACCGAATCTTCGAGGCCCGACTCCTCTTCCTCTGGGGGCGGGTAGCTGCCCTTGATGATCGGCGGCAACTGCAAGTGATCACCGGCGATCACCAGGCGACCTGCGCTGAGCTTCAGGGCCTCGCTGAGCGACTCGAGGGACAGCGCCGTCTCTGCGAGCTTCAGCTGCGAGCCCTCGTCCACCACCAACACGTCGAGGGGGGGCAGGTTCTTCTTCGCCGCTTTGTAGAGCGAATAGACCGTGCCACCAAAGACCGCCGGGCCTTCGACCTTGATGGTCCGGTTCTCCGGGAGCACCTTGAGCCCACAGCCTCGGGGTGAGGTGATGGCCTTGAGCTTGAGCACCTCGGGGGCATCGGGATCATCCTGAGACAGCGCTCTGATCTCGGCGAGCAGGTTCTCCACGGCGGTGTGGGTGAAGGCGGTGACCCCCACCCTCAGGGTGAAGCCCGCGCGACGATACGCGCTCACCAAAGACAAGATCGCTCGGGCGAGGAAGTAGGTCTTGCCTGTACCCGGCGGGCCCCAGATCAGCGACAGCCGACGGTGGGCCACCTGCTCGAAGGCCGCCTGCTGGCTCGGGGTCAGGGCCCCAGCGGCGTCGCCGCTCAGCTCGTCCTTGAGGGTCTCCCGAACCGCCTTGGGCATCACCACATCACCGGCGAATGCCTGGGGATCCCGAATCAGCGCGTTGAAGGGTGCCTCGGGCGTCGTGTCGAGATCCATCAGGTGATTGATGAGCTTGTCGCTGGTGAAGTCGGTGTACCGGTGATGCAGCAGGTAGCGTTGGCCTTCTTCTGGCAGCCGCGGATCGTCTTTGATGCGGTTGGGTCGCACCTTGATCTCCCGGACATAGCCACCCTGCTCGTCGAGGACCTGCACTGCCGCGGCGAGCCAGATCATGCCCCCCTTGGGGCTGCCCATCCTCGAGCGACAGTCATAGTCATCGTAGGCCATCTGCGCCCGCTCGCCAGCCTCGCCTTCGACGACGAGCAGACGATCGGGGAAGTCGCTGATGGAGAACAGCGCCAGCTCTACGGGGTAGAGCAGCCGGTAACGCTGATCTCCGAGGTATTCGAGGGCGAGGCTCTCGCCGGCTCTCAGGCGCTCCTTGAGTGGCGCGGTGCGGCTTTGGCGCACCTCCAGCGCCCCGATGAAGCTCTCGTACCGCACCACAAAGGCGATCCGGCTGAGCAGCTCGTCCCTGAAGGGTGAGGGCGATGGCAGGGAGAACTTCGGCGGCCAGGCAAAGAGCTGCGCGCGGGCTCGATCTCGGATGCCGTCGACGAGGCTGCCGGCGGCCCGCAGCCGGGCGTGCAGATCACCCCTGATCTCGTCGATGAGGGCCTCGTCGGCGAGCATGGGCGCCCCGGTCTCGGGATCCCGCCACGCCTCGATGAGGGCGTCGGTTCGCATGGCATTCGACAGCTCGAAGCACAGCGTAGGGTGGCCCGCGTAGACCGAAGGGTACCGGTTGGGCTGCAACACCTCGGAGACAGGCCCGAGGGGTAGCGCCACGGGGATCGGCAACGCGAAGATCGAGCGAATGACCGTGGTGAGCACCACCACGGGGAACGCCACGACGTCTTGTGGGTGCTCTTCGGCCTGTGCGCATCGGGCAGACTGATAGAGCAGCAACAGGTCGAGGGCCTTGCGCCTGATGTCCGGAGGATCGTGCTCCAGGGCCTCCATCAGGCACTCGAAGAGCAGCGACTGCTCATAGCTGTCGTAGACGTAGGTCTGTAGCCCGAGCTGATCGCGCCACTCGCGGCCATGGTTGTAATCGTGCAGCCCCTCGAGCTCTCGGTGCAGGGCCTGGATGAAGCCGTGGCGCACGGCGTCGCACTGCTCTTCCGAAGCGGCCACCTCGAGATGATCGGCGCTGTGATTGCCATAGACCTTGTAGCCGAACATGCGCCGCACGCCGGCGGCGAAGATGCGCCCGCTCAGCGGATCACGTTGCAGCGTGAGCACCACCCGCACGTTCTCGCCCCGGGGCATGATGGGGGTACTCCGGGCTTGGAGCACCACCTGGCCAGCCCTCAGGGCGTGCACCGCCCGCCTCAGCTGCCCCAGGCGCCCCTTGAAGGCGCTGAAACGCTCGAGGGTGGGGGTGTTCTTGCGATCGGCGAGCACATCGTGCAGCTCGTCGAGGGTGTGCACCGGCGTGCCGCCCTCCCAGGCGCCGTCCCACAAGAACTGCCGTGCCCCAGTGGAGAGATAGGGCAGCAGCGACACGCTGGCGCCCTCTTCGGCCTGCTGACGGCAGTTGGCGTAGTACGGGCACCACTCGCAGCGATAGTCGAGGTGCCATCGGGAGTCGGGGGCGGGCGTCTGCAGCAGCTCGGCGAGGCTGCCACCGAGGAAGTCCTCCACGGTGGCGATGGTCATGGCGAGATCGAAGGTCTCCGGCGCCACGGCGCCATAGAGCCAGACCGAGCCTTCTTGCAGATCGACCTCTCGATCGATGTCGTGGGCGTCGCAGATGGCCTGCAGCAGCAGCGCGTAGATGGCGATCTGCACGCGGTGGCTGGCCTTGAGCATCTCGCTGGCTTTGATGTCCACGAGGCGCAGGCGGCCAGACTCGTCGCGGCCGATGAGATCGGGCCTGCACACCCGCAGCCCCACGAGCTCGGTGGGCAGGCCATAACGGGTGAGGAAGCCCGCCGGCGGGATGAGCGTCGGCTGAAACAGGTACTCGTTGCGATCGAGCTCGGCGAGCTTCTTCAGCGTCTCTTTGAAGCCGTAGCGCCGGTCGTGCAGGGGGCCATCCCCGTCGGCGATGTGCACGCGATCACCGAGGCGCTCGGTGAGCACGCGGTGTTCCCAGGTGTAGCCACCTTGCACGAGGGCTTCGGAGGCCATCGAGGCGGTCTCGATGAGCGGGATGCCCTCGTCGAGGGCCCGGCTCTCGGGGGTGGCGAGGTAACGCAGGTGCCGATCGCACTCGTGGAAGAAGTAGCGGCCCACCTGTGACGGGCTCAGCCAGTAGCGAGGGCTGATCCTCGAATGGTCGGCGGCATTCATGGGGGTGAGGGTGCGCCCCCAAGGGGCCGCCGTCAAGCAGGCAGAGAGCCCCTGCGCCTCGCTGGAATCGGAAAGCATCAACCCCCCTGGGGGACGACGATCCCGGTATAGCTTACACCCTGCAGGTTTGCGCCTTCGAGATGTGCGCCCTCCAGACATGTGTCCTTGAGATTGGCCCCCTCAAGATCAGCCCCTTCAAGGTCCGCTCCACGCAAGCTGGCACCGCGCAAGTCGACCTTCCGCAAGCTCGCCCCCTGAAGATGCGCCTCTTCGAGATGTGCATCTCTGAGGTCGGCGCCCGTAAGGTCTGCGCCTTCGAGATGCGTGCCCTCCAATCTGGCGCCCCTGAGGTCAGCGCTGGCCAGCTCTCTGTGGCCACCTTTGATGTTCGAGATCAGGGCAACCTGCGAAAACCGGCCGTCGTCGTCCAAAGCTGCCCTGATCCATCCCGGTACGTGCTCCCCGCCGAACCGAGCCCCCTCCAATCTCACCTCGGCGAGGTAAACCTCCCGAAGATCAGCGTCTTCAAGGTTTGCCCCTTCCAAGTTGGCTTCGACGAGCTGAGCGCGTTGAAGGTTCGCGCCTACGAGATTTGCCTGCTCCAGGTGCGCAAACGAGAGAAGCGCACCTTCAAGATCGGCGCCTCTCAAGTTTGTCCGCTGCAAGTTGCCGAGCAGAAGATCAGCCCCTTGAAGAGATGCACCCGCGAGGTGTGCACCCTCCAAGATCGCGCGATATAAAACCGCTCCCCGCAGATCTGCCTTCTCCAAATTCGCCTGCCTCAGATCGGCCGATTTGAGGTAGGCCTCTCGAAGATCGGCGCCTTCGAGGTTCGCCCCCTCGAAGCTGGCGTGTTCGCACTGAGCCCACTGTAGGATCGCCCCTTTGAGGTTCGCCCCCTCCAATACAGCACCTGTGAGATCGGCCTCTTTGAGATTTGCAGCTTGGAGGTCTGCCCCTTTGAGCTGGGCCTTCGAGAGTCTGAACCGACCACCCGTGCACTCTGGAGAGATACCCAGAGCAGCGAGCAGCAGATGATGGGTGGTTTCGTCGTGTGAGGGTGTACTCATCTGGGACTCGTAGGCATCACTGAAGGGATCAGTTCCATATCTGGTCGCACTGCGTCAACCAAACATTGAACATCCGTTCAGCAAAACTATCTCATTCCCTCAGCCTGCTGAGGAAGTTCAGCCCTTCGACCCCCCGGCGAGCAGCCTCACTGCCGCGGGTGTAGACAGCAACGCGGTGAGATCTTCCACCACCAGGGCCTGAGGGCGCCCCAGCGGGTGCGCCCGAAACAGCACGCTATACGCCGCCTCGGTGAGGGCGTCGACATCCGCGCACTGCCTCTGCGCCTCGGTTCGTATCCGGTCCACGTGAGCCCCGGTGAACTTCAGCGACTCCGGGTCGAGCCAGCCTGCCCGCATGAAGGCGTTGGCCTTGTGGCTGCACCGACATGGGTTCGCCGCCTTCACGAGCCCGCACTTGCTCTGCATGAAGGCGTGCAGATCTCTACGGGCGCGCTGCAGGCGCTTGCGAAACGTCGCCGGGCTCACTTCGAGAATCTCTGCGGCCACAGCAGCGGGGGCTTCGAACACCTCGCCGAGCACGAAGGCCAGGCGCTGCTCGCGATCCAGACACAACAACATGCCCAGCATGCACCCGAGCTTCGCCTCCTCGACGATGAGGGCCTTCTCAGGATCACCGCCACGCCAGGCGAGAGGCTCGAGGGGCATGGCGTCGAGCTCTTCCCCATAGGCCTCGAAGGTGGTGATGGCCTGCTCCATGGGCCGCCGGCTGAGATCGCGGAACCGGTTCACCACGATGCGCCACGCCCAGGTGGTGAACCGTGAGCGACCTTCGAACTGCCCCAAGCGGGTGATGATGCGCACCAGGGCCTCTTGGGTGAGATCTTCTGCATCTACGGGGCTGAGCACCAGACGCTGAGAGAGCGCATAGATCCAGGGCCGATGACGCTGAATCAGCGTGCTCAGCGCCTCTCGGTCACCGGCGGTGGCCTGCTCGATGAGCGTCGCATCGCTCGGAGACTGCTCGTCGATGTCGAAGGGGTGACTCATGGGGTGTGCACGAAGAAGTCGAAGACCACGGGGGGCTCGGGGGCAGCAGCGAAGAACGACTTGAACTTCGGATCGGCCATCATCTTCTCTCCGACTTGATGGGCGCTGGGCTGATCTGACCACGTGATCATGTCGATGAACACCCCGGACTCTGCGGGCACAAGTGGGGTGGCCGCGACGACGGGCTTCAGCGTCCGCAGATGACTGTGAATCTCCTTCTGAAGCGGCATAAAGGTCTCTGCAGAGGGCACCTTGCTCACCGCCATCTCCAACACCTGACCGTTCACGAGAGCTTCGGGCAGGGTGGCATCTGTGCCTTGAGGGTGTACGTGAGTCATGACCTCGAGCGTCTTGATGCCTGCCATGAAGCTGGCCATCTTCGGGTGCTTCTCCATGGCCGCAGCAGCAGCTTTGGCTTCAGCGAGGCTGCGCCACAAGACGACGTCGGCGAAGTGGTCTTTCTGGTTGGCTGATCGCAGCGCGAGGCTGCTTTGATAGCCATCTACGTTCTTCAGATCGCGATGTGCTCTCTTCTGAATCTCGGCGAAGGCGTCGGGCGTGTGCACGGTGTAGATGGCGATCTCAAGTACCGGAGTGGGCTCAGTGACCGTGCTGGCGAGGATGGAGAGGGCGAGATACGTGAACATCGTGAACTCCTTTGTGGTGGATGCTCACGGTGTTCGACGGGCGGGCGATGGGGCTGTGACCGAAAAAGAGCATCAACCTTGCGGATGCTGCGGCTGGGCCCTTGTAGGCAGTCATCGCTTCGCTCTGCCTGCGTAGGCAGCTTTGTCGGCCGGCCTTCGGCCCGCCTTGGAGCTGCGTACACGTCGGCACACTCGCTGGCGCGAGCAGGCCTCCGGGTAGGCAGGGTCGCTCAGGGCTTCGCCCTATTCGCTCGCTCCCCTGCGTAAAAAGTCAGTTCTGGTGTGGCTTTGAAGGTATCCCCAACGCTGTTGGGGCTTTCGCCGAGCGTTTGATGTTCAGAAGCTTACACGTTCGCGGCAGGTCGAGTCCCGGTGGATTTCAGCAACAAGATACAGAAGAAGCTCTTTACGCAGGGGAGCGAGCAAACAAGGCGAAGCCTTGAGCGACCCTGCCTACCCGGGAAGTTGCCTGCGTCAGCAGGTGCCTGAACGTGTACGCGCCAGACGAGGCGCATCGAAGATGTGCCGAAGGCCCGGCGCCTACGCAGGCAGAGCGCAGCGATGACTGCCTACAAGGGCCCAGCCGCAGCATCCGTTGCTACCCAATTCGCCTCTCGATCAACTTTCTAAAAAGGGGTGTTTGAATGAGGTCATCGACGAAGAGAAGCCTACTCTCTACACTTCAATAACGCTGAGCTTCAGGGGGAAAGAATGCGAAGACAATGGTGGATAGTGCCCTTAATGGCATTTGAGATTTTGTCTGCCCATGGCGCCCCGAAGAGCACAGACAAAGGTGTGGTGATGTGCATCACGACACCCAGCGGGTCTCAGGCAATGGTACACATGAGTCGGAAGCAGGCCCAAGCCTACGAAGAGGAGCAAGCACGTCTACGCGAGGCTTCAATCGATCCGTGTGGTGTGAAACCACCACATGCATATCATCGACCCATCATCATACAGCAGCATCTTGAGAAGTTGATCTACCGTGCCCGCCGCCCGGAGAAACGCACACTGAAGTTTGCTGACATCATTCGACGAAAAAAGCGCCGAGGTGAGCCGGTTCAATACAATTCGATGCGTCCACAATACATATACACGGACACACATCTGTTCTATGGCACAGTCTCTTGAATGCTCGAATGCATGTCCTACCTCAAGTCTTCATGGCGACCACTCTTTAGCCCACACCTCGCAGCACAACTCGACGACACACGCCTGAACTCACTGACAGCTCACCATGCCATGATGGCGTCAGCCAATCTTGAAGCCGCCGACTTGTATTGCTTAGAGATACATATGGCAGATATGAGAGGAGCAAACTTGAGCAATGCAAACTTGAGTGGTGCTCGTGTCCGTGACAGTGACTTGTCAGGTGTAGAGCTCTCATATGCGGTCATCGACTCCACTGATTTTACGGGGACAAACCTCTCAGGAGCACATTTCTCGGCGAGCACCAACACATGCCGCCCAGAAAAAGGCATTCACTTCAGCACCATCCTGGATCATGCAAACCTGAATGGGGCCTTCTTGGAAGGCGCCTACTTCCATGCCCTGTCAGCAGTACATACCCGGTTCGATGCAGCGCACATGACACACACATCTTTATACGAAGCAAAAGCAGTGAATGCCTCGTTTCGAGGCACCCACCTTGAAGGCGCAGACTTGCGCAAAGCCAATCTCCGCGATGCTGACTTTACTCAAGCAGACTTACGATGGGCTCATTTTGGGGGTGCTCGTCTTGCTGGAGCTCGATTCGATGGCGCAGACTTGGAAGGTGCGCGCTTCTTCGTAAGTGATGCGATTCCAGAAGAGGTCTATGCTCGCTACCGGTTGCTGCCCGATCCCACGAAGCCCCGTACGCTCATTGTGGGATACTGACCATCAATCAGAGCCTTCTCTGGTTCGCCATTTCATCAGCGCTTCTGGATCATCGCTGATGATCCCATCCACCCCCAAACGCTTCAGCCGTGCCCATGCCGAAGGCGTGTTCGCCGTCCACGGCACCACCTTCAGCCCCGCGGCGTGCATACGCTTCACATCATCTGCCGTAATCCAGAGATGGTGAGGTGAGATGATCTGCGCCTTCGCCGCCTTCGCTGCCGCCACATGGTCGATGAGGTTCTCTGCCGTGAGCAGCGCCCGTGTGATCTCAGGTGCCCGATCAGCCATGGCCAGCAGGGTGCGCTGATCGAAGGACTGCACGATCACGCGCTCTCGCACCCCAGCGCGGTCGATGGCTTGCACCAGCAGCTCGGCGAACTTCTCAGCGGTGGGCGTCAGCTCGGGCAGGCCGGGCACGCCCTTGGTCTCGATGTTGAACCGCACCGCCTTCGCCGCTGGGTGCTTCGAAGCCTTCACGTGGGCGAAGACCTCATCGAGGGTGGGGATGCGGGTACCGGGCTGCGCCTGCTGCTTCGGGAAGCGTGTGTGGGGCAGCGTGCCGCAGTCGAGCTGTTTCACACGGGCCAGCGTAACACTGCGCACCGGAATGCCTGCGCTCAGGGGCTTGCCACCGACATCGAGACAGCGCTCAGGAGAAATCACCGGATCGTGGATCACCACGAGGTGATCGTCGGCGGTGACGGCGAGGTCGAGCTCGAGCACGTCCACCCCGACCTTCAGCGCATAGTCAAAGGCGGGGATCGTGTTCTCGGGCAACACCGCCCGGGCCCCGCGGTGGCCCTGTACCTCGAAAGAAGGCGCACACAGCGCCGCGATCATCGACCAGATCAACACCAGCTCACCCCAGACCCATCAGCGCGCCCCACATGCGGGCGCCGTGACCGGTGAGGCTCTGGCTCATCAAGCGACCCTTGAGACCCACCGGGACCTTGTTGAACACCTGCAGCATGGTGCCCGAGAGCTGACCCATGGTGCCGGTGCCCGCCATATAGGCCTGCCATCGTGCGGGGGGCACCTTGAAGAAGCCATCGAAAAACGACCGCACCCCTTCGGGCTCCAGGCTCAGTAAGACCTCCATGCCAAAGCCGAACATCTGCCAGAGGCGACGTTTCTGGCGGGGCCAGAGGGCCGACCAACCAGCAGCAGCCACCGTCGCAGCGTCGGCGCCGGCGGCGAAGGAGGCGGCGATTGCGTCGGCGACGTCGGGGGCCGAGCGGAGCACGTGATGGATCATGTAGCCCGTGGCTGGATGCACCATGGAGGCGGCACCACCGAAGGCCAGGATCGCGCCATGGTGGGGCGGTGAGACGCCCATGGGGATCAAGCAATGCTCCACCTCGTGCACCTGGCCCAAGGTGATGCCCCGTGCGGCGAGACGCAGCTTCAGCAGAGACTTGAGCACAGCGAAGTCGGTGGGCGGCCGACCCACGAGCACGGTCTCTTCGAAGAAGACCCGCGTGGACGACAGAGGCAACGTATAGAGGAAGGTGAGCGGCGCGTCGTCGAGGGCCCCGGGGATCGGAGAGAAGTCCATGAGATCAGCCACACGGGTCTCGAGGGGAGCTGCGAGATCGGCGACTACGCCGTAGGCCGCCTGAAACCCGGGCTCGCGCTCATCCACTCGGGCGGTGAAGTGCCCGCGGTGGCCCGCGGCGTCGACGCCCAGGCCCCCTTCGAAGGTGCGACCGTCGGCCAGGCGCATCACCGCGCGGCCCGACTCCACCATGAGCGAGGTGACCTCTCCCGCTTCGATTTGCACCCCACCAGACACGTGATCCCGCAGCGCGTCTTTGTTCAGCCGGGCGTAGGGTCGATCGATGAGGTGCACCCGCTCGGCGTCCATCGTGAAGCGGGCCTGCGGCCAGACGATCTCGGCGAAACGGTCGAGGCCCAGGGGCTGCAGCTCGTCGAGCCAGAGGCCATAGTTATTGGGCCAGGGGCGATCAGGGCGGGGATCCACGCACAACACTGAGAGGCCGCGGGCGGCGCAGGCGTGACCCAGGATCAGCGCCGCAGGGCCAGCGCCGGCGATGAGGACGTCGGTCATGCAGATATGACGATGCTGCGCAGGGGGAGGTCGCTCACGGGGCGCTGAAGGACAACCGGTAGGCGCCGCTGCGGTTGTTGCTGTAGCCGTCGATGAACAGGTAGTAGCGACCTGCCTCGAGGTTGGTGTCGATGCGCGACAAGGTGCCCGCGCCGCCATCGTCGTTGCAGATGACCTGGGTGGCGGCGTCGCCACAGTCGCTTCGCAGGTGCATCACCGTGTCGTACTGGCCCGCCGTGGCGAGGGCCTCGATCACCACCTGACCGGCGTTGGCCACCGTGAAGGTGTAGACGTGATCGGGGGAAGTGGAGCCGAGGCCACACGAGCCCCCACCCTCGTTGCTGGCGCCCACGGTGTCACCGGCGACCTCTATGGGGTTGGCGCCGAGGGGCCCCAGCTCGATGGCGCCGTCGCAGGTGTCATGGGGGTCGACCTCGAGTTGCAGAGTGAAGGCCCCGGTGGAGGTCTCGCGGTAGCCGTCCACCACCACGGTGTAGCTACCGGGCTCCAGGGTCTCCTGCACGAGGGAGAGCAGCCCCTCGCCACCGTCGTCGTTGCAGGCGATCTCGGTCTCGGTGTCGGCGCAGTCCGAGCGCAGGTACATCACCGTGTCGTACTGATCCTGAACCTGCGGGCGGGTCTGCAGGCGCACCGTCCGGAGACGATCGAGGCTGAACTCGAAGATCTGATCTCGGCCGCCCACCTGTCGGCTGCAGCTGCCCCGATGATCATCGGTGGCCTCGGTGTTGGTCCCTGCAGCGACGTGCAGGCCCACAGTGCCGGGGAGGATCGTGGGATCTTCGCAGACCGGGCCGGGCTCCGGATCGGGGCCGGGCTCATCGGGGCAACCCTCGTCCACCTGACCATCACAGTCACCATCGAGGCCGTCCTGGCAGGTCTCCTCGCCGGGCTCACCGGGTACAGCTGTGCACAGCAAACCACCCTCGACGCAAATGAAGGCGCCCTCTGCAGCACACACGCCCTCACCGACGGTGCAGGCCGCACCGGCGTCGAGGGTGTCTTCGTCGGTGAGGCCATCACAGTCGTCGTCGATGTTGTTGCAGGTCTCCCCCATGGCGGAGTTGGCCTCGGCGCTGCACACGAGCGCGCCACCGGGGCCACAGATCTGCGTGCCCTCCTGCCGACAGGCGCCCACACCGTCTTCACAGGGCTCGCCGACACCCGCGACCTCGTCGATGTTGCCGTCGCAGTCCTCGTCGCCGTTGCCGCAGGTCTCCTCGTCGGGGGTGACCTCGCCCTCGCAGGGGCCGAAGCCACGGCCATCGCCCTGACACTGCTGCACCCCGAGACGACACTGGCCCCAGCCGGCAGTGCCCTGGGGGCCGGAGTAGCAGGCCCGCTCCTCGCCAGGCTGGCAGGCGCAGGCTTCGTCGTTGGGCAACACGTCGACCACGCCATCACAGTCGTCGTCGATGCGGTTACACACCTCGTCTGCGGGCAGCTGCTGGCCATTGCACTGGCCCCACACGCCGCCATTGCAGGTGCGGGTGCCACCCTGACACGCGCCGACCCAGAGGGTGCCTTCTGGGCCGTCGTAGCAATCACCAGTCAGGGCGCCACCGCCAACGCCTTCATCGACGCGACCATCACAGTCATCGTCGAGGCCATTGCAGTCCTCCGCGATGGCAGCAGCGCCTTCACAGATCAGGTTGCCCTCGCTGCAGGTGGTCTCGCCAGTGACGCAGAGCCCCTGAGCGCCGGGCACGTCGCAGGCCTCGCCCACGTCGTCGGGCTCTTCGTCGATGGTGCCGTCACAGTCATCGTCCAGGCCGTTGCACAGCTCCTCGGCCTCGTTCCCGACATCTACACCACAGACTGGCAGACCGTCGGGCCCGCACACGACCTCGCCTTCGCGGGCGCAGGCCCCCACCCCGCGCATGCAGGGGGCGCCGAGGCCGAAGCCTTCGTCGGCGGTGCCGTCGCAGTCGTCATCGATGTCGTTGCAGGTCTCCGCGGCGGGCTCGCCGGGCTCGCCGGCGTCGCAGCGCAGACCGCCAGTCTCGGGATCACAGGCGCGCGCGCCCTCGGCAGCGCAAGCGCCCTGGCCGAGGCTGCACGCCGCGCCCACACCGGGGCTGTCGTCTACCAGGCCGTTGCAATCTTCATCGGTGCCGTCACAGGCATCTACCTGCGCAGGTCGCACCTGACCTTCACATCGACCCCACTCGCCGTCCGCGCACGTCTCTACGCCCGCAGCGCAAGCGCCCACGCCTTCAGTGCCCTCAGGGCCCTCGTAGCACGGCCGTGTCTCCCCGTCGGCGCAGCCCGTGGGGATCTCCATGTCGGGGAGCGCGGCGTCGGGCATCTCGGTGTCGAGGGCCTCGGCGTCGGGCATCACCGGCATGGCGTCGGCCAGAGGAGGCGGCGGCAGCCCCCGATCCTGCACCGGTACGCGGGCGTCGGGTGACGGCGCGATGCCTTCGTCGTCAGAGCTGGCGCAGCCTGTGATCAGGGCGCCAACACACAGCACGCTCAATGAACGCTTTACTCTGGTGAACATCTGATGCCTCCTCCCAAGCTACGCCGCGGCTCTCTCCAATGAGCCTCGCCGGCGTCAGCGAGCGCGGGAGATGAGCACAAAATACCAAAGAAATGCAATCCATGAACTTCAGGCGGCCTGCACAGGCGGCCGGGAGATCGCGTGGCGGTGGCACGACTCGGGGCAACGTCACCCGGCCCTCGGGTGCGTGATCCTGCCAGAGAGCCCTCCAGTGAAGGACGGCCCGTGTAAGGCCTGGGACGCCGAGGGTCGACTCACTGTCGAAGGGCACTTCACGGCGAACCGACCCTCGGGCACGTGGGTGCGCTACCGACCCAGCGGGCGCCGGGAGAGCGAGGAGATCCATCAAGCAGACGGTACGCTACACCGCCGCCGCTTTGCCCCGGACGGCTTGCGAGTCATGGAGGAAGGCCCTTGTACGCTGGTCTCTGAAGGCGGCGGCCACCAGTGGACCCCCAATGGCCGCTGGACGGCCTACCCTCAAGGCGGCCCCCCGGAGGAGGTCATCTACGAGCAGGGCCGGGTGGTCCGTCGGGTGGGCGCTCACCCCGTGCTGGCGGTGTGGTATCGGCCAGAGCCCGAGGTGGCCCGTAAAGCTCAGAAGATGGCCGAAGTCGCCGAGGGGCGACTGTTTCACGCCCTGGCTGCGCTCAAAGAGAAAGATCTGCTGCACCCCAAGCCAGAGCTCGCCGTGGCCCTGGCCATGACCGCCTGGTACGACCAGATCACCCGGGCTCACGAGCCACTCATGGCGTCGCCAGAGGCCGCCGCCCCACTGATGTACGCCCAGGCAGAGGCGCTGCTCGTCGATCCGGAGCGGCTCAACGGTGGCCAGGGTGGCCGCCTCGCGGCGGTGGCGGTGTTGTGTCTGTGGCGCCTCTCCGCAGAGACCCTCGATCCGAAGTTCGATCCTCTCGTGCAGCGAGCCCTCGCCCAGTTCGATCGACTCTCCGAGGGCATGGGCAGAGTGATCGAGGCCCTGGAGCGCCTGCTCACCAGCCTGCCCGTCGAGCGCCGTCAGCCCCTCGTCCTCGGCGCTCACTTCGGCGCCCTCGTCACCGGCCAGCCCCGACTCATGTGGCCCTACACCTGGACCTGCCCCACGGGGGCGGTGATCTCCGCGGCGCTGGACGAGACCCTCTCCTGGCCCCGAGAGGCACTCAACGGCGCTCCGAGCCTCGCCAAAGCGGTGACCCGTACCTGGGCCCGGCTGGCGCCCAAAGCCGTGGACACGCTCACTGAAGCTCTGGGCCGCGGTGGTCGAGCGGTGCAGTCACCTCATCGCCAGCTGCTGGTGAAGGCCCTCGCTGAGGCCGAGACTAAAGAGGGCGGCCGGGCCCTCGCGGGTCGATTGCTCGACCCCTCTGATCGGGTGAGGCAGGTGGCCCGTCGCGGCCTCATCGCCCTCGGTGACGACGCCCTCGACCCGCTGATCCCGTTGCTGCACAGCCGCCGGGTGAAGACACGCCTCGCCGCGGCCCGGACCCTCGGCGCCCTGCCCTGGAGCCCAGAGGTCGCCCGAATGGCCGAGCGCCGCCTCAGCCGCGAAGATCATGGCGAGGTCGCCTCTCTGCTCGAGGAGGTCGCAGATCCACACCGGCAGCCCGTGGGTTTGCTCGCCCTGAGATCTGCCCGCGCTCACCTCGACTTCGATCGTTGGGCCCGATGGCTCGGGGGACTGTCTCGGATGCCCCCGGACGAGCGCACCGAGCACATCGAAGCGCTGCTCGCGGGCACGGCGCCCGCCGACGCCCTTCAGGCGCTGCCCTGGGTGCTCGATCGCGTCGTGGAGCAAGCCTCCGGGCAAGGAGTCACGGTGAAGGGGGTCTCGATCCAGTGGCCGCCCACCGTGGGGGTGCCGGCGCTGTGCGCCCGCCTCGGTGAGCTGAACGCCCCTGAGGCGCCCTGGCTCGCCGCCGAGCTCGCGGTGCGCCTGCCCGGGCGCCGCTGGCCCGTCGGGCAGACGTTGGACGATCTGGCCCCTCGGGTGGGTGGAGAAGCCCTCGCCGAAGCCCTCACATGGTGGCTCACCCGTGATCCACCTGCAGACAAGAAGCGCCTGCTGGCCTGGCTCGCCGATCGATACCCAGCCCAGGGCGCCATGGCCCTGCTCGAAGGGGCCCAGGACAAAGCGGTGGGCATCCGAGAGGTGGCCCGTCGAGGCCTCATCGCCTGGGGCGAGGCGGGACTCCCCCAGGTGCGCGCGCTGCTCTCGGAAGCCGCCGACGCCCGCGAGGTCGCCGCAGAGGTGCTGCGGGCAGTGCCCGACGCCGAGTCGATCGATCCCCTCGCCGCCGCCCTCGCCCGGGAGACCCATCCCCGCCGGCGAGAGGCCACGGCTTCGGCCCTCATGGCCTGCCGCCTCCTCCGCGGCTGGCCCGAAGACGTGGCCCCAGAGCACCTCGACGTCGCCCTCGCCGAGCGCGCCCCAGCGGCGTCGGTCGATCTGCCTCTGCCGCCAGAAGGCACGCAGTTGTGCTGGATCGACGACACCCCCCTCTCACCGGATGCTCAGCGCTGGTGGCTGCACACCCTCTCCCGACAAGAGCACCCCATGTCTCTGAGCCGGGAGCTGACGGCGCTGACGCCTCACCTGCACCCGACGGCTCTCCAAGCGATGTGCCATGGATTACTCCAGGCCTATCCACCCTCCATCCAGCATCGCTGGACCCTGGCGCTCCACGGCATGCTGGGCACCGACGATCACCAGGGAACCCTTGGGGCCCAGCTCGACACCTTGCTCCACGAAGAGAGTGCCGACTTCGCCGCTCGAGCCATCGAAGCTCTACAAGTGAACCCCACCCCCTCAGCGGTGCTCTGGCTCGATCACTGGGCCCGCCACGGCCGAGGTAGCCTCCGGGTCCGCACTCGACAGGCGATGATCGAGCTGGCCAGCCCCAGCCTGAGCCTCGAAGAGCCCGGTGAGCGCGCTCTCGTCGAGGGTGGGCACATCCCTGCTGGACAGGCCAGCGACACGGTGGATCGCCTGAGAGAGGCGATGTGCACAGATCACCGCTGGACCCCTACCCGGGCCTGGGCGCTCTTTGGCGCCGGTGGCCCCCTGCGCGATGTGGTCGAGGGGCTCATTTTCTGCACCCACGGCCTCGACGACACGCTCTATTTTCGCTGGTCCGACGGGCTGCCCACCGACGTCGCGGGTCGGCGCGTCGATCCTGAACGCCTCACCACAGCGGCGGAGATCGGGCTGCCCCACCCCATCGCCTTCAACCCCTCTGATCGGCCGCGCTGGCGGCGGGCCCTGGCGGCGAGCAAGATCAAGCCGGCCTTCGATCAGCTCAACCGCTTGAGGGGGCTCCCGGAGCGCCCCACCCTCGACCGGGCCCGCGGGGCCCTCGCCGCCATCACCGTGCAGGCCACCATCACGCTCAAGACACGAGAGATGCTCAATGCCTTCGATGATCTGGGCTACCTGCGCGGCACCCCACGAGCAGGAGGCTGGATCCACGAGGCCTGGCGGCCCATCGGTCACCACTGGCGCATCACCTTCAGCCATGACGGGTTCCACCCCACCGACGGCCGCTCGGTGCACGGGCGTCAGTCTCACTTGGAAGGCTGCGCAGTACACCGGGCCGAGCTGGCCCCTGCAGATCAGGACCTCGCAGCAGTGCCTCCAGGGGTGTGGTGCGAGGCCTGGGCGGACTTACGGGTGATCTTGAACGTCTGAAACCTGGCCACAGGGCACACTCGCTGTGCTCAGCCCTCGAGAGAGGCAGCCACCTCGGCTAAGCATGCTTCGAATGCCCGCACGCGGGGGCTGACCACCCCGAGATCTGCCCTGGCCACATAGACCGGGGCATAGTCCGGCAACGCCACCTCGGGCAGCAGCTGCACCAGGGCGCCGCTGGACAGCGCATCGATGACCGAGAAGCGGGAGAGGTATCCAACCCCTACCCCTCGGCGGACCGCGTCGAGCAGCGACACCCCATCGCTCACGGTCACCCCAGGCTTCACCGTGAGCGTACGAATCTCATCACCGTCGACATAGGGCCATTCCACCACCTGCACTTCGCCGTTTCGGTACGCCACCAGGGGCCAGTCGTGCAGCCCCGACGGATGTTGCAGGGCCCCCAGAGCAGCCTCGGCACGTCTCACGAGGGAGGGCGCAGCCACCAGCACCACCGGATTGTCGCAGAGCTTCTTCACGACCAGCTGAGATGACTGAGGCAGCCCCACCGTGAGCGCCAGATCGAGGCCCCGTTTGTGAAACTCCAAGGGGCCATCGTGGAACTCGAGCTGCACCTCCACCCGCTCGTGGGCCGCGGTGAAGCGTTCCACCGCAGGCATCACCAGTGCGGCGCCCACGTGCACCAGGGCGCTCACCCGCAGCACCCCTTCGATGTTCTGCTCTGTCTGCTCCAGGGCGTTGAGCATCTCCGAGAGCTGATCACCGATGGCCTTGCTGTGACGAAAGACCAGCTCTCCCGCTGCGGTCAGATGCCTGCTCCGCGTGGTGCGGGTCATGAGCGGCACCCCGAGGCGGGCTTCCAGCTCGCGGACCTGCCTGCTGATGGTGGAGTGTGCGGTGCCACGGCGCCGAGCCGCCCGGGCAAAACCACCACACTCCACCACGTCTCTGAAGGCCAGTAGATGCTCGATGTCGTCCATGCACCAATTTGTGCATTTACAGACAAATCATGTCCACCATTTGTTCTTCAAACAGTTCATCGCAGTGGCGATGGTGAAGGGGCAAGACCACAGGAGATGCCCTATGAACCGCACCCTTTTGATGTGCCTCGGCCTCACCCTCGACGGCTGCGCTCACAGCTCCACCGCTCAAGTTCAAGACAACGACGCCAAAGCCGCCAACGCACCCTCCACCACAGATGAAGAGACCACCGCCATGACCCACACCCGCGCCATCGAAGACACCCTCGACACCATCTTTCACGGCGTCGACCAGCACCGCTGGGCTGCTGTCGAGGGGGCGATGCAGCCCACAGTGCACGTGAACTACGCCGATCTGGGTGGACCCTCAGGTGCCGTGGCTGCGAAAGAGCTCGTCGGCGGCTGGTCCGGGTTCTTGCCCCGCTTCACCCGCACTGCACATCAGCTCTCGGATGTGTCAGTCCACATCGCTGGGGAGCGCGCCACGGCCACCTTCGACGGTGTCGCCGTGCACATGCTCCCCGTCGACGGAGAGATGGAGCACTGGACGGTCTTCGCTGGCTACGACACGGAATTCGAGCGCGTCGGCGGCGTCTGGAAGCTCGCCCGCATCGACCTCGCCCTGAGGGATCAGAGTGGCCGCACCGATCTCCCTGCCCTCGCCATGAAGGCCACGCCGCAGGCCCTGACCACTGCGGCGCCCCACCCCACCGTCGAAGCCTTCTTCAAGGCCCTGGAGCAGCAAGATCTCACCGCCCTCGGGGCCACCTTCGCCGACGACGTCGTCCAACAGATGCCCCTTGCCCCCAAGGGCTTCCCCAAAACGGTGGAGGGCAAGGACAACCTCACCGCCCTCTTCGGCAACATCATCGACCACCCCCAGCGCTACACCCGCACGTATCACGCCACGGGCGATGACTTGGTGGTGCTCGTGCGCATGACCGGCGAGGTGCAGCTGCCCGACGGGCCCTATCGAAACCACTACGTCAACGTGATCCACCTCAATGACAGTGGCCGCATCGAGCGTATCGTCGAGCACTTCAACCCGCGGATCCTGCTGGCGTCCTGGCCCGGCCTGAGCGCGCCCCATCACTCGGTGCACGCCTCCGGCGCAGCCATCGAGCGCGCCACCATGACCCCTGTGCGCTTCAAGAGCGGTGACAACACCCTCGAGGGGCACCTCTTCACCCCCAAGGGCTTCGACGGCACCGGCGACGTCTCCGCCGTGATCGTCGCCGGCAGCTGGACGAGCGTGAAGGGCCAGATGCCCGACGTGTACGCCAGCCGCCTCGCCGCGGAAGGCTACGTAGCGCTGACCTTCGACTTCACGGGCTTCGGTGACAGCGAAGGTGCCCCCCGACAGCTCGAGCGCCCTGCTCAGAAGATCGCCGACATCCAGGCAGCCTTCGAGTTTCTCTCGAGCCGAGAGGGCATCGGCGACATCTCGGGGCTCGGCATCTGCGCCGGCGCAGGCTACATGGCCCACGCCGTGGCCAAAGAGCCCCGCTTCAGCAGCTTGATGCTCGTGGCCCCGTGGCTGCACGACGAGGCCATGGCTCGAGGCATCTACGATATGCGCCCTGGAGGCTCCGACGGCCTCATCGCCGCCTCCCGAGAGGCGGATCGCCGCTGGTCGGACGACAAGGAGATGACCTATGTGCTCGCCGCCAGCGAGCTCGATCCTCTGAGCGCCATGTACGTGCCGGGGAACATCTTCGACTACTACCTGAACCCCGCCCTCGGCGCCGGCCCGAGCTACGACAACCGCTTCGCCGTGGCCAGCTGGGAGCCGTGGATCACCTTCGACGGCATCTCCGCAGCAGAAAGCATCGAGCAACCGGTGCACGTGGTGCACAGTGAGCAAGGCGCAGTGCCCGACGGCACGAAGCGGTTCCTCAGCGCGCTGAAGGGCCCCAAGACCTCGGTCTGGCTCAACGACTATGGCCAGATGCAGTTCTACTTCGACGCCCCCGCCGTCGACGGCGCCCTCACCTCCATCACCAAGTTCATGAAAGCCAGCGCCACCCGCCAGTGAGCATCACTCTGGCACGGCGATTGCCTCTGGTTTTGCGCAGCCATGCAGCAGGACACACACAGAGGAGTCACCATGCGCATCAGCCAGTACATGACCGACAAAGTCATCACCGCCCGGGCCACCGACGGCCTTCGGTCCACCTTCTTCACCATGCGCCGCAGCGAGATCAGGCACATGCCCGTGGTCGACGTCGACGGCTCGCTCATCGGCCTCATCAGCGACCGTGATCTGCGCCGCCCGAACTGGGTGGATGAGGCCCCCGACGTCACCCACATCTACAACCTCGACGACGACATGCGCGTGGGCGACGTGATGACCGAGCGGGTGCAGGTGGTGCACACGTACGACTCGATCCACAAGGCCATCAAGCTGTTCCTGGAGCACAAGTACGGCGCCCTGCCGGTGCTCAACAAAGAGAACCAGCTGGTGGGCATCTTGTCGGCCCTCGATCTGCTCCGTGCCTTCGACGAGTTGATGGCCGACTACCGCGAGATGAAGAAGCGTCACTGATCTGTAGCGGACGGCCGTCCGCTCACCCCAAGGCCAGCGCGATGGCCTCCGCAGCCCCACCCTCGTCCACCGAGGGCACCACGTGCCCCCCGCGGGCCTTCACCCGCTCGATGACCTCGGCCTCTCCATTGGTCAGCGTCATCGGCATCCCCACCACATCGAGCAGTTCGAGATCGTTGAGCCCATCACCCACCATGGCGCAGGTGCTCAGATCTGTGGCGCAGCCCAGGCGCTCGGCCACACGCCGAGCCGCCGAGGCCTTGGACACTCCGGCCCGGGTCACCCCCGTGAACAGAAGGTGGGGCACCGACGGCGAGCGCCCGAGATGCAGTCCCAGAGCGGGGGTGTTGTTGACGTAGCTGATGAACACATCTCGAGGGTGAGACTCGGTGAGCAACCACTGCACCCGGATGATGGGCGGTGCGCCTGGGGCATCGAGGGCCCTCAAATCAGCCACCACCTCAGCCTCGGTCTCCAACAGGGCCTCGTGAGCCTGCACCTCGGCGCTGCGTCGGGACACCACATAGCGACCGTCGGCGGTGAAGACCTCTGCGATGACGTCATGCGTTTCGGCGAGGGCGATGATCTCTGCGTAGTCAGGCCCCAGAGGCTCAGCGTGGATCACCCGGCCCGTGGCGTCAGCGATGCACGCACCTGCTTCGAAGATGTGCGGCCCGTCAGGGCTCAACCGCCCGGCATACGCCCTGGCCACGCCGAAGGACGGGCGCCCCGTGCACAGCACGAGGTGGAGCCCCGCCGCCTGGGCCTGCGCCACCGCCCCCCAGACTCGAGGGTGAATCCCCCCTTCACCGTGGATGGTGCCATCGACGTCGATGAAGAGAATCTCTGCGGGCCTGGACATGAGCGCTCCGTGATCCGTTTCGAGGACATTGCTCTGGAGGGCGGATCACTTTTTGGTGACAACCGACCCCTCCCAAGCTGTGTCAGAATTGCGTACCATGGCGGCGGTAGGTTCGGCACCTGCATTGCTGTATGGTGTAGTTCCCACTGTCCTGGGTACCCCTGATGACCTCCGCCACCGGATCCGTGATGCGCCCTGATCGACGCTCCAAACGACTGCACCGAGCTTCCACTTTGATCATGGTCTGCCTGGTGGCGTCCTGGGGCCTCTCAGGCTGCGCGACAGGCCTCTTCGATGAAGACGCGGGCATGGGCGGCGCTGGCGGCGAAGCCGGCATGAGCGGTGATGGTGGTGAGGGCGGCACGGGGGGCGAAGCCGGCATGGGCGGCGCAGGCGCCGAAGGTGGCCCTGGCGGCGCCGGCGGCGAGGCCGGTATGGGCGGCGCTGGCGGTGAGGCCGGTATGGGGGGCTCAGGTGCCGAGGGTGGCATGGGTGGCGACATGCTCGACATGGGCGTCGAGATGCCCGATGCCCGCACCCGGTTCCCCGAAGAGGACATGGGCCCGCTGCCCCCGGCCCTGGCACCTCTCCCCGAAGCAGGTGAGGCAGAGACTGGCCGGGTGGTGACCTCTGATGCGTGCGCCGAGTGTCACGCCAGCGCAGATGGCATTGACGCCTTGCGCACCGCTGGCGGTGAAACCGTGGCCCCTTATGACCTGTGGCAAGCCTCCATGATGGCCAACGCCGCCCGGGACCCCTTCTGGCGCGCCGAGCTCGCCGTCGAAACCAACGCCCTGCCCGCGTTTGCAGCTCTCATCGAAGGCACATGCATGACCTGCCACGCCCCCATGGTCATGTACGACCCGGTGCCCAGCGCAGGCGATCCACAGCGTGTCGCCTCTCTCTGGTCCGAGGGTGACGCCGCGAGTCTAGGCCTCGATGGCGTGTCGTGTACGGTCTGCCACCAGATCGAGGCCGATGGTCTGGGCACATCTGCTCGCTTCAGCGGCAACTACTCGCTCAACGATCAGCGACGCATCTACGGACCCTACGACGATCAGGTAGGCGCCCCCATGGCCCAGCGCAGCGCCTTCAACCCGGTTCAGGGCCTGCATATGAGCGAGTCGAGCTTCTGCTCGACTTGCCACACCCTGGAGACCCCCACCTTCGACCTCGGCGGTGAGCTCACCGAGCGGAAGTTCCCCGAGCAGATGCCCTACCTTGAGTGGCGTAACTCCAAATACAACGACGAAGGCGCCGAGGGCCCTGACACACGCACCTGCCAGGACTGCCACATGCCCGATCTGGAGCGGGATGGATCTCCGGTCCGCACCACCCTGGCCCGGGCGCCGAGCGGCGAGCCCTACCCCAACCTGCCAGAGCGCAGCCCGGTGAGCCGACACGTCTTCATCGGCGGCAACGTGCTGGTGCCTTCGATTTTGCGAGATCACGCCGACGATTTGCAGCCCCTGGCGAGCCGTGAAGCCTTCGATCGCACCATCGAGCTGGCTCGGGCCAAGCTGCAAAACGACACCGCTGATGTGGAGATCACCTCTGCGACGTGGGACGGCGCCGACGTAGTGGTGAAGGTGCAGGTGACCAACAAGGCAGGGCACAAGTTCCCCACGGGCTTCCCCGCACGCCGTGCGTTCTTGAAGGTCATCATCACGTTGCCCGACGGCACGGTGATGTTCGCCTCAGGCGACACTGACAGCTACGGCCGCATCGTCGACGGCTCGGGCCGAATTCTCGATACTGAGCGGGCAGGTGGCCCGACGAGCCCTCATCACAATGTCATCAGCGCTGAAGATCAGGTGCAGATCTACGAGCCTGCCATGGTGGACATCGAGGGCAACCCCACATACCGCCTGCTGCTCGCCGACGCCTATGTGAAGGACAACCGCCTGTTGCCCATGGGCTGGTCCGACAACAACGTGCCTGAAGAGATCCGGCCACGTGGCGTGCAGGGCGACGACAACTTCGTTGGCGGCGGCGACGAGGTCGAGTACCGGGTACGCCTGCCCAACCTCGGCCTGGGCTACACGGTCACCGCCGAGCTGATCTACCAAACGCTGGGCAGCCGCTTTGCCGCAGAGATGTTCGCGGTGGATCTGCCCGAGACGAAGGCCTTCGAGCGCTACTGGCGCCTCGCCGACGGCTACCGCATGACGGTGGTGGACGGTGACTCGACGCGGGTGGAGTAGCCCCAACCCCGCTTTGCGCTCACCTGGCATTCAACACCCACACAGCAGTGAACTCAGGGTGAGCCTGCAGTGTGTATCTGCTCGTGATGCTGTCCGGAATGTGTTGCTCTCTCCGTACGATGGCACCGTTCAAGTTGGTATCAGTGAGAACCATCCCCTCGAAGTCGACCCACAGCAACTCCGCCTCTCTCATATCCGCCCCCGCCAAGTCAGCCCCCTTCAGGTGAGCGCCACTCAAGTTGGCTCGATGCAAGACAGCATTACGAAACGAGGCACGGTTGAGATCGGAGTGATACAGCGACGCGCCGGTCAAGTCGGCCTCGTCGAACGCCATACCTTGAAGATCTGACCACTCCAATTGTGCGCCTCGCAGATCCGTACCGACGAATCGGGCCCATGGGATGTTGCCCTGGGGCACAGTGTTGAGCGCATCACCCACCCTCGCGCCCGAGAGATCTACACCATAGAGCCATGTCGCCTGTGTTCGAGACACACAGCGCTCATCCCCGATGATACAACCGCCCGACCCCACGCAGACCCACTCATAGCCAGCGCCGATCCGCGCGCCCTGCAGGTTCGAGTGGCTCAAGTCACTGTGATACAGAACAACGCCCCTCAAATCGGCCCCTTCGAGGTTGGCGCCTTCAAAGCTCGCGTGAAAAAGCTTCGCTCCACGCAGATCTGCCCCACGTAGATCAGAGAACGAGAAGTCCAGGTGAGCGCCATGTAGGCAGGGCGCGACCAACCCGCTCCAGTCAATGTTATTGGGCTGGAACCCATCAGTATAGAGTTCCGACCAATAGATGGGCTGACATGGCCTGTCTGGGAGGTGTACTTGCTGATAGAGATACTGGTGCGCCCCAAGTCGCAGGTTGGCCGCTCTCATCTGCTCTTGCTGTACGGCCTGTCGCAGTCGAGCCAGGTAAGACTCGGGGTAAGGGCGATGCACCATCGCCTTGAACTCACCCACCAACATCTCGAGAGGTGAAAACTCCATCTGCTCCGTACTGTCATCGCATGACATGCTCAACGTGCACATGAACATGCACAGGAGCCTGACCCACTGACCTCGCTCGCGCTTATCCTCCATCGTGCGCCCACCCCCTTTTCATGGAGACGTCGCTCCGCAGAGCAAAATCTCGGAATCATCCAGCACCCCCAACTGTACGCAGGGGCAGAACCACCACATCGGAAGAGGCATGCCCGGCGTACTGCACGAGATCATCGTATCGCTTTTCACCACACGGCCACAGCTCGCCGTCGAGCTGTGGCATGCCTCGGGGCAACCGCCGCTGCCCAAGTACGATGGCTTGCAAGGAGGCAAGCTCAACTTGGCCCAGGCCACGACAGCGGCTTACGACGCAGACGAGGCGACGACGCTCACCCTCGATGGCGAGCCTCAGATGGCCCTCATCGTCGAGGTGCAACTCGACACGGACGACGACAAACTGTTCAGTTGGCCCAGCTATGTAGCCTCTGCACGTTTCAAAAAGCGCTGTGAAGCGGCCGTTCTGGTCATCGCACTGACCGACAGAGTCGCCCGGTGGGCTCGACAGCCCATCCACATGGGTGGTGGGAACATGTTCCACCCAATTGTGATCGGACCGGAACAGACCCCCATCGTCACCGACCCAGAACTCGCGGTGCACAACCCCGAATTGATGTTGTTGTCGACCATCGTGCACGGCAAAGGTGCCCACGGCAGCGAGATCGCCGGTGCCGCGGCCGCCGTCGTGCGCACACTCGACGAAGACAAATACGATCTCTACACTGACATGGTGCTCGCGCGCCTCTCCCGAATTGCCAAGGAGGTGTTTTCTCACATGTTGCGCAATCTCAAAATCACTGAACCCTTCTCCGAGGAGTACAAGCAGGCTTTCGAAGCTGCCAAGCTCCAAGCCGCACGAGAGGCCGAGCTTCGTAAAGCCAGAGAGACCCTCAAGAAACTCATGCGTCTCAAGTTCCAATCACTCTCGGCAGATCACGAAGCCTTCATCGACGCCGCAGAGCTCACCACCCTCGATCGAGCCCTCGAGCGCATCCTCGTCGCCGAAACCCCCGGTGCAGTTCTGAGCTGAGCCGGCCCTCTCCCCAAGTCAGCGCACACTCCCCCCAAGCCACATGTGATTCGGCATCGCAAAGGTGCGAAGCACTTTTTTTCTGCGGGAATCCCCCACCCGTGGCGCATCAGCGGTGAATCGACCATCAATTGGAGAGGCACATGCGCTGGCTACGCCCCATCGCTTTCACCCTGATCAGCAGCACCCCGGTGCTGGCCCAGACCGGCGTCAGCGACGACCGCGTCAGCTTGCCCGAGGGCCCCGGCTCCCTCGAGGGCATCGGCGACAACGCCGGCATCAGCGCCAGTCGTGGCGCCATGAACTTCGCCGTGGGCATCGACGTGCCCGCGGGCTTCCCCGGTATCACCCCCAACTTGAGCATCGCCTATAACAGCGGCGGCTCCGCGGGCATCATGGGCATCGGCTGGGACATGTCCGTGCCCTTCATGGAGCGCATGACCCAGTGGGGGCTGCCCAAGTACACCGCCGACGATGACTTCGTCGCCAACGGCGGTGACCAGCTCGTGCACGTGGGCGAGGGTGTGTATCGGGCCCGCATCGAAGGCGGGTTCGTGCGCTACCTGTGGATCGATCGCGGGGACGGCACCCAGGGCTACTGGGTGGCCGAGCAGCCCGACGGCATCAAGATGTACTTCGGCGCCACCGCCGATGGTGATCTCGTCGACAACGCCCGGGTCTCTGGCCGCGACGGCGCCACCTTCCGTTATCAGCTCGTAGAGATCGTCGACAGCTTCGATCACCGGGCCCACTACAGCTACCAGCTGCGGGACGGTCTGCCCTACCTCGACAGCATCGAGTACACCTTCGTCAACGGCGAGGCCCGCTCGAAGGTCACCTTCGAGTACGAAGATCGCCCCGACCCCTTGTCCGATGCCCGGAGCGGGGCCAACGAGCTCATCAGCCAGCGCCTCGCCGCGGTGAACGTCTACAGCAAAGAGACCCGCATGTGGCGCTACGACCTCGGTTACGAGGACGAGGCCATCTCCGGTGGCCTCTCCCGGCTGGCCAGCCTGCAGCGCTTCGGGCTCAACGACGAGCCCCACCCCGTCAGCTACAACTTCGGCTACTCGAAGACCCTCGGCGCCCAGTGCGACACCGACGGTGGCGTAGGCTGCGAAGACCCCTACCTCGTGGACATGGGCAGCATCGGCGTGGGCCTGAGCACCGGCGCCGCCACCCTCGTCGATCTCGACGGCGACGCCCTGCCCGATATCGTCGACACCTCGCGCTCTGGCGCCCACCGCATCTACAAGAACCAGTACACCACCGACAGCCACAGCTTCAGCGCCGCCATCGAGAGCGCCACTGGCGATCAGAACGGTCACCAGCTGAGCAGCGCCTATGTGCAGGTCCTCGACGCCAACGGCGACGGCCGCGCTGACATGATCAACGTGCGCACTGGCGAGATTCTGTACAACCTCGGCGAGGGTGACTGGTCCACCGTCGAGAGCCTCGGCGGCACCGCCAGCCTGCCCGACTTCGGCGACGACTTCGCCGGCGGCGACGCCGAGCTGTCGAACATCAGGTTTCTCGACTACAACAACGACCGCCTCATCGACGTCATCAGCAGCACCTTCGACACCACCCAGGTGTACGAAAACCAGGGCGAGAGCGGCTTCGCAATCGCCGACGGCGTCGAGGCCATCGGCTCGGGCTTCGCCGACAGCCGGCTCGAGATGGCCGACATGAACGGCGACGGCCTGCAGGACCCTGTCATCCTCGCCCCCGGGCAGCTCACCTACCGCCTCAACCTCGGCTACGGTCGGTGGTCCAGCGAACGGGTCATCAACGACTTGCCCTTCAACGAGGCCCAGATCGAGTTCGTCGAGCTGCAGGACATCAACGGCGACAGCCTCGACGATCTCGTCATCGTGCTGTCGGATCAGCTCAGCTTCGCCCTCAACCGCGCCGGCGATCACTTCGACGACGCCACGGTCATCAACAGTGTGGGTGGCCAGGCGCTGCCCCAGCGCATCGACAACACCACGGTGCTCTTCGCCGACATGAACGGCAGCGGCAGCGACGATGTGGTTTGGGTCACCGCCGACGGCGACGTGACCTACCTCGAGCTGTTCCCCACCCGACCCAACCTGCTCACCGAGATCACCAACGGCCTGGGCCTCGTCACCGAGGTCACCTACGCCACCAGCGTGCAGCAGATGGCCGCCGCCGAGGCCGCCGGCGAGGAGAAGTGGGCCTACACCCTGCCCTTCGCCATGATCATGGCCGACAGCATCGACACCTATGACAACTACAACGGCGAGCACAAGCGGGTGAGCTACACCTACCGGGATGCTTTCTACGACACCGTGGAGAAGCAGTTCCGGGGCTTCGCCGAGGTCTCCTTGACCACTGAGGCCGACGACGCCCAAGAGGGCGGCATGCGGGTGCAGCGCTACGACGTGGGCGACACCAACCGCTACCTCGCCGGGGCCCTCATGGCCACCGAGGATTACGCCATCAGCAACGGCGAGGCCGTGCCCTTGATGACCACCGAGCTCGCCTACGACGACTGTGACGTCGACGAGGTACCCGCGGACACCAGCTGGCCCGTACGCTACATGTGCGTCGTCGCCCGGGAGAACACCATGCAGGAGCGCCAGAGCGCCAGCGCGTGGGTGAAGACCCGGGTGGAGTACAGCTACGACGGCTACGGCCAGGTCACCGAGACCGCCCAGCTCGGCGTCATCGGCATCGGCGACGGCGCCTGTCCAGCGAAGACGGGCCAGGGCTACGGCGCCCCGAGCGGTGAGAACTGCGAGGGCGACGAGATGTACATCACCACCGAGTACGCCACGAGCGACGACTGGCTGCTCAACCTGCCCGCCCGCGTCTCCACCGCCGCTGAGCGCAACAGTGCTGCCTCTTTTGGGGGCGAGGCCCAGGTCACCGAGTTCTTGTACGACGGCGACGACTACGCGGGCCTGCCCGTGGGCCAGGCCACCATCGGCCTGCGCAAGCACGCCCGCTCTCAGCTGAGCGACGGCGAGTGGATCTCCACCGGCCGCTTCCGCCACGACAGCGACGGCAACGTGGTGGAGACTTGGGGCCCCCAGGCCACCGAAGGCAACGGCGCCTACCGGATCCGCGAGAGCTTCGACGAAGAGGGCCTGCTGGTCACCGCCAGCGAGCAGGTGCTGCTCGATCCCGAGGGGCAGCCCTACAGCCTGATGCGCGAGTTCACCTACGACGACATCTGGGGCACCGTCACCGGCGCCAGCAGCGAGATCACCATCGTCGACGGCAGCGCCGTCACCGAGGCCACCTGGAGCCAGGTGGTCTACGACAACCTCGGCCGCGTGGCTGCCCGGTACCGCCACGGAGACCCCGACGGCCGCCCCACGGTGGAGTACACCTACGAATATGGTGATCCCGTGAGCGCCCTGACCCAACAGTTCCGCAGCGAGCAGGGGGCCGCCCTGCCCGATCGCCAGGTGGTCAGCTGCCTCGATGGCCAGGGCCGCGAGATCGCCTCGCTCGCTCGAGTGGCCAGCGGCATGTACGAGGCCTCCGACTACGCCATCTTCAACAACCAGGGGGCCCTGACGGCGAAGTACCGCACCCACACCGTCGCCGACGGCGCCTGCCCCAACACCCCCCCGGAGCTCACCCCGCTCCGGACCACCTTCGACGCCCTGGGCCGTGAGATCTCGGTGGTGCGCACCGACGCCTCGATCTTCGGCGAAGCCTCGTTCAGTCGCCGCGAGTACCTGCCCCTGTCGGTGGCCTTCCACGACGTGTCGGACACCGACGCCGCGAGCCCCTTCGCCGACACCCCCACCATCCGCGTTCAAGACGGCCTGGGCCGCGACGTGTCGGTGGAGTACACCCTCACCTCTGGCGGCGAGTCACTGGTCTACAGCTTTGAGTACGACGTGCGCGGCCGCCTCGCCGCCGTGGTGAGTCCCGCCGGCGAGCGCACCACCTACACCCGCGATCGCCTCGGCCGCGTCGTCGAGAGCGCCAGCGTGGACCGCGGCACCCAGACCTTCGTCTACAACGAGGCCAGCCAGCTGGTGTCGGAGACCGACGCCACAGGCCGCACCGTGGAGCGCAGCTACGATGCCCGAGGCCGCCTCACCGGCGTCTGGGACGCCGCCGATCCCGAAGGCACCCTGGTGCAGGCCCTCTACGACCTGCCCAGCGCCTGCCCCGACGACCTGTGCCCCAACGCCTCCGGTCACCGCGTGGGCACCCTGTTCCCCACCCACGCCGGTGAGGGGGCCCGCTGGTTCACCCATGACGACCGTGGCCGTCTGGTGAACACCCGCACCGTCATCGACGGGGTGCCCTTCGAGCTGCGCGTCGAGTTCAGCAACCTCGACCGCGAGACCGCCATGGTGATGCCCGACGGCACCCGCCTCGAGTTCACCCGCGACGGCATCGATCGCGTCACCGCCATCGAGGGTTTCGTCGACTCGGCCACCTTCACCCGGAGCAGCCTGCTCGACACCATGCGCCTGAGCAACGGCGTCACCGTGGAGATGGGCTACAACGCCGCCGACCTGCTCGACAGCCAGCGCGTCACCGGCGCCGAGGGCGCCCTGCTCGACCTGGGCTACACCCGGAACCGCTTCGGCTACGTCACCGGCATCGACGACCTGCAGCCCGTCGACGGCCTCGCGGGTCAAGGGGCCCTCTACACCTACGACGCCCTCAACCGCCTGGCCTCTGCCACCCTCGACCCCGCCCGCGAGGCCTTCGAGGAAACCATCACCTACGGCTACGACAACCGGCAGAACCTCGTGCAGCGCGCCTCGACCAACACCGAGAGCGCCAGCCACCTCGGCGCCCTCACCTACGGCGCCGACAAGCCCCACGCCGTCATCAGCGCCGGGGATCGCACCTTCGAGTACGACGCCGCGGGCATGATGACCCAAAGCGGCGACAACAGCCTGACCTGGGATCACAACGGCCGCCTCAAGGCGGTGCAAACCCCCGAGGGCGAGAGCCGGTTCTGGTACGCCATCGAGACCGACCGCGTGATCGCTGAAGAGGGGGCCCACCTGCGCTACGCCGTGAGCCGCCACTTCGAGATCGAGGACGGCATGGCCGTGACCCACGTGTACCTGGGCAGCCGTCACGTGGCCTCCCACGAGACCGACGCCCTGGCCACGGCCATCTTCGGCGACCCCGCCGCCGACGACGCCCTCAACGCCGGCGACGCCATCGCCCTCGGCGGCGCCGACGACGAGGCCACCCGCCGCCTGCTCATGGCCAGCGCCCGGGCGAAGACCCTGCAAGGCGAAGCCCGCGTCATCTTCACCCACCACGATCACACGGGGAACACTGTGCTCACCACCGATGCCGCCGGCGAGGTGGTGGATCGCTTCGCCTTCGACCCCCACGGCGTGCTGCGCAGCGGCGACGACAACAGCGACGCCCGCAAGGCCGTCGACGGGTTCCAGCGCGACAGCAGCACCGGCCTGACCCAGATGGGTATGCGCTACGCCGACACCGCCCTGGGCCGCTGGACCAGCCCCGACCCCTTGTTCAAGGGTGAGCCCGGCGCCGTGGCCATGAGCCGCCCCATGGAAGCCAGCAACCCCTACATGTTCAACCTGAACAACCCCGTGCAGTTCCAAGATCCCACCGGCCTGCTCGGTGTACACGAGCTGGGGGGTCAGCCTGCAGAGCTCGCCCGCGACAATCTCACCGACCAAGAGATCAACGACATGGACTGGACCGGTGATCACGACGGCGACATCCAGACCTTCGAAGACGCGGTCACCGAGACCGAGACTGGCCTCGACGAGTCGGTGAGGCAGCTGTCCCGCATGCAGCAGTCCCGAGCCTTCGACGCCGAGGCGGCGCAGAACGGGCTGAACAACCTCGACCAGATGGGCGCCGTGGGCGAAGAGGCGACCCAGCTGCGCGCTGAGTACCAGCGGACCCTCAACGCCGCCGCCAACCCCAGCCAGGCGGAGACCAACCTCGCCACGCAGATCAGAGACGCCCGGAACACCATCGCCGAGCTGCGCCGCCGCGCTCAGGTGGCTCGCAACGCGCAGAACCGCCAGCGTAACCGGGTTCAAGCACCCCCCCGGGGTCAGCCCGGCGCCGCCAACGGTGGGGTTGTGGCCCAGCCCGGCGCCGCTCGGAACGTCGCCGCCAACCGCCGCGTGCCTCCGCCGCCCCGTCGTCACTACGCCGCCGGCCGCAACGCACCGGCAGGTCCCGGCGCCGCGGCGCCCCCCCCGCCGCCGCCCCGCAACAACGGCGGCAACAACGGCAACAACGGCGGCGGCGCCGCAGCCCAGCCCGGCGCCGCGCCCCAAGGCCGCGCCCGCGCGAACAACGTCAACGGCTGATGCTCATCGCTTGCCTGGAGCTGATATAGTCCCGCCCATCACCCCCACCCCCGGAGTGCCCAGTGCGTCTCCTGCCCCTCCTGCCCCTCCTCCTGCCCCTCTTCACGGGCTGTGACACCCTCGAAGGCGTCGACCGGCTTCGATGTGGCAACGGCCTCGTCGAGCCCAGCGCCAACGAAGACTGCGACGGCCTGCCCGAGGGGAGCCCCTACGCCTGTGGGGCGCCGGGGAGCGAGGCCGCCTGCAAACTCGTGTGCACCGACATCGACGGCGAGCCCATATGCCCCGACGGGTGGGCTTGTGGTTCAGATGGCGTGTGCCGTGCGCCTTCTGGCCGGTTCGACTCACCCACCTTGGTGGGCATCGATGGCCGGCCGCTGTACCTCGAAGACATGGACGGTGACACGTACATCGATCTTGTGGCTCAGGAGCTCGGCGAGGTGCAGGTGGCCTATGGCAGCCCCCAGGGCTTCATCACCACACCGGTGCACACCCTGACCCCGCCGCCTCTCTCCGACGTCGTGGTGGGCGACGCCACAGGTGATGGGCTCGCCGACGTCTTCATGGACACCGAGATCGGGCTGCTGATTTTACAGGGCTCTCGGGAGCGACTCCTGACTCCAAAAGTGGTGTCTGACCTCATGGTGGGTGACACGCCGCGCATCGCGGAGTCGCTCCGGGTCCGTGCCCCCTTTACCCTCACCGAGCAGCTGATGCTCGTCGGCCCTGACTCACCGTGGAACCGAGTGGGACCCAGCACACTGGATGTCTCGGGGATCCAGGAGCAACTCTCTCTCAGAAACAGGCAGCTCGAGCGCCTGGCGGTCGGTGATCTCGATCGCACCGCCGCCGACGACGTCCCGACGGCCGACGAGCTGATCTTTGGGGCCAGCAACACCGGCTCGATCTGGGTCCTCGCCTTCGACTGTCCTGCAGATGATGGTGAGTGCACCGCCACGGTGCGACAGACTCTGCAATTGCCCCAGATGCTCAGGTTGACCCGCTCGGGCACCTTTCTGGGCGACCTCGACGCCGACGGTGATCTCGATCTGATCGCCTCGGCAGCTCGAGCCGGAGACGCAGCGGTGCCCATTGTGGCCTTCAATAACGGGAACGGCCGCTTCGATGACTTGCAGCTCTTCGAGCCATTGAACCGCGACATGATGTGTGAAAACTGCGCCTTGAGGGACTTCGACCCCTCTGCTGTGGGCGATCTCAATGGCGACGGCTTCGCCGACGTGCTCAGCGCGGGCAACGTCGAGATGAGCCGAGGTGGCGACCCGCTGACGTTCGAGCAGGTCTACCAGCTCGGAGGGCCACTCCAGGGCGCCAACACCGCAGATCTCAACAACGACGGCTTCGAAGACTTCTACGGCAACCGGCCTGACTCCATCGTGTTCTTGTTCGGCGGCCCCGAAGGGTTCGTCACCTCGGTCAGCCCCCGGGCCCCCGCTGGGGCCAACTACATCGCTGGCGATTTCGACGGAGATCATCGGACAGACGTGGCGATCATGCAGGGGAGCGGCGATGTGGAGATCCTGTTCGGCAGCGCAGAGGGTCTGCCGGACGAGCGTGTCTTCGTGGGACACATCGATGATGTCTTCGGAGAGACCATCTCTCTCCTCGCCGCCCAACGCCCCATCACCGACAACGGGCAGCTCGACATCGCCGACGAGTTGATCATCATCGTGGACAACCGGCAATACACATTGCTCGGAGATCCCGGCCGCCTCCCCAGAGTCCTGGCCCCCCCCGAGGACCGTATTCAGGCCCTCTTCGCCAACGACTTCCCGGACTTCGACCCCGGCGTCCTGGCCTTCACCCTCGTCGCGAACCAGAACCTGCCCACGAACGTCGTGTACCTCGACGGCGAGACCCTCAGCGAGACGCCCGTCGAGCGCAACGACTGTGACGCCTTCATCGACAGCCCTTCGGCACCTGTGACCCGCATCGATCTCGATGGCGACGGCACCGACGAGATCATACTCACCAGTCGCCGTGAGCCAGGCCAGGGCATGACGGCGCAGGCGCAGATCCAAGTGTTTCGCATCCTCGACGGCCAGCTGCGATGCGACTCGGCGTTCAGCCGGCTCGCCGAGGCTCAGGTGGCGGCCGCTTCAGTGGCGGGTGACTTCGATCTCGACGGCACCCGCGAGTTGATGACCCTCTATCGGCCCATCGGCTCCACCACAGATGTAGAGCAGGTCTGGTCTCTGTCGATCTGGCCCCTCAACCCGGAGCGCCCGCTGCTGCCCCCAGAGCCCCGACAGCTCGTCATCCCCGCCAGCGATGGTCTCACCTCTCTGAACCTCGGCGACGAAGGCCCCAGCCTGCTCACCAGCCAGGGCGGCGTGCTCACGCGGATGCGCTTCGTCGGTGGCGCAGTGGGCTTTGACGACCTGTTCCCGGTCACCAACACCCTCATCGAGAGCCTGCACACCGCCGACCTGAACCTCGATGGTGTAGACGACCTGGTGGTGAAGGCCGAGGACTCGGCGCTGATTTATTTGCAGCGCCCTTGCGAGGCCCGCGACGTCGCCGCGGGGGCGTGCAGACGGCCGTCGCCTTTCTGAGGGTATTCAAGGCGTTCATAGAGTCTTCTCGATCTCGACGGCACCTTTCGGCATCATCTGCCGCATGAGTGATGCCGCCGAGTTGACCCAGCTGCTGCTCCACGCCCGCGACGGAGATCGCAAGGCTGAAGAGCAGCTTCTCCCTTTGCTGTACGACCAGCTGCGCAACCGCGCCATGGCCATGATGAGCCGTGAATCGGCGGGTCACACACTCCAGCCCACAGCTCTGGTACACGAGGCATATGTCCGCCTCATCGGCAGCGATATGCCCAAATGGCAGAATCGCACGCATTTTCTCGCAGTCTGCGCCGACGTCATGCGGCGCGTGCTCGTCGACCACGCCCGAGCCCGCTCTCGCAAGAAGCGGGGTGGCGACGTGGCCAAGGTCTCTCTCGACGTCGGACTGCAGCTCTCCATCAGCCATGATCCTGATGTGCTGGCCCTCAATGATGTCATCGACGGCCTGGCCAAGGTGAACCCCAGGCAGGCCCGGGTGGTGATCCTGCGTTTCTTCGGCGGCCTCTCTGTCGCCGAGGTCGCGGAAGAGCTCGAGGTCTCGAAGCGCACCGTCGAGGCTGAGTGGACGATGGCCAAGGCCTGGCTGCGCCATCAGCTGACCCAGGGCTGATCCCATGGATCAAGCGCTCTACGACCGCGTCTATGCGGTGTTCATGGAAGCGCAGGGGCTCGTCCCTGGTGAGCTGGAGCCCTTCCTTGACCAGGCCTGCGCCGGCGAGCCCGAGGTCCGCGCTCAGGTCGAAGCGTTGCTGGCACAGATGGGAGAGCCGGATCCCTTCGAGACCCTCGATAAGGCTGATCCGCTGAGATTGGTGGGGCAAGAGCTCGACGGCCGCTATCGCGTGGACGCGTTCATCGCCGAGGGTGGTTTCAGCCATGTCTACAAAGGCTGGCACCTCGCCTGGAACCTGCCGGTGGCCATCAAGCTCTTCAAGCGCCCACTCACCCCGGAGGTCCGTGCCGATTTGCTCGAGAGCTTCCGCCGAGAGGGCGCGTTGCTGGCGAAGCTCTCGCGACAAACCACCTCGGTGGTGCAGAGCTTCGATCTGAGCACCTGGAGCACACCCCGGGGTGACGAGATCATGTACACAGTGATCGAGTGGCTCGAGGGTCAACCGCTCTCTGAATTGCTCGAGGCCGATCGTAAGCACTGGCGCCTCGGCGAGGTACTCGAGCTCCTCGAAGGGGCGGCAGAAGCGCTGGCAGTGGCGCACCGCGAGGGCATCGCTCACCGTGATGTGAAACCCGACAATCTCTTTGTCATCGGCGAGGGCTCCGAGCGCTCGGTGAAGCTGCTCGACTTCGGCGTGGCCAAAGTGGCGGCGCTGCACTCACAGGGCTTCGAAGCCACATCGAGCACCATGTCCCCCTTCACGGTGAGCTACGCAGCGCCTGAGCAGATGTCTCGCCAGCATGGTCCCACGGGACCACGGACCGATGTCTATGCCCTGGCTCTGGTGTGCGTCGAGATGCTCGCAGGCCGTCGACCCTATCAGGGCAAGACCACCCGCTCGGTGATGTTCCAGGCCCTCGATCCCAACCGGCGCCCCACGCCCGCGTCGCTTGGTGTCGATCTGCCCACCACCGTCGAGAAGGTCTTCGACGCAGCACTCTCTGTCGACCCTGCGCTGCGACCGGAAGATGCTGGCGAGCTCTGGGCGCTGCTTCAGCAAGCCCGAGCCACCCCAGTGCCGATCAAGAAACGCAGCCTCTGGTCTAAATTGCTGCGTCGAGACGACTGAGCGGCGGGCTCACCACGGATCGATGGAATGGATGTCTCCGGCGGCGCCGCCCCGGGAGCCGCTGCGGCGTCGGCCGCGCTTGATCACGATGCGCTTGAGTGTGCCGTCGAGGGTGGCATCGGCCTTGGGTACGACCTTGAGGCTTCGGGGTTTGTGACCCGGCGCCGAGATCACCAGCCTGATCTCTTCTTCACCCTGTGGCACCGCCAGGGCCCCGCTCTCGTCGAGCAGGTGCGCCTCACCATTCCATGTGATCTGTGCGTCTTTGGGCAGATCGGTGAAGGTCAGCTGTATCGGCTGTGGTTTCGGAGGTTCAACCGCAGGCTCAGGTCGAGTGTCAGGAGCCGCTTCAGGACCAGGCTCGACCACACGCTCAGTGGGCGTCTCCACCGGCTCTCGAACGGGCACCTCGGCAACAGTCTCAACAGGTTTCTCAACAGGTGTGGATACATCGCCTGACGCAGGTGTAACCGCAGGGTCTGTAGTCGTGACCTCCGTGGGCGCAACCTGGGTGGCTCCGGCCGGATCCGCAGTGGGTTCACCGGGCCACAGCGCCCATGTGAGCGCGCCCACTGCTGCGACGGCACCTGCCGCGATCAGCGGCCACGGCCGAGCGGCAGACCGCCCGCCGCTGAGCAACGCCTCGCACAGAGTCTCCACGGCTTCGATGGGCGACTGCGGCCGGTCCTCAGGCTCTTTGGCCATCATCGACTTCAGCGCCGCAGAGACAGCCGGCGAAAACCGCCCGTCGATGCGATGCAGCGACGGCACCGGATCGTTCACATGGGCGCTCATCACCTCGAATGAAGACTCTGCCTCATAGGGCAACCGACCCGAGAGCAGCTTGAACGCCAGCACGCCCAAAGCGTAGATGTCCACCGTGGGACCCATCTTCTCGCCGAGGCATTGCTCCGGTGACATATACGCGGGCGTGCCCACAGCCACTCCTGTCGCCGAGCGATGGGCCGAGCGACGGTGGATCAACTTGGCTACGCCGAAGTCGAGCAGCTTTGGCTCACCATCTTCACACACGTAGACATTCGCGGGCTTGATGTCGCGGTGGATCACCCCCACATCGTGGGCCGCCTTCACCGCCCCGGCGATGGGCCGCATCAGCTCAGCCACGCGCTCCGGCTCGAGCTTGCCCTCCCGGGCGAGAACCGTGTCGAGCCCTTCACCGAAGAGCCGCTCCATCACGTGATAGCGCTGACCATTGGGCAAGCGACCGAAGTTGAAGATGTCGATGATGTTGGGGTGCTGGATCTGGTTCACCGCCCGGGCTTCGTCGATGAAGCGGGTCACCATCTCGGGATCAGAGGAGTACCGCCAGGCCAGCACCTTCACCGCTGCGGGCTTGTCGATCACCGGGTGAGTGGCAGCATAGACCGCCCCGAAAGCACCACTGCCCAGGGGACCCTCGATGGCATACTCCCCCACGCGGGTGCCTGGCGGCAGCTGCTCCGACAGCTCGGGCGGAGGGGGCACACCTTCTTGACCCGGCACAGGGGTGGGCATCGTCTCCGAGTGCGGATCAGGTGGGGGTGGTGGGATGGGGCTGCCAGCAGGCATGTTCACCAGGGGGGTTCCAGAGCACCGCGGAGGGTGCCAGCACTTGCGACAGATTGCTACTGATCATAATCATGTGTCCTGATCCGGTTCAACGTTCCCCCGAGGCCTCACCGTGCTCCTGAGCTGCTTGTGCATCGCATTCCTCAGCGCTACCCCCGCTCAATTGGAGCAGGCCAAAACGCTCTACACCGCCGGAAGTGCTGCTTATCAGGCGGGCAACTACACCGTGGCCATCGACGCCTTCGAGGCCACGAGGGCCATCTCCGAGCGCCCTGTGGTGATCTTCTCACTCGCCCAGGCCTACCGGCTCCGGTACTTCTCCGACAACGACGTGTCGGACCTCGAGGCGGCCATCGAGGCCTACCAGCGCTACCTCGAGATCGCCCCCGAGGGCCCACGAAAGGGCCACGCCACACAGCACCTCTCGACTCTGGTGCCCTTGCTCGAAGCCAAAGGTGAAGGAGGGCAAGCTGCGAGCGCTCGCACGTTCACACGGCTGATCATCACCTCGTCGGCGCCCCAGGCCAACGCCCAGATCGACGACGGATTCCCTCAGCCCGTACCCAGCACCTTCGATGTCGATCCCGGGCCCCACACCGTGAAGCTCTTCGCCAAGGGCTTCCAGACCGCCAGCCAGCAAGCGGTCGCCGTGGAGGGATCCACGATCGCCCTGGTCATCGACCCTGTGCCCGAGCCCGCGAAGCTCACGCTCAACGCCACCCCCGGCGCCCAGGTGCTCATCGATCGCCGTGAGGTGGGCCAGGCCCCCCTCACTGGGCCACTGTCGGTGACGCCAGGACCACACCAGCTCGTCGTGAAGGCCCGCGGACGCACACCTCACGCCCAGCAGCTCACCCTCGAACCCGCTCAACAGGCCGAGATGAACGTCGAGCTCGAGGTGACGACGCAGCGCGTGGTGTCATGGAGCCTGCTCGGTGGCTCGGCTGTGCTGGCGGGCTTTGCCATCTGGACAGGGACCGAGGCCCTGGACGCCGAGTCCCAAGCACAAGACCTCGAAGCGCGACTGGGCAGCGGCATCACCGACGCCGAGTTCAACCGTTACAGCACGCTCCGAAATGACCGGGACACGTACCGGGACGCCACGACGTTGTTGGGGATAGGCGCCGCTGCGGCGCTGGTGGGTGGGGTGCTGCTCTACATCTTCGACGACCCGGCTCTACCGCCGAGCTTGACCATCACGCCCGAAGGCGGCGCGGCGGTCTGGCGCTGGTGATCAACATCATACGGCTCACCAGTAGCCATCGCTCCCGGACTCATCACCACCACCATCGCAGCGGAACACGAGACGGTACCAATTATCATCGTCCTGGTTGTCGCCGTACCTCACCCAAGGCGACACACTGTTCGACGTCAGCTCCACGCAAGCATACCGCAGCTGATCGGGATCATCATCGTCGAGATCTCGACCGGTATTGAGGCAGATACGGCAATCGCTGAGGTTGACGTTCCCGCCCACGGTCAGGCTCCCGTCAACCGCGACGTTGCCCTGGAAGATGCCGTAACCCGAAGTACTGAAGCCCCGGTTGCTGTTGATGGAGCTCTCGGCGTAGATGAGCCCAGTGCTCTCGATGTCGCCATCCTGAATGATGTCGCCCGAGATCTCCGCGCCACTGGTGGCGGTGATTGGGCCAGTGATGACAGTGTCGCCGTCCGACACGAGTGATCGGGTGTAGACAGAGTCCACCACCATGTCGTCGGCCTCGATGTCACCATTGACGAAGAGCGCGCCGCCGAAGGTGGCGTTGGAGCCCACGGTCAAGCTGGTGCCGATCATCGCACTGGAGACCGTGGACAGGGCCTGGCCCACGGCAAGGTTGCCGCCCACGTCGAGGTTGTCGCTCACATTCAGGTTCCCACCCACGGCGAAATCTGAGGCTTGGGCGGTCCACATGGCGTAGGGCACGGGGTTGAGCCTTTGTCGGCCACCAAGAGCCACGTAGTTGTTCCCCTCAGGAAGCTTCACCTCCATACCCAGGTAAACGGTGCCGGCGTCAGCGATGATGGGCTCGATGTCGTCGAAGCTGCCCAGGGCCACGTTGAAGCGGCCGGCGGTGACGGTGACCGGGCGACCCTCTGCGGTGCTCCACTCTTCGCTCCAGACATCGTCGCCTCCGCTCGCCGAGTCGTAGAGCGTGAAGATCACGTCGACGGTGCCATTGAAGACCACGCCGTCGAAGTTCAGATACCCATCGTAGGGCACCACCCGGGTGATGGACTCCGTCGACGTGTCGCCATCATTGTCGGCAAAGGCGGTGCCGCTCAGCGCAGGGGCGAGCAGCGCGCTGGCGAGGGCGAGGCCGGCGGCGGCTTTCGTGAACGTGCGAGCGAAGGAGCGGGTGGTGGCCATCTGTGATTCTCCTAACTGAAGGCTTGAATACGTGTCTTGGCAGGTGATGCGCCGGGGTCAGGAGAAACCCGCAGGGAAAAGCGAAAAAACCTTCAAGGGGGTGTCGCCCCCCTACCAGGAGCCATTGCCCCCTGCCGTGCTGCCGCCACCATCACACCGAAACACGAGGCGGAACCAGTCGTCCTCATCGATGTTGTTGCCCCACTCCACCCACGGCGAGACGCTGTTCGACGTCATCTCCACACATGCGTATCGCTCCTGGTCCTGGTTGTCGCGATCTGCGTTGCGAGAGGTGTTCAGGCAGATGCGGCACTGGCTCATGTTCACGGTGCCGTTCAGATTGGTCGTCGAGCTGCTGGTCAGGCCTTCGTCGACCAGCAGGGTGCTACCCACCCTGACGCCGTTGGGGAAGCTGTCGTACAGGTCCAGGCCGAGATAGTCGTCAGCCCCTCGCATGGCGAAGACCCAGTTGCCCTCACCATTCACCTGTGTCACGTACCCGTCGCGCGACCGAATGCGATAGTTGCTGGTGATGAACGAGCTGTCCGAGCTCGACGCGGTGATGTCGTCCGCGACGATGACATCATCTCCAGCGGTGACGTCTCCAGTCGTGGTGAGGCTGGTGGCGTTCAAGGCACCCGCGTCGAGGCTGCCCACCGACAGGGCCCCCGAGAAAGTGCCGCTGCCTGCGGTGAGCACCCCGGTGAACGCGCCGCTGCCAGCATTGACCGCGCCGGTGACGTTGAGGTTGTTGTTGATGGTGGCTTCACCTTCTACGTGCAACACACCTTCAACGGTCAAATTGCTGCTCTGCGCTGACCACACGGCGTAGGGGACGGGGTTGATGCGCTGTCTGCCCCCGAGGGTGGTGTAGGCGTCGCCCTCTGGTAGCTTGATCTCCATGCCCAAATAGTACGTCGCGCTGGTGTCTGCGATGGCGGCTTCGATCCGCTCGAAGCTGCCCAGCGCAACGGCGAAGCGCCCAGAGGTGACGCTCACCGGGCGACCCTCCTCCGTGCTCCACGTCTCGGTCCAGACGGTCTCGCCACCGCTTGCCGCAGTATAGAGGCTGAAGATGACGTCGACAGTGCCATCGTAAGGCGCCCCATCCAGGTTCAAGTAGCCATCATATGGCACTACTCTGGGTACAGCGTCCTCAAAATTTGCCTGGCCGAGCTCTGCCATGGCCTGACCGCCGATGGCAGGGATCACCATGCAACCGGCCAATACCAAACCTCGGGTGACTTTGGTGAATAGAGATTGAGCGTACATGATTGGCTCCATTCCGAGAAACATCGTGCAGGGTGTTCAAAATGCGTTACGCCCTGCGACTCAATGGCAAGGACAGCAATAGACCTGAAGGCTTCTAAAACAGTAATGCAGCCAACCAGGACGACAGTCTACGGGGTGTTGGGCGCGACCCACTCTTGAGCATTGGAGTTGTCACCATCGTCACAGAGGAAATACATGCTGAAGTAGTCATCGTCGTTCACGTCGTTGTTGGTAAACCTCCGCCACCCACTGAACTGACCGCTCTCCATGCGCACGCAGGTCGAGGCCCGTCGGTTGTTATTGCCGATGTTCATGCACAGCCTGCACTGACTCATGTTCACGGCACCATTCATGTTCACAGTGCTGCTGAAAGTTGCCACACCGACATTGCCGAGGGTGCCGCCGTTAACCATGTTGCCGCCATTGATGAGGTTGCCGCTGTTCACGGTGTTGCCCGTGTTGCTGAAGGTGCCTGTGTTGCTCAAGGTGCCTGTGTTGCTGAGGCCTTCATCCACAGTCAATGTGCTGCCGACTCTGACGCCGTTGGCAAAGCTGTCAGAGGGGTCGAGGTACAGATAACTCCCTGAAGACCTCATCGCCTGAACCCAGTTGCCCGCACCATTCACCTGAGTCAGGTAGCCGTCCCTCGAACGGATACGATAGTTGCTGGTGATGAACGAGCTATCCGAGTCCGACGCGGTGATGTTGCCTGCTGCGTTGACATCACCGGTGGTGGCCGTGAGGCTGGCCCCGCTGACTGCGCCAGTGAACGCCCCGCTCGCCGCGTTGACGGCGCCGGTGACATTGAGGTGGTTGTTGATGTTGACCACCCCCTCGACGTTGAGGGTGCCCGCCACGGCGAGGTTGGTGGTCTGACCGCTCCACATGGAGTAAGGCACGGGATTGATGCGCTGCCGACCCCCGAGAGCGGTGTAGTTGTTCGAATCGGGCTCTTTGACCTCCATACCCAGGTAATACACAGAGCCGGTGTCGGCGATGACCGCCTCGATGCTGTCGAAACTGCCCAAGGCCACGTTGAAGCGGCCTCCGGTGACGGCCACCGGGCGACCCTCCGCCGTGCTCCACTCCTCGCTCCAAACATCACTGCCTCCGCTCGCGGCGTCGTAGAGCGTGAAGATGACATCGACGGTGCCGTTGTACACCGCTCCATTGAGGTTCAAGTACCCATCGTAGGGCACCACCCGAGGCACGGCGTCGACCTGGGCGGCGTCGTCGATGGCGGCGATGGCAGGCACGGTGACCAGCGCCCCGAGGGCCAAGTTTCGTAGAACACTTTTGATGAAGGGTGAGATGGCCATGTGAAGGCTCCGGGCATTGAAAGTCGTTGTTACGGAGGGATGCGTTGCGCCTGAGCGAAACCCGCAAACAAACTTCTCCAGCTCACTCTCTGAGTTGTGAGCAGCAGTCACACTCAGTGCACACAACTCACAGCGAAGTCTCTCGTAACACCCCAAATCATGGGCGCTGAGCCGTCGTGCTCGCCTGGCATGCTTGGTGCTCTATCCCACAGCCGTTTCGAGAAAACCTGGCTTTGACGGGCCAGGAACACTGGCATTCACAGGAGAGATTTTGCAATTCGACGACCACCTCGGCGGCCAACACCACTCCACGCTCATCGGACTCGGCCTCATCAGCGCCTTCATCTTCGGCGCATGTGACACAGAGTCTTCGATGTCAGATCCGGACGAAGGGCGCCCGCCTGCTGCCGACATGGGCATGGGTGACAACACCATGGTTGATGGTGCAGTGTACGGAGAAGACGTAGATTTTATCAGACTACTCGCCGCTGGTGCGTGCCCCTCGCCCAGCTCCCCTGACGCATTTACGCTCTCAGTGCTCCCGTATGGCGGCCCATTTCCTTCTCGCCTCATCACACCAGACGATCGATTCAACCGGCCCACACTGGGCGCCGGTGAGGCGCTGAGCCCCGAGGCCTTCCAATTCAGCTGCTTCGAGGAAGATGCCTGCATAGATGAAGAGGCGAACATCAACATCGAGGATGTAAACGGCGCCCGAACCAATACACACCTCGACGTCGAAGAGGTCGAATTTCGCTGGACAGCAGGTACAGACCATGTCGGCAACGATCGCCTCGTCATCTTCATGATGGACAACTCCGTCAGCTTGCTCGGAGGCGATGTGGGCTCGCCCGAGATCGACACCGATCGCGCCACAGACCCCAACCGTAGGCGGATTACATTCATGAGAGAGCTGATCGAAGACCTGCCTACAGCAGCAGGCACGCTGCGTGGAAACACACCCACGTGGATCTCGATCATGAAGTTCGACGCGCTGCCCGAAATCGACGCGGAGTGTGCTTCACCCACCCTCGATCGCGAAATCGCCACAGAGTGTTTCGACAGATACAGCAGGGGCGAGGATGGCCCCACCAACCTGCGTGATGCGCTCGTAGCAGTGCACGCACAGATCGTCTCCAGCCCTGCTGCGGAAGGACTTTCTCCCATGGTGGTACTCTTCACGGATGGTGTCGAGGCGGGCGATCAATCAGCCACCTCATGGGGCGACGCCGTGCAACCATTCATCGATGGACAGATCCCGCTCTTCGTCCTGCAGGTGCAACCGCCCGTCGCCGCAGGTGCCCAAAGGCAAGGGCGGGACACGGCCCTCGCAGAGCTGGCCTGTGCCTCTGGTGGCCAACACTTCTTCTTGGAAGACGCCGACATGTTCTCGAGAGACATAAACCTGCGGACGATCCTGACCAGCCGCTTCATTGGTGAGTGGCGCGTCTCGGTGGCGGGCGATTTGACTGCGTCGAGGCGCGAGGGCGAGGTGTTGATGTCTACGATGTTGAGGGTCCGACTGGATGACCTCACCCGTACAGTCGACTTCTGGAACGACACCGTGGGTGAGCTCGACAGGCGCCTCTGGTTGCCTCAGGCCGAGGAGTGATTCAGCGGTCAGCGGCGGTGGTGGGGCGAGTACTCCAGCCCACGTTGCAGTCGTCGTTCTCGCAGCTCTCGCCTGAGAAGCCCATGTTGTTCACCCCACCGATGACGCTGAAGCTGCCACCCTCGAGGGCTCGGGGGTCGGCGGCGTTACTCTCCACGGTCTCGGTGATGGCGAAGCTGCCGCACATCCACCAGCCGCGGCGACCGCCGTCATCCGAGGTCGGATCATTGGGGCAGTAGCCGTTGTCGCAGGCCTCGTCGTCGAGATCTCCGCCGTAGTGCAGTGGGCCCACATCCGTGTCGGTGCGGCCGTCGCCCGTGGTGTCGATGGCCAGCTCAGGGCAGCCCAGCTCGCAGGTGGCCCCGCCGTAGCCGAAGCCACAGCCACAGAGCAGCTTGCCGAAGTTCGCGGCGTTGGCGTCACCCACCACACCAGCGGGGTTCTGGGCGTACCCAGGGCAGAGGTTCTTCCAGGCATCGTCGGCAGAGCCCGGGGCCCACTCGTTGATGCAGCCGCGCACGTAGGCACCGGCGGTGTCGACGTAGCGAGCAGAGACGAAGCCCACGCTGCCTGCGGTGAAGACATCATCAGCATCCCCCTGGGCCACGGCAGTACACGTCAGGCTGGGATCGCTGGGGTTCTCCAGGCCGCCAGGGGCGGCGCTGCTGGTGGCGCAGCCGTCGTCACCACAGTCCGCCTCACAGCTGTCGTCGCCCGCAGGGCAATCCACATGGCAGACGTTCATCTGCCATGCCCGAGTCGTCTGCACACCGTTGAAGAGCTCCGCTGGGGTGAGCGCCTGAGGCGAGTCACCGCGGTTCTCGGGCAGCTCGGCTTCGGCGGTGATGACTGCACAGCGGAACTGGCTGGCGTGGTTCATGCCGCGCCAGATGCCATCGGCGGGCGCAGGCACCGAGCACAGGTCGTGAGGCACCACCTCGTCGTCGGGGCCATCACCGGTCACGGGCGTCGGCGTGTCGCAGCTGCCCTCGGCGCTGTCACAGCTGAAGCGGGCAAAATCGTAGCCCACGGGCGTCAGGGCATCACCATCTTCGGTGTAGTCCACGTCGCGATTGCGCATGCAGCTGCGCCAGTACGAGCCTTCACTCTCGGCGTAGCCCACAGGGAAGCCAGCGGAGCACCGGGAGCGCTCTGAGATGACGTAGGCACCGTAGACCTCATTGTTGCCTGGCGCCTCGTAGTAGCTGGTGTGCAGCTCCACGAAGTAGCTCAGCTCCAGGAACGGCTGCAGGGCGCTGTCGAGGGCCGCCGGCGGCGCGGTGTCGTGGTGCTCGTTCACATCGGCGATCTCATTGTCGTTGTAATCAGCAATGGTAGATACACACGCCTTGGTGAGGGTGTTGAGCTCTTCGGGGCGCAGGTCACGGCCCACCCCACCGGCAGCAAACGTGGGCACATCTGCGCTGCGGCCGAGCTCCACCACATCGTCGTTGCGCACGGTCTCGTAGAGGCCCACAGGGCGCAGGTCGCAATCCAGGTCCTCACCGGGCTCGGCCCAGCCATCTTCGCAGGCCCGCAGTGTGTAGCGCTGCCCCAGCTCATTCTCGAGGTGCACCTCATCGACCTCTCGCAGGGCGCAGCGGGCGTTGTCACTGATGGCCTCGTCGCTGGACTCGATGCTGCTCTGGGCGCTCACGCGGACCCAGCCGTCACCATCGGCGTCACAGGCCTTGGCGCGCACAGCACCAGAGATATCAGCGTAGTAGCCCGTCTGCGTCTCACAGAGGCAGTCATCACTGAACTCCATGGTGAAGGGCCACACATCACCGGTCTCGCCCTCTTCGCCACAGTTCAATTCACACACGAGGCAGCGGTTCTGGTCGGCGCGGAACGCCTCACCTTCACCGCAGGGCTCCATCAAGCACTCCGCGTCACCACCATTGCCTTCGAGGCAGAACTCTCCCGCGTTGCACACGATGTCGGCGCAGGTCAGGGGAGCCACACAGGCGCTCAGGGGGTCTTCGGGGTCGATGGGCTCAGTGCCGTTCTCACATTCACCACAGGCGGCGAAGGGGTCGCCGGCGCAAGTACGGCCCAGGGCGCCACAGTTCAGATCATCGCAGTAGCTCGGGGTAGCGCAGAGGCCGGCCTCGTTCTGGACCAGACCTTCGACGCATGCGCCACACTGGGCGCCGTTGTCGTCTTCTACGCAGGTACGGCCTTCCTCGGCACAGGCCGCGGCGATGCTGCCGTCGGCGTCGGCATCACAGTTGGCCTGCATGCTAGAAATGCACACACCGCCCTGATCGATGAACCCGTCGAGGCAGTCACCGCAGGTGGCGTCGGCATCGACAACCTCGACGCAGGCGCGGTTGGCCGCAGCACACCCCGCAGCCTCACAGGTCACAGCGAGGCGGCAGCTACCGGCGTCGTTGATGTAGCCGCCGAGGCACTCGCCACAGGTGGCACCATTCTCCATCTCGTCACACTCACGACCGCTGGCTGCGCAGTCGAGCTGATCACAGGTGAGGCCTTCGATCATCTGGCATGTGCCCTCACCCTCCTCTTCGCCGGCGATCCACTCGTAGCCAGGCTCGCACTCGCCGAGGCACCGGGGCAGATCACCGGCGAGCTCGGGCTCAGCGCACAGCTCGTGCTCGGCGCACTCCAGCTCTTCGCAGCTCTCAGGATCACGACAGGTGGACTCGTCAGCGTCGCAGATGAGGTCTTCACCACACCCGATGGGATCAGCCTCCACGTCGCACGGACACCCAGCAGCGCCATCAGAGCAAGGGGCAACACAGACGCCCTCTTCACACGTGAGGCCAAACTCGCAGAAGTCGTTGAGGCCACAGGCGCAGCCCTCTTCGCCTTCCATGCACACGCCTTGATCCGGATCCGGCTCGGGCACATCTTGATCGGCGGTGTCCACAACAGCATCGGGGGTGACCGAGGCATCAGGGGTCGGCGTTTCGGTGGCGTCCCCACCGCTGTCGTCACACGCGGCAAGGGCAAGGCAAAGCAGAGCGAGCAGCAGTCGGTTGATGCGCACGTGGTCCTCCCAAGTAAAGGGTGTTTGGGAGGGGATGCGCGGGTTGCTCGAGAAACCCGCAAAGATCTTCGCGTCAAAAACACGGAATACGTCAAAGACCTCGGGTGTGCTTGTGGGGTGAGCCCACGATTACGGAGGAGACGTGCCCAGTACACTGCACGAGATCATCGTCGAAATGTTCACCCAAAAACCCGAGCTCGCCATCGAGCTCTGGCAGGCAGCCGGCCTGCCGCCATTGCCCTCGTACGACACCGTCACCAGCGGAAAAATCAACCTGGCTCAGTCGACCCCTGTGGCCTACGACGCCGACGAAGCAGCTCTCCTGACACTGGGCTCGACCCCACAAATGGCCCTGGTCATCGAGGTGCAACTTCGCATCGACCCCGAGAAGCGCTACCGCTGGCCCTACTATGCCGTCAGCGCCCGCGCTCGGAAACGCTGCCCGGCAACAGTCCTGGTAGTAACCCCACACCAATCTGTTGCACGCTGGGCCAGCGCGCCCATCGATCTCGGCGGAGGCAACACCTATACACCGGCAGTCCTCGGCCCTGCTCAACTCCCCATCGTGACAGATCCTCGAACCGCAGTCGCACAGCCAGAGCTGGCTCTGCTGTCCATCGTGATGCACGGCAAGAGTGCGCACAGCAGGGCCTTGGTGGAACCCGCCGTGGCCCTCGTCTCCTCACTCGACGAACATGACTTCAACCTCTACACTGATCTGACACTGCGCCACCTCTCCCAGGTGGCCAAGGAGGCATTCATCGCCATGTTGCGCAACATCAAGCTCACGGAGCCCTTTTCGGACGAATACAAAGCCATCGTTGACAAGAAAGCCGCCGAGCTGGCGCCCACTCTGGCCAAAGAGCTGGCTCAGACGATTGCACAAGGGATGGCCTCTGAGATGGCCTCTGAGATGGCCTCTGAGATGGCCTCTGAGATGGCCTCTGAAATGGCATCCGAAATGGCATCCGAAATGGCTTCCGAAATGGCTTCCGAAATGGCCTCCGAGATGGCCTCCGAGATGGTGAGGCAAGGGTTGCTCGACAAGACGAGGCAGACGCTCAAGCGACACATGCAACTCAAATTTCAGGACATATCCCAAGATCATGAGGCATTCATCGATGCCGCTGACATCGACACACTTGATCAAGCGCTCGAGCGTCTCCTCACCGCCAACACCCCTGACGAGGTGCTGAGCTGACGACTGTGGTGGCGTTCAGTCAGCTGACTCGACCCAGTAATCCTGTTTGTGTCCTCGGGCTTCGTAGACCTCGACCCAGCGTTTGGCTTCATAGTCGTTGGTGCAGGTGCGCATGACGAAGGTCTGGCCGTTGTCATCCTGGCGCATGACATTGAAGCGACCGGCCTGGCCATGACCCCACAGGCGCTCCTCGTGTTCCATTTCTACCCAATCGAAGACGTGCAGGTTTAAAGGTTTGAGCCACCTCGAAGGCTCCGGGGGCCACCCAGGATTGAAATAGAGCTGGGCGTATGGCTGTGCTTCAGCTGACTCGACCATACAAGCCATGGAGTCGTAGCCTTCAAAAGCCCAATAAAACCAAGGTTCACCAGTAGTTCGTAGCGAATCGTATTCCTCATAGTGTGCTGGCCCCAACATTTCGAGCAGCGCTGACCGCTCAACACTCATGCAATAGGCCGTGGCCTTACCAAAGTTGAACCGCTGCAATTGCTGGTCTGGTTGATGCCACCCCATCGGGGTTTTTGCATGAGGTCGTAGGATACCTCCCCGAAATTTGCCTACCCAGCCCCTCAGACGTTCAACTCCGTCGGTTTCACGTACCACAGACTCAATCACCCGCAGCTGCTTCTCCCCCTCCGCGTTCACCAAATCGAGGCGCGCGAGCCCTGACGCCTCGATCACCACAGGGTAGTCCGGTTTCAGCGCAGACCCATCGACGAAGGTACAGAGATCACGCACCACCCGTATCTCTGGCACCGCAGCATCCCAATCTCGCTCTCCCACTTTACCCCTCCGTCGTTTCTCGCCATCGTGGCGCATCGCCTGACGCGACCGATTCACGCCAACCCAGCACCAGAGGCCAACGCCATGACCCCCGAAGAATACCGCAAATATGACGCCGTGGGCCTCGCCGAGCTGGTCGCTCGGGGTGAAGTCACTCCACAAGAGCTCGCTGACCTCGCCCGAGGGGAGATCGCGCGGCTCAACCCCGAGATCAACGCTGTGATTCACGATCTCGCCCGCCACGCGGACACGGCCCTCGGCGCCGGCCTGCCCAAGGGGCCGTTCCATGGTGTGCCGTGGCTGCTCAAAGACCAGATCGAGCTCGAAGGCACCCCCATGACCCTCGGCTCGGCCCTGCTCAAGGGCTACGTCTGCGAGCGCACCCATCCCGTGGCTCAGCGGTTTGTCGACAGCGGCCTCGTGGCCTTGGGGCGCACCAACATGAGCGAGGTGGGCTTCGTGCCGTTCAGCGAACCACGGGCCTATGGGTCTACCGCAAATCCGTGGAACACGAAGCACTCCCCTGGCGGCTCGAGTGGAGGCTCCGCTGCCGCAGTCGCGGCAGGCATCGTGCCCATGGCTCACGCCGTGGACGGCGGCGGCTCGATCCGGATCCCCGCAGCGTGCTGTGGCCTCGTGGGGCTCAAGCCCAGCAGGGGCCGCCACCCCACAGCGTGGGACGATGATCCCGACGGCTTCGTGAACCACCTCTGCGTCAGCCGCACGGTCCGCGACACCGCCACGCTGCTCGATTGCGTGAGCGCGCCGCACCAGAGCCGTTGGGTTCAACCTGCTCCAGCTCGACCCTATGCAGAGGTGTGCCGTGAAGATCCTGAGCCTCTGCGGGTGGGCTTCACGGTGAAGAACCTGCGCGGTGAGCCTCTGCACCCCGAAGCCGAGCGGGCGGTGCTCGCCACGGCGAAGCGCCTCGAAGCGCTGGGCCACCACGTGGAAGAGGTGGAGTCCCCCATCGACAGTGATCGCTTCTCCGCGGCATTCCAGGTGCTCTGGGCTGCAGGGGCTGGAGTGTTCTTCAAGGCCGCTCGGGCCAACCTCGGTAAATCCGACCTGTCACCGACAGCCCAGAAGCTGCTCAAGCGCCCTGCCCTGTTCCGTCTGGCCATGTCGGCGCCAAAGGTGGGCCTCGAGCCAGTGACCCGACGTTTGGAGAAGATGGACGCTCAGCTCTCTCCCAGTGATTTGTGGCTGGCCAACGCCGCCCTGAACGAGGCGGCCCATCACATGATGGCCTACTTCGAGCGTTGGGATCTGATGCTGACGACGGTGCTCGGACAGCCCCCCATGGCCACAGGCAGCTTCACCGCTACAGGGTCGAACGAATCAGTGGCGCTGCAGCTGAACCGTTACATTCCCTTCACGCCAGTGGCCAATGGTACGGGGATGCCGGCGATCTCGGTGCCGTCGACGATCACTGAGAAGGAAGGGCTCCCTATGGCGGCACACTTCATCGCGCCGATGGGGCGGGAGGACAGGCTGCTGTCGCTTGCGGGGCAGCTGGAGCGGATGGGAGAGTGGCCTGCTCTGCCTTTTTTGTCTTGAGGGTGGCCCTTCTCGCAAGCGGATCGGATACTCATCCTCGAGATAGAAGGGTAAAGCTCAGGAGGGGCCTGTGTACTTCGCGGACATGACCCCATATTGCAACGCACGCCATTTGACAGGCCTTGGTGCGAAGAACGTCGGATGGCTCTCGGCCCACAAACCGTGCCCGACACGCCCCCCTTCAGTCGAGTTCCTGGATGCGCTCTGGTGGGTGGTGACATCCACACTGCACGATCGACGTTACAGTCGATTCATGCGCACACGTGGCTTCCATTGCTGCGATCTCTGCCAGCCACCCCCTGCTTCGATCCTGAGAGAGCGGTACGGTGACCACACAGAAGGCCTGGGGTCTGGTGAGATTCGGGTGTTTCATCCAAACGGGCTGATACTTGCTGCTCCTGATTTGGTGTTTCACTATATATATGCACATCACTATGCCCCTCCGACTGAGTTCGTCGAAGCAGTCATCTTGGCCGCAGAAGATCAGGCACTCTTCCATGCCCAACTGACGCAGCATCTCGAAGTGGCGATGCAACAGCCTCGGAAGAAGGGGAAGAACTGGCGGGCGCCTTACTTGTCAGGAGAAGAGTGAAGCGGGCCCCAACTCAGTACGCACGCAGCGCATGATCAAAACTCGGCCGTGAAGTCCGAGTAGTAGATGAACAGTCGGATGTCCGACACCGACTGCAAGTCGATGTCCTGGTTCACCAGCTCATCCCGCTGGTTGATGATCAAGCTCCAGGACGTGTTCACCAGGGGGCGATCCCGCAGGCGGTAGTTCTTGTAGATGCTCGCGTCGAAGAAACGCACCCCGCTGAAGAAGGGGTTGAGCACCGCCGTACGCGAGGGCATGCGGTAGTACTGACGCTCCCCCTCCACCGAGCGAATCACCCCAGTGCCGTTCTGGCGCAGGTAGAGGCGAGCCAGGTGATCGTCGCCGAAGTCAGAGGCGATGATTTCGGCCTCGACGTTGAGCACCTTGTGGTTTCGGGTCAGGGGCGACAGCGCCTCGAGATCCGTGGAGAAGGGCAGCGACAGGTAGCCGTTGTCGTCGAGGTACTCCGGGTTCTGCAGGGCCTCGCGCAGCAGGGCGGTACGCTCGGCGTCGGAGTAGGCCGTACCCGACTCGCTCACCCGGGGAATCGCCAGGATGTCGTTCATCAGCGAGACCTGCAGTACGCGGGTGTCAGGCAGACCGAACTCCTCCTCGAACTCGTAGAAGGCGTTGGAGATGTCAGTGACGTAGTTCTCGAGGTTGTCCTCGCCACGGCTGATCAGGCGGATGAAGTAGAGCTGCTCTTTGTAGGCGTAGCTCTGCGACGTGTAGTACTCGAAGACCCGGGTCAGACGGTACGCCTCGCGCATGGCGTCCTCGTAGGCAATGTCAGCGTTGATGATGGCGTCGTTGCGGTAGATGCGCACATTCGGGTCGTTCCGTGCAGCCTCAGTGTTGACCTGCAGCTGCTCCGCCTCAGCCTGCTGCTGCTGCAGACGAGTGGCCTGCTGGCGCAGCTTCTGAGAGGCGCTCAGCTGCAGCTTGATTTGGTACTCCGCCCGTGCCATCTCGAGCTCGAGCTCCTTCATGCGCAGCAGCATGTCGGCCGTACGGGCGTTGGCGTCGGTGAAGATGACCTGACACTGCGCCTCGGTCTGCCACCGTGCTGTCTCACGCTGAATCTGGCTGATGCCGTACTCCGCAGCAGAGATGCCCGCCTCGGCGATGGCCACACCCACCTCGACGCCCACCTGAGCCGCTGCGAAGGTCCCTGCAGCGATGCCCGCGGCGACACACTCACCAGAGGTGGGATCACACTTGGTGAGCTGGGCGTAAGTAGAGATGGCGTTCATGGTGCGATCTGCGCGGCTGATGGCGAAGCGAGCCACAGCGATGGCAGTCTCCAAGGTCTGCACCCGACCCTCAGCCTCGTAGACGTATTCGGCGATGTCGAGCTGAATCTGGCACTGCTGCTCAGCACGCTGCTCCTCGATGTAGACGCTCTCGATGACGTTCTCCATCTGCACGATGCTGCGCTGCAGGTCGATCTGCAGGGTCTCGAACTCACCGTATGAGCTGGTCAAGTCACCGTTCCCTACGAAACCGCAGGGATCACCGAGGGCCGCGGTGAAGTCGGTCTTGTCGGCGTAGCGGGTGATGGCGGGGTAGATGACCCCATCGTCACCCTCGAAGGTGCCGCAGATCTGGGCGAGCTGGTCCTCGTAGGTGTTGCGGATGCGCACCAGCTCCGCCTGGAACTCGGCGCTGTCGGTGTCGAAGCTGCGGTCCGACTCGATGGCCTGGGACTCGCGCTCAGCGGCGACATCCACCTTCACCTGAGTACGGCGCAACAGCACCTCGAAGCCGTTGGACTGACGGAAATCCTCGGAGTCGAGAGCAGGGATCGGCACATAGTCGGGCTCGAGGCCGAAGAAGGTCTGCTCCTCGGTAATGCCGGCGTAGGCGTCGCGCATGTCGAGCAGGGCGATGCGGTAGCGGCGCTGCGTATCCTCGATGATGGCGGCGATCTGAGGGCGCTCCTCGGGGGCCACGGCCTCGCCGATCTTGAGCATCAGGTTGCTCATCACGATGCCCTCGAGGTAGGCGCCGGTGTAGGCCCGCTCGATGACCGCCCGAGAGAGATCGGGGCGGTTGAAGGCCTGATAGCGCTTGGCGATCTCCGACCAAGACTTGGTCTTCTGGGCGCTGGCGCGGATCAGGCGGTCGAAGTAGCGGGTCACCGTCTCGAGGGTGACGAAGTTACGCGACGAGCCGCTGTGGCCCAGGGCGGCCCAGAGGGTGGGGCTCAGAGCGTAGAAGCGGTCGAGCGCCTCCTGGTAGTACTGCACCGACTGGTACAGGGTGTAGAGCTCGTAGCCCACCTGACCCGAGAGGTCGATGCCGTTCTCCTCGAAGAGCGAGCCCTCGAAGGCCGCGGTGTTCTGGCCGGCGAGATCGAAGCGCGAGGCGAAGCTGCTGGTGAGGGCCTCGTCGCCGAGCATGATGAGCAGCTCGGCATACAGGCGCTCAAAGCCGTCGTAGTTGATGAGCTCGCCGGTGTCGTTGCGCTCGGCGATCGAGGCGAAGTTCATGTTGAGGTAGGTGTCGAGGGTCGAGGCCTCGCTGGCGCTCAGGCTGTCGTACCAGGCGCTCTGCAGGTGCAGCAGGCAGTCCACCTCTTCGCGGATCACCTCGATGGCCGCCGGGTCGTAGCAGTAGGGGATCTGGTTGCTGTCCTCGAGGCACTCCTGGGGGGCGAAGCCCACGCTGGTGCCCTGCCGGTTGCGGAACCGGGTCTTGTAGCGGAAAGCCTCGTCGATGCGGGGTCGGATGGGCGACGCAACCACATCGCCGTCGCCGGCGGCGTAGAACACCTTGCCTTCCCGCAGGTCGTAGCGGTTGTCGGCGCAGAAGGCGCGGTTGTCGTCCTCACAGCGCCAGGCCACGTCGTACTGCACCACCACCTGGCCCTGGTCCCGCCAGTCGAGCAGCTCTTCGAGGCAGCTGCCGTCGTCGTTGCAGCCCATGCCGGTGAGATCGGACTCGTCGTACTCGCTGGCGAGCACCGTGAAGAAGAGCACCCGGCTCTCCGCGGGGCACTCGCCGTCGAAGGTGCCCTCGTCGAAGCAGATGTAGTGAGGCTGCTCGTCGTCGGCGGCGGTGAGCAGGGTGGCCTGCTCAGGCGCGGTGGTGCCCTCGATGAGGGCGGTGACCAGGTCGCCAGCGGTGGCGTCGGTGAGCTCGCCGTTGAAGCCGAGGATCGAGGTCACCACAGCGTCGCTGCAGGTCACATCGAGCATGCCCTCGGGATGGGTGCGGTCGTCGGTGACGTCGGAGCCCTGGAAGAGATCGGGCACCATGTCGCCGTTGGCGTCGGTGTCGTCCTCGAGATCACCCTGGCGAGTGAGCACCATGTAGCCGTAGGCCTCCAGGGGCTCACCGTCGGGATCGAGGAAGCTCTCGAAGCTTTCCTTGAACAAGATGAAGAGGCTCGTCTGGTTCACCAGAGCGCCGTCCACGAGCTCCAAGGTGCGGCGCCGGGGGCGACCGTCGGGGATCGGGTTGCTGCCCACGAGGCCCAGGTTAGCTGCGGCCTCCCCCTCGGGATCGACGCCCTGCTGATAAGGCAACATCTGGTCCCGGCAGCTGTAGCGATAGCGGTTGCCGTTGTCGGGATCTTCGGTGGTGTTCCGGGCGAAGTCGGTGAGCAGCCAGGGGGTGACCACCTGCACATAGCTCCCGTCGTGAGCGGCACAGGTGGTGTCGCTGCCGGTGGTCTCGTAGCGACCGCCCACTGCGATCTCAGCCTGCATGTCCTCGATGTAGACGAGGCACGTGCCGCCCACCTCTCGGGCGCAGGACGAGGGATCACCGTTGAAGGTGATGGAGAAGCTGGGGTTGCCGGCGTACTGCAGGGCGGTGCTGCTGTCGATGCGACCCAACATCTGCTCGGGGGCGTCCTCGTTGGGCTGGTAGATGTTCACCGCGAAGGGCAGCTCCACCACGCCACCGGGGACCGGCACGGTGTCGATGTCGGAGGAGTAGTTGACCAGGCCGAGGCGGTTGCTGTCGTACAAGTAGCAGGCATCATCGGGGCAGTCGGCCTGCACGTTGGCCCAGCGCCAACTCTCGGTCTGGGTCGCCGTGAGCACCGCCTGGAACTCCTCCCAGCCACCGTTGAGGCGGCCGCGGCGGAAGGCGCCCCAGCGCTGCACGAAGGCGTTGCCGATGATCTCCTGGATGTTGGCGTCGTCCTTGGTGTTCTCCCATGCCGCGGCGCCGGAGCCCGGGGCGGGGTTGGGCAGGGCCGCCCAGGTGTCGAGATCGGCGGTGCCGAAGCTGCCGAAGTAGAAGATGTTCCCGGACCAGGTGCCCTCGGGGGTCTCCACGTACTCGATGGTGACCCGGCTGTTGTTGAGCTCGGGGTGCACGATCTCGAGGACCCCCTGCCAGCGCACTGCGGTGGTGCGATCGGCCTCATCGAAGACCAGCCGCTTCTCTTCACCGGCCTCGATGGTGACCTCCATCGACTGCACACGCTCGCCGTCCTCGCCGTACTCCCCCATGGTGAGCCAGGTCATGGGGCAATCCACGGCGGGGTTGCACTCAGTGTCGTCGTCGACGTCTTCGAGGGTGTCCCAGCTGCCGTCGCCATAGAAACGGGTGTGGGAGAGCTTGCGCACCGTCACGGTCTCCGCCGTGGGGGCGGTGTTGGTGATGACCAGCTGCCCCTCGGGGTCAGCAGGGCTCAGCGCGATGGAGATTTTGCTCAGGCTGATGGTGCCCAGGACCTCGGTCTGGCTCTCCTCGCCGGTGGCGGGGGCCAGGGGCATGCAGTAGCCAGCCTCGGCGTCGACGGTGCTGCAGAAGCTGTCGCCGGTGCAGGCGTTCTCTTCGTCATCGGTGCGGCAGGGGGTGCGGCACACCTTGCGGTAGCACTCGGTGCCGTCACCGCAGTCACGATCGGACTCGCAGTTGGAGTAGCACAGCCCGCCGATGCAGGCCTGATAGTCGGGGCACTCGTAGTCAGCGGTACAGGTGCGGCGCTCTTCGTCGGCCTTCAAACAGGCGCCCTCGTCACAGCTGCGGCCGTCGAGGCAGCCCTCCATGAGGCCATCGCTGCTGCAGCTGCGCCACACACCGTCTTCATCTTCGAAGCTGTCATTGCACACGGAGTAGCAGACCGGGTTCGTGGGGATCCCAGCGAGCGGGTCGTCGCCGCAGACACCTTCAATACACACCCCGTCACCGAAGCAGGCGCCGTCGGCGCAGGCGCAGCCGCGGGTGCCCAACGTGCAAGCCTCACACAGCCCACCGTTGCACAGGGCGCCGGTGCTGCAGGTGCCGTCCTCGAGGCAAGCGCCCCCAGCGAGGCCCGGGGCGATGGTGCACAGCCCGCTCTCGCCGCAGGCGAGGCCCTCACCGCAGGCGCCGTTCTCGCAGATACAGTCGAGCTCCCCAGGCGTGCAGTCGCTGGCGACGCAGAGGTTCTCGGCGCAGCGCATGTTGGCGCCACACTGGCCGTTGTCGCAGGCGCAGCCCATGGTGCCTGCAGGGCACGGGTCGACGCAGGTGTTGTCTTCGCAGGCGAAGCCATCGCCACACTGGCCGTCGGCGCAGAGGCAACCTTCGGTGCCCAACGTGCACCCAGGGTCGATGCAGCGATCGTCAACGCAGGCAGCGCCGCCGACGCAGCTGCCGGCGTCGCAGGCGCAGTCGAGGGTGCCCAGCGTGCAGTCCAGCGCGATGCACTGACCTGACTGGCAGATGGACCCGGCTTCGCAACTGTCGAAAGCGCCACACGCGCAGCCGGCGGTGCCGGCGGGGCACTCGGTGACCCGGCAGATGTTGTCCTCGCAGGCCATGGCCCGGCCGTCAGGGCCGGTGCGACACGTGCCGACTTCGCCGTCGGCCCCAGGGAGGCAGACGCAGCCTTCGTCGCCGGCGGGGCAGGTGAGGTCGGGGCTGCTGGTGGTGTCGGCGCTGCTGGTGTCTTCGCCACAGCCCCAGAGCACGAAGCTGAGGCTGAAGCTGAAGAGCAACAAGGCGAGGTGTCGCATGGTGGGGGCTCCTGATTCGAGAGGGTGTCAGGAGCAGATGCGATGGAAGGGCGGGAAACCCGCAGCGAGAAATGCGGGTTATTTGAACGCGATCTGCGCGTCGTTCAGAGCAGCGCCGTTCTCACCAAAACACGAGAGCTCGAGGGTCTCCAAATCGCCCGCCCCCGCGATGTCACCGCTCTGCAGACGGATCGCGCCCACGTTGCCCATTTCGGCACCGTTGGCTCCGACAAATGACAGCGCCACCACGCCATCGCGTTTGATCCATTCGCCCACGACGCCCTCGGCAAAGCTCACCGAGCGCACTGCAGTCTCACCTTCCGCGAACAACACATCGCACCCGCGCAAGCCTGAGCCAGTGACCTGAATCGCATCCTCCGGAGCAGGCGGCTCACCGCCAGCGCTCCCACCGCTTCCAGCGCTCCCACCTGCACCGCCTCCGCCGCTGCTGCCACCACCATCGTCGCTGCATGCCGTAGCCGCGCACATCAAGATGAAGAGTTGAAGAGTTCGAGTGAGTCCGTTCACGCTGCGCTCCCTTGCTGAGATCAAATCGACGAGATCAGAATCCCGGTTTCGCAAGTGATGCGTTGGCTGTAGGGAAAACCCGCAGACCTCTCACCAGATCTTTCTCCGGATCTTTCAGCAGCGGCGTGCGCAACAGCTCACCACAGTGCGAAGGCGCCTGTAACCTGCTAACCTTCTCGGTCATCACCCCACGAGAGCCTTGCCCAGGAGCCCTGCCATGAACATCAAGGTCAGCCGGGATCTCACCCCCGAAGAGATCATCTCTCGCATCCCCGCCCTCGTCGCCGGGCTGCGCGACACCTTCAACACCGGCAAGACCAAGACTTTGCAGTGGCGGCTCGAGCAACTGCAGGCCCTCAAGAAGATGTGCCAGGATCACGAGGGTGCCATCGCCGAAGCCCTCGGCCAGGATCTCGGCAAGCCCTACATCGAGGCCTTCAGCACCGAGATCCATTACGTCGTCGGTGAGGTCGACTACATCGCCAAACGGCTGTCGAAGTGGATGAAGCCCGAGAAGGTCTCCACCCCCCTCGTGGCCCAGCCCGGCACCAGCAAGATCCATCGGGAGCCCCTGGGTGTGGTGCTCGTCATCGCCCCCTGGAACTACCCCTTCCAGCTCGCCATGGCCCCCCTGCTCGGCGCCCTCGCCGCGGGGAACTGCGCAGTGGTGAAGCCCTCCGAGGTTGCGCCGGCCACCTCGACCCTCATGGCCGATTTGCTGCCCAAGTACCTCGACACTGACGCCATCGCCGTCGTCGAGGGCGCCGTACCCGAGACCACCGCGCTGCTCGCCGAGCGATTCGACCACATCTTCTACACGGGCAATGGCACCGTGGGCCGCATCGTGATGTCTGCTGCCGCCAAACATCTCACCCCTGTCACCCTCGAGCTCGGGGGCAAGAGCCCGGTCTACATCGACAAGGGCGCCAACCTCGAGGTGGCAGCCAAGCGCATCGCCTGGGGCAAGTTCTCCAACTCAGGCCAGACCTGCGTCGCCCCGGACTACCTGCTCGTGCACGAGGCCATCTACGATCGGTTCATCGACCAGCTCAAACAGACCCTGCACGACTTCTATGGCGACGACCCGCAGAAGAGCCCCGACTATGGCCGGGTCATCAACACGCGGCACCATGCCCGGCTGATGGGTCTCTTCGACGACAAGGCTGGCGAGATCGTCACTGGTGGCCCCGACAGTGCCGACGCCGAAGATCGATTCATCGCCCCCACAGTGCTCAAGCACACCTCGCCGGAGTCAGCGGTCATGGCCGATGAGATCTTCGGCCCGCTGCTGCCCACGATGTCGGTCCCCGGCCCTGACGAGGCCGTGGCCTTCATCAACGCCCGGCCCAAGCCCCTGGCCATGTACGTCTTCGCCTCTGACAAGGGCATCTCCCAACAGATGATCGACCGCACCAGCGCCGGCGGTGGGGCCATCAACCACTGCATGATGCATCTGGCGGTGCCGGGCCTGCCCTTCGGCGGCGTCGGCGAGAGCGGTATGGGGGCCTATCACGGCAAGGCCTCGTTCGAGGTCTTCAGCCATCGCCGCTCGGTGCTGAGCAAGCCCACGGCCATCGACCCGTCGCTGCTCTACCCGCCCTACGACGAGAAGAAGGTGAAGTGGATCAAGCGCTTGCTCTAGGCCAATTTGAGCAGACCCTCGCTCGTGGGGGCCTCGATCTCATCGCCCCCATCCCTGGTCCCGAGCTGCGCTGGCTCGTGGGCAACACCCGAGCGCTGTGGCCAGCCTTCATCTCAGCGCTCCGAGTAACCCCAGCGCTCCAACACACCGAGCACCCGCTCGATGCCTATGTAGAGTCGGTCATCGAGCGCGCGATCCACGACAGCGCGACACCGATTCACGTCGACTGGGGGCACAGCACCACCCCTCCACCCCTTCAACGCCTCGCCGTCGACGCGGGTTTGGGGTGGAAGTCTCCAGCCCACCTCATCGTGCATCCGGAGTACGGTCCGTGGATCGGGCTGAGGGCAGTACTCACATTCGAGGGCATCGAGGGCATACCCCACGTCGAGCCAGCGCCGCCCTGTCATGGGTGCGAAGGTGGCTGCAGACCCGCTCTGGCAGAGGTCATGGCTGACTGCCCACTCACCGCAGAGGCCGTCAAGGCCCAATGGCCCCGCTGGGCGGCGATCCGACAGGCCTGCCCCGTGGGTCAGAATCATATGTACCCGCCTGACCAGCTTGCCTATCACTACACACACGATCGGCAATGGCTGAGCAACAAAGAGTGTGTTGATCGGCATAAGACAGGCAATGCGCAATGACCACCATCATGACCCTCTCCGATCTGCACCATGGCAAGTGGGGCACGTGGGCCGCAGACACCATCAAACAGGCCATCGAGACCGCACACAGAGAGTCACCTGACGTATTGTTACTGGGAGGCGATCTCGCCGAGCCCTCACCCGATCACAGGTTTCAGGACGAGGTGCTCAACCTGCTCGCAGAGATCCCCGTCAAAGAGAAACTCTGGGTCGTGGGCAACAACGATCTCGAAGATCTCGAGGGCCCCATCAGCGGGTATGCCGCAGAAGCACAGTTGCTCGCGGCCCCCTTCGGCATCCACGTCTTGGATCATGCACCTGCCATCGTCGACGGCGTGGCGTTCCTCGGCAACCTGGGCTGGTTCGATGGCTCGCTCTGGGGCAAAACCCCCATCCTGGCCGACCCCTCCGGAGACACCCCGCGGACCTTCGCTGAGGCACGAGAGATGGCTGATGCGTGGACACGAAGCGAGCTGGGCGAGGCGCGCATGGACATCAGCTCACAGGCCCTCTTCGATCTGTGCCAGGCCACGCTCAAGGCACAGTTCGATGAGATCTCGAATCAGGTCGACGACGTCGTGCTCATGACACACACCGCCCCTGATGCGCGGATGTGCCTCTACGGGCACTCGGCCAAATACGACTTCCTCAATTTCTATATGGGCTGGGATGCAAGCCTCCCCAGCGCCCAGGGCCACTGGATGACCCACACCCCCTCGCTCAAGCTACGGTTGTGTGGACACACCCACCGCTTCAAGACCGTCCTCGACCCCACATGGCACGCCCCGTTGATCAATGTCTCAGGCCAGGGGCAGCCGCGCATCTTCGAGGTCGGCTGAAAGGGGCTGACTTCCCCGCCCGTGCTCATGCATCCTCCCCACATGAACACACCGACCCCCGCCCTCTGGGCCCAAGAGCTCCTCACGCACCTCGACCCCGCCGATCCCAGCACCCGCTTCACCCAGCTCGCCACCATCACCCCGGAAGGGCGCCCTCAGGTGCGCACCATGGTGATCCGTGAGGTGCGCCCTGAGAGCGGGCAGCTGCTCTTCAACACCGACAACCGCACCGAAAAAGCCCAACAGCTGCTCGTCAACCCCCAAGCCGAGCTCTGCTGGTACTTCGTCAAGCCCTGGCTACAGTTCCGGCTCCAAGGCACCATCGAACTCCACGGCCCCGACAGCACCATCGAAGACGTGCACCAGGCCTGGGCCAACATCAGCCCCAACATGCGTCAGAGCTTCTTCTGGGGCGCACCCAGATCCCCCAAAACCCAATACCCTCCTACCCCACCCAGCGATCTCTCCACCCCCGCCGAGCACTTCCGCATCGGCGTGCTCACCGTCACCCACGTCATCCGCCTCGATCTCCAAACCCAACCCCACACCCGCACGCAATACACCCGAGCCCCAAAGGGCTGGATGACCACCGACATCTGGTAACCCCCAAAACACCATCAAAAACAAATACATTCCCCCTCAGACCACGCACGACTCAACTCGTGCCCGTGCCCGTGCCCGTGCCCGTGCCCGAAAACTCTCTTTAAGGGCGCCTCCCCTTGTCCCCAACCCCCATGCGGCGTACTTTTCCCGGGGAAAATCCAGCGCGAAGGAGACACCAGATGGCCAAGCTCGATCCGTTCAAGGTCAAAACCACCGTCGACACCCCCGAGGGCAGCCTCGGGGTGTACTCACTGAGCAAGCTCGCCGAGGCCGGCGTGGGGCAGATCAACACCCTGCCTTACTCCATCAAGGTGCTCCTCGAGGCCTGCCTGCGGAACCTCGACGGCTTCGCCATCACCGAAGATCACGTAAAAGCCATCGCCAACTACGATGCCACCAACGTCGGCGAGGTGGAGATCCCCTTCAAGCCCGGCCGCGTGGTGCTGCAGGACTTCACCGGTGTGCCCGCAGTTGTCGACCTCGCCGCCCTGCGCAGCGCCATGGCCCGCTTCGGCGGCGACGTGCAGAAGGTCAACCCCCAGGTCCCCTGCGATCTGGTCATCGACCACTCTGTGCAGGTGGACAAGTTCGGCAGCCACAAGGCCCTCGACCTCAACGCGCAGATCGAGTTCGAGCGGAACAAAGAACGCTACGAGTTCCTCAAGTGGGGCCAGAACAGCTTCGAGAATTTTGAGGTGGTGCCTCCGGCCACCGGCATCGTGCACCAGGTGAACCTGGAGTACCTCGCCAAGGCGGTGATGACGAGCACCGACGATGACGGCAGCACCGTGGCCTACCCCGACTCCCTCGTGGGCACCGATTCGCACACCACCATGATCAACGGCCTCGGCGTCGTGGGCTGGGGTGTGGGCGGCATCGAGGCCGAGGCCGTCATGCTCGGCCAGCCGATTTACATGCTGTTGCCCGAGGTGGTGGGCTTCAAGCTCACCGGCGAGCTCGCCGAGGGGGCTACAGCCACCGATCTCGTGCTCACCGTGACCCAGATGCTCCGCAAGCACGGCGTCGTGGGCAAGTTCGTCGAGTTCTACGGCCCCGGCCTCACCGCCATGAGCCTGCCCGACCGCGCCACCATCGCCAACATGGCCCCGGAGTACGGCGCCACCATGGGCTTCTTCCCCATCGACGAGCGCACCCTCGAGTACATGGAGAAGACGGGCCGCAGTGCTGAGCGCATCGCCACCGTCGAGGCCTACTGCAAGGCCCAGGGCCTCTGGCGCGACGACGAGGCCCCGGTGAAGTACACCGCCACCCTCGAGCTGGACATGGGCACCGTGCAGCCCTCCCTCGCCGGGCCCAAGCGTCCGCAGGATCGCGTCATTCTCAGCGAGCTTCAGGGCAGCTGGGGCGTGCACAAGGGCGAGACCTACGGCAAGCCCGGAGATGTCGACACTGCTGACATCACCATCACCATGGAAGACGGCTCCACCGCCGACTGCACCATTGGCGACGGCTCGGTGGTCATCGCCGCCATCACCAGCTGCACCAACACCAGCAACCCCTCGGTCCTGGTGGCCGCCGGCCTCGTAGCCCGCAAGGCCCGGGCCCTGGGCCTCACCCGGAAGCCCTGGGTGAAGACCTCACTGGCTCCGGGCTCTCGCGTGGTGACCGACTACCTCGACAAGGCCAACCTCACGGTCGATCTCGAGGCCCTGGGCTTCCACACCGTGGGCTACGGCTGCACCACCTGCATCGGCAACTCCGGCCCGTTGATCCCCGAGGTGGCCGAGGCCATCAAGGCCAACAACCTGCTCGCCGGCGCGGTGCTCTCGGGCAACCGCAACTTCGAGGGCCGGGTGAACCCCCTGGTGAAGCCCAGCTACCTCGCCTCGCCCCCTCTCGTGGTGGCCTACGCCATCGCGGGCACCCTCGACGTGAACCTGACCCAGGATCCGATTGGCAAGGGCATTGACGGTCAAGATGTGTTCCTCAAGGACATCTGGCCCACGATGGACGAGATCGAAGCCATCATGAGCGAGTGCGTGACCCGGGAGCAGTTCCTGGAGCGCTACGGCGCCGCAGGCCTGCTGGGCCCACAAAGCTGGCAGGATGTCGCGGTCACCGATTCAGCGGTCTACGACTGGAATGAGGACTCCACCTATGTGCAGGAGCCTCCCTTCTTCGTCGACATGCCCCTCGAGGTGACCCCCATCGCCCCCATCGAGGGCGCCAAGGTGCTCGTGCGGGCGGCGAACTCCATCACCACGGATCACATCAGCCCTGCGGGCGCCATCGATCCCAAGACCCCCGGCGGTCAGTTCCTGCTGTCCAAGGGCGTCACCCAGGGTCAGTTCAACAGCTACGGCTCCCGCCGCGGCAACGACCGCGTGATGACTCGCGGCACCTTCGCCAACATCCGCATGCGCAACGAGCTCGCCCCGGGCACCGAGGGTGGCTACACCACGTACATGGGCCCCGAGGGCCACGGCGCAGAGCCTGGCAAGGTGAGCTTCATCTACGACGCCGCCATGGCCTACAAGTCCGCGGGGATCCCCCTGGTGGTCCTCGCCGGCACCGACTACGGCATGGGCTCGAGCCGTGACTGGGCGGCGAAGGGCACCTACCTGCTTGGTGTACGGGCGGTCATCGCCGAGAGCTTCGAGCGTATCCACCGCTCGAACCTGGTGTTCATGGGTGTGCTGCCCCTGGTCTTCGCCGAGGGCGACACCCGTAACTCCCTGGGTCTCGACGGCACCGAGGTGTTCAGCATCCCCGTGACCGACGATGTGGAACCTCTCTCCAACATCACGGTGACGGCGACCAGGTCCGATGGCTCCACTGTGACTTTCGAGACCACCTGCCGCCTCGATACCCCCGTCGAGGTGGACTACTACCGCAACGGCGGCATCCTCCACACCGTGCTTCGAAAGATGGCCCAGAGCTGAGAAACCCCTCTCGCTCTTTTGGTCCAGTCACGGATCTCTCTTCTGCCGAGCCCTGTGCTATCTAAATGACCGAAGTGCACGACCGAGCACGTGAGGGACAGCAGCAGATGTGGTTCGACGACGTTGAGAAGCCCTCCCCCATCACCCGCAAAGACTACGAGGCCCAAGAGATCGAGCTGCGCGAGCGGCTGCTCTCTGCCCAAGCCCGACTCAAAGAGAGCAAGCACCCTGTCTTGATCTTGTTCTCCGGCGTCGACAAAGCCGGCAAGGGCACCATGGTCAACCTGCTCAACGAGTGGATGGATCCCCGCAACATCACCACCCGAGCCTTCGACACGCCCACCCAAGGCGAGCGAGAGCGGCCTGATTTCTGGCGGTTTTGGAAAGACCTGCCCCCTCGGGGTGAGATCGGGCTCTATCTGAGTGCCTGGTACTCCCGCCCGTTGGTCGATCGCGTCTACAAGCGCATCAAAAAGAGCGTCTTTCGAGAGAAGCTCGACGAGATCTGTACCCTCGAGAACATGCTCGTCGACGATGGTGCTCTGATCATCAAGATCTGGCTGCACCTCGACAAAGCAGACCAGAAATCCCGCCTCGAATCTCTGGAGGGTGATCGGCTGCAGCGATGGCGCGTCAAAGAGAAGGACTGGGAGAACTGGGGGCGGTACGACCGGTTCATCAAATACTCCGAGCAGATCGTCGACGCCACCCACAGCGTGCGGGCGCCGTGGCACATCGTCGACGCCTCAGATCCGCGTCGCCGGAACCTGAACGTCGGCGCGCTGATTCTCGAGGCCATCGAGCAGCGGTTGAATGGCGTGACTCCTGCGCCCGAGCCTGCCCGGCCCTGGCCTGCCCCCGCCAATCCGCTCTTGCCCACGCTGGACATGCGCCAACAACTGCCCAAGGCCGACTACAAGCATCAGCTCGCAGAGGCCCAACGCCACTTGCACATCCTTCATCGCAGGACTCAAGCAGAGCACAAGTCGGCGGTGGTGGTCTTCGAAGGCTGGGATGCAGCAGGCAAGGGCGGAGCGATTCGACGGATTCTGCCCGCTCTTGATGCCCGACACTTTCGGATCGTACCCGTCGCGGCGCCGACAAAAGAGGAGCTGGACCACCACTACCTGTGGCGGTTCTGGAACCACATTCCCCGGGACGGCCGGGTGACCTTCTTTGATCGCAGCTGGTACGGCCGGGTGCTCGTGGAGCGTGTCGAGGGCTTCGCCACTGACGCCGAGTGGCAGCGGGCCTATCGCGAGATCAATCTCTTCGAGCAAGAGCTCGTGGAGCATGGTGTCATCGTGCAGAAGTTCTGGATCCACATCACACCTGACGAGCAAAAACGCCGCTTTGACGCCCGAGCGATCACCCCCCACAAGAGCTGGAAGCTCACAGCAGAAGACTGGCGCAACCGCGAGAAGTGGGGGGCCTACGAGGTGGCTGTGGAAGATATGCTGCAGCGCACGCACACACCCCTGGCGCCCTGGACGGTGATTGAGGGCAATGACAAACGCTTTGCCCGCATCAAGGTACTCGAAGCGCTGCGGGACAGATTCGAGCTGGCTTTGGGATACTGAGCGCCCCCTTCTGGGTGAGGTCTGACATGACCATTCGCTTATGTTTGTCTTCTGATTGCACGTTGAAGCGGTAGAGCGCCTTCATCGGGGCAGCTCGTATGCAGGGATCCTCAAAGGAGAAGTGAGTATGAAGTTCGGCCAAATGACGGTGTGGCTGTTGATCAGCCTCTTCGCGGTGAGCGGCACCGCCTACGCCAAGAAGTCCAAGAACCAGGCCGAGGCCCACCGCCTCGAGGAAGAGATCAGCAAGCTTGCTCGCAAGAACCACTGGGGCGGTGTGGAGCGCAACTACAAGCAGCTGATGAAGCTCAAGAAGGTCACCATCAAAGCCCAGACCCATGTCACTGGTGCCCAGTCGGCCAAGGAGAACGCCGACGTCGCCGAATGGATCGAGCGCCTCAAGCGGGCCGGTGCTCAGGGCAGGGACGAGCTTGGCTATGTGAAAAAGAGCTTCGGCCAGGTGAAGATCAAGAAGCAGAAGGGCAACGCCCTCACCCCTGATGGGGGGATGCCCTTTGACCCGGTACACCGCAAGCTCGTCGAGGCCGCAGCCTCTCAGGTGAAGAAGAAGGGCAAGTTCAAAGGCTGGCTGCCCGTAGGCGGCTACACGGTGGGTCAGAAAGCCTTCACGGTCCGCGCCGGGCAAACCACCAAGGTGAAGAAGTAGCCAGCCAATATAACCTGCACACGGGCCACGGGCCTGAGGCTGCAGCAGGCACTCAAGCCGCTCTCAGTTCACTTGGACCATACCTCCAAGCCCTGCCGTTGAGCCGTTTCTCGCGCATCGACTCTCAAATCGACCTGCCAGGAGTTGATCTTCCTGTGCAAGAGGCGTAGAAACCGCCGCCCTCGACGGAGCATGCCGCTCTCGAGGGCGCCGAGTAGGGGGGCACCTCTACTCGGGTGAACCATCAACACATTCTCGAGGAGAGTCCCATGCAGTTTCCCGTAATCCCCGCCGCCGCCCAGGTCCAGGACGATGCCATCCGCACCAAGAACCCTGCCGACCTGTTCTTGTCCACCGCCATGATGGACCTCTACCCCTGCTTGCCCCTCGCTCAGCGCATGGCGCTGCGAGCGCGAGCGCTCTTGTCTCCACGTGACTCATTCGTGAGCCGTATGTGAGACAACACGCCTGAGACCAGTATCTCGTTCATGAGATCAGGCCTCAGGGGGCCCACTCCACTCCAAGCAGGGTCCGATACTCGAACAGCCGCAAGGGCGCCTCACCGAGAGGCACCGGCGCCACCACCGCGAAAGAGAGCGGATCGAAGGCCAACCTCACTCCCTCTGCCAGTTCCCAGCGCAGGCCCATCGGGCGCATGTCGGTGAAACCGCCTACGGTGCCTTTGTCATCGAGCAGCGTGTCGTACATCAGGATCGACATACCGATGGTGAACGACGAGCGGATGAACCCGCCGCCAGAGATCAGCTCCACGCCCAGGCCCGTGTTCAGGCTGCCCGGCACGAACTTCCCCGAGCGCTCCAGCTGAAGCCAGTGGTTGCGCTCCACGTGCACGAAGGCCCCCCATTTGTCCCACCGCGCGCCGCCTCGAAGACCCCACCCCACCGTCGGTGAGATGATGGCTCGGTCAGGGGCATCGCTCAGGGCAGATCCGTGGCCTTCGAGGCTGACGAAACCACCGTCTGGCGGCCACAGTGCATGGGCGCTCTGAGGCGCGACACAGAGCAACAGCGCCACCACGCCCAGAGCGCGTCGACGCATCAGGCCCAGCAGCACCACCAGCCCCAGCAACACGCCTCCGGGCTGTCCGGGCCGGGTAGAGCACCCGAAGATCGCTTCGAGGTAGGGGCCAGTCTGCTCCTCTCGGGCCTTGTCGAGCCAGACCGAGTCACAATAATCGTTGGCCAGCGTGCACCCGGGCTCATAGGTCAACCATGCATCAAGCACCTCGCCGATCAGCGCCCGGGCGATGACAGGATCTTGCGCCTGGGCAGCGAGCCCGAAGGCCCGAGCCATGTCGGCGGTGGCCATCTCCGCCGCGTCCACGATGGGCTCCACGCCGTTCTCGCAGTCGTCGATGGAGTCGGAGTGCGCCATGCCGTCCCGCTCCTCTTTGAGGTGACCGCCGATGGCGTCGACGTAGTTCATCACGTGCACGATCCGAGTGAGATCGTCACTGCGCAGGGTATGGGCGAAGCTGTCCTGCAGCGCATGGAGCGCTCGACCGAGCAAATAGGCCGGCCGCCAGACCTCCACCTTGATGGCCCCATAGAAATCGAGTGAGATCTGCGCCTCGAAGATCAACTCTCCGGTGAGCCCCGCCTCGGTCTCCAGGGCCTCACGCAGCAGCTCGATGATGGCCTCTCGGGTGCCCTCGACGGCGTTGAGGTTGCCCATCTCGTGGTCGTCGGCGGGTCCACGCAGAGCGTGGGCATACTGGCCACGAGGATCAGGATCGCCATGCACCCGGCGCAAGGCGTTGAGATCGAGCACCGAGTGCCCCTCGGTATCTGGAGCCCGCACACCGACGATGATGCTGAACAAGACGAACTGAAAGGTCTCTTCTCTCAGCGCGGGGAACTCGTTGAGCAGCTGCTCGGTGAAGAAAGGCCGGGTGAGCTTTCGCCATGTGTCGTCTTCGGGCACCTGCACCGGCAGGGGCTGCCCTTCGAAGGCCGACAACAACGTGAGCATACTGGTGGTGGTGATCCGCTCGTGGCACGAAGTGGTCAACCCGGAGTCGAGGCTGAAGGCCCGTGCGCCCGTCGTAAGGATCAACATGCACGACACGCACAGCCAGAGGCGAGACATCATGGGACCTCCTACAGCGTGTATTCGGCGACGATGGTGGTGCGATACTCGAACTCCACGAGGGGGATCCCGTCGAGGGCAGGCATCAACAATGTGAAGGAGATCGGATCGACGTTGATCAGCCAACGATCGTCGATCTCGAATCGGAACCCGCCAGGGCGCACGTCGAGGAAGACGCCTTTCTGCCATGCCTCGTCCGTGGGCGTGGACCAGTTGAGCATCGACAGCCCGACGGCGACGCTGGTTCTCGCGAGCCCGTCCGCGAAGAGGACCTCACCTCCAGGGCCGATGTTCAGCGCCCCATAGAGTTCAAACTCGCCCTCCTCTACCCCAGGTGATCGCCACGCAGATTGTTCGATCTGGCCAAAGACACCCCACCGCCCCCACCGGCGACCCGCTTTGATGCTGCCGCCAAAGGCGTTCGCCAGCCGCGCCCCCTCGTCTGTCTCTGTCAGAACAGAGGTGTACAGCTCACCTTGTAGAAAGACCGTGTCTTCTCCACGCTCGGCCCAAGCCGGGGTGCACAGGCACGTGCAGATGACAGCGACCCAAACCCATCTCATCGGCATGCCCTCGTCATGACTCAGGTGTCTTCGGTGTGCTCACCCCTGCAGGTGTACCATCTGCAGCCCGTTTTGCTTTGATCTCGGACAGCTTGCCTCGCTCGTCGAAGCTCAAAGCGCCTTCGCGCTCGCACTCGTCGACAACAGAGAGCCCACCGAGCTGAACGTGTGCCTCTCGGGCGTCGATCGCCTCCATGGCCGCCCGAGCTGTGCGTTTGAGCTCACCATCAGTGAGCAACCCCTGAGTACAACGCTCGAGAGGCGCCAGTGCGCGACGATCACCCAGACGGCCCAGCGCCTCCGCAGCGATCAAACGGGTCTTCAAATGCTCGATGGAGAGCACCGCCAACAAGGTGGGCGTGCATTGACCAGGCTGGGCAATGTGAACCACAGCATGGGCGAGTGCCTCCGCAGCCTCTGATGCCACATGGGGGGCGAGGCGGCCGAGGAGCGCATCTAGAGTGCTCCAATCACCCGGTGGGAGCTGAAGGCACGCCCTGAAGAGGTGGGCCGACAACAGGGGTACCTTACCGATGTGAGGTCCCAAGTCCTGGAGCACCCCCTCGAGCTGTGTCGTCGCAGCCACATTCTGGGCCGACCATTGGGAGAATGCCCGAGCCCTGACCTCATCTGTGGCTCGGGCGTCAGAGACCAGAGACCAGAGCACAGGCAGCCCCTCTGCGCCGAGCGCTTCGGCAGCGAGCACCCGGACCTCGGGCTCCGAATCCTGCAGCGCCACCTCTGCGGCGAGGGCGGTCTGATCGTGATCCGGGTAATGCTCGAGCAGCATGGACAAGCACCGCCCCCGAATCACGTGGAACGGATCACTCTCGACGTTTCGCCTCAGTCGAGCGGGGATCTCGTCGCGACGCCGAACACACAATCGCTCGGTGAGCACGGCCATCGACTTGATCTGGCCCACAATGATCTCGGCGCGCCGCACACGCTCGGTGCTTTCGGCCCTGGCGCGCCCCTCCCCCACCGAGAGATCGTATTCCTCGATGTGCCGCTGCAGCATCGACCGTGTTTTGGCGTCGAGTACGGCGTACAGAATCAGCGACGGCCCCTGGATGAAGACCGCGCGGTCAAAGTCGGCATCGCCCACTTCGAGATCGCCTCGACCCACGATGCGACCGAGCGTGGTGCCGAACCCCTCGCGGCTGAACTTGATGGTGTTGGGGATCAACCCGCCAGAGTCGACTTCGAAGCAGGTGACCTTCTTGTTGCTGTTCTTCTTTTCAGTGCCCTCTCGACTCTCGATGCGCACATCGAAGCCTTCCAGCACGCCGTCGATGCGCTCGCGGGTCTCGAAGGTGCGACCCAGTTGAGCCACCATGCCCAGCTTCTCGGCCGCTTGTCTGTGAGCGTCTTTGATCTGACGCGCCGATGCGTATCTGAGCCCAGTGAGGGCAGCAAAAGCCAACAAGCCGAAGATCAACGCTTCCATCGTTTACAGACTGTAGCGCTCGGCGATGGCGTGAAAGAGCGCCCGCAAGCCTTGAGCTTCTCCACCCGCTGGGCGGCCGGGTCGGCCTTTGTCGTTCCAGGCGTAGACATCGAGGTGCACCCAGGTCCTGGCGTGCTCCACAAAGCGCCCGAGGAAGAGCGCGGCGGTGATCGACCCGCCCTTAGGGCTGTTGCCGATGTGACAGACGTCGGCGATGGGTGAATCGAGCATGTCTTCATAGGGCGCCCAGAGCGGCATGCGCCATACAGGATCATGGGCCTGCTCTGCGTGACGCTCCAGGGATGCAGAGAAGTCGGCATCTCGCGTGTAGTACGGCGGCAGCTCAGGGCCGAGGGCCACCCGTGCAGCACCTGTGAGGGTGGCCATGTCCACGAGCAAGTCAGGTGACTCGGCGTCGGCGAAGGCCAGCGCGTCGCCGAGGATCAAGCGGCCCTCGGCGTCGGTATTTCCGATCTCCACGGTGAGGCCCTTTCGACTTGAGAGCACATCACCCGGGCGAAAGGCACCTGCGCCGATGGCGTTCTCCACCGCAGGCACGATCACGCGCAGTCTCACAGGCAGCTTTGCCCCCATGATGAGCGACGCCAGCCCGAGCACGTGGGCCGCGCCGCCCATGTCTTTCTTCATGTTGCGCATCGAGGCGCCGGGCTTGAGGTTCAGCCCCCCACTGTCGAAACAGACCCCCTTCCCCACCAGCGTCACTTTGGGGTGTGCGTCCTCCCCCCAGGTGAGCCACGAGATGCGGGGTGCCACATCTGCGGCACGGCCCACGGCGTGCACCATGGGGTAGCCCTCGTCCACCAGCGCATCACCGACGATCTCATCGTACGCAGCACCATGGCGCTCTGCCAGGCGCGCCACCTCGGCGGCGAGATCGGCGGGTGTCATGTCAGCGGCAGGGGTATTCACCAGATCGCGCACCCACGCCATGGCCTCTGCTTCAGCCACCACAGCGTCGACGATGGCCGCCTCGCTCATGTGGAGCTGTGGGTGCTGCTTGGACTCGGCATCTGGCTTGCGGGTGTATCGATCGAAGGCGTACGTCCCCAGGGCCCACGACAACGCCACCTGATGCATGGTGAGCTCACCGATGGGTGCCTTGAGCGCCCAACAGCCTGAAGGCAGCTGAGCAGACAGCGTGGCCGCACAGAACGGATCACTCAGCTGCCCGAGGCCAAAAGCGGCCCCCTCGATGGCCCCATCAGCTCCAGGCAACAGCGCGAGCTGTCCTGCTCGGCCCGTGAACCCCGTAGTCTTCAAGAAGGCCTGATGGCGGGGCGCCATCGACGCCATCCAGTCACCGAATGCCACAGTGGTCACTGGCCAGATGGGCAACGCATCAGACTCTGTGTCTACAGAGAACAACATACGGAAACTTCGATCGGACACTGAGCACTCCATCATCAGAGATACTCTGGTCTACCACGGGCACACCACTCAGGGCAGATCGGGATCGAAATCCTTGTCCAGGTGTCGACCCAGCAAACGCAGGGTCGCTTCTACGACCACCAGACCAGCGAGCGTGAACCCCCAAATCACCCAAGGGGTTTGTGCTTCGGCGCCCAGCGCCACCGACAACAACGCCGCCCCACCCGCCACCAGGACAGGGGGCGTCGCCAACAACGCGAAGACCACCCCGTACGCCAGGCCGGCGAGCAATGTGCGCCCATCAGCACCTGCCGGCACCCCTACGCTACTCCGTGCCCCTGGAGTCACGAACCATCGAGGAAACATGAGTACCAGGGCATTCTGGGCAGTGAAGGCCACAAGGATCACCACAAACACAGCAGGCAATACATACAACAAGTCAAAGAGGTGCTCGGACAGGCGCATCACCGTCCTGCCCCCTACGACGCCCATTGTCATGAGAGAGGTCACCATGGCCATGAGCATCACCTCGATGAACAGCATCAGCGCCGCAGGGGCATACACTGCCGCCCGCACCAGCTCAGCGCCCGAGAGAGGCAGCGCCCGCACCAGCTCCACACGGGCCAGGAGCACCCGCAAATCGGCCCGCAGCAACCCAGGTCCGGTGAACGGCAGGACCAACAACGACATCACCAGAGACATCGTCATCAAACGGCGCACGACAGCGAAGGCAGGGCTGGTGCCCATCAACCCCACCATCGCCCCCAACCACAGCGCCCCGAACAGACCCAGCAGCGTGGGCAAATCTCGACGAAACACAGGCGTGGAGATCAGCCAGACCAACGCCCGCCAGCGAGGGCCACGTCGCTTCAACGGCAAGCGTATCTTCAGCGCCCAGGGGGCGAGTGAAGTCGCTGCCCGTCGGCGCCCACCAGTCTCCCCCAGCGTAATCTCTCCAGGGTGAACGCCCTTCATGAACAATGTCAGCACCACGAGGGCCAGGGGCAGTGCGCCTGCACCGACGCCATGGTGCAGCAGCTCCTCCATCGTCTGACTCAGGGGCATCTGGGCGATGGCGAACACTGGCGCAGTGATCCATGCGAGCGGACCTGACGGCTCGGCCACCGACAACCAATCCATCCACGCAGCAGGCTCGAGGCTCATCGGTGGTAGAGGGCCCACAGCAGCCACGAGAATCACGGGGGGCATCAACCCACCCACAGCACGCATCAAGCGTCTGATCCACTGCGCCACAGGGCGGGCCACCGCCAACAGGACCACGCCCTCGTGCAACGTGACAGAGGTGCCCACCAACCATGCGGTGAGCGCCAGCGGCAAACCACCGAGGGGCAGCCCACCCAGAGCGGCATACCCCCAAATCACCCCACATGAGAGGAGCAAGGGCCCTTGAGCCCTCAGCGTACGCATCACCATCAAGTCGCCTGTGGAGAGCGGCGTGGAGATCCACAACGGCGCTGCAGCCCGAGGCAACCCGCGGTCTATGCCCCTCACACCCATGATCCACCGCAGAGACAGCATGATCCCCAGAGCCCATGCCCCACCCAGCATGATCCCACCCATGAGGGCAGGAGAAGGCTCGACGAGCACATCATCGGCCTCGGCGAAGATGCCCACCCGGGTGCCGATCATCCAGGCGAGGGCGACAGCGACCACGAGGCCATATTGCGGGCGCCTCAACCTCTTCAGCCATCGCCGGCCCTGATTCAGGGTGCTGGAGTACAGGTAGTAGAGGGTGGCCGATCTCATCCGGCTCTGCCGGTCAGTTCGAAGAAGAGTGACTCCAAATCACGCTGACCTTCAGCCTTACGCGCTGTCAGCTCAGCCAGAGTGCCCTCTGCGATCTTACGACCCCGGGACAACAACAACAGTCGATCAGCGAGTTGCTCAACCAGGCCCAACAGATGACTGCTGATGACAACAGATGCCCCCTCATCGGCAGCACGTCGTATACGCTCTCTCAGCCGCCGAATGGCCTCGGGATCAAGACCAGTGAACGGCTCGTCGAGCACCAGGACAGCAGGTCGGTGCAACAGCGCACATGCGAGCATCAGCTTTTGCTGCATGCCCCTGGAGAGCGCCTCGGGCAACGCGCGTCGATGATCGACGAGTTGCATGTCAGTGAGGAGCGCATGGGCGTGGCTGGGCACATCTTCCACACCATACAGCCGCCCAATGAAACGCAAGTGCTCCTCGACGGTGAGATCGTCGAGCAAGGCAGGCTCTGCAGGTACGAAACCCAGATGCTGCCGCGCCAGCCTGCCTCGACGACTCATGGCATGCCCGGCCACCTTGATTTGACCACCATCAGCAGGGATCACCCCACAGATCATCCTCAAGGCCGTGGTCTTGCCCGCACCGTTGGGGCCAACCAGGCCCAAGATGGTACCAGGCTCTACCCGAACAGTCAGCCCCGAGACTGCGGCATGGTCGCCATATCGCTTGAGCAGGTTGTCGACCTCGAGCACAGCGGCACTCCTCGTTCGTGCGCAGACGTGATGCCACTGCCACGGTCGAGGCTGCAACTTTACAAGAAGAGCATGTCTGGTCAGTGCCTCTGAAAGGCCCAAACGACATCAGAATGTGTGGGGGAGTTGAGAAAAGGGCAGGTCATCGAACCCTGGCAGTTCAAGCCAGGGTTCGATGGTCAGATGCGTGACTTACTGGATGTTGGCGAAGTCAGCGACATCCTCGTCAATGTC